>CAVSOS010000020.1:0-35685 GCA_963729395.1 uncultured Pseudomonadota bacterium | reverse complement strand
CATGGGGAGTGGATAGCGACCAAGTCTGAGGCCAGACTGAGGTTGCTGAAACCACTCAACCTGGAGACAACGATGTTGCTCGATCATCCTTCCGACGGACTGGCCGCTATCCGCACGCATATTGGCGCAATTTTTGTGTCGTTGGAACTGAGCCGTTCGAACTGGCTGGTGACGTCGCTGTCGCCGGGCAAGGGCGAGAAGATGTCCAAGCACAGCGTCGCGGCCGGCGATGTTGCCGGCTTGATGAAGCTGTTCGCAGACCTCCGGCGCAAGGCGGAGGCCAGGACCGGTGAGAGTTATCCGATCATCACGATTGAGGAGGCCGGGCTGGACGGGTTCTGGCTGCACCGTGTTCTGCAACAGAACGGCATTGAGAGCTATGTGGTCGATCCGGCCTCGATCGCGATGCCGCGACGGCGCAGGCGGGCCAAGACGGACCGGCTCGACGGTGAGACGCTGCTGCGGGCGCTTCTCGCCTACAAGCGCGGCGAGCCGCGGGTATGCGCGATGGTGGTTGCGCCTTCGCCGGAGGAAGAAGACCGGCGAAGGCTGTGTCGCGAGCGCCAGACACTGATCGCCGAGCGGATCACCCATGTGAACCGGATCAAGGGGCTGCTGTTCGCGCAGGGGATATCCGACTACGGGCCGCTGCGGCGCGATCGGCGGGCGCGGCTTGCGGCGTTGCGCACCGGAGATGGACGGGTGCTGCCGTCGCATTTGAAGGCGCAGATCGGCCGCGAGCTTGATCGGATCGAACTGCTTCTGGAACAGATCAAGGCGGTCGAGGTCGGACGGGATGCTCTGCTGGCCGCAGCCAGGAAGCCTGCAGAGAAGCCCGCAGACGGAAAGGCCGCGCCGGAGCCGGTGGCGATGCTGCTGGCTTTGAAAGGGCTCGGCGCCAACTTCGCCGCCGTTCTCTGGTCGGAGGCGTTCTACCGGCAGTTCGCCAACCGCCGCCAGGTCGCCGCCTATGCGGGCCTTGCGGCAACGCCCTGGCAAAGCGGAGGCATCCGGCACGAGCAGGGCGTGTCGAAGGCCGGCAATCCCAGGCTGCGGACCACGATGATCCAGCTCGCCTGGCTGTGGATACGTCACCAGCCGCAGTCGGCCCTGACGCGCTGGTTCAAGGAGCGTAGCCCGCAAGGCCGCAAGCGCGCGATCGTGGCGCTGGCGCGCAAGCTTCTCGTGGCGTTGTGGAAGTATATCACCCAAGGCCTCGTCATCGAGGGGGCTGTGATGAAGCCAGCCGCCTGATCCGGGACCGGGCCCAGCGGCAAGCTCCGTCGCCCGCACGCAACGAAAGAACCATAACCTATCTGCCGAGGCCCGATCAGTCTCGGAAGATCCGGGTGGACGAACCGATGGATTGCATGGCTTCAAACGCCGCAACGAAGAATGGCCTCGTCCTCTCGAGCCTGCCCGCCGCAAGCGGAATCCTGGTGCGGTCGCCTCGCGCGACGACCGAATGTGAGTTTGATCTGGCAAGCAACCCAGATCGCCGAACCGGCTCGAACCTTGGATCGCAAATGCGAGGATTGCAGATGCCCTGACCCAACCGCCAACACGAGGAGTTCCTGTCGTGCCCGACCGACCAGGCACGATGACGTGCTCGATCAACTCAAGGCCAAGCCGCTGCGCGCCGGCCCTAAAGCGCCGGCCTTGGCTTGATCTGCGCGCGTCATCCTGCACCGCCCGTGGTCGGGACGAAGAGGTGGCCGCAGTCGAACAAAAAAAGTGACTCCTCATCTTGACTCACACATTCCCCATGTGAGCAATCCAGCTAAGCCCGGTGAACTGGATTGCTTCGCTTCGCTCGCAATGACGGCTGGCCCGCTTTTGCGCCCCCAATGAAAGCCTTCGCATGAGCGCAGATATCGATGCGAAGCTGATCGAGCAGGGCCGCAAGCTGTTCGCCGGCGACTGGCAGTTCTTCTGGGCCTCGCCCTCGATCGAGACGCTGCCGCCGATGGCGGGCATGGAGGTCGCATTCGCCGGCCGCTCCAATGTCGGCAAATCGAGCCTGATCAATGCGCTGACCGGCCGCAACGCGCTGGCGCGAACCTCGCATACGCCGGGCCGCACCCAGGAACTGATCTTCTTCGAAGGGCCCGGACAATGCCGGCCTCCGGCTGGTCGACATGCCCGGTTACGGCTACGCCTCCGCGCCCAAGGCCAAGGTCGCGTCCTGGACCGCGCTGATCCACAAATTCCTGCAGGGCCGCAGCAGTCTGGCGCGGGTCTATGTGCTGATCGATGCACGGCATGGCCTCAAGGAGGTCGATCTCGATGTGCTGAAGACGCTCGACAAATCAGCCGTGAGCTACCAGGTCGTGCTCACCAAGGCCGACCAGGTGAAGCCTGCCGAACTCGAGCAGCGCACCGCCGAGACCGTGGCGGCGCTTGCCAAACATCCCGCCGCCTTTCCTGACGTTTTGGTGACATCCTCGCGTACCGGCGCCGGGATGCCGGAACTGCGCGCCGCGATGGTGCGCCTGCTCGGCGAGCGCAGCCGATGATGGAGACCCGGCTGTTTCGCATTCTGGTCATCCTGGCCGGCGTCATGGGCGCCGACGGCGTCATCCTGGCGGCGGTGGCGGCGCATCAACCCGACGCCACGCGGCTGGCGCCGGCGTCCTCGATGCTGTTGTTTCACGCCACCGCCGTGCTCGCGGCCGTGGCGCTGGCCGAACGCGGCGTCATTCATGCAAGCAATCGGGATCGCAGCGGCCTGGGGCTTTGTCGTCGCCGCGGCGTTGTTCGCCGGCGATCTGACGCTGCGGCAATATGCCGGCCATGGCCTGTTTCCGCTGGCCGCGCCGACCGGCGGCACGCTGCTGATCGTGAGCTGGCTTGTGCTCGCGGTGGCGGCCGCATGGCCGCGACGGAGTTGAGGACCGTCGACAGCAGTAGCTTTGCGCCGCGCCCGCCAATCGGATAGAAACCGCCCGACCCTTTCGCATGACCGAGGACCCGCTTCATGACCGACGCGCCATACATCAGTCCGCTCGATCAGGCCCGCATCCTGTCCGAGGCGCTGCCGCACATGCAGCAGTATGACGAGGAAACCATCGTCATCAAATATGGCGGCCATGCCATGGGCGCCGAAGACGTCGCCAAGGCGTTCGCGCGCGACATCGTGCTGCTGGAGCAGACCGCGATCAACCCGGTGGTGGTGCATGGCGGCGGGCCGCAGATCGCGACCATGCTGAAGCGGCTCGGCATCCAATCCGAATTCGCCGCCGGCCTGCGCATCACCGATGCCGCGACCATCGAGATCGTCGAGATGGTGCTGGCGGGCTCGATCAACAAGCAGCTGGTCGGCTACATCAACGAGGCCGGCGGCAAGGCCGTCGGCCTGTGCGGCAAGGACGGCAACATGGTGACGGCGTCGAAAGCGACGCGCACCATGGTCGATCCGGGTTCCCATATCGAAAAGGTGGTCGATCTCGGTTTCGTCGGCGAACCCGAAAAGGTCGACCTGACGCTGCTGAACCAGCTGATCGGCCATGAACTGATCCCGGTGCTGGCGCCGCTGGCGACGTCGAAGACCGGGCAGACCTTCAATGTCAACGCCGACACCTTTGCCGGCGCGGTGGCGGGCGCGCTGAAGGCCAAGCGGCTGTTGCTGCTGACCGACGTTCCCGGCGTGCTCGACAAGTCGAAGAAGCTGATTCCGGAACTGTCGGTGAAGGATGCGCGCAAGCTGATCGCCGACGGCACCATTTCCGGCGGCATGATCCCGAAGGTCGAAACCTGCATCTACGCGCTCGAGCAGGGCGTCCAGGGCGTCGTCATCATCGACGGCAAGACGCCGCACGCGGTCTTGCTCGAACTGTTCACCGACCAGGGCACGGGCACACTGATCCACAAGTGATGACGACGCAGACGACGACGGAAGGCTCGGCATTCGCAGGCCGGCGATTATTCCGGCCGTTGCACTGGTCTTGGCGATGTCGGCTGCGCAATGCTTATGCCGACCTTAAACTCTGCAATCGCATGAGCTATGTGGTCGAGGCCGCGATCGGCATCGACGACAAGGCCGCCACCGCGACGCGCGGATGGTTCCGCATCGATCCGGCGGCGTGCCGCGTCGTCGTCGCAGGGCACGCTGACCGCCGACCGCATCCTGCTCAACGCCCGCGCGCTCGGCGTCTACGGCTCCTCGCCGATCCCGCAGAACGGCGGCGACACGCTGTGCATCGCGCCCGACAATTTCGTGATCGCGGCCGCGCGGCAGTGCCGCACCGGCCAGACGCCGGCGCCATTTACCCAGATCACCCCGACCGCGACCGATGACGGCAATCTGGTGGCCTATCTGGCCGAGGACAGCGAATATGACGACGAGCAGGCGAGGCTCGCCGGCATTCAGCGGCTGCTGGTGATCGCGGGCTACGACGCCGCGCCGATCGATGGCGTCGATGGTCCGAAAACGCAAGCCGCATTGGCGGCGTTCCTGAAAAGCCGCGGGCTGACGCCCGACATCGTGCAGGCGCCGAATTTCTTCGCGACCATGATCGACGCGGTTCAATCGCCGTCTTCCACCGGGCTGACCTGGTGCAACGACACGCCGCACAAGATCATGGCCGCGGTCGGCACCGACGACGGCAAGACCGTGGTCAGCCGCGGCTGGTACCGGATCGATCCCGGCAAATGCCTGCATCCCGACGTCATCGGCCAGCCCAGGCAGATTTTCAGTTTCGCCGAGGCCGTCGATGCCGACAACCGCACCATCAAGTTCAAGGACAAGCCGCTGAACTGGGGCGGCACCACCCAGCTTTGCACCCGCGAAAGCAAATTCGAAATCAATGAGCAGGGCGACTGCGGCACCCGCGGCCTCGCCGCCACCGGCTTTGCCGCCGTCGACATGTCGAGCGGCGGCAAGACGCTGCGCTTTGCGATGCCGTGATGAAGATCTCCGCTGTCGTCCCGGCGAAGGCCGGGACCCATAACCCGTGACCTGAATGCTAATCCCTGATGCGAACAACAATCGGATGTAACTGGCGCCGTGCTCACCATGACCGGCACGGAGTATGGGTCCCGGCCTTCGAGCCTGTGAAGAAATCGTCTCAATTTCCGACGAACTGTGATTTACTGGAGGTGTGGGCAGCGACAGTTTTGATGGATCAGAAACATGGCGGGACGAGGCAAGGCTCGGGTTGTGGTTGCGAACCGGGCCCAACTGTCGTGGGACCTGATCAATCCGGATGGCTGGTTGGCACCGGACCATCGTGCGCGATTGGTGGTGGGGTTCGTCGAGACGCTCGATTTGACGGTGCTTTACGACAAGGTCGAAGCGCGTGAGGGGACGGCGGGTCGGCCTGCCGCCGACCCGCGTGTGCTGTTTGCGTTGTGGCTTTTGGCGACGATGGACGGGGTTGGCTCGGCGCGGGAACTGGACCGGTTGACCAGCCAGGATCTGGCCTATCGCTGGGTCGCGTGCGGCGTGCCGGTCAACTACCACGGGCTTGCGGACTTCCGGGTGGCGCATGCCGATGTGCTCGACGCTCTGCTCACCGAAACGCTGGCAGTGTTCATGGCGGAGAGACTGTTTGACGCCGACGAGATCGTTGTCGACGGCACCAAAATCAAAGCTTCTGCGGGCAAGAGCTCGTACAAGCGCGCGCTGCGTCTGGACGAGGCGGAGGCGGCCGCGAAGGCCCGTGTCGTCGCCTTGAAAGCCGAGGTCGATGCGGACCCGGCGGCGAGTTCCAAGCGCACCCAAGCGGCGCGGGCACGAGGCCTGCGCGAGACGCAGGAGCGGATCGAAAAGGCACGTGCCAAACTGGCCGAGATCGAAGCGGAGAAAGCCAAACGCGCCAAGCAGAGCCCGAAAGAGGTAGCCAAGCAAAAAGAGGCACGGGCGTCGCTCACCGATCCGCAGGCGCGGCGCATGCGGTGCGCGGACGGAGCGGTGCGGGCGAGCTACAATGTGCAGATTGCAGCAACGACGGATCATGGCTTCGTCACCGCGATCATGGCGACGGACCGGCGCAACGACAGCGGTCTGGTGCGGCCCATGTTCGAGGCGAGCGAGCAACGGCTCGGGCGGCCGATCAAACGCGTGCTGGCGGACACCGGCTTCGCGCAGATCGATGATATTGCAACCCTCAGCAACCGGCCTGAAACGCCCGTCGGCGTCTACATTCATCCACCCAGGGATCGCACCGACGTCAAGCCAAAGACGCTGCTGGCGCGGCAAAAGCAGCGAGAAAAAGAGCCGCAGACGATCAAGGACTGGCGGCAGCGGATGACCACGAACGAGGCAGAGGCGATCATGAAAAAGAGGGGACGGATCGAACGGGTCAACGCAAACCTCAAGAACCGGGGCTTCGGCACGCTTCTGGTGCGAGGACTTGCCAAGGTGCAAGCGATCGGGCTGTGGCACGCGCTCGCCCACAACCTCATCATTGCCCTGCGCTTGAGGGCAATGCCTGCTTCCGCAGCGTGAAACCGGATTGCCTCCCCAACATTACCCGCCGCCCGCAGGCGCCCGCCTTCAGATAGGTTCACAGGCTCCTGCGCCGGGACGAAGGTCGAACGCGTCTTCGACTCTCCGCTCCCAAATCCCGACAAAAGCCCCTAATCACCGCCCTCAACAACATCGCCCAAGGAAACCTGAAGGAAATCTCGATGTCTCTGGCTTCCCTCGAATCCACCGTCAATGCCGCGTTCGATGCCCGCGACGGCATTTCCACCGCGACCAAGGGCGAAGTCCGCGACGCCGTGGATCACGCGCTGGAGCTGCTCGACAAGGGCGAGGCGCGCGTTGCCGAGCGCGAGGCCAGCGGCAAATGGAAGGTCAATCAGTGGCTGAAGAAGGCGGTGTTGCTGTCGTTTCGCCTTAACGACATGAGCGCGATTTCCGGCGGCCCCGGCAAAGCGTCGTGGTGGGACAAGGTGCCGTCGAAGTTCGACGGCTGGGGCGAGAACCGGTTTCGCGACGCCGGCTTTCGCGCTGTGCCGGGCGCCATCGTCCGCCGCTCGGCCTTCATCGCCAAGAACGTCGTGCTTGATGCCGTCCTTCGTCAATCTCGGCGCCTATGTCGATGAAAGCACCATGATCGACACCTGGTCGACGGTCGGCTCCTGCGCCCAGATCGGCAAGCGCGTGCATATTTCCGGCGGCGTCGGCATCGGCGGCGTGCTGGAGCCGCTGCAGGCCGAGCCCGTCATCGTCGAGGACGACTGCTTCATCGGCGCGCGCTCGGAAGTCGCCGAAGGCGTGATCGTGCGCAAGGGTGCGGTGCTGGCGATGGGCGTGTTCCTCGGCGCCTCCACCAAGATCATCGACCGCGACAGCGGCGAAACGTTTATCGGCGAGGTGCCGGAATATTCCGTGGTGGTGCCGGGCGCGTTGCCGGGCCGGCCGCTGAAGAACGGCCAGCCGGGCCCCTCCACCGCCTGCGCGGTCATCGTGAAACGCGTCGACGAGCGCACCCGCGCCAAGACCAGCATCAACGAGCTGCTGCGGGATTAGAGGCCTGGCACAGCGATCGACTGACCGCCCTTTCCATCGCCCGGATCTCGCTGCGCTGCCCCTCGGTGACCCCGGCCGATGCCGGCGCGCTCGGCGTGCTGGAAGAATCTCCTGAAAGGCGCCGGCTTCGAGGTGCACCGCGTCACCTTCAGCGAACCCGACACCGCCGATATCGACAATCTCTATGCCCGCATCGGCAATACGGCGCCGCATATCACCTTTGCCGGACATACCGACGTGGTGCCGCCCGGCGACGAGGCCGCATGGACCCATGGCGCGTTCTCGGGCGACGTCAAGGACGGCTTTCTGTACGGCCGCGGCGCGGTCGACATGAAGGGCGGGATCGCCTGCAGCGTCGCGGCGGTGCTGGAATATCTCGCCGACCACGGCGGCAAGCCGAAAGGCTCGATCTCGTTCCTGATCACCGGCGACGAGGAAGACATCTCCGTCAACGGCACGATCAAACTGCTGCAATGGGTGGCGGCGCGCGGCGAGAAATTCGACCATTGCGTGCTCGGCGAGCCCAGCAATGTCGAGCAGCTCGGCGACTGCATCAAGATCGGCCGCCGCGGCTCGCTGTCGGGCACGCTTTACGTCGATGGCATTCAGGGCCATGTCGCCTATCCGCATCGCGCGGCCAATCCGGTGCCGGATATTTCGCAGCCTGATCGTGGCGCTCAGCAACGAGCCGCTCGATCACGGCAGCGCGCAGTTCCAGGCATCGAACCTCGAATTCACCTCGGTCGATGTCGGCAACAAAGCCGGCAATGTGATCCCGGGGCAGGCGCGCGCCAAATTCAACATCCGCTTCAATGATCTCCACACCCAGGAAACGCTGCGCGCCCTGGTCGAGCAGCGCATGACGAAGGCTGCGGGCAACCGGATCCGCGCGCGGATCGCGTGGGAGCCCTCCAACGCCAATGTGTTTGTCACCAAGCCGGGCGCCTTCACCGATCTGGCGGTCGCAGCGATCGAGCAGGTCACCGGCCGCAAACCGGAATTGAGCACCTCGGGCGGCACCTCGGATGCGCGCTTTATCGCCAGCTATTGCCCGGTGATCGAATTCGGGCTGGTCGGCCAGACCATGCACGCGATCGACGAGCGCACGCCGGTTTCCGACCTGGAAAAGCTGACCAGGATCTATCGGGGGATGCTGGATCGCTATTTCGGGTGAGCCGGTAACTCCCTCACCGTCATGGCCGGGCTTGTTGTTCAGCCCGGCCATGACGACTTCTGAAGATGGGGCTGGCCTAATAATCCACCCGGACCAGATACAGCCCGTCCGGCGGTGCGACCGGACCGCAGGCGGCGCGGTTGCGCGCGGCCAATGCCGCCGCAAGGTCGTCGGCGCGCCAGCGGCCCTCGCCGACCCAGACCAACGAGCCGACCATCGAGCGGACCTGGCTGTGCAGAAACGAGCGCGCCGAGGTCACGATATGGACCGCGTCGCCGTCTCTGATGACGTCGAGCTGGTCGAGGGTTTTCTCCGGTGACTTCGCCTGGCATTCGGTGTCGCGAAACGTGGTGAAATCGTGCTTGCCAACCAACCGCTGCGCGGCGGCATGCATCGCGTCGGTATCGAGCGGTCTCGGCAATCGCCAGACGTGACCGATCTCGAGCGCCAGATTGGCGCGGCGATTGCTGATGCGGTAGAGATAATGCCGCTTCTTCGCGGAGAACCGCGCCTCGAATGTGTCGGGCACGATCTCCGCCGACAGCACGCCGATCGGATGCGGCCGCAGATGCGCGTTCAAGCCGTCGCGAAATCGTCCGGGCACAAAATGCCTGGCAATATCGCAATGCGCGACCTGCGCCAGCGCGTGCACGCCGGCATCGGTGCGGCCGGCGCCATGGACGCGAACCTGCTCGCCGCAGATCGCCTTGATCGCGGTTTCCAGCGCGCCCTGCACGGAGGCGCCATTATCCTGGAGCTGCCAGCCGCAAAACGGCGCACCGTCATATTCGATGGTCAGTTTGTAGCGGGGCATCAGCGCAGCCGCATCGGAGGTTTCATCGGCGTTCCGCGCAGAAAATCCTCCGCCTTCATCGGCGCCTTGCCGGCGCGCTGCAGTTCGAGAATCCGGATCGCGCCTTGCTTGCAGGCGACCGCCAGACGATCATCCAGCAGATCGCCGGCCAGCCCCGAACCATCGGTCATCTCGCAGCGCAGGATCTTGACCCGCACGGGCTCGCCGTCGATCGGCATCTCGCACCACGCGCCGGGAAATGGCGACAGGCCATGAATATGACGCAGCACAGCGCGCGCAGGCTTGTCCCAGCCGATCCGCGCCTCGGCCTTGTCGATCTTGGCGGCGTAGGTGACGCCTTCATCGCTTTGCTTGGTAAGCTGCAGTTTGCCGCGTTCCAACGCGCCCATCGCGCGCACCATCAGATCGGCCCCGAGCGGCGCCAGCGCATCGTGCAGATCGGCCGCGGTCATCGCATCCGTAATCGCCACGCGCTCGGCCATCGCCACGTCGCCGGTGTCGAGGCCGGCATCCATTTTCATCACCATCACGCCGGTCTCGGCGTCGCCTGCCATGATGGCGCAGTTGATGGGCGCTGCGCCGCGCCAGCGCGGCAACAATGACCCATGCAAATTGAAGCAGCCGAGCTTTGGGGTGTCGAGAATGGCCTGCGGCAGGATCATGCCATAGGCAACGACCACCGCCACATCGGCCTGGTGCGCGCGAAATTCCTCGAGGGCTTCCGGCGTCTTCAAGGTCGCCGGCGTTGCGACGGGGATGCCTAGCCGCCGCGCCTCCTGCTCCACCGGGCTCAGTTGCAGTTTCATGCCGCGCCCGGCCGGCTTTGCCGCGCGGGTATAGACCGCCGCGACCTCATGGCCATGGGCCACCAGCTCCAGCAGCGTCGGCACCGCGAAGTCCGGCGTACCCATGAAGATCAAACGGAGCGGCATAGTCACGAAGTGCCTTGAGGAAAGTTTGTTAGTTTACTCGTCATGGCCGGGCTTGTCCCGGCCATCCACGTCTTGAATTTCGGCAAGAAAGGCGTGGATGCCCGGGACAAGCCCGGGCATGACGACTGAGGGGTGCGCCCCTACTCCGCGCGCTTGGCGGCTTTTGTGAACTTCTTCAGCACGCGATCGCGCTTCAGCTTCGACAGATAATCGACGAACAGCACGCCGTTGAGATGATCGATCTCATGCTGGATGCAGGTCGCGAACAGGCCGTCGGCGTCTTCCTCGTGCACCTTGCCGTCGAGATCGGTGAACCGCACCCGCACCTTTGCCGGCCGTTCCACTTCCTCGTAATATTCCGGGATCGACAGGCAGCCTTCCTCGTAAACCGACAATTCCTCCGACGACGAGAGAATTTCCGGATTGATGAAGACGCGGGGGCGCGGCTTGCTCTCGCCGTCTTCGTCGCGCTTGGCCAGATCCATCGTGATCAGCCGCAGCGGCTGCGCGACCTGGATCGCCGCAAGCCCGATTCCGGGCGCGTCATACATGGTTTCGAACATGTCGTCGGCGAGCTTGCGCACCTCCGTCGTGACCTTCTCAACGGGTTTGGAGACGAGCCGCAACTTCTTGTCCGGCAGGATGATAATTTCTCTGATAGCCATGATCTTTATAAGTACCTCGGCGGGCGATTTAAGCTGCTGATTTGCCGGGGTCAATGCGCCGTCGGCGTCCGCTTGACCGTCCGGTCCACGAATCCCGGCCGGGCCCGGCCTGCGAAAATTAACCCACGATTAACCATAAATGTTCCCTCTTCGTTCGCGTTAGGGTGCGAATCGGCTACAAGGGCGGCATGAACGAGATCCTTTTCATGATCGGCGACCTGCCGGTTCGAGCCGGCGTCGCGCTGATCGGCGCCAGTGCGCTGGCACTCTTGTTGCTGCTCAGCATTGCCATCGTGATCGCGCGATCCGGCCGCCGCGGCGCCGAACTGGCGATGGCGCAAGCGATTCGCGCCGACGAGCTGGAGGAGCGCCTGGGCGAGATGCTCCGCGCCCAGAGCGAGGCCACCGGTCGCGTCGATGCGATGGGACAGGCGCTCGCCGGGCGCCAGGCCGAGATGGCGCGCGCCGTCAACGAACGGCTGGATTCGGTGACCCACCGCGTCGGCCAGTCGATGGAGCAGACCACGCGCCACACCATGGATTCGCTGCGCGTGCTGCACGAGCGGCTCGGCATCATCGACAATGCGCACAAAAATCTCACCGACCTGACATCGCAGGTGACGACGCTGCGCGACGTGCTCGCCAACAAGCAATCGCGCGGCGCGTTCGGTCAGGCCCGGATGGAAGCGATCGTCCAGGACGGCATGCCGAAGGGGTCTTACGAATTCCAGTTCACGCTCTCGAGCGGCAAGCGGCCGGATTGCGTGGTGTTTCTCCCCGACCAGCGCCCGCTCTGCATCGACGCCAAGTTTCCGCTGGAGGCGATGACCGCGCTGCATGACGCGCGCACCGACGAGGAAAAGAAATCCGCCGCGCAACGCCTGCGCGCCGACGTCATGAAGCATGTCAGCGATATCGCCGAAAAATACCTGATCACCGGCGAGACCCAGGATACCGCGCTGATGTTCGTGCCATCCGAATCGGTCTACGCGGAGATTCATGACGGTTTCGACGACGTGATCCAGAAGGCCTATCGCGCCCGCGTGGTGCTGGTGTCGCCGTCGTTGTTGATGCTGGCGATCCAGGTGATGCAGCAGATCCTGAAAGACGCGCGGATGCGCGATGCCGCCGACCAGATCCGCACCGAAGTGCTCAACCTCGGCGACGATCTGGGACGGCTGCGCGACCGCGTCGTGAAGCTGCAGAAGCATTTTTCCGACGCCAATGAGGATGTCCGGCAGATATTGATTTCCGCCGACAAGATCGAAAAGCGCGCCGGCCGGATCGAGGAGCTGGATTTCAGCAAGACCGAGGCCCCCGCCGAGCCCCCGCGCCTCGTCAAACCAGGCGCGCCCGAGCTATTCCCCCTGCCCCGCAAGCTGCAGGCGGGGGAGTAAGGGTTCTTTCACCTCGCCCGCAGGGAGAAGATCGGGGTCGGGCGAGGTAAAGCACGGAACCACTACACGCCACAGTGTCATCGCCCGGTCAAGTGTACGGACCGGGGACATGGGTAAGCCGGGCGATGACGGCTTTTCGTGTGGTTACCCGAATCTGTTACCAAGACTTCATGATAGCTCCCGAAGTAACGTCGGCTGAATCCAGCATGTCTAGCGCGCCAACGCCCCGCCCCGGCTTCCGCGAAAGCCTCGCGGTGTATCTGCAACGGCGGGTGTTGATCGTTTTGCTGCTTGGCTTTTCGTCCGGCCTCCCGCTGGCGCTGTCGGGATCGACGCTCCTGGTATGGATGCGCGAATCCGGCGTCGACCTCGGCACCATCGGCCTGTTCGCGCTGGTCGGCACGCCCTACACGTTGAAGTTTCTCTGGGCGCCGCTGGTCGATGCGCTGCATGTGCCGTTCTTCACCCGGGCGTTCGGCCGCCGGCGCGGCTGGCTGGTGTTCTCGCAACTGTTGCTGATCGTCGCGATCCTGCTGCTGGCGCTGACCGATCCGGCGCGCTCGCCGCTGTTTGTGGCGCTCGGCGCGCTGCTGGTCGCGGCGATGTCATCGACGCAGGACATTGTAGTCGATGCGTTCCGCGTCGAAAGCCTGCCCGAGAGCGAGCAGGCCGCCGGCATGGCGTCCTATGTCGCGGCCTACCGCATCGGCATGCTGGTCTCGACCGCGGGCGCGCTGTTCATGGTGAGCGCGTTCGAAGGCACCGGCATCGCACGCGCTTCAGCATGGATGTGGGGCTATGTGGTGATGGCAGCCTTGGTGCTGATCGGCACCGTCACCGCACTCGCCGCCACCGAGCCCGAACAATCGGTCCGCGCGGAGGCTGCGACCAACGCCGAGACCGCATTTTCGCGCGTGATGCATGCCGCGATCGGCGCGTTCTCCGAATTTCTGGTCCGCAAGGACGCCTTGGCGGCACTCGCCTTCGTGGTGCTCTTCAAATTCACCGACGCGTTTTCCGGCACCATGACCGCGCCGTTCGTGATCGACCTCGGCTTCACCCGCAACGACTATGCCGCCATCGTCAAGGGTGTCGGCCTGGCCGCCACCTTGATCGGCGGCTTCGCCGGCGGCTTCGTGGCACGGCGCTATTCGCTGGCCATGAGCCTGTGGATCGGCGGGGTGCTGCAGGCGGTGGCCAATCTGTCGTTCTCATGGCTGGCGCTGGCCGGCGTCAATCAATGGGCGCTGGCGTTCGCGATTACAGCGGAGAATTTCACCAGCGCCGTCGGCACCGTGATCTTCGTCGCTTACCTCTCGGCGCTCTGCAAAAATCCGCTGCATACCGCCACCCAATACGCCTTGCTCACCGCACTTGCTGCGGTCGGACGCACTTATTTGTCCTCAGGCGCGGGATTTGTGGCCAAGGCCACCGGCTGGCCGCTGTTTTTTGCGATCTGCGTCCTGGTCGCGGTGCCGAGCCTGATCCTGTTGGCGTGGCTGCAGCGGCAGCGGCATTTTGAGACGTTGGAGCCGGTGAAGGTTTAGAGCATCGGCGGATGCGCGAAGAGGGACCGTCTCTCAACGCTTCGTCACCACGCTCCATTTGGTGACCACGGCATCGCTCATCTGCCCGATTTCCTGGGAACAGGCGACCTCATCGACCTTTACCGAGACTTCCTTGCCGACGAAGCTCTTCAGTTGCGCCGCCTGCGCCTCATTGTCGGTGACGATCTGAAAGGTTTCCGGTCCGGTTTCCAGACCGCACAGTCCGGTCGGGCCCGGCAGCCGGCGGGGTTCGCTGGTGAGCTGATAGGTGGCGACATGCTTGCCCTTCTTGCCGCCGCGCGTGCGCAAGGCGTTCAGCTCTCCCGACAGCACGTCGCCGGCATTGATCAACCTGGCGGCCTTCGACGCGTGTTCGTCGGTTTGCGCGAACGCGCCCGATGTCGTGACCGTCGCCGCAACGACCATCACCCAAGCCAAGCGTTTGCCGAATTGTGGTCTCGTCATGTCGATCATTTCCGTTAGTGGTGGTTAGAACAGGGTTCGCTGCCGCATGGCGGCGGACAACGTGCCTTCGTCGAGATAGTCCAGTTCGCCGCCGACCGGCACGCCGTGGGCGAGCCGTGTCACCTTGACGCCCGCTTCCTGCAGCAGGTCGGTGATATAATGCGCCGTGGTCTGGCCGTCGACGGTTGCATTCAAGGCGAGAATGATTTCCGTTACGCGCGAATCATGCGCACGCGCAACCAGCGCATCGATCGTCAGATCTTGCGGGCCCACGCCGTCGAGCGGCGAAAGCGTCGCGCCGAGCACGTGGTAATATCCGTTGATCGCATTGGCACGCTCCAGCGCCCAGAGGTCGGCGACGTCGGCGACCACCACAATGATCGCCGGATCACGCCGCGGATCGGTGCATACCGTGCACGGATTCTGGGTGCCGATATTGCCGCAGGTCTTGCAGACCTGAATCTTGTCGATCGCCACCTGCAACGCGGCCGCGAGCGGCGTCATCAGCGCCTCGCGCTTCTTGATCAGATGCAGCGCCGCACGCCGCGCCGAGCGCGGGCCGAGCCCCGGCAGCCGCGCCAGGAGCTGGATCAGGCGTTCGATTTCGGGACCGGCAACCGCGGCAGCCATGTCAGGTGAGGCCCAGCCCCGGCGGCAGGCCAAGGCCACCGGTCAGCGACTGCATCTTTTCCTGCATCGCGGCTTCCGCCTTGCGCCGCGCGTCATTATGCGCCGTGACCAGCAAGTCTTCGAGGATTTCGCGCTCCTCCGCCTTGATCAGCGAGGGATCGATCTTCACCGCCCTCACTTCCATCTTTGCGGTCATCCGTACGGTAACGAGGCCGCCACCCGAGATGCCCTCGACCTCGACATGGCCGAGTTCTTCCTGCATCGCCTGCATCTTCGATTGCAGCTGCGCCGCCTGCTTCATCATGCCGAGAAAATCAGCCATCAAACATCCCTTATGTATTGCTATTCGTCGCTGTCGGAACTCTCGGCAGGATCTTCATCGCTAGCATCGGATTCCGGCGGCTCGGGGGCAAGCTTGCGCACCTCGACGACCTTGGCGCCGGGGAATCGCGCCAGCACCTCCTTCACCCGCGGATCGGATTCCACGGCGCGCTCGCGCTCGTTCTTCTGCATTTCATTTTGCGAACGCAGCGTCGGCTGTCCCGCTTCGTTGGACACGATCACGGTCCAGCGCCGTCCGGTCCATTGCTCCAGTTTGCGCGACAGATCGTTGATCAGCGTCCGCGCGGCGCTGCGCTCGAGCGTCACTTCGAGCCGGCCGTCCTCGATGCGGACCAGGCGGACATCGGCCTCGAGCGCGGACTTGGTCAGGAGGTCGCGCTTTTCGCCGGCGAGGCCCACCAGCTCGGGAAAGCTGACAATCCGGAGCGGCGCCGCGGCCGGCTGCGCGCCGGACGTCGGCGTGATCATCTGAGGGCGCGCGGATGCCTCTGCGCTGCCCCGCGGCGCCGAGACCGCTCGCGCGGGTGAGGATTGCATCGAAGAGACGCTTGGTGCGGAACTCCCCGACCCTTGCGCGCCGCGCGGCACGGCACTTGCCGCGATCACAGGCGAGGCACCGCCATTCTGCTCCAGCATCCTGATCGCTTCATCCGGCGTCGGCAGGTCGGCGACATAGGCGATGCGTACCAGCACCATTTCCGCCGCGATCGCCGGCCGCGTCGCTCCTTGCGCCTCGGTAATGCCCTTCAACAGCATCTGGAACATCCGCGACAACACCCGCATCGAGAGTTTTGACGCAAACTCGCGGGCGCGGCGCCGCTCGGTTTCGCCAAAGGCGAGATTGTCCGCCGTCGCTGGCACGATCTTTACCCGCGTGACGAAATTGACGAATTCGGCGAGATCGCTGAGCACCACGATCGGATCGGCGCCGGTGTCATACTGCTCGCGAAATTCCTTGAAGGCGCCGGCGATGTCGCCGCGGACAAGCGAATCGAACAGATCGATCACCCTGGTCCGATCGGCAAGGCCCAGCATCTGCCGGACGGCGTCGGCGCGCACCATTCCGGCCGCGTGCGCAATCGCCTGATCGAACAGCGACAGCGAATCGCGCACCGAGCCCTCGGCGGCGCGGGCGATGATGCCGAGCGCCTCCGGCTCCGCCTCGACATTCTCCTTCGCCGCGATGCTGGCGAGATGCGCCATCAGTACATCGGCATCGACCCGGCGCAGATCGAAGCGCTGGCAGCGCGACAGCACCGTGACAGGCACTTTTCGAATCTCGGTGGTGGCGAATACGAATTTGGCGTGTTCCGGCGGCTCTTCCAGCGTTTTGAGGAACGCGTTGAAGGCCGCAGTGGAGAGCATGTGGACTTCGTCGATGATGTAGACCTTGTAGCGGGAACTCGCCGGCGCATAGCGAACGCTGTCGTTGATCTGGCGCACGTCATCGACGCCGGTATGAGAAGCGGCGTCCATTTCCAGCACGTCCATGTGCCGGCTTTCCATGATCGCCTGGCAATGCACGCCCGGCACCGGCATGTGGATGGTCGGTCCCTTTACCGATCCGTCCGGCAGTTCGTAATTCAGTGCGCGGGCGAGAATTCTCGCGGTCGTCGTTTTTCCAACGCCGCGCACCCCGGTCAGAATCCACGCCTGCGGTATCCGGCCGGTTTCGAAGGCGTTCGAAACGGTGCGGACCACCGCCTCCTGGCCGATCAGATCGTCGAAGCTGGAGGGACGGTATTTCCGCGCCAGCACCCGATAATGCTGGCCGGCCTGCGGCGGGCCGCCGAGGTCAAAGCCACCCTGATGGGCGCTTTCCGGATCGGTTGGGGGTGCTACCGGAATGCCAGCGTCGGTCATCGATCGATCCGCAATTGATTGTCTTTCGAAGCCGGCTTGCGGAACAAGGAACAAATCGGGCGCAAGGACGGATATCGACTTTTGCGCAATTCATTCGAAAAAACAGGTAGGAGACTGACGAGCGACCCGATCCGGACCTCGTTAGGGCTGCTTCCTTCCGGACCTGACCCGGTTGGCGAGTGGCTCGTCCACCGCCAATCTCCCGGCCCTTATTTGGGGCCAAAAGCCCCGGAAAGCAAGCGCGGCATCTGCGTCATATACCGTCACCGGGTCTCGCCTCGCCGAGCCCGATGACAGGCTCCAGAGGGGGCATCCGGTAAACCCGGGTGCCCGCGATAAACAGGCACACTGCGGAATACCGCATCATCCGCTTTCGCGGATGATGACGCCTTGATATGACACTGTCGGCGGTGTCCATTCAGGCACTTCAGACCGAAGCCATCGACCAAACGGTGGACGCACCTGGAACCCTTATGCCCTCTGACGATCCCGGCTGGTCGCTGCATCCTCAGCTCAAGAAGGACACCATCGACATCGGCGACCTGCCGCTGTGCCGCGTGCTGGTGATCAAGGATGCGCATTACCCCTGGCTGTTGCTGGTGCCGCGCCGGCACGACGTCGTGGAGATCATCGACCTCGACGAGGTCGAGCAAGCGCAGTTGATGACCGAAATCGCCCGCGTCGGACGCTCCCTGAAAGAGATCACCAAATGCGACAAGCTGAACATCGCCGCCCTCGGCAATGTGGTACCGCAGCTGCACGTCCATGTCATCGCGCGCCGCAGCAGCGACGTCGCTTGGCCGCGTCCGGTCTGGGGGGTGATGCCACCGCTCGCGCATGATGCGGAGGAAGTCCAGAACTTCATCAGCGCGCTTCGCCGTAAAATCTGGCTAGGATCCTGACTAGTGCCCCGCATCCGAAGTCCGTGATACATTGCAGCACGCTCTTACACGAACTTCGGATGCGAGAGGGCACTAGCAAATCCATAATTCTAGTACCGCTTTTCGATCTGAAGTTCCTGGGATGAGCTTGCGGCAATTGGTGCAGGAACTTCAGATCGGCGGTACTAGGTTGAACTCATGACAGCTTTCGATTCGTTTCCACTGGGGCGGCCGGCCTTCGTCACCCATATTCTCGATCGCGCGGCGCATCTGCGCAATAACGACGCCAAACTGTTCGAGTTGGAGGGGCACCGCGATGCCCGCGCCTATGTGGTGCATCGCGATTCGCTGGTGGTGAAGCAGACCGCGGAAGGCCCCCGCGCGCTGCTGACCATCGACGAAGCCCTGAAATTCGGCGCCAATCCCGGCACGATTTTCTTGGGTTTGCGCGAGGGTGCCGCGGTGTTCGGCATGGGCATTCCGGCTGCGGCGGTGGAAAAACTCCTGACCCGCGATGACGTCGCCGTGACCGAATTGCGCGGCATGGCGATGCAGGGCGTGGTGCCGCCCGACCAGCTCTCGGCGATCGCGATGGCGAAGTCGATGGTGACCTGGCATCAGCGTCACGGCTATTGCGCCAATTGCGGCACCCGCACCGCCATGAAGGAAGGCGGCTGGAAGCGCGACTGCCCCAACTGCAAGGCCGAGCATTTTCCCCGCACCGACCCGGTCGTGATCATGCTGGTGACCTCCGGCGAAAAATGCCTGCTGGGGCGGCAGAAGCAATTCCCTGCCGGGATGTGGTCGTGCCTGGCCGGTTTCGTCGAAGCCGCCGAAACCATCGAGGATGCAGTCCGGCGCGAAATCTTCGAGGAATCGGGGATTCGCTGCACCGATGTGAGCTATTACATGACGCAGCCCTGGCCCTATCCGTCGTCCCTGATGATCGGATGCAACGCGCACGCGACCAATCAGGACATCGTCGTCGATCGCGCGGAACTCGAGGATGCGCGCTGGTTCGACCGGGCCGAGGCGACCTTGATGATCAAGCGGCAACACCCCGACGGCCTTGCGGGGCCGCACCCGTTCGCGATCGCGCATCATTTGTTGGGGCGCTGGCTGCAGGTCGATCCCGACCCAAACGCATAGCGGGAACCCGATCATGGCTCGCCGATTATTAGCGGGGGTTCGGGTCCTCCAGATGGCAGGACCGACGTGATGGACGAGCCGATGAACTTTAACGCCAATGCGCCGAAAATCCCGCCGCGCATCCTCTGCATCGGCATGCCGGTGCGCGACCTGACGTTTCGCATCCAGGAATTGCCCAAGCGCGGCTTCAAGGTGAACGCCAGCCATTTCGATGAAATCTGCGGCGGCAACGCGCTCAATGCGGCGATCGGAATCGTGCGCCTGGGCGGCCGCGCCTCGATCTGCGGGCCGATGGGCGACGCCCGCGAAACCTCGGCGAGGTACATTTTCGACAAACTCGCGCATGAAGGCATCGACACCAAACATATCGTGCACATGCCCGGCCTGGTGACGCCGATCTCGAACATCATGATCGACCCGAGCGGCGAGCGGACCATCGTGACATTCCGCGATCCGGAATTGTGGAAAGTCCGCCTGCCCGATGCCGACAAGCTGCTCGAGGACTGCGACGCCATCCTGACCGAGAACCGCTGTGCGGAATTCTGCACCGATCTGTGCGCCGAGGCCCGCAGGCGCGGCGTTCCTGTCATCGTCGATGTCGACCGCACGATGTCGCTGCGGGAAGGGCTGCTCACCGCCTCGTCGCATCTGGTGTTCTCCAGCGAAGCGCTGCAATCCACCGCCGGTGTCGCCAACGACGCCGACGCGCTGCTGAAAATCGCGAAACTGACCCCATCGTTCCTGGCGGGAACGCAGGGCGCGCAGGGCACGCTCTGGCTCGACGAGCACCAGTCGCTGCAGCAGACGCCGGCCTTCCCGGTGCATACCGTGGATACCCTGGGCGCGGGCGACGTGTTCCACGGCGCCTTCGCCCTCGCCATCACCGAGAAGCAGGATCTGGTTACGGCCCTGCGGTTCGCATCGGCCGCCGCTGCCCTGAAATGCACCCGTTTCGGTGGCGCTTTTGCGGCTCCGCAACGTGCTGAAGTTGAAGCGTTTTTAAGCCAGAACCAAACAGCCGGATCGGCCCAGATGCGATAAAAATGGACTTGTACTAGAAGAATTTTCTCTATATGAGGTATATTGACCTCATGTATGGAACAAAGTTCTTCTCATGACCGATCTCGCCGTTCACGTTCTAGAGCCCAACCGCCGCCTCGACGCCATCGACCGCAAAATCCTGACGGTGCTACAAGACGACGCCTCGTTGTCGGTCGCCGAGATCGGCGACCGGGTCGGGCTGTCATCGACGCCGTGCTGGAAGCGCATCCAGCGGCTGGAGGCCGACGGCGTGATCCTGCGCCGGGTGGCGCTGGTCGATCAGAACAAGATCGGGCTCGGCATTTCGGTGTTCGTGTCGGTCGAGAGCGCCGATCATTCCGAGGCCTGGCTGCGGACCTTCGCGGACGCCGTCAGCGCGATGCCCGAGGTGATGGAATTCTACCGCATGGCGGGCGACGTCGACTACATGCTGCGCGTCGTGGTCGCAGACATGCAGAGCTACGATATCTTCTACAAGAAGCTGATCGGCGCGGTGCCGCTGAAGAATGTCACGTCGCGCTTTGCGATGGAGAAGATCAAATCGGTCACCGCGCTGCCGGTGCCGGCGGCTTAGCAGTCAGTATCGTGTCCCGGACGCGGCGCAGCGCCTCTTCGCGATGCGCCGCAGAGCCGGGACCCAAGAGCACCGCGCGCTCCGCACGATGGGTCCCGGTCAGCTGCGCATTGTTCGCTTCGCTCACATTGCGCCGCGCCCGGGACACGAGACCTATCTTCTGATTGTATTCGCCGACTTCGGGATCGGTGCGCAGCACAGAATCCATCGCCTCGAACGTGTCGCGCATCCGCTGCCCGCTGACCGAGCTCTCGACAGGCACCACCTCCAGCTTTGTCAGATGACGCCTGATCGCGTTGTCCAGATGATCCCTAACGGAATGTTTACGCGAAATTAGCTTAGACTCTATATCCAATCGCGATGGAGCGGGAAGAAAGGGTCACGACGCCGCGTTGGCCGGCGTGGTTTAACGCAGCCGGATTGCTGGTTGCGAGCTGGGTCGCAATTGCAGCACTGTCAGTGCAGGTCCGTCCCGGCGCCGAGGTTGTGGCCGTGGCCTTCCCGCCATGGTGGACCACAGAGCAGGTTTTCCTGGCCGCCGCTTCCGCCAACGCCGCCATCGTAAGGATGACCGCGATTCCGGCCATACTGGTGGTGCGGCCGGATGACCGTAACGGGCTGACGCGGCTGCGCGCGGCTGGAGTCTGGCTCGCCATCGATCCGCAGGCCATTGCCGCCTGCTTTGCGAAATAGAAATAATAGTTAAGGAAATTGAACATGACCGCCGAAAGCAGTGACCTGGAAAAGTTACGTGAAACCACCAGCAAAACATTGCTCGTGGTGCTCTGGCTGCATGTTCCGGTTTCCGTGGCCATCAGCCTGGGACGCGGCGTGGATTGGCTGCTGCCGGCCGCCATGATGGTGGCGCTGGCCTTAGCCGCGACATTGTCGTGGCGTGCAGCCGGGAACGGACTTTCGACCCGTCTTGTTCTTGCAGTCGCCCTGATGGGTAGCGTATCGGTGTTTGCCTTCCAGCTGGCTGGGCATCCCTGGCAGATCGACATCCATATGTACTTCTTCGCCGCGCTGGCATGTCTGGTCGCCTATTGCGACTATCGGCCGATCGTCGCCGGCACCATAGCAGTCGCACTGCATCATCTGGCGCTGAACTTCGTGCTTCCGGCGGCGATTTATCCCGGCGGCTCTGACTTTGGGCGCGTGGTTCTTCATGCCGTCATTCTCGCCATCGAGGCAGGCGTATTGGTCTGGCTTGCCCACCAGCTTTCGCGCCTGTTCGCAACTACCGAGCAGAAGACGATCGAGGCCGAAGCTGCAACTGCCGCCGGCGCCCGCGCCAACGCCGAACGCGTCGAAGTCGAGCAACGATCCCGGCTGGAGCGCGAGGCGGCGATGCGCGAACTTGCGGCCGACTTCGAGCGCAAGATCAGTCATATCGTCGAGGCCGTCGCGGTGGCCGCCGGTGAAATGCAGAGCATGTCCTCGTCGATGAGCGAAAGCAGCGATGAAACCGCGCGACAGACGTCGGCCGCTGCCGCCGCATCGACGCAAGCCTCGGCGAATGTCGGAACGGTGGCCTCGGCGACCGAACAGCTGACGAACTCGATCAGCAGGATCGCTCAGCAGGTGACACGCTCTGCCGAGATCGCAGGCAAGGCAGCCGAGGAGGCGCACCGCACCAACACCGTGGTCGAGGGACTTGCAACCGGCACCCACAAGATCGGCGAAGTGGTGACGCTGATCCAGAACATCGCCAGCCAGACAAATCTGCTGGCCCTCAACGCCACCATCGAGGCGGCGCGTGCCGGCGAGCACGGCAGGGGATTCGCGGTGGTGGCGAGCGAGGTCAAGGCGCTCGCCAACCAGACCGCCAAGGCGACGGAGGAAATTTCCGCGCAGATCCAGGGCATCCAGACACGCCACCGGCGAAGCCGTCACCGCAATCCAGGCCATCGGCGGGACCATCGCCGAGATTGACGAAATATCCAGCGCGATTGCCAACTGCCGTCGATCAGCAGGGCGCGGCGACACGCGACATCGTCGGCAATGTGCAGCAGGCGGCGAATGGCACCCGCGACGCCAATGACAAACTTCTCAGCGTGACCCAGGCTTCCCGCCAGGCGGGCTTGGCGGCATCCAGCCTGCTCGACGCGGCGAACGGGTTGTCATCGCAGTCCGAGCGGCTGAAATCCGAGGTCGATGGTTTCCTCGGATCGCTGCACGCGGCGTAAGCGTGGACAACTGAAATCGTCATGCGCGGGCTTGACCCGCCTATCGATCAATCTTTGAGAAAAGCAGATAGGTTGCCTGGTCAAGCCGGGCAATGACGCGTTGGCGGCATCTCTCAAATCTTCTGATTGTATTCGCCGACTTCGGGATGGGTGCGCAGCACGGAATCCATCGCCTCGAACATGTCGCGCATCCGCTGCTCGGACACCGGGCTCTCGACCACCACCACCAGTTCCGGCTTGTTGGATGACGCCCGCACCAGGCCCCAGCTGCCATCCTCGACGGTGACGCGCACGCCGTTGACGGTGACGAGATCGCGGATCGGCTGCCCTGCGACCTTCTCGCCCTTGTTCTGGATCGCCTCGAAATGCTTCACCACATGATCGACGATGCCGTATTTGGCTTCGTCCGAGCAATGCGGCGACATGGTCGGCGACGACCAGGTCTTCGGCAGCGCGTTTTTCAGGTCCGCCATCGACTTGCCGGGCGCGCGATCCAGCATCTCGCAAACCGCGATCGCCGAGATCAGGCCGTCGTCATAGCCGCGGCCGAACGGCGCGTTGAAGAAGAAGTGGCCGGACTTCTCGAAACCCGCCAGCGCACCCAATTCGTTGGTGCGGCGCTTCATGTAGGAATGGCCGGTCTTCCAGTAGGTCGTCTTCGCACCCTGCTTTTGCAGCACCGGATCGGTCACGAACAGCCCGGTCGATTTCACGTCGACCACGAACTGCGCATTCTTGTGGATCGCCGACATGTCGCGCGCCAGCATCACGCCGACCTTGTCGGCGAAAATCTCCTCGCCGGTATTGTCGACCACGCCGCAGCGGTCGCCGTCGCCGTCGAAACCGAGGCCGACATCGGCCTTGTGCGCCAGCACCGCGTCGCGGATGGCGTGCAGCATTTCCATGTCTTCGGGATTGGGATTGTATTTCGGGAAGGTGTAATCGAGCTCGGTGTCGAGCGGCACCACCTCGCAGCCGATCGCTTCCATCACCTGCGGCGCGAACGCACCCGCCGTGCCGTTGCCGCAGGCGACCACGACCTTCAGCTTGCGCTTCAGCTTCGGGCGCCTGGTCAGATCGGCGATGTAGCGCGCCGGAAAATTCTCGTGAAACTGATAGGAGCCGCCGACCTTGTTCTTGAAGTCGGCATTGAGCACGATCTCTTTCAGACGGGTCATCTCGTCGGGGCCGAAGGTGAGCGGCCGGTTGGCGCCCATCTTGACGCCGGTCCAGCCATTGTCGTTATGCGATGCCGTCACCATCGCAACGCACGGCACGTCGAGATCGAATTGCGCAAAATACGCCATCGGCGTCATGCACAGGCCGATGTCGTGAACCTTGCAGCCCGACGCCAGCAGCCCTGAAATCAGCGCGTATTTGATCGAGGCCGAGTAGCCGCGGAAATCGTGCCCGGTGACGACCTCCTGCCTGGCGCCGAGTTCCGCGATCAAGGCGCCCAGCCCCATGCCCAGCGCCTGAATGCCCATCAGGTTGATTTCCTTGCCGAACAGCCAGCGGGCGTCATATTCGCGAAACCCGGTCGCCTTCACCATCGGCTCGGATTCATAGGCATAGGTATTCGGAACCAGAACGGATTTCGGCTTCGGAAACATCTGGATGCCTCGTGGGGAAAGCTGAAAAGGGAATACACCGCAGCCATAGCGAATACGCTGGCCGGGCGGAAGGCGGGACAGCCGTTTTGTGGCGATTAATTGCGGCGGATTGGCAGCGACAGGCATTGCCGTATGGTTGTTATTTCAGCCGCTCCCGGCGCTCTGCAATCTCCGCGTCAAATAATTCGACACGTCGGGCAAATCACCGGCATATCTTCATCGTCGCATGAATTAAGCCCGCGCCGGAAAATCCGCTGCGGGCTTTTTAAATCAGACAATACGCTG
Organism: uncultured Pseudomonadota bacterium; assembly: GCA_963729395.1. Classification (GTDB taxonomy): domain Bacteria; phylum Pseudomonadota; class Alphaproteobacteria; order Rhizobiales; family Xanthobacteraceae; genus Bradyrhizobium. The sequence continues at coordinate 10,647 of CAVSOS010000020.1, read as the reverse complement.
TCAGGCAATACACTGCCGAGCGCGCCGAACCTGGCCGCCGCAGCGAACCGAATTGGCTGACAGCCGAGGCCGACCCCGCCGACAGACGGGCGCCCGGCGAAGATGATGGGCAAGCCGAAACGGAATCGACGCTTCCGCGCCATTGCGCAAGCCCGGCCTTCAAACACTTAAAGCCAACCCAGTCCTCTCCGCGAGGGCGCGGTCACATCACGGGCCCATCCGAAGGTGTCCGCAAATACCTGTAGGTGATTTATCATGCCTGATTACTCTCTGGTGCCGGTGGACTTTCAGCCGGATTTCGATGACTACTCGCTCGTTCCCGTTGACTACGATCCGTTCGCCGCGGATGGCGTAACTCAACAGTCGCAGATTCAACAGGCCCAGGCCCAGCCGCAAGGCCCGCCGCAGCAACAGCCAGCAACGGGAGCCGGTCAACCCGAGCCGCCGGTGCGCCGGCTGCAGGCGGTGGTCCCAGCGGATCGGTAGGCGGCGGTATCGGCCCCACTGGAGGTGCCCCCAACCCGACTTTGGATCAAGGTGCAGCCAAAGCTGCTCCCTTTGGCGGCTACGCTAATCCGACGCCAACAGACTCTCTTACATCAAACGGTGGTCTATTTCCCTTGCGTGAAAATGGTGTGTTTGACAGCTATGTTTATGCAAAAAACTCCACTGGCACCCCACCCGCAGGCCCTCAGGTTACTACTGCCAAGGGTAATCTCACGATCACTGCCACTGACAACGCCCAACCCACGAATTTCGGTGGGGTTTATGGACATACGCTAACGTTCTCAGAACCCGGTAGCAACAATTTGGCAACAATGACCGCTGTCGATTCGTCCGGACGTGGTCCGAATTTCTGCCGGTCTGAGGATACGGTCCGCATCACGGGGGAAGACATGGAAGAGTTCTTATAAAACTTCTGAAGACAGGGATACTCGCGCTTTCGCTAACCGTGACGGCGACCGTTGGGCTGGCTGCGGATTACGAAATTTTCGCTGCCACTGCGACTGCGGAGACTGGGGTAAACCACTATGCTGTCGAGCGCCTCGACCACAAGAACAAGAAGCTCTATCACTGCAACGCAGTCCTCGACGTCAAGACTGAGCAACTGACGGGTCAATGCACCGAAAGGCCCGGCTTTCCGGAGAATCCGACCGGCAAAGGGCCGAACGTGCAGGGAGGGATGTCAAACATTTTTGGCGGAGTGCCAGTGATGGGCTCTTGGAAAATCGACCAGACTACCGGAAAAACTGAGTTCTGTATTTCAGGCGCTGCTCAGTGCGTGGAGGTAACTCCGCAATAGATATTTTACGAAAAATGCCAAGCCTTGAATACTGAGGGTCGGAGTTCTTTTTACTCATAAGGGAGCCGCTAAGCGATATTACTCAAGAATTAGCCGAGCGGGGCCGTCTGCTGATCTCTCCAATCGACACATAACGTCGTTTCGCTGCAGCGCAGCGGTACGCCGGCTAACAGGGCATAGCGGACTCTGGCAAGCTGTCCGTCCAGCGGATTCATGAGTTCACGGCCTAGCTTCGGAGGAATGCGCTGCAGCCATAGCGAATGCGCAGGCCGCGCGGAAGGCGGGACAGCTTTTTTTGGCGATTAACTGCGGCGGATTGGCAGCGGAAAGAGCCACAGAGCGAGATGGCTTTTCGTCGAATCGCCATCTCGCTCTATCTTTTTGTTTGAGCATGATCTTTTCGGAAAACCGGTACCCACTTTTCCGGATCATGCTTTATTGCTCCAGCACCATCTGGCCATTGGCGTATTCGAAGCGCTTCAGCTTCGACAGGAACGACAGGCCGAGCAGGTTCTCCGACAAGGCTTCGTCGGGCAGCACCATGGCATCGACATCGCGCACCACCAGGCCCCCGACATCGACCATGGCAAGCCGGGTGCGCGCGGCCTTGATGGTGCCGTTGGCGGTCGTGACCGTGGCGTTGTAATCGCTGCGCGACGGGCGCAGCCCGAACCGCGCGGCGGAGGTTTCGTTCAGTGCAATCATCGAGGCCCCGGTATCGACCATGAAGCCGATGCGCTGGCCGTCGATCCGGCCTTCGGTTTCGAAATGGCCGCGGGCGTCGTGGGGGATGCGGAGGCTGCGAGAACCGGCCTGCGCGACGGTATCCACGAAGGCGGCTTTAGCGAGACGCGTTATGCGCGAGCGCCGGCGTCATCTTGTCCGCCATCTGCGCCATCAGGGTGCCGAGGCCGGCGATGAAGGCGGCAAAAATCATGATGTTACGCATCACGCCACACTCGATCCGAACACCCGATATCACCACGTTAACCGCCAAGTCGCGACTAACGGCGGTGGGAAAGGCTGCCATTTTGACGAAAAGGATGAGTGAAGCGTTAACGGGAGGGGCTGGATACGCGGCGTTCATTCCGTTGAGCCGCGGCGGATGACGCCTCCACTTACGTGCCCCGCGGCTTGACGCGTCGCGTCGGCATCGCGCTTGCGGGATCCTCCGGCCAGGGATGCCGCGGATAGCGCCCGCGCAGATCGGAACGCACCGCCGCATAGCTGCCGCGCCAGAAGCCCGGCAGATCCCGCGTCACCTGCACCGGCCGGTGCGCCGGCGACAGCAGTTCCAGCACCAGCGGCACCGCGCCTTTGGCAACCGATGGATGGGTGTTGATCCCGAACAATTCCTGCAGCCGGACCGCGATCGTCGGCCCCTGCTCGGCCTCATAATCGATCGCCAGCATGGTGCCGGTCGGCGCCTCGAAATGCGTCGGCGCCTCGCGCTCCAGCCGCGCGCGCAATTCCCACGGCAACAGCGTCATCAGCGCATCCGACAGATCGCCCGCCGAAAACTCCTTCAGCGAGGTCTTGTCATATAGCGCCGGCATCAGCCATGCCTCGCGCTGCGCCGCGAGCGCGTCATCGGACAGATCAGGCCAGGAATCGCTCGCGCCTGCCTCGGCCTTGCGCAAGAACATCACGCGGTCGCGCCACTGCTTCAGCGGGTTTCGACCACGGCAATCTGTCGAGGCCGGAGCTGACCAGGCCGTCGGCCAGCACCCGCGCGGTCTCGGCCGAGGGCGACAGCGCCATTGGCGCTTCCGACAGCGTGATCGCGTGCAGCGTCCGCTTGCGCCGTGCCCGCAACGCCATCGCGTCGCGATCGAACGAAATCTCGTCGGCGGTCTCGATCTGATCGGCGAAGTGCGCTCGATGTCGGCCTGCGTGATCGGCGCCGCCAGCAGAATGCGGCCCTGGGCCGCGGTGCCGGTCAGTTCGGCCGACCGCGATATAGGGTGCGCGCGCCAGCGCCGAGGTCCGCTCCACGGCCGCGCCGCGGCCATTGGCGAGCACGAAGCTGCCATTGCCGCGGTTGCGCGCGACCCGGTCGGGAAAGGCGAAAGCCAGCATCACGCCGGTGGAAGGCTCCGCGCTTCCTCCGCGGTGCGACGGCCCGACGAAGTCGCCGCCACCTGCGACGCCCAGCGCTGCGCCAGGCTGCGCGCGCTGCTGGCGCGCTGCGAGCGGTCGCGGCGGAATTGATCGAGCCTGACATCAAGATCGACGCTGTCACCGCCGAGCCCGCGCTCGGTGAGCATGGCGGCGATCTCGGCCGCCTCCTCGCCCGCGCCGCAGCGATGCGAATCCACGATCATGCGCGCCAGCCGCGGCGGCAGCGCCAGCGCGCGCAGGCTCTTGCCTTCCGCCGTGATCCGGCCGTCGCCGTCGAGCGCGCCGAGTTCGCGCAGCAGGCTTCGCGCCTCCTTCAGCGCGGGCGCGGGCGGCGCATCCAGAAACGCCAGCGTCGAGGGATCGCTGACGCCCCATTGCGCGAGGTCGAGCACCAGCGACGACAGGTCGGCGCTGAGAATTTCGGGCTGGGTATAGGGCGCCAGCGATGCGGTCTGCGGCTCGTCCCACAGCCGGTAGCACACGCCGGGCTCGGTACGGCCGGCACGGCCGCGGCGCTGATCGACCGCGGCGCGCGAGGCACGCACGGTTTCCAGCCGCGTCAGGCCGATGTCAGGCTCATACCGCGGCACCCGCGCCACGCCGGAGTCGACGACGATGCGAACGCCCTCGATGGTCAGCGAGGTTTCCGCAATTGACGTCGCCAGCACGACCTTGCGCTGGCCCTTCGGCGCCGGCGCGATGGCGCGATCCTGCACGGCCGCATCAAGCGCACCGAACAGCGGCACGATTTCGACGCCGGCGTCATGAACACGCTCGCCGAGAAAATTCTGGGTGCGGCGGATTTCGGCCGCCCCCGGCAGAAACGCCAGCACCGAACCCGGATCGGCGCGCAGCGCCATCGCGATCGCATCCGCCATTTGCCGCTCCAGCGGCGCATCGGCCTTGCGGCCGAGATAGCGGGTCTCGACCGGAAAGGCGCGGCCTTCGCTTGATATCACCGGCGCATCGCCGAGCAGTTTGGCAACCCGCGCGCCGTCCAGTGTCGCCGACATCACGAGGATGCGCAGGTCCTCGCGCAGGCCGACCTGGGCGTCGCGCGCCAGCGCAAGGCCCAAATCGGCCTCCAGCGACCGCTCGTGAAATTCATCGAACAGCACCGCGGCGACGCCGGACAATTCCGGATCGTCGAGAATCTGCCGCGAGAAGATGCCTTCGGTGACGACTTCGATGCGTGTCGCGCGCGACACTTTCGAGCCGAACCGGACGCGGTAGCCGACGGTCTCGCCGACCCGCTCGCCCAGCGTCTTTGCCATCCGCTCGGCACTGGCGCGGGCTGCGATCCGCCGCGGCTCCAGCACGATGATTTTCTTGTTTCCGGCCCATGGCGCATCAAGCAGCGCCAGCGGCACCCGCGTGGTCTTGCCGGCGCCGGGCGGTGCCACCAGCACGGCGGCGTTGCGGTCCGCGAGCGCGACCGCCAGCTGGTCCAGCACCGCGTCGATCGGGAGAGGGGTGTCGAAGCTGCGGGGCACAATTCGTCCGGTGCATGCTCCCTCGCCCCGCTCTGGCGGGGAAAGGGGAGGAAAAGCGCGCAAACTAACTCAAATCGTCCCGCGCCCGACGCTTTCATAAATAAAGCCGAGCGCCGTCATCTCTGCCGGGCGATAGATATTGCGCAGGTCGACGACCACGGGGTGCGCCAGTTCGCTCTTCAGGCGCTCAAGATCGAGGGTGCGGTATTGCACCCATTCGGTCACCACCACCATGGCGTCCGCGCCGCGAACGCAGGCGTAGGGATCGTCGCAATATTCGATATCGGGCAATTCGCGCCGCGCCTGTTCCATCCCGACCGGGTCGTGCGCCCGCACCTTCGCGCCCATGTCGAGCAGCCCGGTCACCAGCGGGATCGATGGCGCCTCGCGCATGTCGTCGGTGTCGGGCTTGAAGGTCAGGCCGAGCACGGCGATGGTCTTGCCGCGCAGGCTGCCGCCCGCCGCGCCTGCGACCTTGCGCGCCATCGCGCGCTTGCGGTTGTCGTTGACCGCCAGCACGGCCTCCACGATCCGCAACGGCACGTTGTGATCGAGCGCGATCTTGACCAGCGCTCGGGTATCCTTTGGAAAGCAGGAGCCACCGAAGCCGGGACCGGCATGCAGGAATTTCGAGCCGATGCGATTGTCGAGCCCGATGCCGCGCGCGACTTCCTGCACATCGGCGCCGACCTTTTCAGCCAAATCCGCGATCTCGTTGATGAAGGTGATCTTGGTGGCGAGAAACGCATTGGCCGCGTATTTGATCAACTCGGCGGTGCGCCGCTCGGTAAACATCAGCGGCGCCTGATTGAGCGACAGCGGCCGGTAGATCTCGCCGAGCACCTTGCGCGCGCGCTCATCGGAGGTGCCGACCACGATGCGATCCGGAAACTTGAAGTCGCGGATCGCCGCACCTTCGCGCAGGAATTCGGGATTGGAGGCCACCACCACGTCGGCCGATGGATTGGCTTCATGAATCAGCCGCTCGACTTCGTCACCGGTGCCGACCGGCACCGTCGATTTGGTGATCACGACGGTAAAGCCATCCAGCGCCGTTGCGATCTCGCGCGCCGCGGCATGAACGTAGCTCAGATCGGCGTGGCCATCACCGCGCCGCGACGGCGTGCCGACGGCAATGAACACCGCGTCGGCCACCGCGACCGGCGCTGCAAGATCGGTGGCAAAATCCAGCCGCCCGGCCTTCACATTGGAAGCTACCAGCGCATCGAGGCCGGGCTCGAAAATCGGGATTTCTCCCCGGCGCAAGCTCGCGATCTTGTCGCCGTCCTTGTCCACACAGGTGACCTGGTGGCCGAAATCCGCGAAACAGGCGCCTGACACCAGCCCCACATAGCCCGTGCCAATCATGGCGATGCGCATCTGCAAACCCATCAATAATGGTTAACGTTATGTGGGCGCGTCTTAGCGCATGATCCGCCAAAGGGGAAATCGGAAAGTTCCGGAAAGCGGCATGTCATTTGTATGAGTAAAGGAGAATGAAACCGATCCGGTCGATGATGCCGCGTTCCAGCGCCGAAAAGGGACACCGATGACACCAAACGGCACATCCGCCATTGCCGCGCATTCCGTGCCTTCGGCGCCGGGACGCGTCGACTGGGTGGACTACGCCAAGGGCATCTGCATCATGATGGTGGTGATGATGCATTCGGTGCTGGGCGTCGAGGCCGCCGCCAGCCAGACCGGCTTCATGCATCTGGTTGTCATGTTCGCCAAGCCGTTCCGGATGCCGGATTTCTTCCTGATCTCCGGCCTGTTCCTATCGATCGTGATCGACCGCGACTGGCGCACCTATCTCGACCGCAAGGTCGTGCACTTTGGCTATTTCTACGTGCTGTGGGTGACGATCCAGTTCGGTTTCAAGGCGCCATCCTTTGCCGCCGAGACGAGCTGGACTCACGTCGGCTTCCTGTATCTGGAATCCTTCATCGAGCCTTTCGGCACGCTATGGTTCATCTATCTGCTGCCGGTGTTCTTCGTCGTCACCAAGGCCACCCGGCGATGGCCGCCGCTGCCGATCTGGGGCGTCGCGGCGTTATTGGAGATGGCGCATATTGCGACCGGCTGGACCGTGATCGATGAATTTTGCGCGCGCTTCGTCTATTTCTACTCCGGCTATTTGTTCGCCGATTATGTGTTCGCGCTATCCGACCGTGCGCGGGCGCGTCCCGCGCTGGCACTCGCCGTGCTGGCGCTCTGGGCCCTCGTCAACGGCAGCCTGGTGAAATTAGGTTTCAGCGAATGGCCCCTGATCTCGCTCGCGCTTGGGCTTGCCGGCGCTTGCGCGATCATCACCATTGGCACGCTGCTGGCGCAGGCGCGCTGGCTGACTTTCCTGCGCTTCTTCGGCGAGCATTCCATCGTCATCTATCTGGCGTTCTTCCTGCCGATGGCTGCGACACGGACGCTGTTGCTGAGGACCGGCCTGATCGACGATATCGGCGCGATTTCGCTGGTTGTCACGATCGTCGGCGTCGCCGGAGCGCTGGCGCTGTGGCAGATGGCGCTGGCGATCGGCGCTGACTTCCTGTTTGAGCGTCCCGCCGCGTTCTGGATCTCACCGAAAAAGGCGCGCAAGGCGTTGCAGGCGGCGGAGTAACCAGGCGCACCAACGAGGCAAGCCGTCATCGAGATTACGGTTCGCTTTTCAGGCGATCTTGACCCCATCCTTCATCTGCACCAGTTTTTCGCGAAATCCTTCGGCGTCGCCGAAGTCGGCAAATCCCTGGTAATGCGGGTGCGGGCCGAGTATCCGGCGGGCATGTTTGATCGGACACCAGTAGATCTCGGTGCGCGACGCCACCTCGCGCACAAACGCGATTGCTCCATTGCAATAGGAGCAGTAGGCGCAATTGATCTTCTCGATGACGTTGAGATAAGCGAGATGGTGGCGGTCGAAGATCAGGTAGTCGCTGCGGCGCACTTTTGGAATCCTGTAAACCGGAAAGCATATCGCCTGATAGGCCATCACCGAGATGTCGACCAGTGCGATCGGAACGATCAGCGAATAGATCACCGGCGCCGTCAGCACGATCAGCGGATTGGCGTTGATAAAATAGCGCGCAGCATGGGTCTTGAGGGCGCGGTGGATGCGCCTGACGTCTTCTTCGAATACGATCCTGCCGCTTTCAACGCGGAAACGCAGTTCTTCGCGGCGCTTGGCCAATTCGACTTCGATTTCGGCCTCGACCGATCGCAGCTTGTCCATCAGCGTGTCGAGTTGCGCGGTCATGGATTCTCCCTTTCGGCCGGTCTATTGCCGCAGGGGGACATGGAACGGCTGCCGTTGCAACTCATTCAGGAAATGCCGTGGAACGCAAAAATCCCGGAACATCCCGTCCCAAAGGCTGTCAATCGCCGCAAAAATCCCTAAGTTGCGGCCATGCCGAAAACCTCCGAAAAAGCAGCTCCAAAGCCTGCCGCCGTCAAAGCCCTTGCCAAGGGCGACCACGTCTTTCTGGTCGACGGTTCCTCCTATATTTTTCGCGCCTACCACGCGCTGCCGCCGCTGAACCGCAAATCCGACGGGTTGCAGGTCAATGCCGTGCTCGGCTTCTGCAACATGCTGTGGAAGCTGTTGCGCGATATGCCACCGGATACCCGGCCGACCCACCTCGCCATCATCTTCGACAAGTCGGAAATCACCTTCCGCAACAGGCTTTATCCGGACTACAAGGCGCACCGGCCGCCGGCGCCGGACGACCTGATTCCGCAATTTCCGCTGATCCGTGAGGCGGTCCGCGCCTTCGATCTGCCGTGCCTCGAGCAAGGCGGCTTCGAGGCCGACGACCTAATCGCAACCTATGCCCGCGAAGCCGGCGAGCGTGGTGCGACCACGACCATCGTCTCCTCGGACAAGGACCTGATGCAGCTCGTCACCGACAAGGTGACCATGTTCGACACCATGAAGGACCGCCGCATCGGCATCGCCGAGGTGATCGAGAAATTCGGCGTGCCTCCCGAAAAGGTCGTCGAGGTACAGGCGCTGGCCGGCGATTCGACCGACAACGTGCCGGGCGTGCCGGGGATCGGCATCAAGACCGCTGCGCAACTGATCGTCGAATATGGCGACCTGGAAACGCTGCTCAAGCGCGCCGGCGAGATCAGGCAGCCGAAGCGGCGCGAAGCGCTGATCGGGAATGCCGAGAAGGCGCGGATATCGCGGCAACTGGTGCTGCTCGACGACAAGGTCGAGCTGGAGGTGCCGCTCGATGAGCTCGCGGTGCATGAGCCCGACGCGCGCAAGCTGATCGCCTTTCTGAAGGCGATGGAATTTTCGACGCTGACCCGCCGCGTCGCCGAGTATTCGCAGATCGATCCGGCGGATGTCGAAGCGGATGGGAAGAACAGCAGCGGTAGCGGACGCATCGGTGCGAACGGCGATGCTCCCTCACCTCTCCCGCTTGCGGGGGAGGTCGACGGGCGAAACCCGGCTGGTGGGGACCTCTTTCCGGATCAAAGCGCCCCCACCCCGCCCTCCCCCGCAAGCGGGAGAGGGAGCGCGCCGAATACGGGAGAGGCCGAACTCAAACACACGACAAGCCCCTCACCCCGCAGGCGCTCGCCGCCGCGCGCGCCGAGGCGGCGCGGAAGATTCGGGTCGATCGCAACAACTACCAGACCATCCGCAGCCTCGATGCGCTCAACGCCTGGATCGCGCGGGTGCACGATGTCGGCCATTTCGCCATCGAAGCCAAGACCAGTTCGGACAATCCGATGCAGGCCGACATTTGCGGCATCGCGCTGGCGCTGGCGCCGAACGATGCCTGTTATGTCCCGCTCGCCCACAAACAGTCCGGCGGTGGCGCCGGATTGTTCGATGCGGGCCTCGCGCCCGACCAGATCAAGTCCGAAGACGCCCTCGACGCGCTGCGGCCGCTGCTGGAATTGGCCGGCATTCTGAAGATCGGCTTCGATATTAAGTTCAACGCCGTGATATTCGCGCAAGCTGGCATCGCCTTCCGCAATCACGATGACGCGCAGTTGATGTCATACGCGCTCGACGCCGGCCGCAACGCCCACGGGCTCGATGCGCTGGCCGAGCGATGGCTTGGCCATGCCACCATCAGTTATGGCGATCTGACCGGCAGCGGCAAAGGCAAGCTCACCTTCGATCAGGTCGCGATCGACAAGGCGACGGCCTATTCGGCCGAGGACGCCGATGTGATCCTGCGATTGTGGCAGGTGCTCAAGCCGCGCCTGATCGCCGAGCGCATGACCGCGGTCTATGAGACGCTGGAACGGCCCTTGATCGGCGTGCTGGCGCGCATGGAGCGGCGCGGCATCTCGATCGACCGTCAGGTGCTGTCGCGTCTGTCGGGCGATTTCGCCCAGACCGCCGCGCGGGTCGAATCCGAGATCCAGGAGATCGCCGGCGAGCCGATCAATGTCGGCAGCCCGAAGCAGATCGGCGACATCATCTTCGGCAAGATGGGGTTACCCGGCGGCAGCAAGACCAAGACCGGGGCGTGGTCGACCTCCGCGCAGATCCTCGATGAACTCGCCGAGCAGGGACACGAACTGCCGAAGAAATCCTGGAATGGCGGCAGGTTTCGAAACTGAAATCAACCTATACCGATGCGCTGCCGACCTACGTGCATCCGCAAACCCATCGCGTTCACACCACTTACGCGCTGGCGGCTACCACCACCGGGCGGCTGTCGTCGAACGAGCCCAATCTGCAGAACATCCCGGTGCGCACCGAGGACGGCC
>CAVSOS010000019.1:0-211554 GCA_963729395.1 uncultured Pseudomonadota bacterium | reverse complement strand
GAGCCTGTGAAGAAATCGTCTCAATTTCCGACGAACTGTGATTCACTGGAGGTGTGGGCAGCGACAGTTTTGATGGATCAGAAACATGGCGGGACGAGGCAAGGCTCGGGTTGTGGTTGCGAACCGGGCCCAACTGTCGTGGGACCTGATCAATCCGGATGGCTGGTTGGCACCGGACCATCGTGCGCGATTGGTGGTGGGGTTCGTCGAGACGCTCGATTTGACGGTGCTTTACGACAAGGTCGAAGCGCGTGAGGGGACGGCGGGTCGGCCTGCCGCCGACCCGCGTGTGCTGTTTGCGTTGTGGCTTTTGGCGACGATGGACGGGGTTGGCTCGGCGCGGGAACTGGACCGGTTGACCAGCCAGGATCTGGCCTATCGCTGGGTCGCGTGCGGCGTGCCGGTCAACTACCACGGGCTTGCGGACTTCCGGGTGGCGCATGCCGATGTGCTCGACGCTCTGCTCACCGAAACGCTGGCAGTGTTCATGGCGGAGAGACTGTTTGACGCCGACGAGATCGTTGTCGACGGCACCAAAATCAAAGCTTCTGCGGGCAAGAGTTCGTACAAGCGCGCGCTGCGTCTGGACGAGGCGGAGGCGGCCGCGAAGGCCCGTGTCGTCGCCTTGAAAGCCGAGGTCGATGCGGACCCGGCGGCGAGTTCCAAGCGCACCCAAGCGGCGCGGGCACGAGGCCTGCGCGAGACGCAGGAGCGGATCGAAAAGGCACGTGCCAAACTGGCCGAGATCGAAGCGGAGAAAGCCAAACGCGCCAAGCAGAGCCCGAAAGAGGTAGCCAAGCAAAAAGAGGCACGGGCGTCGCTCACCGATCCGCAGGCGCGGCGCATGCGGTGCGCGGACGGAGCGGTGCGGGCGAGCTACAATGTGCAGATTGCAGCAACGACGGATCATGGCTTCGTCACCGCGATCATGGCGACGGACCGGCGCAACGACAGCGGTCTGGTGCGGCCCATGTTCGAGGCGAGCGAGCAACGGCTCGGGCGGCCGATCAAACGCGTGCTGGCGGACACCGGCTTCGCGCAGATCGATGATATTGCAACCCTCAGCAACCGGCCTGAAACGCCCGTCGGCGTCTACATTCATCCACCCAGGGATCGCACCGACGTCAAGCCAAAGACGCTGCTGGCGCGGCAAAAGCAGCGAGAAAAAGAGCCGCAGACGATCAAGGACTGGCGGCAGCGGATGACCACGAACGAGGCAGAGGCGATCATGAAAAAGAGGGGACGGATCGAACGGGTCAACGCAAACCTCAAGAACCGGGGCTTCGGCACGCTTCTGGTGCGAGGACTTGCCAAGGTGCAAGCGATCGGGCTGTGGCACGCGCTCGCCCACAACCTCACCATTGCCCTGCGCTTGAGGGCAATGCCTGCTTCCGCAGCGTGAAACCGGATTGCCTCCCCAACATTACCCGCCGCCCGCAGGCGCCCGCCTTCAGATAGGTTCACAGGCTCCTTCGCCGGGACGACACAGAAATCACATCGTCGCGCCAAGCACCCAGGGTGCGAATTCGGCGCTGCCGAAATCGAAGCTTTCGCTTTTGGTCGGCTGGCCCGAGGCGGTCTTGAGCATCAGGTCGAAAATGCGCTGACCGCATTGCTGCACCGTCTCCTCGCCGTCGAGGATGGTGCCGCAATTGACGTCCATGTCGTCTTCCATGCGCCGGAACATCGCCGAGTTGGTGGCGAGCTTGATCGACGGCGCGGGCTTGCAGCCGAACACGCTGCCGCGGCCGGTGGTGAAGCAGACCATGTTGGCGCCGCCCGCCACCTGCCCGGTGGCCGCCACCGGGTCGTAACCTGGCGTGTCCATGAAGACAAAACCCTTCTTGGTGACGGCTTCGGCGTAGTTCACGACATCGACGAGGTTGGTGCTGCCGGCCTTCGCCATCGCGCCGAGTGATTTTTCCAGGATCGTGGTCAGTCCGCCGGCCTTGTTGCCGGGGCTTGGATTGGCATTCATCTCGGCGCCCTCGCGCATCGTGTATTCCTCCCACCAGCGCATCAGCGCCACCAGTTTTTCGCCGACCTCGCGGCTCACCGCGCGGCGCGTCAACAGATGTTCGGCGCCATAGGTTTCCGGGGTCTCCGACAGGATCACGGTGCCGCCATGGCGCACCAGAAGATCGCTGGCAGCACCCAGCGCCGGATTGGCGGAAACACCGGAATAGCCATCGGAGCCGCCGCATTGCAGCGCTACCGTCAATTCACTGGCCGATACCGGTTCGCGCTTGACGTTGTTGGCATCGCTCAGCGCCTCGCGCACAAAGGCGACACCGGCTTCCACGGTCTTGCGGGTGCCACCGATTTCCTGAATTTCCAGTTCACGCAGGCGGCCCGCGAGCTTCTGCTCTTTCATCAGCCCGCCGATCTGGTTGACCTCGCAGCCGAGGCCGAGCACGACCACGGCGGAAAAATTGACATGCCGCGCGTAGCCGCCGAGGGTGCGGCGAAGGACGGTCAGCGGCTCGTCCTGCGTCATGCCGCAGCCGGTCTTGTGGGTCAACGCGACCACGCCATCGACATTGGGAAAATCCGCCAGCGGATTGTCGTGCGTGAACGGATTCTTCTTGAAGATATCCGCGACCATGCCCGCGACATGCGCGCTGCAGTTCACCGAGGTCAGGATGCCGATATAGTTGCGGGTCGCCACGCGTCCGTCGGGACGGCGGATGCCGTCAAAGGTCGCCGGCAGGTCGAAGTTCGGTGTCGGCGTGACATCGGCGCCGAATGCGTAGTCCTTGGCGAAATCGCCCATGCCGCAATTCTGGGTATGGACATGCTGGCCCGGCGCGATCGGCGCTGTCGCAAAACCGATGATCTGGCCGTAGCGGCGGATCGGCTCACCGACCGCGATCGGCCTGATCGCCACCTTGTGACCCGCCGGAATGCGTTCGACGGTGGCGACGCCGTCGGCCACCAGCATGCCCACCGGAAGGCTCGCGCGCGCGATCAGCACGCCATCATCGGGATGCAGTCGGATCACTGGTGCTGGGGTCATGGGTATCTCCTTTCATGCCCCCTCCCCGCAAGAGCGGGGCGAGGGAGAAACAAGTCAAGCCTTGCCGCCGGAATCCTTGCGGGTCTGCGCAACCTGCATCCTGGCATAGGTCGACATCAGCCCGACCTCATTGGACAACGTCACGAGCTTGAATCCCATGTCGATCGCCTTGGCCGCGCCAGCCGCACCGCTGCAGTGAATGCCCGGATAGAGACCGCGCTTGCCGCACTCCTTCACGATCTTTTCGTAGATCTTGAGAATCTCGGGTTCATCGCGGTCGAGCTTCGGCACCAGACCGTAGGAGAAGCCAAGATCGGACGGGCCGATATAGACGCCGTTGATGCCCTCGACATCGAGGATCGATTCCATGTTTTCGACCGCCGTCCTGGTCTCCATCATCGGAAGCAGCACGATCTCGTCATTCGCGGTCTGCTGATAGGTGCCGGCCGAGCCGTACATGCCGGCGCGGATCGGGCCGTTGGAGCGCGTACCGCGCGGCGGATATTTGCTGTAGGCGACGAGGTTCTCGGCCTCCTGCCTGGTATTGATCATCGGACAGATCACGCCATAGGCGCCGCCATCGAGCACCTTGCCGACGATGCCGGGCTCGTTCCAGGGAACCCGCACCATCGGCGTCACCGGATGGGCATGCATCGCCTGGAAACATTGCACCATCGACTGATAATCCTGCACGCCATGCTGCATATCGACGGTGACGCTGTCGAAGCCGCATTGCGCGATCACTTCGGCGGAAAACCCGGACGGAATCGCAAGCCACGCGTTCACCACGGCCTTGCCTGAGGCCCATACTTTTTTGACGTTATTTGCCATTGGTCGCGCTTCCTGTTTTTGGACTGTTGCCATCAGCCGAATTGCTTTGCGCTAGAGCCTCCATTCCGATTGAATCGGAACGGAGGCTCTATCTCCCTATTTTGACGCGTTTTCTTCACGCGAACCGGCATCCACTTCGCTCGAAAACGCTCTAGCCGAACGATCAACTCACCGCCCTTTGGATGCTGACCTCGCTGACACCGACTTCGCGGGCGGTATTCACTATTGCCGCCCAGGTATCGTCAGGCAAGGGCACACCGTTTTTAGTGCGCTCGGCGCGCATTTTCCGCTCGGGATCGCCGGGGATCAGCACCGCATCGACGCCGGCGACCGGCTTGGTCGCCCGGATGAAATCGACATAGCGCGAGATTTCGCCGTCGAAGAAATCGCTGGTGTCGACCACCTTGGGGTCGATGTAGATCGCCAGCATGCCGTTGGCAAAGCGCCGGTCCGGCGCGGTCGCGCCGGTGCCGGTCAAGGCGCCGCCGAGCAGCTCGCAGATGAAGGCGAGGCCCGAGCCTTTGTGCTCGCCGAATGCGCGGATCGCGCCGGTGCCCTTGGTGTGGTCGCGCGGCCCATCCGCGCTGTGCGGTCCGTACAGCACCGCCGGATCCTCGCTCAGCGTACCGTCCTGGTCGATCAGCGCCTCCTTCGGCAATTTCTTGCCGCCGCGGCTTGCGACCAGCACCTTGCCTTCGGCGACGATCGAGGTGGCGAAATCGAGCACGATCGGATCCTGTCCGTGGCGCGGTATGCCGACGCAATAGGGCGCGGTCGACAACCGCTTCTCGACGCCGCCAAACGGCGCTACCAAGAGCGAGCCCGCCGCGTTGACGAAATGGATCGAGACCAGCCCCTCGGCTGCCGCCATTTCCGCCCAGTCGCCGATCCGGCCGATATGTCCAGCATTGCGCAGCGCGATAGCGGCCAGGCCGGCCTTCTTGCATTTCTCGATGCCGATCCTGACCGCCTGCGGCGCGACGGTCTGCCCGTAGCCGAATTTGCCGTCGATCACCGCCAGCGACGGTGTATCGACCACAAGTTCGACGGTCTGGTCGGGAACGACCGAACCCATCTTCTTCCACCTGATATAGACGGGCACCCGAATCACGCCGTGACTGTCATGCCCGGTGAGATTGGCTGTGGTGAGATAGGTCGCGATGCGCCGGGCTTCTTCCGGCGAAGAATTCGAATGGGTGAAAACCTGCGCAACGAAGTCGATCAGATTTGGAACTTGGATCGTGACCATGTCCGGATTTTCGCCCCTGTCCTTGGGTCTGGACCGACCGCTGCATGCGCGGGACCACCCAGCCTCCCATGCCGATTTTTCACGATCGGCTTCCCCGGCACTTTCAGCGAAAAATCAGCCGCGTGTCCATGGTTTCGACCGGAGCTACGCCACGATTACATTGATTTGACCGGCCGCTATGCATCGCCTCGATAGCATCGTTGCAAATTTGCGATCACTCGAATTCGCCGCTTTCGGCGCTTTGGTCTTCGGCAACCCTCAGCTCCGACAGGCTGCGCTCAAGTTCATGCAGCATGTCCTGCAACTCGGCGAGTTTGCGGACGCCGTAGCGTCTGGTTATCGCAGCATAAATCGCCTCCGATGACGGCGCGACGGCCTCGATCAGCCTCAAGCCCTTGGCGGAGATCGACACCACGCTGCGGCGCAGATCGGCTTTTGCCAGCTTGCGTTCGATCAGGTGGCTTGCCTCCAGATCGCGCAGAATTCGGGAAAGGCTTGGGCCCAGCAAAAAGGCCATCCGCGCCAGTTCGGTGACCTCAATGGCGTCGACCGCGCCGAGCGCGCGAAGGATTTGCCATTGCTGTTCGGTCAGCCCATGGCTGCGCAGCGAGGGCCGGAACTGCCGCATTACGGCTTCGCGCGCCCGCAGCAATGACATCGGCAGCGAGCGGGCGAAGTCGCGCATCGGCACGCGCCGGGCCCTGGCGTCGCTCGCCGGTTCCGCGCCGCTGATCCTGGATGATTTTTTTGGGGCCATTGTCAATCCTCGACCGGATTCGCCGATTCGCGACCTGAACCGCAAACTAATTTTTGCGCCGCAACAAAGGCCAATTGCATTTGATCGATTTCATTTAACATGTTAATCATATTTCCACACCATCCTTATTCACCGATCCCGCGCACCTGGCCACGACCGAGCATGGCATTGACCAACGACGATATCCGTCTCGCCGCCGAGCGGCTACATCGGGCGGAAAAGACCAAAATACAGATCCGGCAGATATCGCTCGATCATCCCGGAATCACCATCGCGGACGCCTATGCGATCCAGCAGGCGTGGATCGGGATCAAGGTCGCCGAAGGCCGCGTCGTCAAGGGCCACAAGATCGGCCTGACATCGAAGGCGATGCAGAGCGCGCTTGGCATCGACGAGCCGGATTCCGGGGTTCTGCTGGACGACATGTTCTTTGCCGATGGCGGCCTCGTGCCCTCGGACCGCTTCATCGGCACGCGGGTGGAGGCTGAGCTTGCCTTCGTCATGAAGCAGCGGCTGGCCGGACCCGGCTGCACCCTGTTCGACGTGCTCAATGCGACGGATTTCGTGGTGCCGGCGCTGGAAATTCTCGATACCAGGATCGAGCGCGTCGACCCGGAAACCAAATCGACGCGAAAGATCTTCGATACCATCGCCGACAATGCGGCCAACGCCGGCATTGTGCTCGGAGGCCGCCCGCTGCGCCCGCTCGACGCGGATCTGCGCTGGATCGGGGCGCTGTGCTATCGCAACGGCCAGTTGGAAGAAACCGGGCTCGCCGCCGGTGTGCTCAATCATCCCGCAACCGCCGTGGCCTGGCTCGCCAACAAGATCGCGCCGAACGGGCTTGCGCTCGAAGCGGGCCAGGTGGTGCTGGCCGGATCGTTCATCCGCCCGATCGAGACCCGCAAAGGCGACACGATTCAAGCCGACTATGGACCGTATGGCACGGTCAGATGTTATTTCGCTTGAAGCGCCCCGAACAATAGCAGGAGCGATCCGGCATGCCGCATTTCACACTGGAATATTCAGCCAACCTCGATGCGCGGGTTGACATGGGCAAGGTCGTGGAAGTCGTGCGCAAGGCCGCGGTGGAGACCGGGATTTTCCCGCTCGGCGGCATCCGCGTCCGCGCCATCCGCTGCGAGCACTTCGCCATCGCCGATGGCCAGCCGCATTTCGGCTTTCTCGATATGGTGCTGCGCCTGGGCGAAGGCCGCGATCTGGCCACCCGCAAGAAGGCCGGCGAACATATCTTCACGGCGCTCTCCCTCTATCTCGATCCGGTTTTCGCCGGCAGCAAATTCGCCTTGTCGTTCGACATGCAGATCAACGACAAGGAAACCAGCTGGAAGCGCAACAATATCCACGACGCCCTGAAGACGGAGGCTGCACATGGATAAGATCGTTCCGAAATCATCGGAAGTGTTTCAGGCCAACCGCGACCGGGCAGCCCCGCTGCTTGCAAAACTGAAGGCCGACGGCATCGGGCACGTCATCGACGGCAAGGTCGTGCCGTCGATATCAGGCCAGACCTTCGAGACCAGATCGCCGGTCGATGGCGCGGTGCTCGCGACCGTCGCGCGCGGCAGCGCCGAAGACATCGACCGCGCCGCGACCATCGCCCGGCAGGCCTTCAAGGCCTGGCGCGATATGCCCGCGACCATGCGGAAGAAACTCCTGCATCGCGTCGCCGATGCGATCGAGGACCACGCCGACGATATCGCAGCGCTCGAATGCATCGACACCGGCCAGGCCCATCGCTTCATGGCCAAGGCTGCGATCCGCGGCGCGGAAAACTTTCGCTTCTTCGCCGACAAATGCACCGACGCGCGCGACGGCCTGAACCTGCCGAGCGACGAGCACTGGAACATTTCGACCCGCGTGCCGATCGGCCCGGTCGGCGTGATCACGCCGTGGAACACGCCATTCATGCTGTCGACCTGGAAGATCGCGCCGGCGCTCGCCGCCGGCTGCACGGTGGTCCACAAGCCGGCGGAGTGGTCGCCGGTTACCGCCGACCTGCTGTCGCGGCTGGTGAAGCAGGCCGGCGTGCCCGACGGCGTTCTCAACACCGTACACGGCATCGGCGAGGAAGCCGGCAAGGCTTTGACCGAGCACCCCGCGATCAAGGCGATCGCCTTCGTCGGTGAAACCTCAACCGGTGCCGCGATCATGGCGCAGGGCGCACCGAGCTTGAAGCGCGTCCATTTCGAACTCGGCGGCAAGAATCCCGTGATCGTGTTCGACGACGCCGACCTCGACCGCGCGCTCGATGCGGTGGTGTTCATGATCTATTCGCTGAACGGCGAACGTTGCACCTCGTCGAGCCGGCTGTTGATCCAGCAAAGTATCGCCGAGAAATTCGTCGAGAAGCTCACCGCGCGCGTGAAGGCGCTGAAGATCGGGCATCCCTTGGATCCCGCGACCGAAATCGGGCCGCTGATCCACGAGCGCCATCTGGAAAAAGTCTGCTCCTATTTCGACATCGCGCGGAAAGACGGCGCGGTGATCGCCGTCGGCGGCAAGGTGCATGACGGCCCCGGCGGCGGGCATTATGTGCAGCCGACGCTCGTCACCGGCGCCCATGCCGGAATGCGCGTCGCGCAGGAGGAAGTGTTCGGTCCCTTCCTGATCGTAATTCCGTTCGGCGACGAAAATGACGCCGTCGAGATCGCCAACTCCGTGCAGTACGGATTGACCGGCTATGTCTGGACTTCGGAGATGGGCCGCGCGCTGCGGGTCGCCGACGCGCTCGAGGCCGGCATGATCTGGCTGAATTCCGAAAACGTCCGCCACTTGCCCACCCCGTTCGGCGGCATGAAATCGTCCGGCATCGGCCGCGACGGCGGCGACTATTCGTTCGACTTCTACATGGAAACCAAGCACATCTCCCTCGCCAAGGGGACGCACAAGATTCAACGGCTGGGGATTTAGATCGTAAGTTCGTCATTCCGGGGCGCGAGCCTTGGCGAGCGAGCCCGGAATCCAAAACCACGACAGGGATTATGGATTCCGGGCCTGCGCCAAAAGGCGCATCCCGGAATGACGAAAATCAATCTTCGGCAAACCCGTCTAGACGACATCAGGACAGTATACATGCCCGTGCCGCAGCATACTTTCGATCCGCCTTTCAACATCATCCGGTGCAGCCACGTCGTGCTCGACGTGGTGGATCTGAATGCCAGCCGCGAATTTTACGAAAACACCGTCGGGCTGCATGTCGAGGATCGCGACGACAAAGCGGTTTATCTGCGCGGCAGCGAGGAGCGTCAGCATCATTCGATGGTGCTGCGCAAATCGGCGGCGGCGGCCTGCAACCGCCTGGGCTTCAAGGTCGGCAACGAGCAGGATCTCGACAAGGCCGCGGCGTTCTTCTCGGAGAACGGCATCACTTGCGCATTCGCCGAACAGCCGTTTCAGGGCCGCACCCTGCAGTTCACCGATCCCTGCGGTTTTCAAATCGAGCTCTACGCATCGATGGAGAAGCGCCCGCATCTGCTGCGCCGCTACGATCTCTACAAGGGCTGTCACCCGCAACGGCTCGACCACTTCAACGTGTTCGCCGCCGAAGTGCAGGACACCGTCGACTTCTACGCCCGGCTCGGCTTCCGGCTCACCGAATACGCCGAGGAAGACGGGCCGAACGGCCGCATCGCGGCCGCCTGGATGCACCGCAAGGGCAACGTCCACGATTTTGCCATCACCAACGGCAAGGGCCCTCGCCTGCACCACTTCGCCTATTGGGTGCCGACCGCGATGAACATCCTGCATCTGTGCGACGTGATGGCCTCCAGCGGCTATCTCAAGAACATCGAGCGCGGGCCCGGCCGCCACGGGATTTCCAACGCATTCTTTCTCTACGTCCGGGATCCCGACGGCCATCGCCTCGAGCTCTACACCAGCGATTACTTCACCATGGACCACGACCATGAGCCGATGCGCTGGTCGCTGCGCGATCCGCGGCGGCAGACGCTATGGGGCGCGCCGGCGCCGCGTTCCTGGTTCGAGCAGGGATCGCCATTTACGGGACAGCCGGTCCGCGAACCGCAATTCGTCGCCGATGTCACCATTGCGGACTGATGTGTTGACTGTATTGGAAAGCTGATGGCCCCTCCCCGCCTTGCCACTTTCGCCGTTGACGGATCGATAAAATACGGAGCGGTCGCCGACGGCGGGATCGTCGAGCTCTCCGCGCTGTTCGGCAAGGAATATCCGACGTTGCGCGAAGCGGTCGCCGCGGGCGCCCTGATGAAGCTGGCCGAGGCCGCAGCACGCCGTTCGCCGGACCATGCCTTCGACGCGATCACCTGGCTGCCGCCGATCCCGGCGCCGGAGAAGATCATTTGCATCGGCGTCAACTATGCGGACCGCAACGCCGAATACAGGGATGGCCAGGACGCGCCGAAATATCCCAGCATGTTCATGCGCACGCCGCGCTCGTTCGTCGGCCACGGAACACCGCTGGTTCGCCCGCGCGCCTCGACGCAGCTCGATTACGAGGGCGAAGTGGTCTTGATCGTCGGCAAGGCCGGCCGGCATATCGCGGAGAGCGCGGCGCTGGATCACATCGCGGCGATCACGCTGTGCAATGAAGGCACCATCCGCGACTGGGTCCGGCACGCGAAATTCAATGTGACGCAAGGCAAGAATTTCGATGCCAGCGGCAGCCTCGGCCCGTGGCTGGTTCCCTATATCGACGAAGCGCAGATTGCCGATATCCGGCTGACCACGCGGGTCAACGGCGAGACGCGGCAGGACGATCGCACCGGCCGGTTGATCTTCGGATTTCGTTACCTGATCAACTATATCTCGACATTTACGACGCTGGTTCCCGGCGACGTTATCGTCACGGGAACGCCGACCGGGGCCGGCGCGCGGTTCGATCCGCCGCGCTACCTCAAGCCCGGCGATATCGTCGAGATCGAGGCCGACAATATCGGCCTGTTGCGCAACGGCGTGATCGACGAGAGCGAATGAGTTCGCCCAAATGAGTCTGCCGATGAGCGATTGGACAACGCAATGACTTCAATTTCCGGCGGCGAAGCCATCGTCAGCGGTTTGGTCGCGCACGGCGTCGACACCGTGTTCGGCCTGCCCGGCGCGCAGATTTATGGATTGTTCGATGCGTTCCAGCAGGCGCAGCTCAAGGTGATCGGCGCCCGCCACGAGCAGGCCTGCGGCTACATGGCCTATGGCTACGCGCGATCCACCGGCAGGCCCGGCGTGTTCAGCGTGGTGCCGGGCCCCGGCGTGCTCAACGCCGGGGCTGCATTGCTGACGGCGTTCGGATCGAACGAGCCGGTGCTTTGCCTGACCGGTCAGGTGCCGACGGAATTTCTCGGCAAGGGCCGCGGCCATCTGCATGAGATGCCGGATCAGCTGGCCACGCTGCGAAGCATCGTGAAATGGGCCGACCGCATCGAATATCCCGACGCGGCGCCGACCCTGGTTTCGCGCGCGTTCCAGGAAATGCTGTCGGGCCGGCGCGGTCCCGGCGGCGCTTGAAATGCCATGGGACGTGTTCACGCAACGCGCGGACGTGGCCGCCGCGCGGCCTTTCGATCTGTTCCCGGCGCCGCAGCCCGATAGCGGGCGCGTCAAGGCCGCCGCCGCGCTGATCGCCGGCAGCAAAACGCCGATGATCTTCGTCGGCAGCGGCGCCATTCGCGCGCGCGATGAAATTCTTGAACTGGCGGAACTGATCGACGCGCCGGTGGTGGCGTTCCGCAGCGGCCGCGGCATCGTCAGCAACGCCCATGAGCTCGGTTTGACGATGGCGGCGGCGTATCGGCTGTGGCCGCACACCGATCTGATGATCGGCATCGGCACGCGACTGGAATTGCCGACCATGTCGCGCTGGCCATTTCGCCCCGAAGGGCTGAAATCGGTTCGCATCGATATCGATCCATCGGAAATGCGCCGATTCACGCCCGACGCCGCCATTGTCGCCGACGCGCAGGCCGGCACGAGGGAATTGCTCGCGGCGGTGCGCAAACGCGGCTACACGAAAACCTCCGGCCGCCGCGCGGCGATCCGCGACGCCTCTGTGGCGGCGCTGAAGCAGATCCAGTCGATCCAGCCGCAGATGGCCTATCTCAACATTCTGCGCGAGGTGCTGCCGCCGGATGCCATCGTCACCGACGAATTGTCGCAGGTCGGCTTTGCCTCCTGGTACGGCTTTCCGGTCTACCAGCCGCGGACCTTTCTGACCTCGGGCTATCAGGGCACGCTCGGCGCGGGCTTTCCCACCGCGCTCGGCGCCAAGGTCGCGCATCCCGACCGGCCGGTGGTCGCGATCACCGGCGATGGCGGCTTCATGTTCGGCGTGCAGGAACTGGCGACCGCCGTGCAATTCAACATCGGCGTCGTCACATTGATTTTCAACAACAACGCCTATGGCAATGTGCGGCGCGATCAACGCGAGCGGTTCGACGGCCGCGTGGTGGCGTCCGATCTGGTCAACCCGGATTTCGTCAAACTCGCCGAATCGTTCGGAGTGGGCGCTGCGCGCGTCACATCGCCCGAAACATTTCGTCCGGCGCTGGAAAAAGCGCTGGCGGACGGCGGTCCCTACGTCATCGCGATCGAAGTGCCAAAGGATTCAGAAGTCAGTCCATGGACTTTTATTCACCCGGCGAAACCGTAGGCCCATCAGGCCCCTCGCACGTTTCTGAGTGCTTTACCGGCCGCGACGCGAACAACCCGCAATCCCATGCTAATGCGACCTGCGGACTCCGCTGCAGAATGCTTTTCGAATTCTAGATTGGCCAATTCTGCTCTCGCTGACGTCGGCGCTGTCATCCGTGTGTCATTAGCGATTAGTAGATCAGCGTTACCGAACAATAGCGTCAAACGTTCGAAAAAACCGATCACAGCGCTAGCGAGCGACAGCCTGATCAGGTCCAAGGAAGCGGCCGATGCTGCGATTGCAGAATGTTGCAATGACCTATCCGAATGGCGTTGCGGCTATCATGCCGACCAGCATCTCGGTTCCGAAGGGTCAATTCCTCGTGCTGCTTGGGCCCTCAGGGGCGGGCAAGTCGACCCTGCTTCGATGCCTGAACGGGCTGGTCACGCCAACTCACGGTGATGTCGTCGTCGAAGGCCGGGGTTCGATTTTCCGGAGTCGCCGCGCGCTGCGGGAACATCGCCGGCGAACAGGAATGATCTTCCAGCAACATCATCTGATCGGGCGTCTTTCGGCGCTGCAAAACGTTCTGCTCGGCCGCGTCGGTGCGCACGGTTCGTTGCGGTCCATATTTCCGTTGCCTCGGATGGATCGGCGAATCGCGTTGCAATCGCTCGAACGCGTTGGCCTGCTCGAGCGCGCGCTTGATCGGGTGGACGAACTTTCCGGGGGGCAGCAGCAGCGTATCGGCATCGCCAGGGCGATGGCGCAGCGACCACAGATTGTCCTCGCCGACGAGCCGGTGGCGAGTCTCGATCCGGCGTCGGGCGAGAAAGTGCTGATGGACCTTCATCGCATTTGCCGCGAAGACGGCATTACCGCGATCGTCAGTCTCCATCAGGTGGAACTGGCTCGCCGATTCGCCGATCGGGTGATCGGTCTGGCCGGAGGCCGGATCGTTTTTGAAGGCACCGCATCGCAATTGGGCCAGACAATTCTGGACCAAATCTACACCACCGTGCCGCCCCAGATGGCAGCGGCTTAGTCGGTATTCAGATCAAAGGGATCAGGATCATGGAACGTAGAAACTTTCTGCTCGGCTGCGCCATCGGGGGGCTGGGTCTTGCCATCGGTCCGGCTACCGCCCAACAAGCGCAGAATCCTGCCACCATACGCGTAGCGCTGCTCCCCGACGAGAACGCTTCGACCATCATCCAAAACGCACAACCGCTGAAAAAATACCTTGAGCAGGCGCTCGGCAAGGACATCGAGATCATCGTCACGACCGACTACTCCTCAATGATCGAGGCGATGCGGTTCGGCCGAATAGAGGTCGCGTATTTCGGGCCGCTCTCCTATGTATTGGCCAAGTCGAAGGCACCGGGCATCGAGCCCTTCGCCGTCGGCGTTTCGAAGGGATCGCCGACGTATAAGAGCGTCATCATCACGCGCGCGGATGGACCGGTAAAGTCGCTGGCCGACATCAAGGGCAAGATGATGGGATATGGCGACTTTGCCTCGACTTCCAGTCATTTGATCCCGCGCGCGTTGCTGGCGCGCAACGGCCTTTTCGGCGACACCGACTACAAATACGTTCTCCTCGGCGCGCATGATGCTGTCGCGCGTGCCGTTCAATCCGGCCAGGTGCAGGCTGGCGGCCTTAGCCAGGAGATATTCAAGTCGCTGGTCGCCAAGGGTTCGATCGACGGCACCAAGGTGATTGTGCTGGCCGAAAGCGACCCGATCCCGAACTATCCGATAGTCATGCAGGGATATCTCGCGCCCGAGCTCAAGGCCGCGATCAGGACGGCGTTCCTCGAACTCAAGGATAAAGAGATATTGAAAACCTTCCGCGCCGAGGCATTCACGGCGACCGACGATCACGCCTACGACATCTTGCGGGAGACTGCGAAAGTCCTCGATCTCGACCTTGCGAAGCTCGGGGGATGAGCCGCGCTACTCCCACAGACTACGATGCCATCCTGGTCCGGGAAGACGCCACCCGGATCAAGCGTGGTGCCGCCATTCTCCTTGTTGTCCTTCTGATTATCGCCGCAATGTCGCTCACCGGTCTGCTTGATCCGCGGCGGTTCGTGGATGCCTGGCCAGCGATGAAGCAGCTGTCCGTTGATATGTTTCCGCCCGATTTCAAGCGCTTCGACAGATGGTTGAGGCCGCTGGCTGATACACTCGCGATGTCGGTCGCGGGAACCGCGCTGGCCGTTGCGCTGTCGTTGCCGCTTGCCCTGCTCGCCGCCCACAACACCACGCCGAACCGGATCGCCTACCGGATAACGAGAGCGATGTTGAATCTGCTGCGATCGGTGCCGGAATTGATCATGGGCATTATCTTCGTTGCCATGGTCGGCTTCGGAGCCCTGCCGGGAGTACTCGCCGTCGGCCTGCATTCGGTCGGCATGATCGGAAAATTCTTCGCAGAGAGCATCGAGCACGTCGATCCAAGGCCCGTCGAGGCCGCGCGAGCCGCAGGCGCTTCACCGTTCCAGGTGATCTGGCATGCGGTGTTGCCACAGGTGATGCCGCAGCTTGCGGACACGACGATCTACCGCTGGGAATATAATTTTCGCGCCTCGACGGTCCTCGGTGCCGTCGGCGCCGGCGGCATCGGTTTCGAGCTCATCGCGGCATTGCGGGTGCTCGAATACGCACAAGTATCGGCCATCCTGATTTGTATTCTCATTTGCGTGACGATCGTAGATGGCATTGGTGCCGCGCTGCGGAACTATCTGAAATAGCGGGGAGAGCGAGGCCATGGCCGAAATACCCAGAGTTGTTGTGACTAATCCCGTTTTCCCCGAAACCAGAGCCCTCCTCGAGGAAAGTGCAGCTGTTGTGGTCAATGAGGTGCTTGAGCCATGGCCCTATGAAGAAGTGCGACAGAGATGCCGGGATGCCGTTGGACTGCTTGCCTTCATGACCGACAGGATTGACGCGGCCTTCCTGGCGGCATGCCCCAAGCTTCGCGTCATCGGGGCAGCGCTGAAGGGCTGTGACAATATCGACGTTGAGGCCGCTACAAATGCCGGCGCGTGGTTGACCATTGTCCCGGACCTGCTGACGGTGCCAACCGCGGAGTTGGCGATCGGACTCATCCTCTCATTGGGCCGGAACATTGTCGCAGGCGATCTTGGCATCAAGAAGAATGGCTTTCACGGTTGGCGCGCCCAGCTCTATGGCACGGGCCTGGCCGGCGCAACGGTGGGCATCGTCGGATTTGGACTCGTCGGCCGCGCTATCGCCGAACGCCTTGTCGGGTTTCAATGCCGGCTGCTGGCCTGTGATCAGTCCGCTTCCGAGGCGCTAACGAGATCCTGGCCGTATGTTACGATGGCAAGTTTCGGGGATGTGATCGCCAGTTCCGACTTCGTCGTGCTTGCGCTGCCGCTGACCGCGGGCACCAGGCACATTGTCAATTCCGAAGCCATCGCAGCTATGACGCCGGGTGCAAGACTCGTGAATCCTGCCCGCGGATCGCTGGTTGACGAGACCGCCGTGGCGGACGCCATCGCTCGCGGGCACCTTTCCGGCTATGCGGCGGATGTGTTTGAGTGCGAGGATTGGGCTTTGAAGGATCGGCCGACCCGCATCGATCCGCGCCTTACAACGCCGTTGGCGCCAACGGTTTTTACCCCGCATATCGGATCAGGGGTCACCCAAGTTCGGCGCGAGATAGAGCTTTCCGCCGCCCGCAGCATCCTCGACGTTCTGGCCGGTCGTATTCCGTTTGGCGCGGTCAACGACCCGGGCAAGCAGTTCGCTCATGCTCAATCTCGTTCACGCTAAGACCTTCCTCGCGGTTCTCAGCGAGCGCGGATTTCGTGCCGCCGCACGCGACCTGAAACTGTCGCCCTCAACCGTTATCGAGCACATCAAGCAACTGGAGGAAGACCTGGCGGCGCCCCTGGTCGTGCGCGGGCGCGGGATTGTCGAGCCAACATCTCAAGGTGCAGCCTTCGCGCCGCTTGCCCGCGCGATGCTCGATACCGCCGAGCGCAGCCGAACCATGCTCGCGCAATCTCGCTTGCGCGTTGCGTCATCAAGCAACGTCGGCACTTATCTTTTGCAGTCCATGCTTGCTTCCTTTCAGGCAACCGATCCGTGTTCCGTCGAACTGTGGATTGGTCCCAACCCCAGCGTCGCCGAGCGGCTGGCAAACGGTATCGCCGACATAGCATTGATGGAGTGGTGGAATGATCGGCCCGGCTTTTGCGGATATACTTGGCGAAATAAATCGCTCGTCATCATCGTGGCTCCCGATCACCCATGGGCTGGGCGGGGCGCGATCGAAGCAAGCGAACTCGCGAGCCAAAAGCTGTTGGGGGGCGAAGCGGGAACGGGAACAATTACGCTCTTGAGAAAACAGCTGGGACATTTGTCGGAGGGATTGACGGCCATCGGAGGCTTCGGAAGCACGGAAGCGGTGAAACGAGCCGTCCGCGCCGGACGGGGCGTCTCACTCGTTATTGCGGCGGCAGTGGCTGACGAAGTCAAGGCGGGACAGCTCGTGGCGTTGCGGCTGAAGGATATCGAACTCGTAAAGGAATTGAAGATTATCTCGCCGATAGGTGTGCCCGATGCGGCACCCGCCGCGCGCTTCGTTACCCATGTTTTGAGAGACGCCCGCGTTGGTTAAAGCGGGGCGCGGGCGCTCACGACGCCTTTCTGAAAGTCAGATTGATGCGTTGCCGGCCCAACAAGGCATGCTCGCCGTCCGCCAGCGGCGCCACGCCGTGAAACGCCAACCGCGCCGGGCCGCCCCACACCGCGATGTCGCCATGCTGCAGCCGAAACCGGCTTGGCTTGTCGCTACGCTTCAATCCGCCAAATAGAAAAATCGCCGGCAAACCCAGCGATACCGAGACGATCGGCGCGCCCAGATCCAACTCGTCCTTGTCCTGATGCAAGGACATGCGGGCGCCGGGCTGGTACCGGTTGATCAGGCACGCATCCGGTGCGAACCCGGCGAAACCGGCACGCGACGCCGCCTGCCGGGCAAGCTCGCGAAATGCCGTCGGCATCGCCGGCCACGGCCTTCCGGCTTCGGGATCGTGGGTATCGTAGCGATAGCCGGTGCGGTCGGTGACCCAGCCACAGCTGCCGCAATTTGTCATTGCTACCGACATCTGATGCCCGCCCGGCGTCATCATATGACGAAACGGCGCCTGCTCCACAGTGGCACGCAACGCTGCTATCAGATCGGCTTCGACTGGGGATGCGAATCCTCGCAGCAGCGCGGCGCCCTCCGCCATCGCTTCCTGCGCAGGCCGCAGATCGGGAATGCTTTCAAATAAATCCGCCGTCAAAGTGCTTGCGCTCATTTCGCATCGTGGAAGATCACGCCAACGGTATGGCGATGGCCGGAACGCAGCCGGCTAACGCCGTGGCGCAGGTTAACGCGATAGAAGCCGCGCGTCCCCTGCACCGGCCTGACATGCACAGCAAAAACCACCGCATCGCCCTGCCCCAGCGGCACTACTTCGGGGCGCGACTGCATCCGCGGCCGCTGCTCGGTCAGCACGAATTCGCCACCGGTGAAATCGCGGCCCGGTTCCGACAGCAGGATCGCGACCTGTAGCGGGAACACATGTTCGCCATAGAGATCCTGATGCAGGCAATTGTAGTCGCCGGCGCCATATTGCAGCAGCAAGGGCGTCGGCCGGGTCTGGCTGGCGTCATGGCAGCGCTTGAGGAACGCCTGGTGCTGTGCCGGATAACGGATATCGATGCCCATGGATTCGTTCCAGCGATTGGCGATGCCAAAGAGCCGCGCATAAAGCGCCGGCCGCAACTGCGCGATCAGATCGGGAAGCGGATAGGAAAAATACTTGTACTCGCCGCGGCCAAAGCCGTGGCGTCCCATCACCACCCGGTTGCGGAAACGGCTGTCGTCCGGATAGGTTTCCGCTAGCGCGCGGCACTCTTTCGCCGAGAGCAATCCCTTGAAGACCGCGCAGCCCTGGGCATCGAGATCGTGGCTCGCCTGCGCCCAATCGATCGCATCGACGCGCGAGGCAATGTCGGACGCAGGGACGGGATCGGTGATGTGTTTGACGTTTGATTTCATGGCGGGCAGTTTCGCAAATCGAGGCCGTCCATGCCACCCGATTTCCGGGAACCTTAACCTCTCCCGCTTGCGGGGCGGCGCGCTGGTCAGAGCGCGGCACCCCAACCCTCCCCCGCTTGCGAGGAGAGGGAAGACTGATGTTGCTGCAGCGTCACATTCTCGCCCAAGAGCTACCCCAGCACCGGCAGGGCGATCACGTCATAGGCATGACGGATGCTGCGCTTCAAAACCGGATCCTCGAGTTCATATTCGAATCGGCTGGCGGGCCGTATGCCGCCTTTCGCCGCGAAGGTGCCGCCGAACATGGCGCAGCCATCGGGCAATCCCTTGCCGCCGAAACCGCGCGAAATGAGGTCGGCGACCGAAAGCATGCCGTCGAGCTTCCCTTCCTGATACAGCACCCGCGCGCCATCGATCCAGGCATGCGAGCGCAGGATCATCTGGTCCCAGTGGCCGGCGACCTCCTCCAGCTCCCACAGCACGGGCGCCATCACCTTGTCGCACATCTGTTTCGACACCGTGACGCTGTAAGCCTCCACCTTTCGATCGGTGTGATCGGAGCCGAGGCCGACAAAGATGCGGCCCTGCCAGCCGATCAGGACGAACTCGACCTCGCCGCTGGAATCATTGCCGCTGACTTCGATGCTGTCAGCGGTGGTGATCCGCCGCGCCGCGACGCGTTAGTAGATCGGCGTGGTGGCCGGGCGCGCAATCCCGATCGCCTCGAGTTCGGCGATATGCTTGTCGCGCGCCACCGGATCGCGTCCGGTCCAGCCGGCGATCACGGCGTGATCGATCGCCAGCGTCAACGGCGTCGTCGTGCCCTGGGCGTCGATGGTGAAAGCCAGATCAAACACGGATGACCCCTTCCATTCCAGCCGCCAGTTCGAAGATGCGGCGGTCTGCCCCGCCGGTAGCCGCCAGCATCAACCCGACCGGCACCTCGCCTTCGCGATGCGCCGGCAGCGAAATGGCGCAGCCGTCGATGACATTGATCAGGCTGCAATTGCGCAGCGCCAGCAGGTTTTCGCTGGTGAAAGTCTTGTCGTCGTCGGCGAGATCGGCAATGCGCGGTGGGTGTTGGCGGTGGTCGGCAAGATCATCGCATCGTAGGGCGCGAGCCGAACCGCAATGCGCGCGATCAGCGACCGCCGCGCGCCGAGCAAGTCGACATAATCAGCCGCACTCTGGCTTTCGCCCCGCATGATCCGGCCAGCGACGCGCGGATCATAGATGTCGCCCTTGCTGGCGATCAAATAGCGATGCCAGGCATAGCTTTCCGCCGCGGCGAACCCGCCCTTGGCGTTCATCTGCGCCACGTCAAGGAATTCCGGCACCTCAATCCGCTCGATCAGCGCACCCTGGCGCGAAAGCGTTTCCAGCGTGCGCTCGAAGGTTCGCGCCACCGCGTCTTCCAGTTCGTCGAGCACGATGGTGGTCGGCACCGCCAGACGCAGTCCCCTGATCGGGCGCGGCTGCAACGGGATGACCGGCTCATCGGCGAGCACAGCGTCGAGCACCGCGCAGCAGCCCACCGTTCGCGCGAGCGGGCCAAAGCTGTCGAGCGAGAACGACAGCGGCACGCCGCCGTCGAGCGGCACGCGCCGCTGGGTCGGCTTGAAGCCGACGATGCCGTTATACGCCGCCGGAATCCGGCACGATCCGCCGGTATCGGTGCCGAGCGCGCCATGCGCCATGCCGTCGACGACCGATACCGCCGCCCCCGACGACGATCCGCCGGGCACATGACCGACGCTGCGCTGCCAGGCCCCCTTCGGCGTGCCGTAATGCGGGTTGATGCCAATCCCGGAATAGGCGAATTCGGTCATGTTGGTGCGGCCGATCACGATGAAGCCGGCACGGCGCAGCCGCGCCACCACGGGTGCATCGGCTTCCGCCGCCGGCAAATCGTCGAGCGCGCGCGAGCCGGCGCGGGTCACCTGCCCCTTGATGTCGAACAGATCCTTGATCGAAACCGGAATGCCGGCATAGGCCGAAGGGGCTGCCTTGACCTCGCGCAGCCGGTCCATCGCTTCCGCCGCTTCGATCGCGGCTTCCGCGTCGACATGAATGAAGGTCCGCGAACCTTCGCCCGATGTGTCGGCGATCCGGGCCAGGCATTGATCGACGAGCCGGCGGGCGCTGGAGCGACCGCTGTCGAGATCCTCGGCCAGTACGGCTAGTGTCGGCGTGTTCGGCATGGCTTGATCGCCTCTTTGCTTTTGTTGATCCTGAATTACTTCAGCCCGAAATAGGCGCGTCGCAGCGCTTCGTTATCGGTCATCTCCGCAACCGTGCCGGAAAAGCGGATACGCCCGCCTTCCAGCACAAACACCCGCGTCGCCACTTCGAGGAAGCCGATATTCTGCTCGGCGATCAACAGCGCCAGACCGCGCTGGCGCAAATCGCTGAGGATACGGATGACTTCCTTGACGAAAAGCGGCGACAGTCCGGCCGAGGGCTCATCCATCACCAGCAGCTTCGGCTCCGCGGCCAGCGCTTTGGCGATGCCAAGCATCTTGCGCTGGCCGCCGGAGAGGCTGGACGCCGGCGCGCGGCGCTTGTCGCGCAACACCGGAAACACGCCATACATTTCCTCGACCCGGGCGGCGGGATCGGCGTGCCCCAGCGCCTGGGCGCCGACGCGGATGTTTTCCTCGATCGACAGATCGGGAAATACCGCAAGTTCCGACATGTAGGTCATGCCGAGCCGCATCCGGTCGCTGGAACGCATCCGCGTCACGTCCTCGCCGCCGAGCCTGATGCTGCCGTGCCGCACGTCGATCAGTCCGACCAGCGATTTGAGGAAAGTCGTCTTGCCCGCGCCATTGGCGCCGAGCAACAGCACGGTTTCGCCGGCGCGCACGTCGAGGTCGACGCCCCAGAGCACCTGCATGGTGCCGTAGCCGGCGTCGATGCCGGCAGCCTCCAGCAGCGATGCGGCTTCAGGCGGCATGCTCGCCCCCAAGGAACACTTCGATGACCTGCGGCACCTTGACCGCGACCGCGAGCTTGCCTTCGAATATCTCCTTGCCGGCATTCATGACAATGACGCGATCGGTGATGTGCTCGATGAAACCCATCAGATGCTCGACGACGATGATGGCCATCCCGGTTTGCGCCAGCGCCTTGATCCGTTCGGCGATCCAGTCGAGCTCCGCCGGGTTGAGCCCGGCGGCAAGTTCATCGAGCAGTAGCAGCCGCGGGCGCGTGGCCAGCGCGCGAACCAGGTCAAGCATTTTTTGCTGCGCATTGTTCAGATCGGCCGCCGGCCGGTCAGCGACATCGGCAAGGCGATATTCGTCGAGCAGCGCTGCCAATGCCGGCGGAGCCACCGCAGCGCGGCCATAGGCCAATGCGACCTCGATATTCTGGCGCACCGTCAGCGACATAAATGGCTTTGGAACCTGGAAGGTGCGGTTGATGCCGCGATGGACCAGCCTGTGCGACGCGACCCCGCCGATCGAGATGTCATCCATCACGACCTCGCCACCGTCCGGGGCATAGAGACCGGAGATCACGTTGATCGCGGTGGTCTTGCCGGAGCCGTTCGGCCCCACCAATCCCAGGATTTCGCCCGACGCGACATGGAAGCTCAGTCCATCGAGCGCATGAAAGCCGCCGAACCGCTTGACCAGCTTCGAGACGTTGACGATGGCTGCGCTGTCAGGGGACATGCCATCCCCTGCGTGTCGCGAGCGAAGCCAGGCCAGCGGGGAGAAACAACACAAGCCCCATGATCAAGAGCCCGTAGATCAACTGGAAATATTGCGGCGTGGTGAATCCGATCAGGTTGTAAACGCCGTACAGGATGACGACGCCGATGATCGGGCCGCAGATGGTGGCAACGCCGCCAAACAACGCGAACACGATCGCGAAGATGCTGAAATCGCCGCTGAAAACATTGTCGGGATAGAATACCGAAACATACCAGGCATAGACGCCGCCGGCGAGACCCGCCACCAGCGCCGAAGCCCAGCCACGCGATCACGCGCATCCGCACCACATTGACGCCCGCCATCGACGCGCTGACGGCATCTTCACGCACCGCCTGCAATGCCAGACCGAATCCAGAGTTCTTCAGAAACACGACGGCACCGAGCGTCAGCGCCAGCACGACGAGTGCTGCGGTATAGGCCAGTGTCGGATTGAAGGTATCGGTAAGCGAGACGCCGTAGGGCCCGCGCGTGATGCTCTCGAGCGCCGGATTGGCGACGAAGTGCAGCACCGCAAGCGATGCGGCGAGGTTGGCGATGGCGAAATAGGCCCCGGAAAGCCGCAACAACGGCGTCAGCAGCAGCCCAAGCGCTACCCCAACCAGCCCGGCGGCGATCACCGCAAGCGGCGCGGGCGCGTGATAGTGCATCACCAGGATCGCAAAACCGTAAGCACCGGCGCCGAAGAAACCGACATAGCCGAACGGCAGATAGCCGGTGAAACCGTAGATGATGTTCACGCCCTGGGCGAGGATGAGGAAGACGACGAAATTGAACAGCAGCAGATGATTTTGATAGACGCCGGGCAGCACCGCAAAGATGGCGATGAGCGGCACGACAACGAACAGCGTGTGTCTGAGGGCGCTAGGCAACGCGCACCCGCCTTCCGAGCAGACCGCTCGGACGCAGCAGCAGGATGAAGATCAGCAGCACGTAGGGCAACAGGTCGGCCCATGAACTGAGGTAGGTCTGCACCAGCATGTAGCAGACGCCGTAAACGACGCCGCCGAGCGCGGTCCCTAAGGGATTGCCGAGCGATCCCAGCACCACGATGGCGAACGACGTGACGGTCGCGTCGGCGCCGAACGCCGGCGTCACCGATCCGAACATGAACGGCGCGAACACGCCGGCGACCGCGGCCAGCCCCAATCCGATCCCGAATGCCGCCGCTGAGACGCGATCGACATCGATGCCGGTCGCAAAGGCCTCGTCGCGCCGCGACATCACGGCGCGGGTCAGAGTCCCAAGGCGGGTGCGGTACAGATAGAGATAGACGAGCGCGATGGCGATCAGGCTGGTAACGGCCGCGATCACCCATGGCGCCGGAAACCCCTGGCCGAAGATATGGATCGGCCCGGGGGCGTCGGGTTTGCCGCCGAACAGCTTGACCTTGATGGTCGAGAAAACGGTGCCGAGTGCCCGGCTCTGGATCGAGCGTTCGCTGGTGCCGAAGAAGATCGTCGTGACCGCCTCGATCACCTGCGACAACCCGAAGAACAGGATGATCGACAACATCTCCGGATTGACCGATCCCTGCAGTCGCGGCACCAACACCCAATAGAGCAACACCCCGACCAGCACGAAGACCACGAACGCCAGCGGCACCGCGAACAGCGGATCGATCCCGGCCAGGGTCGCGACCCCGAACGCCACGAACGCGCCGAGCATCAGGAAATCGCCATGCGCGAGATTGACGATGCGCATGACGCCGAACACCAGATTGAGGCCGATGCCGACCAGGCTGAAATACAGACCGAACAGAACGCCGGCGACGAGCGCATAGACTAGCTGCATGGGCGCTTCGCTCCCGGCATTCGGCGTTCGATCTGCAACCGCGTCATGGACGCGGGTAGACCGGCTTGCCGGTGGCCGTTTCGTGCGGATAGACCGAGACGAACCTGATATGGCCGTGATCGTCGAGCGTGATCTGCCCGAGTGGCGTCAATTCGCCGATCTGGCCGCCGGTTTCATCGAGCGCGTAGGTCCCGTCGAGCGTCTTGAGCTGTCCGGAGAGGCTGAAATTCGCCCGGCGCAGCTCGAGCTGATCGAGGCTGGTCGCCACCGACAGCGTCTTCTCGATGATAAGCCCGGTGGTGTATCCGGCGGTGGCATTGAAGCCGAACTCGATCTTGCCGTCGGGATATTTCTTGTTCCAGGCGGCTTTGTAATCGTTCATGGTCATGCCAAAATTGACGGGATAGTCGAGTTCCGAGGGCGGCACATAGGTGAATACATACTCAAGGCCCTTGGCGCCGACGTTCTTTTCCAGAAGCTCGGTCTCGATGCCGGCATAGATGGCGAACAGCATTTTGAAGTTGACGCCGACGTCCTGAACGTTGCGCAGGAACGCGATATCGTTGGGCGCGTATCCGAAATGAATGACCGCATCGGGCTGCGTGTTGGCGATGTTGTTGATGATGACGGTGTAATTGGTGGTCTCGGTGGGAACACCCTGATCGTAGACGATCTCGATCGGCGCCCCAGCATCCTTGACGAATTTGCGGAATGCGTTGGCCTGCGTTCCCGTGAATTCGTTGGTCGAATAGAGCAGCGCCACCTTCTTGATCCCGAGGCTTGGGCCATCCTGGGTGAGAAAATCGGCGACCGGCTTCGGCCAGATGGTCGAGACCGGGTCGGCCATCAGCGCGATATAGGGATTGTCCTTGGAGAAGAAGCTGGCGCCGGTTCCGGTCTGGTCGAACAGGAACATCTTGTGATCGCGCGCGATCGCCACTGCCGGCGCGGTCAGCACCGAACCGGAATCGGCAACCAGAAGGTCGACCTTGTCCTGCGTGACCAGTTGATTGTACAGCGTCGATGCGGTCGCCGTGTTGCTCTGATCGTCGTAGGCGACGAGCTTGACCGGAATCTTCTTGTCGAATGCCTTCACATAGGCCCCGCCCTCGGCATTTTTCTGGTCGGCCCAGAGTTTAAGCGCGCTGAAAACCGGCATCGAAATCGAAGCATAGCGGCCGGATGACGCGTAGAGGGTGCCGATCTTGATTTCTGCAGGTGCGTCGGCCGCCGTCGCCGGCGCGGCAAGTGTCAAAGCCGCCAGCAGCGCCGCGCCCGTCATCCTCAGCATGAAATCCTCCTGATTTTCTTCATTCCGGCGGACAATAGCGCGGGGCGTCGCAGGGACACAAGCGCTCCGGGCTGATCCATTGTGCGCGTGCCGGAATATGTGCGCGTGCCGGAATACGCGGCATGCGCGAGGTCGGCTAGACCGTTGACGCCGGGCAGTACAATGTCGCATCAAGATCAGAGCCAGCGGGCGACCACGTGCCCGCCGCAGGGAGGAATCAGCGATATGGCCGATGCTATGCGCGCGCGACCGAAACCGACGCCCGAGACCCAGCATTTCTGGGACGGTACACAGACCGGCGAACTTCGCCTGCAGCGCTGCGACGCTTGCGCCAACGTCTATTTCCCGCCGCGTCCGTTCTGTCCGGCCTGCGCCTCGCGCAAGGTCAGCGTCTTCAAGGCCAGCGGCAAGGCCAAGCTCTACAGCTACGTTATCAACCATCGGCCCGCCGCACCGGGCTTCACGCCGCCTTATGCCATCGCCGTCGTCGAGCTCGACGAAGGTCCGCGCATGATGAGCAACATCGTGGATTGTCCGCAAACGCCGGAGGCGCTCGAACTCGACATGAAGCTGGAAGTCACATTCGAAAAGCTCGACGACAAGATCACCCTTCCCCAGTTCCGTCCGGCGAAGGGCTAAGCACCATGCGCAGAAATCAGGTCGCCGTCGTTGGCGCTGCCGAAACCACCGAACTCGGCGTTATCCCGAACGTGTCGCAGATTCAGCTGCATGCCGACGCAGCACTGAACGCCATCGCCGATGCCGGATTGAAACTGTCCGACATCGATGGCATCGCCACCGCGGTGGAGACGCCGCAGCAGATCGCGCATTACCTCGGCATCACGCCGACCTGGGTCGACGGCACGTCGGTCGGCGGCTGCTCGTTCATGTTGCATGTCCGCCACGCCGCGGCGGCCATCGAGGCCGGACTGTGCAAGACCGTCCTGATCACCCATGCCGAGAGCGGCAAGTCGATGATCGGGAAACTACCCCGCTCGACACCGCCGGACAGCCTCAACGGTCAGTTCGAATCGCCGTTTGGCGTCTACGGCCCGCCCAGTATGTTTCCGATTCCGGTGTTGCGGTACATGAAGACCCACGGCATTACCCATGAGCAGATCGCCATGGTCGCGGTGGTGCAACGCGAATGGGCCGCGAAGAATCCCCGCGCCACCATGAAAGCGCCGATCACGGTCGAGGATGTGCTGAATTCCCGGATGATCGCCTATCCGTTCCGCATCCTGCAATGCTGCCTGGTCACCGACGGCGGCGGCGCGCTGATCCTGACCTCGGCCGACCGCGCCAAGGATTTCCCGAACAAGCCGGTCTACGTTCTGGGCACCGGCGAAAGCGTGGAAACGCCGATGGTCAGCCAGATGCAGACCTTCGATTCCTCGCGCGCCTTCAAGGTCGCAGGCCCCCTCGCCTTCAAGGAAGCCGGCATTACCCACAAGGATGTCGATCACCTGATGATCTACGACGCGTTCGCGCATCTGCCGCTGTATGGCCTCGGCGATCTCGGCTTCATGCCACATGAAGAGGTCGGCAAATTCATTGCCGACGGCAATACCCGCCCCGGCGGCAAGCTGCCGCTCAACACCAATGGCGGGGGTCTGAGCTACATGCACTCCGGCATGTACGGCATGTACGCGCTGCAGGAGAGCGTGCGGCAGATGCGCGGCATTGCGCCGGCGCAAGTCAAGGGCGCGAAGATTTCGGTCTGCCACGGTGTCGGCGGCATGTTCGCAGCCTCGGGCACGATTATTTTTACGAACGAGAAGTGAAAAGCATAGCCGCGGCGAACTCGGCGTCCACCTCTCCCATCGGGAGAGGTCGGCGCGTAGCGCAATTCCGCTGCAGCGATGCCGAAATACCGACAGGAACAATGGGAGACAATCATGGCCAGCACCAAATCACTCCAGGACAAAGTCATCATCGTCACCGGCGCCGGGCGCGGCATCGGCAAGGAAATCGCGCTGCTCTGCGCGGCCGAGGGCGCCAAGGTAGTGGTCAACGATCCCGGCGGTGCCGCGGACGGTTCGGGATCGAGTGCGGCGCCTGCGGAAGAAGTGGTCGATGAGATCAAGAAGCGCGGCGGCACCGCGGTCGCGAATTTCGAAACCGTCGCCGAAGCGATTCCCGCCAGCAAGATCGTCAAGACCGCGATCGACAGCTTCGGCAAGCTCGATGGCGTGGTCAACAACGCCGGCATCCTGCGCGACGCGATCTTCCATCGCATGAGCATCGACGCCTTCGAGGCGGTCATCAAGGTTCATCTGATGGGCTCGTTCTATGTTTCGCACGCGGCCGCACGGCTGTTCCGCGAACAGGAAAGCGGCGCGTTCGTGCACTTCACCTCGACTTCAGGCCTGATCGGCAATTTCGGCCAGGCCAATTACGCCGCGGCCAAGCTCGGCATCGTCGGGCTGTCGAAATCGATCGCGCTCGACATGGATCGTTTTCACGTCCGCTCCAATTGCGTCTCGCCGTTCGCGTGGAGCCGGCTGATCGGAACCATTCCGACCGAGACCGAAGCGGAGAAGGCGCGGGTCGCCAAGATCCAGCAGATGGGCCCGGAAAAGATCGCGCCGCTGTGCGCTTTCCTGCTCAGCGACGCCGCCAAGGACGTCACCGGGCAGATCTTTGCGGTGCGGATGAACGAGATCTTCCTGATGAGCCAGTCGCGCCCGCTGCGCTCGATCCATCGCGCCGAAGGCTGGACGCCGCAGACCATCGCCGAGCATGGCATGCCGGCGCTGAAATCGTCGTTCTACAAGCTCGACCGCTCCGCGGATATTTTCAACTGGGATGCGATCTGAGGCGGAAATAGCGTCTCCGCGTCGTCCCGGCGAACGCCGGGACCCATACTCCGTGTCGTCTCGTTTTTGCGAGTGGCTAAATCAAATCACTTACCTTAACTCTGGCGGCAGGGGTTATGGGTCCCGGCGTTCGAGCCTGTGAAGAAATCGTCTCAATTTCCGACGAACTGTGATTCACTGGAGGTGTGGGCAGCGACAGTTTTGATGGATCAGAAACATGGCGGGACGAGGCAAGGCTCGGGTTGTGGTTGCGAACCGGGCCCAACTGTCGTGGGACCTGATCAATCCGGATGGCTGGTTGGCACCGGACCATCGTGCGCGATTGGTGGTGGGGTTCGTCGAGACGCTCGATTTGACGGTGCTTTACGACAAGGTCGAAGCGCGTGAGGGGACGGCGGGTCGGCCTGCCGCCGACCCGCGTGTGCTGTTTGCGTTGTGGCTTTTGGCGACGATGGACGGGGTTGGCTCGGCGCGGGAACTGGACCGGTTGACCAGCCAGGATCTGGCCTATCGCTGGGTCGCGTGCGGCGTGCCGGTCAACTACCACGGGCTTGCGGACTTCCGGGTGGCGCATGCCGATGTGCTCGACGCTCTGCTCACCGAAACGCTGGCAGTGTTCATGGCGGAGAGACTGTTTGACGCCGACGAGATCGTTGTCGACGGCACCAAAATCAAAGCTTCTGCGGGCAAGAGTTCGTACAAGCGCGCGCTGCGTCTGGACGAGGCGGAGGCGGCCGCGAAGGCCCGTGTCGTCGCCTTGAAAGCCGAGGTCGATGCGGACCCGGCGGCGAGTTCCAAGCGCACCCAAGCGGCGCGGGCACGAGGCCTGCGCGAGACGCAGGAGCGGATCGAAAAGGCACGTGCCAAACTGGCCGAGATCGAAGCGGAGAAAGCCAAACGCGCCAAGCAGAGCCCGAAAGAGGTAGCCAAGCAAAAAGAGGCACGGGCGTCGCTCACCGATCCGCAGGCGCGGCGCATGCGGTGCGCGGACGGAGCGGTGCGGGCGAGCTACAATGTGCAGATTGCAGCAACGACGGATCATGGCTTCGTCACCGCGATCATGGCGACGGACCGGCGCAACGACAGCGGTCTGGTGCGGCCCATGTTCGAGGCGAGCGAGCAACGGCTCGGGCGGCCGATCAAACGCGTGCTGGCGGACACCGGCTTCGCGCAGATCGATGATATTGCAACCCTCAGCAACCGGCCTGAAACGCCCGTCGGCGTCTACATTCATCCACCCAGGGATCGCACCGACGTCAAGCCAAAGACGCTGCTGGCGCGGCAAAAGCAGCGAGAAAAAGAGCCGCAGACGATCAAGGACTGGCGGCAGCGGATGACCACGAACGAGGCAGAGGCGATCATGAAAAAGAGGGGACGGATCGAACGGGTCAACGCAAACCTCAAGAACCGGGGCTTCGGCACGCTTCTGGTGCGAGGACTTGCCAAGGTGCAAGCGATCGGGCTGTGGCACGCGCTCGCCCACAACCTCACCATTGCCCTGCGCTTGAGGGCAATGCCTGCTTCCGCAGCGTGAAACCGGATTGCCTCCCCAACATTACCCGCCGCCCGCAGGCGCCCGCCTTCAGATAGGTTCACAGGCTCCTTCGCCGGGACGACCAGAGCTAACCGCTGTTCCTCAACCCCGCCGAAATGCCGTTGATGGTGATCTGGATGCCGCGCAGCACCTGCTCGTCCGGGTTTTGCGCGCGATATTCCTTCAGGAGTTCGACCTGGACGTGATTAAGCGGATCGAGATAGGGAAAGCGGTTGCGGATCGAGCGTTCCAGCAGCGGGTTGCTCTGTAACAGCCGATCCTGCCCCATGATATCCAGCAGCGTTTCGATCGACGCATGCCATTCGCGCCGGATCCGCCCGAAGATTTTTTCGCGCAGCGCCGCATCCGGTACCAGTTCCGCATAGCGCGAGGCAATCGCGATCGAGCTTTTCGCCAGCACCATATCCATGTTGGACAACAGCGTGCGGAAAAACGGCCACTCGCGATAGAGCTCCTTCAGGAAGGGCATGCCCTGGTCGGGATGCTGCGATATCCAGGTCTCGACCGCGCTGCCGAAGCCATACCATCCCGGCAGCATCAGCCGGCATTGCGCCCAGCTGAACACCCAGGGGATTGCGCGCAGGTCCTCGATGGCACGGGTTTTCTTGCGCGACGCCGGCCGGCTGCCAATATTGAGCGTCGAGATTTCCGTGATCACGGTCGAAGCCCAGAAATAATCGACAAAGCCGTCGGTCTCGTAGACCAGCCCGCGATAGGCCGCAAAGGCCAGCGCCGACAATTGCTCCATCGCCTCAAGATATTCGCTGCGCGGTGCGCTCTGCCGCGGCTGCAGCAGGCTCGCTTCGAGGGTCGCCGCGGCGAGAATTTCCAGGTTGTTGCGGCCGACTTCCGCATTGGAATACTTGCTGGAAATGATCTCGCCCTGCTCGGTGATCCTGATCTGGCCATCCACCGCGCCGCCCGGCTGCGCAATGATGGCGTCATAGCTCGGTCCGCCGCCGCGGCCGACCGAACCACCGCGGCCGTGGAACAGCCGTAGCCGTACACCATGGCGCTCGAACACGCCGATCAGACCGATCTCGGCCTTGTAGAGTTCCCAGCCCGAGGTGACGAAGCCGCCATCCTTGTTGCTGTCGGAATAGCCGAGCATCACCTCCTGCACCCCGCCGCGGCTATCCACGAAGCGACGGTATTCCGGCAGCGAAAGCAGGCGGTCCATGATCGCGGCGCAGGCTTGCAGATCCTCGATGGTCTCAAACAGCGGCACGATGTTGATCGCGCTGCGGCCTGAGGGGTCGACCAGACCCACCTCCTTCAGCAGCAACGCCACTTCCAGCAAATCGGAGACGCCCTGGCTCATGGAAATGATGCATTGGGGGATCACGTCGGCGCCGAACATGGCGTGCGAGTTGGCGGCCTCATGGAACACGGCGAGTTCGCCCAACGTCTCGTCGCTGTATTTGACAAAGGCTGACGTCAGCGGCCGCGCACTGCGCAATTCGCTCGCAAGCTGCGCAATCCGCGCGTCTTCGTTCAGTGCCAGGTAAGACGTGCCGGGCATGGCCGTATCAAGCAATTCGGCGATGGTACGCTCGTGCACGGCGGAGTTCTGCCGCATGTCGAGACTTGCGAGATGGAAGCCGAAACAGTCCGCCGCCCGGCGCAGCAGCCGCAGCCGGCCGCGCGCGATCACGCGCGAATTATTCGCGATCAGCGAGCGGTCGAGAATATCAAGGTCGGCCTTGAACTCCGCGGCATTGGCATAGGCCGCGGCCTCGCCGACCGGCTGCCGCATGGTTTCGACGTCGAGCTTCAGCGCGGTCGCCGTCAGCCGGGCGTAGATGCCGGACACCGCCAGCCGGTAGGGCTCTCCGCTTCGGTGCGGCGAGGTGTCGGGCGAGCGCTCGGCGAGCACCCGCAATTCCTCGGAAACATCCGCAAGGTGCGCGGCGAGCGACAATTCGGCGCCCAGCGCATGCAGCTCTTCCAGATAAAACCGCAACACGCGGCTGCTCTGCATCTTCAGCGTGCCGCGCATCACCTCGGCGGTCACGAACGGGTTGCCGTCGCGATCGCCGCCGATCCAGCTTCCCATCCGCAGGAACGACGCCAGCTCTCCGCGCGTCCCGTCATCGCCCTCGTTCAACCGGTCCTCCAGCGCGCAATGCAGCCGCGGCACCTCGTGCAGGAAGGTGTAGTCGTAAAACGAAAGACCGTTGGCGACCTCGTCGAGCACGGTGAGCTTGGTACGGCGCAGAATATTGGTCTGCCACAGCGTCACTACCGCGCGGCGCAACTGCTCGTCGCTCGCCTCGATTTCCTCCGGGGTAAGCTGAACGCGTTCGCGCCGGTCCAGCAGCGCCGATATCTCCATCTCGCGATCCATGGTGCTCTTGCGCCGAACTTCGGTGGGATGGGCGGTCAAGACCGGACTGACCAGCGCGCCTGCGAAGAAACGGCGCAGATCGGCGGCGCTGAAACCGGCCGCCCGCGCGTGCGAAA
The DNA here is from genome assembly GCA_963729395.1 of uncultured Pseudomonadota bacterium. Taxonomy (GTDB): domain Bacteria; phylum Pseudomonadota; class Alphaproteobacteria; order Rhizobiales; family Xanthobacteraceae; genus Bradyrhizobium. The sequence goes on along the minus strand of CAVSOS010000019.1, from coordinate 179,350 downwards.
GGGTCTCGGCCAGCGTGCCTGGCCGGGGCGTTCCGCCGGCGCTGCTGCGCGCGCGCATCTGCCGGATGTTGTTCTGATCTTCGGCGATGTTGGCAAGGTGCGAGAAATAACTGAAGGCCCGCACGATCCGCACGGTCTCGCTGATCGACATGCTGTCGAGAATGACTTCGAGTTCTCGCCGCGCCGGCCTGTCGTCGTCCCTGTGGAACCGGATCGAGGTCTGCCGGATGCGCTCGACCAGATCGAATACGTCAGCGCCTTCCTGATCGCGTACGGTGTCGCCGAGGATGCGTCCGAGCAGCCGGATATCCGTCCGAAGCCGGGCATCCTCTTCCAGAGCCAAAGCTTCGGCGGCGCGATTAGAGCCCAGATCAGCGTCAGACGGCATGATCTGGGAGGACATGGTTGGTGGCTCCAGAAACTGTCCGGCATCCTCCAGTCGCAATTTTTCAAGCCCGGCGCAAGACCAAGAAAAAGGCGATTGCGCCCTTAAATCCTTCGCCCCGCCCTCTCCCAGTAGGGATCGCGCAGGCGGCGCTTGAAGATCTTGCCGGAATCCTCGCGCGGCAGGCTGGCATGGATTTCGACGTGTTTCGGCACCTTGTAGTCGGCGAGCGAGGTCTTGAGCTGCGCGCGGATCGCGGCGACGTCGAGCGTCAGCGCCCGGCTGCGGCTCCACCACCGCCATCAGCGCCTCGCCGAATTCGTCGTCGGGGATGCCGAACACCGCACAATCGTGCACGCCGGGAACCGCATGCAGCGCGGCTTCGATTTCGGCGGGATAGATGTTGACGCCACCCGAGATCACCATGTCGCGCTTGCGGTCGCAGATGAAGACGTAACCGTCCTGCGTCGATATAGCCGACATCGCCCGAGGTAATGAATCCGTCGCGCTCGATCTCGGCGCGCTTCTCCGGCTTGTTGTGATAGGTGAAATCCGGATTGCCTGCCATGCGCGAATAGATTTCACCGATCTTGCCTTGCGGCAAGATCCTTCCGTCGTCGCCGATGAAACGCAGCTCCGCGCCCGGCGCAATCTTGCCGACGGTGCCGGGTTTCTTCAGCGCGTCCTCGGAATTGGCAAAGGTCACCGCGCCGGATTCGGTCGCAGCCGTAGAATTCATAGATGACCGGCCCCCACCATTCGATCATCGCGCGCTTGACGTCGGCGGGACAGGGTGCGGCGGCATGAATGACATGACGCAGCGAGGACATGTCGTATTTCCGGCGCACCTGTTCCGGCAGTTTCATCAGCCGGATGAACATGGTCGGCACCATGAAGATGGTGTCGATTTTCTGTTCCTCGAATCAGCCGCAGAAATTCCTCCGGATCGAATCGCGGCATCAATACCAGCGCACCGCCGAGACGGCCCGCGCGCAGGCCGAACGAATTCGGCGCGGAATGATACAGCGGCCCCGGCAGCAGCACGCGGGCGCCCGGCTTCAAACCATAGATCATCGCGCGCATCCGCTCCGATGACGCGCTCTGCTCGGGCGTCGGCGCGTTGCGGCGCACGCCCTTCGGATGACCCGTGGTGCCGGAGGTGTAGATCATGTTCTGCGGCTGCGGCAGCGCCGGTCCGTCATAGGGCCGTTGCTGTTCGAGCCAGGCTTCGAGATCGGTCGCAAAGCCGGGCGTGGCAAGGTGGCCGGGATCGACCTTGTAATTCGATAGAATTTCCGGCGGCGTCGGCACGCCGAGGACGCTGACTCCCGCCGGAATGGCGTCGTGCAATTGATGCAGCATGTCGGCATGACCGATCAGGACCGGCGCTCCGGAATCCTTCAGCACATAGCTGATTTCCTCCGGCTTGAAGTGCCAGTTCACCGGCACCGCGTAGGCCCCAAGCCGCATCGCCGCATAGGCCGCCTCGATGAAGGCGATATCGTTGCGCATCAGGATGCAGACGCTGTCGCCTTGCTTGACGCCCAGTCCCGCCAATCCGCCGGCGATGCGCGCGGCACGGTCGGCGACTTCGGCGTGGCTGCGCCGTCGCTGGCCGCTGAGGATGCCGAGGAAAAGTTGTTGCGTGTCGATCATAGCCGTCTTCGTTGTCTGAGAAATACCAAGGGTTCTGCCGTCGTGGCCGGACTTGTTCCGGCCATCCACGTCTTGCTTGCATCAAAAACGTGGATCACTTGAACAACAAGAAGCCCGGTGATGACGGTGTGTGAATTCAAACGTCGGCGAAGCGCGGCGCGCGCTTGTCGATATTGGCGCGCACCGCCTCGAACTGATTGGCTCCGCCCATCAGTTTCATCTGCTCGACGGATTCGGCGAGCAGCGCTGGGCCGGGATCGATGGCCAGATTGTTCAGCAGGCGCTTGCCGGCGCGGATCGCCTCGGGGCTCTTGCCGGCGATCTCGCGCGCCACCTCCAGCGCGGCGGCGCGGGGGTCGTCGCAGATCCGCGTCGCGAGGCCGTAACTTAGAGCCTCCTGTGCCGAGAATATCCGGCCGGTATAGGTGAGCTCGCGCAGGATATCGTCGCGCACCAGGCTGGCCAGGATCGGGGTCCCCGCCATATCCGGGACCAGTCCCCATTTGATCTCCATGATCGACATCCGCGCATCGGGCGCCAGGAAGCGCATGTCGGCGCCGAGCGCGAGTTGAAAGCCGCCGCCGAATGCCACGCCCTGGATTGCGGCAATCACGGGCACCGGAAGCTGCCGCCATCCCCAAACCGCCTGCTGCGGGAAATTGGCGAGGCCGCGGGTGCGCTCGGTCAGGTCGCGTTTTTCGCCTCCCGCTATCCCGTTACCGCCGCTTTCCTTCATCGCGGCAAAACGCCCCATATCGAGGCCGGCGCAAAACGAGCGGCCTTCGCCGGACAATACTACCGCCCGCAGGCCTTTTTCGTGGGCAAGCCGGTCGCTGGCGGCGACGATCGCTTCGAACATCGCGGCATCCAGCGCGTTCATCTTGTCCGCCCGCACCAGGCGAACATCCGCGACGCCCTCCGAAATCGACACCGACACGCGCTTTTCCATTGATGGGTTCTCCCTTGCTCTTCTTGACCGTTTGCCTTTACAGAAAGGCGTTGTCCCGTTTTAGTCAATCAACCAATTAACAGACATTTCTTTAGGGCGGAAACCTCCATGTTTAACGAACAGCTTCTTGCCGGTAGACGGATTCTGGTCACCGGCGGCGGAACCGGTCTTGGCAAATCGATGGCCGCACGCTTCCTCAGCCTCGGCGCCGAAGTTCACATCTGCGGCCGGAGAAAGAGCGTTTGCGATGAGACCGCGACCGAACTGATGGACCTGCATGGCGGCCGGGTAGCCAGCCACGGCGTCGATATCAGGAATCCGCTCGCGGTCGACGAGATGATCGAGGCGATTTTCACCGAAGGCCCGCTCACCGATCTCATCAATAACGCCGCCGGCAATTTCGTCTCGCGTACCCAGGACTTGACGCCGCGCGGCTTCGATGCGATCGCCAACATCGTCATGCACGGCACATTCTATGTGACGCATGCAGTGGGCCGGCGCTGGATCGCCGGCCGGCATCCCGGCAATGTGGTGTCGATCACCGTGACCTGGGTCCGCAACGGCAGCCCCTATGTGGTGCCTTCTGCAATGAGCAAGTCCGCTATCCATGCCATGACGATGTCGCTGGCCACCGAATGGGGACGCTACGGCATCCGGCTCAACACCATCGCACCGGGCGAAATTCCGACCGAGGGGATGAGCAAGCGCCTTAACCCCGGCGATGAGCCCGGCGCTCGCACCATTGCAAGAAATCCGATGGGCCGTGTCGGCAAGATGGAGGAACTGCAGAACCTTGCCGTGTTTTTGATCTCGGGCGGCTGCGACTGGATCAATGGGGAAACCATCGCGATGGACGGCGCGCAGGCGCTGGCTACGGGCGGCAACTTTTATGAGCTGCGCGATTGGAGCGACAACGACTGGATCAGGGCGCGCGATTCGATCAAGGCGCAAAATGAGAAGGACCGCTCGGCACGGGGGTAACTCGATCACGTATTGTTTTTGCTGCCGGATAACGCCAAACTCCGCGCAACGAAAACAAGACACCCCGGGAGAGACATGTCCGCCACACCGCAACTGGCCAACCTTGCCGACATGGTGCGAGACCGCGCCAAGACTCGCGGCAACGCCGTCGTGTACGAGTTCGAGGGACGCCAGACCACCTTCGCCGAGCTCGACACCAGGACCAACCGGGTCGCCAGGGCGCTGATAGCGCTCGGCGTCAAACCGGGCGAACGCATCGCCTATCTCGGCAAGAACAGCGATGTCTATTTCGAGCTGCTGCTGGGAGCGATGAAAGCCAATGTGGTGATGGCGCCGGTGAACTGGCGCCTCGCCGGACCCGAAGTCGCTTTCATCGTCGACGACTGCAAGGCGCCGGTGCTGTTCGTCGGCCCCGAATTCATCGCCCAGGCCCGCAACATCAAACCGCAATTGCCTGATCTTCGCCACATCATCACCACCGAAGGCGGCGCACCGGAATGGCCCGATTTTACGGCGTGGCGCGACGCGCAGAGCGGCGACGATCCGAAAGTGCCGATCAGCCCGAAGGACATCGCGATCCAGCTCTACACCTCGGGCACTACCGGAAAACCGAAAGGCGCGATGCTGTCGCACGCCAACTTCCTCAATCTTGTGCAGACCGGCAATGAGGCCGAAAAGCCCGAGTGGAATCGCTGGTCGACCGAGGACGTCTCGCTGGTGGCGATGCCGATCTTCCATATCGGCGGGTCCGGCTGGGGCGTGATGGGGCTCTATCACGGCGCCAAGGGCGTGATCGCGCGCGAGTTCGATCCGACCAAGGTGCTGGATTTCTTCGAGCAGTCCGGCATCACCAAGCTGTTCATGGTGCCGGCCGCGATGCAGTTCGTGGTGCGGCAACCGCGCGCGCGCCAGGTCGACTTCTCGCGGCTGAAATACATGCTCTACGGCGCCTCGCCGATCCCGGCGGCGCTGCTGAAGGAGTGCATCGAGGTGTTCGGCTGCGGCTTCGTGCAGATGTACGGCATGACCGAAACCACCGGCACCATCGTGGCGCTGCCGCCGGAAGATCATGTCGAGGGACTGGACCGGATGCGCTCGGCCGGCAAGGCCTTGCCGGGTGTCGAATTGGCCATCCTCGATGCCGCCGGCAACAAATTGCCGCCGGGCGAGGTCGGCGAGATCGCGACGCGTTCCGGTTCCAACATGGCCGGCTACTGGAATTTGCCGGAAGCTACCGCCAAGACGCTCGACAGCGACGGCTGGCTGCGCACCGGCGACGCCGGCTACCTGGACGAGGACGGCTATCTCTATATCCACGACCGCATCAAGGACATGATCATCTCGGGTGGCGAAAACATCTATCCGGCCGAGGTCGAAAGCGCGATCTGCGATCACCCCGATGTCGCCGAAGTCGCCGTGGTAGGCGTGCCCGACGACAAATGGGGCGAGGCGGTCAAGGCCATCGTGGTGATGAAGCCCGGCAAGAAGGCGACGCCGTCGGACATCATCGGCTTCACCCGCGAACGCATCGCGGGGTTCAAGACACCGAAGTCGGTCGACTTCATCGAAGCCCTGCCGCGCAACGCCTCGGGCAAGATCCTGCGCCGCCATCTGCGCGATCCCTATTGGGCGGGGAAGGACCGCCAGGTGAATTAGGGGGAACGACGCGTTCGTCGCAGCGACGTCGTGCCGCCATCCGCCCTCAGTGCTTGCCCGCTCCCATATAGCCGAACAGGAATCCGGCGACCTTGCGCTTCTGGATTTCCTCGCTGCCTTCGGTGATGCGGTAGCGGCGGTGATGCCGGTAGATGTGCTCGAACGGCTTGTGACGCGAGTAGCCCATGCCGCCATGCACCTGCATGGCGCGGTCGGCGGCCTCGCAGCACAGCCGGTTTGCCCAGTAATTGCACATCGAGACCTTGTCCGACATGGTGTGCTCGACCTGCGCCTGGGTGAGCTTGTCCATTTCCCATGCGGTCTTGCGGATGAGCAGCCGCAGCATCTCCGCCTGTGTCGCAAGCTCGACCAGCGGCCACTGGATCGCCTGGTTCTCGGCCAGCGCGCGGCCGAACGGCTTGCGCTCGCGCGCGTATTTCACGCTTTCCTTGATGCAGTAGACCGCAGCCCCCAGCGAACTCGCCGCCTGCCGGATCCGGTTCTCGTGCACAAAGCATTGCGCCAGCGACAAGCCCGCGGCCGACCTCGCCGAACAGCGCATCATCAGGCACGAACACGTCGGTGAAGCTGACGCGCGGATGATCGGTCGGCATGTTGAAGGTCCACATATATTCCTCGACCTTGACGCCCTTGGCGTTCGCCGGCACCAGAAAGCAGGTGATGCCGCGCGCGTCACCGTCATTGCCCGAGGTGCGCGCAAACAGCGCGCAATGGGTCGCGACATGCATGCCGGTGGTCCACATCTTCTCGCCGTTGATCACCCATCCGGCGACACCGTCGCGGGTCGCCTGCACCGCGCGGGTTTCCATATGGGTCGCATCCGAGCCGTGCTCCGGCTCGGTAAGGCCGAAGGTGATGCGATATTTTCCGGTGATCGAGCCTTCGATCATCGCCTTCTGGTCGTCGCGGCCATAGCGGTCGAGCATGGTCACCAGCGGCAGGTTGCCGACGATCGAATGTTCGTTCTGCAGATCATTGTGCAGGCCAAGCCCCTTGGAGGCGAAATGCTCGCGGATCACCGCCATCCAGAGATTGGAGCCATCCTTGCCGCCATAGCGTTTCGGGATGGCGAAGCGGAGATGCCCGGCGCCGTCGGCGAGATTTTTCACCTTGCGCAGCAGCACTTCCCATTCATGCCGGGGCAGTCCGCCATTGTCGAAATCGGTACGCGCCCATTCGCGGCGATGATCGAAAAACCGGATGTTGTCGTCCGCGTTTTCGATCGGCTTGATCTCGCGTGCGATGAATTGATCGAGTTCGGCGAGATAGGCGACGAGGTCGGCCGGCAATGCAAAATCCAAGGCAGTTCTCCCAGATGTGGTTTTTCTTGTCGCTTGTCGTCTTGTCGGGGCGAGGTCGCGAGGTGGTCCCGAGCCCGATCGATTAAGATGAGAACCTCAAATCAAGTCAAGCAAAGGAATACGGCTTGTGACGCGGAGGTAGCCAGCGTAATTGGATGGCAACCGGCGGCGAGAGCCAGCTAATATTCAAGCGACATATTCCTTGCCACGGCAAAAGAAACGACGGGAGCAAACATGGACCTGAAATTCTCCAAGGTCACGCGCAAGGGCCCGGTCACGATCGTGACGCTGTCGCGGCCCGAGGTTTACAACGCGCTGCATACCGATGCGCATTTCGAACTGAACAAGGTGTTCGACGACTTCTCCGCCGATCCCGACCAATGGGTCGCGATCGTCACCGGCGCCGGCGACAAGGCGTTCTGCGCCGGCAACGACCTGAAATGGCAGGCGGCGGGCGGCAAGCGCGGCTGGGACACCGGCGGATTTGCCGGGCTGACCTCGCGGTTCGATTGCGACAAGCCGATCATCGCCGCGGTCAACGGTGTCGCCATGGGTGGCGGCTTCGAGATCGCGCTGGCCTGCGACCTCATCATTGCCTCGGAGAACGCGACCTTCGCGCTTCCCGAGCCGCGCGTCGGCCTCGCCGCACTGGCCGGTGGCTTGCACCGGCTGCCGCGCCAGATCGGCCTCAAGCGCGCCATGGGCATGATCCTCACCGCGCGCCATGTCACTGCCCGCGAGGGTCACGAACTCGGCTTCGTCAACGAGGTGGTCCCGGCCGGCGAGGCGCTGGCGGCCGCGGAGCGCTGGGCCGAGACGATCTGCAAGAACAGCCCGATGTCGATCCGGGCCTCCAAGCAGACCATCCAGAAGGGCCTTGCGGTCTCGCTGGAGCAGGCGATCGCCGACCAGCGCGACTATCCCGCCGTGAAGGCGATGGCCGCATCGCAGGATTATATCGAGGGGCCGAAGGCGTTTTCGGAAAAGCGCCCGCCGAAATGGGTCGGGAAGTAAAGGGCCGGGCCCACTCCCCGTCATTGCCTGCGACATACGCAAAGCGTTTGCGCAAGGGAGCATCGGCGACGAAGCGATCCATGCTAGTGGCGCGAATGGATTGCTTCGTCGGAGCACGTCATCGGGCGCGCATTCGCGCGACCCGGTGGCTCGCAATGACGAGTTAGCTACCCTTCTCACCAAGCTCCCTCCGGTAGGACGCATAGTTCGGCTGATCGACCGCGAGCTTGTCCATCGTGGTCTGCCACAGATGATCGGCAAACCTGGGCGTCTGCAGGTCGACTTCACCTTTTGCGATGCGATCGGCGAGCGCCCGATTGAGCTCGGCGAGCGAGCCCTGCATTCCCAGCAAGCGCGACAGCCGGGCGACTTCCGCGGCGTCGCTGCCCTGCTCCAGCGCGATCTGACGCGTCACCAGGTCGAGCGCATTGATCGCGACCCGGAGCTTGAAGGCCTGATGACCGCTGATCTGCGGCGCGATATCGTTGCGCAGGAAATCTGCGACCGCCTTGATGAGTTCTTGCGGTGTCGGTTCGTCCTGCATGTTATGTTCTCATCTTGTGAAGGCGATCATGCCCGTGGCGCCAATAGCCGTAAGCAGATCGATTTCAGTTTCCGACGAGCGGCGGCCGATCATCGCGCGCTCGATGCGAGTGCTCGGGGTTGCGGCGAAAGCGCTGCATCATGCCGCAGCACATCAAGCCCCAGCGCAGCGTGCCCATCACCTCCCAGAACATCACCCGGTGCGGATCGACGCGGCGGCCAGCCGCTTCGTAACCGGCGAACAATTCCTCGCGCGTGCCGAAGCCGCCGACCGGCTTGTCGATCTCGCCGAAGCGCCACGAATTGACGCAGATCCATCCCAAGATCCTCCATCGGGTCGCCGAGATGCGCGAGCTCCCAGTCCAGCACGGCGCGAACGCCTTCGGGACCGATGATGAGATTGCCGTGACGGAAATCGCCATGCACCAGCGTGACCTCGTGGGACGGACCGGGATCGCGGTCGCGCAGCCAGCGTAGCGCGAGTTCGAACACCGGCCGCGGCCAATCGAAACTGCGATAGTCCCGCTCGAGCTCGGCGCATCTCCTTAGCCGCCGTCATGCGGCGAAGTTCCGGCAGTTGCGGCAACGCCAGACCGTGGATCCCGGCCAGAACCTGGCCGAGCTGGCGCGCGAGTTTCGGACGCGCTTCGGCAAACTTCTCGTCGCGCAGAATCTTCCGCGGAATGGTTTCGCCATCGACCCGCTTCATGATGAAGCCGGTGCCGAGTTCATCCTGCGGTTGAAGCACGTGCAACACCTGCGGCGACGGCACACCGGCGTCATGGGCACGCTGCATCAGCGCCGCCTCGACATTCAGCCCGGCCGCGCGTCCGAGGCGCGCGCCGTAACCCGGCGGCGCGCGGCGCAGGATCGCGCCGATGTTGCCCGTCGGGGTGCACGATATCGAACGACCAGGTCTCCTGGCTGGCGCCGCCGGAAAGCCTGACGGCGCCGGCAACGCCGGTCGCGCCCGGAAACCACGACGCGACGCAGCGCCCCAGTAGCGCTTCGATCATTTGCCCTTGAACTTCGCCGGACGTTTTTCAAGGAACGCGGTGACGCCTTCCTTGAAATCCTCCGCGGTGCCCGCGATCCGCTGTGACTGGAATTCGAGGTTGAGCTGGTCCTCGAACGAATTCTCCGGGCTGTCCCAATACAGCTTGCGGATCAGCGACAGCGCGATCGTCGGGCCGTTGGCGAGCTCATGCGCGAGCTTCATGGTCTCGTCCATCAGGGCGGCGTCGTCATGGACCCGGTTGACGAGCCCCCATTCCAGCGCCTTCTCCGCCGGCAATCGTTCGCCCATCAAGGACAGCTCGACCGCGCGCGCCTTGCCGATCAGCCGCGGCAGCAGCCAGGTCGATCCGCAGTCGGGCACCAGGCCGATGCGGCGGAACGCCTGCAGGAAATAGGACGAGCGCGCGCACAGGATCATGTCGCCCATCAGCGCGAAGCTCATGCCGGCGCCGGCGGCGGGTCCGTTGACCGAAGTGACGATCGGGCAATGCAAATTGCGCAGACGGCGCAGGAACGGATGGAATGCGGTTTCAAGCGCGGCGCCGGCGTTGCTCTTGCCCGGCGTTTGATTGTTGCGGCCCTGCAGGTTGGCGCCGGTGCAGAAGGCGCGCCCCGCGCCGGTGATGACGAGGCAGCGGACTTCCGCCTTCTTCTCGTCGATAACGTCGAGCGCCTCGCCAAGACCGCCCAGCATGTCGACCGATACCGCGTTCATCACCTCCTGATGGTCGAGCTTGAGGACGGCGACCGGCCCATCGATATCGAGCGTAGCGTGTTTGAACTGCATCTGTTTCCTCGTCAGTTGTCGTCCGCGTTGTCAGCACCGCGGATGCATCGGGATCTGATATCTCGACCGCATATTTGATTTTTACGGCAGGCTTGTCCATGGTTGGTGTCAGGACATCTGCCCGCCCCCGGACGCAGCCTTAACGCGCGCCAAACCAAATGGAAACGCCTCATGGAAACGCTTGCACGTATTTTCGACCTCACCGGCCGCGTGGCCGTCATCACCGGCGGCAATGGCGGAATCGGTCTCGGCATCGCGCAGGCGCTGGCGGCGGCCGGGTGCGACGTTTCGATCTGGGGCCGCAATGCCGAGAAGAACAGAAACGCCGCCGCGTCGATGGCCGGCAGCAGTGGCAAGGTCGACACCCGCATTTGCGATGTTACCGATCCGGCCTCGGTCAAGGCAGCGATGGCTGCCACGCTCGACCGGTTCGGCCGCGTCGATGGCTGCTTCGCCAACGCCGGCATCGGCGGCGGCGGGCGGCACGCCTTCATCGATCGCACCGAAGAGCAATGGCGCAACATGTTCGCCACCAATCTCGACGGCGTATTCCATGTGTTCCAGGTGGCCGCGCGCCACATGACCGAACGCGCCACCGCCGGCGACGCCTTCGGCCGCCTGGTCGCGACATCGAGCCTGGCGTCGATCTTCGGCACCGCGCGCAACGAGCATTACGCCGCCACCAAGGCCGCCATCAACGCGCTGGTCCGCGCGCTCGCGGTCGAACTCGCGCGCCAGGGCGTCACCGCCAACGCCATCCTGCCCGGCTGGATCAAGAGCGACATGACCGCCAACATCATGGCCAACGAGAAATTCGTCGCCAATGTGATGCCGCGGATCCCGATGCGGCGGTTCGGCGAACCATCGGATTTCGGCGGCATCGCGGTCTATCTGATGAGCAAGGCCTCGTCCTATCATACGGCGGATTGCTTTGTGATCGACGGCGGCTATACGGCGTTTTGAGGGAGGAGCCGCGCCAACTTCCGTCATTGCGAGCCAACGGGTCGCGCGAATGCGCGCCCGATGACAGGCTCCGCGAAGCAATCCATGGAGCCTCGAAGAACGAATGGATTGCTTCGCTTCGCTCGCAATGACGACAAGATAGGCCTTCGCCATCCCGCGGCGCGATGCGCCCGGGTTGTGCATGAACCATCCGCCCCAAGAGAGGGCGTGGGGAATGCCGGGTGCCCGTTGCACCCGCAGCCGCGCGTGGTGTGTAGAAAGCACGCGCGTTAGTCACCACGGTCGCACCGGGATCACCCGGCATTCCCGCACGCAATGGTTTTAACGATTTCCTCCGCGCTCTCCTCGGTGACCGGGCTTGTTTGCCACCGTCGCCCCCAAGAAGCTTGCTTCTCGAGAACTTGACGCCAGCGTCGGGGCGTCAGGACCACACGACTTCGTCGTCCGCGTCAGCGCCGTTCGTCCGCGCAAAATCTTTGCGCTGCGTGCTTCCGCGTCCATCGCATCCCTGCCCTACGTTCGTGACGATCGCGAAACGCCCCTCTGTGTTGGGCCGGGGTGCGAACGATATAGAAGTGATTTGGGTCAAAAGAGAATGCAAATATTTTTGCAAAAGGGACTGGACAGGTGAACCATTGATTTGCCCGTCTGGCAGCGTCCACTTGTCATTCCGCGATGCGCAATGAGTATGGATTCCGGGCCTGCGCCAGGCGGCGCATCCTCAGATGTGCAATTGCACATCGGGGAATGACGTGGTTGTTTGGCGGGCTCGGCCACATGAGCCAACAAGTCCGCGCGAGGCGCGCGCGCTTCAGGATGAAGCCGCCATCTTCTGCGCCGGCTCCGCCCTCGCCATCGTGAACCCCTCATAGCCCTTCGCCGCGACATCGTCGCAGATCTGGCGATAGGTGCCGACGCCGCCGATATAGGGCATGAAGATCCTCGGCTTGCCGGGAATGTTTGCACCCATGTACCAGGAATTGGCCTGCGGATAGAGCGTGCCTTGGGCGACCTCGTTGACATGCGCCACCCAGCCGTCCTCGGCTTGCCGGTTCGCTTCCATGGTGTCGAGGTCACGTCCGCGCATATAGGCGATGCAGTCGGTGATCCAGTCGACGTGCTGTTCGATCGAAACGATCATGTTGCTCAGCACCGACGGGCTGCCCGGCCCGGTGATGATAAACAAATTGGGAAAGCCCGCGCTCATCAGGCCGAGATAGGTCTTGGGGCCCTCGGCCCATTTCTGGTTCAGCGTCTGCCCGTCGCGACCGCTGATATCGATCCTGGCTACCGAGCCCGTCATCGCGTCAAAGCCGGTCGCCAGCACCAGCGCATCGATCTCGTAGTCGCCGGCTCCGGTGCGCACCGCGTCCGGCAGGATTTCCTCGATCGGATTGGACTTGATATCGACCAGCGTCACATTCGGACGATTGAAGGTGGCGAAATAATCGCTATCGATGCAAATGCGCTTCGATCCGATCGGATGGTTGTTGGGCTGCAGCAGCCTGGCGGTTTTCGGATCCTTGACGATTTCGGCGATCTTTTCGCGGACAAAATCGGCGGCGGTGTCGTTGGCTGCCTTGTCGAGCGCAAGGTTGTTGTAGACGCCCATGAAGGTGAGCCCGCCGCGGGCCCAGCGCGCTTCGTATTTGGCGCGGCGCTCGTTGTCACCATCGTCGAGCGCGCCGCGGTCGGGCATTTCCTGCACGATGCCGTTCCGGGTCTCGCGCGCCTTGCGCCGGATCTCCGGATAGTCCGCCCGCCAGGCTTGCCGCTCCTCGGCCGTCAACGCCGCATTGCGGGCGGGGATGGAAAAATTCGCGGTGCGCTGGAACACCGTGAGCTGGCTGGCCTGCTCGGCGATGACAGGCACCGACTGGATCGCCGACGACCCGGTGCCGATTACGCCGACGCGCAAGCCCGAGAAATCCACCGGCTCATGTGGCCAGTGACCGGTGTGATAGACCTTGCCCTTGAAGTCCGCGAGGCCCTTGATATCCGGCGTCCGCGCGTTCGACAGGCAGCCGGTGGCGAGAACGACATATTTCGCGGCCACGGTCTTGCCGTCGGACGTGGTCACCGACCACGTATTGGCGCTTTCATCGAAGCTAGCCCGATCGACGCGGGTATCGAGCTGAATATCCGGCCGCAGGTTGAAGCGGTCGGCGACATGGTTGGCGTATTTCAGAATCTCCGGCTGCGGCGCGTAACGCTCGCTCCAGTTCCACTCCTGCTGCAGTTCGTCGGAGAACGAATAGGAGTACTGCATACTTTCAACATCGCAGCGCGCCCCGGGATACCGGTTCCAGTACCAGGTGCCGCCGACATCGCCGCCTTGCTCGTAGACCCGCACCGACAGCCCGATCCCGCGCAGCCTGTGCAGCATGTACATTCCGGCAAAGCCGGCGCCGACCACGACGACATCAAAGCTTTCCGGGCCGGCGGCGTGGCTCTTGCCGGAAATGGATTGCAAGGCGGACATCTATTCGCGCTCCCTCGGATTTCCTGGATATTGCAGATCAGCATTCTACCGCCGCCACAAAAGCGCAAGCGACAAAACGGCGGCTCCGGGTTGCACATCGGGTTGCATATTTTGCCAGACGGAATGTGCTCGCGTGCGATCGCCTCTCATAGCCTCTGCGCGCAAGACCGGATGCGGGAAACCGGCTTGGCTTTCCGGTCCCCGATGCGCTAGCGTCACCTCAAGAATTCGCAAATTCAAACCAGAAGCGAGCAGCGCCAAAAAGCTGCCGCAGGGAGTGAGCGCCACCATGAAATCGCCGATCTGCGACATGCTGGGAATTGAATTTCCGCTGCTGGCTTTCAGCCATTGCCGCGATGTGGTTGCCGCGGTCAGCCGCGCCGGAGGTTTCGGCGTGCTCGGCGCCACTTCGCATTCGCCCGAATCCGTCGAGCAGGAATTGAAATGGATCGACGATCACGTCGACGGCAAGCCGTATGGGCTGGACGTGCTGATCCCGGAAAACATCTCGACCGCCGGCGAGAAGAACGTCACCTGGAAGAGCCTCGAAGCGCGGGTCTCACCCGAACATCGCGCCTTCACCCGCAACCTCCTGAAGAAATATGGCGTCGAGCTGACGACCACCAATGTCGCCGACAATCAGCCGCAGCCGTTCGACGCGCAGCAGGCGCTGGAAGTTCTCGATGCCTCGTTCCGGCATCCGATCCGCCTGATCGCCAATGCGCTGGGCGTGCCGCCGAAGGCGATGATCGAGATGGGCAAGAAGCACAACGTGCCGGTCGCAGCCCTGGTCGGCGCCAAGGAGCATGCGCTGCGTCAGGTCGCGGCCGGCGTCGATATTCTCGTGGTGCAGGGCACCGAGGCCGGCGGCCATTGCGGCGAGGTCTCGACCATGGTGCTGGTGCCCGAAGTGATCAAGGCGATCAAGCCGATCCGGGACGTGCCGGTGCTGGCCGCCGGCGGCATCATGAACGGGCGGCAGATGGCGGCATGCATGGCGATGGGCGCCGCCGGCGTCTGGACCGGCTCGGTGTGGCTGGCCACGGTCGAATCCGAGACCACCGAAATCTTCCGGGAAAAGATGATCGCGGCTTCCTCGCGCGACGCCATCCGCTCCAAAGGCCGTACCGGCAAGCCGGCGCGGCAACTGCGCTCGGTCTGGACCGACGCCTGGGACCGCGGCCCCGACAGCCCCGGCGCGCTGCCGATGCCGCTGCAAAGCATCATCAGCCGCGACGCATTCGCCGCGATCGATCGCTCGGCGGCCGCCGGCAACGCGCAGGCGCGCGACCTTGTCAGCTATTTTGTCGGCCAGGGGGTCGGCCTGATCGACAGCGTGAAATCCGCGAGCGCCGTGGTGCAGGAATTCAAGGAAGAGTTCGTCGAGGCGGTCGAGCACATGAATGCGCTGGTGGCGGAGTAGCGCCACGCATTCACCGCCGTCATTGCGAGCGAAGCGAATCAATCCATCCCGCCGCAGAGGGAAAGAATGGATTGCTTCGTCGCTTCGCTTCTCGCAATGACGAGAAGCGAGGCGCCCCGCCTAATTTTGATTCTGAAAAGTGAAAACAAGAAAATGTCGAACAACCCCTCCCCCGTCCCCGAAGACCGTATCCCCATCATTGTCGGCGTCGGTGAAATCGTCGATCGCCCGAAGGAGATCGCCGCCGGCCTTGAACCGCTGACGTTGCTGGAGCTGGCGCTCAAGCGCGCGGAGCAGGACTCCGGCGGCAAGCTGCTCGGCGACATCGGTTCGCTCGACATCGTCAATTTCCTGAGCTGGCGCTATCGCGATCCCGAAAAGCAACTGGCTGAGCGTCTCGGCATCCACCCTACGCATCTTTATTACGGCCCGGTCGGCGGCGAGAGCCCGATCCGCTATCTGCATGAGGCGGCCAAGCGCATCGCGCGCGGCGAATGCAGCGTCGCCGCGGTCTGCGGCGCCGAGGCGCAGTCGACCGCGACCAAGGCCGAGCGCGCCGGCATCGATTTGCCATGGACGCCGTTCGCACATGACGTCGAGGAGCCGAAACGCGGCGCCGCGTTCCAGAAGCCGCTGGCCGTCAAGCTCGGCGTGTTCAGGCCGGTGACGGTCTATCCGTTTTACGAAGCCGCGACCTCGGCCCGTTGGGGCCAGACCCCGCGCGAGGCGATGGCCGAATCCGGCAATCTCTGGTCGACCTACACGACCGTCGCCTCGGAAAATCCCAACGCCTGGCTGAAGCGGCGCTTCACATCTGATGAGATCACGACACCGACGCCGGACAACCGGCTGATCGCATGGCCCTATACCAAGCTGATGGTGGCCAACCCGACCGTGAACATGGGCGGCGCGATCCTGATGACGAATCTGGCGAAGGCGCGTGCCGCAGGGATATCGGAGGATCGCCTGATCTACCCGCTCGGCGGCGCCTCGGCGGAAGAGCCGCGCGACTATCTGCTCCGCGACCAGTTTTACGAGAGCCATCCGCAGAATGCCGTGCTCAAGGCGGTCATGGAGTTCGCCGGCGGTGACGGCAGGAAATTCGACGCGATCGAGCTCTATAGCTGCTTTCCCTGCGTGCCCAAGATGGCGCGGCGCACGCTGGGCCTCGGCAGCGACGTGCAGCCGACGGTGACGGGAGGGCTGACCTTCTTCGGCGCACCGCTCAACACCTATATGACGCACGCGGCCTGCGCGATGGTGCGGAAACTCCGCAACGGCGCCAAACTCGGCCTGCTCTACGGCCAGGGCGGCTTCGTCACCAAGCATCACGCGCTGGTGCTGTCGCGGCAGGCATCCTCGGAACCGCTCGCGCAGGATACCAGCGTGCAGAGCGAGGCCGACCGCAACAAAGGCGCGGTGCCCGACTTCGTCACCGAGGCCGGCGGCAAAGGCACCGTTGAGAGCTTTACGGCGCTCTATGGCCGCAACGGCGACGTCGAACATGGCGTGGTGATGCTAAGGACTGCGGAAAACGCCCGCACGCTGGCGCGGGTGCTTGCAAACGACCGCCGGACGCTCGAGCATCTCCTGAATATGGACCGCACGCCGGTCGGATCATCGGGCGATATCGTCACCGCGGATGATGGCGTGCCGGAGTGGCGGGTGAGGTAGGAGCCGTATCCCGGACGCGGTGCAGCGGATACGCTGCTCCGCAGAGCCGGGACCATGCATGCCGCAGGTTGCAATATGGGCCCCGGCTCAGCAGCGCACCGCTCACGCGCTGCGCCGCGTCGGGGGCACAAGGCCTCCGCCGCCTACCCCTTCACGTCCGACCGTTCCGAAACATTGGTAGGCTTGCCCTTGGCGCCGGCAACGCGGACCGGATCGCCGTCAGCGATGCCGTCGGGCGGCGCGACGATGACGCGATCTTCCGCAGCAAGGCCCGACGCCAGCTCGATGTCGCGGCCGAGATCGCGGGCGATGGTCACGGTCTTGAACAGCACCTTGTCATCCGGCGTGACGGTCGCAACCCGCAGCCCGTTCTGGTTGAAGATCAGGGCGCTGGAAGGAATGTGCAGCGGGGCATTTTCCCGCGCCAGGCTCATGCGCACGCTGGCATAGCCGCCCGGCATCAACTCGCCGCCGGAATTGTCGAGCCCGAGCTGCATCTGCGTCGTGCCGGTCGATACGTTGACCGACTGCGACGAAGCCTCGACTGTCGCCGGGAACGTCCGGTTCGGATAGTCCGGCATCGAGAGGATGGCCTTGGCGCCGATCTTGATCGAGGGCACGTAATTCTGGGGAACGTCGACATAGACACGAAGCTTCTTGATGTCCGAAATCACGAACATCGCGGGGCCCGTGCCGCCACCTGAATTGATCAGGGCGCCGACATCGGTCTGGCGCGAGGTGACCACGCCGTCGAAAGGTGCTGTGATTTTCTTGTAGCCGGCCAGCGCCTCAAGCCGCTCGACATTGGCCTGGCTGGCATTGACGGCGGCATTCCTGTTGGAGAGGTCGGCGGTGCGCTCGTCGATTTCCTGCATCGAGACGAAATTCGACGGGATCAGCGTCTTGCGACGGGCCAGCGTCAGCTCGGAGAGTTTCGCACTGGCCTGCTGGCTGGCGAGATCGGCGCGGGCCTGCATCAGCTGCTGATCGAGGTCCGGCGCCTCGATTTCGGCGATCACCTCGCCCGCCTTGACCTTGGCGCCGATGTCGACGCTCCAGCTCTTCAGGTAGCCGTTGACGCGCGCAAAAATCGGCGCGCGATAATAGGCCTCCAGCCTGCCGGGCAGGTCGATGGTGGCGCTGAGAACCTTCGGGTCCGGCAGCACCACGGCGACCGTCGGAATGGCCTGGTCGTCGGTCCACTCGCGCAGCTTCACGCTGGCGTCCTCGCGGGCCCGGATTCCGGTCACCACGACCAGCAGGACGGCGATGACGGCCACAACCGCCGAAATGCCCAACTTCCGGCGGGAGCCAGTCGGACGGTGTTCAGTGGGCGGCATGCGGTGTCTCCGAAAAGGCGTCTTTGGCGCCCTGCTTCTTGTGTACCATACTAAATACCACGGGAACAAACATCAGGGTGGCGACCGTTGCAAAGATCAGGCCGCCGATCACGGCGCGTCCCAGCGGCGCGTTCTGCTCGCCGCCCTCGCCGAGGCCGAGCGCCATCGGCAGCATGCCGATAATCATGGCGAGCGCGGTCATCAGCACCGGACGGATACGGACGAACCCGGCTTCGATCGCCGCGGTGATCGGGTCGCCCAGTTCCTCGTAGCGCTCGCGGGCGAAGCTGATCACCAGCACGCTGTTGGCGGTGGCGACGCCCATGCACATGATCGCACCGGTCAGTGCCGGCACCGACAGCGTGGTCTCGGTCGTGAACAGCATCCACACGATGCCGGCAAGGGCGGCCGGCAGCGCCGTGATGATCACGAACGGATCGGACCAGGACTGGAAATTCACCACGATCAGGAGATAGATCAGCACCACCGCGCCGAGCAACCCGAACAGCAGCCCGGAATACGCGCTGTCCATGGTCTGCACCTGGCCCAGCAGAAATACCGAACTCCCTTTTGGCACGTCCTTGGCGGTATCGGCGATCAGCGCCCTGACCTCGGCGGCGACCGCGCCGAGATCGCGCCCCTGCGGGGTCGCATAGATCTGCACCAACGGCTGGATGTCGTATTGCGAGACGACTGCGTTGGAAACCGTTCGCGAGATGTTGGCGATGCCGCCGAGAATCGGCGCGGAGGGGCCGCCCGCCGTAATCGGCAGCATCTCCAGCGCGCTCAGCGAATCGAGCTGATATTGCGGGGTCTGCATCACGATCGAATACGATACGCCGTTGTCGCGATTGAGGAAGAAAGTCGGCTGCACCTGCGAACTGCCCGCGAGGTCGACGGTCATGCTGTTGACGACATCGCGTTCGGTCAGCCCGACATATTGCGCACGGGTCCGATCGACGTCGACATTGAAGGTCGGATAATTGGGCGATTGCTGAATGCGCGCGTCGGCGATGCCCGCGATCCGGCGAATCCGGGGCAGCAATTTATTGGCATAGGCGAAATTCGCAGCCAGATTCGCGCCGCGGATCTGCAGGTCGATCGGCGCCGGCGCGCCGAAGTTCAGGATCTGGTTGACGATGTCGGCCGGGAGAAAAGCGAACGTCATGCCCGGAAAGATGCGCGGCAGTTGCTCGCGCAGCGCCTTCACGTAGCTCTCGGTCGGACGGTGGTCTTCCTTGAGCTTGATCGAGATATCGCCGTCCTGCGGACCCAGCAGGCCGGTGTTGTTGTAGGTCATGTTGATGCCGCTGATCGGAAAGCCGATATTGTCGGCCATCGTATCGATTTCAGCCGGCGGAATGATCTTGCGGATCGCCTTCTGCACGTCGGCGAACTGATTGGCGCTTTCCTCGACACGGGTGCCGACCTGGGTGCGCACATGCATCAGGATCTGCCCGGCATCGACCGACGGAAAGAAGTTCCGGCCAAGATACGGCACCAGCAGAAACGACAATCCGACAAAGCCCAGGAATCCAATCACGAAAACCGGCCGGCGCTGCATCGCCAGCGACAACAGATCTCGGTAGCCGGCGCGAAACCACTCGAAGCCCGCCTCGAAGCTGCGCTGAAACCGCACCAGCGGATTGCGCGACGGCGGCGCATGTTCGTCATCGGCGTGATGCAGATGCGGCTGCAAAAGGTACATCGCCATGGTCGGCACCAGCGTCCGCGACAGGATGAACGACCAGATCATGGCGAACACCACCGCTTCGGCCAGCGGAACGAACAGGAAGCGGGGGACACCTTGCAGGAAGAACATCGGCACGAACACGATGCAGATGCACAAAAGCGACACGAACGCCGGCACCACGATCTGATTGGCGCCGTCCAGGATCGCGTTCCGGACGTCCTTGCCCTGCTCCAGATGCCAGTTGATGTTCTCGATCGTGACCGTCGCCTCGTCGACCAGGATGCCGACCGCCAGCGCCAGGCCGCCGAGCGTCATGATGTTGAGGGTTTCGCCGATCGCCGACAACATCACGATGGCGCCGAGCACGGCGAGCGGGATCGACGTCGCGATGATGATCGTCGAGCGCCAGCTTCCCAGGAAAAGCAGGATCATCACGCTGGTCAACAGCGCCGCGATCACGCCTTCGCGGGCCACCGCAGTGAGCGCGCCGCGGACGAATATCGACTGGTCGCCGATGAGCCCGATTCTGAGCGCGTCAGGCATCGTGTACTTGACGTCGATGACCTTCTGCTTGATGCCCGAGATGATATCCAGCGTCGAAATGTAGCCGGCCTTCAGCACCATCATCAGAACGGAGCGATTGCCGTTGACATGCACGATATTGGTTTGCGGTGGATTGCCGTCGCGGACGTTGGCCACGTCACGCACATACACCATGGCGCCGTTGACGACCTTGATCGGCAAGTCGCCAAGCTCCTCGATCTTGAGCGGCGAGTTGTTGAGCTGGATATAATATTCGAAATTGCTGATCTTCTGGGTGCCCGCCGGCGTGATCAGATTCTGCGCGGCGAGCGCGTTGGCGACATCCTGACCGGACAGGCCGCGCGCCTGCAGCGCCTGCGAATTGAGATCGATCTGCATCTGACGTTGCTTGCCGCCATAGGGCCAGGGGATGGCGGCCCCGGGGACCGTCACCAGCGGCGTGCGCAACTGGTTGATGCCGATGTCGGCAAGATTCTGTTCGGTCAGGCCCTCGCCCGACAATGCCACCTGGATGATCGGAACCGTCGAGGCGGTGTAGTTGAGAATCAGCGGCGGTGTCGCGCCCGGCGGCATGGCCCGGATCAGGGTTTGCGCAATCGCAGTGACCTGGGCGTTGGCGGTGCGGATGTCGACATTGGGCTGGAAGAAAATCTTGACGATGCCGACGCCGTTATAGGAGTTCGCCGTGATGTGTTCGATGTCGTTGACGGTGGTCGTCAACGCGCGCTGAAACGGCGTAACGATGCGTCCCGCCATCTCGTCGGGCGGCAGCCCGGCATAATTCCAGACCACGCCGATAATGGGGATTCGAATGTCCGGGAAAATGTCCGCGGGCGTCCGCAGCACGGCGAGCGGCCCGATGATCAGGAGCAGCAACGCGAGCACGACGAACGTGTAGGGCCGGCTCAGGGCGATGCGGACCAATGCAGTCATAGAACGGGCATTCCTTGCTCAAGCGGAAGGGCCTGGACTCGCGATGCTAGGGAAATCTTGCCGCTCATTTACCCGAATTGCGTTTAAATTGCTAACGCAGGGCTGCGACCCCGTCATGCAGTTCGGCCATACCCTTAACCCAACGCACGATAGCAGCGCTATTCGCGAAGGTTTGATCGCCGCGGGTCCGGTCACCATGTCGTGAATAACCGTCCGCGGCCCCCTTTTCGGGGCCCCTCGTCGAAATTCAGCGCATCAATCGAAGCGCGTCGGAGAAGAATTCCGGGCCGCCGAAATTGCCGGACTTCAGCGCCAGCAGCATTTCGCGATGTTTCATGCCGATGGTGCGCAGCACCGGGACGCCGGCGGCGATTTCGGCTCCGACCAGAAAGCCGGGAATCCCAAGGCGATCGACCACCGCGCCGGAGGTTTCGCCGCCGGCGACCACCAGCCGCCGGACCCCGGCCTGTACCAGTCCCTCGGCGATATCGGCCATCGCCTGCTCGATCGCATGGCCGGCGGCATCGCGGCCGTGCCGGGCCTGCAAGGCCGCAACCTGATCCGGCGTCGAACTGCTGGCGATCAGGATCGGCCCCCGTCCAAGCCGCTCCCTGGCCCAGTCCAGCGCGCGGCGGACTTCATCCTTGCCCAGGACAACCTGGTCGGGATCGAGATGCAGCACCGGCATCGCCTGCCCGGCGCTGGCGATCTGGCCGAGCGTCGCCTGCGAACAACTGCCGGCAAGACAGGCGGCCGGTCCGCCGACCGGTGATTTCGGAATTCGCGTTCGGCAGGCTCGACCTGACCCGTCCCGAGGCGACCAGCGCGCGGGCGAGCCCGAGGCCGAGCCCGGATGCGCCGACCGAGAGACGGTGATCGATCGCGACCGCGCCTGCGGTTTCCAGGTCGCGCTCGAAAACCGCATCAATGATGGCCGCGCCGAAGCCGCTGTGGCCGAGATCGGCCAGACGGGCGCGGACGGCATCCGGCCCGCGGGCGACGTCGGCGAGACCTACCAGCCCGACCTTGGTCCGGCTTTGGCGCGCCAGCACCCGCACCAGATTGGAATCGTGCATCGGATTGAGCGGATGATCCTTCAGCGGACTCTCGTTCAGCGGCAGCGAGCCCACGAACAGATTGCCCTGATAGACGGTGCGGCCGGTCTCGGGAAATGCCGGCGTCACCAGCACGATGGCATCGCCGGAATCGCTCCGCAGCGCATCCATCACCGGGCCGATATTGCCGGCGTCGGTGGAATCGAAGGTCGAGCAGATCTTGAAAAAGATGTGAGCCGCACCGCGGTCGCGCAGCCATTGTTCGGCGGCGCGCGAGCGCGTCACCGCAAGTCCTGCTTCGATCGACCGGCTCTTGAGCGACACCACCACGGCATCGACGTCGGGCAATTCAAGATCGGCCGCCGGCACGCCGATGGTCTGCACCGTGCGCAGGCCGCAGCGGGTCAAGGTGTTGGCGAGATCGGAGGCGCCGGTGTAGTCGTCGGCGATGCAGCCCAGCGCCAACGTCACGGTCTTGCTCCGGCAGCATAGGGCCTGAACCAGCCGAGGCCATCGGTGGTCTTGCCGCGCGGATTGTATTCGCAGCCGACAAAGCCGCCATAGCCGAGCCGGTCGAGTTCGCCGAACAGGAACGGATAGTTCAATTCCTCGCCATCCGGCTCGTGGCGCGACGGGATGCTGGCGATCTGGATGTGACCGATCATGGGCATCATCTCGCGCAGCCGCATCGTCACGTCGCCATGGATGATCTGGCAATGATAGATGTCGAACTGCAGTTTCAGATTGGGAATTTTCAGCTCGAGAATCAGATCGCGGGCAAAGGTGAAGTCGTTGAGAAAGTAGCCGGGCACGTTGCGCGGATTGATCGGCTCGATCACCACGTCGATGCCATGGGGCGCGAAGAACTCGGCGGCCGATATCGCAGACTTGCGAAACGCCGCCACCGCCCGCGGATCGCTGCGTTGGGCGATGCCGGCCATCAGATGCAGGCGCTTGACGCCGGTCGCCTGCGCGTAAGGCAGCGCGGTGCGCAGGCTCTGCTGCAGGTCGGCAAAACGGTCCGGCAACGCGGCAAAACCCTTTTCGCCGGCGTCCCAATTGCGCGGCGGCAGGTTGAACAGCGCCTGGGTCAGGCCGTTGCGATGCAGCCGTTCGCCGATCGCTTCCGCCGGATGGTCATAGGGAAACAGGAACTCGACGGCCGTAAATCCCGCTCTTGCCGCCGCGTCGAAACGGTCGAGGAACGGAACTTCGGTGAACATCATGCTGAGATTGGCGGCGAAACGGGGCATCGACGGTCCTCTTGTTCGTTCGCGGCTACTTCGGCTCGCTGCTATCTTGGTTAGCCTTTATTTCGATTCGCCCGGCAGGTGCGTGCCGGTGACGCGTGCATACATCCGCGCCACCGAGGCGTCGTCGTCGCGGCCCATCCCGGAGGCTGCCGTCATCAGAAACATCTGCAGCGCCGCAGCGGCTACCGGCACCGGGAATTTCGCCGTTCGCGCCATGTCCTGGATGATGCCGAGGTCTTTCACGAAAATTTCCACCGCGCTGCGCGGGGTGTAATCGCCGTCGAGCACATGCGGCACCCGGTTCTCGAACATCCAGGAATTGCCGGCCGACGCCGTGATCACCTCATAGACTTTCCGGATATCAAGCCCCTGTTTCGCCGCGAAGGTGATGGCCTCCGAAGCGACCGCGATGTGAACGCCGGCGAGCAACTGGTTGATCATCTTGAACGCGGCGCCCTGCCCGGCGGCATCGCCGAGTTCGTAGAGTTTTGCCGCCATGGCGTCGAGCGCGGGCCGCGCCTTGGCAAAGGCGGCGGCGCTGCCGGATGCGAGAATGGTGAGTTCACCCTGCGCCGCGCGCTGCGCACCGCCGGAGATCGGCGCGTCGAGATAATGCCGGCCGCTGGCTTCGAGCTGTTTGGCCAGCCGCCGCGCGATGTCCGGGTCCATTGTCGCCGAGGAGATGAACACAGCGTCCTTGGCCAGCGTCTCGGCGACGCCGCCGGCGCCGAACAGGATGGTTTCGGTCTGCGCAGCGTTGACGACGACGCTGACGACAATATCGGCCCGCTTGGCGGCCTCCGCCGGCGTCTTCGCGCCAAAACCGCCATCCGCGACGAAGCGCGCGACGGCGTCAGCGGAAACATCGCAGCCGGTGACTTTGAGGCCGGCGCGCCGCAGCGACGTCGCCATCCCAAAACCCATCGAGCCCAGCCCGATGACGGCGACGTGCGGTTTTGAGAGTGCGGATTCGGGCATGCGGCATTTCCCGTGGTTTCTTGACGGCCGGACTTCCCTCGCGGCTTTGCCTCTGCGTACCACGGCTTGGCCGCGCTGCCAAAGCATGAGAAAAGGCGGTCAAGGATGCTGCCAGAGAAGCTGAAATGACCGAAACCAGGATCCGCGAGGAAATCTGCCGCCTCGGCCGCTCGCTGTTCGAGCGCGGGCTGACGCCGGGCTCGTCGGGCAATATCAGCGTGAAACTGGACGACGGCGGCTGGCTGGTGACGCCGACCAATGCCTCGCTCGGGTCGCTGGACCCGGCGCGGCTGACGCGGCTCGACGCCGGCGGCCGCCTCCTCGCCGGCGACGCTCCGACCAAGGAAGTGCCGCTGCATGACGCATTGTACCGCACCCGCAGCAGCGCCCGCTCCGTGGTGCACCTGCATTCGACGCATTCGGTGGCGCTGTCGATGTTGCCGGAGATCGATCCGCGCGCCGCGCTGCCGCCGATGACGGCCTATTATCTGATGAAATGCGGCGAGACCGCGCTGGTGCCCTATTATCGGCCCGGCGATCCGGCGGTCGCCGAGGCCATCAAGGGGCTGGCCGGAAAATACAGCTCGGTGCTATTAGCCAATCACGGCCCGGTGGTCTCGGGCGACACGCTGGAAGCCGCGGTCTTTGCCATCGAGGAACTGGAAGAGACCGCGAAGCTTTATTTGCTGCTGCGCGGGCTGAACCCGCGTTTTCTGACGCCGGCGCAGATAGCGGACCTGTCAAAGACGTTTGGGTTGAAATTGCCGGAACATGAACACGATTAGAGCGGCGTCTTGATTCATGCTCAGCTGCTCGCCGACAGGGGATCGTAGCCTGGCTGCTTCATCAGGTTGTGCAACTGTCTGCGCCGGATTCCCATGTTGCCGCCGTCGAATATCGGAAGCGCCAGCGCGTCCTCAAGCAGGCTCGCCAACGGAAGCGCGCGGTCGTAACTGTCGATGCCGACGACGCGCATGAGGTCGGTAATGACTCGAACTGCCGTCTCGGACCCAAACACTTTGGCCTGAATGGCGAGTTCCGCGGCTGCAGGAGACTGCCGGTCGAGTGCATGACAGGCGCGCCAGCTCAGATAGCGCGCGGCCTCGATCGCGATCTTGGCATCGCCCAGCGCATACCCGACCGCCTGATGTTCAATAATCGGATGGATGCCGCCACGTCGCTCGGTCCGGGCAAAACGCAACGCAAAATCGAAGGCGGTCCGCATCAGCGCGACGCCGAAGATTCCGACCAGGGCCGCCGTGCCGGTAAAACTGGCTTCCGCCAGCGCGAGACCGCCGCCCTGCTCTCCCAATAGGTGGCTGCGCGGCACCCGGACGTCGTCGAACGCGAATTCCGTCACCAGATGGGCCCGATGGCCCACTGCTTCGATCGCGCGTTCGAATACGAGCCCGCGCTCCGGCCGTTCAACCGCAATCACGGAAACATCCTTGTCCGACGATCCGGAGGAAGGGGTCCGGCACACCACGCACAAGAGGTCGGCGCCCTTGCGATCCCATCCCGTCGCCGATGAAACCCACTTCTTGCGTCCGGCAATCACCCACTCATCCCCATCGAGACGCGCGGTCGTGCGCACGCCCTCTCCTGGCGGCGGCGAGCTGGCGTTCGCGCTGCCGCCGGGCTCGCTTGAGCAAAAACCTGCAAGTGGTGTGCCGCGCTTTTGCAGGAACGGTCCCAGAAAGCGCCCGCACTGCTCGGGTGTGCCGCCAATCAGGACAGGCAAGAGGCCGAGAACAGTTCCAAGCATCGTGAGTGTGACGCTGGCGTTCACGCTGTAGAATTCTTCTGCCAGGATCGCCATGTCGACGAGGCCGTTTCCGTCGCCGCCAGCGGGCGCCGGGATGCATTTTCTCAGATATCCCGCAGCCACCATGGCTTCGTAAGCCGGCCTGGAAGCGAGGAAGCGCTCTTCTGCCGTCGGCAATGCGTCGGTCGCCGCGCTGACGCCGGCAAGGACCTCCGTTCGCGAACTTGCGGGCATCCGCCTTCAGCTCGCCTTGCTCCGGAGTGAGGGTGAAATCGATTGCCATCACATGCCTCCCGCAGGTCCATGTCAGTCAGGGACGAAGTAACGGGCGCCAGCGCCAACGTCTCGGACGGTGGCGAACCGAATTCTTGGCCTGCAGTGCACCGGCTAGGTTTTTGACGATTGCCTGTTGCGGAAATCGCGCGGCGACAGGCCGTGACAGCGCTTGAACAGCCTGTTGAAGTGCGAAATATCGTTGAAACCGGCAGCGAAAGCGATCTCGGCAATCGTCATCTGGCGACAGCCAGGGTCAAGAAGATTCCGGGCGCTTGCAAGGACGCGCCGGTCATTGACGTGCTCGCCGACCGAACGGCCCGTGCTGCTGAAGAGCTTGTGAACATAACGAAGCGAGCAGCCGAACTTCTGTGCAAGCCTCGCCGCGTTGAAATCGACCTCAGCGAAATGCCGATCGAGATGATCGAGCATCATCGACAGTTGGACGGACGGGCGGAAGCGGGCCGATGGCTCGCCGGTGGCAAACCTGTCGGCATGAGACAATAGATCGAGCAGATGATCGCCCAAAGCGGGCACTGGCGGAGCGGCCTCCGAGCCGATGCAGAGATCGGCATAGCCTGACAGGGTCCGCGCCAACGCCCTGCCCATTTCGGTTGACGACAATGCCAGTCGCGGGCGATCGGAAAAATGGCACCGCAGCATTTCGCGCGGCACGGCGAAGCACAGCAGATTGAAGTCTCGTAGATTCATGATTTCGAACGGTTCGGTCGTATCGACGACCGCAAGATCTCCCGGACCGCAAATCTGCTCGTGGCCACGCTGCACCGAGCGGGAGAGACCATCGACCTGCAGGTTGAGAAAATAGAAATCGTCCCCGCCCTTCCCGATGTGGGAACGCTGGCGTGCGACGCAGTGAGGCGCTGCCGAAACTCTCGAAATATGGATCGGCGCCAGATCGGCCTTTGAAATGGATCCGAAAAACGGGGCGTCCGAAACCTTGCGAGGCTCAAGCTGCACGAAGGCGTCAGCAAGATCGTTGGCCCAGTTGCCAAACGGACGATCCGCCCCAGTAGCTTTGGTCAACCACTCCATAGGCGCACTAACCGTGAGAACCGGTTCAATCAGGAAAATCGTGACGCAAAAATCATGCCTGAAACCCCTCTTGGGTCAAGTTCTGGTTCTGACTTCCCCTTCAGAGCACCGCCAGCTGCTTGTTCCTGAGGTCCGTCACCAGCATCAATCCGGGTGCATGGGTGATGGCAAACGGCAGCCTCGCCGCCGCGATCACCGCCTGCGGTGTCACGCCGCAGGCCCAGAACACCGGAATTTCATCGGCTTCCACCGGAACCGGATCGCCATAATCGGGTTTTGCGAGATCCGCGATCCCGATCGCATGCGGATGACCGAGATGGACCGGCGCACCATGCACGGCAGGAAACCGCGACGTGATCTGCACGGCGCGGATCGCATCCGCCGGCTTGAACGGCCGCATCGACACCACCATCGGGCCGGCAAACGGCCCCGAAGGCGCACAGGCGATATTGGTGCGATACATCGGCACCCGGACGTTGCGCTCGATATGGCGGATCGGCAGATCGTCCGCCATCAGCGCTTCCTCGAACGAAAACGAGCACCCGAGCACGAACGCCACGAGATCGTCGCGCCAATGCGCCCTGATATCGGTCGGCTCCTCGACCACCTCGCCGTTGCGCCAGACCCGGTAGCGCGGCAGGTCGGTGCGGATGTCGAGGTCGATCCCGAGCGAGGGAATCTTGGGATTTCCGACATCGGACATGCCGATGACGGGACATGGCTTCGGGTTAAGTTGGCAAAATCGGTGAAACGATGCCGCGAGCTTCTCCGGCAGGACCGCCAGATTGCCCTGTACAAAGCCGTTGGCGACGCCCGCGGTCGTCGTCGCCATGCCGGCGCGACATGCCAGCCGCGCCTGCAGGCTCGGAAGCATCTCCCGCTCGCCGTCAACGCCCTGCTGTTTTTTCGCCAGACCGGCAATCACCGAAAGCGCTCCGTGCCTCGACA
The DNA here is from genome assembly GCA_963729395.1 of uncultured Pseudomonadota bacterium. Lineage (GTDB taxonomy): Bacteria > Pseudomonadota > Alphaproteobacteria > Rhizobiales > Xanthobacteraceae > Bradyrhizobium. Next base: position 150,664 of record CAVSOS010000019.1, on the reverse strand, counting down.
GGTAGTGCCGCACAGTTCTACCATGCAAGGCGACGAGACGCATCAACGGGTTTCCGGGACGCCGAATGACCAGCATCGCATCCAATCTGCAAATCGATTCCGCCCGCCTGTGGGATTCGATTCACGAAACCGCGAAATTCGGCGCCACACCGAAAGGCGGGGTGCGGCGGCTGACGCTCGGACCCGAAGACAGGCAGGTGCGCGACTGGTTCCGCAACGCCTGCGAAGCCGCCGGCCTCGATGTACATGTCGATGAGCTGGGCTCGATGTTCGGCCTGCGCAAGGGCCGCGACATGTCGAAGCCGCCGGTCGGCCTCGGATCGCATCTCGATACCCAGCCGACCGGCGGCAAGTTCGACGGCGTACTCGGCACGCTGGCAACACTTGAGGTGGTCCGCACGCTCAACGACGCCGGAATCGAAACCGAAATTCCGATCTGCATCGTCAACTGGACCAACGAGGAAGGCTCGCGCTTCGCACCGGCCATGATGGGTTCGGCGGCCTATGTCGGCGATTTCACCACCGACGATATTCTGTCGCGCAAGGACGCCGAGGGCGTCACGGTGGCTGAGGCGCTGGACGGCATCGGCTATCGCGGCGCGAATCCGGTGGGCACGCAGAAATTTGCCAACTTCGTCGAACTGCACATCGAGCAAGGCCCGATCCTTGAAGCGGAACACAAGACCATCGGCGTGGTCGATTCCGGCCAGGGCGTGCTGTGGTATGACGGCAAGATCACCGGTTTCGAGAGCCATGCCGGCACCACGCCGATGCCGCTGCGCCGCGACGCGCTGGCGACCTTGTCGGAGATCGTGCTGGCGATGGAGAGCATCGCCAGGAAGTACGGCCCGAAGGCGGTCGGCACAATCGGCGAGGCGGTGATCGCCAGCCCCTCGCGCAACGTCATTCCCGGTGAAATCGCCTTTACCGTCGATTGCCGCAGCGCCGATGCCGAAATCATGGATGCGCTCGACAGGGATTTGCGCGCCGCCGTCGGCGAGATCGCAGGCCGGCGGAAGGTCGAGGTTGCGCTCGATCTGGTCTGGCGCAAGCCGCCGACCCATTTCGATCCCAAACTGGTCGATGCGGTGGAGAATGCCGCCCAAGCGCTCGGCTATTCGCACCGCCGCATTACGTCGGGCGCCGGCCACGACGCCTGCAATCCCAACACGGCGATGCCCGCGGCGATGGTGTTCGTGCCCTGCAAGGACGGCATCAGCCACAACGAGCTTGAGGATGCCACGCAAGCCGACTGCACCGCCGGCGCCAACGTCCTGATGCATACCGTGCTGGCGCTCGCCGGCGTCGCGTCCTAGAGCATGATCCGGAAAAGTGGGCACCGGTTTTCCGAAAAAGATCATGCTCAAACAAAACGCTCAATCCAGTCAACCAGCGGAGGCTTTAGTGCGCGGGGTTTTTGTCGATGCCAATGAAGCGCTGGCGGTCATCTTCGAACGGCTGACCAAGCCGGGCGATCCCGCGGTTCGCATTGATCGCGACCCCGATGTGACACCGGAGCAGCTACCAGCCGTGCTCTATGGCGCCGGGATCGCGATCGTCGATCACACCGCGTTGCCGACCGCGATCGCGCGCCAATGCGCCGGGCTGAAGCACGTGGTGTTTCTCGGCACCGGCGCGCGCAGCTATATGAACCCGGAAGAACTGGCCGAACTCGGCATCGAGGTTCATCTGATCCGGGGCTATGGCGATACGGCCGTCGCCGAATCCACCATCGCGCTGATGTGGGCGGCGGCGCGCGGCATCGCCCGGATGGACCGCGAGATGCGCGCCGGCAACTGGCTGCGCGAGGATGGCATGCAATTGACCGGCAAGACCCTCGGCCTGATCGGCTTCGGCGGCATCGCCGCCGAGGTGGCGCGCATCGCGCTGGGAAGCGGAATGAAAGTCATCGCCTGGAACCGGTCGCCGAAGAGCCATCCCGGCGTCACGTTCGTCGATCTCGACACGGTGCTGGCAAAGAGCGATGTGGTCTCGATCCATCTCCTGCTGAACGACGAAACCCAAGGCTTTCTCTCGCGCGAGCGGATCGCGGCGATGAAGCCCGGCGTCATCCTCGTCAACACCGCGCGCGGCGCATTGGCCGACGAAGCCGCGATGATCGATGCGTTGAACTCCGGCCACATTCGCCATGCCGGCCTCGATGTCTTCAACATCGAGCCGCTGCCGGTGGATCATCCACTGGCGAAATTACCCAACGTGACGCTGTCGGCGCATTCGGCGTTCCGGACCCCTGAGGCGAGCGAAAACCTGATTGAGGCTGCGTGGGAGCATTGCCGAAGGATTGCGAACGCGCGATAGAGCGGCGCGCTCTCACTTCCCTTCTCCCCTTGCGGGAGAAGGTGGCCATAGGCGGCCTTCGGCCGCCGTCCTCTAATGGGACGCCGATGCTTTGCATCGGCTATGCTTCGTCCGCGCCGGATGAGGGGTTTCGGACTATCGATAAAAAGAGACCCGTCACCCGTCTCGAATTCGCTGCGCTCATTCGAGCCATCCTCTCCACAAGGTCCCACAAGGGGAGAGGGGAAGGAAGGGAAGAAGAAGCCCCTACTCCACCATCTCCGCTACCGCCTTGCCGCAGGTCGTGGTGTCGGCATTGCCGCCGAGATCGCGGGTGCGCAGCGTGCGTTCGCCGAGCGTGCGCTCGATCGCCGCGACGATCGAGGCCGCGGCGGACTTCTCGCCGAGGTGCTCCAGCATCATCGCGCCGGACCAGATCATGCCGATCGGGTTGGCGATGCCCTGGCCGGCGATATCCGGCGCGGAGCCGTGCACCGGCTCGAACACCGAGGGGAAATCTCCGGGCGGATTGATGTTGCCAGACGGCGCGATGCCGATGGTGCCGGTGCAGGCCGGGCCGAGATCGGACAGGATGTCGCCGAACAGGTTCGATCCGACCACGACATCGAACCAGTCCGGATGCAGCACGAAATGCGCGGTGAGAATATCGATGTGATACTTGTCCCATTTGACCTTGGGATAGTTTTTCGCCATCGCCTCCACGCGTTCGTCCCAATACGGCATGGTGATCGAAATGCCGTTGGATTTGGTCGCCGATGTCAGATGCTTCTTCGGCCGCGACTGCGCCAGCTCGAATGCGAATTTCAGGATGCGATCGACGCCGATCCGGGTCATCACGGTTTGCTGGGTGACGAATTCGCGTTCGGTATCCGGGAACATCCGCCCGCCGACGGACGAATATTCGCCTTCGGTGTTTTCGCGCACCACCCAGAAGTCGATATCGCCGGGCTTGCGGTTGGCGAGCGGCGACGGTACCCCCGGCATCAGCCGGACCGGGCGAAGATTGACGTATTGGTCGAATTCGCGGCGGAACTTGATCAGCGATCCCCACAACGAAATGTGATCGGGAATTTTCGCGGGCCAACCGACCGCGCCGAAATAGATCGCGTCATGCTTGCCGATCTTGTCCTTCCAGTCGTCCGGCATCATCTGGCCGTGCTTTTCGTAATAGTCCCATGAGGCGAAATCGAAATGGTCGAAGTGCACGCTGACGCCGTGCTTCTTCGCCGCGGTTTCCAGCACGCGCAGTCCCTCCGGCACCACTTCCTTGCCGATGCCGTCGCCGGGGATGACCGCGATCCGATATTGCTTTTTTTGCTTGCTCATCGAGAGTTTCCTTCAAGCCTTTTCTTTCAAGCCCTGCACCTTCAAGCCTTGCCGCGCCGACCACGCCATTTATTCGACCGGATTGCAATGGACCAAAGCCCGCCACGGTGCAACGCTGCACTGCAATGTTGACCGTTTCGGCGCCGGCAGCATAACAGTTGAACTCCACCGGCGACACCTCATCCGTCTCCCCATCAAGAGAGTAAATCCCATGGATCTGCATCTGCGCGGCAAGCGCGTTTTGATCACCGGCGCATCGAAGGGCATAGGTGCCGCCGCCGCCGAGGCCTTCGCCGAGGAAGGTTGCCATCTTCTTCTTGCCGCCCGCAGCGGCGATCAACTGAAAGCGCTGACCGAGCGGCTGCGATCGGCGCACCAGATCGACGCCAGCACTCACATCGTGGACCTGCGCAAGCCTAAGGATATTGCGAAGCTCGCCAAGGATGCTTCCGACATCGACATCCTCGTCAACAACGCCGGCGATATTCCCGGCGGTTCGATCGAGCAGATCGACGAGCCGACCTGGCGTCACGCCTGGGATTTGAAAGTGTTCGGCTACATCAACCTCACCCGCGCGATCTACGCGCAGATGAAATCGCGCGGACACGGCGTCATCGTCAACGATATCGGCGCCGCCGGGGAAAAGTTCGATGCCAATTATATCTGCGGCAGCGCCGGCAATGCGGCACTGATGGCGTTTACCCGAGCGCTCGGCGGCAAGAGCCTTGCCGACAACATTCGCGTGGTCGGCATCAATCCGGGCCCGGTCGGCACCGACCGTCACGTGACGCTCCTGAAGACCCGCGCGAAACATCAGTTCGGCGACGAAAGCCGCTACAAGGAGTTTCAGAAAGGTCTGCCGCTCGGCCGTCCGGCGCATGCGCGCGAAATCGGCGACCTGATGGCGTTCCTCGCCTCCGACCGCTCCGGCTATACGTCGGGCGTGATCTACACCGTCGATGGCGGCATCAGCGCGGGCTGGGGGTAGCCGTATTGCTATCACCGTCATTGCGAGGAGCCAACGGGTCGCGCGAACGCGCGCCCGATGACAGACTCGGCGACGAAGCAATCCACTCTTCGGTTGCGGTTGTGGATTGCTTCGCTTCGCTCGCAATGACGAGGAACTTAGCCCCACGAGCGTTTCCACTTTGCGAAAAATGTTTTACAGCAGACGACGATCCGCTTTTGAGACATGAAACGACGGGAGACTGACAAGTGGCATCCGATCAGGAGCTGGTGCAGGCGACCGCCTGCGCCATCGTCGACAAGCTCAATTCAGGCGACGTCACGCCGCTCGACCTGCTGGACGTGCTGGAGAAGCGCATCGCCGAGGTCGACGGCCAGGTGAATGCCCTGCCGACGCTGTGCTTCGAGCGGGCCCGAACCCGCGCCAGGGCGCTGATGAAGAAGCCCGTCGGCGATCGCGGCCTGCTCGCCGGCCTGCCGGTACCGATCAAGGACCTGACCGATGTCGCCGGCGTGCTCACCACGCATGGCTCGCCGATCTTCCGGGATCATGTCCCTGCGCGTTCCGATCTTGTGGTCGAGCGTATCGAAGGCAATGGCGGCATGGTTTACGCCAAGTCGAACACGCCGGAATTCGGCGCCGGCGCCAATACCTTCAACGAGGTGTTCGGCGCGACGCGCAACCCCTGGGATTCTGTCGCGATCCGCCGCCGGTTCCTCGGGCGGTGCCGCCGCAGCCCTTGCCTCCGGCACCGCGTGGCTCGCGCACGGCTCCGACATGGGTGGCTCGCTGCGCAATCCCGCGAGTTTTTGCGGCATTGTCGGGATGCGCCCGAGCATCGGCCGCGTCGCGCATACGCCTGCCTTCAAGATCGATCGCAATCTCGGGGTGCAAGGCCCGATGGCGCGCAATGTCGAGGACGTCGCACTGCTGCTCGATGCCATGAGCGGCGAGCAGCCTGCCGATCCGCTGTCGCTGCCTTTGCTGCCGGTCTCGTTCCGGTCGGCCGCGCGCTCCGGCAAGGGGCCGAAGCGCGTCGCCTTTTCGCCCGATCTCGGCATTACGCCGGTCGATCCCGAAGTCGCCGCCATCACCCGGAAAGCCGCGGCGCGCTTTGCCGAGGCCGGCGCGATCGTCGAGGAAGCCCATCCGGACCTGAGCGAGGCCCATGAATGCTTCCATGTGCTGCGCGCATTCGATTTCGCGATCAGCAAGGCGGCACTGCTCCGCAGCAAGCGCGAGTTGCTCAAGCCGGAAGTGATCTGGAACATCGAGGAAGGCCTCAAGCTCACGGTCGACCAGCTGGCGCGCGCGGAGGCGCAACGTATCGCGATGGCCGCGCGCACGATCGAATTTTTCAAAACGTACGACCTGCTGCTGACGCCGGCGACCATCGTCGCGCCGTTTCCGGTCGAGAATCGCTATGTCGCCGAATGCGCGGGCAAGAAATTCGACAATTATGTCGAGTGGCTCGGCATCGTCTACGCGATCACGCTGGTGTGCTGTCCGGCGCTGTCGTTGCCGTGCGGGTTCACGGCGTCAGGCCTGCCGGTCGGGCTCCAGATGGTGGCGCCTCCGCGCGGCGAGGCGCCGTTGCTCGCCGGCGCCAGAGTGCTCGAGGATATTCTGGGTGTCCGCGGTACCACGCCGATCGATCCACGGCCCGCGAAGAAGTGACTCCTGATAATGTCTTGACCTGAGCGCTACCGCCTCAGGTCGGCGCTAGCTCGGCCGCCTGGATGGCGACCGCTAGCGCCAGTTTGGTTTGCTCCACGATCTCCTCGACCAGTTCCTCCCGGCTGATGTGAGCAAGCTGTCCGGTGAGCAGGCCCTGTTCCGCCAGCGTGATCACCCCATGCAGCGCGGCCCAGATTTTCAGCGCCTGGCGCTCGCGCAAAAATCCGATGGCGGGAGCTTCAAGAGCTTCCAGCAAGAGACCGAACGTTTCCATGGCCGCGCTGTGAAGCTCACTGCCGTCGGCCGCGCAGGCCATGGTGCGCGAGGCGAACATCAGGCGGTAGATCCCGTTGCGGCGAAGACCGAAATCCAGCGCCGCCTGTGCAAAGCGCGACAACTTGGATTGCTTCGATGGCCGGCTGATCAAATCGCGGAGCGTGGCGCTGAATTGCCGCAGGGCTTCCGCCGTGGCGGCCTCCAGCAAGGCCTCGCGATCGGCAAAATGCCGGTAGGGCGCCGGTTGCGAGACCCCCAGTTTCTTCGCCAACGACTTGATGTTGATGGCTTCCGGACCGCCTCGTTCGGCTTCCCGAAGGGCGGCCTGCACCAGCGCGTCGCGCAGATCGCCATGGTGATAGCTGTTCAGCGGCTTGCGGGCTATTCGAGGCGGCATCCGGGTAGCGATCCGTTACTTCTCACGGAGAGTGCAATTGCAGCGACAATGTAATATGCTATAATTTAACGGCGCTGCCAATATGTCGGCGCCACAAAAGCAAGAATCGGAAACGCCAGACGCATGAAGTTGTTGCGTCCGACCAAGGGAAATACTTGTCATGCCCGGAAAACTGAAAATACGCGTCGACCAGGACAAGTGTCAGGGACACGCGCGCTGCAAATCGCTCGCGCCGGAACTGTTCGACCTCGACGAATTCGGCAATGCGCATGAAGTCGGCGACGGCACGGTGCCCGCGGGACTGGAGGATAAAGCCTGGCTCGCGCAGGCCAATTGTCCGGAAATCGCGATCGAAGTGACCGAGGAATAGTTATTCCCGGAAGGAAGCTCAGACAATTCCGAACTCAATACAAGGATTTACCCTGATGTCCGATTCCGCCAGCATCATGCCCGCGCATCCTCCCGTCACCGACTGGGTTCACGATTTCGATCACACCGATCCGCGCTGGACCGAAAATCCGTTTCCGATCTGGGACGAATTGCGGGCCGAATGCCCGGTGGTCCACACCCAGCGCTTCCTCGGCTGCTACATGCCGACCACCTATGAGGCGGTGAGGCAGATCGCCCACGATACCGAACATTTCTCGTCGCGCCGCGTCATTGTGCGCGATATCCGGCCGGACATCACGCAGTCGGCGCCGCCGATCACCTCCGATCCGCCGCAACACAAGCCCGCCAAGCAGTTGCTGCTGCCGCCGTTCACGCCCGACGCCATGAAGAAGCTGGAACCCCGGGTGCGCGCGATCTGCAACGAACTGATCGACGAGTTCATCGCGGAAGGAAAATGCGACGCCGCGGCGCGCTACACCAAGCATATTCCGGTTCGCACCATCGCCCACATGCTCGGAATTCCGGAAAAGGACGGCGAGCTGTTCATCAAGTGGATCCACGAGATTCTCGAGCTCGGAATCAAGGATGACACCGCCCTGATGCGCGCGGTCCAGGAGATGAGCGGCTATTTCGCCGCTGAAATCGAGCGTCGCAAGAAGCACCCGACCGACGATCTGATCTCGACCCTGATGAACGCCAGGGACAAGGATGGCCAGCCGTTGTCCGACATGCATGTGCTGGGCTCGCTGCGGCTGCTGCTGATCGCCGGCATCGATACCACCTGGAGCGCGATCGGCTCCTCGCTGTGGCATCTGGCGAGGACGCCGGCGGATCGCGCCCGCCTGGTCGCCGAGCCTCGAACTGATGCCGACCGCGGTCGAGGAATTGCTGCGCGCCTATTCCCCGGTGACGATGGCGCGCGAGGTGATGAAAGAGACTGTCATCAGCGGCTGTCCGGTCAAGCCCGGCAACATGGTGCTGCTGTCGTTTCCCGCCGCCAATCGTGATCCGGCGATGTTTCCCGACGCCGACAAGGTCGTGATCGACCGCAAGGAGAATCGCCACGCCGCTTTCGGCCTCGGGATTCACCGCTGCGTCGGCTCCAACCTCGCGCGAATGGAAATGACGGTGGCGATCGAGGAATGGCTGAAGCGGATTCCGGATTTCAGGCTCGACCCAGCAGGCCAGGTCACCTGGTCGGAAGGCACTGTGCGCGGGCCGCGGCAGCTTCCGATACTGTTCGGAACAGGCAGCTGAGGCCATTTGGGGTTCATTGACATTTCTTCTGACCGGGCATGAATTGGCTGGATATCGCCATCACGCCCGGCCCGCCATGACCGACGACAATGAGCCACCCCCGATCAGCAAGCTGACGCAAAGCAAGCAACGCTGGGCGCGCGAGGGCCGCTTCCTCACCGGAAAGACCGCTCGTCCGGACCAGCAGCGACTGCCGCCGGGACAGCATCTGACCCGGGACTGGCCCACCCTCGATCTCGGCCTGACGCCGAAGATTTCCCGCGAGCGCTGGCGCCTCGACGTTTACGGCGCGGTTGAGAATCCGATCTACTGGGATTGGGCCCAGTTCACGGCGCAGCCGCAAACGAAGTTCACCTCCGACATCCATTGCGTGACCACCTGGTCGCGCTACGACAACCAGTGGGAAGGCCTGGCGACAAGCGATCTCCTAAGCGCCTGCCGGCCGCGCGACGATGCCCGCTACGTCGTGCTGCATTCGCATGACGGCTACACCACCAATCTGGCGCTGGAGGATTTTGCCGCCGAAGATGCCCTGCTCGCGCACGCCTGGTCAGGCGCGCCGCTGGAACTGGAGCATGGCGGCCCGGTGCGGCTGGTGGTGCCGCATCTGTATTTCTGGAAGAGCGCGAAATGGCTGCAACGCATCGAATTTCTCGCCGAGGACGCGCCGGGCTATTGGGAGGTCCGCGGCTATCACAACAAGGGCGACCCGTGGAAAGAAGAGCGCTACTCGTAACTGGTTGTGTTGATTTAGTTTTCCGAACTAGCAGTTTAGCAGGTGCGCGGCTGTGGGAAATCGGACTTGCAACTCAATTTTCGAAATACTCAACGATATCAATCTTTATTGGTTTCCAGCAGAAGTGGTGTCGGAGTTGAAACGGAGACTTTTCGTTTTTATCCACACAACCTCCTTGTGTGTTTTCAAACATGTGCTTGAATTGGCAGTAGGGGTTTTGAAAAATTGTTGATGGGGGAATACGGGGATAAGTATTCTCGCTGAAAAATATTGGTTCGAGTCCAATATGGTTTGAAAGGCGACTTAGTTTAAGGAGAACGCCGTTCGGCCAACGGAAATGCAGGTACAAACTGCAATCGCTTGAAAGCAATTCGTCCAATGGGTAGGACGTTCAGTTTCCCCACTAGCAATTTTTCTAAAATAAAAAACGTGCGCCATTCGCGCCTATTTCACGAACCAATCTCGAACCACAGGACAGGCCGCAACTACCGCACCCATAGCCGCGACAATTGTCCAAGCCAGGACCCATCTGTAACGAATCGTTTCTCGCCGAATCGACTTACGGTCTTCCTCGGCAAGCCAACTTATCGCCTCCTGTTGCTCGGGGCCGTCCATATTTCCCATTTGAATATTTAGTTGCGTCAGGAAGACGCCTTGTTTCTCAAACCTTGCGCGACTTTCGGGTCGGATACTCATTGCGCTAGCTCCGAAGCCACAACCAATAGCGACGGCCGAGCGGCGGAATGACCATCACTAGCGCGAACGTCAGCCCAAACGCCCCGCCAACGGTAAGAACATTTTTTCTCACATAATTCGACGTGACGGTTTCCGCCGGGTAATAAACGCCGCCCGCCGCAAGTTGCTCCTGCATAATGTGGCAAGCCACACCCTCAAATTCTGTCTCGTTCGAGAGCGACATACAGTTGTTTGTTTTGTCTAGGTAGCCCGAAATCCGCTGCTTCTGTGCGGCCGTGAGGTCTACCCACTTACCTGGAGCCAGCCGCCAAACGCCCGTCATCAACGGAACTGCGATAGCCGCCACTATTGCGAGAGAAATTGCGAGCTTCCATCTCTTCATCGCACCAACATAGCACCACTTGGCAGAACATGGATTTAGGACGAAAATCAGGAGTTAAAAAAGAGGCAAAACGCCCCTGATCTCAACAATATCAATCACTTACAGGTCGCATTTCGCGGCTATCACAACCGCGGCGATCCGTGGGCCGAGCAGCGCTATTCCGGCGATTGACGCAACGGCATTGCCGAACCATGGAGACTGAACATGCCCAACGAACGTTTCCAGTTCACGGGTTCGGAAGGCCAGCAGCTGGCGGCATCGCTGGATCTGCCCGAGCGCGAACCGCTGGCCTATGCGCTGTTCGCGCATTGCTTCACCTGCGGCAAGGATGGGCTCGCGACGAAAAGGATCGCGGCCGCACTGGCGGCGAAAGGCATCGCAGTGCTGCGGTTCGACTTCACCGGGCTTGGTTCCAGCGAAGGCGATTTCGCCAACTCGACATTCTCCTCCAACGTCGCCGATCTGGTGCGGGCCGCCGAGCATTTGCGGAAAGTTCGAAAAAGCCCCGCGATCCTGATCGGGCACAGCCTCGGCGGCGCCGCCATATTGGCCGCGGCCGCGCAGATCCCGGACGCCAGGGCCGTCGTCACCATCGCAGCACCGGCCGATCCGGCGCATGTCACCGGCCTGTTCGCCGACCGTATCGAGGACATCCGCACCCACGGCAAGGTCGAAGTCTCGCTGGCCGGCCGGCCGTTTCAGATCAGCAGCGAATTCCTCGACGACATCGCCGAGCACAATCTGATGAATCATGTGGCGAAGCTGCACAAGGCGCTGCTGATCATGCACGCGCCGACCGACGATACCGTCGGGATCGACAACGCGACCCGCATCTTTGTCGCGGCCAGGCACCCCAAGAGCTTCGTATCGCTGGCGGGCGCGGATCATCTTTTGACCCAGCGAAGCGATTCTGCCTATGTCGCCGACGTCATCGCCGCCTGGGCTACGCGCTACCTTGATCCTGTCGCGCCCGAGCAAGCTGCCGAATCCGGTGAAGCCCCGCGCCGCGTGGTGGTTCGCGAGACCCGCAACAGCAAATTCCAGCAGACCGTTTCCGTCGGGCCGCACCATTTGCTGGCCGATGAGCCGGTTGCCGCCGGCGGCGAGGACACCGGACCCGGGCCGTATGATTTCGTGCTGGCCGGCCTCGGCGCCTGCACGTCGATGACCATGCGCATGTATGCGGAGCGCAAATCGCTGCCGCTGCAGCGCGTCACGGTCACGCTGAAGCACAGCAAGATCCACGCCGAAGATTGCGCCGAGTGCGAAACCAAAGCCGGGATGCTCGACCGGATAGACCGGGTCATCACCATGGAAGGCACGCTCGACGCCGCGCAGCGCGGGAAACTGATGGAAATCGCCGACAAATGTCCGGTGCATCGCACCCTGACCTCGGAGATTCGTATCGTGACGGCTGCTGCCGATTGACTTTAGGTCGCCGCCAACGGCTGCACGCGGAGCAATCCGCGCAGGCCGGCCGCGGTGCCGAGTACAATGCCGGTGACGGCGACGAACGAGGCCAGTGCCAGTGTCGACAAACCTGTCAGGCCCTGCCCGACCGAACAGCCATAGGCCATTGCGCCGCCCGCGCCCATCAGCGCCGCACCACCGGCCGAGCGCAGCATATGGCGCGGCGAGTGATAGCCTTCCCACTGAAAACGACGCGTGACCAGCGCCGTCACCAGGCTGCCCGCGAACACGCCGCCGACCGTCGCAATGCCGAAGTTCAACGTCGATCCCGTCGACAGCATCACATATTGCAAGGCGTCCGCGATCGCCGCGATGAAGGTGAGCGATGTGACCGGCGCCGGATTGAAATCGTCGGCGCCAAGATAGCCGGTCGCAAACCATCCGGCCGCGACCAGAATTCCGATCGCAAGCCCGGCCGCGATCTGCCCCCACGCCCGCCGGAACGGCGCATGCGCGAACGCAAAGATGATCAGGCCGCCGCTTGTCACCGAAGCCGCAAGCATCCGCGCGGACATCTCGCCGAGGCCGAAGGCGGACAGCAGCGACGTCACCGCCGGCGTCGTCTGCGACACCTGCACCATCGCGATGCGCGCCGGTGCGATCAGCCCCTTCAGCGTCACCTCCGCGACGATGCCGAGCACGATCACCACCACGAACGAGCGTAGATTGCCGCGCCCCAGCAGCACCAGCGCGCGCGAGCCGCAACCGTTCGACAGCACCATGCCGTAGCCGAACAACAGCCCGCCGAAAAACATCACAGGCGCCGAAAACGACGGCTGCAGATAGATCGATTTGCCGAGATCAACGGCGCCCCTTATCGCCAAAAGCTGCGTCGCGGCGATCGCGACCCCAACCGCCAGCGCATAGCTACGGACCAGACGGCTGTCGCCTTCCGCCCACCAGCCGCGCAGACTGCTCAGCAGGCAAAACCCGCTCAAGAGCGCCACCGCGCAATAGATCAGGCCAATGACGAGGCCGGCGACGACAACGAGGTGGGCGGACTCCATCGACACGCTTCTCCGAAAAAAACTCAGTTTCGTCATTGCAAAACTCAGTTTCGTCATTGCGAGGAGCGGAGCGACGGGGCTGTAAGTATTTCGCCTGTGGCTCCGAACTGCAATGGGATTGGGCGGGATGTGTGGCTCGTGGGGCATGTGATGCGAGGTGGATCAGGCCGTCTTCAGCGCGCGGCGGCAGCTAATGGCCCACATCAGGTTGTGGGTCACGGCATGAAGCCAACATGCGATGCGGACCTTGGCCAGGCCACGCAGGGCCATGCGCTCAAAGCCGCGGTTCTTCAGGCGAGCATGGGCGTGTTCGGTGTTGCTGCGCCGTTTGTAGACCGCTTGGCCTTCTTCACTGTCCATGCGGGCGCGCCACTCCTTCAGGCATTGCGGTTCGGCTGCGCGGTTGCGTTCGTATCGCGCCTTGCTCTCTGGTTTGGAGGCCGCCTTGCAGGCCGGTGGCGGGCTGAACACCTGCATGGAGGGATGAGTTTGCGCAAGCGTCGCGATATCGGCCGCGGTCATCGCACCGGTGTCGGCCAGCAGGCGGGTCGGCGGCTTGCCACAACGCTGTTGGACCTGCGCCACCACCGCCGGCGCAAGACCTCGATCATTACGCCGCTGGACCGGCTCGATCGCGACCACGAAGCCGCAGGCGCTCGCCACTTGTACGTTATAGGCGACCCGCACGGCACCGTCCGCCATCCGCATCAATGGCGCATCCGGATCAGTCGTCGAGACACGCTCTTCCTTGGGTTTCTTGCCGCTCTTGCCGCCGCCGGCCAGCGGGGGATCGTCCCCCTCGTTCTGGTCTTTCTCGTCCTTCGGCGTTGCCGCAGGATGTTTCGCCAACGCTGCCGCGACACGACGGACGCGGTCTTCGGCTGCAGAGAGGCGACGCTTCGACAGCCGCCGCTCGCCCGCCGCAGAATCGGCCTCCAATTCCTGCTTCAGCTCGGCAACCCTGATCCGGGCCTTTTCTTCCAACTCCACCAGGGTTTGCCTTCGCCGCATCGACGAGCGGCTTGCCGCGGCCCTGACCTTGGTACCGTCGGTGATGACCTCGTCCAGTGTGATCAGGCCTTCCTTCATCAAAGCCGCCAGACTGCTTGTCAGAAGGCGATCGAGGAACTCGCCGCTGTCCAGACGGAACTCCGACAGCATTGTGTGGTTCACCCCGACCCCGCCGCAAATCCAGCGATAGATCGTATGATGCTCGCACAGCCGCGCCAGCGCGCGGGCCGACCCAATCCCGTCGGACGTCGCATACAGCCAAAGCGCAAGCAGAATGCGCGGGTCGGTCGCAGGCCGACCCGGTGTCTCGCCGCGCGCCTTGATGCGATCGTAGAACGATTGAAGGTCCAGGCCTTCCACGAAGGACCACACGGCCCGTACCGGGTGGTCATCAACCACCAGGCTCTCAAGAGTGAACACTCCACCGGCTAAAGCCGGTGGCTTCAGATTACGGCTTAAAGCCGGATTGGTCCGCCCGTTGGCGGACTCTGATGATGGATGCGCATCAAGTTACCTTGAAATCATCGTCCGGTTCTGGCGCTGTCTGGTTCTTGATATATTCGGCCCATACCTCATCGGTAACGTTTCCGCTGCTGGCGACCCAATATCCTCTGCCCCATAAGTGCTGGCCCCAATAACGCTTGCGCAACACGCCGTACTCGCTCAGCAATTTATGGGAGCTCCGCCCCTTCAGATACTGCACAGCACGTGACACAGACAAACTCGGAGGAATTGACAGAAGCATATGCACGTGGTCTCGATTTATCGCTCCGGCATGAATGATCATCTCGTGAGCACGTGCCGTCTCACGAAGCAATTCCCGACATCGATCCCCGACGTCACCGCCGAGAACCGCAAAACGATATTTCGTCGTCCAGACCACGTGATACTTGCAGTCCCAGACCGTGTGGCTACCGCGCTTGTACCCCTCCATCCTCCCAGTCTACGCTGCAAAATGCCGCTGTCCCAAGCCGCCTAAAGGCGTGGGATTTACTGATCCCCTATCGGGGACTTTAACCAGTTCAAAACCAGCCTGCCGACGTTCCGCTTGCCGAATACGAATGTCCATCACGTGCTCCGAATCAACCCACGCAATAAATCACGCCGCAGCACCAAAAAAATGACAGGCCCGACGAAGCAATCCAGATTTTTTGCGCTCAAATGGATTGCTTCGCTTCGCTCGCAATGACGACTTTTTCTACGCCGGCCGCAGGATCACGCGATCGCGCGACGAGCCGGCGACGGCGAGAAAAGCGCGCTTGGCGTCTTCCAGCGGATAGATCGCGCTCGCCTGGATCGGAAACGGCTTGAGATGTCCGCTCGCGAACCCGGGGCCGAGCTCGCGGAGCACCACGCCGGTCGCGGTCGACGACAGCCCCAGCGTATCGATGCCGACATAGGTGTGCTGGCCGCGATAGAATTCCAGGATGTTGAACGGCACGATCCGCTCGATGGTGGCGATCAGGATCTGACGCCCCCGCAACGCCAGCGATTTGTGCGCTGCCTGAAAATAGGGATCGCCGACGGTATTGAACACGATGTCGGCGCCCTTGCCGCCTGTGAGTTCACGGACCCGCACAGCGACATCCGTCGCGGAAGCGTCGATCACCTCGACCTTTGAACTGGCATGGCCTTCATAGGGTTCGTTCTTGCGCGCCACACCGATCACGCGCGCGCCGAGCCAGCTTGCGATCTGCGTCGCGGCCTGCCCGACCTTGCCGTTGACACCCATCACCAGCACGGTCTCGGCCTTGTTCGGCATTCCGGCGCGGCGCAAGCCTTCCATGGCCGTGACAAAGGGAACGCCGATGCCGGCGGCTTCATCCCATGAGAGACCAGCCGGCTTCTCCACCACCGCATCGGCTTCGACGGCGAGATGCGTGGCATGGCTGCCGTCGCGCCGGATCCCGAGGTCGCCCGATGAGCCGAACACCTCGCGTCCGATCCAACCCGCCGGGCCATCGATCACGATCCCCGCGTAGTCGCGGCCAGGCGTGCGCGGGAATACCGCGTAAGGCATCAGTCCGGTCGCGGCTTTCACGTCGGAAGGATTTACCGCCGCCGACTTGACTTCGATCAGCACCTCGTTGGCGGCCCGCGACAGCGTTCGGCGCTCCACCGTTGGCGCCAGCGAAGCGGGATCGTCGGCCTTGGCCAACAGCCGAACGCAGCGCGCTTCGATGGCGATCGACGCGGTATCCGGTTTTTGGGCAGGCGGCATCACGGATATTTCCGGGTTCGCGTGCAGCTTTACTCCTGGAGCAACAGCGATTACCCCTTTGGCCGCTTGTCGTAAACACGCTTCGCCTTGCCGAGCGAGCGCTCCAGCGTCTCGGGTGCTACAATCCCGACGCGCGCGGATATGCCGATGGTATTCTTGATAAAGGCCGAAACCCTCTCGGCATGAGTTCGTGAGCCCGCTGCCGTCCCAGCGCTCGGGCCGCGCTTCCGCCAGCACGGTCATCTCATCCATCCGTCCCTCGCGCGTCAGTTCGATGATGAAATGGCCGCCGCACCAGTCGGTCGCCAGAAGGACTTCCTCGATCTGGGTCGGAAATACGTTGACGCCGCGCAGGATGATCATGTCGTCGGACCGTCCCGTGACCTTTTCCATCCGCCGCATGCCGGGCCGCGCCGTGCCCGGCAACAGCCGCGTCAGGTCGCGGGTCCGGTAACGGATGATCGGAAACGCTTCCTTGGTCAGCGAAGTAAAGACCAGTTCGCCCTTCTCTCCCTCGGGCAGCACCTGGCCGGTCTCGGGATCGATCACCTCGGGATAGAAATGATCCTCCCAGACATGCAGGCCGTCCTTGGTCTCGACGCATTCCTGCGCGACGCCCGGACCGATCACTTCGGACAGGCCGTAAATATCGGTCGCGTCCATGTCGAACGCCTGCTCGATCTCGGCGCGCATCGCGTTGGTCCAGGGCTCGGCGCCGAAGACGCCGAACTTCAAGGACGATTGGCGCGGGTCCAGGCCTTGACGCCTGAACTCGTCGAGGATCGCCAGCATGTAGCTCGGCGTCACCGTGATGATGTCGGGCCTGAAATCGTTGATGAGCTGCACCTGCCGCTCGGTCATGCCGCCGGAAACCGGCACCACCGTGCAGCCCAGCCGCTCGGCGCCGTAATGCGCGCCGAGGCCGCCGGTGAACAGGCCATAGCCATAGGCGTTGTGCATGAGCATGCCGCTGCGCCCGCCGGCGGCGCGGATCGAGCGCGCCATCACCTCCGACCACATGTCGATATCGGCCCTGGTGTAGCCGACCACGATCGGCTTGCCGGTGGTGCCGGAAGAGGCGTGAATGCGGACCAGTTTCTCGCGCGGCACCGCGAACATGCTGAACGGATAATTGTCGCGCAGATCGGTTTTCACCGTGAACGGAAACCGGGCGAGATCGGACAGTTGCGTGAAATCGGACGGATGCACGCCGGCGTTGGCGAACGCTTTTTTGTAATGCGCGACGTTGTCGTAGGCATGCGCCAGCGACCACGCCAGGCGCTGCGTCTGCAACGCCATGATCTCGTCGCGCGAGGCGCGCTCGGCATCGTCCATTTCGGCACGGTACCCGCTTTCCCCCAGCTTTGTCGAAGCCATTGCGCGTTTCCCTGATCGGTCTATTTTTGTTTGGTGGCGGTCCCGGACGTCGGCAGCCATACGCCGCCGATCGCGCGGGAGTGCCCGCGAAACTCGGCAATCACCGTATCATCCACCGCGACCCGCACGTCGTAGATGCCTGATCGTCCGTTGCGCGAGATTTCGCGTGCGGTCGCGACCAGACGATCGCCGAGCTTGCCCGGCCTGATGAAGGAGATGTTGCACTGCGCCGCGACGGCGCGCTCGTTATGGCTGTTGCAGGCAAAGGCGAAGGCGGAATCCGCCAGCGTAAAGATGAAGCCGCCATGGGCGATTCGCTGGCCGTTGACCATATGCGGCTGGATCGTCATCGTCAGGGTGGCCAGGCCGGGCTTGACCTCCACGATCTGCATGCCCAGCCCCTTGCTGGCGTCGTCTTCCCGCCACATCGCCTCGGCGCAGGCGCGCGCGATATCATCGGGCGAAGGCGTGGCCTTGACGTTCACTGCGATCTCCCTGCGGCCGCGCTTGTTGAGACAGGCGTCATGAGCTGCATATTAGTCATGAGGCGGAGCAACGATGGTGTCAACGATCAGGACCACGAGACATTCCGGCCTCTAAACGTGGTCGTAATCCACCGTCACCTTGTCGGATATCGGCCGCGCCTGGCAGGTCAAAATAAAGCCCGCCTTGAGCTCCCACGGCTCCAGCGAATAGTTCACCTCCATGCGCACATCGCCTTCGACAAGCTTGGCGCGACAGGTCGAGCACATCCCGCCCTTGCAGGCGAACGGCAAATCCATGCCTGCCCGCAGTGCTGCCTCGAGAATGGACTCTTCCGCGGCGACCGGCAGTTCGCGGCGCTTGCCGTCGATGATCAGCGACGCCGTCGCTCTCACCGGCGCGGTGGCCGGCACGACCGCTTTCGGGCGTGGCTTGCCACCGAGCCCCGAGACGAAACGCTCGACATGAATACGGTCCGCCGCAATGCCGATACCGCGGCAGGTCGCCTCGATATCCTCGCTCATGCCGGTGGGACCGCAGATAAAGACATGATCCACGCTGGCCGCCGGAACCAGCGAGCGCAGCAGCACCCTCACCTTCTCGCCATCGAGCCGGCCGTGCAGGATCGGGATGTCCTGCTCTTCGCCCGAGATCACATGGAATACCGAGAGCCGCTGCATGAAGCGGTCCTTGAGTTCTTCCAGCGCCTCGCGAAACAGCATGCCGCCGGTCGAGCGGTTGCCGTAGAACAAAAAGAAGCGGCTGCGGGGCTCGCGCGCCAGCACGCCCTTCACGATCGAAAGTACCGGCGTGATGCCGGAGCCGGCGGCAAAACCGACATACAGCCGTGCCTCGCCGGGTGCCGGCGCGACTCCGAAGCGGCCGGTCGGCGTCATGACGTCGAGTTCATCGCCGGCCTTCAGTTCGTCGGCGGCCCAGCTCGAGAACGCGCCGCCATCGACCTTTTTCACCGCGATCCGCAACTCGCCGTCGTCGGGACCCGAGCAGATCGAATACGAGCGGCGCACTTCCTCGCCATCCATCGTCGTGCGCAAGGTCAGATACTGGCCAGGCACAAACCGGTAGTCATCGGCGAGTGCTTGCGGGATCGCAAAGGTCAGCGACACCGCATCGGCGGATTCGCGGCGCAGATCGTTGACGGCCAAGCGATGAAAACGAGGAGTTTGCGACATCGAAATTCCTGGACTCCCAACCTGCCCGTCATTGCGAGGAGCCAACGGGTCGCGCAAATGCGCGCCCGATGACAGGCTCCGCGACGAAGCAATCCATTCTTTCTTTTTGCGGGCGAGATGGATTGCTTCGCTGCGCTCGCAATGACGGCTTGAATTACGACCTCAGTGACATTTGAAATAATCGAACGGTTCGCGGCAGCTTCGGCAGCGCCACAGCGCCTTGCAGGAGGTCGAGCCGAATTCGGACAGCACCTCGGTATCCTCCGAACCGCATTGCGGGCAGGCGACCCGCTGCACTCCGAACAGCGCGCGGCGGGAGCTCGCCGCCTGCGGCGGCGCGATGCCGTATGCCCTGAGCTTTTGCCGGCCCTGCTCGCTCATCCAGTCGGTGGTCCAGGCCGGCGACAGCACGGTGCGGACTTTCGAATTGTGGAACCCTTCGCGCTCCAGCGCCAGCTCGATTTCCAGTGCGATCATGTTCATCGCAGGGCACCCCGAATAGGTCGGCGTGATCGCGACCTCGACGTGGCCGTCGGTCACCGCGACATCCCGCAGCACGCCGAGATCGGCGATCGTCAAAACCGGGATTTCAGGATCGACCACGGCCGCCGCAGCGTCCCATGCGCGTTGCCGCAGATCAGCATCGTTGCGTATAGCGGTCACCATGTGGCTCCCGGAAATGTCCGCTGCATCGATTGCAGCTCGCTCAGCAGATGGCCGAGATGTTCACTGTGCCTGCCGCTGCGGCCGCCCTGCTGCATCCAGGCGCTTTTGGGCAGCGCCAATGTCGCTTCGCCGACGACATTCGAAACCGTCTTCAGCCATTGCGGATGCAGCGTCGTCGGATCGACGGCAACGCCGCGCTCGATCAGGGCGCGCTCGCTCTCGTCGACCCCGAACATCTCGCCGGTGTAGGCCCAGAGGTCATCGACCGCCGTCTGGGCGCGGCGATGGCTTTCCTCGGTGCCGTCGCCGAGCCGTACCATCCATTCCGACGAATGCCTTAAGTGATAGGCGCTTTCCTTCTCGGACTTGGCCGCGATCGCCGCCAGTGTCGTATCGGTCGATTTCATCATCCCGCGCCAATAGAGGTCGGCAAAGGCCGCGTAAAAGAACTGCCGCGTCATGGTGCGCGCGAAATCGCCATTCGGCTGTTCCAGCAGCAAGAGGTTACGGTACTGCCTGACGTCGCGCAGATAGGCGAATTTGTCCTCGTCATTGCCCCGGCCTTCGACATCAGCGGCATAGGAATAAAGCTCGCGGGCCTGGCCGAGCAGGTCGAGGCCCATATTGGCGAGCGCCATGTCCTCTTCCAGGGCGGGCGCATGACCGCACCATTCCGACAGCCGATGTCCCAAAATCAGCGCGTCGTCGGCGCGGCGCAGCGCATACAGCACCAGCGGCGTTTCGGTCACCTGTATTGAGGCGGTTGCCATGTTCATCAACCTGTTTGAGCGCCAACTCGTTATTGCGGGGAGCGAAGCGACGAAGCAATCCAGTCTTTGTTAGGCCATGGATTGCTTCGCTGCGCTCGCAATGACGGTTTCAAACCTCTGGAAACGCTCCTCACTATGAGGATCGAAAATCACATATGTCCGACTTCGTCGGGCACGTCGTAGAATGTCGGGTGACGATAGATCTTGGATTCCGCGGGCTCGAACATCATGCCCTTCTCGGAAGGATCGGATGCCGTGATTGCATTCGACGGCACCACCCAGATCGACAGCCCCTCGCCGCGCCTTGTGTAGATGTCGCGCGCGGCCTGCAGCGCCAGCGTTGCGTCGCTGGCATGCAGCGAGCCGACATGCCTGTGCGCAAGGCCGTTGCGGCTGCGAATGAAGACTTCCCACAGCGGAACGTTCGGCGTGGTCATCGTGACCTCCCTGAATTCTGGTTGCGGCTTACGCCGCCAGCCTTTGCTTGCGCTTCTCGGCGTAGGCCTGCGCCGCCTCGCGCACCCAGGCGCCTTCCTCATGCGCCTTGCGCCGCGCCGCCAGGCGATCGCGGTTGCACGGGCCATTGCCTGAAAGCACCTGGTTGAACTCTTCCCAGTCGATCGCACTGTACTCCCAGTGTCCGGCTTCGTTCTGCTTCATGCCGGGATCGGGAATGGTCAGGCCGAGATACTGTGCCTGCGGCACCGTCGCATCGACGAATTTCTGCCGCAGCTCGTCATTGGAGAAGCGCTTGATTTTCCATTTGGTCGAGGTGTCGCTGTGCTGGCTCGCCTTGTCGGGCGGGCCGAACATCATCAGCACCGGCCACCACCAGCGATCGAGCGCGCTCTGCGCCATCGCCTTCTGCTCCTCGGAGCCGTGTGCCAGCGTCAGCATGATCTCAAAGCCCTGGCGCTGATGAAACGATTCCTCCTTGCAGACGCGGATCATCGCCCGCGCATAGGGACCGTAGGAACAGCGGCACAACGGAATCTGGTTCATGATGGCGGCACCGTCGACCAGCCAGCCGATCGCGCCGATGTCCGCCCAGGTCAGCGTCGGATAGTTGAAGATCGACGAATATTTGGCCCTGCCGGCCAGCATCAGGTCGACCAGTTCCTCGCGCGAGCTGCCCAATGTCTCCGCCGCGGCGTAGAGATAGAGCCCGTGGCCGCATTCGTCCTGCACCTTGGCGAGCAAGGCTGCCTTGCGGCGCAGCGACGGCGCGCGCGTGATCCAGTTACCTTCCGGCAGCATGCCGACGATTTCGGAATGCGCGTGCTGCGAAATCTGCCGCGTCAATGTCTTGCGATAGGCCGCGGGCATCCAGTCATTCGGCTCGATACGCTGTTCGGCATCGATACGCGCCTGAAACTGCGCGGCGCGGCCGGCATCCTCGATGGTGCGGTCATCGGGTTCGGAGTTGTTGAGCGCTTGAGTGTACATGGCCGATCTCCATGGAAGCGAGATTTGATATATATCAAAAACTATGGAACTCAAGTCACTTTTGTAACATATTAGGCGCCCTCGAACCGCCGCCTGAGGTCCGCCCCGGCGGCCGGCAAGGGACCGTTTTCGTTCGAACCGTTCAGGTCAAGCCATTGTTCGGAGGCGGCAAGCAGGCCGCGATAGATGTCGCCGCAGAGCCGGCGGGCGGCCCGGCCCGGCCAGTCCTCAGGCAGCAGAGCGCTCGGCAACAGCGGATCGCGCAGCACCACCCGCCGATAATGGTGGATCAACAAGATGCGCGCCGTGAAGGCGTCGGCATCCGACAATGGTTCGCGGCGGTCGATCCAGCCGCGCAACGGCTCGAAGGTCTTCATGAATTTCAGATAGGCGTCGGCGGTGCGGTGCAGCGGCCAGCTCTCGCTGAGCAACCGCCGGCCACTGTCGTCCTCGGCTGAAACTTCCAGACGAATGGCGCGCGTAGCTTCCTCGGGAACGGGAACGCCGGAGGGTGCTACCCACACACCCGGCAGCGGGCTGCCGAAGCCGGCATTCTTGAGCGCGTCCCGGGAGGCATCGCGATCCTCGCTGCTGCCGATCAGCAGAAGTTCAAAGCGCCCGGTCCAATCCGAGACTTGCGTATCGTAGATATGCCGGGTCGCGGTATCGAAGGTTTGCCGCCCTTTCTTGACCAGCCGGTAGAAACTGTTGCGGCCGACCTTGTTGCGTTCGAGCCAGCCGTCAGCGGCGAGCCGCGACATCGCCGTGCGCACCACGCCGCTGTCGATGTCGATGGTGTCAAAGAACGCCAGCAGGGTACCGAGCCAGACCGAACCGCCGCGCGGCACGATCGCATCGCCGAACAGCGTGATGACGATGGAGCCGGTGCGCGAGGGCTCGCGCTTGAGCTGTTCGATGATGCGGGCAAGCGGATGCGCCATGCGCCACGCATAGCGCGTTTCGGGGATTCACGACAACGCCGGCTGGCAGCCGGCCGCCTCACCTTGCGGGGTCGGGATAGACGAGGCTGCGCCAGCCGCTGCGGTCGAATGGCGTCCACTTGCCTTCGGGCTGCGCCAGACGGTCGGCCACCGCGTAAACAACCGCGGGGTGATGACCCATGCCGCAATGGCTGCTCTCGACCTCGATGTTCTCGGACCGCGCCGACGGTTTTTCCATGCAGCCCTGCCAGGCGCAGATGCCGTCGGTGCGGCTGAAGATCGCCGTGGTCGGCAGCGGCGGTGTTTCCGAGAGCGCCCCGCCGAACCGGCGATCCTCCTCGTCGGCGCGCCGGCCGCTGGCCATCTCATAGACGCGCCAGGCGTTGGTTGCCTTCGGACTGCCGGCAAACGGACTGCCGAGCGTGATCACCGAGCGCACCCGATCCGGCATCATCTTGGCGAGCTGACGCGCATAGAGGCCGCCGAGGCTCCATCCGACCAGACTGACCTTGCGACCATGGCTGTCATTGAGCTCATGCACCAAGTCGACCATCGCGTCCTGTACGCCCTCGCGGAGGCCGAGATTGCGGCCCTGACGCCAGCCGCTGACGGCATAGCCGCGGTTCTTCAGGAAGCTGCGCAGCGGACGCGTCGAGGTGTCGGACGCGACCAGACCGGGCAATACCAGCACCGGATGGCCGTCGCCCCTTGGCGCGAGGCTCAGCAGCGGCAATGTGCCGAGAAACGCGCCGAACTCGTTGATGGCGCGACCTTCCAGAAACATCAGGGTTCGGGACGGCGGGCGCAGCGTCTGGGCAGTGGCGGACATCGAATTTCCTCTCCTGGCGGAGCCTCGAGCGGGCGCCTAATCGATCAATTTGAAACCGGCGAATCTCGTATGCTCGTACCGCAATGCAACAATCACTTGATCAAGCTATGACGCTGATTCCTGCATTCAAGCGGGGGAACTTGCGGGGGACAATAGGTGACGACACTTAAAACGGCCTCAGTGATCTAAAAGTCACAGCCAGCGCAGCACGAATTCGGCCGTGTAGAGCCCAAGTCCGGCAAGCCCGCCGATCAGCGAGCCGTTGAAACGGATGTATTGCAGATCCTTGCCGATGTTGATTTCGATCAGCGAAATCAGTTGCCCCATGTCCCAGGCCTTGACCTGATCGGAGATGAAGCTGGAGACGCCGCTCTTCTGATCGGCGATGAAACTTCCGAGCACGGCGACAAGGCCCTTGTTGATCTCGGCGCGCAATTCGGAATCGCCGGCGAGCGCCTCACCGGCCGCCACGAACATCCCAGCCAGATGCTGCTGCAGCACCTGGCTCTCGCCGCTTGCGCTGCGTTCGATGAAGGCCTGCGCGTTCGACCAGATGTTGCGCGCAAGGTCGCCGAGTTCGGGACGCGCCAGCAGGTCGCGCTTCAATCCATCGACGCGATCGGCATAGGCCCGGTCGCTGCCGAGCTTGTCGACAAACGACAGCACCATGCGATCGAACTCGCCGCGGAACGGATGCTTCGGATCGCTGCGGACGTCGTCGAAGAAGGCGGTCGCGGACGCGACGATCTTCTTCACCAGGAACGCGTCGGTACGATAGAGCTTGAGCAGCGTCGGCAGTTCGTCGCGGATTTTCGCGCGGACCATCGTCATGGTTTCCGGCTGGGTCAGCGACTCGTGCATCGCGCGCAGGATATCGTCGAGCAATCCCTGGTGGCGGCCCTCGGCCACGAAAGCCCGCAGCGTACCGGCGGCCAGCGGCGCGAGATCGACCGTTTGCAACTGGGTGGTGATGCGGCGGGTGATGAACGTCATCAGGCCCGAGGTTTCCGTCGCCGAGACCGCCTCGGGCAACAGGTGCAAGGTGAAGCGGGCGAGATCCGTGCTGCGCTTGCGGTCGCGCAGCCAGTCGGCAATGAAGCTGCCGAAGTCAATCTGGCGCAACCTGGCATTGACGGGATTTGCTTCGAGAAAATTCACCTCGATGAATTCGCCGAGCTTGTCGGCAATGCGGTGCTGATTGCTCTGGATGATCGCGGTATGCGGTATCGGCAATCCCAGCGGCCTGCGAAACAGCGCTACCACCGCGTACCAGTCGGCGAGGCCGCCGATGGTCGCGGCTTCCGCAAAAGCCGCGACAAAGCCGAAAACCGGATGCACCGGCAGCAGCGTCTTCGCGGTCACGAACAGCGCCAGCGTGCCGGTCAAGACCAGCGTGGCCAGCACCTTGACGCGCCGCAGCTCGGCAGCGCGCGCGGCATCACCGGGAGCGTCGATCGAAAAGCTGCCTGACGTGGCCATGTCGGCTTTCGGATAAACAAAATCCCTCATCCTGAGGGGCGGCCCATTGGGCGCGTCTCGGACGGGAGGGTGCAACGACGATTTATTGGAGTGCGCGTCAAAAAGAAGGCCCGCGTCAAGCGGGCCTTTGAATTATTATCCGCGGAGGTCAGTCGATCGCGATCAGGCGCTCTTGGTGTAGATCTTGGAGAAGTTGTCCTGGGCGTTCTTCGCACCGTCGGCGACGAGCTTGCCGAGATATTCGGTGGTGGACTTCGCCCGCGAGATGAACACTTCGCCACGCGCACGGACCATGTCGGACTGGATCTGAACCGCTTCATTGAGCGACTTGGCAGATGCCAGCTTGTCGATGCCGGCGAAGAACGCCTCGGCGTCCTGATAGATCGCCTGCTGGATATTGCGGCTGATCTTGGCGGCTTCGCTAACCGAACCGGCAACGGCGGTCTCGATCGCGGCAGTCGCCTTCTCCGAACCGGCGTAAAGATCGGCGGCGCGCACCTTGGCGGTCTCGGCCTGCTTCTTCACGAAGTCGCGGGCAGCCTCGGGAACTTCCATGTTCTGGAGGTTCTTGAACGCATCGGTGACGGGCGCGAAAGCTTCCTTGACGCCGTTCAGCACGGAATTGGTCTCGGTGGTCATTGGGTTTCTCCATCCTCAGGTTTGAGCTATGGGCTCACCCCGTCCGGATTGGCCCGGGGCGACATTGTTGTGTCACAATGGATGGTGCGATGCAACATCAATGTTGCGATGCGGTATCACGAATTCGTGATCTGCTTGTTCGTTGCGCGATCTGCCCGATAAACCGGCTCAGACCCTCGCTCGAAAGCGCCTCAATGCTGCACGGCATCCGGCAGGCCATAGGCCTCCATCTGGGCCCGGACCTGCGCCACCTTGTGCCCCAGCACGACGATATCGTGGGTTTTGCCGGCCTTGTCCCTGACGTGGTCGCGCAGCAGGGCTTCGGCCTTGAATCCGAGGCCTTCGAAAATAGCGATGGCGCCGGTTTGATCGACCGTCATCTGCGCCACCAGCTTCTCGAGCCCGGCGCCCAGGGCCAGGGCAAAGATCTCCTGCGACAGCGCCCGTCCGACCCCCTGGCCGCGCACATCCGTGGCGACCACGTTGCGGATTTCGCCGACATGCGGTGACCATGACAGCGGATCGCGCACCAGCGTTCCGCATCCCACCACCCTGCCCGCCTTCACCGCGAGCAGGCTGGTGATCGCGCCGCGCTCGATCTCCTTGATCCAGGCGGCCAGCACCTTCGGCTCGCTGATGTCGCGCGGCAGGAACAACAGATCGTGCACCGGAAGCTTTCGCGCAAAATCGAGCACGGCGGCTTCATCGGCCGGCGACATCAACCGGAATTCAATCTCGCCGGCCTCGGTGGTCACACGGCGTGGATAGGAACGTGCTTCGCTCTTCATGTCGATCTCTCACCCAGCCAGGAATCCAGTTTCGGCCACAGCCGCTTGATGGCGTTGGCGCCGGCGACAAGGCTGACATGGCCGCCCTTCAGCATCACCTCTTCCTTGTCGAAGGAGCCGATCTTTTGGATCAGCGGCTTGGCCGCGTCGTAGGGAACGATGTGATCGTGCTCGGCGACCGCGTGCAGGATCGGCACCGTGATCCTGGAAATATCCGCAGGCCGCCCGCCGACCGACATCGCGTCGTTGTAGAGCTTGTTGTCCCACATCAGGTCCCGGGTGATCTGGCGGAAATACTCGCCGGCCAGCGGCAGCGTATCGGTCGCCCAGCGATCGAACATGCGGTACGATTTGACATACTCGTCGTTCCAGATGTTATCCCATAGCTGCACCTGACTCGCGGCGCGCGAGGCCGGCCGCAACATCTCAAATGACGAAAGAATCATCTCGGGCGGTACATTGCCGACGCTGTCGATCAGCCGGTCGACGTCGAAATAGCGCCGGTCGGAAAAATTCTGGAACAGCTTCATCTCGCGGAAATCGATCGGGGTGGTGAAGCAGATCAGATTCTTCATCGGCCCGTCGGCGAAGATCGAGCCGTACAGCAGCGACAATACGCCGCCGAAACAATAGCCGATCACCGTGACGTCGGTCTCGCCGGAATCGCGCTGCACGCGGCGAACGCAATCGGGGATGAAATCGAGGACGTAGTCCTCCATCCGCAGCGATTTCTCTTCCGGCTTCGGCGCGGTCCAGTCCATCATGTAGACGTCGTAGCCGCGCCTGAGCAGGAACTCGATGAAGCTTTGGCCCGGCACCATGTCGAGGATGTAGCCGCGGTTGGTGGTCGCCATCACGATCAGGATCGGCACGCGGTAGATCTCGTCCGACAGCGGCCGGTAGTGATACAGGTTGAGCGTGCCGCGGACGTGCAGGATATCCTTCGGCGTCGATCCGAGCGACGGGCCCGACGAGGCGAAATATTCGACGCCCTTGATGCTGCGCTGGATCGCGCGTTGCACCTCGGACTGTATCCGGTCCGGAATCGACGCCAGATCGAGCGGCGCCGCGGTATTCATTTTTGCGCTCCCCCCGCGCCCGGCGGACGTTTGGTCCGCGGCGGCCTGGGTGCTGCGGCGTAGCCGCCTTCCGGCGCGCCGGAATTGTTATGGACCTGCTGCAGCAACGCCTTGATCTCGTTCAACTGCCCTTCGATCGACTGCAACCGCTCGGCCATGCCGACCATCTGCGCCCGGCTCGGCAGATTCATGTTGACGAGATATTTCTCCATCAGATCGCCGAGCTGCTTTTGCGCGCCTGCGGTAACGCCGCCGACCTGATTGACGGCCTTGCTGAATTCCGGCGACGCCATCGCCTGGTTGGCGAAGGAATTGAATCCCTTCTCCATCTCGCCGATCATGTTTTGCCAGATCGCGACCGGATCGTTGCTCTTGTCTGCCATTGGCGCCCTCCAACCTGACGACGATTGCTTCGCCTGTTTTGGTCATACCACACTGTTGCGACTGGCCGGTCAACATTAGGTCTCGATTTGTCGGCTTTCCGGTCGCCGGCAAGCCTTCTGCGCCACACGAAACCGTGTCATAAATTCCTCATCGAAATGCCGTTTCCGAAGGAACAGCCCGGTGAACTCACTCGCCCACCAGCCTCCGCAGCTCGCCCGCGCCAACGGCATCGACCTTTGTTACGAAATCTTCGGCAACGCCGAGGCCGAGCCGATGCTGCTGATCATGGGGCTGGGCGCCCAGATGATCCATTGGGATGACGATTTCTGCCGGCAGTTGGCCACCCGCGGCTTTCGCGTCATCCGGTTCGACAATCGCGACATCGGCCAGTCCAGCAAACTGACCGGCGGCAAGCGCCTCGGCCCGGTTGAACTGCTCAAGCTGCGGTTCCTGAAGATCCCGGTCGCCGCACCCTACCGACTGCACGACATGGCGCTGGATGTGATCGGATTGATGGATGCGCTCGGCATCACCTCGGCGCATCTGGTCGGTGCGTCGATGGGCGGCATGATCGCCCAGGAAGCGGCGATCTCGTTTCCGCAGCGGGTACGCTCGCTCACATCGATCATGTCGACAACCGGCAATCCAAAACTGCCGCCGCCGACCCGGGAGGCCACCGCCGTGCTGATGGCGCCGCCACCGAAGACCAAGGAGGAATATTTCGTACGCTTTGCGCAGACCTGGAAGGTGCTGCGCGTCGGCAGCTTCCCGCAGGACGAAGCGCTCGATCGCTCACGCGCCGAACGCACCTTCGAGCGCGGACTGAGCCCGGCCGGCATCGCGCGGCAGCTCCGCGCCGTCCTCGCATCAGGCAGCCGCAAGGAGCGGCTGGCATCGGTCAAGGCGCCGACCCTGGTCATTCATGGCACCGTCGATCCGCTGGTGCCTCCGGAGGGCGGCAAGGACACCGCCGCCTCGATTCCCGGCGCCAAGCTTCTGATGATCGAGGGCATGGGCCACGCGCTGCCGATCCCGATGTGGCCCGAGATCATCGATGCTATCGACCAGCATGCCCACGCGGCTGCCGCCAAGGCGTTGCATTAGTTTGATGAAACGCAACGACGAGAGGAAACAGTCGACCGTGAAATATGCTGAAGCGCCTGATCGGGCAGGGAAACCGGGCGATTTTCGGCAATAGGATTTGCCGGAAATTGGGGGTTCGGCAGCGATTTTCTTGCAAATTCGAGTTTGGGATTCCCACGAATTTGAAGCCGTGATTCTCTGCTTTCGCGGGTAATGAGCGGAGGATTCGATGCGGCCACGGGAGCGTCGGGAGAGCGGCGAGCAGGATCTGTTTCGGTCGCGGCTCGATCAGGTCATCAATATGGACCACGCGCTGGTGAAGCTGGCGCGGACGATCGACTGGAGGTTTCTGGAAGAGAAATTCGGCGCGGTGTACGCCGATGGCACTGGCCGGCCGCCGCTGCCGACCCGGCTGATGGCGGGGCTTGCGATCCTCAAGCACACCTACAACCTCAGCGACGAGGTGGTGTGCGAGCAGTGGATCGAGAACCCGTACTACCAATACTTCTGCGGGGAGGAGTTTTTCCAGCACCGGCTGCCGCTCGATCGCTCCTCGATGACCAACTGGCGCAACCGCATGGGCGAGGAGCGGCTGCAGGCGCTGTTGCAGGAGAGCCTGGCGGTCGCAACCAGGACTGGCGCGATGAAAGCCGGCGATCTCGCCCGCGTCATTGTCGATACCACGGTGCAACCGAAAAACATCACCTTCCCAACCGACGCCAAACTTCTGAATCGGGCCCGTGAGAAACTGGTGAAGCTGGCCAAGAAGCTGGGCGTCGATTTGCGCCAGTCTTACACGCGGGTCGGCAAGTTCGCCCTGATCCAGCATCAGCGTTACGCCCATGCCAAGCAGTTCAAACGCGCCAACAGGGCTTTGCGCAAGCTCAAGACTTATCTTGGCCGCGTCATCCGGGACATTGCCCGCAAGATCGACGGCGATCCCGGTCTCGAAACCAAATTTGCCTGGCTGCTGAGCCTGGCGCGGCGTGTGCGCGCTCAGGAGCGCGGACAGCGTGGCCCCAAGGTCTACAGCCTGCACGCGCCCGAGGTGGAATGCATCGGCAAGGGCAAGCCGCACAAGCCTTACGAGTTCGGCGTCAAGGTCAGCGTTACCACCACCCTCAAGCACAGCAAGGGCGGCCAGTTCGTCGTCCATGCGCAAGCGCTGCCAGGCAACCCCTATGATGGCCATACGCTGGCCGCCGTCATTCCGGCGATCGAGCAACTCGTCGGCAATACCATCGAACGGGCCCACACCGATGCCGGTTACCGCGGCCACAACGCGCCGTCCGAATATAAGTTCAAAGTCTACACGTCCAGGCAGAAGCGTCGCGTGACGCCGGCCATCAAACGAGAGATGAAACGGCGCGCCGCCGTCGAGCCCGTCATCGGCCATACCAAGGAGGAGCACCGAATGGGCCGCAACTACCTTGCCGGACGCCACGGCGACGCCAACAACGCTGTCCTCGCCGCGGCCGGTTACAACTTCCGCCGCCTCATCAGGTGGCTGAACGATTTTTTACGCCTCGTTCTGGCCCTGCTCTTCGTGCAGTCAAAATCGTTGCCCACATGAAAAGCGCGTTCTTCACGGTCGACGAAACACCATGAAACTCGAAGGCGGATGCTATTGCGGCTAGCTGCGTTATGCGGCCAAGAGCAAGCCGATGTTCAAGGCGAGGGCCTGCCGGCCTTCGAGCGGCTGCCGCCGCGGTAAGGTGCGGCGAGCGGTAGAAACGAAGCCAGTCGTCCCGGCGAACGAGCCTGTGAACCTATCTGAAGGCGGGCGCCTGCGGGCGGCGGGTAATGTTGGGGAGGCAATCTGGTCCGGTTTCACGCTGCGGAAGCAGGCATTGCCCTCAAGCGCAGGGCAATGATGAGGTTGTGGGCGAGCGCGTGCCACAGCCCGATCGCTTGCACCTTGGCAAGTCCTCGCACCAGAAGCGTGCCGAAGCCCCGGTTCTTGAGGTTTGCGTTGACCCGTTCGATCCGCCCCCTCTTTTTCATGATCGCCTCTGCCTCGTTCGTGGTCATCCGCTGCCGCCAGTCCTTGATCGTCTGCGGCTCTTTTTCTCGCTGCTTTTGCCGCGCCAGCAGCGTCTTTGGCTTGACGTCGGTGCGATCCCTGGGTGGATGAATGTAGACGCCGACGGGCGTTTCAGGCCGGTTGCTGAGGGTTGCAATATCATCGATCTGCGCGAAGCCGGTGTCCGCCAGCACGCGTTTGATCGGCCGCCCGAGCCGTTGCTCGCTCGCCTCGAACATGGGCCGCACCAGACCGCTGTCGTTGCGCCGGTCCGTCGCCATGATCGCGGTGACGAAGCCATGATCCGTCGTTGCTGCAATCTGCACATTGTAGCTCGCCCGCACCGCTCCGTCCGCGCACCGCATGCGCCGCGCCTGCGGATCGGTGAGCGACGCCCGTGCCTCTTTTTGCTTGGCTACCTCTTTCGGGCTCTGCTTGGCGCGTTTGGCTTTCTCCGCTTCGATCTCGGCCAGTTTGGCACGTGCCTTTTCGATCCGCTCCTGCGTCTCGCGCAGGCCTCGTGCCCGCGCCGCTTGGGTGCGCTTGGAACTCGCCGCCGGGTCCGCATCGACCTCGGCTTTCAAGGCGACGACACGGGCCTTCGCGGCCGCCTCCGCCTCGTCCAGACGCAGCGCGCGCTTGTACGAACTCTTGCCCGCAGAAGCTTTGATTTTGGTGCCGTCGACAACGATCTCGTCGGCGTCAAACAGTCTCTCCGCCATGAACACTGCCAGCGTTTCGGTGAGCAGAGCGTCGAGCACATCGGCATGCGCCACCCGGAAGTCCGCAAGCCCGTGGTAGTTGACCGGCACGCCGCACGCGACCCAGCGATAGGCCAGATCCTGGCTGGTCAACCGGTCCAGTTCCCGCGCCGAGCCAACCCCGTCCATCGTCGCCAAAAGCCACAACGCAAACAGCACACGCGGGTCGGCGGCAGGCCGACCCGCCGTCCCCTCACGCGCTTCGACCTTGTCGTAAAGCACCGTCAAATCGAGCGTCTCGACGAACCCCACCACCAATCGCGCACGATGGTCCGGTGCCAACCAGCCATCCGGATTGATCAGGTCCCACGACAGTTGGGCCCGGTTCGCAACCACAACCCGAGCCTTGCCTCGTCCCGCCATGTTTCTGATCCATCAAAACTGTCGCTGCCCACACCTCCAGTGAATCACAGTTCGTCGGAAATTGAGACGATTTCTTCACAGGCTCGAATGCCGGGACCCATAACCCCTGGCGTCCGCGATTAGCGGTAGATCGTTCAACTGCCACTATTTAAAACGAGACCACACGGCGTATGGGTCCCCGCCTGCGCGGGGACGACCTGCGGTGGGGGCTGTCCTATCCTCCGGCCCAGACGTCGAGCACGTAGCGGTTCTTGGTGCCGAGATCGTCAATCCAGCGCAGCGCCGCATCCGCATCCGCCGCCTTGCGTTCGCGATAGATCGCAACCAGCGCGGCCTTGACATCCGGCTCCATCTTGCCGCCATCGCCACAGACATAAACGATCGCGCCGCTTTCGATCAGGCTCCAGACCCGATCCTGCTGCGCCGCGACCAGGTTCTGCACATAGGTCTTGGGACCTTCGGCGCGCGAGAACGCGGTGTAGAGTTCGGTGATCCCGTCGGCCGCAAAGGCCTTGAGCTCGTCGGCATAGAGATAATCCTGATCGGGATGACGGCAGCCGAAAAACAGCATCGCCGGGCCGAGCCTAGCACCGCTGGCCTTGCGCGCGGCCCGCTCCTGCAGGAAGCCGCGGAACGGCGCCAGACCCGTTCCGGGTCCGATCATGATGATCGGCACCGCGGGATCATCGGGCAGCCGGAAGCCGGCCTTGGTCTCGCGAACCGTTGCGTGGATCGTCTCGCCGGCGCGGCGGCCGGCCAGGTAATTCGAGCAGATCCCTTTGTAGATACCGCGTCCCGAGCTGGCGGCGCCTGCGACCACGGCGACGGTGACGCTGCACCGCGATGGATCGTCCGACGGCGACGACGAGATCGAATAATAACGCGGCGCCAACAGCGACAGCATTTCAAGATAGGTGTGGAACGGCAATTCGCAGGCTGGATATTCCTCCAAAAGGTCGAACACCGATTTGCGCTTGCCGAGAATTTCCGAGCGATAATGCTCGGTGGTGGCGGCATCGTCGCCGATATAGGCCAACAGTTTCGGCTTGGTCACCGGACAACGGGTGTTTTCCGACATGATCTGAATCTGCTTGCGGGTTGCGACCTGCTGCAATTCCACAAACTCGCTTAGCAAACGCCCCACCGAGACAGTATCCCCAACCGGTAACTGCGCGCGGCGGCCTTCGGCGACCTGCAACCGGATCTGATCGGCCGGCAGGAATCCGAAGCGGCGCGCCACCGAATCCACCAGTGCGGGATCGTTGCGCGGCACGACGCTGAGGTGATCGCCGACCCGGTAGCTGGTGCCGGAAGGCAGCTGCACCTCGATGTGCCGGGTCGACCGGTCCGAGGTATTGGGGCCGCTCCTGTTTTGCAGTTCGGTGTTGACCAGCACCTTCATCGGCACGGCGCCGCCGAGGGCGACGGCCGCATTGATCGCAGCTGGCGCGACCGGCTCGATCTTGTAAAGCGGCTCGTCGTCGGCACTGCGATCGAAATTGGTATCGAGGCCGAACTGCTTGACGGCCAGCGGCCGCAATTTTGCGAACCAGGATTCGAACTGGCCATCGAGATCGTCGCGCGCATCGCCCTCGCCGCGCACATAGGCATTGCTGGCGCCATGCGCCATCAATTGATCGTCGATGAAGCGGGGGATCGACTGATAGGTCGCGACCCAGTCGCTGTTGCCGCAGCCGAACACCGCGTAACGGACCTTGGCGAAGCCATCCTTCGGCAGGTCGCTGCCGAGCCATTTGACGAACTGCGTGGCATTGTCCGGCGGGGCGCCATTATACGACGCGCAAAAGATCAGCACGCCGCCCTGCTCCGGCAGCTTGCCGACGAAGTCATCGAGCGGCGCGAGCCGGGTGGCAAAACCGTTGACCTCGGCGAGATCGGCGACGCGGGTCGCAAGTTCCTCCGCCGTGCCGAGATTCGATCCGTAAAGCACCAATAGCGGTGTGTTGTGAACGGGGCGGGTCCGCGCCCGCGGCGCCAGCGCGGCGGCCGATGCAGCCGCCGTGCTCGCGGTGCGGCCGGCATAGGCCCCGCGATCCTGGTCGGCGCGCGGACGCACCTTGATCTTGAAGCCGTCGGGCTTGATGGTCAGCGTTTCCTTCAGCACCATCTGGTAACGGTGGTTGTCGATCAATTTGAAGCGCTGCAGGATCATGCCGATCGCCAGCGCCGCTTCGTGCATGGCAAACCCACGGCCGATGCAGGCGCGCTGGCCGTTGCCGAACGGCTTCCAGGCGTTGACGGGGCGCGCCGCCTCGGCCTCGCGGCTAAAATTTTCCGGATCGAACGCGTCCGGATTAGGGCCCCAAACGCCGGGATCGCGATGCAGCGCCAGCACCAGCACGGTGATGAAGGTGTTCTTCTTCAGCTTGTATTTGCCGCCGATGGTGTCGTCGCCCAGCGGCGAGATGCCATAGGCCGGTGCCGGGGGCCACAGCCGCAGGGCTTCCTTCAGGATTTGCGTGATGTAGGTGAGTTGCGTGACCTGCTGATAAGTCGGCTTGGCGTCGATGTCGGGCCCGAGCACCCGGTCGACCTCCTCATACGCCTTTTTGAGCACGGCGGGATTCTTGAGCAGCGCATAGAGCGCGCACGACAACAGGCCGCTGGTGGTCTCATGCCCCGCGATCAGGAAAGTGTTGATCTGGTAGCGGATGTTGACGTCGTCGAGCTGTTCGCCGGTGACGCGGTCGACGCCGGTCATCATGGCGCCGAGCATGTCTTTTTTGCCCTCGGCGGCTTCGGCGTTCTTGCGGCGCTCGGCCACGATCTCGTCGACCATCTTGTTCATGAAGGCGACGTCGCCGGCCAGATCGCGCCGCCGTTTATGCATCCACAGATTTTCCATCGGCAGGCCGCGGATCATCATGATGGTCTCGAGCGAGCGCACCAGCGATTCGACGAAGGGATGGTAATCGCGCCGGTAGAACGAATTGAAACGATAGTCGAATCCGCACAACCCGATGGTGTCGAGCGTCAGCGCGGTCATGTCGTGAACGACATCGATCTCCTCGTCGCCATTCAGCCGCTCCCACTTCTTCACAAGCTGCTCGGCAATATCGACCATGCTCGGGTGATAGGACTGCATCGCACGGTTGCCGAACGGCCGCATCAGGATGTTGTGCGCCTTGCTCCAGTTCGGCTCGGTCGTGTCGGCGGTGAAGAGGCCGTCGCCGGCGACCGCGCGCACCCGGCGCAAAGGTCCGCGCACCGCCTTGTCGAAACGCTTCTCGTCGCTGAGTTCGTCGACGAGATCATGCCCGGAGACGATGACGAGCGGCGCACCCATCATGTCCAGCCAGAAAATCGGCCCCAGTTCCTTGGCCAGCCGCGCCAGATTTTGCACCGGCGCGGTCGAGTCCAGCGACAGCATGTTGCCGACCACCGGCCTGGTCGGCGGGTGCGGGATCGGGCTCAATTTGTTCGTGGACGCCATCGCGTATTTGTGTCCTGCCTTGTCGGCTAAATAAGCGCCGTCATTGCCTGCGACAAACGCGAAGCGTTTGTGCAAGGGAGCACTTGCGACGAAGCAATCCAGTCTTTTTCGTCAGCAGACGATGGATTGCTTCGCTTCGCTCGCAATGACGATGTTGCATGTCCGATCACCCAAATCTTCTTCTACGCCATTCAATCAGCTTGGCGCTGACCTCTTCCGGCTTTTCCTGCTGCGTCCAATGACCGCTGCCGCGGATCAGATATTTTTCAAGGTCGGGGATGATCTTCTCCATGCCGTCGGCCGCCGACGGCGGCAGCACCTGATCGTTTTCAGCCATGATCATCAGCGACGGCACCCGCACCGTATGGTCGATCTCCGCCGAGCGCTGCCAGTTGCGCGAGATGTTGCGATACCAGTTGATGCCGCCGGTAAAGCCGGTTTTGGTGAAGGTATCGACAAAGACCTTCTTCTCCTCCGGCGACAGGATCGGCGTCCGCGGATCGTGCCTGGCATCGTAACCGGCAATCATCTGCGGAAACGCCAGATTGAGTTTGGCCGAGGCGCCGACCCCGGCGATCGGCGCTTCCGCCGGCGCGGTGTCGCTGCGCGGCACCGGCTTACGCATAAAGGCGTCGAAGGTCTGCTCGACCCGGCTGTTGAATATCTTGTCGGCGCCTCGCGCCGGGTCCTGAAACTGCACGATGTACATCTGCTCGCCGAAACGCTGGCGCAGCAATTCGATCGGGTCCGCCGGCGCGCGGCTGGTGTGGGGCGTGTTGACGCCGACCACGCCGGCCACGCGATCGATGTGCCGCAGCGGCATTTGCCAGACGATAAAGCCGCCCCAGTCGTGGCCGACGAAAATCGCCTTGTCGATCTTGAGATGGTCGAGCAGGCCGACGAGGTCGCCGGTCAGGTGCTCGATGTCGTAAGCTTCGACGGCTTCGGGCCGGTTGGTTGCGCCGTAGCCGCGCTGATCGGGCGCGATCACCCGAATCCCGGCGGCAGCCAGCGCCTTGATCTGGTGGCGCCAGGAAAACGCGATCTCCGGCCAGCCATGGCAGAGAACGACCGGTGGCGCATCGGTTTTCGGCCCCGCCTCGTAGAAGCCCATGCGAATGCCGTTGGTCTTGGCGAATTGCAGTGGCGGCATTTCAATCATTGGCGATACCTCACTCTAGTGTTCTGGCATTGGGCTTGATCTGTCCGGAAACCCCCGCATCTGCCTGCTTCCGGATCATGACAAGGTTAATCGGGAGCATGATCTCCGGGCAAACGCCTTGCGTTTGTCCCGAGAGAAGACCGGTGCCCACTGTTCCGGATCATGCTCTAGCTTGCCGCACTCTTGAGATCGGCCGGTGGCGCAAAGGCGGCTTGCAGCGCTGCGAATTCCCCTGGCAGCATGTCGCAGAGAACCTGGACATGGGGAATGATGTTGGCGCCGGCGATGAAGCCGAAATCCAGTTGATCGCGATAGCTCTGCACGGTGATGTTCAGGGCAAGGCCGTGGGTCGAAATCGACACCGGGAAGATGTGCAGCAATTCCGCTCCCGCCGCATACAGCGTCTGGCGCGGGCCGGGCACGTTGGAAACCGTGATATTCGCCGAGGGGGGCAATACGTCCGAAAGATTGGAGCGGCTGTACAGCAGCGCCAGAATCTGCACCAGGATAGGTGCGCCCAGCATCGAGATGTTGGACACCTGCGGCATCAGCGCCCGCAGCGGATGCGACATTTCCTTCGACTTGGTGGACTGCGCGATGATCGCCTCGAGCCGCGCCTTGGGATCCTCGATGTTGGAGGCGATCGAACAGATCATGCCGAAGACCTGGTTGTTGGCATCGGTGTTGCCCTCTTCGCGCAACGAGATCGGTACCGCAGCCGTCATCGATTTTGCCGGCAGCGCACCCTGCTCCAGCAGATAGCGCCGGACCACGCCGCTCGAAATCGCCAGCACCACATCGTTGAGCTTGCCGCCGGCCTGCTTGGCCACTGCCTTGGCCTGCGACAGCGAGATCGACACGCCGGCAAAGCTGCGCTCCGACGAGATCGACTTGTTCAGGATCGTCGACGGCGACACCATGCTGGCGATGCTGTCGCGCGACTTCGGATCGGAAATCTTGCCGACCACTTCGGAGACGCTCTTGAGCATGGTGGGAACGCTGCCGGCGAACTTCACTGCGGCTTCGATCTGATACATCGCATTGTCGAACAGGATCGACCCGAGATCGCTCTTGCCGGAGCGCGGCAGGTCGATGCCCTTGGCGGCCGTCGAAGCATCGAAAGGCTGGCGCCACAACTGCTGATAGGAATCGATGAAGTTGGCCGCGATGTCGCGCGGCTCCTGCCCGACCTTCGGCCGCGCGGTCGGCTTGCCGACGTCGCGTGGCACCGGCGTCACATCGTAGATCATGTTGGTGAGCGCCGCACCGGCACCGCCGTCGATGCAGGCGTGATGCATCTTGGAATAGAGCCCGATCTCGTTGTCCTTCATGCCTTCGAAGACATAGAACTCCCACAGCGGACGGGCGCGATTGAGAAGCTTGGCATGCATCCAGCCGACGATGCGCTCCAGCGTCGCCCGGTCATGGGGCGCCGGCAGGCTGCCGCGGAAGATGTGACGGTCGATATCGAACTGGTCGTCCTCGACCCAGCTTGGATGATCGATGTCGAGCGGCGCCTTTTCCAGCCGTGCCTTGAGGATCGGGGCAATGTGCAGCCGCGAGGCGATCATCGCCTTGAAGTCCTCGAAGAAGTTGCCCTTGTAATCCTCGGGCAGACGGAAGATCGCCATGCTCCCGACATGCATCGGCATTTCAGGCGTTTCCAGATACAGAAACGACGCGTCCATCGAGGACAGCTTTTTCCCGTCACCCATCTTTCTTCCTCCCTCGTACAAATCACGCGGCGCCTTGGTGGCGCTTCTGGCGTTCAGACCGATTGTGCATTTTCCGGTGGTGCATATGCAATGGCAAACGGACCCGACCGGAAAAATTGCTCGAATTGGCCCTCGGTCTGGGCCAAACGATCCGCCACGGCCCACAAAGCAGCCGCGTTCACGCCCAGCCCGACATGACTGGCAAGGTGCACCTCGATATTTTCGGCGGTGTCGGAGGGGCGCAGCAGGCAGGTTCGCCAATTGACGATGCCGTCGGTGCGCGAATAGATCGAGGTGGTCGGCACCGGCAGATCGCCTGCGATCGCCCGTCGAAGCTCCGAGTTTTCTTCCACCGCTTCGCCTGACATCGCCTCGTAAAGCCGGGTTGCGTTGGTCGCCCGCACGTCACCCGAGAACGGACTTCCCAGCGTCACGACATATCGCACCATGTCCGGCGCGTTCAGCGCCAGATCGCGCGCATAGATGCCGCCCAGGCTCCATCCGACGAGGCTGACCTTGCGGCCGGTCGCGGCATGAATCCGGGCAAGCCGGTCCCTTAGCGCCGCGCGCATCCGCGTCACGCCGCCGGTGTTGCGGCCCATCTGCCAGGCGTAGGTATCGTACCCGAGTTCCTTCAGATATCGTCGCATCGGCGCCATCGACAGATCGCTTGCAAGGAAGCCCGGCAGCGTCAGCACGGGATGGCCGTCGCCTCTTGGCGCGCGCATCAATAGCGGCGACAGCAATAGGCTGGTGTTGAATTCGAAGATGCCTCTCACCTCGGCCAGCATCAGGCCGAGATTGGGCGGACGAAGTTGGCGCGCTGCCAGCGATGGGCTTCGTTCTGCGGACATCATTTTTTCTTGTCACTGGCGCGGATGCCGCCGAGACCCGCCATGGTCACGAACATGTCCTGAAAACGCTCGGCGATCTTCGGATCGAAGGTGAACCAGCTTTGCATCAGCGCTTCCGGAGAAACCTTCTCGATGTTGGACATCATCTGCTGCTGCAGTCTGTCCATCACCGCGGTCTGCATCGGCTGCACATCCGGAAGTCCGAAGAACTGCCGGGCTTCGAGGGGGGTGCAATCTATTTCAACGTTTACTTTCATGGCCGCTCCTGATTGCATTTTGACCGTGCGTCACAGTATCGTCACGACAGGCGGCACGACGCAAGCTACCTTGGGGGATGCGGCAGCGGCGTGAGCCGCCAATCGGCGCTTATGGTCAACCAAAGCGCTCGATGGCAAAGGGCCGGGGATCGGCGAACGGCGTCTCGCCGGTCATCAT
This sequence comes from uncultured Pseudomonadota bacterium, assembly GCA_963729395.1. Lineage (GTDB taxonomy): Bacteria > Pseudomonadota > Alphaproteobacteria > Rhizobiales > Xanthobacteraceae > Bradyrhizobium. Next base: position 110,608 of record CAVSOS010000019.1, on the reverse strand, counting down.
TTCTGCCAGCAGGCGGCCGGTCGCGGGGCCCAGCGTCAGACCATGGTGCTGATGCCCGAAATCGAACCACAGCCCGGCATGGCGGGGCGCCTTGCCGATTACCGGCAGCATATCGGGTAAACACGGCCGCGCGCCCATCCAGGGTTTCGCGTCGACCGCCTCGGCCAATGGAAACAGGGCGCGCGCCCGCGGCATCGCCCGCTCCAGCTGGATCGGTGTCGGCGGCGCATCACGGCGGGCAAACTCCACGCCGGTGGTCAGACGAATGCCGCGATTTATCGGCGCCAGCAGATAACCGAAATCCGAATCGAGAACGGGATGATGGAGCACGGCATTGCCGCGCGGCGCCAGATGCAAATGGTAGCCGCGCTTGACGCTGAGTGGAATTGAATATCCCAGCGGACGAAACACCAGATCGGACCAGGGTCCCAATGCCACCACGACGTCGCGCGCGACCAGCGCGCCATGCGGCCCGCTGACACGCCATCCGCCGGCCGTTTGTTCGAGCGTTCGTGCATCGCCCACCAGAAAGCGCCCGCCCTTGCGCGTGAAAAGCGCCGCGTAGGCCTTGGCCAATCCGCCCGGATCGGGAACAAAGCCAGGCGCGGGCAAATAGACGCCGCCGACGAATGCTCCGGTCAGATGCGGCTCGCGCGCCGCCAGCGCCTGGCCGTCAAGAACTTCGCCCTCGACGCCGTACTGCCTGGCGCGATCGAGTTCGCGTGCCGCGTTGGCCAGGGTTTTCTCGAAGCGAAAAGCTTTGATCCAGCCGGTCTGCCGCAGCAATTCCGGCACCCCAGCCTCCGCCACAAGCGCCTCGTGCTCGATCAGGCTGCGCTGGATCAACGGCAATTCGGCCATTGCGCTGTGCAACGCCCGATCCGGCGAAGACGCAAGGAAGTAACGCACCAGCCACGGCAGGAAGACCGGCAAGTCCAAGAATTGATAGCGCACCTGCGGCGCGCGATTGATCGCGTACTGAAAGAGCTGACTGAAATCGCGGGGGAACATGTAGGGAAAAACCGAGGCGCATTCGATCAGTCCGGCATTGCCAAAGCTGGTCTCTTCGCCGGCGAGTTTGTGCCTGTCGACCAGGATCACGTCTCGCCCGCGTTTCTGCAGGTGCAACGCAGCGCCGACACCGACCATGCCCGCGCCCAATACCAGAATGTCGGCCTTGAGTTCCGCCATCATGTAAACCAGTGACTGAAATTACTAGGAATTCTACAAGGTGAGCCGGCCTTCCCCAGCGGCCTCCCCAACATCGAGATGCGGATGATCTCCTAATTTCTGCTCGGGCTAACTCATTGAAATCCGCGCTTCCCTTACTGCGGCGGCAGCACCACCCTGCCATGCACCAAAGTCGAGCAAGCCTGGAAACTCGGGGTTAAGCTCGCGAGCGAGATAGATCAGTTCACAGGCCGTTCCTTCCTGCCGCAAGAGACGATGCTCCTTAAAAAACCGCATCACCCTGCTATCCGGGGAGATATCTATGGATGAGTAGTCAGCCATGGGCACCTTGAAATCTCTAACTAGGATATTTGCCGCCATTGTCGCTATTTTCACTCCAGCACCAGCAAATTCCAAAAACCTCCGGACGACCGTCGCACTTCGTGGTTTGCCAGCCCAAATCCGCGATGCGTCGCCCGAATATTTCTCGCGGATATCTTGAATGGCAGCGTAGAAGAATTGAGGCTGTGTTTTATTGAATCTGTGCAACTTCTGACGCTCGAATATTTCGGCTATTCTTTTCTCAGAAAGTCTTTCGAAGTGTCCGAACTCAAACCCACCCGCTTCTTGTCCAATTCTGTAAGGGATGATCCACGCGAGCCGCGCGTCGATTTGCCGATCCATGAGGCAAGCGAGGAGAAAGATGTGCGGATGTCTTTGCAAGTCGTTCAGCAACTCCTCCGCTTTCTCGTCCCCGGTCTTGAAGGGGACTTGCACGCGCGCTGCTGACAACAGTTGATGTCCCTGCTCGCGCAGTCCTTCGATAATAGAGCGCTGTTCATCCGTCATATTTTCCAACGTGGCCGCCTCGCTTCACTGCGGGATTAGCAACGGTACAGTTTGTTGTTCACATCGACGCATACAGGATTGCCTTGCAGCGGCCCCGGCGGGGGCGCCGGTGGCAGCGTTGCCATCATTTGGGTTCCCGCTTGAGCTACGCCAAGCCATGTCGCCCGCTGGGCCTCGTCGGCCTCGAGTTGACTTTTCTCAGTTGTGTAGCGACAATGGTCGTAGTCTTTGGAACCCGGCACTACGCCAAGTGACCGGCAATGAGTATCATCGGCGGCGGCAATCGCGTTCTCTTGCGTTGCCTTATACGCCTGCACTCGCGCGAAATAGTCCGCGCAGCCAGCCAACGACAGCAAAATCGGCAAAAGGCAAAGCGACCGCCCTGACATTAGCATCGCGCGTCCCTTCCTTAATCATCCCCCGTCCTCGATCGTGGCCCGCTTCGACTCCGCGTCCAATCTACCGGGACAAGGCTCCAAATAACCTTCGAGATCCTTATCCCAATGGCGTGACCACGTCTTATCGCATTTTCGGCAGCGGCCGCCTGGGCTGTCGAATTGATGACCTGCGTGGTTTAAGGTTTCGTCCGACACAGACTTTCGTCTCCTTCTAACCCGGGGGGAGCAGGAGGGCTAGGGACGGGTATTTACTAAGGATAGCACGTCAAATCTCGAGTGTTGAGCCATGGCGTGCGCTTGGGCGCGCGCCGCCACACTAGGGGCTATCGCGGCATCGTCGCGCAAACGGCTTGCCTTTCGGGAGCGTTGTCTGATTGCGGGCTTTCCATCAAGAATTTTGGCATCTGCAGGTTTCTGGTCACTCTGCTGGGCTTTCATACGCTTGGTTTGCGGCTGCGAGTTTACCGGCTAAATTGGAAACTCGGCCCAACGCTGGGCATCAAGCGCCCGATTCAAACGTCCCGTGCGCGCCAGGAGCAAGCGCTTATGAGCAGGAATGGCGGAAAAGCTGAGCTTCAGGTGGAGGACGAGAATGCCATTCGCTCGCTTCTGGCGCGTTTGTACGATGCTTGGGCACGCGGTGACGGCGAAGCCTACGCGGCGTGCTTTGCCGAAGAGTCCGACTACATCACGTTCAACGGCATGCATCTTCGCGGTCGGGCCGAGAATGCCAAGCTGCATACGGCGCTCTTTCGTCGTGTCCTCAAAGGCACGACTTTATCGGCTGAGATCGAGAGTATCAAATTACTCTCAGGCTCCGTCGCGCTGGTTCACACCGCAGCGAGCGGGCGCAAGAAGTCCTTTCAGTCCTATGTCCTGGTGAAATCCGGTTTCGACTGGCTGATTTGATCGTTTCAGAATACGCGCGTGCAGCCATTCAGTGTTCGGATCACGCGCTGGCTGCAAAACCGAGCGAGCTAAAGCGCGGTTTCGGCTTCTCTTCGTGATCGTACGCCGCCCGGCAATAACCTCGGTTCGCCTGTTGTCAGATCACGGTCTCGCGCGCGACGCGGCGGCAATCCATCTCAAATTCAAGATCGACCACCGGCGGGCGGGTAAAATGCCAGGTCAGCCCCGAACGCGTGGCGCCGCGGCGGACCAGTTCATCGGCCATCACGGGATGAAAGTCGTGCACGGTATAGGCCTGCACCGCGGTGGTGTCTTTCCAGCCGAACCCGAACGCGCCGAGACGCTCTTCCATGGCGCCGACGGTAAAGCGGACCTTGGCTTTCAGTCCGTCGGGGCTGAGGTCGCGGTAGCGCACGATACGCTCCGGGTAGCTGCCGCTCCCGCCGCGCGCTTCGGCGCCGCCGGCAATCACAAAGGACGGCGTCGCGCTTATTCCAGTTCCAGCGCCTGGCCGGGTGAAGCAGAAAGCATGAAAGGACGGCTGCGCGGGCGGATCGATCTCCGGACAGACGTTGCTGCGCGCCACCGGATTGGTGACGCCGTCGAACAGCCCCCATTCGGCGAGCGTCTTGACGTAATGCTCATTGAAGATTCGAAATCCGTCCTCCGTGAACGCCGCCGGCGAGCGCAACTCGCAGGCGCAAAACGACGTTAACGGCCGTCCGGCAGACTGAATATATTTCGCGGCCAGCGCAAAACCCTCGGCCAGCGGCTGCAACCGATCGAAGCGCACACGCTCGATCTCAAAGCCTGGATCGGCGGCGGCACCGCTCGAATACTGAAACACCGCCGGAATGAACCGATAATTGCCGGCTGGAAAATCGCGCGTCATGTCCGGGGGCTCTGGATCGATCACTGCATGCGGATGTCGTTGGAGCCATTACCCGGCCAACGACGTCCCTCATAACAGGATATCACAGCACCATCCGAATGCGACAGCGGCGACAGCACCGTCGCCGCGCAACGCGCGTCAAGCCGAACCTCAGGTCGCCTTGAGCGCCTTTGAACCCAGATCGAATTCCTCGATTTCCTTGGTCCGCTCGGATTCAGCACCTGCCCGGTGATCGGTGGCGATCGCCACATAGACGGCGGGCAGCACGAACAGCGTAAACAGGGTGCCGATCGACATGCCGGCGACCACGACAAGACCGATCGAGAACCGGCTCGCCGCGCCTGCCCCCGATGCCGTCAGCAGCGGAATCAGGCCCGTGACCATCGCCGCGGTCGTCATCAGGATCGGGCGAAGCCGGACCCGCGCCGCCATCTCGATCGCCGAGCGCCGGTCGAGGCTCTCATTGAGCTGCAGCTCGTTGGCGAACTCGACCATCAGGATGCCGTGCTTGCTGATCAGGCCAACCAGGGTGAGCAGGCCGACCTGGGTATAGATGTTCATGGTGGCGACACCGAAGAACAATGGCAGCATGGCACCAACGATCGCCATCGGAACGCTGATCATGATGACGAGCGGATCGCGCAGGCTTTCGAACTGCGCCGCGAGCACCAGGAAGATGATGATCAGCGCAAAGCCGAAAGTCACCGCGAGCTGGTTGCCTTCCTGAACATATTGCCGGGAATCCGCCAGGTAGTCGTGGCTGAAGCCGGCCGGCAGCTTCTTGGCCTCGCCCTCGAGAAAGTCCACCGCCTGTCCGACCGTCACGCCGGGCATCGGCACCGCCTGGAAGGTGGCGGAGTTCAACTGGTTGTAATGCGTCAGGGCATTGGGATCGGTCGCGGTTTCGATCGATACCAGCGTCGACAGCGGCACCTGCTGGCCGGCCGGGCTCGCCACATAATAGTCGCCGAGCGATTCAGGCGACAGCCGCTTGTCGCGCGGCACCTGCGGAATGACCTGATACGATCGGCCCTCGAGGTTGAACCGGTTGACGTAGTTGCCGCCCAGCAGCGTCGCCAGCGTGTTGCCGATGCTCTGCATGGTGATGCCGAGATCGCTCGCCTTGGAGCGGTCGATCTTGATCCGCACCACCGGCTGGTTGAAGTCGAGATCGCTGTCCGAAACGATGAACAACCCGCTCTTGCGCGCGGCGTCCTTCAGCTTGAGCATTTGCTCATAGACCGCCTGGAATCCATTGGTCGAGCTGATCACCATCTGGACCGGCAGGCCCCCGGGACCGCCGGGCAATGGCGGCAGGTTGAACGCAAACGCATTGACGCCTTCGATCTTGCTGAGTTGCCCCTGCACCAGCGGCTTCAGCTTGATCGAAGAGCGGGTCCGCTCGTCCCACGGCTTCAGCAACATGCCGGCGATGCCGTTCTGCGGACCGTTGATGCCGTTCAGAACGAAACGAAGATCGGTCTCCGGAAAGCTGGCGAACGCCTTGTCGAGCTTTTCGCCATAATAATCCGCATAGTCGATATTGGCGTATTTCGGCGCCTTGGTCACCGCGAACACGATGCCCTGATCTTCTTCGGGCGCGAGTTCCTTTGAGGTGTGCATGTACAGGAATCCGACCAGCCCGAGGATGGTCAGGGCGAACAGCCCCGTGATCGGACGATAGTCGAGCGACCGATCGAGCTGCCGGCCGTACCAACGCGTCATTGCCCCGAAAACCCGGTTGACGATCTTGGCAAATCGCCCCTCCTCGGCGCTCTTGAGGAAGATCGAGCACATCATCGGCGACAGCGTCAGCGCGATCACACCCGAAACGATCACCGAGCCGGCAAGCGTGAACGCGAATTCGCGAAACAGCGCGCCGGTGAGGCCGCCGAGGAAACCGATCGGCGCATACACCGCAGCCAGCGTGATGGTCATGGAGATCACGGGACCGACGATCTCGCGCGCGCCCTGCATTGCGGCCGCCACCGGCGGCTTGCCTTCCTCGAGATGCCGATGAATGTTTTCCACCACCACGATGGCGTCGTCGACGACGAGACCGATCGCCAGCACCATCGCCAGCAGGGTCAGCAGGTTGATGCTGAAACCCATCACCAGCATCAGGCTGCAGACGCCGACCAGCGACAACGGAATGGTCACCACCGGGATGATCACCGAGCGGAACGAGGCCAGGAACAGGAAGATGACGACGACCACGATGATGATCGCCTCGCCCAGGGTTTTCTCCACTTCGTCGATCGACGATTGAATGAACTTGGTGGAATCATAGGCCACCTTCATTTTCATCGACGGCGGCAGATTGCGCTCAAGCTCCGGAAACAGCGCACGGACGCCCTTGACCAGGGTCAGCGGATTGCCCTGCGGCGTCGCCTGCACGCCGATAAAGATCGCGTGTTCGCCGTTGAAGGCGACGCTGGCGTCGCTGCTCTGCGCCGCCAGTTCGACGGTGGCGATGTCCTCGACCCGGACAAAGCCGCCATCCTTGGACTTGACGATCATGCGCTTGAACTGATCGAGATTCGGTCAGGTCGGTGTTGGTCGACACGTTGGAGACGATGAAATAGCCTTTCGCCTGCCCCGCGGCGGCCTGGAAATTGTTGGCGGCGATCGCAGCGGACACGTCGAGCGGCGAGACGCCGAGGCCCGCCATGCGGACGGGATCGAGCCACAGCCGCATCGCGAAGGTCTGACCGCCGAGAATATCGGCCGAAGCAACGCCGTCGACCGTGGACAGCACCGGCTGCACCACGCGCGTCAGATAGTCCGAGATCGCCGAGCCCGACAGCACTTCGCTGGAGAAGCCGAGATACATCACGGCGGTGGTCTGCCCGGTCGTCTTGGTCACGACCGGATCGTTCGATTCCTTCGGAATCAGATATTTGACCGAATTCACCTTGGCGAGCACTTCGGTCAGCGCCTGGTTCGGATCGAAATTCAGCTTGATGTAGACCTGGATGGTGCGGTCCCGAGCACCGAAGACGAGGTCATGTAGTCGACGCCTTCGGCGGACGCGACGGCCTGCTCGATCGGCGTGGTGATGAAGCCCTGAATCAAGTCCGCCGACGCACCGGGATAGACCGTGGTGACGTTGACCACCGTATTCGACAGCTTCGGATACTGCCGGATCGGCAGGCGGTCGCCGCCCGAAGTCCGATCAGAAGGATCAGCAGGCTGACGACCACCGCCAACACCGGCCGCTTGATGAAAATATCGGTCCAGACCATCGCGATGCTCCGATCATGATCCGATCAGGATCGGATCTCATCTCTGTTCGAGCATGATCTTTCCGGAAAACCGATCCACTTTCCGGATCATGCTCAGTAACGCGGCGGATTTGCCGGAATCGGCGGCGGCGCGTCGGTCGAGATCGCCACCGCCGCGCCCGATTGCAGCTTGAGCTGGCCGACCGCGACCACGCGATCGCCGGCCTTCAGCCCGCTGAGGATTTCGGCGCTGTCCGTCGATCCGGTTGCCGGTCCGCACGAAGGTGCGAACCGCGGTCAGGCTGGTCTTGCCGTCATCCTCCTTCTTCTCGGTGATGAGGAAGACGGAATCTCCGTAGAGCGTGTAGTCGACCGCGGTCTCGGGAACGGTGACCACCGGCGGCTTGTCCGGCAGCACCACCGTCGTGGTCGCGAACATGCCGGGCTTGAGGATGTGATCGGGATTGTCGATCGTGGCCTGCACGCGGATGTTGCGCGTGTCGGTGGCGATCTGCGGCTCGATCGCGGTGATCTTGCCCTCAAAGGTCCGGCCGGGATAGGCGTCGACCGCGACACGCACGGTCTGCCCGACCTTGAGCGCCGCGCTGCCCTTCTCCGGCACCGTGAAGTTCGCGTACAACATCGACAGGTCGGTCAACGTCACGATCTGGGTGCCGGCGGTGAGGTACTGGCCGACCTCGACGTGGCGGACGCCGAGTTCGCCGTCGAACGGCGCACGCACCAGCTTCTGCGAAATGATCGCCTCGGTCTTGGCGATGCCCGCATTGGCCTGGTCATAAGTCGCCTGCGCGGCATCGACCGTCGACTGCGGACCGAACTGACGCGCCGCCAGTTGCTTGGCGCGATCCAGCGCCAGCTGCGCGCCGGTCGCCTGCGCCTTGAAGCTGGCGAGATCGCCCTGCTCGGGACCGTCGAACAATTGCACCAGCGGACTTCCGGCCTTTACGGTGGCGCCGGCGGTGAACATGATGTCGGTGATGCGCCCGGAGACGTCGGAGGTGACGTTCACCTGATGCACGGCGGCGAGATCGCCGACCGCCGTCATCAGGTTCGGAACCACTTCCGATTTCGCCTCCGCAATCGTGACCGGTGGCCGGCGGCGGCTTATTGTTGGCGAAGAACTGCGCGATCATGTGGCTGCGGAAGGCATTGAAGCCGACAGAGCGCACCGACCAGCAGCGCCAGCAACAACCCGACGATGATGAACCAGCGCACCATCCGAACCGGACGCGTGCGCGGCTTTTCGACGATCGGCTGGCCAGCGATATTGGCTTCGGTCACGATGTTCATGTCATGCACCTTCTGCAGTTACCGGCTGTCCCGGAATCCAGCGACATTCGCGATCCAGATGGGAGGCAATCGCGGTTTCGTTAAGTCCAATTCCGCGGAGAATGAATTCGCAAAGCTGCCGTTCGAGATCGGCGGCATTGCCGTAGGACAGGCACGGCACCGACGGCAGCCGCGTCAGCGCCACCATCAGCACGGTGTGATGCGCAAACCAGAACAAGTTCAGCGGCTCGCGCCCGATCCGTGATGCGTCTCCCGCCGCCACCGCGCGCTCCAGCGACGCGGTGAACACGGGTCCGATCAAGTCCGCCGATCTTCTCATAGATCAGCCGCGCGAATTCGCCGTCATCGAGGTGGCTGGTGAGCATCAGCCGCAGACGCTGGGCCTCCTGCTGGTCGGGCGCTTCCGATCACCTCCTGGAAATGGCGGACCATTTCCCGGATCAACACCACGAGCGTTTCGGTCGACGGCTCGAGCCCCAGCAGGCGGTGCAGCGCCGGATCGGCCTCGCATTCTTCGGCGAGGATTTCCGCATACAGCGCCGATTTCGTCGGGAAATGCTTGAACAGCAGCCCTTCCGAAATCGAGGCCGCCGCCGCGACGCTCTTGGTCGTGGTGCCGGCAAAGCCGTGGCGGGCAAAGCAACGCTTGGCAGCGCTCAGGATCAGCTGCCGCCGCAAGTCGCCGGTCATGCGCAGGGTGCTCATGTTTGTGAGTAAGCACTCACCTCATACGAAATGTCAAGGAATTGCTGCGATGCACCATCTCGACTGATCGAGCGTCTCAGGCACAACCCAGGCTTCAAGCCTTGTATGGACGCGTTTCTTCCGCCGACCCGATCTGCACCGCGATCAAATCGGGGCGAAACTCCGAGCGCGCCGCGGATCCGCGTCACGATGAAGCTGCCGTCGCGGCTGGCGAGCACGCGCTCCAGATTGGCGCTGTCGATCTTGATGCTGGCAAATCGCGGCCCGCTCGAGACGTCCTGCATCGACGGCCGCAAAAGCCTCGATCTCGGCCATGGTCGCAAGGCGCGCGCGTCCGCTATCCCGCAAGCCCTGGCCACGCCGACGAGGTCGACGGTCGATCGCGGTGTGGCTCGCCTGCCCGCCGGTCTCGCCATAGACCTCATTGTCGAGCACCATGATGGTGAGATTGCCCGGCTTTTGCAGGCCGACGGTCGCAAGGCTCCCCATCCCCATCAACATCTCGCCGTCGCCGGTGATCACGACGACCGGCAGCTTGGGCTGCGCCAGCGCGACGCCCAGTCCGATCATGACGGCGCCGCCCATGGCGCCCCACAGATAAAAATTGCGGTCATGATCGCCGGCCGCCGCGATATCATAGGTCGAGGCGCCGAGGCCGCCGACGACGATGGCGTCCTTGCGCCCCGCCAGCAGGGCGGAGACGACGCTGCGCCGTTCGAGAAGATTTGCCTTGCTCATTTGGTGAAAACCTTTGCGCCGATCAGGCGCTGCGACAACAGAACCGCGGTCGGCGTGCAGGCATTGTACGCCTGCCCCGCGGCCGCCTCGACCACCTCGCGCACCTCTTCCGGGTGAGAGGCCCGCAACACCTTGATGCCCGACAATTCGAATACGCCCGCGGTGGTCGATCCCATCGGCACCTGCCACGGATTGAACTCGCCCCATTCGCCGCGCATCGTCACCAGCGTCAGGAACGGAAAGCGGAAGATCTGGGTCAGCGACAGCATGTTGACGCAATTGCCGACGCCGCTCGACTGCATCAGCAGCACGCCGCGCTGGCCACCGGCCCAGGCACCGGCCAACAGCGCCACGCCTTCTTCTTCCGTCGTCAGCGGCACCGCGCGCATCGAGGGCGTGCCGAGCACGCGTTCGATCAGTTGCGAATGCCCGGCATCCGGCACGTAAGGCACCTGGCGGACATCGAAACGCTGCAAAATCGCGAAAATATCCTCCGGCCAAGGGCCGCGGTCTCGGGCGTCGTTTCGGAGGCGAGCATCGTTGCGGGCGTGCATTTTCATTTCCAGTCGGTCAGACGAGGCTGTATTTCGATGCGGGACTGTAGAGGGAGCCGCGCTTTGCGAAAGAGCGAAAACGGCATATCGGTCTCCACTCAAGGAGGGTATGGCAGCATGAATGCGAACGCGCGAGAGCTGGCGGCCGATTTCGACATCGAGAAACTGACGCCGGAATTCTATGCCGACCCCTACCCGACCTATCGTGCACTGCGGGAGCACGAGCCGGTCAAGCGCATGCCCAACGGATCCTACTTTCTGACGCGCTATGACGATCTGGTCGCCGCCTACAAGAACACCAAGCTGTTCAGCTCCGACAAGAAAAAGGAATTCGCGCCGAAATACGGCAGCTTCCCTGCTCTACGAGCACCACACCACCAGCCTCGTCTTCAACGATCCGCCCGCCCATACCCGCGTGCGGCGGCTGATCATGGGCGCGCTGTCGCCGCGCGCGATCGCCGAGATGGAGCCCGACCTGATCGCGCTGGTCGATCGGCTGCTCGATGCGATTGCCGCAAAGCACGAGGTCGATCTGATCGAGGATTTTGCAGCCGCGATCCCGATCGAGGTGATCGGCAATCTGCTCGACGTGCCGCAGCGAGGAGCGCGAGCCGCTGCGCGGCTGGTCGCTGGCGATCCTGGGCGCGCTCGAGCCGGTGATCTCAGCCGAAGCGTTTGCGCGCGGCAACAACGCGGTGAAGGATTTTCTCGGCTATCTGGAGATCCTGGTCGCGCGGCGGCGCGCCAAGCCGGGCAATCCCGAGCGCGACGTGCTGACGCGCCTGATCCAGGGAGAAGGCAACGGCACGGACAATGGCGAGCGGCTGACCGAGAAGGAACTGCTGCACAACTGCATCTTCCTGCTCAATGCCGGCCACGAGACCACCACCAACCTGATCGGCAACGGGCTGGTGGCGTTGTCCGCGACACCCAGCGGAGAAGCAGCGGCTGATCGAAAATCCCGCTCTGATCAAGACCGCGGTCGAGGAAATCCTGCGATTCGAAAGCTCGAACCAGCTCGGCAACCGCATGACGACGGAGCGCGTCGAACTCGGCGGCGTCACGCTGGCCGCCGGCACGCTCGGTCACGCTGTGCATCGGCGCGGCCAACCGCGATCCCGCGCAATTCGCCGACCCGGAAAACTTCGACGTCGGCCGCACGCCGAACCGGCATCTCGCCTTCGGCACCGGCGCGCATCAATGCGCCGGGATGGCGCTGGCGCGGCTCGAAGGCGCGATCGCGATCTCGCGATTCCTGGCGCGGTTTCCGGACTACGCGCTCGAACGGCCCGCCGGTGCGCGGCGGCCGCGCCCGCTTTCGCGGATTTTTGAGCGTGCCGTGCGTGGTTGGCTAAGGCCGGATCATTCGGTTCACGCGGCATTCTCTGCAAGTTGCATCATCGCTCTTTGCGGGATTAGGCTGTCGGTACGCACAGGATGGACGGTCATGGACAAAGTCGATGAAATGACGCTGACGTTTCGCTGCCCGCGCGAGCTCGACGGGATTTTGCCGCGACCTGTGCCGGCCGTGCACGGCCTGCCCGACTGGTTCAAGGTGCTGCCCCAGAAGGTCTTCAATCCGACCATGGGCGCAGAGGCGCAGACGGTCAAAAAATGTCCGCCTTTCATTGACGCCATGACCTACGGATTTCTGATGCCGTTGCCTGTCGATCTTGAAGTGCGGGACGGCGAGTTTAGCTGGAACTTCGAAGTCCCCAAGGGATTCGTCAGCGAATATTCGCATTCGCCGATCGGGTTTCACGATTCCAGCCAGGTTGCCGGCACGCCGTTCTTCGACGAAGATCGCTTCATCATCAAATTTAACAATTTCTGGACCATCGAAGCGCCGCCCGGCTACTCGATCCTGTTCACTCATCCAGTCAATCGCGCCGATCTGCCATTCACGACGTTCACCGGCCTCGTCGATTGCGACACCTTCCATGACAGCCCGGTCAATTTCCCGGCGCACTGGCATGATGCCGGGTTCAACGGCGTGCTGTCGAAGGGCACACCGGTGGCGCAATGCCTGCCGGTGAAACGCGAGAGCTGGGCCAGCCGGTTTGATGTGCTCTCCGCCGAAGAAAACGCACGAATGATTGAAACGCGCGACGCCATCGGACAGCAGGCGGATGTATACCGGCGCCGCTTTCGGGTTCAGAAACGCTAATCCAGTGTGGGTTTCGATGACCGCAAGAATCGCGCCGCCGCGCTCGGCCTGAGCCAAAACCGGCCGCGCGCCGCCGCCGCCAGTGAAGTGAGCGCGGTGCCGTAGCGCTCTGCATCGCCGCGCGCTGCCATGCGAAAGCATTCGTAGCCGGGTTCAAGCAGGCCAAGCTCCAGCAGACAATGTCCGAGATTGAGCCAAGCCCCGGAATCGTTTGGACGGTCGGCCAGATAACGCCGAAAGTAATCAACGGCCGCCTCGTTCTCGCCGAGTTCCTGATGCGCCTTGGCCATCCCGAACAGGGCGTCACGCGAGCGCGGCGAAAGGTCGAGCGCCCGCGCAAAGGCGACTTTGGCATTGGCGCAATTGCGTCGAGACAGTTCGGCATAACCAAGCTGGACGGACAATGGCGGCATCGTCGGCGCGACCTGCAGCCCCTGAGTGAGGACATCGGCCGCCTCGTCATAGCGCTCCATCAGGACCAGCAGATAACCAAGTTCGTTGAACGCCGCAGCATACACGGGATGCCGCGTGATCGCGAGCTTGAGCCGGCCGACCGCATCCTCGTGGCGGCCGACCTGACGCAGCGCGATCGCCAGCACCGTATCGCATTCCGGATCGTCGCAGTTACCTGATGCGGCTTCGAGCGGCGCAATCGCCTCCCCGGCGCGGCCCTGCATGGTCAGCGCGCAACCCAAAACGTACAGCGCTCTGGCGTGGTGTGGATCGGCCTTGAGCAATTCGGCGGCTATTCGCTCCGCGTCCTCCGGCCGTTCGTTGTCCAGGGCGGACATCGCCTGCGCCATCAAGTCATCGTCGCAGCCTGCGCTGCCGGCCTCGCCGGGATCTGAGGGGTCGCTTGCCGTCTTCAATTGCACATTGCTCCTGCCGAAAATCTGCCGCGCGCCGATCCGAGGATCATTCAACTGTTGCCTCTCGGTCAGCCGCCTCGTGTTGGTGACGCCACATGTTCGCATAGAGGCCGCCATTGGCAAGCAAGACCTGATGCTTGCCGCGCTCGACGACCACGCCTTGGTCGAGAACGATGATCTCGTCGGCGCCAACCACGGTTGAGAGGCGGTGAGCGATGATGAGCGTCGTCCGGTTGCGGGAAACCCGGTCCAGGGCGTTCTGGATTTCCTTCTCGGTCCGGGTATCGAGCGCGGAGGTCGCCTCGTCGAGTATCAGGATGCGCGGATTCTTCAGGATCGTGCGCGCGATAGCGACACGCTGCTTTTCGCCGCCCGAAAGTTTCAAACCGCGCTCGCCGACCTCGGTTTCGTAGCCTTTGGATGCGACACCGATGAGACCGTCAAGTTGCGCATGCCGCGTGGCGTCTTCGAGCTCGGCGTCCGTTGCCGACCAGCGGCCGTAACATATGTTATAGCGTAAGGTGTCATTGAACAGCACCGTGTCCTGCGGCACGATTCCGATCGCCGCGCGCAACGAAATTTGCGTCACTTTGCTGATATCCTGACCATCAATCAGAATTCGTCCCGACGTCACATCATAAAAACGAAACAGCAGCCGGGCGATGGTCGATTTACCGGATCCGGACGGACCAACCACGGCCAGCGATTTGCCGGAAGGTACCTCGAAGCTGACCCCGTTGAGGATTTTTCGCTCCGGCTCATACGCAAAGACGACATTGTCGAAACGGATCGCGCCGCTTGCGGCTTCCAGCGGCCCCGCGCCGGCCCGGTCCTTTACTTCGGGATCATCCGCCAGGACCGACCACATGGCCTCGATGTCGGTCGCGGCCTGCTTGACCTCCCGATAGGCCAAACCGACGAAATAGAGCGGCTGATAAAGCTGAAGCATCATGGCGTTGACCAATACGAAATCGCCGATCGTCTTGGTGCCGGCCTTGACCTCGAGGGCGCACATGATCATCGCGATGCCGAGGCCGATGGTGAACAGGATCGTGTTCGCCGAATTCGTCATGGAAAGCGATGCGATCGCCTTGACGCTCGCGTCCTCATAACGCTTCATCACGGAATTGTAGCGCTCGACCTCGCGATCCTCGTTATTGAAATATTTAACCGCCTCGTAATTGATCAGTGAATTGATCGCCCGTGAATTGGACTCGGTGTCGGTGCTGTTGACATGCCGGCGGATCGCAAGCCGATATTCCGTCAACCGATAGGTCAGAATGACGTAGCTCACGACGGTGAGCACGACCGTGGTGACGTAGCGCCAGTCGAACTGCCACATCATGTAGCCGACGATCAACAGCAGTTCGATGAACGTCGGCAGCAACTGCATCGCGACCAGCCGGACGATGATTTCGATGCCGTTGCGGCCGCGCTCAAGCACGCGACTCAAACCGCCGATCTTGCGCTCGAGATGGTAACGCAGGGATAATTCCTGCAAATGCGCAAAGGTCCGCACCGCAAGCCGGCGCACCGCATGCATCGCCACCTTGCCAAAGAGGCCGTCGCGCAACTGCGTGAGCGACGATTCCATGACGCGGGCAGCGCAATACGCCACCACAATGGGGACCGGCGCGGCCACCAACCACACCAGCCAGGGTAGCCCCGCCGGCGGCGGGCCTTTGACGCCGGCCAGCGCGTCGGTGACCAGCTTGAAGAGCAGCGGAATGGCAAGCGTCACAAGCTTGGTCGCCAGCAGCAGCAGCAAGGCGACGATCACCCGCAGCTGCAAATCGGGGCGCTCGCGCGACCAAGTATAGGGAAGCAAAGGGATAACGATCGAGAATATCGACCGCCGGACCGCCGGCGACGCTGGCTTTCCGTCCTCTTCGCAATCGCGATCGATGATCATTAATTTTCTAATCCCCATGAGCCTCGGTTGACACCAAACCGCCGCAGCTTAGACTAGCTACGCTCCCATTTGCGACCAAGGGCAACAGCTTGGGGGCGCGCCGTTGCCCGTCAAGGTGAGGAATTTCGATGCCTGTCTCCGAGAAGAACCGTGAAGATGGCGTTCGTACCTACGTTCTCCCGCCGCTGCTGACGCAACATATGCTGCCCGTCGAGGGTGGCAGGCGCCCTGCAGCTCGCATGGAAGGATCGTGCAATAATTCGACGCCGCGCACGCTCAATAATTGCTTCTATCGAGCCCGCGGGCCGCTGACTCCTGAATAAATCGAGACCTTCTCAACAACGCAAATAGTCGTGAATTGATTGCCTCTCCGCCTGCGGCAGCGCTTCAGGCGGAGAGTTTAATACATCTCCCCAACCTCCAGGCATATTTCCGTCATCCGAGACACTCGATCCAAAACAAGGCCCGAGTTTTGCTCTCGCCAGATCGGCTCGCAAGAATTGCGGTTGATTTCATTGTCTCTGTGGGAACGGCTCGCGGCCAACCTCCGCGCCGAGAGCCCACCCGAGCCGCAAGAAATCGAGACAAGGCTGAAGCAATGGCGGAACGCCGCCAGCGACGGCGACGAGGCCCTGTTCCTTGAGCGGCTTGCGCGGGAGGGGCTGGATGCGACCGACGTGCGGCGGTTGTTGGGACGCATCGATATCCCCCGGAATTTCAGGCTGCCCAAATGGTGTGACGTATTAAATCGCGTCATGGAAGCGACACCGCAATTGCAAGACACCGCCGTCGCGCCGGATTCGGCAACGAAATTCCCGTATCTGAAGCCCGATGATCCGCTGCCGTTCGAAGAATTGTTTCTGCCATTTGTCGAAGTTGCGCTGGCGCTGCTCGCCGCAGACGAAGCAAGCAAACTTCCAGCCAATGTGTTGAACGCATTCGCGCGCGACCTTCTGCGAGGGCTTGCCGAGATTGCCGCGCGCGTGCTCGCCGTGGAATTTCGTGCCTTTTTGGCATATCGCCAATTCGCCGCCGATCCGCCCGCGGATCTTGAACCGGGAATAACTTCGTGCGCGGAGTATCGCCGCTTCATCGCGGAAGTCTATCGGGATGGCTGGGGTCCGCTTTTCGAAGAATATTGCGTCATGGCCCGCCTCATGGCCGAGGCGGCGGTGCGATGGGTCGGCAACATCGGCGAATTCGAGAGACGGCTTTTCGATGACCTTCCGGAAATCGAAAGAACCTTCAATCGGCGGAAACCACCGGGTGGCGCTATCGCCGTACAGACCGGTCTTTCGGACTCGCATGGCGGCGGGCGCACGGTCATTTCGGTTGAGTTCTCGTCCGGACTTAAACTCATCTACAAGCCGCGAAGCCTCGGCCTTGAGCGGGCGTATTTCGATTTCGTAGCGTGGATCAACCGCTTCGGCGCGCTGTTGCCGTTTCGCATTCTGACCATTCTGAATCGCGGCGACTACGGCTGGGTTGAATATGTCGAACACCTATCCTGCGCCAGCGACGAGGAGATCCGCCGTTACTATCGGCGGACCGGCAATTTCCTTTGCCTGGTCTATGCGCTCAACGGCAGCGACTTCCACTTTGAAAACATGATCGCCGGCGGCGAGCACCCCGTTCCGGTCGATCTGGAAACGATTTATCATCACCGGACAACAATCGCCGCCGGCGACGGCGATGACGCCGACGAAATGGCGGCGCGGCTGCGCCTTTCCGTGCTGGCGACCGACCTGCTGCCCGATCCCGTCAAGATGGATCATCAATATTTTGACATCTCCGGTCTGGCGCGCTCCGAACAGGAAGAGGGCGAAGCCGACCTTATCGTCTGGAAACATATCAACACCGACGGCATGGACTATTCCTACGAGCTGCAGCGACCGCCGCCGGCGCACAATCTGCCGAGGCTGAATAACAAAGTTGCGGCATTGAATGACTACACCGACATCGTCCTCGGGGGATTCGAGGAGGCCTATCGATTCCTGCAGGAGAAAGCGAATTTGCTGCTCGACGAGAACGGGCCGCTGCGATCGATGTTTGCGCACCATTGCCGCTTCATCTTCCGATCAACCGCGCTGTATTCGCTGATCCTGCGGCGGGCTCTCCATCCCGCCTATCTCGGCAACGGCGTCGATTTTGCCGCGCAACTCGATGTCCTCGCCCGGAACCTGCTCAAGACGCCACACAAGCCGATCACATGGCCGCTCCTGCAGGCCGAAATGGCGTCACTTTGCAAACTGGACATCCCAAGATTTACGGCGCGCGGCGACGAAAATACCTTGAGAGTGGGTCCCGGCACTTCGATCGTCGAATGCTTCATCGATTTCGGCCTGGAATGCCGCCCGGACAAAAATCAGCGGCCTGAGCGAAGAGGATCTGCAATGGCAGCTCAGCCTGATCGTCGGCTCATTCGACGTGCGCAGCGCCAATCTTGGAACCGATCCGTCGGTCACTACCGCCGGCGAGCAATATGAAGAATATCGAGAGATCGAGCCGTTGGGCAGAGACGAGCTGCTCAATGCGGCAATCAGGTTGGCGAACGAGATCGAGACAAAGGCCTTCCGTCAGACCAACGGAGAGCTTGGCTGGATGGTGCTGAACTACGCGCCGGCAGCCGAACGATATACCTTGCAGCCGATGGAAAACGATCTCTACAATGGCCGGGCGGGTATAGGCCTGTTCTTTGCGGCGCTCGAAAAAATCGCGCCGGGGTCTTCATACCGCGCCCTGGCGCATGCCTCTCTGAAACCGATCCGGCGCTGGATCAAGCTTGCCAGCGATGAAGAACTGACCGAGTTCGGCTTTGGCGGATATGCCGGACTATCCTCGATCGTATATGCGTTGACCCGTGCGGGTGAATTTCTGGGTGAAGGCGAGCTGATCGCTGATGCCAAATTGGCGGCGCTGCGAATTCGCCTGGATCAGATCGAAAAGGACAATAGCCTCGATGCCATGAACGGCTCCGCCGGCGCTATTCCCGGACTGCTCGCGTGCTACGCCGCTACCGGCGAGCCGGAGGTTCTCGCCCGCGCCGTCGCTTGCGGTCGCCATTTGCTGCAACGGCGTGCGCTTGACAAATTCGGCTTCAGGACCTGGCCAACGCTCGATGCATGCCACCTCACCGGTTTTTCGCACGGCGCGGCCGGCATCGCCTACGCTCTGCTGCAACTCTACAAAATTACCGCCGATGCCGAATTCTACGAAGCGGCGGTCGACGGCATCCGTTTTGAGGGATGCGCCTTCGTCGGCGAGCAAAACAATTGGCCGGATTACCGGCGCGCCGCGACCAGGCTCTCGCAAGGCCCGATGTTCTGCATGGCATGGTGCCACGGCGCGCCCGGAATAGGCCTGGCCCGGATCGCAGCCCTGGATCTGATGGATACGCGCGACGTCCAGCGGGACATCCGGGCCGCCCTGGCGTCAACCAGCAGCGCCAATTTGCTGCCGCGCGACCATCTCTGTTGTGGCAATGCAGGACTTATGGATACGCTCTGCACCGCGGGCGAACGGTTTCCGCAAGGCGAGTGGTCCCGCAAAGCGCTGCAACTCGCCGCCAGGACCATGGCGCGCGGCAACAAGCGCGGTGGCTTCAACATCGCATTTCACAATGGCTTCTTCAACCCGAGCCTGTTTCAGGGAACGGCAGGTGTCGGCTATCAACTGCTGCGCCTGGCCGATCCGGCGAAAATTCCTTCCGTCCTGCTGCTGAATTAATTCACACGCGCAACCGCGCAGACTATGGCTCAACGAGCTTGGGGGTTCGGGAATGGATGAAGCGATCTTGACCGAAGAAGAGCTGAAGCGCGCGGTACAAAAGATCTTCAAGCTGTCGCAGACCGATCCGGCATTCCGCGCACTTTGTCTAAGCAACCCCGACGAAGCCATCCGGCGGATTACCGGCAAGGCCGTGCCGCCCGATGTCAAAATCCAGTTCCTTGATTCGGCTTCGGACAAGCCGGACGGGTCCCGTGACGCCATCACCTGAATTGTGCGGCGCTTACCGAACATTTGCGATCTTGTAGAGGCTGTTACATGTCGGAGGCCGGTCATCCTAAGCTGATGGAGCTGGAAGCGCTCCGCGGCGTTGCGGCCGTGATCGTGCTGTTCCATCATTTCCTGCTGGTTGTTGCGCCACGCCTGCACGGGCGGAATTTTCCCGACGATCCGATCGCACTGGTGCGAACGCCGCTGTTTGCGCTGGTCAATGGTTCGGCGGCAGTGGCGATCTTTTTCGTCCTGTCCGGCTTTGTGCTGACCTTCCACGCCATGGAAAAGCGCGATTGGAGCCAGCTGCTGGCAGGTACTGCAAAGCGCTGGCCGCGGCTCGTTCCATTGGTGGCCATCGTCAATGTCCTGTCGGCGATATTCCTGATGCTCGGCCTCTATCACGACCCTACATGGTTCGGCGCCAGCATATTCAAGCCAGGGACATCGGTGATCGGAAGCGCGTTGATCGAAGGCGTGTTCTCGACGTTTTTCGCCGGTACCACCAATTTCAACGCGGCACTGTGGACCATGCATTATGAGCTGTTCGGCAGTTGCGCGGCCTATGCCACAGGTCTTGTCCTGATTTTCCGGAAATCTTTCCCTCGCGCCATACTGATCGGCGCGATCGCCATCCTGCTGACGGCGACGCTGACCGGCGAAGGCGGCATCTACTATGCCATGCTGGTGGCCGGGGTGCTGATCGCGCGGATTTATATCGAACGCGACACCGTAGCTTCCGCTCTGGCTTTCATGAGTCCGTGGCGCCTGCCCATCGTTCTCGGCACCGTCGGTTTGGTGATCGTGCTTTGCGGTTATGATGGATATTCAAAGCCCGTCGGCTTTTATGCCTTTATGGCGCCGTTTGCCTCGCCACAGACCGAGCCGCTGCTCCATGGCATCGCTGCGGTTGCGATCGTGGTGCTGGTGCTGTTTTGCGATCCGATACGCCGAAGTCTGGCCGGACCGACCGCCGCGCTGTTGGGACGGCTGTCATTTCCGGTCTATCTTGTGCATCTGCCGATTTGCTCGGGCTCGTTTCGCCAATCCACGCCAGCCTGGCGGCGCACTTCGAAGAACTTGTCGCAGCGCCGGCGGCGTTCATGCTTTTCATCGCGCTCACCCTGATGGCCGCCTACCCGCTCGCTCGTTTGGACGAGTGGTGGGTCCGGACACTGCGCGAAGTGACTTTGCTGGCGGTTGCCAGGCTGCGGCGCGCGAAATGGCGCCCGATGCCACAGTTGCGGCCGTAACATCGACAGCCCTGCGCCTCGCGCACCGATTTGATATCGATCGTGCCGTCCCGATCATGCCCTGTCGTCGAGGATGCCTTTGGCAGGCACCAGGACTTCACGCCCTCGTCATGAACCGTTTCTATTCGGGTTCTGAGCAGAAAATTGGAAGCTGATGTGAGCACAGCTTGAGCCTGGCCACGTTGCCGTCATGGCAACGAAATGGGGCCTGGAAGTGTGCCATAACGGTCCAGGGTCAAGCCGATCGATCTTTCCAACCAGAGCGCGGTGCTAATCATGTCTTCGATCTCAACCTACGGGGCCTGGCTGGGTGTCATTGCCTGTATCTTGCAGTCCGGACTGTTCGCCGGTCTCAACCTGGCTGTCTTCAGCCTCAGTCTGTTGCGGCTTCAAATCGAGGCCGATGGAGGAAATACCGACGCCGTCAAGGTGTTTGAACTCCGCAAGAACGCCAATCAGGTGCTCGCGACGGTGATATGGGGGAATGTCACCACCAACGTCTTGCTGACGCTGCTCTCGGATTCCGTCTTGACAGAAGTTGGCGCATTCTTCTTCTCGGCATTTGCAATCACCCTGCTCGGCGAAATCATTCCGCAGGCCTATTTTTCGCGCAACGCCCTGCGCATGACCTCGCGATTTCTGCCGTTCCTCAATTTCTATCGCGTCATCCTGTTTCCGCTCGCCAAGCCGACAGCCATGCTGCTCGACTGGTGGCTTGGAGCGGAAGGCATTGCGTATATGAAAGAACAGGACATCAGGCTCTTGATTGCACGGCATGGCGCAAGCGGCGGAGAGATCGGGCGACTGGAAGCAACCGGAGCGCAAAACTTTCTCGACCTCGATGACGTGTCGGTCTGCGATGAGGGAGAACTCATCGACGCCCAAAGCATATTGAGTTTGCCGTTGGCCAATCAACGATGCGTCTTGCCGCAATTCGATCGCTCTCCCAGCGATCCATTCCTGCGACAGGTCGATGCCTCAGGCATGAAATGGGTGATCATTACCGACATCGCCAGCGGCGAGCCGGTTTTCGTGCTCGACGCCCATCATTTTCTTCGCGATGCGTTATTCGATGAACTTTCCAAAGATCCGACGGCCTACTGGCATCGCCCGATCGTGATCCGGGACATGAAGACGCGACTCGGCGACGTCATTGGACGCATGAAAGTCGTGCAGGAAAGCCCCGAGGATGACGTGATTGAAAACGATCTGATCCTGTTCTGGGGGCCGCAAAAGCGGATTATCACCGGATCGGACCTGCTTGGCCGCTTGCTGCGCGGGATCGCGACCGTGGAACCTGCGGGCGTCTAGCCCGGCGCAGGCAGCAGTTCGGCCGGCGTCACCAATTCAGGCAGGCGCCTTCGGGGCGAGCCATAATAGTCCCAGGCCATCTCGTGGCCGAGATAGACAAAGGGGCCGAGGATGAAACCGGAAGCCGACAATCCCACCGCGGTCACAAGATCGCCGACGACGACGTAGTTGGTGGTGAAGTCCACGATCGTTGCGATGGTGCGATAGGTGATTGTCTTGGCCAACGCACGACTGATCGCAAATCCTTCCCGAGCGGCCACCGGCGCTTCGGCGTCCGGCCGCAGCGGCAACACCACCGTGAGATCGACATGCCCGTCGGAAACGGCGAGGTAATTCCAGGCCGCTTCATGGGCAAGATAAAACAAGGGACCGGCGACCAGGGCAAAGGCCGACAGACCCGCCGCCGTGGCGAGTTCGCCAAGCACGACGTAGTTAACCGTGAAGTCCAGCGTCGTGACGATAATCCGAAACGTGATGGTTTTGGCTATCACCTGCTTGACGGTGGCGGGGACCAGCGCCGCGTTGATGTCGGTGCGGACCGGCAGTGGAACCGCCGGCTCGAACTCGCCGCCGGAAGCTTGAGTTCGAGCAGCGACCGCACGCCCCGACCTAGCTTCGGCAGGTATTGGGGCGCCAGCACCGCGGTTCCGCCAATCAGCACGCCTGGAATGAGTGCGACCTCAAGCAAGGCCGCGCCGGCAGCGACGACACCGATGGTCGCAGCCGTGGCAAGCAACGCATTGGTAAGCCCCGCTTGATCGCCGACGTCGGCTTTGGACCTCGACATAGCAGTATCATTTTTCATGGCGCCATGCCTGGAAAGGGTGTGTCCTGCGGCATTCTGAGCGCAAGCTCATGAATATTGCATGACACGGCGTCATGTTTGGGTGCGGACACGCAGCTGAACCACCGAGCGATACCGCGCCAAGGGCCTTGGAACCGGTCCAGGATCAGGACGGCGCCGTCCGTTCCACCAGCAGCGTAGGAATGCCGCAGGTGCCGTTGCGCACCGTCAACACCCGCGTGCCGGGCTTGCGGCCGGTGCGCGCATCGGACACATCGGTGCCCGCCGATACGAGCCGCGCCCGCGTCGCATCGATGTCGGCGACGCGCCAGCTCAGGCCCCAGAGCTTGTCCTGCGCCGGGTCCGCGCCGGCGCCCGGCCGGTGCACGACCTCCACGATCAGATCGCCGCAACGGAAGAACATCAGCCGGCCCCAATCCGGATGCGAGCGGTCCAGCGCCATGTCGAGCCCGAGCCGCGCGCCGTAAAGGGCTGCCGCCCGTTCCGGATCGGCGGTCGAGACCACCACATGATCCATCGCGGTGATCGGCGCGTCGGCGGTCGCGGCCGAGCGCGGGCGTTCATGCGCCAGTTCAAGGAAAAACAGGCGCACGCCGCGCGTCGCTTCGGTCGCCGCGCGGGTTCGCTTCCACGACAAAACAGCGCCCGTCATGGTATCGTGGCTGTCGGCGTCGGCAATCGGTTCCGGCTTCAACGCGAGCCGATCGAGCCTGCGGTGCATCCTGGCGATGTCGGGCGTTCGAAAGCAGAGGCTTGCGAGCCCGTCGCCCTGCTCGGCAAGCACGGTACGGATCCGGTCCGCGGTGGCGCTATCGCCGCTGGGCGACATCAGCTCGAGCGTCATGTTGTCGAGCGTGAACAGCACGCGTTCGACGTCATCACCGCTGCTTTGCCACGCCGGCGCGCGTGCCAACAGCGTCTGATAGGCGGTGACGCCGGCCTTGATATCGCCAATCAGAACGACGATGTGATCCAGACCGCTGATCATGGAAAAAGTCCCCGCGTGGCCTTTGCGGCACGGACTTTTTCCACGCCGATCGCCATCGCGGCGGTGCGGTGTGGAATCTTGTCGGCCTTCGCGCGCGCTACCATGTGGTCGAACGCGCGATCGAGGATATGATATTCGCGCCGCGTCACTTCCTCTTCCTCCCAGAACAATTGCTGCAGATCCTGCACCCATTCGAAATAGCTGACCACCACGCCGCCGGAATTGCACAGGATATCCGGTATCAGGAAGATCTCGTCCTGACGTTTTTCCAGCACCAGATCAGCATCCGGCGTGGTCGGGCCGTTGGCGCCTTCCGCCAGCACCCGGCATTTCAGGTTTGCCGCGACGCGCGCGTCGATCACGCGCTCCATCGCCGCCGGCACCAGCACATCGCAGGACAACGTGAGAATTTCCGCAGGATCAAATTGCAACTGGTTGGAAAACCCGGCGATGCTGCCATGCTGTTCGCTGTGCCGCATCAGCGCCGGAATATCGAGGCCGGCCGCATCATAGAGCGCTCCGGTGGCGTCGCTGACCGCGATGACCTTGAGACCGAACTGATGCAACCCGAGGGCTGCGTAGGAGCCGACATTGCCGAAGCCCTGAATCACGGCGGTGCCATCATTCAGGTCGATCGCGCATTCCATCATCACGCGCCTCGCCAGATACGCGACGCCGCGCCCGGTGGCTTCGCGCCGGCCCAGCGTACCGCCGGAGGCCACCGGCTTGCCGGTGACAATCTCGGTCACGGTGCGGCCCTGATACATCGAATAGGTGTCCATGAACCAGGCCATCACCTGCTCGTTGGTGCCCATGTCCGGCGCCATCACGTCGGTATGCGGCCCGACGAATGGAATCATCTCCTGCATGTAGCGCCGTGACAGCGCCTCCAGTTCGCGTTTGGAAATGGTCGCGAGATCGACCCTGACCCCGCCCTTGGCGCCGCCATAGGGCAAGCCGACCAGCGCGCATTTCCAGCTCATCCAGATCGCCAGCGCCGCCACCTCGCCGATATCGACGCTGGGGGCAAATCGGGTGCCGCCCTTGGTGGGGCCGAGGGTCAGATGGTGCTGGACACGATAGCCCTCGAACACCGTGATCGAGCCGTCGTCGCGGTGGATCGGACAGGAAACAGTGATCGCCCGTTTCGGCAGCAGCAGCCGGTCGCGCTCGTCCATCGGGATCGACAGATGGTTGGCGATCACACCGAACTGGTCGACCGCCATGTCGAACACCGGGCCGGAATAGACGCTCATCATGGTTCGTTCTCTTTTGTCTGCCAGGACGTCGGTCGTAGTCCCGCCACAGGGTTATCTCAAGCGATACGGTGCGCCCATTTGCGAATAATTTTGGCGAAACTCCTGCGATAACCGGTGCTAATGTATGGCGCCGGCCGGGACCACCCTTCAACGCGTGATGGATAACTTTATGCAGGCCCTCTTCATCGGACAGACCTATATCGACGTCACCTTCATTACCGACCACATGCCAACCGGCGACGAGAAACATGTCGCATCGGCCTATGCGGTCTCGTTCGGCGGCAACGCGGTCACGGCGGCGTTCTGCTGCGCCAAGCTCGGAATCGTGCCGGACCTGATCGCCACGGTCGCCAATGACTGGCTGGGGCGGATGTTCCAGGACATGAGCGCGAAGTACGGAATTTCGATCCACCCGCGCAAGGTCAATTCCTCGTCGCTGTCGTTCATCATGCCAAAGGACGGCAAGCGGGCGATCGTGCGCTGCCGCGACGACGAGCACATCCACCCTTTCCCGATGCTGAATCTCGGCGGCTGCCGCGCGCTGCATGTCGACGGTCACCAGCCGGACGCCGCCATCCATTATGCGAAACTGTGCCGCGAGGCCGGCATCCTGACCTCGCTCGATGGCGGAGGCCTGCGCACCAATACTCACGAGTTGCTGGAATTCATCGACGTCGCCATCGTCGCCGAACGGCTCTGCGAGCAGATGGACCTGACGCCGGAAAAAATGCTGGATTATCTCAAGAGCCGCGGCTGCCGGGTCGGCGGCGTCACCATGGGCGAGCGCGGCCTGCTCTGGTATGACGAGACCGGCGCTGTTCGCGCGCTTCCCGCGCTTCCGATCCCGCGCGAGCGTGTGCTCGACACCAACGGCGCCGGCGACGTGTTCCACGGCGCCTATGTCTATTCCTACTTGAACAATCCTAGCAAAAGCTGGCACGACCATTTCGATTTTGCGCGCGCCGCATCGACCTACAAAATTCAGCGCCTCGGCAACGAGGCCGGATTGCCGACGCTTGCCGACATCGAAGCTGTCAGGCAGGAATTTGGCGTTCAGGCGTAACCGGCGCGAGAACCAGCTCAGCTCAGCGCCGCCTTCAGATCGAAGCTGGCGTCTGCCGCCTGTTCCGGCGTGATCGACCGGTTCAGCCCAAGAATTTTCCGTCCGAACACGTGATCCGAAGCGCGGTTGATCGACTCGATGCCGACGAGCTGTCCTGATTTGTAGCAGAACGCCGAGAACGATCCCTGCCCGGGATCGCCGCGCACCACGACCTGATCATATCCCGTAGTCAGACCTGCGATCTGCAGCTTGTCGGGGCCCTGATCGCTCCAGAACCACGGCAGGCCGTCATAGGTCTTGGCATCGCCGGTCAGCCGCGCCGCGACGCAGCGCGCTTGATCGGTGGCGTTCTGAACGGATTCCAGCCGCAGCGACCCACCGAAGCGCGGGCTTGCGAACAGCGCGCAGTCGCCGATGGCGGAGATATCCGGATCCGGGGTCAGGAGTTGCTCGTTGACGATAATCCCCGACGCGACCGGGAGGCCGGCTTGCGCGGCCAGCTCGATATTGGGCAGCACGCCGACGCCGACCACGACGAGGTCCGCCGGCAGATGCCGGCCGTCGCTGAGGCTGACGCCGGTGACGTTGACGCCATCGCTCTCGATGCTGGTGGCCTGCACGCGGAGATGGATGCGAATTCCCGCCGCGGTATGGCGATCTTGAAAAAATTGCGAGATCTCCGCGGTCACCGCGCGCGCCATGACCCGCGCGCCGAGCTCGGCGACATCCACCTCGAGGCCCTTGGCCCGCGCGGTGGCGGCGAATTCCAGCCCGATGAACCCCGCCCCGATCACAACGACGCCTCGGCCGGACCCGATCCGCTGCCGCAACGCCTCGCTCTCGTCCAGCGTTCGCAGATAGCGCACATCCTTTAGATTGGCGTTGGGGATGTCGAGCAGCCGGTTGCGCGCGCCGGTGGCCAGCACCAGATGCCCATAATCGAGCACAGCGCCGGATGCGAGCGAGAGCCTGCGCGCCGCGCGATCGATCGAGACCGCGCGATCGGCAATCAACTCGATGTTCTGGTCGCGGTAAAATTTCTCCGGCCGGAACATCAGGCTGTCCGGACGGCCTTCGCCTTTCAGATAGGCCTTGGACAAAGGCGGCCGCTGATACGGCAGATGCGCCTCGTCGTTGATCAGGCCGATGCGTTCGCCAAAGCCATGTTGCCGCAACGATGCCGCGAGCTGAAAGCCCGCGTGGCCGGCACCGACGATCAGAACTGGTGCTTGGGTCATTCGGTCAGGCCGGCATGACGCGAAGCGGCAGGGTATCGAGCCCGCGCAAGGTGTTGTTCAGCCTCAGCTCCGGCTTGCCGGTCAATTCGAACGAGACCACGCGTTTGGCGAGTGCGGCGAAGATCGCCTCGCTTTCGAGCCGCGCCACCGCCTGCCCGACGCAGCCATGAATACCAGTGCCGAAGGTCATGTGCCCGGTCGCGCGCCGCCTGGCGTCGAACTTGTCAGGCTTGTCCCAGCGCCGCGGATCGCGATTGGCCGCGGCGAGAAACAACAGCACCTTCTCCCCGTCCCCTATCCTGACACCAGAGACCTCGACCGGCTTGGTGGTGGTGCGGAAGAAGGTTTGCACCGGCGCCTCGAACCGCAACACCTCCTCGAAGGCGCCGCGGATCAGCGCCGGGTTTTCGCGAAGAATGGTCCATTGCTCGGGATAAGTGGCAAAGCAATACAGCGCGTTGCCGAGCCCATAAACGGTGGTGTCGATACCCGCCGACAGGAAGGAGCGGACCAGCATGCCTGCTTCGTTCTCCGTCAATTCGCCGGCATCGACGGCGTCAAAAATCTGCATGCCCAATCTGCCGGGCGCCAGCGCCGCGCGGCTACATTTCGACATGATCCAGTCGCGCACCGGTCCGGCATTGGCCATCGCCTTGTCGAACAGATCGTTGCGCGGGCCGAACGAATTGAACACCATGCTGCCATAGGGCAGCAGGTTCTCACGACCATCCTCGGCAAGCCCGACGGCATCCGGAAACACCTTCAACGGATAAGCCTCGGCCAGATCGGCAATGCCGTCGAATTCGTGCTCGCCGACCAGCCGCTCGATCAGCAATTCCGCCTCGCGATCGAACGTCTCGCGCAAAATCCTGATCGCCGCCGGTGAAGGGCAGCAGGTTCTCACGACCATCCTCGGCAAGCCCGACGGCATCCGGAAACACCTTCAACGGATAAGCCTCGGCCAGATCGGCAATGCCGTCGAATTCGTGCTCGCCGACCAGCCGCTCGATCAGCAATTCCGCCTCGCGATCGAACGTCTCGCGCAAAATCCTGATCGCCGCCGGTGACAGGATGCGCGTCAGCACCGCCCGGGTACGGGTATGCAGCGGCGGGTCGGCTTCCAGGATGATGCTCGGCGGGCGCCACGGCGGTTCCTTTCGGAAATCGCTCAAGCCGACCCCGGCCGACGAACAATAGGTCTGCCAGTCGGTCAGCGCATCGCGGACTTCCTGATGCCGGGCCATCGTCCAAATTCCGTATTTTTCGAGCCACACCACGGGCCCCGTCTCGCGCAGCGCTTCATGATGCGGATAGGGATCGCGCAGGAACTCATGCGAAAACGGATCGACGGTGGAGACCGGACGGCTCAATGTTGCTTGGTCGCTCGCCATATCGCCTCCCGCCGGGCGCCTTCGCACGTTCGCGCTTGATTTTCATGATCCTCGATCATGGCGCCTTGGCCGCGCCGCGATCGAACAAGTGTACATTGTGACCTCATGGTTCGAGCCGGCGCAAGAGCGTTGCCTCGCCATGAGAGAGAAATGTACCGGCATCTTGCAGGCTTCGCAGGGGATTGTCACCTCGCGACTTCTGCGATTTAAATGCCCGACGACGTCTCGCGACACCGAAGGGCCCCTTCAAATGCCGACACCTGATCACGCCGCTGTCTCGCGTCCGGACGATCCGGCATTGCTGCGGATCGAAGGTCCGATCGCCACCATCACGCTCAACCGGCCCGCCGCCTTCAACTCGATCGATCTTTCGATTGCGGAAAAGCTTGAGCAGCTCGGCGCGGAGATCGAGGCGTCGGATAATATCCGGGTGCTGGTGATCGAAGGCGAAGGCCGCGCGTTCTGCGCCGGCGGCGATCTGCAAACCATCGGCGCTGCCGCTGCTGCCGACACTATCGCGCCCGTGGTGGGCGAATTGCTACGGCACTACCATGCCTTCATCACGAGCTTGCGGCGGATGCCGAAGATCGTGCTGGCCAGCGTGCACGGCTTGGCGGCCGGCGCCGGCCTCTCGCTCGCTTTCGTGGCGGACCTCTGCATCGCGGCCGAAGACGCCCGCTTCACGCCGGCCTATGCCAAGCTCGGGGTATCGCCGGACGGCGGCGGCACCCCCGGCGTGGTCGCGAGCGTCGGCACGCGGCGCGCTTTACAGATCTTTCTCGCCGAAGACAGCTTCTCGGCGGCGCAGGCCTATGACTGGGGTCTGGTCGCCAAAGTCGTGCCCGCGGTGGAACTGAAAGCCGCGACCCGCGAACTGGCGCATCGCCTGGCGCAAAACGCGCCGGCCGCGCTCGCGGCGACCAAGGCGCTGATCCACCGCGCCCCTGTCACGCCGATCGAGCAGCAGCTTGACGCCGAGCGAGACGCCATCATCGAGTGCATGCAGTCAGATGAATTCCATGTTGCGGTGAAGAAATTCACCTCCAAGGGCAAGTGAGACCCAAGGAGAAGTGATCGCGAGCGCGTTCATTCGCGTGCTGACGGTCCCTCGCCGCGCATGAAATCGAAATCGCAGCCTTCGTCGGCCTGCAAGATCGTCGCATTGAACAGATGCGCATAACCGCGCCGGGCCCATCCCGGCGTCGCCAAGGGTGCCAGCGCCGCGCGGCGCTTTTCAAGCTCTGCGGCGTCGACCATCAGGTCGATGCGTCGTCCGGCAACATCGAGCCGGATCATGTCGCCGTTCCTCACCAGCGCCAGCGGACCGCCGACGGCAGATTCCGGCGTGATGTGCAGCACGATGGTGCCGAACGCCGTGCCGCTCATCCGCGCATCCGAAATCCGCACCATGTCCTTGACGCCGGCGCGCGCCAGCTTCACCGGGATCGGCAGATAGCCCGCCTCCGGCATGCCCGGCGCGCCCTTGGGACCGGCATTGCGCAGCACCAGCACATCGTCGGCGGTCACGTCGAGCGCGGGATCGTCGACCCGCAGCGTCATGTCTTCGACGGAGTTCGAACACCACCGCGCGGCCGGTATGCTGCAGCAGTTTGGGGCTCGCGGCCGAATGCTTGATCACCGCGCCGCGCGGCGCGAGATTGCCATGCAGCACCGCCATCGCGCCTTCCGGCTTGATCGGATTTTTCCGCGCACGGATGACATCCTGCCCCGGCACCTCCTCGGCGCCGGCGACGACATCGCGCAACGTCTTGCCTTCGATCGTCCTCGCATCGAGGTCGATCAGGTCGCCGAGTTGCGCCATCAATTTCGGCACGCCGCCGGCATGATGGAAATGCTCCATGTAATGCGCGCCCGACGGCTTCAGGTCGATCAGCACCGGCACTTCGCGGCCGAGCCTGTCGAAGGCTTCAAGATCAATCTTATTTGAGGTGCGGTTGGCGATCGCGGTCAGATGAATAAGCCCGTTGGTCGATCCGCCGATCGCCTGCAGCACGACTTGCGCATTTCTGAACGCCGCCGGCGTCAGCAATTCGCTGGGGCGCGGCCCCTTGGCGACAGCCATGCTGGCTGCGATCTTGCCGCTGGCCTCCGCGGAACGAAACCGCTCGGCGTGCGGCGCCGGTATGGTCGCGCTCATCGGCAGCGAAAGTCCGAGCGCCTCGGTGATGCAGGCCATGGTCGAGGCGGTGCCCATCACCATGCAGGTGCCGACCGAAGGCGCGAGACGGCCGTTGACGGCCTCGATCTCGGCCTCGTCGATTTCGCCGGCGCGGAATTTCGCCCATAACCGGCGGCAATCGGTGCAGGCGCCCGAGCACCTCGCCCTTGTGATGCCCGACCACCATCGGCCCGACCGGAATGACCACCGTCGGCAGGTCGGCGCTGACCGCCGCCATGATCTGCGCCGGCAAGGTCTTGTCGCAGCCGCCGATCACCACGACCGCATCCATCGGCTGGGCGCGGATCATCTCCTCGGTGTCCATCGCCATCAGGTTGCGCAGATACATCGAGGTCGGATACGCGAAGCTCTCGGCGATCGAGATGGTCGGGAACACCATCGGCATCGCGCCGGCCAGCATCACGCCGCGTTTCACCGCCTCGATGATTTGCGGCACGTTGCCGTGGCAGGGATTGTAGTCGCTGTAGGTGTTGGTGATGCCGACGATCGGGCCGGTTCAGCGCATCGTCGGAATAGCCCATCGCCTTGATGAAGGCCTTGCGCAGGAACAGCGAAAATCCGGCATCGCCATAACTCGTCAGTCCCTTGCGCAGTCCGTCGGTCATTTTTCTTGTTTCCTTTGTGCCCTGCCACCTTATGTCGAGGCATACCAAACATGAAGTCAGTCATTCCGGGCGGACGCGCACTTGCAGCGGACGAGCCCGGAATCCACAACCGCGACAGGGATTATAGATTCCGGGCCTGCGCTGCAAGCGCAGCGCATCCCGGAATGACGAAGGGCCCCTATTTCCAGTCGATGATCCGGCTCATGTCGCCGTCGAACTCCATGCTGCAGAACGTGCCGCCCTGGTAGAAATCGCCGACCGGATCGGGCGGCAGCCTCGGCCTGCTCGGCAAAGGCATGCTCGCGGAAATCCTCGGCGCGGCCGGTCGGGCGATAGCCGAGATCGTAGGCGCGGTGATTGTCCCACCATGAGCGCTCGTTATACGATGCACCGTAGAAGATCTCGAAATGGATATCGGCATGATCAAGCCCGATCCGGCACAATTGCACCAGGTCTTCCGGCTTCAGCCAGATCGAGAGCCGGCGGTGATCCAGCGGCTTGTCGCCGAAATTGCCGATCCGCAGGCAAGTGACGCCAAGCCCGTGCTTGTCGGCATAGAACGCGCCGACCGCCTCGCCGAACACCTTGCTGACACCATAACGGCTGTCCGGTCGCGCCGTGACGTCGGTTCCGATCCGGTGGTGGCGCGGATAGAAGCCCACCGCATGGTTCGACGACGCGAACACGACACGCTTGACGCCCTTTTTGCGCGCCGCCTCGAACAAATTGTAGCAGCCGATGATGTTGGACTGCAGGATGTTGTCCCACGGGCCCTCGACCGAAAACCCGCCGAAATGCAGGATGCCGTCGACGCCCTCGCAGATCGCCTCGACTTGCGTCAGATCGGACAGCTCGGCCGCCTTGAATTTTTCGTGAGCGCCAAGATCGGCGGGCGGCTTGAGATCGCTCAACAGCAGATCCGGATAGATCGGCGGCAACCATTTTCGCAGACTTGTGCCGATTGTTCCCGATGCGCCGGTTATTAAGATGCGTGGCATTTGATCCCTCTTTCGTTGGCGGTATGCCGACATTGCGGCCGAGTGCTCCTCATTCGACGAGCGATGAATCCAGCGTCCACAACTGGAATGCTTCGATTCGCCGAAGAACAGCAAAATGATTGCTTGCGAGAAACGCCCAAATATGAGAAATGCGCCAATGAATAATCATTCTGCAACGAGAACAGCAAATGTCCGAGCAACATCCCGCCGCCGGCTGGCGGCCGGCGACCTATTATCCCGATCCCGCAATCCAGGCGCTCGACCCCCGGTTCGAGAAATACTGGCTGAAGCTGTCGGCGGTGGAACGGCTGGCCACCGGCTTGCGCTGGGCCGAGGGCCCGGTGTGGTTCGGCGACGGGCGATACCTGCTCTGCAGCGACATTCCCAACAACCGCATCATCAACTGGGAGGAAGAAACCGGCGCGGTCAGCATCTTCCGCAAACCGTCGAACTTCGCCAACGGCCACACCCGCGACCGCCAGGGACGCCTGGTGACCTGCGAGCACGGCGGACGCCGCGTGACCCGCACCGAATATGACGGCACGATCACGGTGCTGATGGATTCATTCGAGGGCAAGCGGCTGAATTCGCCGAACGACGTCGTCGTGAAGTCCGACGGCTCGATCTGGTTCACCGATCCCGTGTTCGGCCTGCTCGGCAATTACGAGGGCTACAAGGCAGAGTCCGAGATCGACGCCAATGTCTACCGGATCGACGGTGCGACCGGAAAGGCCAGCATCGTCGCCGAAGGGCGTTCTCGGCCCCAACGGGCTTTGCTTCTCGCCGGACGAAAAGATTCTCTATGTCGTGGAATCGCGCGGCGTGCCGAACCGCAAGATCCTCGCCTACGACGTGGCCGCCGGCGGCGATAAAATCTCCAACAAGCGCGTACTGATCGACGCCGGTCCGGGCACGCCGGACGGCATGCGCTGCGACATCGACGGCAATCTGTGGTGCGGCTGGGGCATGGGCAATCCCGAACTCGACGGCGTGATGGTCTTCGCGCCCGACGGCGCGCCGATCGGCCGCATCGCGCTGCCCGAGCGCTGCGCCAATGTCTGCTTCGGCGGCGTGATGCGCAACCGGCTGTTCATGGCCGCGAGCCAGTCGATCTATGCGCTGTATGTGAACACGCAGGGCGCGCTCGGGGGATAGAGGGAACGCGATCCATACGCCATGTCCTTGCGGTGTCACTCGCCATGTAGGGCACGCCGTGGACGCAAGCGCGCATAAAACAAAACGCCGGAGCAGGATGACATCCCGCCCCGGCGCTTTCGTGTCGCTCTAAGGCTTACGCGGCGTTGAAGCCGGCGATCGCCTTCACCTCGAGGAATTCCTCGAAGCCGTATTTGCCCCATTCGCGGCCGTTGCCGGACTGCTTGTAGCCGCCGAACGGTGCGGTGCGCTCGTTCGGCACGCCCTGTAGGTTGACGTTGCCGGCGCGGATCCGGCGGCCGACCTTGCGGGCGGTCTCGACGGTGTCGGCGGAGACGTAACCCGCCAGACCGTAGGGCGTGTTGTTGGCGATCCTGACCGCGTCTTCTTCGTCCTTTGCACCCATGACTACGAGCACCGGCCCGAAGATTTCCTCGCGCGCGATGGTCATGTTCTCGGTGACATCGGCAAAGATCGTCGGGCGAACATAGAAGCCCTTGTTGACGCCTTCCGGCAGACCGGGACCACCGGCCACCAGGGTTGCACCTTCCTCGATGCCCTTCTGGATCAGGCCCTGGATCTTGTCCCACTGGCCGCGGTTGACCACCGGTCCAATGGTGGTGCCTTCGGCGCGGGGATCGCCGGCCTTGGTCTTGTCGGCCACGCCCTTGGCGATGGCGGCGACTTCCTTCATCTTCGACAGCGGCACGATCATCCGGGACGGCGCGTTGCACGACTGGCCGGAATTGTTGAACATGTGCATGACGCCGCCGGTCACCGCCTTGGTGAGATCGGCGCCTTCCAGAATGATGTTCGGCGACTTGCCGCCCAGTTCCTGGCTGATGCGCTTGACCGTCGGCGCCGCGCGCTTGGCGACATCGATGCCAGCGCGGGTCGAGCCGGTGAACGAGATCATGTCGATGTCCGGGTGCTCGCTCATGGCGGCGCCGACTTCGGGGCCGAGACCGTTGATCAGGTTGAACACGCCCTTCGGCACGCCGGCTTCATGCAGGATTTCGGCAAAGATCAGCGCCGAGGTCGGCGTGAATTCCGATGGCTTCAGGATCATGGTGCAGCCGGCTGCGAGCGCGGGCGCGACCTTGCAGGCGATCTGGTTCAGCGGCCAGTTCCACGGCGTGATCATGCCGATGACGCCGACGGGCTCGCGCACCACCACGGCGGATCCGACGGTTTCCTCGAAATGATAATTCTTGAGCACATCGAGCGTGGCTGCGATGTGGCCAAGGCCGGCGCCGGCCTGCAGCCTCTCCGCCATCGGCAGCGGCGCGCCCATCTCGTCGGAGACGGCGGCGCCGATCTCCTTCATGCGGCTCTTGTAGACCTCGATGATCTTCGAGAGCAGCGCCACGCGCTCCTCGCGGCTGGTCTGCGAAAAGGTATCGAAGGCACGCCTGGCGGCGGCTACGGCCTTGTCGACATCGGCCTTGGAGCCGAGCGCAACTTCATACATCGCCTCTTCGGTCGCCGGGTTGACGACGGGCGTGGACTTCTTGACGACCGGATCGACCCAGGCGCCATCGATGTAGAATTGCATGCGGTTGACCATCGTAAACCTCGTGATTTCAGGGGCATATGGAAGGGGAACGGAACGTTCGGCGGGCATCCTTGCACGAAATCCCGGCAAAATGAACCCGCTATATCCGGGACACCGCATTGCGGCGGGCGCTGGATATAAGGTCGGTGTTATGACGGTGGCAAGACGGGTCGTGGCATTTGCGCGCGTGGATAAAGCCACGCCTCGAAAGCCCCCACCCCGACCCTCCCCCGCAAGCGCCGCGTGCGGGGGAGGGTTGGGGTGGGGGCCTGGATGCCTAGACGACAACTATCTTCACACCGCCATCTTCCGGTGACGCACCGGGGCGCCGGCGGTGAGGCTTTCGGCCGCGTCGATGATGGCGTTGGCGTCGATGCCGTGGTGGCGGTAGAGGTCGTCGATGGTGCCGGTCTGGCCGAAATGCTCGACGCCGAGGGCTTCGACCTTGTGGCCGCGCACGCTGCCGAGCCAGCCCAGCGCCGCCGGATGGCCGTCGATTACGGTGACGATGCCGCAATCGCGCGGCAGCGGCGCCAGCAGCTTTTCGATATGGCTGAGATGTTGCGGCGCGCGGCGATCGCGGCGCAGTTGGCGTGCCGCGGTCCAGCCCGAATGCAGCCGGTCCGCCGATGTGACCGCCAGCAGACCGACATCCCTGCGGCTTTCACCGATCAGGCCGACGGCCTCGATCGCTTCGGGCGCCACCGCGCCGGCATAGGCGATAACAGCCTCGGCATTGGGCCCCGGTTTGCGCAGCCAATAGGCGCCGTCGGTGATGCCTCTTTGCAGGTCCGGCGTCATGATCCGCTGCGGCTGGTCGAGGGTGCGAGTCGAAAGCCGCAAATAGACCGAACCGCCCTCGCCTTTTTCCTCGCGCTGCATGTGCTGGAATCCCCAGCCCATGATGACCGCCAGTTCGTCGACAAAGGCCGGCTCGAATGACGCCAGACCATCCAGCGCCATGCCGATCAGCGGCGTGGCGATCGACTGATGCGCGCCGCCTTCGGGCGCCAGCGTCACGCCGGACGGGGTCGCCGCCACCATGAAGCGCGCGTCCTGGTAGCAGGCATAGTTCAGCGCATCGAGGCCGCGCTGGATGAAGGGATCGTACAGGGTCGCGACCGGCAGCAGCCGTTCGCCGTTGATGGCGTGCGACAGCCCCAGCGCCGACATCAGGATGAACAGATTCATCTTGGCGATGCCGAGTTCGATATGCTGTCCGGCCGGGGAAAAATCCCAGTTGAAGGTCGAGGGAATCTTCTCGCTTCGGAACAGGTCGGCCTTCTCGGCGCGCGCGAACAGCCCGCGGCGGTTGACCCAGGCGCCGAGATTGGTCGACACCGTCACATCGGGCGACGCTGTAACGATGCGCGATGCAAGCTCGGTATCGCCGCGCGCGAGTTCGTGGAGCACGAGCCCGAAACCCTGCTGGGTCGACATTTGCGGCGACGGCTTGAACGAAAGCTGCGGCGGCACCTCGATCGCCGGTGCGGTCAACCGGCGCCTGCCGTCGCGATTGAACGGCGCGTTCGCCAGAAACATCTCCAGCGCCGCGGGCTCCTGCGTAAGCCCCTCGAATTTCTCCCATTCGTGCCCGGGCCGGATGTGCTGGTCGCTGCGCCATTTCTCCATCTGGCTGACCGTCATCAACCCGGCATGGTTGTCCTTGTGGCCCTGGAACGGCAGCCCGATGCCCTTGATGGTGTAGGCGATGAAGCAGACCGGGCGATCATGATCGATCGCCTCGAACGCCTCGATCATGCTGGCCATATCGTGTCCGCCGAGATTGGACATCAGTTCCAGCAATTCGGCGTCGCTGCGCTTGTCGATCAGTTGCGACACCGCGCCCTGATCGCCGATCTCGTCGCGCAGATGCTTGCGGAACGCGGCCCCGCCCTGAAAGCACAGCGCCGCATACATCGCGTTCGGGCAGGCGTCGATCCAGCGCTTCAAGGCTTCGCCGCCCGGTTCGGCAAACGCCGCCTGCATCAGCCTGCCGTACTTCACGATCACCACGTCCCAGCCGAAATTGCGGAACATGGATTCGAACTTCTCCCACAGCCCTTCGCGCACTACGGCGTCCAGACTCTGGCGGTTGTAATCGACCACCCACCAGGTGTTGCGCAGCCCGTGCTTCCAGCCCTCCAGCAGCGCCTCGAAGATATTGCCCTCGTCCATCTCGGCGTCGCCGACCAGCGCGATCATCCGCCCCTCGGGCCGATCCTTCATCCAGCCATGCGCCTTGACGTAATCCTGCACCAGCGAGGAGAACAGCGTCTGCGCCACGCCGAGGCCGACCGAGCCGGTGGAGAAATCGACGTCGTCGGTATCCTTGGTGCGCGACGGATAGGATTGCGCGCCCTTGAAGCCGCGGAAATTCTCCAGCTTCTCGCGGGTCTGGTGACCGAACAGATACTGGATGGCGTGGAATACCGGGCTCGCATGCGGCTTCACCGCTACACGGTCCTGCGGCCGCAGCGTCGCGATCAGGTCCTTGGCGCGGACGTCGAGCTTCTCCGCCAGGTCCTTCACGCTGATGCCCTCCGTGACCGTGATGTCGCGGGTGATGGGAACGGGCTCGGTGCTGTATTGCGCGCCGCCATAGCGCGGCGGCGGCACAAAGCCCTTCATCGGGCCTTCTTTGATCTTGGGGTACTGTTGCTTGCCTCGTCCGCGGCCGCGGGAACTGGCGCGCTGTGGGCGCGGGGCTTCACCGGCCGGCGGTGCGCCGCCTGGGCCTGGACGTGCTCCGCCAAAGCCTGGGCGCGCTCCGAATCCGGGGCGTGCGCCAAAACCGGGCCGTGCGCCCGGAGCTGAGGAGCCGCCGGGTCCCGCGAATCCGCCCGACCCTGCGCGTGTGGGATGCTTGGGGCGCGGGCCTCCTGCGTATTGACCGGGAGCGACCGTTCCGCCAGGGAAGCGCTGTCCCGCACCGGTCTGTCCGGTTGCTGGTCTGCGATCGAAGATCGGTTTGCCGCGCTGCAGTCCGGCGCCGGCCACTGGAGGAGTTTGAGGAACGATAGATGCCTTATAGACAGGCCGGGGCCCGGTTTGTGGCATCACCATGCGGCGTGGTACGGGCACGTTGATCTTGGCGGTCTTCGCGGGAACGGTTGAGGACTCGGCGGCGATCGCGGGAACCGCACCCGGCGCTCCACTCGTCGGAGCCTCTACCGGCATGCGGCGCTATTGCGGCTTGCTCCGTCACACCTGCGGACGCTGCCGTCGCATTGGCAACCGGAGGAGCAGCAGCGGCCGGCGCCTTCACGGCAATCTTTTCCTCGCGCGCAGCCGGAGCCGCCGGCAGCTTCACGGTCACTCCGGCCGGCGCCGGTGCCACAACAACAACCGGACGCGCGGCCGCAGCGCCTGCGGGAGCTTTGGCGACAATCGCGCCGGCGGGAGGACGCGATGCAATGGCAGGAGTGGCCGGCGGAGGAGCAACGATTGGAGGCGCGGAGCGCGGCTGCGGAACGATCTTGCGTGGTTGCGGCCGGGCCGGCGCGGCGGCTGAAGCGGGCTTCGCGGCAACAGGAGCCGCGACGGTGGGCTGCGGCGCGGGTACGACAGGTTTTGCTGTCGAAGCTGTTGTCGGCTTCGCCGGGCCCCGCGGGTGGCGCGCTTGTTCTTCCTCATCCTTCTTCTTGGCCAGGAGGGCCTTCATCACATCGCCGGGCTTGGAGATGTGCGAAAGATCGATCTTGGGGACGATGGCTTCCGCGGCGTGGCGGCCAGACGTTGCGCCTGCATGTGTGGTGTGCCGCGCTTCCCGCGCAAAGTGCGCACGAACTTTCTCAGCCTCGTCCAGCTCCAGCGAACTGGAGTGCGTCTTGCCTCCAGAAACGCCGAGCTCCGGAAGAACGTCGAGAATCGCTCGAGACTTTACTTCCAGCTCTTTCGCGAGATCGTTGATACGAACCTTACTCATCCGCCTCTTTTCAATGTTTGCCGCCAAAAAGCCCTTAGTCGCTCATAGCTGCCTCATGGCACTGGCCGCTTTCAAAGTTCCCGTCATGTACGCTTGGCCTTGGAGAACGGGGCGCATCTTACGCGCCGTCCTCTTTGGCCGGCTTCTCTTCTTCTATTGCGCCTTCGGTTTCAATGGCGTCAGGCTCCTGGACCACTTCGGCGCCGACAGCATCGATTTCGTCTTGATCGGCTTCCTCGGATTCAGCTTCCGCCTTCACGTTCGCTACGCTTTCAGCTTCTTCAATCACTTCGGCGGAGTTTTCCGCCTCGGACTCTTCCGTAGCTTCGCTGGCCCCTGAGGTTTCAGTGGTTTCCAATGTTTCTTCCGCCGGCACTGCCTCAGCCGCGGCCGTTTCGTCTGCTTCCGGTTCCGCCGCGGCTTCGGCTTCCCCATCGCCGGCCTCAGCCGCTTGCGCTGCCTCAGCCTCTTCAAACCGGCTAAAGTAGTTGCGGACGGCAATGCTGATTTTCTCCAGCGTCTTTTCGCCGATTCCCGGAATCTCTTCGAGCTGCTCGGGAGTCATGTCGGCAAGAGCCTCAACGGTCGTGATTCCCGCCGTAACCAGCTTTTGGATGATGCCGTCGCCCAGCTCGGTCACCTGTTCGATCGGCGTGGTGGGAGCGCCAGCCAGAGCCTGCATCTGCTGCTCCACCTCTTGGCGCTTTTCCTCTTCGCTCTTGATGTCGATCTTCCAGCCCAGCAGCTTCGCCGCCAGGCGAACGTTCTGGCCCTTCTTGCCAATGGCCAGCGAAAGTTGCGTATCGTCGACGATCACTTCGAGCTGCTTTTCAGTCAGGTCCGTGATCGAGACGCGGCTCACCTTCGCCGGCTGCAGAGCCTTCTCCGCGAAGGTGGTGATTTCATCGCTGAATTCTATGATGTCGATCTTCTCGCCGCGCAGCTCGCGGATAATCGACTGCACGCGCATG
Organism: uncultured Pseudomonadota bacterium; assembly: GCA_963729395.1. Lineage (GTDB taxonomy): Bacteria > Pseudomonadota > Alphaproteobacteria > Rhizobiales > Xanthobacteraceae > Bradyrhizobium. The sequence goes on along the minus strand of CAVSOS010000019.1, from coordinate 70,194 downwards.
CCCTTCATGCCCACGCAAGCGCCTACAGGGTCCACGTCCTTGTCGCGGGACTGGACCGCAATCTTGGTGCGCTCGCCGGCCTCGCGCGCTATGGCGCGGATCACCACGGTGTTGTCGTAGATCTCCGGAACCTCTGACTGGAAAAGGTTCGACACCAGCTCCGGTGCCGCGCGGCTCACAATCACTTGCGGCCCCTTGGCTGCGCGGTCCACCTTGATCAGCACCACGCGCACGCGCTCACCCACACTGAACTGCTCCAGACGCGATTGCTCGCGCTTGGGGCAGCGTGCTTCGGCCTTACCCAGGTCGAAGATGATGTCCTGTCCCTCAAGGCGCTTCACCGTCGCATTCAGCACTTCCTTTTCGCGGTGCGCATACTCCTGGAAGACGGTGTCGCGCTCCGCCTCGCGCACCTTCTGGAAGATGATCTGCTTGGCCAGTTGCGCCGCGATGCGGCCCAGCGGGCTGGTGTCGCGATAGATGCGGATCTCGCTGCCCACCTCCACGCCTGGGGCCATTTCATTGGCCTCCGCAAGCGTGATCTGGTTCACGGGATCCTCAACCTGATCCTCGTCGGCGACCACCGTCTTATAGATGTAGGCCGTAATCTCACCGGTATCCTTGTTCAGTTCCCCGCGCATGTTTTCCTGGGTCTTGTAGAACTTGCGTGTGGCCAGGGCGATCGCTTCCTCGACCGCGCCGACAACGATAGCCGGATCGATGCCCTTCTCCTGGCTCAGGAGCTCGATACTTTGATACAAAGCGCTAGTGGCCATACTCGTCTGAACTCTCTTGTTCGTTCCGCGCCGTCTGGCCTAAAAGCTGCCCTCTAACGGCGCTGTTGATTTGCATTGATGGCGGAAGAGCACAACCGTCAGTTCATCCGCCTTCAAGCTAAGAGCTAAAAGCTAATAGCTTGTTTTTCAGATCTCCGGCACCAGATTCGCCTTCTCAATGTTGCTGAGGGCGATCTCCACCGTGTTCACTCCCGCCTTGCGGCTCTTGCTGTCCTGCTTCACGGCCGCCAGGTCAATCGTGATCGTTCCTGAACCTGGCGCTGTTTGTGGCCCTGCCATCAGTCTTCCCTGCCAGTGCCGGTTGTTGCGGATCGGCTCGAAGGTCCGTACCTTCACCAGGCATCCAACGAACCGCTCGAAGTCCTCCGGCCGGGTCAACTTCCTGTCCAGGCCGGGCGAACTGGCCTCCAGCGTGTATGCCGCGCCGGGAACCAGGTCCTCCACGTCGAGCAAAACTCCAAAATCGCGGCTGAACTCCGCGCAATCCTCGTGCGTCACGCCGGAAAGCTGCTCCACCGTGAGCGAACCTTCCAAAAGCCTCTCCGGCAAGCCCTCCGCGCCGGCCTCGGCTGCGGCCTTCAAATGCGCCCTCCCCTCGGCGTTCTTTTCCAGAGCCACGCGCAGTGTGCGGTCCTTGGCCGTCCCGGTGAACTCGATATCGACCACGTCGAGCCCGTGTGAGGCGGCCACCCGCTCCGCTGCCCTCCGGATTTCGTCCAAACTGACCGCCATCGATCCCCGCTGCCCCACGGCAGCTGTTTTCTCCCTCGTATCACCTTGATTTCCGGTGACTTCCGGGTCTAATTTGCCGCAAATAAAAAGTGGGCAATGAGCCCACTCCTCTCTCCGCCAGCCGGTGCGCACACGGATAAAACACTGACGGACAAATTCGTCTGCATGGCCAGAATACCGCGAATTGCAAGGAAATTCAACCGCTGGCGGCCGCCGGATTTATTTGCCCGCCAGGCAAGGCACGGTTGGACGAGCGCAAGTTAGCACGCTCGCGCGATGGAGCAACCGCTTGTGGATCGGCCAGCCATTACTCCCGCTTGCCCGGAGCGCGTTACGAGCGCTCGCCTGTTCGCGGCCAAAGTTGTATCAAACTCGCTGGATTTGCTTTGCGCAGAGGACAGCGTAGCGCGACAATAGCGGAATGAAGTGGCTTCGTGTTTCTGCCCTTGCTCTGCTGGTTCTTTGCGCCGCGCTGCCTGAACTCTGCGCACTTGATAAACAGCCCCCCAACGTGTGCCACGGCCGGCGAGTGGCGCTGGCCGGCAAGTTGCAGGGCGGCATCGCGATCCTATTCGCCGCCGAAGAACCAGTGCTCGATTTTATGCCCTACCGCCAGGACTCGAATTTCTACTACCTGACCGGCTGGAACGAGCCCGGTGCAGCCCTGATGATCGTGGCCGGCGCGCCGCAGGCAGCCTCGCCGCGCGCCTACAAGGAGATTCTGTTCCTTCCCGCGCGCAATCTGCGCATGGAGAAATATACCGGCGTCAAGATGGATGCGGTGACTCCGGGCGTGGAGCAGGCCGCGGGCGTGGACCATGTCGAGCCGATGGCCGAGCTCCCCGCGGAGCTGAGCCAGCTTGTGACCGCCGACCACTCGCTCTTCGCCAATCTCTGGTCGCAACCGGATTCAGACGCGGCGAAGGCACTGCTCGGTTTTACCGGTGTCGCGTTGGGAACATCACTGGTTCCGCCGCCGCACGACGTCACCGGCCAGGTCATGCCGCTGCGCCAGATCAAGGACGATGGCGAGATTCAGCTGATTAAGAAAGCGTCGGCCGCGTCGGTCCTTGCGCAGCGCGTGATGATGCAGTGGTGGGTCAAACCCGGCATGACGGAGCGCGCCATTGCCGGCGCCATGACCGCTGTCTGGATGGAAAACGGCTGCGAGCGGCCCAGCTATGCACCGATCGTGGGCTCGGGCATCAACTCGACCGTCTTGCATTACTCGGCTAACGATCGCACCATGCAGGACGGCGACATTCTCCTTGTCGACGCGGCCTGTGAGTACTCCATGTACGCCGCCGACATCACCCGGACTGTTCCAGTCAACGGGCATTTCACTCCCCGGCAACGCGAGATTTACAACATTGTGCGGGGTGCTCAGCAGGCGGCCATCGATGCTTTTGTCGCCGGCAAATCGACCATCAACGACCGCGACCGGAAGGACCCGAACTCGCTCGACACTGTGGCCTACAACTACATCAACACGCATGGGAAGGACCTGCACGGCCAGCCGCTCGGCCAGTATTGGTTGCACGGTCTCGGCCACATGATGGGCATCGATGTGCACGATCCCGCCAACTACCCCGCGGTGCTCAAGCCGGGGATGGTTTTCACCATCGAGCCCGGCATCTACATTCCCGAGGAGAAGCTCGGCGTCCGTATCGAGTGCGATTTCCTCGTGGGCGCGGACGGCAAGCTGATCGATCTCGATGCCGCGCTGCCCCACACCGCCGACGAGATCGAAGCCGCGATGCGGGCAAAATAGATCGCGACACGCGCAAAATGAATTGCGATGCAGGCAACATGAATATCGATCCGCGCGACGCTATGTCTCCCGCGCAGCTTGAGGCGCTCAGCCGCGTCTTCAGCGAACAACTGCTGGCCTGCCTTGACGAGTGCGCCCGCGGGCGCCGTGGGCTGTTCTCAGAGTATGTAAGCGAGGACGACGAAGAGGGCAGCTGGCCTGAGGCAGCGCGGCTGCGCGAGTTGGCGGTAGCGCTGCAGAACATTCTTGCCCGACACGTGGAGCGGAACGCGCTCTGCGACGAGTTCCTTGACCTGTGCACCATTCACGGCGAGAGTCATCCCGGAGAGCGTAAGCTGGCGCGCACGTTCCTCGAGCGGATTGAGCGCGGCGAAGTAGGCACGCTGACAGACGATAAACGGCCGTGGTGACGGCGTGCGGCAAGGGCGTTCGGGAATAGGTGACGAAAAGCCCCGCAGATCTCCGGGCGTAAGGGCTGCCCGGAGATTGGAGGATCAACGACGCTAAGGCCGGCGAACTAAAAACGAACGCCAACTGTGACGGGAATCAGTTCCGTGGTCCCGAGGCCGTTGTTCTGAGAGATGGGAGGAGTGTGCACATACAGGTAGCGCGCTTCGGCAAAAAGCTGGCTTGTGCCGTCGCCATACATTCCGCCCAGGCGGTGGTAGATCCCTAACCCGGCATTGCCGCCCCACTGATTGGAAGTAATCGTGAGTACATTTTCCGGCACGCTGTATCCATAAAGATCGCAGCACACGTAATCGCTGAAGTTTGTCGACTTGTGGTAATAGCCGAAGCCGCCAACCAGATAGACGCCGTTCGACCTCTTCGGAGTGAGGTCGATGACGGGAGAGCCGGTAATCGAGTTGAAATGGGCATTTCCCGCCTGGGTGCCGACCGCCGAAATGAATGCGCCAGGCAGCTTGTCGTCCATAAACTGATATTCGAGCAACGCAGACACTCGCTTGGAGAAGTGGAAGCCCGCGCCAACCGTGAAATTGCCGCCCCATGTGATGTATGGGGTGTCGTTGGCAACTGGAGCATTGAATCCACCTCCAGCCTCAAAGGCCCAGTTGTGAAGGAACCCGCGCTTCTCGCCGCCATACCCTCCGCCATTCCCGTATTGGCCTACGCCGCCCCCGCCAGATGCGGATGCGCTTGGAGCAGGGTTATCGGGCAGCGAAAACTCGGCAAGCTCCAAACCCGATGCGCTCAGCCCTGCCTGGCTCGAAGAGTACCCTGTGGCGCTGGATTGGTCCTGGGACGAGCCCGACTGAGCGACGGCAAAACCGGCTGCGAACAAAAGCGCAAGCGCGATCAAACCGGCGCGCCGTATCGGCGTTATCAAAAGGGAGAATGACATGGCAACCACCTCAAGCATTGAATTTTGTTCAACTTCCGGGAAAGAAACGCCTGTCACTGAAATTAGACACCGAATGCCGCCAGAGGTTGCCTGTGCGGGACGATAGATTCCCTTTGGATGGGACGGGCAATGTTCCCAAAAACAGCCTCGCGGACAACGGACAAGGGAGTCCCAACTCGTCCTGGAAGGCCGCCCCTGCGAAATTCTCACCGTTCTAAAAAAGCAAAAGGCCGGAGCAACCGCTCCGGCCTTTGTGCCTTTCTGTGTCCCGCCTAGCCCTGAATATCGAACTGCTCCGGATGCAGGGTTGGATCGCTCTTGACCAGCACGTTCTTGCCGACCAGTTCCTCGAAGTCGCTCAGCCAGCGATTGCCGTTCGCCTTCAGAACCTTCACTGTCTCGGGATTCACGCGCAGCATCACGTCGGCATTCTCGAAGTGCTTGCGCATCTTCCGCATCTCGATGTAGATTTCGTTGCATACGGTGGACGGGCTCTTCACCATGCCGGTAGCCTGGCAGATGGGGCAGGGCACGCTGAGGGTCCGTTCCAGTGACTGCTTCACGCGCTTACGCGTGATGGCCACCAGACCAAAATCGTTAAACTGCAGCACCTTTGTCGGAGCGCGGTCGTTCTTTAGCGCCTCTTCGAGTGCGGCCATCACCTTGAAGCGGTTCTTGCGCTCATCCATGTCGATGAAGTCGATCACGATGATTCCGCCCAAGTCGCGCAGGCGAATCTGGCGTACGATCTCCGGCACGGCATCGAGGTTGGTCTTGAGAATCGTGTCCTCAAGCCGAGCCGATTTGCCCACGTACTTTCCCGTGTTGATGTCAATGGCGACTAGAGCCTCGGTCTGGTTGATCACGATTGACCCGCCTGACTTCAGCCATACCTTCGACCGCAACGCCTTCGAGATCTCTTCCTGAATGCCGAAGTGCTCGAAGAGCGGTGTTTCCTTGGTGTAAAGCTTCACGCGCCGCACCAGCGACGGCGAGAAACGATTGAGGAATCGCACGATGCGCTCGTAGTCGGCCTCGGTGTCGACCCAGATGTTGGCGAAGTTCGAACTCACCTGGTCGCGCAGGATGCGCTCGATGAGCGACAGGTCGTGGTAGATGAGAGTGGCGACTTGGAGGACTCCGAGCGCTGCTTGATCTCGTTCCAGAGATTCATCAGGAAGCGCAAGTCGGCGCGCAACTCATCTTCGGAGGCGCCTTCGGCGGCGGTTCGCACAATAAAGCCGCCGGGAGCCTCGCCGCGCTCGTGCACCAGAATCCGCTTGAGGCGATGGCGCTCCTCGTCGGAGGCGATTTTGCGGCTCACGCCAACGTGAGTGACGGTCGGCATGAAGACCAAAAAGCGGCCGGGTAGCGCGATGTGGCTCGTGATGCGCGCGCCTTTCTTGGCGATCGGTTCCTTCGCGATCTGGACTAGGATCTCCTGGCCCGACTTCAGCAGATCGGAGATGATCGGCAGGTCTGAGGTCTGAGCCGAGCGGCGCGATGGTCCGCGTCGATTGCTCTGCACCCCACGGCCACGCTGTCCGCGGCCTCCGCGGTCGCGGCGTTCGCGGCCAGGCGCGGGCTGAGTTCCCGTCGAGGCTTCTTCTTCCTCGCCAGCGTCGGCTTCCTCTTCCTCGGCGCTTTTTTCGTCGAAGCTTCTCTGGATGCGGTGATCGAGGTGAGCTTCCTGAAACATCTCGCCCAGGTCGCCGGTGCGGAGGTGGCTGGGAAGCGTCTGCTCTTCGTAATCGTCTGTGTCGTGCACCTCCGGCTTGTGTCGGCGTGCATGGGGCGTGGCCTCAAACTCTTCGCCTTCGATCAGTTCCTCTTCGACCACCCCGTGGCCCGGCGCATACGTCGAAACCGGGGTCGCAGTAGCGGTTGTTTTGCCTCCGGCAGCCGCCTCGCTGTCCTTCTTCTTGCCGCCGAATCCAAAGAGCCGGAATCCCGTCGGCGCAGATGGATCGATACGATGGGAAGCGTCTGCATCGTCCTCAGGCTCCGACGAAATCTCACCGGGCGCGGAATTCTCTTCTTCGGTGAGCGATTCGAAAGCGTCCGGAGCGAGTTCATCCTCCTCGAATTCGAAAGTAGCTTCCGCCGGAGCTTTCAATTCGGCTTCATGAAACGCCGACGCAGAGGATTCCTCGAACTCCTCATTTGTTTCTTCGTGGTCGAATTCTGCATCAGGCACAGCAGTCAAGTCTTCTTGCGCTGCGTCGCTGGTCTCCACCGGTGGTTCGGCCTCGCGCCGACGCAGAGAAAGCGACTCGCCCGGCAGCAAGCCGCTTCCATCCCACTGGAGAGGAGCTTCGACGAGTGTTGAAGGTTTGAATGTGCTTGCCGGGCGCGAAGGCGCAACTGGCTCCGGCGCGGATCTGGGAGCTTCAGCGGCGGGCGCGGCGCCGTATTTCGAAAGCGACTCACCCGGCAACACAAAAGGTGCGGGGACATGATGTCCGCGCGCCGGCGGAGCTTCGGATACCTGAATCGCCGGGGCCTGCTCGACAGGGTGGAGTTCTTCTGTGGCGCTTCTGGAAACCGGCTCGGATTCGACTTGTGTTTCGGGCTGACCACCCGGGCCGCGGCCTCCACGGCGGCGGCGCCGGCCACGCCAGCGGCGTGCGCCAGCATCATCGGATTCCTGAGGCATCTCTGTTCGTCCTGGAGCAGCCGGTGTTTCCGGAGCCGATGAGCCAGCAAACTCCGGTTCAGCTTCCTCCGTTGGCCGACGCTCTTGACGGGTTTCATGCCGAGGTTGGCCTTGACGCGGACCGCGTTCCTCCTGGCGGCCACCCTTCCACCCCGGCGACGGAGTGGGCGCCCTCTGGGCATCGTCGGGGGCCCCGGCACCATTCCGGTCGATGCCATGGGGATGCTGGACCTCGCGAGGGGCCTGGCCGGCTCCACTCGCCGCTGCCTTCTCCAACTCGTCGGTCTCTTCCTGATCCTCGAGCTCGATGAAGTCGGTTACATAGAGAAACGCGTCCCGCTCCAGCCCCAGATCGACAAACGCCGACTGCATGCCGGGTAATACGCGCGTGACGCGTCCGTTGTAAATGGAACCCGCGAGAGTGTACTCGTTTTCGCGTTCGTAGTAGATTTCCGCGAGTTGATCGTCTTCTAGAATCGCAAGCCGCGTCTCATGCGGCGTGCTGGAAATACAAATTTCTTTTGCCATCGTACCTTTCCGTCCGGCAGCCTATGGCTGTCGGTACACGCGGCAAGGTCGGATGGGACGCGCACGATCGGCGAAGGAATGGATGGACGGATAACCTGGGGGATGCCCAAGGAATGGCCTGTGTCTGGAGGTCTTTCCCAAGGGCGGCGAACCAATGCGGATGTTGACAAAAACAAGCCGAACGGGCTGCTGGTTGTGGTGATCCGATGACAGAGAGTTTGTGGCCGTCCGGGCCGGACTTTCCGGCGGGGCCGTTCGACCAGCGGCTCTTGCAAAGAGTTCTCGCGCCGGCGAACATAGGAATCCTTCTCCCAAATTCTCCACGCGATGCTTGCAATGAGCGAGCCGCAAGTGGTCTTCCCGTCTCTGCGTACTCATAAACCCAATCCTGCCGGGCGCGATCCATCGGGACCATGCCGGCGAAATGCTTTGAAAAAACCTCTCTTGCGGCCTGAAACAATCCCTTGATTGTTTCGGGCTTACCAAGAGCCAAACCTTTGGGACGACACCTCGACCAAAAAGGATCGAGATGCGTCAGTTAACGAACCGGCGCATGCGGACATTCATCGCCACGCCCAGCGCCAGGAACGTAAACAGCACCGAAGATCCACCGTAACTCATTAAAGGTAAAGGGATTCCGGTGACGGGCATCAGCCCGATGACCATGCCAACGTTGACTGCGATCTGAAAGGTCAACACAGCCACTATTCCCATAATAATGAGGGAACCGGGCAGGTCGGCGGCTGTTTGAGCGTTCTGAATCAAACGCATCAATATAAGGAAGTATAGCAGCAGGATGAAAAAAGCGCCCACAAAGCCGTGCTCCTCGCTGAACGCGGCAAAGATAAAGTCCGTATACGGAATGGGAAGGAAATAGCCCTGGGTCTGGGTTCCCTTTTCCAGGCCTTTGCCCCAAATGCCGCCCGACCCCACGGCAATCTCCGATTGTAGCACCTGGTAGCCGGAGCCACGGGGGTCGCTTTGGGGATTGATAAAGGCAGTGAGGCGGGCCTTTTGGTACGGCTTCAGAAACTTACCGCTCGTCCACACGCCGCCGACCAGTACGGCGCCCATGGCAATCAGGATCAGGCTCTGACGGAGATTGATCCCGCCCAGGAACAGACCGGCGACCAGGATCGGCGTATAGGTGAGCGTCGTTCCCAGATCGGGTTGCTTCAGCACGAGCAGCATGGGAACTCCAACCAGCGCGAAGGCCTTAAGATCTCCCTCCATGTCACACTGCGCCCGCCGAGATTGGCAAAGTAGCGCGCCACGACAAGAATCAGCACCAGCTTGACGTACTCGGAAGGCTGCACCAGCATCGGGCCGAGCTTGATCCAGCGGCGTCCGCCCAGGGCCTTGTGGCCAAGCGGTGACAGCACTGCCACCAGGGCCAGAATTCCAATCCCATAGGCCCATGGAGCCCAGTCAATCACGCGGTGGTAGTCGATTTTGGCAAAGATGAACATGGCCCCCACACCGGCCACAACCCAGAAGATCTGCTTGGTTCCGAAGCTGGCAAACTTTGTGTGCACTGTGGCCGAGTGAACCTCCAGAACGGACAATGCGCAGAGCAGGAGCACCAGGCCCAGCAACGCCCAGTCGAAGTCACGAAAACTGAGGAAACGGCGTAAGGGCATCGGGGCTACGGTTCTTCCTGCCGCGCGGTTGCCAGCGCGGCCACTTGCGAAGTCGTGCGGCGCGTCTCGGAGTTTAGGCTTGGCCCTCGCGCCGCATGGCGTCTTCCGCCACAATCCCATTGCCATCGACAAAAAAATGCCCGCTGTGTACCCGTGCGGCCTTTGCTTCCCGGCCGGGAATCCGGCACAGACCACACCGCGCCCACCTCGACTGGCGCCGCAGCCTTCGTCGGCGGCAGGTTGTGCGCTTCACGGCGCTTCTTATTCACAAAAGCCGCCACCACCTGGGCGCCGATACGCGCAGGATAGTAGCTGAACTCGCCGTTTTCCCAAAGCACCGCCACAACCAACTCGGGGTTGCGCCGTGGCACCAGGCCAACAAACCACACATTGGGGTAAGTGGCCCGGCCCTTGGTGGTTTTTTCCAGCGCCTCGTGGCTCATCTGCTGCGCCGTACCGGTCTTTCCCGCGAATGTCGATGCCCTCAAGGTGCGCAGAGCCCGCCGTGTGATACAGGCCTGGCTGCGTCACTTCAGCCATGCCATTGGTGATAATGTCCAATTCGCCGGATCGATGGGAACGTACGCTTCCCCCGTTCCCGGAAAGCTATCCAGCGAGCGACTTATAAAAGTCGTGCGGATAGTTCGTTGGGAAAAACCACATGCGGCCGAACCATGTGCCCTCCCGATGCAATGCCGCCGATAATGCGCGCCAGTTGCATCGGCGTCGCCTCAACCGCGCCCTGTCCGATGGCCACGTCCAGCGTCTCGTCGGGGTACCAGCGGTGGTGGAAGTTCTTGATCAGCCAATCCGGCGAGGGCATCAGTCCGGCCTGCTCTCCCGGCAAATCGATTCCCGTCTTCTGCCCGTAGCCGAACTCCGTCGCGTACTTCACGATTCGTCGATGCCGAGCTTGTCGCCGAGCATGTAAAAGAACGTGTCGCACGAGTAGGGAATCGCGTTGTAGATGTCCACCGCGCCCGTGATGCTCGTCGCAATGGTGGTAGTAACCGTACGGTCCCCAGCCGCCCGTTGCAAACGATGTGCATGTTCTGCGCGATGCCCTCCTGAAGCCCCGCCACCGACATCAGAATCTTGAATGTCGAGCCGGGCGCAAGCTGTGCCTGGATGGCCTTGTTCATCAGCGGATGGTCGGGATCGGTGACCAGCTTGTTCCAGTCCGCGCGGTCGATCTTGACGGCAAATTCGTTCGGATCGAAGCTGGGCCGCGAGACCATCGCCAGGATCTCGCCGTTGCGCGGGTCCATGGCGACAATGGCGCCGTTGCGGTCGCCCATGGCGAGTTCGGCGGCGCGCTGCAAGATCGTTGTCGATCGTAAGCTTCAGGTCCTGCCCAGGCATGGCGTGCTGGATTCCGAAATAGCCCACCTCGCGTCCGCGGCTGTCTACGACCACCTCTCGCGAACCGTCCTGGCCGCGCAGTAGTTCGTCGTAAGTCTCTTCCACGCCCGCCTTGCCCACCACGTCGCCCGGCTCGTAGTAGGCAAAGCGCGGATTGTTCAAATCGTCCTCGCTCACCTCGCCCACGTAGCCGATCAAATGCGCGGCAAAACCGTCGCGCGGATAAAGCCTGCGCTCCTCGTCGATCGTCTCCAACTCCGGCAGCTCGTTGCGATGCGCCGCGATAAAGGCCTGCTCGTCGGCAGTCACGTCCTGTTTGATGGGAATGGGCTGGTAGCCGGGCTCGGAGCGGAAGCGATGCAGCGTCGCCCGCAACTGATCCAGATCCAGATCCAGGCCCGTGCGCGATCAACGGCAGATCCGCATCCACATTGCTGCTCTGTTCGCGCACCAGGAAGCACGTGACGGACGGATAGTTGTCCACCATCAGCCGGTTCTCGCGGTCGAAGAGCTTGCCGCGCGGCGCCAGGATCGGCTCCTTGCGAATGCGGTTCTGCTCCGCCAGTACGCGGTAGTTCTGCACGTCCAGCACCTGCAGCCGCCACAAGCCCGCGGCCAGTGCCAGCATCAGCAAAAGGATGCCGTACTGCACCACCGTCAGCTTTGACGGTGGAGAGTTTTTCGCCGCGATTGCTGCTTAGAAACCATGGTCCTACTCTTCAGAATACAGCGAATTCCGGTCTTCTTCGCCTGATACGCACTACGGTTACTGTTCCCTCATTCCGTCCCTTCTTCACTCCCTGATCTGCAGACGGTCGAGCAACGGAAACAGCACCAGCGCAATCACCGAGTTGCCCATGGCGCGCAGCAGAGCTCCGTCAGCCAGCTCCACTCCATCGCCAGGCCAAGCATGAAACGGCTGACAAACAGATAAACCGCGCTCGAGAGCAACGAAAGCACAAAGTTGAGCGAGCACGCGGATGGTGTGATTGTCCACGTCGATGCGAATGCCCACTGAGCCGCCAGAAAGCCGACCACAGTTTTGGCGATGCCGTTGATGCCGATGGCGTGATGCGAAAGCGCATCCTCAAACAGGCCCATCGCCGCGCCCATCAACGTGCCCTGGATGGGATTGCGGCGGCCCAGTGCAAAGTAGACCGTGATCACCAGCGGCAGATCGAACCAGTCGTAGCGGCCCACGACGCGCGGCAGCCAGGCCTGCAACACCAGCGCAGCCAGCGGAACCAGCGCGTAAACCAGCAGCGGATAGCGGTGGATCTCATATCGCGCCGGGAGTCGGCGCCGAGCACGGCCATGGCTATGGGTTCCTCTGCGGCGTCGTTGCGGCTTCGCATTTGCGGATTTGCCGGCCGGCGTCTGCCCCGCCACCTGAGTCGGCCGGAGCGGCCGGAAGAACTCTTCGGCTTCGGCGTCGGAGTCCGCCGCCGGTGTCGCACCGGAAGTCGTCATTTGCAGCCCGGCGAAAACTCGTCTGGATGCAACGGCTGCGGCGGCTGCGCGGCGGGATTCGGGTTGCTCGTTGTCGTTCAGCGGCTGCTGATCCGGAGGCAGATTGGGGTCGATCAACCCCGGCAACTTCTCCGCCATGATCTCCGACGCCTTCATCTGATCCTTGATCGCGGCGGGCACCGCGCTCTCTTCTGATCGCGCTCGCTGGTAAGGTCCTGTCTGCTCCTGCGGCGGGAAGCGCGGCTCGGTCGACGTAATCACCAGCACTTCGTCCAGGCGGTCAAGATGCGCGGCCGGCTTCACGATCATGTCGATCAAGCCCGTCGCGATCGGGATCGGGTACCACCTTTCTCGACCACGCCCACCGGCAGCCCGCGCGGAAAAATCAGGTCGCCCCCGGCAGTCAGCACCTTCTCGCCCGGCTGGATCCGCTGATCGGCAGTCACGCCCACCATCTCCAGTTGCCCGACGCATCGCCCTTCAGAACGCCGCGGATGCGCGTGGTCTCCAGAATCACGCCCGCGCCGCTGGTCGGGTCGTTGACCGCCAGCACCTGCGCCGTGTGCGGAAACACATCGCGCACCTTGCCCACGATGCCGTCCGCGGTGATCACCGCCATATCCGGCTTCAGGCCGTTGTGCGAGCCCTTGTCGATATAGAAAACGTGCGAGCGGTCGCTGCCGCTGGAGCCATAAACCTGCGCCGCCACCGTGGAGTAAATGTACTTCTGCTGGAAACCCGAGCAGCGCCTGCAGCCGCTGGCCCTGCCGCGCATCCTCAAGCAGAGCGGCCTGCTCCAGCCGCAGCCGGTCGACGGTCTTGCTCCAGATCCTGGTTCTGCTGGCGCACGTGGATCAGGTCGATGTAGTTTGTCCACAGTTGCTGCCGATCCCGATCTTGCTCGCGTGAATCAGCCGCTCCGGCGGCGAAATCACCGCATTGGCCCACAAGCCGGATCAGCCGCACGCCGCTGGGTCGCTGTCGTCGAGGGTGCTGCGTGCCGCCTGCGGTCCGGCGCACCTGCACGGCAAGCCCAGCGATCTGCGCCACCAGATGGCCAGCAGCACCACAAGATTCCGATAGCGAATGAAGAACGATTCCATAAAAGCCAGGGGTCAGTTGTCAGGTGAGCAGTGGGTCAGTGCCGTGGCAAGTTGGATCGCGGTCTCTGATCCCTGACCACTGTTCACTGTCCACTGCCTTTAGTCGATCTTGATCTTGCGCAGCAGCCGGAAGTCCGAAAGCATCTTGCCGGTGCCCAGAACCACTGAAGCCAGCGGGATCGTCGGCCACGGAAACGGGCAGCCCGGTCTCCTCGCGAATGCGCTTGTCAAGATTCTTGATCAGCGCGCCGCCGCCGGTCAGCACAATGCCGCGGTCGGTGATGTCGGCCGACAGCTCAGGCGGCGTGCGCTCCAGCGCCACGCGAATCGCGTTCATGATCACGGCGATGCACTCGCCCAGCGCCTCGCGAATCTCGCTGTCGTCGATGGTGATGGTCTTGGGCACGCCCTCGATCAGGTTGCGCCCCTTGATCTCCATGGTCAGCGGCTTGTCCAGCGGGAAGGCCGATCCGATCTCGATCTTGATCTGCTCGGCCGTGCGCTCGCCGATCAGCAGGTTGTACTTCCGCTTCAGATAATTGGTGATGGCCTCGTCCATCTGGTTGCCGGCCATGCGCACCGAGCGCGAATAAACGATGCCGCTCAGCGAAATCACGGCGATGTCCGTCGTTCCGCCGCCGATGTCCACCACCATGTTGCCCGAGGGCTCGGTGATCGGCAGCCCCGCGCCGATCGCCGCCACCATCGCCTGCTCCACCAGGTACACTTCGCTGGCCTTGGCGCGGTACGCCGAGTCCTCGACCGCGCGCTTCTCCACCTGCGTAATCTCTGAAGGCACGCCGATCACGATCCGCGGATGCACCAGCATCTTGCGGTTGTGCGCCTTCTGGATGAAGTAGTTGAGCATCTTCTCGGTGACTTTGAAGTCGGCGATCACGCCGTCCTTCATCGGCTTGATGGCCACGATGTTGCCGGGCGTGCGCCCCAGCATCTCCTTGGCCTCCTTGCCCACGGCTTCCACTTCGCCGGTGTTCTTGTTGATGGCCACGATGGAGGGCTCGTTGACGACGATGCCCTTGCCGGCCGCGTACACCAGGGTGTTGGCGGTGCCCAGATCGATGGCCAGGTCGCTCGAAAACATGCTGAAAAGCGAGCGCAGACCATGCGACCGCGAAGAGCGCGAAGTGATAACCGTTCAATGACATGGAGAAATCGAATCTACCTCAAAGCCTATTGTACGGCCAACGGCCTATCAGCTGCGCGCATAGCCTACCTTGGGTGCGGAACCACGCATTTCAAGAGTACCGCGTCTGCGTGCACACTGGTAATCGCGGTGCGCCAGCACGCCCTCCAGGCTTGCCTCTGAACCGGCGCACCGGCGTACGCTGATTCGCGGACTGCGGTCAGGTCCGGGCAGGGTCGCGAGACTCGAAGCCGCGGCGACCGGTTTCTGATCCACTGACCACTGATCACTGATCACTGTCTATCGAGGCTCTCATGACCTATCCCACCTATCACAATCTCATTGGCGGCCAGTGGCTGCCGGCCGCAAGCGGCAAAACCATCCTCAACCTCAACCCCGCCGACCACTCCGACGTCGTCGGCGCGTTTCCCTCCTCGCACGCCGAGGACGTGGCCCTCGCCGTAGCCGCCGCCAAGAAGGCCTTCGCCACCTGGCGGCTCGTTCCCGCGCCCAAGCGCGCCGAAATCCTCCTTCGCGCCGGCGACAATCCTCGTCCAAAACAAGGAAAAATACGCCCGCGACATGACCCGCGAAATGGGCAAGGTGCTGGCCGAAACCCGCGGCGACGTGCAGGAAGCCATCGACGAGGCCTTCTACGTGGCCGGCGAAGGCCGCCGTCTCTTCGGCGTCACCACCCCCAGCGAGCTGCCCGAACAAGTTCGCCATGAGCGTCCGCATGCCCGTCGGCGTCGTCGGCCTCATCACGCCGTGGAACTTCCCCATGGCCATCCCCAGCTGGAAGCTCTTTCCCGCCCTCGTCGCCGGCAACACCTGCGTCATCAAGCCCGCCACCGACACGCCGCTCTCCACCTACAACCTCGTCCAGGCGCTCGTCGATGCCGGCCTGCCGCCGGGCGTGGTCAACATCGTCTGCGGAACCGGCTTCGACGGCAGGCGCGGCGCTCGTCGAGCATCCCGACGTCCGCGCCATCAGCTTCACCGGCTCCAGCGCCGTCGGCTCGCTTGTCGCGCAGCGCGCCGCCGCCACCTTCAAGCAGGTCTCGCTCGAAATGGGCGGCAAAAACGCGCAGATCGTCCTCGACGACGCCAACCTCGATCTCGCCCTCGACGGCGCGCTCTGGGGCGCCTTCGGCACCACCGGCCAGCGCTGCACCGCCACCAGCCGCATCCTGCTGCAGAAGGGAATTGCCGCCGAGTTCACCGCGAAGTTCGTCGCCCGCGCCAAAAAGCTCAAAATCGGCAACGGCCTCGACGAATCGGTCGAAGTCGGCCCGCAGGTCAACGCCGCCCAGATCGAAACCTCGCAAAAGTACGTCGAGATCGCACAGGGCGAAGGCGCGCGAGCTCCTCTGCGGCGGCCACGCGCTCACGCAGCGGCCCCTACGCCCACGGCACCTTCTTCGAGCCCACGGTCTTCGCCGGCGTCACGCCCACCATGCGCATCGCCCGCGAAGAAGTCTTCGGCCCCGTCGTCGCGCTCATCGAGTTCTCGAACCTTCGAAGAAGCCGTCGAAATCGCCAACTCCATCGACTACGGCCTCTCCACCTCGCTCTACACCCGCGAACGTGAACCGCGCCTTCGCCGCCATGCGCGACCTCGAAGCCGGCATCACCTACATCAACGCGCCCACCATCGGCGCCGAGGTGCATCTGCCCTTCGGCGGCGTCAAGCACACCGGCAACGGCCACCGCGAAGGCCTCGGCGCCCTCGACTTCTTCACCACCTGGAAAGCCGTCTACGTCGACTACTCCGACAAGCTCCAGCGCGCCCAGATCGATAACGCGGAGTAACTTCGGTGAGCGTGGTAAATGCAAACGTCAGGTCTTCAGCCATGCCACGTTCCGGAGATGCCGTAGAATCTCCGCACTCTCTCACTAGCCGAGGTCGGGATCGGAGAGCAATGCCTTGCGCACACCAGATTCAGCCGTAACGCGAAGACGATTTCTTCAGGGAGCTGCGCTGCTCGCGGCGCCCGCGGTCCTTCCTTCTCAAACCGCGCCGGACAATTTCGCGCAGCAGGACGAGGCGCTCCGCGCGTGGTATGAGCGCAAAGCGCTGGCGTTGGCCGGCGTCCGCGCCAACGACCCTGCCGCTCTGCGCGAGTTGATGGCCGAGTGGCCGTTCCTGTACCCTCCATGGACCGGGCGGCTCGACGAGTACGACTCAGAGCGATTCGGGCCGCTGCTGGCCGTGAGCGACGAAGGCGAAAACGCGGAAACCATCGCGCGAGCAGCCTATGCCTCGGCCAAAGCCCACGCCCTGCACCCCGCAGCACCCATGCCACTGGGCGTCATGATCGACGGCGAGCGAATGGTCAGCGCCGGTGAAGGGCCGATCGGGCCCGATGAGTACGCGAAGCTGATTGCGGCTGCGTTTGAACGCACGCTCTGCTCGACCAATGTTGGCGTGCGAGTGAACGCGCGGCTCTACCGGCTGCTGCCGGAGTTTTCCATCGCCGATGCCGCGCAGAATGAAGAAGAATGGCTGGCGCGTGTGTTTGCGGCGTTTGCGCCTTTCCTGAAAACTCCCGACGGCGTTCCGCGGCCGCTCACAGTCCGCCTCATTGTCGAACCCTCCGATGCGCCGGCAGCCGTATCCAAGCTGGTCGCAAAGCTGGAAGCTGCCCGCAGTCGAGGGCGCCTCGGCCCCGCCGCACTTCACAAGCTCTCCCTTCTATCCATTGCGACCGGCGCGATCCGCGAGGATGCCGGGACCGAAGAGATCAAGCGCGTGCTTTCCGTCGCTGCGCAGGCCGGCGTTCCCGAGGTCGCGATCGATGGCGAACTGACCCCCGCGGCGCGTGAGCGCTTAAGCGTCGCTTCGCTGCTCAACATCGTGGACGTGATAACACTTCGCGAGCTGTTTGCCGCCTCCCGCCAGCAGAAGGTGCGGCTCGTCTACCGCTATCAAGTGGATGTCGACTCTGCGGCGCGGACGATCTGGACGGGCCTGCAGGCGGCGCGCTCCTACGGATTCACGGCGGGGAAATACGGGCTTGTGCCGCTCACTCTCGACGAGCAGGAACGTGTCGTTGCGATGATCAGCCGCTGGACGCAAGGTTGGACGGCAGTTCCGGCGTTTTACGTCGATACGCCGTTGGTCACCGAGGACGATGTCTTCGACGCCTCGCGTTGCGTGGGGGCAGCGCTCGTGTGGATGGAAAAGGTACGCGCTGCAGGCGCCAGGCTGGCGCTGTTCGACTGCCCCAACCGGCTTGCTGGCCGGCATCTGGTTCGCGATGCGCAGCACCCGGAAGGCGTTTTGACGCTGGAACAAATCGCCGCAATCGAGCAGCGCGCGCGGCAATTGGGGTTAAAACCGATGTGGTCCGGCGGGATCACCGCGCGGCTGGCGCTAGCTCTTGGCGCGCAGGGGGTCTTTGCCATCTTCTCTACGGGCGCGGCCTCGCGTCAGGTTCCCGTGCATGGCAGCTTTGCCGACGATCCAGACCTGCCTAGTGAAGGCGCGCCCACCGAGCTTGGCGTGCGCCGCGTTCATGCCGCCGCGCAGGCCGGATTCCTCGCTGTCGCGCTACGCCAGCGCAACCCGAAGTTGGCAAGCGATGTGAGCGAACACTCGCAGCAGCTTCTGGCCGCCACTGACGCGCAGAATGGCGTGGAGAAAGCGCTGGCAACGCTCGACGATTCGCTCGTCCATGGCTGGACCGCGCACTGGGCGAAGACCTGAACGGGCGGCGCCACCGGCGCGCTTCCTTGCGATGCACGCTAGCTCTTGCCATCCAATACATCCCTCAGCGCGAAGCTCGTCTCCAGCCGGATCACGCCCGGCAGCCGCGAGAGTTCGTTTTGGTGCAGGCGGTTGTAATCCTCGATTCCGGCTACGCGAGCCACCAGGATGTAGTCGTATTGGCCAGCCAGAAGATGGCAGCTCACGATGTCGTGGCAGTGGCGTACTGCGTCCTCGAAGGCGCTCAGCACAGCGGCCGACTGGCGCTCCAGAGTGACGCGAATGTAGACCGTCATGTGCTTACCCAGCAACCGGTCGTCGATGATCGCGCGATAGCCTCGGATCGCTCCCGACGCTTCCAGCGCCAGAATGCGCCGCGAAGCCGCCGACGCCGATAGGCCTACTGCTTCACCCACCTCGTAGTTCGTCGCCCGGCCGCTGCGCGCCAGATAGCGCAGGATGGCGGCATCAAGCTCGTCCAGTCCCGTCACCGCTCCCACCGGGATTCCGCGCTTGCCGGAGTATCGAGTGATTGTTGCGTAATGATAGCATTCACATCACGTTTCGTTCCCATTGTGCTTTTATACCACAAACTTTGCACACATTGGAAGCGCATTTGCGCCGTAGAATTGCCTTGCAGTCGGAAGCTTGGCGACCGCACGCCGCGATCCCAGCCCTCCCCATAAATCGGCGCGCCGACTTCCCTGACCGCAGCCCTCCCCCAAGGGCGCGTCAAACAAACGGGGAGGCCACTCCGCTTGAGGAGAAGCAGCCATGATCGTCGGCGTTCCCAAAGAGATCAAGGACAACGAAGCCCGCGTGGCGTGACCCCGGCGGGCGTTAAGGCGCTTACTGAGGCTGGTCACACCGTTCTCGTCGAAACGCTTGCAGGCGCGCAGTCCGGATTCCCTGATGCGGAGTACCAGAATGCCGGCGCGGAAATCGTCGGTGACGCGGGCTTTGTGTGGGGCAAGTCCGAGATGGTCGTCAAGGTGAAGGAGCCCATCGAGCTGGAGTACGTCTACTTCCGCGAAGGTCTGGTCCTGTTCACCTATCTGCATCTGGCGCCGCTGCCTGCGCTCACTGACAAACTCCTCGAATCGAAGGTCATCGGCATCGCCTACGAGACGGTGCGCGGCCGGCAGGGGACATCTGCCTCTGCTCATGCCCATGAGCGAGGTTGCAGGCCGGATGAGCGTGCAGGTCGGTGCGAGCTATCTCGAAAAAGAACGCGGAGGGCGCGGCATTCTGCTGGGCGGCGTTCCAGGCGTTCCGCCCGCGCATGTCACCATTCTCGGCGGTGGCATCGTTGGCACCAATGCGGCCCGCATCGCGCTTGGTTTCGGCGCCAAAGTTACCCTCATCGACGCAAACCTGAACCGGCTGCGCGAGCTCGACGACATCTTTGGCGGCCGGCTCTACACGCTCGCCTCAAACAGCTACAACATCGCGCAGGCCACGCGCGAGGCAGACCTGGTCATTGGCGGCGTGCTGATTCCCGGAGCCACGGCTCCGAAGATCGTCACGCGCGCCATGGTGTCGCAGATGAAGAAGGGCGCCGTGATTGTGGACGTGGCCATCGACCAGGGCGGCTGCGTTGAGACGGCGCGGCCCACCTCGCACTCCAATCCCAGTTTTTTAGTCGATGGCGTGGTGCACTACTGCGTCACCAACATGCCGGGCGCAGTGCCGCACACTTCCACGCTGGCGCTCACCAACTCCACGTTCCCCTATCTGCTGCGGCTTGGCCAACCTGGGCGCGCGAGAAGCGCTGCGTCAGGACGCAGGATTAGCTGAAGGGCTGAACACCTGGCTGGGCACGCTTACGCATCGCGGAGTGGCCGAAAGCCAGCACCGGGCCTGGAAAGCCGCATCAAGCGTGATTGCCTGATCGCGCGCCCGTAGTCGCCGTTCCACCTCGCTGCCCGCCTGCGACAGATTCTTCTTGACACTTTTGTTGCGCGTTTGTTAGCTTCCTTGCGCGGAAAAAGACCAAGAGAAATCCACCGCCAAATACAGCTTCTCCTGAACCGATCTGTGCAAGTGCGTGCCGAGGAGGGGTCTGTGTTTGGGGTGGATTTTTTGTCTTTGGCAGACTTTTAACACGTTGTTCTTCGGAGTTTTAACGGACGTGGCCAAGGATGACATTGAATCGTCTCGCACTCAATGACTCACGGCGCTGTCTAAGGCCCCGAGTCTTTCTATTCCTGTGTCCGCCCCGACGGGCCGCAGTGGATCTCCCTCCCCTTCGACGAACGCGTGTCCCTGGGGCTTGGCTTTCTCAGTACGGTTCAAATGAACAACCGTGTTTTCCGATGACGGTATTTTCGATTAGCGTAATAGCCCCGGCGAACGGGGAAGACACTCAACCGCTGTTGAAACGAAATCATTGGGAGGCAATATGAATTCGACAAACCGATCTGTGGGGCAACAAGCCCGAACCAGCTCGAGGACGGAATGCAGCGATTCGAGGTTTCGGGTGGATTTTTCTGGCGATGGCGCTTCTGTTGATGCTTCCTTCGCGCGCGGCCTTTGCCCAGTACGACAACGGCAGCCTGGTCGGAACCATTCACGACTCCAGCGGGGCCGCGGTTCCCAACGTCACCGTGACCGTCACGAACGACGCCACCGGTGTCGCCTCGGTGGTCAAAACAAACGAATTCGGGCGACTATGAGATCCCGTCGCTGCGCGTCGGCGTTTACACCATCTCGGCAAGTGCCGCGGGCTTCGCCATTGCCGAGGCAAAGCAGATCACCATCTCCGTCGGCGCGCGTGAGCGCATCGACCTGGTGCTGAAGGTCGGCGCGGCGCAGGCCACCACGGTCGAGGTAAGCGGCGTCGCCCTGCAGCTCCAAACCGAGTCCAGCCAGCGCGACCAGACCATCACCAACTATCAGACTCAATCTCTGCCGCTGGTGAGCCGCAACTATTCCGACCTGGTGGATTACGTCACCGGCGCGCACGGAGCTCCGGCCGATGCGAACCACCACCGCGGTCACCTCGTTTACCCGCGCCGGATCGTTCAACGTGAACGGCCAGCGCAGCATGTTCAACGACTACATGATCGACGGCATGGACAACAACTCCTACGGCGAAAGCAACCAGGGCTTCGACAACCAGATCATTCAGCCTCCGCCCGACTCCGTCGCCCAGTTTGAAGTGGTGACCAACAACGAGAGCGCGGAGTATGGCCGCTCCTCCGGCGCCACCGTCAACGTGGCCACCAAGAGCGGCACCAACCAGTTCCACACCACGCTCTACGAGTTCATCCGCAACACCGATCTGAACGCTTTCGGCTACATCAAGCCCATCTCGACCAATGCCGTCACGGGCGCTGCCTATCCGTTCTTCAAGCCGGTCTTCAACCGCAATCAGTTCGGCGCCAACTTTGGCGGGCCGATCATCAAGAACAGGTTCTTCTGGTTCCTCGATTACGAGGGATTCCGGCAGACGCTCACGCCGACGGTCATCGATACCGTGCCCACGACCAACGAGCTCAACGGCCAACTGGCCGTTGCCGTGCAGGATCCGTGGAGTCCGGGCACCTACATACCGGCGGGCACGCCGTATGCCAGTTGGCCCTCGCAAGCCAAGGCCGACGCCGACCCGACCGCTTTGGCGATTGCAAGCCTGTATAAGGGCGCGCTGCCCGGCCAATGCAGGCGGCAGATGCGTCGTCACCGCCGGCTCTGTCCACGACGGGCGTGGCCACGAACGACTGCCCTCTGAACGCGCCTTTCACCGACCACGCCGACAAGGGCGACCTGCGCCTGGATTTCCAGCAGAGCGCAGAACACCTCCTGGTTCCTGAAGGTCAGCGATCGCAAGGAGACCGGCAAGAACTATAACCTTCTGCCCGAGCCGATCGACATGCAGACCAACGGCCACATCCTGATTCACGATGAGCAGATTGCTCTCGGCTTCAACCACGCTGATAGGCACCAACAAGTTCCTGGATGCGCGCCTGGCGCTCTCCGGCACCAGTGCCGGCAAGTGGACCTTCGCGGTCGGCAACACCTCGTTCCCGCCGGGCGACATCCCCGGCCTGCCGACCATCTCCAGCGTCTCCGGCGGCCTGCCCTCGATGGCCATCTCCGGCGGCTTTACCTCCTTCGGCCGCCAGAGCACGAACCCGCAGTGGCAGAACCCGTCCCTGCTCGATCCCAAGGTGAACTTCACCTGGGTCAAGGGCCGGCACTCGCTCAAATTCGGCTATGAGTACGAGAAAGTCTGGCAGGAGATCCAGGACTCGAATCCGCTCTACGGCTCCTTCACCTTCAGCGGCGGCTACAGCGTCGTGCCCTCGTGGCATCGGCTGGATCTGCCTGCCCCAGCACCAGCGCCGTCGCTGACACCTACTGGGCCGACTTCCTCTTCGGAGCAAGCAGAGCCTATTCGCTGGCCACCTACTTCATCACCCACGTCTACCAGGCGATGGACAGCGCGTACGCGCAGGACGACTGGAAGGTACACCAACAAGCTGACCCTGAATCTTGGACTGCGCTGGGAGTACGGTTCGCCCTGGTGGGAACGGAACAACCACATTTCCAACTTCAACCTGGCCACCGGAACGCTGCAGACCCTCACTCCGGGCTACACCACGGCGCAGTCGCCCATGTGCGGCTCGGCGCCGTGTATTGCTCCCTTTAGTGGCAGCGGCGTGTTTGGCAAGTCGCTGGTCAATCCCGACCTGACCGACTGGGCGCCGCGCATTGGCTTTGCCGTATGCCGTCACGCCCACCATCGCCGTCCGCGGCGGATACGGCTCCGCCTATGTCCACTACTGGCGCGCCGGCTCGGGCAACAATATCGCCATCAACGCGCCCTTTGCGCTCTATACCTCGGTCACCAACCCGGCCACGGTCTGGCACCACGAACGGCTTCGTAGAGGCTTTCGCAGGGCTTTCCCGCAGGGACTGGCCACTGTCTTCAGCGCCGGCACCGACGACATCGACTCGATCCCGCCCAATACCAAGGACGGCTACGCCGAGAGCTGGTTCCTGATGTGCAGAAGAGCCTGGCCAAGAACATCCTGTTCGACGTTGCGTATGTGGGCAACCACGGCGTCCATCTGCAGGGCTTCATCAATGCCAACCAGAGGAACCCGGCACTGCCGCTCACGACCGCCGGACAGTTTCCCGGAATTCCGGCGGGTCAGTGGCAGCGTCCATACATGAGTTGGGGCGGTTACTTGCTCAACAACCCGACGCTCTATCCCACCTTTAGCAACGGCGACATCACCCAGGCTTTTAGCGAGTTCCACTCCAGTTACAACGCGCTGCAAGCCCGCTACGAGCAGCGATATACTGGCGGCTTGACCTTGCTGAACTCCTTCACCTGGTCGCACGCCCTGGATAACGCCTCGTCCACTCTCGATGCCAACACGCCGTGCCCGCAAAACGGCGACAACATCCAGGCCGACTACGGCCAATCGGACTACAACCTGCCCATCACCAACGTCACTACGCTGGTCTACGAACTGCCGTTCGGACAGGGACAGCGTTCCTGAACAGCGCCAACGGAGTCATCAATGCGGTGCTCGGCGGGTGGCAGATCAGCGGCGTGAACACCATGGAGGCGGGAACGCCTTTCAACATTCAGTATTCGCCGGCCGCGGCCAATGCCGTATCGCCCAGCTGACCCAGAACTGGCGCGGATTCGAACGCCTATCGCCCCAACCTCGTATCGCGGCGTTCCCTACATCCAGAGGACGCATCTCGCCAACGGGACGGTCCAATATATCAACGCCGCGGCTTTGAACATTCCCTGAGACCTATACCACCGGCAGCGTCGCTTCTCACCGGCGGCACGATTGCGAGCCCGTTTGGCAGCCTGCCCAAGAACTACGGCCGGACGCCTGCCTTCTACGAAACCGATCTGGACTTCAACAAGAAGTTCAACACCCCAGTAGAGCGGGTCAAGATCGAGTTCCGCTCGGAGCTCTACAACATCTTCAACCATACCAACCTCTACCTGCCGGGCGGCTCCGGCGGCGGCACGGTCTCCGGCACCGACAACGGCACCTCCGCGCCCACCAGCCTGGGCGGCGGCACCATCACCGGCACGCTGGAGCCACGCATCGTCCAGTTCGGGTTGAAAGTGACGTTCTAACCCGCATCGAACGGCGTGCCGGCCACTGCAATCGTGGCCGGCGCGTCCGCGAATTTTTGGATTCACCGCGAGGGCGGCTCTTGAGCGCTGGCCGGAGAGCCGGACTCCAGCGTGCTAAGCTGAAGCCAGCAGCACGCCTGCAGCATTGGTGCGGCGCTGTTGCTTAAGAGACCGCGGCGATTCGGCTCGCGGTATCACGCCCACTTAGAGACCAGAGTCTGGGCGGAAAAACAGCAATTCACCTTGATTCAAGGCGGCGTATCGGCTCGCGGGCATCGTTCTTCGCAAGGCTCGTGCGTCGCAGTCGCGCCTTGCCTCGGATCGTGTTGTTTTCCGTCATCCGGTAATCGAGAAAGGAAGTGAGAGGCGTGATCGCAAGGCAGGAAATTCTCAGTGAACTGGGCGCAGCATCGCAGCCTTGGGATGTACTGGTCATCGGCGGCGGCGCCACCGGCCTGGGCGCAGCGGTTGAAGCTGCATCCCGCGGCTATCGCACGTTGCTAGTGGAGCGCTCCGACTTCGCCAAGGAAACCTCCAGCCGCAGCACCAAGCTCGTGCATGGCGGCGTTCGCTATCTCGAGCAGATGAACCTGACGCTGGTCCTCGACGCCCTGCGCGAGCGCGGCCACATGCTGCGCAATGCCCCTCATCTGGTCCACGATCTCTGTTTCGTCGTCCCGGCTTATAGCTATTTTTCCCTCCCTTACTATGGAGTCGGCCTCAAGGTCTATGAGCGGCTTTCGGGCAAGCTATCGTTCGGCCGGTCGGAATTGCTCTCCCGCAAAACCACGCTGGAAAAGCTGCCCGGCGTCACAGACGACCACCTTCGCGGCGGCATTCTCTATCACGACGGCCAGTTTGACGACGCCCGCTACGCCATCTCGCTGCTGCGCACTCTCCAGGATCTCGGCGGAACCGCCATCAACTACGTTGAAGCCATGGGCCTGATCGAGCGCGGCGGCAAGATCGTCGGCATCCAGGCGCGCGACTGCGAAGACGGCACGGTCTTCGACCTGCAGGCCAAAGCCGTCATCAATGCCTGCGGCGTCCACGCCGAAGAGACCCTCGCGCTCGACGGCCGCCCGCGCGGCTCGCTGCTTGCCATCAGCCAGGGATCGCATTTCGTCCTTCCGCGTTCCTTCCTCCCGGGAAATACCGCGCTCATGATTCCCAAAACCTCCGATGGCCGCGTCCTCTTCGCCATTCCCTGGCTCGGCGCGCTGCTCGTCGGAACCACCGATGTGCCCGTTCGACACAACGTCTCCCTGAGCCGCGCGCGCTTCCTGAAGAAAAGCAGTTCCTTCGCGACCACATCGCCCGCTACTCTGGGCCGCGCGCCGCGTCCCGAAGAGATTCTCAGCGTCTGGTCGGGTTTGCGTCCGCTGGTCCGCAAAGGCGGCGTCAAAACCTCAAAGCTCTCTCGCGACCACACGATTCTGGTCGCCGCCCTCCGGCCTCATCACCGTCACGGGCGGCAAGTGGACCACCTACCGCCGCATGGGCCAGGACACCATCGATCGCGCCGCGCAAGTTGCAGCGCTTCCCAAACGTCCCTCTCCACACTCTCGAGTTGAAGCTTCACGGCTGGACCCCGCGAAGCGACCACTGCGAACTCCGCGTGGGAGTGCGTCTACGGCTCCGACCTGCCGCGCTTCGCGCTCTCTCCGCTCAGAACCCGGCCTGGATGCCTTGCTGCATCCGCGCCTGCCCTTCCGGCTGCGCGAAGTTGTTTGGGCGGCACGCTTATGAAATGGCGCGCACCGTCGAGGATGTGCTCGCCCGCCGCACCCGCGCCCTCTTTCTCGATGCGCGCGCCGCCATTGAGGCCGCGCCTGCAGTCGCCGACCTTCTGGCGCGGGAGCTGCACCGCTGCGAAGCCTGGAAGGAAAACGATCTGCGGAGTTTCTAGGAAACCGCGAAAGGCTATCTCTACGAAGAATGAGAAGCGGACGTCTCTGCTGAGAGCGCCGCTTGGCAGCAGAGTCTTCGGCGCACATGCCAGCAGAACCGAAGGCTGTTCCCCGTTTAGCCGATCGTTGCTCAAGATTTGCCCGCAGATGCGCCATGGGAAATCCATGAACTCGAATCCTTTCGTTCCTTCGGCCCGCGCCGCACATCCCAAGAGTTTCCACGGGAGCAGGCGGAGCGGCTCTATCCGAAAATGCGCTGGCAGATCCTGGAATCCACCTTCATCGGCTACGCCACGTTTTACTTCGTCCGGAACAACCTTCCCGTTGTCTCCAGGGAGATGGGCTTCGCGCTCAATTACAGCAAGGAACAGGTGGGGAACATCCTGGCCGCCACCGCCATCTCCTATGGCGTCGGCAAGCTCTTCATGGGCGCGTGGTCCGATCGCAGCAATCCCCGCTACTTCATGCCGCTCGGGCTTGCTGATCACGGCACTGTGCAACTTCGCATTCGGCGCCGTGAGCAGTTATCCCGTGCATCTTGCGCTGTGGGCCTTGAACGGGCTGGCGCAAAGCATGGGCTGGGCGCCTTGCGGACGCTCGCTAGGCCACTGGTATAGCGTCAGCGAGCGGGGAACCAAGTTCGCGTTCTGGAATGTCGCGCAAAACCTGGGCGGCGGCCTGACCGGACTCCTTGTCGCCTACACCACCGGTCTTGCTCGGCTGGCGCTCGGCGTTCTATGTTCCGGGCGTTCTCGCCATCCTTTGCGCCGTCTATCTGCTCATCAGGCTTCAGCGACACGCCGCAATCGGTCGGCCTTCCGCCCATCGAGGAGTGGCGCAACGACTATCCCGCAGGCGGCCGCAAGGATACAGAGAGCAGGAGTTGGGCACCGCCGATTTGCTTACAAACTATATCTTCACGGAATGGCTATCTTTGGCTCTTTGCGTTTGCCAATTTCTTTGTCTATATCGCCCGGTACAGCATGCTCGATTGGGGCCCTACTTATCTGAAAGAAGTGAAGCACGCCAGCCTTGGCGAGGGCGGCGTCAGCACCGCGGCGCTCGAGTTCTCCGCGATCTTCAGCACCATCCTTATGGGCTGGCTCTCTGATAAATTGGGCGGACGCCGCGGCATGATCAGCGTCCTGTGCATGGTCCCCGTGCTCTTGTCTTACCTGGGAATCATCTATGGACCCGCAAACAAGTTATGGATCAGCCTTGGCCTCTTCGGCAGTGATTGGTTTCTTTGTTTATCCCACGGTATTGCTGCTTGGTCGTTAGCGCGCTGGATTTCACTTCGAAGAAAGCAGTAGGCACCGCAGCCGGATTCCTGGGTCTCTTTGGTTATCTGGGGCGCATGGTCGAAGGTGAGGGCATCGGCGTTCTGGCCCAGCGCTATGGCTGGACCGTGGCGCTTCATGCTGTCGTGGTCGCAACGGTTCTCGCCATTCGTGCTGCTTGCGTTTACCTGGAAGTTGTCGCCGCATCAGGCCGGAAGAAGCCAGCAGGCCGGCAGCGCATCAATGCGCTCATCACGGCTGCGCGCCCGGCGGAATCAGCAAAGTGAGCGAGTGAGGCACGACTTCGAGCCGCACCGGCAGAGAGCCCAGAACCTCTCCATCCGCTTCGACGAATAGATGCATCGCGCGAGCCGTCAGCGGCCCGGCATTCGATCGACGGCGTGTCCATCAATTCCACTGCGCGCGTTGAAGGTATGCCGCCCGGCGATCACCGCAAGCAGGAACGATCAGGTAACGCAGGCGGCTCTGCGTCTTGAAGGCCAGCAGGCTCAGGCTGCCGTTGCGCAGACTGGCCCCAGGAGCCAGCGTGCGCAAGACTCCTCCAAATGAGCGGACACGCACCGCCAGCAATTGCGAAACATCCACCACGCGGCCACCGCCGTTTCCGTTCGCCGGCAAAACCGCCTCAAAAAGCGGAAAAGAAGAAGTAGCCCAGATCCGGAACGCCTCGATCAGATAGAGAACATATCCCAGCCGCCGCTTCAGCCGTGCGTCCAGCCGCGACATCAGCAATGCGTCGGCGCCGATTCCCGCCGCAACAATGAAGTAGCGTGAGCCGGGATTGTCCGGTTTTGTCGTTGTAGTGAATGCGCCCGACAGAAACCCGCGCCGGCACAGCCTCCAGCAATGTGCGCGCCACCTTCGCCGGGCGATGCAATCAATCCCAGGTCCGCAGCCAGGGCGTTCGCCGTGCCCAGTGGAACCACTCCCAGCGCGACGTCGGTCCCAACCAGGCTCTGCACAACCTCGTGCACTGTGCCGTCACCGCCGCATGCCAGAACCGTGTCAAAGCCCACGCGAACGGCCTGCTCCTGCGAGGGCCATTGCGCTGCCGGGAGCGCCAGTTTCGAACGCCTCCGCAACAACGCCCGCTTCATGGAGCACGGCCATTGATCTCGCTCAACGGCCGCTTTCCTCCGCGCGGAGTATTGGCCGGAAGCCGGGTTGTAGATCAGCGCCACACGGCGCATTGCGGGTTTCACTTGGACGGTGGTTCCTGTCTGTTCAAAGTGCCTTCAGGCACATCTTGCTATCATCGCAGATTTGAAGAGAAAAATGCCGATCGCCTGCTCGAAATGACACGAAATATGTATCGACTTGGTCTGCGGCCTGGAAGATGGGCAAGGAAAAGTGTTTCGCCGTGCTCAGATCGATCGTCCGGCAAGATGTGATTGCGCGCACAATCGGGTGCTCGCAGGAAGCTCTGCGACCCGGTGGACTTAGAGCCAAAGATGCCACAGATACCAGATGGCATAGATGCTCAGCGCCGCTACGCCTTCGATCGCCAGTGCCCAACCGACTCCCTTTCCCAAGTGACGGAGATTGACGACCGCTTCGGCGGGCCACTCCGCGTCTGCTCGATCAGCGCCCGCTCCTCATCACCTGGGCCGCATCAATGCGGCAGGCATAACTGCTCATTTGCAGTCTGAGGCGCGAGCAGGCGAGCGCGGCTGTCGAAGTGAGCGTTGTCGAATGGTTGAGTGGCACTTCGGCATCCTCCTTCGACTCCTATCGGCAACTACGCCGAACAGAATGAGTCGAGGTCGACAACAAAGATGCCCGGCAAAAGGCGTTGCTTCGTAATCGATGCTTCATTATGCTTGTCGGGTCAATCCGCTGGCGAGTGATTTGAATCACTCCTGTATTGATCGGTCCCAAGTTGGTAACTAACTCTCCATGCCGGCCCACTTTGGCTGTCTATGTCGCATCGCCTCGTGCGCCCGTATCGACGTCGGAGATTCGCCACGCGCAACCGTCCCGCTATCATGCCAGTCAGAGGCAACTAGTCCCATGAATCCCACCGGCAATACCATCCTCATCACCGGCGGCGGCTCCGGCATTGGCCGCGGCCTCGCCGAATCCCTTCACGCTCTCGGCAACCAGGTCATCATCGCCGGCCGCCGGCGCCAGGCCCTCGACGAAACCACCGCCGCCAATCCCGGCATGAAGTCCCTCACCGTCGACATCGCAGGACCCCGCCTCGCATCCGCGCCTTCGCCGCGCAGGCTACTCGCCGAATTTCCCTCGCTCAACGTGCTCATCAACAACGCCGGCATCATGCGCGCCGAAAAGCTTGCTCGCGCAGCAGCCCGACCTGGCCGACGCCGAGGCCATCGTCGCCACCAACCTGCTCGGCCCCATCCGCCTCACCGCGGCGCTTGCTGCCGCATCTCCAAAAGCAGCCGCACGCCACCATCATCAACGTCTCCTCGGGGCTGGCCTTCCTGCCCATGGCGCGCACGCCCACCTACTGCGCCACCAAGGCCGCCATCCACTCCTACACGCTTTCGCTCCGCTCGCAGCTCCGCGCACACCAGCATCGAAGTCCTCGAACTGATCCCTCCCTACGTCGCCACGCATCTCATGGGCGGCGCCGACGACCCGCGCGCCATGCCGCTCGCGAAGTTCATCGCCGAGGTGATGGAGATCCTCAAGACGCAGCCCACGCCGCCGGAGATCTGCGTCGAGAACGTGAAGACCCTCCGCTTCGCCGCCGAGAATCCGGCAATTTCGATACCATCTTTGCGCGGCTCAACGCGTCTTAGGCTGATACTCGCTGATCTTTCCGCTGTCACAGACGAGTTTGCCCCAAAGCGTTGAATCCGGCTATTCGTCGCGGGCTCGCGATCGCTCAGGTCGCGCTTTCCCGAATTTCCGCATTCCGGCCTCAATCTTCACACCCCTTGGCCTGCTGGCTCTGGCCTACACTCTTTCCTATGGCCACCGTCCCCGACCTCACCCTCGAAGCCGGCCTGCCCGCGAACCTCGATGCGGAAAAGACCATCCTGGGCGCCATCCTGCTCGACAACGCCGCCCACGCCGAGGCCGCCGAAGTCCTCAACGCCGACGACTTCTCGCTCGACTCGCATCGCCGCATCTTCCTTCGCATGAGCGAGTTGATCGACACCGGCCGCACCGTGGACATCGTCACGCTTGCCAATGAGCTAGCGCGCTACAAAGAGGTCGAGGCCGTCGGCGGCGTCGCCTACCTGGCCTCGCTCACTGAGGGATTGCCGCGCCGTCCCGTCATTGAAGATTACATCCGCATCGTCAAAGACAAGAGCATGTTGCGCCGGCTCATGGGCATCTGCTCGGCCGCCATCGCCAAAGCCGCCGACCAGAGCCAGGACGCCATCGGTGTTCTCGATGAGACCGAGTCCCAACTGCTCGAAGTCAGCGAAGCCGGCCTCGCCCAGGGCCTGCAGCCCATCGAATTCATCGTTCGCGACTCCTTCGGTTCCATCGACAACCTCTACAAGCAGAGCCTTACGATTACCGGTCTTCAAACCGACTTCACGAAATTCGATCGACATGACCAGCGGGCTGCAGAAGGGCGAGCTGATCATCATCGCCGCGCGGCCCTCGATGGGCAAAACCGCGCTTGGCCATCAATATTGCGCAGAACGCGGCCATCAACCATCGGAAAATTGTGGCCGTCTTCAGCCTCGAGATGAGCCGGGAATCGCTCCTGCGCCGCATGTTGGCATCGCAGGCGTGGGTAGACCAGCAAATGATGCAGGCCGGTCATCTAGGTGGGAGGGACCACGAAAAACTGCAACTGGCGCTGGAACAGCTGATTGAATCGCGCATCTTCATCGACGACTCGGCGAGTACCACGGTGGCCGAGATGCGCGCCAAGGCACGCCGCCTCAGGCAAAACAAGGGCGGCCTCCATCTCATCGTCGTCGACTACCTGCAACTCATGTCAGCCACGTCGCCCGGCGCGAGCCGTAAAGGTTACGAGAACCGCGTGCAGGAAGTTTCCGCCATCTCGCGCGGCCTCAAAGCCATGGCCAAGGAACTCGAGGTCCCCGTCATCGCTCTTTCCCAGCTCTCGCGTAACAACGAAAAACGCGACGATAAGCGGCCCATGCTGAGCGACCTCCGCGAGTCGGGCTCCATTGAGCAGGACGCCGACGTGGTTGCCTTTATTCACCGCGATTCTTATTACGACCGCGATACAGAGGATAAGGCCAAGTCAGAACTCATAATCGCAAAACAGCGTAACGGTCCTACCGGCATCGTGTACCTGAACTTCCTTGACAGGTTCACCCGCTTTGAGAACCAAGACTCCACTCGCGAGGCCTGACGATAAGCTAATCTCGAAGCGGGAACTTTATTGACCTGAACGCGCGAATAGCCGCTGCAACTCTTTCCCACACGAATCCCTCGCCCTTTTCTCGATTTCCCGGATGCGGCACGGCTAAGCTCCAAACCAGCGATCCGTCCGATAGCTTGTACGCTTGAAGATCTTCGCAGAGGTGCGGTCCGTGACAGGCTGGCATCCGATTCCACATCGTCTTTCCGGTGACCACAACTCTTGATGGTCGAATCTTCTCGATCAACTGCAGGAAAGCGGGATGTGCCCCCTCGAACTGTTTTCGGGTCGGTCGGCTTTTTGCGCCCAAACCTACCGTGCCTTGCACGAATATCGTGTAGTCACAATCGTTCCAGGCGATTTCCAATTCGCTTTGACTAGGCGCCTCCTTCCCGCACAATGCTCTACTCAGAGCTGTGTAGTACTTGTTTCCACCGAAATTCTCAATTCCCCAATGCTGCACCATGCGGGTCGGATGCGAGCGGCTCGGGTCCACCTTTCTCCCGTCCTCTTTCCAGCTATAGGCACTCTCGCTGAGGATCAGTACCTTCGTTTGCTCATACTTTTTCCCAATCCAAGGATCGAAATAGGCTTCGTTCATACTCTCCACCATATCCAATTCGGAAGTCCGCAGTCAGCTTACACCTGTTTCAGGAAAGCCATGCGGTCCTCAGCACAATCTTGCGCCCGCCTACCCTGCGTGACTATCTTTGTCGAAGCACCGTGAACAGGCCTCAGTAGATTTTCATGGACGTTCTCAAACGCCTCTTCGAGCAGCACTTCCAGTCGCCGCCAGAGCGGGTTCTGCCGCTCCAGGGCCAGCTCGGCGGCTCAGGGCGCGTCATTGTCCGCCTCGCCGGCGCAGGGCACTCCGCCATCGGCATCCTCTACTCCGTCCGCGAGGAAAATGTCGCTTTTCTCGAGTTCTCACGCCATTTCCGCCGCCATAGCCTGCCGGTCCCGCAGATCTACGCCGAGGATTTGAGCCACGGCGCCTACCTCGAAGAAGATCTGGGCGACACCACGCTCTTCGAGTTCCTCAGCGCCAATCGTTCCAGCGACACCATCGCGCCACAGGTCGTTGACGCCTATCGCAAGGTCGTAGCCATCCTGCCGCGTTTTCAAGTCGAGGCAGGCCGCGACCTGAACTACAAAGTCTGCTATCCGCGCGCGAGCTTCGACCGCCAGTCCATCGCCTGGGACCTGAACTATTTCAAGTACTACTTTCTCCGCCTCGCCGGCATACCCTTCAACGAGCAGGCGCTCGAAGTCGATTTCACGCGCCTGACCAAATTTCTGCTCGGCGCCGATCACGACTACTTTCTCTATCGCGATTTCCAATCGCGCAACATCATGCTGCGCGACGGCCATCCCTGGTTCGTCGACTATCAGGGCGGCCGCAAAGGCGCGCTGCAATACGACATCGCATCGCTTCTCTTCGACGGCAAGGCCGATCTGCCGCCGGATCTGCGCCGCCAACTCCTCGACCACTATCTCGATTACCTCGCCGGCTCCGTCGACCTCAAACGCGACGCATTCATGGAATCACTATTACGCATTCGTCTACGTCCGCATCCTCCAGGCGCTAGGCGCGTACGGCTTCCGCGGATTCTATGAGCGCAAGCCGCATTTCCTTGATAGCGTTCCATACGCTCTCAAGAACCTGCGCTGGCTCGCGGAGCACGTCAGGCTACCCATCGCCCTGCCCGCCCTGCTCGACGCTCTCGAAAGAATGTCGTCCAGCGAAAAACTGCAGCACACCGCGGTGCCCGCCGCGGGATTGACCGTGCGCATCTTCAGCTTCTCCTTCCACCACTCTATGCCCGCCGATGAATCAGGCAATGGCGGCGGATTCGTCTTCGATGCGCGCAGCCTGCCCAATCCCGGCCGCGAAGAGCAGTTCCGCTCGCTCACCGGCTGCGACACGCCCGTCATCGAATACCTCGACCGGCAGGAGAGCGTCCACCATTTCCTGTCACACGCCATTTCGCTCGTCGATGCCAGCGTCGCCAACTATCGTCAGCGCGGTTTCTCCAGCCTGATGGTCTCCTTTGGCTGCACCGGCGGCCAGCATCGCTCGGTCTATCTCGCGGAGCAGCTAGCCAATCATCTGCGTGGCGTCAACGGCATCGAAGTTGTCGTCCGGCACATCGAGCTCGAAAACTTAGGATTGTTGGGGGAAGCGAAGTAAATGAAGGCGATGGTCCTTGCCGCTGGCCTGGGCACGCGCCTGCGACCGCTCACCGATGACCGCCCCAAAGCACTGGTCACTGTTGCCGGCCGCACGCTTCTCGAGCTCACGCTCAGCCGCCTCCGCGCCTTTGGTGTGCGCGAAGTGATTCTCAACGTCCATCACTTCGCGGACATGATCGTCGACTACCTACAGGCCAATCGCAACTTCGGCATGCGCATCGAAGTCTCTCGCGAAGAACTCCTGCTCGACACCGGCGGCGGCCTCAAGAAAGCCGCCTGGTTCTTCCTGGAGGCCGGCGAAAGCGCGCACGAGCCCTTCATCGTCCACAACGTCGATGTCCTCAGCACCGTCGATCTTGCGCGCATGGTCCGCTCCACACCGAACACAACGCACTCGCCACCCTGGCCGTTCAGCCGCGCGAGTCCTCGCGCTACCTTCTCTTCGACGAGCATGGCCAGCTTTGCGGCCGCCGCATCGGTGGTGATGCAGAACCCGAACTCATCCGTCCGGCCCAGCCGGTCCAAGCACTCGCGTTCTCTGGCATTCACGTCGTTTCGCCTCGCATCTTCTCCAACCTGCCCGAGAGAAGGCGTCTTTTCCATCATCCCCGCCTATCTCCGTCTCGCCGCCCAGGGTGAAGTAATCCTCGCCTTTCGCTCCGATAAGTCTTACTGGCGCGATCTCGGCCGGCCTGAAAACCTCGCTGAAGCCGAACGCGATCTGGCAAACGGAAAATATCCTGCAAGTTGAAGCACCGCCCGGCCACTCCGAGCTGCGGCCCCACATCACGCATTGTTCCTCACAGCTCGTTCAAGATCAGCGCAACCCGCCCGGCCAGCATCTCGTTGGGCGACTCTCCGGGGTCCACTTCAATCACCGACACGGGGAAGGCAAGGTTGTGTGGACGCAACACCAGACGGCTGGCGATGAAATCCACATATCGGAATGTCAGATGCGAGCCCTGCCGAACAGCGTAAAGATTCACGCGATTGGGGCGGTATGGCAGCAGCGAATTGTAGTGCCGATCGATGAGCGCGATTGCCTCCGGCAGCACCAGCGGCTCCATCGGCGGGGCATCGGCAGCCGCCACGCGGACGGCGACAAACCGCTCCCATGCCCGCCTGGCTCCCGACGCCCGCGAGTGAACCGATTCGAGCGCCGCCGCAGGCAGGTGCAGCAGCGATTGAATCGTGGAGGGCCTGATCACCGGCTCGAAGAGCGCCACTGCGTGCGAGACAACCGGAACCGCGCAGACCCCATCGCTCCCGGATAACGGTTCCGGCCTTTGCATGGAAGGCAGCAGATCGGCGACCGTCAAATGCTGCGCCGCCAGGATGCGGTCCATCGCCTCGAGCGAGAGTTGTCTCCGGCTATGCAGAAAATTGGAGAGATGAGCTTGCCCAAATCCGGTCTGCCTGCCCAGCAGAGACACGCTAAGCGTCCCTCGCTGTATTCTGCGCAGCAGTTCCAGGCGGAGGTGCTCGTGCATCTGCGTAAAATTCATCTGTGGAAAATTTGCCGCCAGCAATGGGACGAAATCTCGTCTCATTTCCTCTCGAAAAACTATTAGGGCTTATTGGCCTTCATTTTGAGCGTCTTGGCCGCGATTGAAAAGGCAATGACCGGAAAGTGGTAGCTTGTCATTGACGCAAATGAAGCATATCCCCACAATGGGTTTACTGAATCACGCATTGACTTGTGGGAATCTTTTGGGAAACGTTTCATCGCCGATCGTTTAGGCGGAGGCGGACTTCTGCCGCTTGCGGCGGCGATTGACCATTGCCGGACGAATTTTCATTGAGCCGGCATCTCCGTTCCCGCATTAGAGCGCCTTGTTGGGGCGTTCCAGACAAGTCAGTCGAGAATATTCCAGGATCTGCGCGCCGATGGTCATGACAGAAAACAAGAGAGCTCGGGCGGCAATCCCCCATCAGGACATGAGAAACCTGAGTTGTCCAGCCTGGTTCTCTTCACCCCGGGGAACAACCTGCATCACAAAATTCCGTCGGGAGAAGAAACATATGCGGAGAATCAGTCATGGATGTGCGCGTGCAATTGAAGGTTTGCGAAGGGTGTGGTTGCCTTTGGTACCGGGCCCAGACTCAAGGGAGTGTGTACTGCAGGGAATGTGAATCCAAACTAAGAGATTTTCCATCGCCGGAAAGTCGCAGGCGGCGCGGACGCCCGCGCCGTAAGCAACCTGCCAGAGTTTGGGCGGTGGCTGAGGCAGCTGGAGGTGCGCAATGAGTGCAGCCTTTCAGTTGCCGATGGAATGGGACGCCGGGGCCGCTGAGGTAGCCTGGCAAATCGAACAAAGGAGATCGAAACGACAGTCCGCCGCCCGGCAGGAACTAGGGCTTGAAAAGCACGACTACAAGCCTCCGGCTAACCTTGCCTTCTATAGAAAACACACTGAAAGCCTATTGCGACGCTATCTGTACGCATCAACGCAGGTGGGCAGGGCGCCATCGATCCTCGGCGATCCGGTCTCGCGGGGTTGGGCATCCAGCCGTCCGGTACGAACCTTCGAGGACGCGGTCATCTTCGTCCTCGATATCGAAAACTGTCTGAGCCGGCTCAGCATTCTCGATCGGGAGCTATTGAGCAGGGTCGTGCTTCAGGACTACACGCAGGAGGAAGCTGCACTGATGCTCGGCATGAGCATCAGGACAGTTGGCTACAGATTCCCTCTGGCTTTGGACAGGCTTACGGAGAAGTTGCTGGCATCCGACCTGCTTGTCTTACCGCACTAATTCGAACGACCTAACCTTCATCCGGCATGGGAGAGCGCGCACCGCGTCCTCCTCTGCCGGATGGATCTCGGCCTCATCCGCGTCCAACTCGGCACTTACACCACAGCGTTCTGCCGAATTGCTTCGCGGTACCACTCCGCGCTCAGCTTCGGCGTCCGCTTCTCTGTCTTGAAATCCACGTATGAATTCCAAAGCGCTTGCTGTAGCCGTCGGCCCACTCAAAGTTATCCAGCAAGCTCCACAGGAAGTAGCCCTTGACGGGAAATCCTTCCGCCGCCGCGCGGTGCAGGTGAGTCAGGTGGTTGCGCAGGTACATCACGCGATCGGTGTCCTCAATCCGTCCGTCGGCCGTCACCACGTCATCGGCCGAGCACCCGTTCTCCGTGATGTAGATGGCCCTCGGATGCCATAGCTCGCTAACATTGCGCACCGCCCAGTACATGCACCTCCGGGCCCGACCGCGATCCATGGCGAAGCCATGTGCGGATACGACGCCTGCCGCGGCACGATCGCATAGCCCCGCGGCGAGTCCTCCGCGCGCACATAGTAGGGCGCGTACACGTTCAAGCCGACAAAATCGACCGGGCTTCCGATGGCCTTCATATCGCCCGGCGGCGATGCGCGGCGCATTCGCTCCCTCGCGCTCCAGATAGCTCTCCGGATACTTCCCTTCCAGCAGCGCAGTCAGAAATCGGCCGTTTCCTTCGCGTGTCGCGCGCCGCGCCGCTTCAATGTTCTCCTCGTCCTCAATCACCGGCACAAACACGGTCGGGTTCTCGGCCAGGCCCACCTGCGCCGCCGGCGCGTTGGCGCGGATCGCCTGCACGCCCAGTCCGTGCGCGAGAAGTGCGTGATGGCGCACCTGGTTCACCTGTGCCGCGGGCAGCTTGAGTCCCGGCGCAAACTTGCCCGTGCGATAGCCAAGGTCAGTAAAGGAATCGAACTCGTTCGTGGTCATGAAGTGGTGCACGCGGTCCCGAGAACTGCCGCGCCACATAACCGGCGTAGTCGGCATACGCCAACGCTGTGTCGCGCGACTGCCAACCTCCCTTGAGCGCAGCAGGAAGGTCCCAGTGGAAGAGCGTCACGTAAGGTGTGATTCCGTGCACGAGCAACTCATCCACCACGCGCTTGTAGTGGTCCAGGCCCACCGGATTCGGCTGGCCCTTGCCGTCGGGAAAGATGCGCGGCCACGAAATCGACATCCGGTACGCGCCCACCCCCAGATTCTTGAGCAGCCGAATGTCTTCCTTGTACAGGTGATAGGAATCGTCGGCCACGTCTCCCGTGTCGCCGTTATGTGTCTTTCCCGGCGTGTGCGCGAAAACGTCCCAGATGGACGGCTTCTTGCCCGCCCTCGCTTCACTGCGCCTTCAATCTGGTACGCCGCTGTGGCGCAGCCCCACACAAATCCTTGAGGGAAATGTAGTCCCTGTGCCGGCGGCAGGCCAAATGAATTTTCAGGCAGCGTAACGTAGGCCAGTGCGGCAGTCGCGGCAACCGTTTTGCCAAACTGCCTGCGCGTAATGTCTCTCATCAGTGGGATTGCCCTTTCGGCCGCGGAATAAGTCACCTAGAACGACTGATTTGAATCGCCTTCGAGGGCCCCTTCGTCGCGGTCAAGTTAAAGGGCGATTATAACCGAGCAAATCCAATACTGAATGGGGCCGCGCGACAGGTCACAATCCATTCCGAGCGCCCGCAAAAAGGCCGCAAACCCTTCCACTGGCTGCGGCACGTTCGAAGCCGGCTAAACTTCATCTTCGTCGAAGAAGTCGTTGTCAACGCGCTTCACTGCGTACGTGTTTAAGGTAGTCACACCGAGACCATGCTCGAACATCAGCGCAGTCAGACGATTTCCATCGATAAGAATCACCCTATTTTCTAACGACTGCGCATAAGCGAGGGCGTCCTGGGAGAATTTTGATGTCGTAACAAACACGCCTCTTCGCGCCTGCACGCCGGCCAGCGCACCAACAAAACTCTGAACTTCGCTTGAGCCAACGGTTGTGTCCTTCCATTTCTTCGCCTGGATATAGATCAGATCGAGCCCGAGCTTGTCTTGTTTGATAACGCCGTCGATTCCACCGTCATGCGGCTTTCCGAGCACTTGCGCTGTGTCCGCTGCGGGTCCTCCGTAACCCATTGCCTGCAAGAGGTTAACGACCAGGCGCTCGAAGAACTTTGGCGTAGCCTCCGCGATTTTGGCGAGTAGCTCCGCTTGGACCAACTTTTGAAGGGAAGCATGGGCGGAGGCAATGAGCCTTCAGGGGTCTCCTCCGTGGGCTCGCTTTCGGACACCGCCTCAGTGGAATCCTCCACGTCTGGCGCCGCCCCACCGTAGAAATCTCGGAATTTTGGATACTGCTTGAGCGCTGTCAGATCGATCTTGGCTGGATGAGACGCCAATAGCGCCTGTCCTTCGCTGGTGATTTGGAACTTACCCCAACCCGCTGCGCGAATCAACCCTGCCTTCTTCAGAAAGGTGCATGCCCACCCGAATCGATTCGCAAATACATAATCAGAGCCACCCGGGTTGAGTGTGGTCAATTCCTCTTCCGTCAGATTGAATGACTTAGCCATCGTCTGAATCGAGTCGCGCCTGCGATGCTCAGCTCCATCGGCGGCAAGTTGCAGGATAGGCAACATAATCGACTGGTAATCGGGGATTGCCATTGTCAGCTCCCCTACCTTTCTGAGGGCAAGCTGCCACAGAACTAGGCAGCTACTCGAGTGGTTTTGACTTTGCCAATCATCATACTCGCAAATTCCCGCAAAAAGGCCGCAGTCCAATCCAAGGCTGCGGCCCTTTGTTCGTCTCTTGGCTCCAATAGAGGAGTGCGCGAAGCGCGACTGACCCACCACAGGTGGTTACATCTCTTTCACGCCTTCCACAAACGCCTTCAGCTTGCGGCTGCGGCTCGGGATGCCGCAGCTTGCGCAGTGCCTTGGCCTCGATCTGCCGGATGCGCTCGCGCGTCACCTGGAAGCTCTGGCCAACCTCTTCCAGAGTGTGCTCCGATCCGTCTTCCAGCCCAAAGCGCATCTTGATCACCCGCTCCTCGCGCGGCGTCAGCGTGCGCAGCACCTGCGACGTGTACTCCTTCAGGTTTACCCCGATCACCGCTTCCGAAGGCGACACCGCCTGGCGATCTTCGATAAAGTCGCCGAGGTGCGAGTCTTCCTCTTCGCCGATCGGCGTCTCCAGCGAGATAGGCTCCTGCGCGATCTTCAGCACCTTGCGCACCTTGGCCACCGGAATGTCCATGCGCCGCGCAATCTCCTCGCTCGACGGCTCGCGGCCCAGCTCCTGCACCAATTGCCGGCTCGTGCGGATCAGCTTGTTGATGGTCTCGATCATGTGCACCGGAATACGGATCGTCCGCGCCTGGTCCGCGATGGCGCGCGTGATCGCCTGCCGGATCCACCACGTAGCGTACGTCGAAAACTTGTAGCCTCGCCGGTACTCGAACTTGTCCACTGCCTTCATCAGGCCGATGTTGCCCTCCTGAATCAGGTCGAGGAACTGCAGTCCGCGGTTGGTGTACTTCTTGGCGATCGACACCACCAGCCGCAGGTTCGCCTCGATCAGCTCGCGCTTCGCCTGCTCGGCATCCATGTCGCCCTGGATCATCTCGCGCTGCGTGCGCTTCAGCTCCGCGATCGACACGCCCGCGTCGCCCTCGATCTTTTCCAGGTCCGTCCGGCAGTTCTTCTGCTGGCGCCGGTACTCCTTTTTCATCTCTTCGCTCTTCGAGGCTTCGTACTTCTGCTCCAGCGAGCGGACCTGGCGCTCCAGCGTGCGCATGGTGTCCACGGTCTTGTTGACCTTGTCCAGCAGGCGCTTGCGCTCCATGGCCGTGTACTTCAGCTCGCGGACAATGCGCGAAATGAACACCTTCTCGCGGCCGACGGCCCAGCGCAGCCGCCGCGCTTCCTTCATCTTTGCCTTGTTGGCCGGCGAAATCGCCGCCTGCTTCTCTTCAATCTGGGCAACCTTCTTCTGGTGCTTCACCAGCGCGTCCGTGCGCGCCACGGTGGCCTTCACGCGGGCCTGCACCACCTCTTCGGTGAGCTCTTCCTCGTCAAAGATCACCACTTCCTTCACGTTGCGCACGCCGCGCTTCAGGTCTTCGCCCAGCGCCGCTACCTCGCGAATCACGATCGGCGAACGCGAAATTGCCTTGAGCACGCGATTCTGCCCGCGCTCGATGCGCTTGGCGATCTCGACCTCGCCCTCGCGCGTCAGCAGCGGCACGGTTCCCATCTCGCGCAGATACATGCGCACCGGGTCGTTCGTCTTCTCCAGCGTTCCTGGCGTCAGATCCAGCTCGACGTCTTCGCCCTCCTCCAGCTCAAAATCCTTGTCGCCGGGGAACTTCGGTGTGTCGAGCAGGTCGATGCCCTGCGTGCCAATGGTCGTGATCAGATCGTCCAGATCGTCGGGAGAGCCAATCTCGTCCGGCAGCGCGTCGTTCACTTCGCCGTAGGTGAGATAGCCCTTCTCCTTGCCTGTCTCGATCAGGCCGTGCACATCCTCTTCGAATTTGTCTTCAATCGCCAAAATCTCCCTGCTCTCTTCAGCAAGACTCGCTCACTTGGAGCGTCTTGCCCGATTTCATCCTGGGCCCCGCATCATTCCGAAACGGTCCCGTCATTTCGCTCGCCCACGCAGATCGATCCGCGCTCTTCGCAAACACGCGCCGCGCCCGATTTAAGACGCACAAATGAAGACTTCCCAAAGGAAATCCCCGCTTGCATACACACCCGCAAGCCCGCAAAAAAGCGGTGATAGTTTTTCTCGGAACAGGATGGCAGCGCTTCAGGTTTCGCCTGGGTCGCCCGCGAGCCGCAGCTCATGTGTGGGGCAAAGGGGCGCGCATCCTCACTGAGATCAATAGATTACCACAACTGCACTCGCCGGCGCCAACAAAAATTCGGCGGCAAACTCAGCCCCCGTCCACTGGCTGCAAACCCGCTCAAGCCCGTTTTCAGCCACCCGTTCCCGGGCCCTTACTCAATCATTAGACGCTCGGGAGGGCCATTTTGACGCAAGATTTGCCCGCCGGAAAGTCTTTACGGCCAGCGCCCGGTCCCTTACCGTTCCTGCGCTTTCTGTCGGTGCAACCGCCGCAGCGCCTGGTCCAGATCCAGCTTCTGCTGGGTCAGCAGAGCCAGCTCGGCGAAGTCGCCACTCCGCTCCGCCTCGGCGATCCGCGCTCGCAACTCCCGCAGCCTGCCTTCGATTGCACGTTCCTGAACCTCCTGCACCGCGCTTTCCACCTCGTTCGCCTCCGGCGCCCGGCTCTCGCCCAGCAACGCTTCCGCCAGCAGCGCCCGCTGGCCGGGGTCCTCCACCGCATCCATCGGGTCCCTCGCCGCCCGATCTGCCAACGCCTGCATAGCCCCGAATGCGCCCAGATGCTCGAACCATGCCGCGTTGTTCGTCAAAGCCTCCGCCGCCAGCAGCCGCGCCTCTGCGCCCTCAGGATCAGTCACGGCCAGCGCCCGCAGCAGCACACGCTCCACTTCAGTCAACTTCGCCGCCCGCTCCTCCACCCGCTCGCGCCGCCGCAGCGCCGCCTGCCGCAGCTCCTCGCGCAGCACCGCCGACCCGATCCCTAGCTTCTGCGCCGCATCCGCCGCGAACTGCTCTCGCGCCAGCGTCTCTGGCATCCGCCGGATGTGCGGCAGCAGAAAGTTCATCGCCTTCACCTTTTGCTCAGCGCTCGCTCCCGGAAAAAGCATCCGCGCCCTCTCAATCAGGTAATCGGCCTGCCGCCGCGACTCGCGCAGTGCCTCCTTATAAGCCTCCACGCCACGCTCCCGGATGAACCGGTCGGGATCGAGCCCCCCCTCGAGCGTCACAATCTTGACCGCAAACCCCTCCTCAGTCAGCAGCGCGATCGACTTCTCCGCTGCATTCGCGCCCGCCGTGTCGGGGTCGAAATTCACGATCACATTCGACGTATGCCGCTTCAGAATCGCCACCTGCTGCTCCGTAAAAGCCGTACCGCTCGTCGCAATCACGTTCTGGATCCCGACCAGAAACACGCTGATGCAATCCATCTGGCCCTCCACCAGCAGGGCAAACTCCATCGCTCGAATGGCCGGCTTTGCCTTGTCCAGGTTGAACAGCACCTGCCCCTTCGAGTAGAGCGGCGTTTCCGGCGAGTTGATGTACTTCGCTCCCGCCTTCTCGCCCGTCTCCAGCGTTCGCGCCGTAAACGCGATCACCCTCCCGCCTTCATTGGCAATCGGAAACATCACCCGCTTGCGGAACCGGTCGTAGATCGGCCCCTGGCTTCCATCTCCTTGTTCCTTCGAGCTGAACAACCCGCTGGCCCGCAGCGTCTCCTCGTCCGCCATCCCGCTCAGCCGGTCACGTAGCGCGTTATAGCTGTCCGGCGCGTACCCGATTCTGAAGGTCTTCATCCCCTCCGCCGTCAGTCCTCTTCCTGCCAGATACTCCCGCGCCAGCGCACCCTCCGGCCCGCGCAACTGCTCCTCAAACCAAGCTGCGGCCGTCTCGTGCAGCTCCAGCAGTTTGGTCCGCAGCCGCGCTCCGGCGGCTTCCTCCGGCGACGAGAACTCCCGCTTGGGCAGCGGAATCCCGCACTTCTGCGCCACAATCCGCACCGCTTCAGGAAACCCCACGTTCTCGATCTTGCCCACAAAGCTGAACACATCGCCCGTGGCCTGGCAGCCGAAGCAGTAAAAGAACTGCTGCCCCGCGTGCACGCTGAACGACGGCGTCTTCTCCTTGTGAAAAGGGCACAGCCCGGTGAACCTCTGCGCCCCCGCCTTGCGCAGCCGGATATAGCTCTCGATCACCTTTACGATGTCGGCCTGCTGCTTCACGGTTTGGGCAAAGTCGCTCACGGAAGGGTCTGTAGATGAGCATAAGGCCGTGACTTGCTGGGCCTATGTGGAGCCGGTGGATCACGGCGGAGGGAGCGTGGGGCTTCAGCCCCACGAACACCCGCTCGCCTTTCGGCACGGTAATGGCTGGTAGGGTGATGGCGTCGTCGCGGGCGAGGCGCCTGCGGATGGGCCGCGGAGCTCCTGAGCTGACGAAACCGAAGGATATGACGGACAAAGTTAATCCAGAACAGCGATCGCGCATGATGGCTGCAGTAAGCGGCTCCAACACGTCACCGGAATTGTATGTACGTAAGAGACTGTTTGCAGCGGGCTTCCGCTACCGGCTCCACGTAAATGAACTCCCCGGGAAGCCTGATATAGTCTTGCCGCGTTTTCGCTTCGCTGTTTTCGTTCACGGGTGCTTCTGGCACGGGCATTCGTGCTCGCGGGGAAAGCGGCCCGCATCGAACGTCGAGTTTTGGAACGCCAAGCTCGACGGAAACGTCCGACGGGACCGAAAGAACAAACTAGCACTCAAGGCGCACGGGTGGTCGCCGATTGTGATTTGGGAATGTCGCTTGAAGATCGGTACGGAAGCGCTTCTCACACATCTTAAGCTACTTGACGATTCCTCCGGCCGTTA
This sequence comes from uncultured Pseudomonadota bacterium, assembly GCA_963729395.1. Taxonomy (GTDB): domain Bacteria; phylum Pseudomonadota; class Alphaproteobacteria; order Rhizobiales; family Xanthobacteraceae; genus Bradyrhizobium. The sequence goes on along the minus strand of CAVSOS010000019.1, from coordinate 25,824 downwards.
ATCCGGTTGGGGGCGATCGACTGGGCCAAATACCTTGAGAAAAACGCCGCCAGCTTCGGAGGCACGGCATTGCCGATCATCGCTGCCACCGGGCCATTCTGATCGATAGGATAGAAAACGTAATTAGTCGGGAAGGATTGAAGAATCGCCGCCTCACGAAGAGAAATACCCCGCACCTGGCGCATGTCATAGTGGCCGAAGCGTCCGTTCGAAATGCTATGGCATTTAGTAGTGATGGTTGGAGACGGCCGATCCGGGCACATGCGGGTGTAAACGTTGGTAAAGCAACGGCCCCCGAGCCGCCTATTTACCTTCTTATGGCAGGCGAGAGAGAGGTCTCCGTGAGCCGTGTCTTCCATGTAGGAGTTGGACTGACCGGGCCTAGCTGCGGCAAGACGACGAATATTCAGATCGCTTAACGCTCGCGTCCGATGGTTCGGGATATCCGGATGCTGCTCCCCGGCCCTGATCGCCGGTAAATGCCCTATCGCCTCGCGAACGGACACCATCAGGCTGTCAGGATCGTTCTCGGGGACCAGCAACTCCCCACAGAGCAGATCGGCGTAACGTTCCGGCTTTACAACTTCGCGCTTTGCGGCAAGGAGAATGGACCGTTTACGATATTGCGGAATCCCAAAACGCGACGTGCAAACAACCTTTGTGCCGGTGGCATAACCGAGGGCTTCGAGCCCCGTCCGAAGGTTCTCCCAGACGCCGCCGTATTTCGGATCGCCGATGCCTTGGACATTCTCTGAGAGAACCAACTCCGGCCCGAAACGAGCGACAAATGTAAGCGCTTCGTTCAGCAGATCCCTGTCACGTCGACGACCCGCCTTTCGTTCATCCGTCGAGCTCCTTGCGCGAGAGGTTGGTAAAGGGCTGGCATGGAGCACAGATCGCGGTGCGTGGGTCGCCGCTTGGGTTTGGATCGATAAAGAAGCAGCCGGCCTTGAAGTCGGAACGCAGAGTCGAGCAAAGAAGATCAGAAACTAGCCCTCCAAGTCTCCGGTGTGAGATGTACCGCATCCTTAAGCGGTGGGAGAATTGTGAAAATGCGCGGCTGGCTGGCAAACAGATGCACGCGGTAGATACACCAATCGCAGGGACGCTCCGACGCCAGTTCGCATTCATTGCGGCTCAGGAAAAACGGGGTCCGAGCGGCGCCATTTGTCGTCTTCACCTCGATTAGGCGTTCCCGACCGTGAAGGTCAAATGAGAGGAACGTCGTAGCCTGCGCCGTCTCCCGCCTCTGCTGCAATCCATCGGACCCTTTTTGACAAATCACCGCGAGTAGCCTCGACGAGCCGCTTGCGCTCGACTTCAAGCACGAAGGCCTCGCCGGCTGCACCCAAAGTGCGGTTGCGATGATCACGCTCGACGGGATCAAATTTCCGGACCAGCCTTTTCAGCCTCGCAGGAACTACTCGCTGCGCTGCGAGAGATGGCGGATCCACAAAAACGACCGACGGCGTGGCTGGCTCGGCAGGAGCGACCGACGTCCACTTTGGGATATCCGCGTGCGAGCTCAGATATCGGTCGATTGCATCAAAGATCGCGTTCTGATAGTTACGCTTCGGGATGTAGCCCGGAATCCACGGCAGCCCTAGCTCATCGAGTACCGCCGAGATATTCTGGTGCTTGAATTCAATGGAGCGGTGAGTCCGGCCGATTTGCTGCATAAGTGCTGCACTATGCCTGGACTTGACGTATGGCTTTCCGGCGAGGTCGGCTGCGAGCATGTCGAAATAGTCGGCAATAATGGTATCGAGTTCGTCGTCTCGCCACGGTTTCCCGATCTTTTCTTCGTCAGCCATCGCGGATTCCAACATCTTAGCGAAATTTGCCGCCGCGGGCACGCCATATGTGCGAATTAAACAAGCCCACCAACGAGAAACAGAGCCCGGCCAACCTACGCCGGCAAAGTGATCCCATCCTGCGGGCGGAAAGGTTGAATGGACTTTGATGCGCCGGCGTCCTGGGGACGGGATGCCCATCGCCGAATATTCTGTATTGCCGGACGGCTCCATTCCCCTCTTCGATGCCGACGTGCTCTATCCGTTTCTCCGCGGTGACCGTAAGCGGTATGACGGCGTGCATCTGGTCACCGGAACGGTGATCAAGCTGTATGACTACCAAGTCGGATCGAGGTTCCTAAGCTTCCGGGGCAGCCGCGAGGCGCTTAACGAAAATCTTGTCGAAACAATCCTACCGTTTCGACTCCTCGATTTCCGGCAAAAGCCCGATCCGAAACGTAGCGGAGAGCGAGCGCAGGGCATCGATCCGCGCCCTTTCTACGGGATGGAATTCTTGCTTCTCCGTTCGCATAAGGAGGGAGATTCCATTGAAGACGACGAGAACAGCGAGGATCAGGAGGTCGCGGCCGACGCACGCATAAGCGTCGGAAACGTCGACGATCCCGAGCTCGGCGAGATTTCGATTAGCGCCATAGCCCTGAAGCGCAACCTACCCGACTGGCTGAGTAAATCGAACAACCGGGTCTTTCATGCCCTTAACGGCCAAGTTCAATTCAAGCAAACACGAGGCTACCTAACCGACTGCGGCCTTCCGGCACTAAAGGATCGCGTCATCGTCATCGTTGACGCGAGCAACCTTAGCTTTGGCGCGCACAACGATGTCTGGAAGGGCGACCGGGAGCATATTCGCAACACCATTGTCGGCGAGCGGTATCGCGAAGTCGTGACAGCTACAATCAAGGAATCGACCACGTTAAAGGAATTGCAGATGAAAGTGGCCCGCGAAGAAATGGAACGCGCGGCCAAGACCGAACGCAATGACCTGTTCCAAAAGCTGGTTGATAAAGACCCGACTCTGGCGAACTTGCTGACGGGGCAAGATCCCACCATTCGCCTACCAGCCAGCGGCGGAACGAACGGCAGCGATGGGGGGAAGGGAGAATTCGAAGGCAAATACAGCCCCACCTTTCTCAGACTCGAAGAGAAAACTCATGAGAAGGAAATGAGCCTGCCGATTAACCGTACCCGTCCCGTCGCGGGCCGCACCGACGCGGAGAACGGCTATCTCAATCGGCCGGACAACCCCGGAAGCCTGATTGTCCCGGAAACGATCGCAGCCCGCTTTGGTCTGCGCACTCACCTCCATAAGGGGCGGCTGACCGTCTATCTAACTCCCGTCGATGGCAAGGTGAGGATCGGCGACAGCTTCAGCTTCCCGATGGGGCTTCAGGACCACGCGATGGCGATGCCGGTCCAAGACGAGTTAACAATCCGCATCGCAGAAGAAGAAGCGGCGCCAGTCCCGCCAAAGGTCAAGAAACCGCAAAGTGAATCTAAAGGCGGGCATGGGGCGGACCGCAAGGGGGACGGACAAGAGCGCACCGACCCATGGTTTACCGAAATATATCTTACTGACGAAAGACGGGCGCAAAGTCGGCCCGCAAGAAAGCGAGAAGTGGCCCGACGGCTTCACGGACCAAGACGGCGGAACAGTCCGTGATTTGGGCGGCGATCAGGCCCTTTACCTCATCAACTACGACAATGTCTACCATCTCAAGTACAAAATGCAGACGCGCGGCGACATCGCGAAAGACGTGATGACCGAGAAGTACGTTCTCGGGATGCGAATTCTAATGCTCGGCTACGAGCACGCGCTGCGGACTCTGAAGGGGACGAGCGGGGACGGGATCGGCGAATATGCAGACGACTTCCGCCGAATGGCTGCGCGGGGCGCAGCTTCGACAGTTCTTGCGCTTGCCGAAAATCTCCCGAAAATCGTTGATAGCTCGTCCGTTTCGCAGGAAGTGGAATGAACAAGCGAAAGGCGCAAGGAATACCCTACTTCCGAGAGCAGGCCCAAGCCTGACCGAAAGCGAAGTCGAAAGATTCTGTCCCCACTGTCAATCCCCGCCACCCCTGACCCCTGATCTCTGTTCCCTGATCTCCGAATTTACTTGTTGCAACGAATATCTCCCTCCCGCATCCAAAGAATTGAAAGGAGCACCACCACCATGACCCCAACCGCCACCACCACCTGGAACATCGATCCCGCCCACTCCGCCGCCGAGTTCAAGGTCAAGCACATGATGATCTCCAACGTAAGAGGCAAGTTCAGCGGAATCAGCGGCGTATTGCACCGCGTCGAAGCCGACGACACTCATCCACTCTTGAAGTCTCCATCGACGTCAGCCACCGTCAACACCCAGGACGCGCAGCGCGACGGCCACCTCAAGAGCCCGGACTTCTTCGACGTGGAAAAATTCCCCGCCATGGCTTCAAATCCACCGCACATCGAGCACAAGGGCGACGAGTTCGCCGTCACCGGCGACCTGACCATCCGCGGCGTCACCAAGCCGGTGACCTTTGCCGTCGAGGAAGTCGAGCGAGCCCGGCAAAGGATCCCTGGGGCAATACTGCGCATCGGCCTTTCCGCCACCGCCAAAATCAACCGCAAGGACTTCGGACTCACCTGGAATACGGCCCTTGAAACCGGCGGCGTGCTGGTCGGCGAAGACGTCACCATCACCCTCGACGTCCAGTTCATCAAGGCTGCGTAATCTGGGTCGCGCTGGCCGCAGGCCCTGCCTCTGACCAGCGGGTTGCCTGTTGCAACGAATATCTTCCCTGCGCATCCAATGTATGTACGCAACAAGTGGAGTCAGAGCGCCAACTTCCCAGGCGTGCGGCCCGGGTCGGCGACCCTTGCCTTGGCTTTGATTCCGTTCCCCGGAGGTCCACCATGTCGCTCAGAGCCGTAAAAGAGATCTACCAAACCAAACCCACCATCGAAGGCGCCGGCGTCAAGCTGCAGCGCGCCTTCGGCTTCGGCAAAACCGCACGAGTTCGATCCGTTCCTCCTGCTCGACGATTTCCGCAACGAGAATCCCGGCCGACTACCTGGCCGGCTTTCCCTGGCACCCGCACCGCGGCATCGAGACCATCACCTACGTGCTGGCCGGCGAAGTCGCGCACGGCGACTCGCTCGGCAACAAGGGCCGCATGACCGCCGGCGACGTGCAGTGGATGACCGCCGGCAGCGGCATCCTCCACCAGGAGATGCCCAAAGGCGACGAGCGCGGCCGCATGCACGGCTTCCAGCTCTGGGCCAACCTGCCCGCATCGCTCAAGATGACCGACCCGCGCTACCAGGACATTCCCTCGAGCCGCCATCCCCGAAGTCACCGAGGACGACGGCACCAGAGCGCGCATCATCTGCGGCGAATTCTGGGGCAAAACCGGCCCGGTCGAAGGCGTGCGCCGGGCTCGATCGACGCGCGCTACGTCGACATCTCCGTGCCGCCGCTTCAAGCGCAAGCGCATCAAGGTTGAGACCACGCGCAACGCCTTCGCCTACGTCTTCGCGGGCTCGGGAACCTTCCGCGACGCCTCGCAGCCGCAGGCGGTGCTCACCGAGTCGGCAGTCGACCCCAACGCCCAGCCGGTCTACGACGCGAAAAACCATTCGCTCGTCCTCTTCGACCGCGGCGACGAGATCGTGGTCCAGGCCGGCCCCGAGGGCATCCGCTTCCTGCTCGTCTCGGGCAAGCCGCTCGAGGAGCCGGTGGCGTGGTACGGCCCCATCGTGATGAACACGCAGGAGGAGCTGCGCCAGGCCATGGCCGAGTTGCACAACGGCACGTTCATCCGCCACGGATAAGCCACACCCACCTTCCGCCCGCGTGCCCCCAATCCTTGCGTCTCAACTCAGGCGCAAAGGTGCGGGCCCGCGGCTCGACCTTGTGCCTTTTCGCGCCGCTTCGATCCTGCTAAACTTACCTCTGTCACGTCTTAGGCGCGTAGCTCAGTTGGTTAGAGCGCTTCCTTGACACGGAAGAGGTCGTTGGTTCGAATCCAATCGTGCCTACCATTCTTTTCACCTTTCATTCCGATGCCGGCCCCGGCCCCTTCCCGCATATAAACATCAGACCGTATCGCGTTTGACGCCGTGATATGCTCAACCCAGATTTAGGGAGCATCGTTCATCACCGCGCCATGGCCACTCAAGAGTCAAGCTCGCCGCCGCGGCCCCGCCTGGTGATTCAAATCGGCGTCACGGGCCATCGGCCCAATCGGTTATCTCCCCATATCGCCGCCGATCTTCCCCTCCAATGCGAACAGGTTCTGAAAGTCATCGCCGCTCTGGCCTCGCGCAGCGTACGATCCTCTTCTTCATTCGCCCGAACCCCCGCTCTTGCGCATCCTCTCTCCGCTCGCTGAGGGCGCGGACCGCATCGTCGCCCATGCGGGTCTTGCGCTGGGCGCGGATCTGCAATGCCCCCTCCCATTCCACGCCGAAGAATACTGCCGCGACTTCGCAAGCCGAAACCTCGCGCGAAGAATTCGATATCTACTCGCCAAAGCCTCCGCGGTCTTTCAAGCCGACGGTGCGCGCGACGCGGAAGCCGCTGGCCTATGAACGAATCGGGCGCATCGTGCTTGAACAATCCGACTTCCTCATCGCCATCTGGGACGGCGAACCAGCCGCGGGCAGAGGCGGCACCACGCAAATTGTCGAAGAGGCGTTGGCGCAAAACGCTCCCGATTATCTGGCTGCACGCTTCTCAGCCGATGGCTCCGTGCATTCTCCTCGTCGAGCGAATCAGGCAACCGTCGATTGCATGCCGTTGGAAGAGCTGGACTCGCTGCTTCGCATCGCGGTTTTTGCAAGTCAACTGGCGATGGCGAAGAGGATTCCAACTTCAGCCACGCATATTGCGCCGAAAAGCAGCCCCGATTCGACTTTGGCAGGCTCTTTCGCATCTTCCGCGATCGTCCTTGCCAAGGGCAAGATTCGCCGAGGATCGTGGAGGATCGCGGATTTTGAGCCGTCAGCGCGCGCCGAATGGACGAAGATGATCTCGAAGTCACCCGCCCCGCCCGAAGCAGACGCAGCGCTACCTGCTCGACGGGCTCTGCCCTCACTACGCCTGGGCCGACGGATTGTCAGGCTACTATGCGGGGCTGCTTCGCTCGAGCTCGCTTGCCACCAATCTGCTCAGCGCTTCGCGCCGTATTGGTCGCGATGCTTGGCTGGCTTTGCCACACCATATCACTGGAAGGACGCAGAGTCCCTGCATTAACTGAATTCGCATTGATCGCCATCATCCTGGCGATCACCTGGCATGGCCGCCGGAAACGCTGGCACGAACGCTGGCTCAACTACCGGCAACTGGCCGAGTTGCTTCGTCAGTACTGCTATTTATCTCCCTCTGGGCTGCCCGCTTGCTACGCCTCCGCTTCCCGCTCACTTTGGCTCCGGTTCTGATCGTTCGTGGGTCGACGGCATGTTTCGCATCATCGCGCGCGATCTTGGTTTGGTGCCCGCCATCATTGACCGCAACTACCTCGCCTCGATCGGCAAGCTGATCGAGAGCATCCTTGACGATCAAATCGGGTACCACGAAGGCAACTGCGGTACCCTGACCAAACTGAGTCATCGCTTGCATCACATCGGAACAACTCTCTTCGTTGCCACCTTGCTCGCATGTGTCGTCCATGTGTTCACCGACGTGGAATCGCCCTGGTTGTTGATGCTCGCAACCGTGCCTCCTGCCTTCGGCGCTGCATTTTACGGAATCGCCAACCACGGAGAATTCGCGCGCACCGCCGATCGCTCTCGTGCCATGGCTCTCGAACTCACGTCTCTCCGGTCAATCGATCTGGAAAATGCACTCGAGTCTCCGGGGGACAACTTCGCCGCTCTTCGACAGGCCGCCCAGAGAATTGCAGGGGTTATGATTGCTGAAACCATGGATTGGAGCTTCGTCTTCCGCTATCGCACGTTGAACCTTCCCGGCTGATTGTTGCCGCTCTTTGCAGGGAGCAGTATGGAAAAGCGCTTCGAAAGAATCATTCTCGTTGGCTTCGCCATTCTTGCCGTCGGGCTCGGCCTTTGGGGATACGCCGTCGCCGGCAGCGGTTACACCGCCGGCACCCAACCCAATCCCGCTCATCCGTTTACCTGGATTGAGGCTCTGCGCTGCCTGATCTCATCCATTGGCCTCATACGGCTCTATGACCTGTTCCAGCCCGGCAAGGATCCTTGGCAGCTCGTCGTTGCGCAGGTCCTGGTGCCTGGCATCGCCCTCGTTTCTGCCGCGCAGTTGTTCCTCAGCGGCGTCAGAAGGAACGTCCGCACCGCGATGGCGCGCCGCAAAACCAACCACTCCGTCGTCTGCGGCCTCGGTGATGTCGGCATGCAGATCGTGCAGAACCTGCGTGCCGCCCATCACCGCATTGTCGCCGTCGACCTGCTGAGTGATTCGCCCTACGCAGCCACCTGCGAGAAGGCCGGAGTTCCGGTGCTCCAGGGAGACGCAAAGAACCCTCACGTGTTGCTCGCCGCGGGAATCCGCCGTGCGCAAACGGCCATCGTCTGCACTGGATCAGACAGCGAAAACATGGACATTGCGCTCGAGATCGACGCCATCCATTCCCAGCCCGCCCACCTCAAATCGGGCCGAATTCAGGTCCTTGCCGAGCTACGCAATGACTGGATGCACAAGCGGTTGATTACTAGCGATAAGCGGTCCCTCGGCTCCGCCCACGTCGATCTTCGCCTCTTCAACTCCTTCAACGCCGCGGCCCGCATGTTGGTCAAGCGCCTCCATCTGCCGCCCAGCCCCGAGTTTGAAGCCCGCACCTTCGTCCTCATTGGATTCGGCGCCTACGGCCGCGAGATCGCGCTACACCTCATCCGTTCTTCGCCCGTTGCTATGGGCCAGATGCTCAAGATCATCGTCTTCGACCAGGATGCGGATGTGGCAAAGGGAAAATTTTCAATCACCGATCCCGCCGCGGCGGAATTAGTCACCCTCGAATTCGTCGCTGCCTCCGTTGCTCTGGGATCTCCGGATCTTGCGCACATCGTCGAAATGAAGCTCGAATCGGCCGGACCGTTGCTCGGCATCGCGCTTGCCCTGGGCGACGACGAGGTGAGCCTTTGCGCAGCGCTCGAAATGCGTTCCCTGCTTGACCGCAATGGCCATGTGCACGTCCCCATTTACGTCCGCCTCGAGCACTATCTTCGACTCGGCGAGGTGGTGCGCAACATTGAAAACATCTCCTCCTTCAGCGATCGCCTGCAGATCTTCGGAACCCTCGAGGAAACGCTCAGTCCGGAGGTGTTGTTCGGCTCCCAATTGGATGCATTCGCGCAGGCCCTTCACGAAGACTACCGGCAGCGCTCCCAGGACACCATCAATCCCCAGGCTAACGCCCCCTTCCGCGAGCTGCCGGAATTCATGAAGATGTCAAATCGCTGGCGCGCCGACCATACGCCCTTGCTCATGGAGCTGGCCGGCCTGCACTTGGCGCACGGCGTGCAATCGCCGGCCGTCCTCGAACTCGCTCCGGAGCAGATCGAGCTGCTTTCTCAGCTCGAACACCGCCGTTACACCATCGAGCGCGCGCTCATCGAGAGGCGATTTGGCTCAACTCAGCGTCAGAGCGCGGGCCTGCCGCAGTGGAGCGATCTCAGTGAGGATGAGAAGAATTGGGAACGGAAAGAGGCCGCCCGCCTGCCCGAGATCTTGGCCGGGCTAGGCATCGAGTGCACCCCATTCGCCCTGTTCGCCTCTACGGCAAGTGGTTGCCGACCGCCGCCGCGGAACTCGACGAGTTGCTCGCTGCCCCTGCCTCCGCGCATTGCAGTCTGATCGTCGATCTCGACGAGCCCGATGCAGTGAGCGCCGCCGCGCGCGCGCTGTCCTTGCCTTCGCTCAGCCTCTGGCTCTTCTCCGGCGAAGAGCCGCGCGAGTTCTCGCTGCGCAAACCGCAAGTTCAACCGGCCGACCGCGCTCTCCTCATTCAGCGCGCCAACGGCTGGTCGCTTCGCAACCGCGTCGCCCTGGACGTGTAAGCGCTCTTCATGCGCTGAATCGTGTGTGCCGGCCCGGCCCTGAGGCTGCAGGTGCGCCTACTTCGTCCAGGTCTTGCCCCCGTCGTTCGAAGCAAGAACGATGCCGTTATCGCCCACCGCCCACAATCGCGCGCCATCGCTGGTTCCGAAGATCGAGCACAGAGGATTGGTCGTGCCGCTTTTGCGCGTCGTCCAGGTCGCGCCCTTATCGTGCGACTCGATGATCGTGCCCGCGTCGCCCACCGCCCACAACCTCGCGCCATCGTTGGTCCCATAGATCGCGTGAGGCCAAGTCGAATTGCCCGTGCTGTGCGTCGTCCACGTCGAACCTCCATCGTCCGACTCAGTGATCGTGCCCGCGGCGATCACCCACAACTTGCTGCCGTCGCTGCTGGCGAAGATTGCGGAAAGGGCGGTTTGAATGGCGCTGTAGCGCATCACCCAGGTGGCGCCTCCGTCATCCGACTCCAGAATCGTCCCGTTTCCCCCCACCGCCCAAAGATGCCCTCCGTCGCTCGTCCCGGCGATTGAGCCAAGCCAACTCGCCCCCGTGCTGTGCTTCGTCCAGGTTGTGCCTCCGTCCTTCGAAGCAACAATGTTGCCCAGGGAGCTCGACGGCCCACTGCATCTTCCCGTCGCTGGTCCCGAAGTTCGCAAGAAGCGCGTCTGAAGTGCCGCTCGTCTGTTGCGTCCAGGTCGTTCCACCGTCGGCCGATTTGATGATCGCGCCGCCCACGCCAACCGCCCAGAGGATCTTCCCGTCGCTCGTCCCGAAGATCGATTCCAGGTGGCTCGTGACTCCGCTGGCGCGCGCCATCCAGGTCACTCCTCCATCGTCCGATTCAATCGTCGTGCCGCCGTCGCCAACCGCCCACAGCTTCTTCCCGTCGCTCGTCCCGAAAATTGAGGTTAAACGGGATGTCGTACCGCTGCGCATTCCCGTCGACGACTTGAGTGGAACGGATCGTTCCCTGAAAATCGCAAAGCAAATTGCGAGTGCCAGCACAGCTCCCACTCCCCACGCCCATAACGGAATCCGCTTCCAGCGTGACGGAGCAGAGATTTCACTCCCCTGTGCCCTTTCTGGGAGGCTCCTTAGGCCTGATCCTCGATCGCCGATGATCACCGCGTTCGGTCTCGCTCTCTCCGCGGAGGCAGAGTCGTGTTCGGCAGTTGCGCGGCTCGCTGGCGCTTGCGATTGCGGAGTCTCCCGTATCCTCTTGATCTGCGCTTTCAGCCCATCCAGAATCTGAAATTTGACCTTTGCCCATTTCGCCTCGCTCTCGGTGAAATCGATCAATGGGTTCGCGCTGGGAACCATCTGGCGATCGGCAAGAAACGGATAGTCGCCCCAGTCGCATGGTTCCACAAGCACCGGAATGACGATCGTCTCGCCCCGCCGCGCTCGCTCCGCAATGCGCGGCATCTCAACCTGCTCAATGAATTCCGAATTCAGGAAGCTCTGGCTTACGATCAGCACCGCGATCTGTGCCTGATCGATCTCCGATTCAATCTGCCGCCTGAACACATCTCCCGGCTTGAGTTCCGTGTCGTACCAGAAGACCATGTTGTGCCGCCGCAGCGACTCAGCCAGAAAGGGAATCAGGTTGTAGCGGTACTCGGGATCCAGCCACCGCTTGTCTTCGCGGGCATAGCTCACAAAAACATGCACGGTCTTTTCGTGCTCGTCGGGACGATCGTTTGCGTTCATGGTTTGTGGGCTCTGACTGCGGCTGCTTCTGAGGGAGAACTGCCTTAGGCACACTATAACGCAACACGACAGGATTGCGGGCGGGGATCCGCATCTGCGAAGTCCATTGACGCGCCCTGCTCATTCTTGGATCATGAAGACGCAAGCACCGGGCATCTCACCGCTTACGATCTCTGGAGGCCGCTGTGCGTACAGCCTTGTCATTCGTCCGTTGCGTTTTCCCCCTATCCGTCTCGATAGTCCTTCCGCTGATGCTGCCGTCCGGTCTCCGGGGACAGGCAACCAGGACCGAGATCGATTACACCGGCAGCCTCTACGGCTACTACAGAATGGAATATAACGAGGCGGATCAGAATCATTTGGCGCCGGTGAAGGGTTTTCTTGATTTTCGCAAGTCTGATTCGTCCAGGCTGCTTCTGGCCATGGGCGACAACTTCGGCCCGGAGTTTGGCGCTTCCATTCAGCTTGAAAACCTCAATACTCCGGAACCTTCTAAGGGCGGCTGCGGTCTGAAGCAAACCATAGACCCAGTCACCAAGGAAACCCGCCCGGAGAGCCTTTACAAGGACGACGGTCGCGTCGCTCCCAGAGCCGACTGTGACAACGTGCTCAATTTCCTTATGCATGCTGGATTTCGCACCGTTGTGCCCGGAAGCCAGGACTTTATGTACACCGCGCAATGGCTGCGCGTGTCGGCGCTTCTCCTGTCGGATGCTGGCCGCGACCCGATCCAGAGCGGGGAGATCGGCAATTTCGACCACAAAACTTACCTTCTCGGTGCGAACTTGCGCATCACCCTGAAAGGGGGAGGTGGTACGCACTGTCCCTTGCTCTTCAGCCAGAATCCATTGGACCGGAACACGTTCCGCTGCGTGGGCGATGGCACTGCGCTCGAACCCGAGCCCATCGACTGGCTCAACCGCCTCGACCGGCTCAGCCGCAACCCCGGAAGCAATCCCACCGTTTCGGCTCTGCAGATGCTCGCGTCAGAAAGCGCCGCCCAGGCGCAAGGCCGGCCAGTTGAGCTTAGCGAGCTTGTGCGCGACGAAATCTCCATCCTGCAATCGGCTTGGGGTCTGCGCTTTCACGTTCCGTCTCTTTCGTCTGACGAAAAATCAAAACAGGCGCAGACCGGCAGCCAGTTATTGACTTCGGAACAGGTAAGCGACCTTGCAGATAAGTTGAAAGCCATGAGCGATTGCCCCGCTCCAACCAACACTGGCGATCAGGCCGAGATGTGCGCATACGTGAGCCGCCTCAAGGACATTCTGAATAGCATGAAGACGATCCTCGCGTCTCCGGGAGATAATCCGGGCGCAGGCACTGCGCAGCAGGGCGCTGCTGGTAACAAAGGCGTTGGTGCTTCCGTGACGTTGATAGATACTGAGCGGGACGACGCGATCGATGGCTTGCTGCGCACTGTCGCGATGGAAGAAAAGGACATCGGTTACACAGTGGCGCAGACTGCGGACGGCAGCAATGTCCTCATTGTCGGTGTTACCGGCCAGAGCACGATGAATGCGGTATCGCAAACCAATATTCGCTTGTGTGCGGGCTCTCATGAAGGCCCCACGAGTGAATTCGGCCCTTGCGGCGATCGTGTAACTTCCGGCAGTGGCACTGCGGTTGCGGTCGATCCTGTTCCGATAACGGAGGCCATTGTGCGCGGCGCTGAGCTTCTGGCCGCCGACCACAATGAGCGCCCCTTCGACAAGATTGTGGTGATGGCCCAGATGCCTCACACCGAGGCGGAGGTTTTCTCCGAACGCGTCTCGACGCTGCTAAAGCTTGATGGCGCGCACTTCCAGGTTGACGTCGTACTCAGCGAGGCCGAATCCGGATATGGCACTCCGCAAGTCACGCTCAGTTTTCCGGCATCCGCCAAGCGCGACTACCCCGCTCCCGTCGTGGCGCCCATTCCTAGCTACAATTCTCAAACTGGCGACTACCCCGGGAAAGTCTCGCGCCTCACCCTTGACTCCTCAGCCGATAAGAGCTTTTCCATCGCCAACGAACCCGAGGGCATCTTTGCGCCGCCTAAAGTCCAAGGTTCCAATCCCACAACCATCGAACTGCTTTCTCAATTGATGGCGCAGTTGCAACACTCCTCCACGCCGCTTTCGATTGTTGGCTTGGATTCGGCCAGCAAAGCTGAGTTTGCGCTCCTCAATGACCTGGAGAAAGCGTCCCGCCCCAACGCCGACGTGGTCCTCTTGCAGAGCCGCGACGTGGAGCTGGACGCAATCGGCCCGGGCTACTCCGGCTATGAGGTGTGCGCCAACGAGACCGAGCATCCCAATCTCTGCAAGTTGCGCGTGGCCCTTGATCGCATCTTCTGGAAGGGCGACTACCTGGAGTATGTCGCCGTTACTGGCAAGAGCCTGAAAAGTATTCTCGCATTGTCAGAGAACGAGATGGCGCAGCAGGCCCAGCTGGCCGATACCGGCTTCACGCAGGAATGGCTCATCTCCTACGGCATTGTGCAGTCCACCCTCGCCAACGTCACTGAAATCAACCAGAACAACGAGCCTCTTTGGATCCCTGTCGATCCATCGTGCCTTGGCGACTCCTCGGGCCAGACCACTTACTGCATAGGAGGAACACCTGTCACCGACGATGGCTACTATTGGTTGGTGACCAGCGATCAGTTGGCCCAGGATAAAGCTGTCTACGGTACGCTCGAGAGCCTTCCACCCCTCAACCACCAAAGAACGGATGTCTACATTACCGCTCCCCTCTCGCACTACCTTCTCAATTCCTTGCATGGCACTGCCTCACAAGTCGCCGCCCTGGCACCCGCCACAGGTCCCGCGGAAAAGGTAATCACCGCCCAAAACGAACAATTCCAGCAAATGCCGCTTTGGCAGATCGAATTTGCCAAGGTGATCGCCAGCTTCACTTCGCGGGCGCCGGTCGGCGGAAATACAACCGTTATGCAATTCCAGGGAGTTTCCGACGCTCGTGCCTCTGCCCCCACTTCGCAGGAATTGGATCTGGAATTGGCCAACAGAATTACGGGAACCTTCTTCAAACCGGGCGGCAGCGCCAAGGCGCTCGCGCCCATCTCTGTCGGTGAGCAAACTGCTTTCGCCTACGACCGCGCGGTCCTCGGCAATCTTACCAACAAGCCGATCAATGCCTCCTATTCGTTGAACAACCTAACTGAAGGCGCCTTTCTGCAGGTTCGGCTTCACGCCATGAAGAGTGACAATACCGTGCGCAGCGTGCGCTCACTGCCGCGAAGCCTGCTCGTGTTCACGCCGCGTCAATACCAGGTTGAAATCAACACCCCGTACCTGTTCTTCCCCTTCGCGGCTACCGCTGTCCCGTCTGGCGAGCTCACAGTCCAACTCCCGCGCGTCTCGGGTTGGACTGACCGCGCCGGCTTCAGGCGTGAGTTTGGCAACAATCGCCCCAAATCCCGGTTCTCGGCCGGAAGCTTCTACGAGACAGGCATGGAATTCAGCGCGCAGAGCGGTGTCCTATCCTCGCTCACCCTCCAGGACGGGCCGACCGGAACGCCGAAAACCTGCCCCGCCAGCGCCACCACCACTCTGCAAAATTGCTTCACTTCTGCGAAATTCGTCATCAACAACACCACCACATACGCCGCCGCCGTAAAAACACTCCACACTCCCGGCTTGTACTGGAACTTCCACTTCCAGAACCGTCTCTTTGGCAGTACTCCTGGGAAGCAAATAAGCCTGGTCACCGATAGTAATGGTGATTATTTCTTCGGGCGGTCTCCTTCCGCTGAATTGCCCACGCAAACGGAATATGACATTCCCTTGAGCTTGGCGCTGGTCCTTCCGTCCTGGGGCAATCTCACCTTCGCCCCCACTTACACCGGCTTCTATTACAAGCCGCAATTGAGCAGCAACAGTCTCGAAGAGAACTCATTCTCGATTGCTGCGCGCTGGTATTTCGCACGCGATGCTCGCGTGCCCCTCCGTCGCCAGATTCCGCTCTCCGGTCCGGCATCCGCGGATCAAACCCACACTGGAAAAGGGCACTGAGAAACCCGCTCCGGGGATTTTCCGCGCCCATCAGGCAGGCTGGACGTGGTTATGCGGCCTGTCTCTCAGAAGGCCGTTACCCTTGGTCAGCCAGGCGATGCCGAACGCGATAAGCGCCAGCGATTCGCTGGTCAGCAGCGGGTCGATCGGTCTTAGCATCCGTTCCGCGCCTTCCAGATTCAAGCTGACCATCACGATGTCGCAGACCAGGATCACCGTACCGCACACCGCGTAGACGGCGTTTCTGTGCCGCTTCCGGCGCGTGAGGCTTTTCCCGGGGCCGGTCTTGCGGAACAGATACAAGCAGAAATAGGCCAGGACCAGAAACAACTGCGCGGCAAACACGGTGTGTACCGTATTCATCTCCAACTGCAGCGAGGTGTGCACAGGGTCTCGCGGGTTCACCGAGGGGCACAGTGCGACACCCAGAGCAAGAAATCCGGCGAGGTACCCCGTGATCTCATCTATCCAGTCGTATCCTCGAGAGCACATCAGGAACGCCGCGATCGCGCACAGGCCTCCCACTTGGCAATCCCTCATCGATGTGTAGCGATAGTCGCTGATCGATCGCTGTAGAAGGGGGTGGGGCAGCGCATGGCTAGGTCCGAGGAGCGAGAGCAAAATCGTTCCGCCGGCAAGTACGAAAGGAAGCAGCAGCGCGATGATGCCGACCATCCTGCGCATCGCGTGGTGCGACAGGACCGCGGGATTTTTGTACGTCGCGTGATTCGACATCGAGCTTGTCACGACGGGATTCCTCAGGACGAAGCAGAATATCGCATTTGCTTCCATCGCGGCATCCGCCGAATCCTTGAAGACACCCCCCGATCTCTCTCATCGGCGCCTTACTTCCACCCTTTAGCCCTGCCTCGCCTCCACCCTCGCCGCAAATGCCCAGTTGTGCCCCAGGCAGAAATTCAAAATCGAGCAGCACAGGATCGCGATCGCGTTCGACTCGACCACCGGGATGCGCGCCCCATGCACCAGAATCGGCATCAGTGCAAGATTTCCCGCCATCGAAACCAGTCCATTCGAAAGATGAAAGCGCACGAACTGGCCGGGCAACGCGCTGCGATTGCGCCGGTCTCGCCATGTGTAGTGCAAGTGCCACACGAAGTTGTGCACCAGCGTCAACTCCAGCGCCGCGGCCGTAGCCACAAGATAGTGGCCCGCCGTCAACCGGTTTAGCAGCGCCAGCGCAGCCAAGCTGCACCGCCATGCCCATGGCTCCCACCACGTTGAACTTGCGCCAACGCACAAATGCATTCACTTGAGCGGCTCCTGCCGGTAGAGTTGCGCTGTGTGCCGCACCGTCACTGCGGCCGCCATCCCGGCCATTCCGAGGGTCGCAATCGTCCCTCCCAGATCGAAGAGCAACACTCTGTGCCCAAACACTGTCGCATACGGACTGCGCAGCGCAGCCAGGCAGCCCATCGCCAGCAGAATCCGGATCTCCGTCGGCCCAAAGATTCCTTGCGAGAGTTCGAAGCGCTTCAGCGTGTACGTGGCCAGATAGCTCTCGCTCGAAAGCACGAGAAACGCGATCAGCATCGCCATCGCCGTCGCCTAGTGCAGCAGCCCACTGAAGCCAAGCCCGCACATCAGCGCCACTGCTCCCAATATGTCCACGATGTGATCCACATAGAATCCGTAGCGCGGCCGCTCCTGCCGGCGCACGCGCGCCAGCGTCCCATCCAGGCTGTCGCCCAGCCAGTTCAGCGCCAGGCACACAATCACCGCGAGCAAGGCCCTGCGGTCGTATCGTGACAGCGCGAAGCAAATGCCCGCCCCAATCTGTGCGCTCAGGCCCAACGCGTAAGCTGGTCTGAGCTCACCCACATCGGCGCGCGTTCGGCCATCCACTGCAAAGCGCGCTTCTCCATCCGCGCCGTCAGTGCCTGGTTCACCCGCCACGCAGATGCAAAGGTTGACGGCCTGTTCAATGATTCGCTTGGTGCAATTGTCGCCATACTCTTTCTCCTCCGTCGCTCGAATCCGTGTCACGATCACCGACTGAAGGCTTCCCGAAGCGTCGGCGGCCTCACAAACAAGATCGCCTCGCCCGGATTTGCTTTCATCCTCACCTTCCCGCACGTGTTGGCCGTAGTCAGTCCCGAATCGAGAATCTTTTGGATTGAATACGAACGCACGAGATCATCCGGAACAACGGGCTCCCCGGGTACGCGGGAGCTGCGCTCCTCGCAGGAGATTTGCCAGTTGGGCAGAAAAGCAAGTGACCAAGCCCCTTTCGGAATGGCCTTCCGAGTCCCGTAGGCCATTCCATTGCATGCTTTTGGCGTCACCGGATCGGTCCAAATTTCTCCCTTCTCAAGATGAAGGACGAGTACCCCGTCTCCATTTGTCGCAGCAAGGAGATCTGCACCGTGCCCACCGCCAAAGGAGACATTCAGGCACTCGCCGGGAACGGGCCTCCCACTTTTTCCGTTGATCAAACGTATGCGTATGTCCTGCGCGGGGAGGGGAAATCCCCCTGCCAGAAGTAGAGTGCATACAACAAACGAATCCAGAAAGCCGCATCTCATAGCAAACTTACCCCTGCTCCCCTGCGAATCACTTCCGCAGCGCGTCGCGCGCCGCACCGAGCGTGAACTCCAGCGATTCCCTCGGCACGCTCTCCACAAAAGGCCCAATCGCCCACCCCAGGCCCGTGGGTATCGACCGCGTCAGCGAAACCGACTCGATCTGGATCAACAGTCCGCCGTCCCGTTCCTCATAGCTCCAGTAGGTATTTAGCCGCCACAGGAAACCGTGCTCTTCGCTCGCGCTCAGGACGCGCTCCTTCGCCGTCCCCGCGGAGTCAATCTCTGCAATTTGTGTGCTCCGCGACAGGCTGTACCCATGCCGCGCGCCCGTCTCTCCGGAATTGCCCTGCCCAAACGTCACGTCGTAAGTCGTATCCATCACCACGGTCAGAATGTGCTTCTGCTTTACCCGCATCGTTACCTGGTAGTGGTCGCCCTCTTGCGCGAGGATCTTGGCTTTGAGCACCTGCGGCGAAAAGTGTTTCGGATAGGCATGGAAATCCCGCATCAGCCGCTCAAAATCCTCGGGCTTAGCTCCCGGCACAAACGCCGTCCCCCGCCAGTCGTGCACCAGCGCCCCCGGCATTTCTGCCTCCGTCGCCGGCGTCAGCTTCTCGATGATCAATTCACCGTTGTGCAGGCGCGCCCAATCCTCGGGCGCGAGAAAACCATCGGCCGACCCGTGCTGTCCAGCCAGCCTTGCCTCGACCCGGCTGATATAGGAGTTGAACCCCGCAACCGCCGCCGGCGTCGGCTCTTCCGCAGACAACGCTGCTGCCAGAAGCAGCATTACCGCCCCGATGAACACCGATCTGCGTAACTGGTCTTGCGTCATCTCCTGCACCTTACCTCTTCGACGATCGGCGGGCAATGCATGGCGCCTCACCTGCGGGTGAATGTTTCTCACCGTGCAAGGCCTTCCAACCGTTGATCTTCTGCCAATTTGTCATTTGTCCCAGCCCGGCTTCGACTAAACTCGCCATCGGCTACACTGATCGAAAGCCATGGCGGACTTGAGGAGCGACCTTCGGCCGGCACAGCGCTATCGCTTTGGAGTCTTTGAAGCGGATGCCGCCACAGGTGAGTTGCGCAGGCAGGGGATGCGCGTCAAGCTGAATGCCCAGCCCTTCCAGATTCTTCTCATGCTGCTTGACCGATATTTGGACGGGCCCGGTCAGCTGATCACCCGCGATGAGATCTCTCGCGTGCTATGGCCCGAAGGAACTTTCGTCGACTACGAGCACGGTGTCAACTCCGCGGTCAATCGCATTCGCGAAGCGCTCGGCGATACGGCTGGCAGTCCCCGATTCGTCGAAACCCTCGCCCGTCGCGGCTATCGCTTCCTCGCTCCCGTCGAACGCATCGATTCCGCCGACGGTCCGTCGCCCGCGCTCAGCGAGTCCCCGGCGTCCGCATCGAACGACCGAGAAACGCCGCCAGCCCAACCCCGCACCCGTATTCTCGCCACTCCTGAGGATCTTCCCAGAACATCCTTCCCGGTGGTGCAAACACTCCTTGTCCTCTTTCAGCTCATGTACCTGGGTTTTTATGTTGGCGCGCTGGCCAATCTGGCGGAGATCGACGGTCTCCTCTCGCTGCTACCCGGTGCAGCTCTCATCTTTCACAGCCTCATCGTTTGTGCCGCCGTCCTCATTCCCGCCCGCGCCTTCATATTGTGCGCCGCCCTCTTTCACGCGCCTGGATTCCACGAAAAATTTCTCAAACTGTGGCCATTTCTACTGCTCTTCGATGAACTATGGTCGCTCTCACCCTTCCTTCTCCTCCACCACATCAACTTCGGCCTCGCGCTTGCCTGCACCACGCTTCTCGTCTACTCGCCTTTTGCGCAGCGCTCTCTCGTCCTTATGGGCGCGGGCAGCGCACCCCGCCAGTCTTCGCCAGGTCGCTAACTTGTCAGCTCGCCAGCTCCTCAGTCCCGGTCTCAGTTAAAAGTCCGTGTGGAAGCGGAATGCTGAAACGGCAACGGGCCCGCGTGCCTGGTTATAGCCGGGGTCGTTAATGCGCTGGAAGTCGTACGAAACGAAGAATCCGCGCCACAGGTGAGCAGTGTAAAAAGTCTCGACAATCTTCTCCCGGCCATAAGTCAACGCGCCGTCGCCGAGCAGGAAACCCAGCCCGCCCAATGCAAGATACTGCTGATGCGATGCAACGATCCCATTCGTCACAAACGCCACGCCGGCGCGGTCGCTGTTGCGCCGCCATACGCCGCCCATGGCAAGCCCGCCGATCTGCACTGTCCGGTCGTCTTCGGTGTAGCAAAAGGTTTCGTTATGCCCGTCGCTCCAGCCCAGACGCGCGAACACGCCCACATTTTTCCGAACCTCCTGCTCCATGTTCAAGCCGAAACCGTAGCGGTGCCGTCCCTCCCGGCGCGTCGCAATAATATCCGGCGTCGCAGTCTCGCCGGCGAGGAACTCCGCATTGGCCTCGTGGTAGTTTCCCATGTTGCCATGATTCAGATAGCCCAATAGCCGCACCGTGCCGTCGCGATGCAGAATATGCTTCCCGCGAGCCTCCAGCTCGAGGTTCTCCGCGCGCGCCCGCGCCACATCGGCATCCAGGAATGCACTGTTCGCAACCTTCGGCATCAGCGCTTCGGCAAAGCGCACGGCCCGCGACGGATCGTCGTATTCCATGATGACGGCGTCGGTGTAACCCCGCGTGTTCGAGGCCATATCGTAGGCGCCATTGTCGTCCACCGTCCAGTTCAGAAATTGCAAATTGCTGTCGGAACCATAGGTGTTCGAATCGAAGAAATCCGTCAGGTCCATCTTGCCTGCGCGCAACTCCAGTCGCCGCGCGGGAACCGAGGTAGCCAAATCCAGCTCGTCCCGGTCGGCTTTCACTCGCTCGCTCGTCAATGGAATGATCTGGCGCAGCATCAACTGCGCAAGGTACGGGTCATCCTTCTCTGGCACGCCCTCCCTCACTCGCACCGCATCGAGGTTTACAAATCCCGCCAATCCGACTGTATCGCTGACGCCGTTTCCTGTTGCGTCTTCGATCTCGGCAAAGACTTCGGTAGTTTGCGAGAGCTCGTATCCGGTATAAAGCGTCAGCAAATGTGTCGTTGCGCTCTGCGCCCAGTTGGTCAAGCTGTTCGGTCCGCTGTACTTGGCCCTGAACGCACCGTGACCCTGCAGAATCACGTTCGCTTGCCCTGAGATCCAGTACCGTCCCGTCTGTGTGTGCGGAAATACCGTGTCGGAGTCGCCTGCGGTCGTGTCCTCTGCACTCGATTCCCCGCTTGAATCCCCTCTCGAGTCTTCGTTCGCGTCCTGGCCCGTGCTCGCTTCACCTTTCGCTTGAGTCGGTCCAACCGTCTGTGCGGCTGCTCGAAGTGGGCAACAGAAAGCCACGACTGCCAATCCGCTTAGAATCTGCATGGCAACTTGCTTGAGGAAGCGCCGCATCGCTTCCCGAGCAGCGCATTTTTTCCAGCTACCCGTCACGAACTTAGTAGATCATCCGATTGCCGCTTCCGTCGCCTTGCGGATCGTTCAACTTCCGGCCGTGGCATACTTTCTGCCAACGCCGTTCAGCCTACTGCGTTCCATTATTTGGGCGGGCTATTGGGCGCGGGGTTTGGCGGCTGCCCGTCGTTCGTAACCTCCTGCCCGTTGTAAAAAACTTTGCTCGTTGATCCAAAGCGCTTGTAGTCGGTGTATTTGATCGTTTCGCGGATGTGCACGTCCTGCGCCATATAGCCGTAGCCGCCACTGAAGTGCAGAATCCCCTCGCCTTTTGTGTACACAGGGAACCAGTAGTGGCCGTCAATCTGCTGCCGCCACGTCATGAACGGCGCATGCAGATCCTCCTGACCCTTCTTCGTGTCGTCTGGCACCATGCGGCCGTTGGTCACCACGATCTGCAGGTCGGTCGCATCCACCCAGATTCGCCCATCCAGATACCGCTTGCCCTTCTCGATCGTTTTCGGGCTCACATCGAAGACGTAGCACTCCAACTCATCCACTTTCTGTCGCCCCACATACTTGATGTCGTACTCGGGAACGTCCGCGGTCGTCAGCACAAACGGATAGCCGTGCTCCAGGTCCTGGAGATCGGACGGCGAAATCATAATCTGCTTCAGCGTGCTTGCTGGCGCAAAGTCCACCCTCTCGTGCGTTTCCCCGTCGGGTCGAAAATCACATCGTCCACTTCATACCACTCACCGCTCACCTTGTTGTCGTCGTCCACCTCGTCCACCCGTGCCGTGCGGCGGTAGGTGTAGTGGTTCAGCGCCTCCTGGAACTCCGTCTCCTTCGCCGAAAACTCCTTGATGATCTGTTCCGGGGGAATCGTTGGATCGGAGATGTCCATGCGCCCGAAGCCTGAGTCGAGCGGCATCGGCGTAAACGTGTCCTTATCCTGCGCCGCAACCATCAGGGCGCAGCCGGCCATTGCCATTACCACAATCCAGCGTTGCATCACCACTTCAGCTCGCCTCCTGGCGCGATTCCCGCAAGCGCTCTTGCGGACCGGGAATCTCTTGCCCAATACTCTCACCCCATTGCAACTTTAGACGCATGTACTTTGTCCTGGGGAGGCCTCGATACTAGCCACGGAACGCCCTGTTACGGCGCGCTGGGCAGACGTGCATCCTCGACATTCTCGGGGTTTGCAGGCGAGAACGGGGCCTGGATCCGCAAACGTCGAAGGATCTGCACTTTCCGGCGAAAGGGAAGGAGATTCGCGGCTTCCATGCCCGACTATTATCACTCCCCGGCCCTCATCCTGACGGCGTTGCTCCTCCCCGCCTTCGGTTACCTCTATCTCCGCTTCCGCGACGCTCGCTCCCTCCTCTGGTTCCTGGGCTTTTTCTTTTCCCTCGTTGCCATGGTGTTGCTCTACACCATGAATGGCTACCCGGGCGCTAGTTCCCCATGGCTGGTGGCTTCCGGTCAGACCTTCATTCAGTTGAGCGCGGCCATGTTTCTGGGCTCGCTGTCTCCGCTGCGCTTCCGTATCGGACGCTTTCACGTGCTCTTTGTTGTCCCTTATGCCGCTTTTCTTGTCCTCTATTCCATTCTTCTCTACGGAGTCTTCGGAGGAGTCGAGCCTCACGGCTCGGTCTTCCTCCTCTTTCCAGCTCTCGTTGGCATGAGCTTCGGCGTTGGAGTCTTCTGGGGAATGACCAGGGGCACTGTGCCCATCTGGATCGGGGTTTCGTTCAGCGCCGTCCTCGGCACCTTTGCCATCTGGGTCTGTTGCCTGCTGGGAGCTGGCTCAGGCCTCACCTTTGTCGAGTGCGTCAATCTCCAGTTGGCGGCCGTGTTGCTCGTCTTCGTCTTTCGCCGCTTCTCTCCCGGTGTCTTCCTCAGCGTGCTCGGCTTCCTTGCCTGGTCGCTCTCCAGCGTGCAGCTTCTTCCTGTGATCGGCCACCATGCGCCGCTCGACCTCAGCCTCACACGCGTGATTGTCATGGCCAAGGTGGTCGCCGCGGTGGGCATGATCGTGCTCGCCCTTGAGGACGAGTTGAGAAGCAACAAAGCAGCGCAGCAGCGCGAGCGCAGCGCACAGCGCCAGCTTGAGGCGTACGCCAACCTGATGCTCACTCGCCGCAGGGTCGAAGACTTCGATCGCCAGGGCGCAGATATCTGTGACACAGTCGTCAGGAACAGTTGCTTCACCCAGGCCGCGTTGCTGCTTGAAAGCAGCGGCCGGTACCGGTTGGCCGGATGCGCGGGCTTAGAGATCGCAATCGCCAGGCCGCTCGGTCGAACTGGCAGCTCGAATTCCTGTCGAGGGTTTTCTCGCGCCCGGTTCGGCTCCGGTCGCCGTCGCAAACAGCCAAACGGTCCGCCTCGATCTCACGCCCTGGCTCATCCCCGGCGACGACCTCGAGCGCTTCCGCTTCACTTCCGTCTTGGCCGTTCCCATGATGGGCCGCTCCGGCGTCGATGGAGCACTGTTGCTCAAGGGACTGCGCGGTGAAGATGGGCGCTCTGACCCTGCCGCCGATGCGCCCCGCCTCGACGACCTGCTTCCCATCGAAATGCTTGTTGCTCGCATTCAGGCTACGCGCAGCCAAACCATGCTCTTTGAAAAGCTCATCGACTCGGAACGGTTCGCCGGCCTCGGCCAGTTGGCTGGCAACGTCACCCAGCAGTTGAACAGTCCGCTTACGGTCATCCTCGGCTTATGCCTCTCTGCTTCAGGAATCGGAATCGCTTGATGCGCAGGATCGCAAGGCCATCGAGTCGATCGTGAACGAGGCGCGAAGCATCCGCTCCACGCTCGAAAGCCTCTCCCGCGTCTCGCACGCTCGCTCCGACCAGCCCACTGCCATCTCCGTCTCCGAGCTGCTCGCTGACATGGAACAGCTCTATCGTCCCGAATTCCTGCAGCGTTCCATTGAGTTCCAGGTCAACGTCGCGCCGGGAATGCCCAGGATCCTCTGCGGTGCGCAGCAGTTGCGTCAAGCCCTGCTCCACTGCCTGCAATACGCCATCGGCGCCGTCGAGCGCGAAAGTCCCGAAATGGCTCCCCGGGAGTCTAAAGCAATTCGTCTTGAGGCGGCCCGCGAGGGCAGCCTTGTGCACATCTCCGTCACTCACTCCGGGCCGGGCTTCCTGAACCCTGAGCGCGCATTCGATCCTTTCGTTCCCGCCCGCGCCGGCGGCGAAACAGCCGGAATGGGCCTCAGCCTTTGCGCCACCATTCTGCGCGACCAGAACGGCCGCGCATCGGCTGTGAACCTTCAGCCGCGGGCGCCGCCATCATCCTGGAGTTGCAGGCGTCGTAATGGGTCCCTCACCGCACCTTCCCCCACCCGCCCGCAACCGCTGCGGGTCATTGCCGGACAGCAACTTTGCGGCATCGAAATCTCTCGTCGATCGTTCAAGGATCGCGCCTGGATCGCGTGAGAAACGGCTCGTGTGGCCTGGAGCGACAATTGGAGCGCCAAGAGGGCAAAGTCCATTCCGGGAGACCCAGCAATGATTCGCCATCGGTCAGCCTCGCGGATTCTATTCCTGGCATTGCTGGCCGGCGGCGCGGCCATCGCTTCTGCCGTCCACTCAAAGGCCCGCTCTGTCGAGCCCCTTGATGCCGTCTTCCACATTGGGGCTTCCGGCTCAATCGAAGCGAGCCTCAATCCGCCCATCCAGGGCGTCCTGCGCATCATCGTGCGGGCCAAGGCATCCGCAGGTCGGCCTCAACAAGGCGGCTCCGCTGGCGCCCGCCCGCGCCCAAAGCGAGCGCCAGCCCTTTACCCTCGAAGTCACTCAATGGGACCGACCTGTTCCCTTCCAGCTTGTCCGCCAGAGCCGCCGTCATAATCTGTTCGGAGGCCGACCCTCCTTGCTTGTCGCCGATATTGACGTCAACGACCTCACTCCGGGTGTGCCGGTTCGCGTCTGCGTTCACTCCAATCCCCCATCCCCGTCAGATTCTGCCCCACCCGATCTCGATGCCCGCGCTTACGCCATCGTCTATTCAGCTTCGGTGTAGATGGAATCGCGGAGCGCTGTGACCATTCTGCAGGCGCAGCCGGCGTATGTGCCCCGAAACCACAGTTCGCTATTGACGAGCGGGCAGTTGAATAGGCTTCACGAAAGACTTTTGTGCGGGCTGTACCACAATCCCATGCACGATCCACGATTTGAGAGATCTTCCCACGATGACCCGTCTGCGAAAGGACTCTTGTCAGCACAATGCTGCCTCCGCTGCCGTGTTCGTGGTAGTAGGGCTGGTTGAA
>CAVSOS010000018.1:0-203163 GCA_963729395.1 uncultured Pseudomonadota bacterium | reverse complement strand
GGGGAGTGGATAGCGACCAAGTCTGAGGCCAGACTGAGGTTGCTGAAACCACTCAACCTGGAGACAACGATGTTGCTCGATCATCCTTCCGACGGACTGGCCGCTATCCGCACGCATATTGGCGCAATTTTTGTGTCGTTGGAACTGAGCCGTTCGAACTGGCTGGTGACGTCGCTGTCGCCGGGCAAGGGCGAGAAGATGTCCAAGCACAGCGTCGCGGCCGGCGATGTTGCCGGCTTGATGAAGCTGTTCGCAGACCTCCGGCGCAAGGCGGAGGCCAGGACCGGTGAGAGTTATCCGATCATCACGATTGAGGAGGCCGGGCTGGACGGGTTCTGGCTGCACCGTGTTCTGCAACAGAACGGCATTGAGAGCTACGTGGTCGATCCGGCCTCGATCGCGATGCCGCGACGGCGCAGGCGGGCCAAGACGGACCGGCTCGACGGTGAGACGCTGCTGCGGGCGCTTCTCGCCTACAAGCGCGGCGAGCCGCGGGTGTGCGCGATGGTGGTTGCGCCTTCGCCGGAGGAAGAAGACCGGCGAAGGCTGTGTCGCGAGCGCCAGACACTGATCGCCGAGCGGATCACCCATGTGAACCGGATCAAGGGGCTGCTGTTCGCGCAGGGGATATCCGACTACGGGCCGCTGCGGCGCGATCGGCGGGCGCGGCTTGCGGCGTTGCGCACCGGAGATGGACGGGTGCTGCCGTCGCATTTGAAGGCGCAGATCGGCCGCGAGCTTGATCGGATCGAACTGCTTCTGGAACAGATCAAGGCGGTCGAGGTCGGACGGGATGCTCTGCTGGCCGCAGCCAGGAAGCCTGCAGAGAAGCCCGCAGACGGAAAGGCCGCGCCGGAGCCGGTGGCGATGCTGCTGGCTTTGAAAGGGCTCGGCGCCAACTTCGCCGCCGTTCTCTGGTCGGAGGCGTTCTACCGGCAGTTCGCCAACCGCCGCCAGGTCGCCGCCTATGCGGGCCTTGCGGCAACGCCCTGGCAAAGCGGAGGCATCCGGCACGAGCAGGGCGTGTCGAAGGCCGGCAATCCCAGGCTGCGGACCACGATGATCCAGCTCGCCTGGCTGTGGATACGTCACCAGCCGCAGTCGGCCCTGACGCGCTGGTTCAAGGAGCGTAGCCCGCAAGGCCGCAAGCGCGCGATCGTGGCGCTGGCGCGCAAGCTTCTCGTGGCGTTGTGGAAGTATATCACCCAAGGCCTCGTCATCGAGGGGGCTGTGATGAAGCCAGCCGCCTGATCCGGGACCGGGCCCAGCGGCAAGCTCCGTCGCCCGCACGCAACGAAAGAACCATAACCTATCTGCCGAGGCCCGATCAGTCTCGGAAGATCCGGGTGGACGAACCGATGGATTGCATGGCTTCAAACGCCGCAACGAAGAATGGCCTCGTCCTCTCGAGCCTGCCCGCCGCAAGCGGAATCCTGGTGCGGTCGCCTCGCGCGACGACCTAATGTGAGTTTGATCTGGCAAGCAACCCAGATCGCCGAACCGGCTCGAACCTTGGATCGCAAATGCGAGGATTGCAGATGCCCTGACCCAACCGCCAACACGAGGAGTTCCTGTCGTGCCCGACCGACCAGGCACGATGACGTGCTCGATCAACTCAAGGCCAAGCCGCTGCGCGCCGGCCCTAAAGCGCCGGCCTTGGCTTGATCTGCGCGCGTCATCCTGCACCGCCCGTGGTCGGAACGAAGAGGTGGCCGCAGTCGAACAAAAAAAGTGACTCCTCATCTTGACTCACACATTCCCCATGTGAGCAATCCAGTATTCCTTTGAGACTATGGTTTGCTTCGCTTCGCTCGCAATGACGAATGGCCGCTGCTGCAGTGCCTGCGTTAGCCTCCGAATTCCCGCGACCGCGATGCCCGCCACAGCGTCCATAACGTCCGAAACCTCGATGTAATCTCGGGCACAAAGGGATCGTTGTCCGCGCGTGACATACGTTGGAGGTTGCGGCCAACCAGCGCCAGCGGCAGGAACACCGGCCGCACCGGCGGCGGCGCGGTCGCCAGCAGCGCGAGTGCCGTCTTCAGATGGGCCCGCGCCTCAGCGATCAACTGATCCAGCGCCGCGCGCAGCGTTGGCGTCTGCCTGCCCGCGAACACTTGCTCCATGCCGCTGCCGTTGCTCTCCAGCAATTGCAGCGGCACGAACAATTGACGCCGCGAGGCGTCCAGCGGCAATGCCGCCATCACCTGCGCCATGCCTTGCGCCAATCCCGCATGGCGCGCCAGATGCTCGATCTCGTCGGACTGCCATCCGGCAATCCGTGCGCCGAACGAAAACAGCGCCGACGAAGTGTCGTTGATGTAGCCTTCCAGCGCCGCCATGGTCGGCATCGGATCGTTGTAGAGATCGAACTGATGCTCATCGATCAGGCGCGACAGCCGCTCGACCGGCAGACGCCAGTTCCGGATCGCCAGCAGCAGTTCGGCCGCGACCGGATTGCCCTCGACGCCGCCATGGCCGGCGCCCGCCAGCACGTCGGTCCACCATTGCAGGCGCATTTCGCCCGGCAGCGGCTGACTGACCTGCTCGTGCACGCGGGAAATCTCGACATTGAAGGCATAAAGCGCCAACAGCGCGCGGCGCTGGGCTGCCGGCACGAACAGCGTGGAGGCGTAGCGGGCAAAATCGTGGGCGCGCACCAGGTCGGCGCAGAAGTCGGCGGCTTGCCGGCCTTCCAGCCGCATCGCTCATGGCACCGCGATCAGCGCCGCCGCGACGCGCCGCCGCTCGCCGATCATGATGTTGTAGGTGCGGATCGCAGGACCCGTCTGCATCGCGTCCAGCACGACCCTGACCGCGCGCAACGCCTCGCGCAGCGCTCGGCGGCGGCAGCCAGACATCCGGTGCCGGTGCCGATGATCAGCGTATCGATGGCATTGGCGGCCGCTTCGAACACGCGCGCCAGCGAGAGCCTTGTCGATCTCCTCTGGCCTGCGTGACCGGCCAGGCCCAGATCGCATCGGGCAGGCACAGCAACGAGCCGCGATGCGACATGTCGGCGAAGGCGAAGCCGCCATTGCCGTAGGCCTCGATCGGCGCCGACCTCGGAAGATGCGGAGCGTCCGAGCGCGGCTCGCCATCGTGCTACTTCTTCGAACCGGTTCTGTCCGGCATGCCGGTACTTCTTCGAGGCGCGTCGGCCCGGTGGTGCCGACGCCGAGATAGATCAGGATCGGCGCCGCGATGAAGATCGAGGTGTAGGTGCCGACCAGCACCACGCCGAACATCATGACCGCGGTGAAGCTGTGGATGGCCGTGGCCGCCGAACAACAGCAGCGCCAGCAACGCCAGCGTCACCGTGACGTGGGTGATGATCGAGCGCGACAGGGTCGAGTTGATCGACTCGTTGAGCAATTCCGGCATCGGCATTTTCTTGTAACGCCGCAGCATTTCGCGGATCCGGTCATAGATCACGACGGTGTCGTTCAGCGAATAGCCGAGAATCGTCAGCAGTGCCGCGATGCTGGTGAGGTCGAAATCGACCTGCGTGATCGACATGAAGCCGATGGTCAGCACGATATCATGGACGTTGGCGATCATGGCGCCAAGCGCGAACTGCCATTCGAACCGGAACCAGAGATAGATCAGGATCGCAATGATCGCGAGCATCAGGCCGAGCATGCCGTAGGCCAGCAATTCGCCGGAAACGCGCGGGCCGACCACTTCGACGCGCCGGTATTCGACGGCATCGCCGAGCGCGCCGCGGACCTTCTGCACCGCCTCCTGCTGCGCGGCATCGCCGCCGGGCTGTTCGGCAACCCGGATCAGCACCTCCGTCAGGCCCACCGAATTGCTGCATCTGGACGTCGCCGAGACCGAGGCCGCCCAGCGTCGCCCGCATCGAGGCGATGTCGGCGGTGCCGGACTTGGCCCGGACTTCCAACAGCGTGCCGCCCTTGAAATCGATGCCGAAGTTCAGCCCGTGGGTGAAGAACAGCGTGATCGCGACAATCGAGAGCAGCGCCGAGATCGGAAAGCTGATGCGTCGGAAGCGCGTGAAATCGAAATGAGTGTTGTCGGGCACGATCCGCAGCGACGGCAACCAGCCGAAACAGCTGACCACCGTCAGCACGGCAATCAGAATGCCCAGCCCAATGAGAACGAAATGTGTCACGAACGGCTCCGCATTCCTCTAGATCGGCACGCTTTGCGGCCGCTTCCACCGCACCCAGCCCGCGACGATCAGGCGGGTGAGCGTAAAGGCGGTGAAAACCGTGGTGATGATGCCGATGCCGAGCGTCACGGCGAAGCCGCGCACCGGGCCCGGTGCCGATGTAGAACAGCACCGCGGCGGCGATGAAGGTGGTGATGTTGGAATCGAGAATGGTCGACAGCGCCCGCTTGAAACCGGCATCGATCGCGGAAATCGCAGTTGCGCCCGCCGCGCAATTCCTCGCGGATGCGCTCGTAGATCAGCACGTTGGAGTCGACGGCGATACCGACCGTCAGCACGATGCCAGCGATGCCGGGCAGCGTCAGCGTCGCATTCAACAGCGACAGCACGCCGAAGATCATCGCGACGTTGATGGCGACCGCGATGTTGGCGAACACGCCGAACAGTCCGGTAGGTCAAGAGCATGAACACGATGACCATGATCGAGCCGACATAGGCGGCAAGTTCGCCCTTTTCGATCGAATCCTGGCCGAGCCCCGGCCCGACGGTGCGTTCCTCGATGACCGTCAGCGGCGCCGGCAGCGCGCCGGCGCGCAGCAGGATCGCCAGATCGTTGGCCGCCTGCACGGTGAAATTGCCGGAAATCTGTCCGGAGCCGCCGGTGATCGGTTCGCGGATCACGGGCGCGGAAATCACCTCATTGTCGAGCACGATCGCGAACGGCTGCCCGACATTCTCCGACGTCGCTTTGCGCGAATTTGCGCGAGCCGCGCGGAATTGAAGCGGAAGCTGACGATCGGCTCGCCCGATGCGCTGGTCGAAGCCGGGCTGCGCATCGGTCAGGTCGCCGCCGGAGACCAGACACCTGCTTCTTGATGACATAAGGCATCTTCGGGCGCTGGTCGGCGCTCAGCAGCAACTTCGGAATCCGGCGGCACGCCTGCCCTGCTGGGCCTGATCCGGCGGCACGGTCGTGATCGACCATGCGGAATTCCATCTTGGCGGTCTTGCCGAGCAGTTCCTTCAAGCGCGGTCGGGTCCTGCAGGCCCGGCACCTGCACCAGGATGCGGTCGGTGCCCTGACGCTGGATCAACGGCTCGACGGTGCCGAGCTGGTTGACGCGGCGCTCGACGATCTGGATCGACTGTTCGATGGTCTGCCGGATGCGCTCGGTGATCGCGGCCTGCGGAACCGTCAGCCGGATCAAGCCGCCGCCGGCATCGCTGACTTCGAGGCTGCGCTGGCCGCTGGAGCCGAGCAAGCCGCCGAGCGGCTGCGACAGCTCGCGCAGTTTTGTCAGGGCGGTCTGCAGCTCGGTATCTCTGGTGATGCGCACCTCGACGGCATCATTGCGCGCATTGAGGCCGGTATAGCCGATCTTGGCCTCGCGCAGCGCGCGGCGCACGTCGTCGCGGACCTGATCGAGCTTCTCCTTCTTGACGTAGTTGGAGTCGACCTCGAGCAGCAGGTAGGAGCCGCCCTGCAGATCGAGGCCGAGCACCAGATGACGCTGCGCCCATGCCGGCCAGGTCTTGACCGTGGCTTCGGGGAAGAAATTCGGAACGGCGCAAAGGCACACCACCAGCGCCGTCAGGATGATCGCCAGCGCCTTCCACCGCGTGAAATACAACATCGAGTTGACCCGTCAGATTCTGGAATGTGCGCCGGTCGAAAAGCGCGCTAGCTCGCCGAACCGTCTATCCTTGGCGATTTCAGCTTTTTCCTTGGCCGGCTCGCCCTTGGCGCGCACGCCGGAAATCATCTGCCGCATCTGCCGCACCCGGACGCCGTCGGAGATTTCGAACTCGATCTGGTCGTCATCGACCACCTTTGTCACCTTGCCGACGAGCCCGCCGGTCGTCACCACGGTGTCGCCGCGGCGGATGTTCTTCACGAGTTCGGCATGGTCCTTCACCTTCTTCTGCTGCGGCCGCAGAATCAGGAAATACATGATCACGAAGATCAGCGCGAACGGCAGCAGCGACATCAACATGCTGTTGGTATCGCCGCCGGCCCGCGGCCTGGGCAAACGCAGGGGTAATCAGCATTCGGACAATCCTCGTGGAACGGGAATGAACCGGCAACGCATTGGCGTCAGGCCGGTCTCGGGCAAATTCGCGCGGACTATAGCGGCCGCGGTCCCAATTGCAACGCTGCCAGACCCCTCATTTGCCCTTCATTTGAGTGGCTTGCGGCCTCCCTTGAGGCCCGATAAGGGTGCGCGGTCAGGAACCCCAGAGATGTCGAAAAAGCCCAGCAAAACCAGCCCCCGCGCCGCCGCCAAGGCGGCGTCTGCGGAAACCGCCGACCAACCGCGACAAAACGCCCGGCAGCGTCCCCGAGCACGACACTGCGGAACGGATCGTGCGCGCGCTCGAAGCCATCGCGGCGCACCTGTCGGCCGCATCGCCCGCAGCCGCCGGCGCCGCCGACTCGTTCGGCCAGCGCCGACGCGTTCGTCTGGCATCCGGACGGACGGCTGGCGCCGGTGCCGCGCGTCAGCCGCGTCGATCTCGGCCTGCTCAAGGGCATCGATCGGATGCGCGACATCCTGATCGAGAATACCGAGCGCTTTGCCGATGGCCTGCCCGCCAACAACGCGCTTGCTGTGGGGCGCGCGCGGCATGGGAAAATCGTCGCTGGTGAAGGCGGCGCATGCCAGCATCAACGCCAACCGCAAGCCGGCCGACCGGCTGAAGCTGATCGAGATTCACCGCGAGGATATCGAGAGCCTGCCGGCGCTGATGGATCTGCTTCGCAGTTCGGATTTCCATTTCATCGTGTTCTGCGACGACCTGTCGTTCGACGGCAATGACGCCTCCTACAAATCGCTGAAGGCGGTGCTGGAAGGCGGCATCGAGGGCCGTCCCGACAATGTGATCCTGTATGCGACCTCCAACCGCCGGCATCTGCTGGCGCGCGAGATGATCGAGAACGAACGCTCGACCGCGATCAATCCCGGCGAAGCGGTCGAGGAAAAAGTCTCGCTGTCGGACCGCTTCGGATTGTGGCTCGGCTTTCACCGCTGCAGCCAGGACGAATACCTGGCGATGGTGAAGGGCTATTGCAGCCATTTCGGCATCAAGCTCGCCGAAGACGAGCTTGAGCGCGAAGCGCTGGAATGGTCGACCACGCGCGGCTCGCGCTCGGGACGCGTCGCCTGGCAGTTCACGCAGGAATTGGCGGGCCGGCTGGGCGTGCGGATCAAGGAGAAATAGGCGCCGTTAGATAAGGCAGGAGAGCGCACTGCGCTCCTTCAACGTCATCTGTCATATCCGCGAAAGCGGGTATCCAGTACGCCGCAGCCCTGCTGATTCAATCACCGGTACTCTGGAATACGGATCGCCCGCTTTCGCGGGCGATGACGCATGGGGCACTGAATGACGTCCCGCTGGCCTATCAGGAAATAACCTGAGCTTACGCCCCGTTGAGGAATTGAAGCGGGTCGACCGGCGACGATCCCTTGCGGATCTCGAAGTGGAGTTGCGGCGATCCCACCTCGCCCGACTGACCCGATTTGGCAATGACCTGGCCGCGCTTGATGGTGTCGCCGCGCTTCACCAGCAGTTCGCTCGCATGGGCATAGGCGGTGACGTAACCGTTGGCGTGCCGGATCAGAACCAGATTGCCATAGCCCTTGAGCTCGTTGCCGGAATAGGCAACGACGCCATCCTCGGCCGCCTTGACCGGCGTGCCCTCGGGCACCGCCAGATTGATGCCGTCGTTGGCCTTGCCGTTGGTCTTGGCGCCGTAGGCTGGTGATCACCTTGCCGCGCACCGGCCAGCGGAAGGTCGGCAGCGCGCCGGTTGCCTCGGCTGGCCTTGACCGGCGTTTCAGCGGCAGGCGTGTCCTCGACCGTTGCTGGTGGCCTGGGCCAGATCGCGCCGTCTGCGGCGGATCCGGCTGTCACCGCGGCCATCCTGGTCGCCGGCGGCGCCGGCGCAGCCGCAGGCTGGGCGGCCGCAACCGCCGCCGGCTGCGACAACCGGCGCTGCCGCGGCGGCCTTCGCCCCGGCACGGTGAGCTTCATGCCGAGCTTGAGTTTGGTCGGCGGCTCGAGTGTCGTTGGCCCTCGCCAGTTCGGCGACCGAGACATGATTGCGGCGCGCGATGCTGAGCAAGGTGTCGCCGTGATTGACGACATGAATCGACGGCGCAGCGCTCGCGACGGCAACGGGCTTGCTCGCCGGCGCGGCAAGCGCGGGAGCTGCGCGGCAGCCGACGCGGTCGGATGCGGAATGATCAGCTGCTGACCCGGCGACAAGGCGCGCGGCCCCTTGTAGCCATTGGCCTGCAGGATCGCGGCGGGCGAAACGTTGTAGCGGCGCGCCAGTATTTCGAGCGTGTCGCTGGTGCCGACGATGATCGTGGTGCCGCCCTGGCCGGGCCGCGCGCGCCGCCACCGAGCGCGGCGCAACACTGCCGGTGGCCTCGATCGGATGGGCGGGCGGAGCATAGGAGGCCAGGCCGCGCCCTCCTCCGGACACGCCACCGCCGGTCGGATAAGACTGCGGCGCGGCGATCGGCGGCGGCAGGGCCTGCGACTGATACTGCGCTGATCTGCGGACGGGAATATTGCGGAAGTTCGCGGCGCTCGACCGTGGGCGTCGGCACCGAGCCCGTGGCTTCAGGTCGGGAGGCAAAGGGATTGGAAAAGGAATTCTGCGAGAGACGCGTCGACATGTCGGCGCTGCAGCCGGCAAAACCGATCGACATCAGCGCCAGCACCGCGACCTGCGGCACGCGGCGCGAGCAAAGCAACTCGACGACACGGGACATGGTTACTCACTCGTACGCAACAAAATACTGTTTTGAGTAAACACGTCGCCGAGTAAACAACCGCTTAACCCTGCGAATAAGATGTTGGCGGGACAGCCGATCCGGACTTTCAAAGTTCGCGGGCGATGCCGGGCAGCGCCGGCACGAAACGCACGTCGACGAGCTCCTTGCGCTCGAAGCCGGCGTCGGTCCTGATCAAGCGGACCAGGGTCTGGGTCCCCTGTGCGGCCCGACCGGCGCGATCAGGATGCCGCCCGGCTCGAGCCGCTCCGTCAGCGCCTCGGGAATCTGCTCCATCGCCGCGGTGACGATGATGCGGTCGAAAGTGCCGGCACCGGCCGGGATGTCGAAGCCGTCCCCCAGCATCACCTCGACATTGTCGCAGCCGAGCTTTTCCAGCCGCGCCCGGGCACGTGTCGGCCAGCGTCCGGTAACGCTCGATCGTCAGGACTTGGCCGGCAAGCCGCGACAGGATGGCGGCCTGGTATCCGGAGCCGGTGCCGATCTCCAGCACGCGGTGCTGCTTCTGCAGCTGCAGCTGCTCGGTCATGTAAGCCACCACGAAGGG
The DNA here is from genome assembly GCA_963729395.1 of uncultured Pseudomonadota bacterium. Taxonomy (GTDB): domain Bacteria; phylum Pseudomonadota; class Alphaproteobacteria; order Rhizobiales; family Xanthobacteraceae; genus Bradyrhizobium. The sequence goes on along the minus strand of CAVSOS010000018.1, from coordinate 193,679 downwards.
CTGGCTGATGGTCTGTCCGCAGGCGATGCCGAGCGCGCTGTCGCGGTAGGCATCGGCGCGGTCGGCCGCCTCGACGAAAATCTCGCGCGGCATCTCTTCCATGGCGCGCAGCACGGCCTGATCGCTGATCCCGCGCCGCCGCAGGCTGAGCTGAAACATCATCTTTTCCGGCGGATTCTGGCTGGTGGGCATGGCCATCTCTTCAAATCCGCTTGATCGGGCCAGTCTAGCGCGCCCACGGTTGAACCGATGGATGCAATATGGGCTGTCCGGTTAAGGAATAACTTGTGCTCCAATACGGCGTTCCCGCTATGGAACCCGAGCATGCACCCTGGCGTTGAGCGAACCGGCTCCACGCCCGATGGCCGAGGCGGCGCAACCGGTCGATCGCGGGAAACTGGACTCGCGCTCACGTTGACGATTGCGCCGGTTGGCGTTATTTGCGAACCTCGATTCGGGGACGGGCAAGGACAGATCATCATGACTGCAACGCGGCCGCCGGGCGGTTCTGTGTTCCTCGTCGAGGACGAGGTCATGATCAGGATGATGGTCGCCGACATGCTGGAGGAGCTGGGCTACCGCATCGCGGCGGAGGCCGGCGAAATCAACGAGGCGATCAGGCTCGCGCAATCCGCCGAGTTCGACCTCGCCATTCTCGACGTCAACGTCAACGGCAAGGTGATTTCGCCGGTCGCCGAATTGATCAAGGCGCGCAACCGCCCGTTCATCTTCGCAACCGGCTATGGCTCGTCGGGTCTTCCCGAGCAGTACCGCGACCGCCCCGCGCTGCAAAAGCCCTTCCAGCTCGAAACCCTGGCGCGGATGATCGACGCTGCGCTGAAGAGCGCGGCGGTTTAGGCTAACGACAGGTCATCGCTCGTTCGGGCAGACGTCCTACTTCAGCGTCGCCGTCAGCGCCTGCGAAAACTCATCGTCGGTGCGGTCGAGCCGCAGCGGCGTCACCGAAACGTAGCGCGCCGGCCAGCGCGGCCAGATCGGTGCCTTCCGCGGGCACGTCGGTTTGCGCGAGGCGCTCGAACCCGATCCAGAAATACGGATTGCCGCGGCCGTCGCGGCGCTCGTCGATTTTCAGAAAGCCGAGATTGCGCTTGCCCTGCCGCGTCACGCCGTACGCCCGCGACGTCCTCGGGCCCGCAGGAGGGAAAATTGACATTGATCACGGTGTTCTTGGGCACGCCGGCGGCGATCACCTTGCGCAGGATCTCGGGGCCGAATTTCAGCGCGGTCTCCCACAACGGCGCGTGGCGGGTCTCCATGCTGAATTCCTGCGACAGCGCGAAGGACGGGATCCCCAGAATGGTGCCTTCCAGGGCGCCGGCGATGGTGCCGGAATAGACCACGTCCTCGGCGACGTTGCGGCCCTTGTTGACGCCGGACAGCACGAGATCCGGCATGGTTTCGCCGAGGATGTGGCGCGCGCCCATGATGACGCAATCGGTCGGCGTGCCCCGCACCGCGAAATGACGCGGCCCGACTTCGCGCAACCGCAACGGGTCGTTCAGCGACAGCGAATGCGAGACGCCGGATTGATCGAGTTCCGGCGCCACCACCCAAACATCGTCGGACAGCGCGCGGGCGATCTTCTCGACGATCTTCAGGCCCGGCGCATGGATGCCGTCGTCGTTGGTGCAGAGAATTCGCATTCGTCAGGGGCCCATTTCGGTCAATTGAGCGTGTCGTCTTATCGGGCTATCGCCGCTGACGCAAACCCAGCAAATCAAGCGCAGTTATCGAAGGCGAATGCGCCACAGCGGCAGGAATTTGGCCGACCCGCCCTCGATTCGCAGGTCAAACTGTTGCAGCGCCGGTTTTGGCGGCTCAACCGAAGGGCTCTCAGGCAGCCGGGAAACACTCTCGACAAGCGCGGCTGCCTTTCGGGGCGGCTCCGGATAGTGCTTGCGGGCGGCGGCGAGCGCTTTTTCAAAATCCTCGTGATTGAGCCACGGCTCGGCGCGCAGGCTTTCCAGCACACCGTCTACCCATAATCGGGAAGCCTCGATATCGAATTGGCCCTTCTGCTTCTGGTCACAGGCCTGAATGCCGTAGCCGGTGACGGCCCATTGCTTGCCGACCCAATAGATGTCGCGATGCAGGGCCATTTTGATCTTCGCTTGCCAGGACGCAATTGCCCGGGCAGAAACCAAGATAGCGGGCCGCCCCGCCTTCGCAACATCGAACGCGGGCCCGGTTGAATAAATTGCAGTCAGGATCGGTCTTTCTCGATCACCTTCAGGCCGCCCATATAGGGCTGCAGCACTTGGGGCACGGCGATCGAGCCATCTTCCTGCTGGTAGGTTTCCATGACCGCGATCAGCGCGCGGCCGACCGCGGTGCCGGAGCCGTTCAACGTGTGCACGAAACGCGGCTTGCCGTCGGGTCCGCGATAGCGCGCGTCCATGCGGCGGGCCTGGAAATCGCCGCAGACCGAACAGCTGGAGATTTCGCGATAGGCGCCGCCCTCGCCCTTGGCCCGGCATCCAGACCTCGATGTCGTAGGTTTTCTGCGCGGCAAAGCCCATGTCGCCGGTGCACAGCGTCATCACCCGGTAATGCAGATCGAGCCGCCGCAGCACCTCCTCGGCGCAGGCCAGCATGCGTTCATGCTCGTCCGTGCTGTTCTCGGGCGTCGTGATCGAGACCAGTTCGACTTTCGTGAATTGGTGCTGGCGGATCATGCCGCGGGTATCGCGCCCGGCCGCCCCCGCCTCGGCGCGAAAGCACGGCGTCAACGCCGTCAGCCGCATCGGCAATTCCTTCTCGTCGAGGATGGATTCGCGCACGAGATTTGTCAGAGGCACTTCGGCGGTGGGGATGAGCCAAAGCATGTTCTCTTGCATCGCGTTAACAAGACCGTCGCCAAATTGTGGCGAGCATCGTCCGCCCGCGATTGTCGCAGAATTGATCATCCTCGGAATTTCGGCAACTGCCCAGTCCCGAACATTACATCGTCGCGCACCAGCAACGGCGGATTGATCTCGATATAGCCATGCTCATTGGTATGCAGATCCAGCATGAACTGCCCGATCGCGCGCTCCAGTCGCGCCAAGCCTTTCTTCAGCACGACAAACCGCGCGCCGGATAATTTCGCCGCGGCTTCGAAATCCATGAAGCCGATGGCCTCGCCGAGATCGAAATGCGGCTTTGGCGCGAACGCGTAGTTGCGCACCGCGCCGAACACATGACGCTGCACATTGCCATGCTCGTCGGCACCCTCGGGGACTTCGTCGAGCGGAAGATTCGGAATCGCAGCCAATTCCCTGGCGAGTTCTTCGTCCGCCGCTTTGGCCGCGGCTTCGAGCTGCGGCATGGTGGTCTTGAGTTCGGCCACCTCGGCCATGAGCGCGGCGGCGCGCGCGTCATCCCCGGCCTTCTTGGCGTCGCCGATTTCCTTCGAGGCCGAATTGCGCCGCGCCTGTGCCTGCTCCGACGCCAGGATCGCGGCGCGGCGCTTCTCGTCGATCCCCAGCAACGACGCCGACAACGGCTCCAACCCCCGCCGCTTCAGCGCGGCGTCAAAGGCATCGGGGTTGTCGCGGATCGATTTGATGTCGTGCATGAGCCAATTTCCCGTCATGGCCGGGCTAGTCCCGGCCATCCACGTCTTTGCTGCCTTAGAACAAGTCGTGGATGCCCGGGTCAAGCCCGGGCACGACGAATTGGAGCGGTAAATCGTCATCCTGAGGTGCGAGCCCACTTCGGCGAGCCTCGAAGGATGCGGCCACACGTGCCAGTGGCCCATCCTTCGAGGCGCGCAAGAGCGCGCACCTCAGGATGACGCTCGTATATGCAGCGAGCGCGCCCTACTCGGCCGGATTGGCGGCCGGCGGCGGCGGGGCGGCGGATGGCGGTGTCGCCGCGGTCTTGGCGGTGGCGGCCCGCTTCTCCACGATGCGCACGGCGATGATCGAACCTTCATACAGCGCCAGCAAGGGCACCGCGAGCGAGGCCTGGCTGAGCACATCGGGCGGCGTCAACACCGCGGCGATGATGAAGGCGACCACGATGAAATAGCGGCGTTTCTCGCTCAACTGTTTCGAGGTGATGAGGCCAATCCGCCCGAGCAGCGTCAGGATCACCGGAAGCTGGAAGGCGATCCCGAAAGCGAAGATCAGCGACATCATCAGCGACAGATATTCACCGACCTTCGGCAGCAACTGGATTTGCGCGGTCCCGGCGCCGCCCGCCTGCTGCATGCCGAGCGAGAACCGCGACAGCATCGGCATGACCACGAAGTAGACCAGCATCGATCCCATCACGAAGAAAAACGGGGTTGCGATCAGATACGGCAGGAAGGCGCCGCGCTCGTGCTTGTAGAGGCCGGGCGCCACGAATTTATAGATCTGTGCGGCCACGATCGGGAACGAGATAAAACCGGCGCCGAACAGCGCCAGCTTCAACTGGGTCAGGAAATATTCCAAGAGCGCGGTGTAGATGAATTTGGCGTTTTCCGCGCCCGCGACCCATACATAAGGCCACACCAGCACGTTGTAGATCTGCTTGGCGAAAAAGAAGCAGAAGATAAAGGCGACGCCGAACGCCAGCAGCGCCTTGATCAGCCGCGAGCGCAGCTCGATCAGGTGATCCATCAGCGGCGCTTTACTGGCCTCGATATCTTCGGCGCTCATGACGCTTTGGCGTCCTTGGCGACAGGCTCCGTCGCAGCCGCATGGGCGTCAGCTTCGGCGAATGTTGCCGGCGTGGGCGCCTCGGGTGTTGTCGGAATAGCCGGCAGGTCGATCGCGGGCGTGACCGTTTCCGCTACCGCCGGTGTATCGGTGTTCGATATCGCCGGCGTATCGGTCGAGTTCGCCGGCGTATCCGTTGATATCGCCGGCTTGTCCAAATCATCGATCCGAAGCGATTCGCTGACGTCCTTTTGCAGGGAGGACATGATGTTGCCGCCGGTGAAGCCGGACGCGGCCTCCCTGACCTCGTCGAAGCTCTTTTTGAGGTCGGCCATTTCGGCCTCCCGCATCGCTTCCTGGAACTGGCCCTGGAATTCGGCGGCCATCTTCCGCGCCTTGCCCATCCACTGCCCGACCATGCGCAGCACGCCCGGCAATTCCTTCGGGCCGATGGCGATCAGCGCGACAACCGCGATGACGACAAATTCACTCCACCCGATGTCGAACATGAAAAATTCCGCTCGCGCGAGGCGATTTTACCCAACCATCAAACACGATTTGGGCCGCCCCGCGTCTCCTTCCGGCCTGGTCGCAAGCCTGCTGCCGCAAGTCCCTTTGCTCAGACAGCCCTTGGCTTAGACAGCCTTGCTGCCGACATCCGACCGCGCCGCCGCGGACGGCGTTGCGTTATGGTCGATCGCCTTCACGGGCTCGGGCTTTTCTGCAGTCTTGTCATCGTCCTGCATGCCCTTCTTAAAGGCCTTGATGCCCTGTGCGACATCGCCCATCAGGTCTGAAATCTTGCCACGACCGAACAACAGCAGGACGACTGCGATCACGACGATCCAGTGCCAAATGCTAAGCGAACCCATCCCGCAACCCTCCAAACACGCAAGGCCGGCGACCCGGCCTGATCCTTCCCGGAAAGTAGGCTCAGGAGGTGTCAAAAACAAGGACTTAAGCCGCGTCAAATCGCGGTTAGCGGCCTAGCGTTAATCGGCGTCCCCTTGGGTCGCCAACAATGCCGATGCAGGTTCGAAACTAGCCTGCTTCCCCGGTTTCCGGGTCCGCGACTGGCGCCAGCGCAAGTTCCAGATCGCCGATCTCCAGCGGGTCCTCGTCATCGCGCAAGGCCGGATCGTCCGACGGTGCCGGAACGCTGAAGCCGGAGGGCAGCCGCGAATCCAGCAGGCCCGTCCCCTTCAGTTCTTCCAGGCCCGGCAGATCGCTCAGCGCCTCGAGGCTGAACTGCGACAGGAAGGCTTCCGTGGTTCCGAAGGTCAGCGGGCGGCCGGGTGTCTTGCGACGGCCGCGCGGGCGAATCCACCCGGTCTCCAGCAACACATCCAACGTGCCTTTGGAGGTGATCACGCCGCGAATTTCCTCGATCTCGGCACGGGTGACCGGCTGATGATAGGCGATGATCGCGAGCATCTCGATGGCCGCGCGCGACAGCCGCCGCGTCTCGGTGCTCTCCCGCGTCATCAGCCATGACAAATCGCCTGCGGTGCGGAAGCTCCATTTATTGGCGACGCGCACCAGATTGACGCCACGCGAGGCGTAATCCGCCTGCAGTTGCGCGAGCGCAACCTTGATATCGACGCCATCGGGCATGCGCTTTGCCAGCGTGGCCTGATCGAGCGGCTCGGTCGAGGCAAACAACAGCGCTTCCAGCAGCCGCAATTCCTCGGGCCGCGCTTCCGGATCTACCGAACGCTCCTCGACATCCGCTATGCGCTTTTCCGCCAGGCTTGCCATGGCAAGGTCTCCTTCTTCCACTTACTCGGCCGGCAGATCCGGCGCGGTCATCGCGTCAGGTACTGATTGCGGCGAACGCTTTCGAAAATACAGCGGCGCAAACGCCTCTTTCTGGTGCAGCTCCATCTCGCCTTCCCTGACCATTTCCAGCGCGGCAGCAAAGCTGGACGCGAAAACGGTGGCCTTTTGCGAGGGGTCGACGACGTAGGCGATCAGGTACTGGTCGAGGCGGCTCCAGTCCTCGGCCATTCCGACCAGGCGTTCGAGCGAGGCTCTTGCCTCGGACAGCGACCACACCGTGCGTTTCGCCAGATGCACCGTCGCCAGCACCCGCTGCTGGCGCTGCGCGGCATAGGCGGTCAGGAGATCGAACAGCGTTGCGGTGAATTTGGGATGCTTGACCTCGGCGATGGTTTCCGGATTGCCACGCGGAAAAATGTCGCGCTGCAATTGCGGGCGGTTCATCAGCCGGTTCGAGGCTTCGCGAATGGCCTCAAGCCGGCGCAGCCGGTTGGCCAGCGCTGTCGCCATTTCCTCGGCGCTGGGGCCGTCCGCCGTGGCGGGCTCGGGCAGCAGCAGCCGCGATTTCAGGATAGGCGAGCCATGCCGCCATCACCAGATAGTCGGCGGCGAGCTCGAGCCGAATCTTCCGGGCCGCCTCGATGAAGACGAGGTACTGATCGGCCAGCGCCAGAATGGAAATCTTGGCCAAATCGACCTTCTGCTGCCGGGCCAGCGCCAGCAACAGGTCGAGCGGGCCCTCATAGCCCTCGACATCGACGACCAGCGACGGCTCGCCGTCCGCGATTTCGGCCGGACGTCCGGTCTCGAACGATAGAATTTCCGCGCTCATGCGCCTGCCAATCCTGCCCGATCAATCAAAGCATCCAACTCAGCCCGTGCCGCCAACCGATCGAACGGCTGCGGAGGCTTGCGCGACGCCAGCGCCATCCTGGCGCGCTGCAGCGCCTTGCCCGACAATTCCGGCGTCTCGGCCGCGACTTCGCGCATTTCGTCGAGCTTGCCGTTGCAATGCAGAACCATGTCACAGCCGGCGGCGATGATGGCTCGGGTCCGCTCGGCAATCGATCCCGCCAGCGCGTTCATGGACACGTCATCACTCATCAACAAACCTTGGAAGCCGATCACGCCGCGAATCACCTGTTCGATGATTGTCGCAGAAGTCGTCGCCGGATGGGCGGGGTCCAGTGCGCTAAACACAACATGTGCGGTCATCGCCATCGGCAGGTCCGCCAGCGCTCGAAACGCGGCGAAATCGACCCTTTCAAGCTCCTCGCGAGGCGTATCGACCACCGGAAGCCTGAAATGGGTATCCGCAGTGGCTCGGCCATGCCCCGGAATATGCTTAAGAACCGGTAAAATGCCGCCCTGTTCCAGTCCTTCCGTCACTGCGCGCGCGATCGCCGCAACCTTTTGCGGCTCGGTTCCGTAAGCGCGGTTGCCGATTACCCCGTCGGCGCCGGGAACCGGCACGTCCGCCAACGGCAGGCAGTCTACCGTAACGCCGATCTCGATGAGGTCGGCGGCGATCAGCCGCGCGCTTAACCGGGCTGCGGACAGGCCGAGTGCGCGATCGATGTCGTAAAGCGTGCCAAAGACGGCCCCCGGCGGATAGATCGGCCAGTGCGGCGGGCCGAAGCGCTGCACCCGGCCGCCCTCCTGATCGATCAGAACCGGCGCCTCCGGGTCATTGATCAATTCCCGCAATTCACGAACAAGCAAAGATACTTGCGCAGGCGTTTCAATATTCCGCCTGAAAAGAATAAATCCCCACGGCCGTTCCGAACGGATGAATTCACGCTCGGCGGCGTTCAATTCCGGTCCGGATACGCCTGTGATGAATGCCCGCGTGTTCATCCTGGGCGATTAGCCCGTTGACGGCATTAGGGTCAAGGAAACGGCCGTTAATTCCTTTGGACGACGCACTTTCCGCCGGCAGTTTCGAGGCTGCCGCAGAGCTGCAGGGCTTCTTCGCGCGAGCCGAACGGGCCGACCATGGCGCGATAGTAAACTCCTTTGTCGCCAAGATCGGCGCGCTTGATCACGGGGCTGCGCGACCCCAGCACCGCCGGATACTTGCCCTGCAGGACCCGATAAGAGGTCTGCGCATCGGCCTCATTCTTCTGCGAAGAGACCTGGACCAGATAGCCGCCGCTGCCTCCGCCGCCGCTGGGGGCGATTTGCGCCGGGGTGTTAGTGGCGACCCGGGTACGCGCATAGGCGGCGGGCGCCGGTTGGCCGGCCTGCGGCGACAGCGACATTGGCGCGTTGGCAGTCGAGGCATTCGCATTGGCAGCCGCCGCTGGCACCGGCGGATTTCGTGGAGCAGCCGCTCGCGCAGCCGCCGCCGATTTTGCCGCCGAAGGTTGCGGCGTCGTCGCCGGAACTGCGGCGCCGTCAGGCTGGTCGCCTCGAACGGAAAGGGTCCGGATCCTTCGCGGCTCGTTGTTCGGCATCGTGCCATTTCCGGCGTTGACCGGCGGTGGGCCGCTCGGAGTCACGCTCGCCACGGTCGGCGGATTGGCATTCTGGTTGAGCGGCGGAAACACCATGCGCGGCGCGGGCTGGGCCTTGACATCGACCGGCGCCTCCTCGCGCGGGACGATCTTCTCGGTGCCATCGCCCGCCGCCAAGCGGTCGGGCACTTTGGTGCTGGCATCGGCGGGCGCGGGCACAATCTTGGTCGGGCCGGTATCCGCCTTGATGATCGGCGGTTCGCCGCTGCGGGGCGATCCGACATAGGTCCGATAGGCAAATGCTGCCCCCGTTCCCAATACTGCCAGCGCAACAACGACCACGACCGTGACCATGCCGCCGCGGCGCTTCTGGACCGGCTCTTCGGCGGCCTCGGCATAGTCGTCCTGGTAGGCGTAGGGATCATCCGAATAGGCCTGAGCGTGCGGGATTTCCTGCGCATCTAAATCCAGCTGGCCGTAAAGCGCATCATCATAACGCGACGGATCGGATTCTTGATCGGCTTCGTCGGCGAAGGGCGGCGCCTGGTGGTAGTCCGGCTCAGGCGCAGGATGCGCGGCCGCGTAACGCTGCAGCGGATGCACCGCGCTCGGGTAATCCTGCGGCGGGGCTTCCTGCCGCGCCACGCGCTGCATCCAGGGCGGTGGACCGGCGGAAACGCCATCGTCATCCGCCAACGCATCATCCGGCACTGCCGGGAGTTCATACTGATCGCGCACGCCGCGTGGCTGCACCGGCTGATTGGCGCGGCCCATGGTGGCGAACGGATCGGTCTGCCCGATCAGGCGCGCTAGCTCCGCCAGCGGGTCGCTCTCGCCCTTTGCGGACGCATGAAGATCATCGCCGCGATGATAGTCGTCGTCCGCGGGAAAAGGTCTGTCCTGATATCGATCAGTCATCGTGATGATGCGTCCCCTTCGGGAAAGCCGCCAACCCGCCCTTACAAACGAGCCAGCCCCTGCCAGATGCCCTCACAGATCCCCATGTGAGCGGCCTTAGCCCCCTGTCTACCGCATCTCGTCCGGAGCGTGAACGCCGAGAACGGCGAGCCCAGATGCCAGAACCGAGACGACGCCCTGGACCATGGCCAGCCGCGCCTTGGTGATCTCTGCATCATTAGTTATAATGAAGCGTAAATAGGGCAAGTCGCGCCCCCTGGTCCACAGCGCATGAAACTCGCTGGCGAGATCATACAGGTAAAAGGCGATTCGGTGTGGCTCATGTGCCGCCGCCGCGGCCTCCATCATCCGGGGGTAGAGCGCCAGCCGCCGCAGCAGGTCCAGTTCCGCGGGGTCGGTCAGCCGCCCCACCGCCGCGTCGCCGAGGAACACCGCCCGGGCGCCCTCCTCCTCCGGCAGGTCCGGGATCACCTCGCGCGCATTGCGGAACACGGAATGGCCGCGGGCATGGCCGTACTGCACGTAGAATACCGGATTCTCGCGCGACTGCTCGATCACCTTGGCAAGGTCGAAATCCAGCACCGCGTCATTCTTGCGGAACAGCATCATGAACCGGACGGCATCCCTGCCGACCTCGTCGACCACCTCGCGCAGCGTGATGAATTCGCCGGCGCGTTTCGACATCTTCACGGGTTCACCGTTGCGCAGCAGCCGGACCAGCTGAACCACCTTCACGTCGAGCGTTGCCCCGCCGGCGGAGATGGCCTTCACGGCAGCCTGCATGCGCTTGATGTAGCCGCCGTGATCGGCGCCGAACACGTCGATCAGGTTACTGAAGCCACGCTCGAACTTGTCCCGATGATACGCGATATCGGATGCAAAATAAGTGTAGGAACCGTCCGACTTGATCAGCGGCCGGTCGACGTCATCGCCAAAGGCGGTGGCGCGAAACAATGTCTGCTCGCGATCTTCGTAGTCCTCGACCGGACCGCCCTTGGGCGGCGGCAGACGGCCCTCATAAATGTCGCCTTTCGAGCGCAGATAATCGATAGTCTCGGTGACGCGGTTATTTCCGCTCTCGATCAGCGACCGTTCGGAGAAGAATACGTCGTGCCTGATGTTGAGCGCCGCAAGGTCGCCCTTGATCTCGGCCATCATCATCGCAATGGCCTTGGCCCGCACCGCCGGCAGCCATTTGGCTTCCGGCACCGCCAGCAGCCGGTCCCCGTATTCAGCGGCGAGCGCCTGCCCGACCGGCGTCAGGTAGTCGCCGGGATAGAGCCCTTCCGGTATCTCGCCGATGTTTTCCCCTAACGCCTCGCGGTAGCGCAGGAATGCCGAGCGCGCGAGCACATCGACCTGGGCGCCGGCATCGTTGATGTAATATTCTCTGACGACATCATAGCCAGCGAAAGCCAGCAGGCTTGCCAGCGCATCGCCGAACACCGCCCCGCGGCAATGGCCGACATGCATCGGCCCGGTCGGATTGGCGGAAACGTATTCGACGTTGACCTTCTCGGCCGCGCCGATCGCGCTGCGTCCATAGGAAGCGCCCTCACGCAATACGGTACGCAACGCGTCCGACCAGGCCGACGCCTTCAGGGTGAGATTGATGAAACCGGGACCTGCGACATCGACGGAGGCGATCAAATCGTCCGTACGCAGCCTGGCCGCGATCTGCTTCGGCGAGATCGCGTGGTTTTGCCCTGGCCTCCTTGGCCAGCACCATCGCGGCGTTGGTTGCCATGTCGCCATGCGCGGCATCGCGGGGCGGCTCGACCACGACACGTGACAGGTCGATGCCCGCAGGCCATCCGCCTTCGGCCGCGAGCGCGCCGCAAACCGCATGGACGCGGGCGAGCACATTGGCGAAAAGATGCGGCGGAGAGGCTTTATCGACCATGGCCGCCGCCTAACGTAAATCGGGGGTCGAGTCAAAAAGCCTTTGATGCTCGGTCATGGCAAAACGATCGGTCATGCCGGCGATGAAGTTGCCGATCCGCCGGGCGCGCACGGTCTCGGTCTCCGAGTGGCTCCCCGCCGGCGGCAGCCATTCAGCCGGCAGATCGCCCGGTGTGCTCTGATAGCGCTCGAACAGGTCAAACAGGATCTGTTCGGCATCGCCCATCACCCGCATCACCCGCGAATGCCGGTACATCCGCTGCTTGAGGAAGGCCTTGATGCCGGCTTCCGCCTGCGCCGCCTCCGGCTGAAAACGCGATCAGCGCGGCTGCCTGATGGCGGACATCGTCGACGGATTTCGGTTGAGCGACTTCCAGCCGTCGGCGCGATTCCGAGACCACCGCGCCGATCAGATACGAGATCAACTCGCGCACCAGTTCGGCGCCGCGCCGGATGTCATCGAGACCGGGATAACGCTTCGCGATATCAGCGATCATTTCCGCGGCGAGCGGCATGACCTTGAGATCGTCCACCCTGAACAGGCCGGCCCGCAAACCGTCGTCGATGTCGTGGGCGTCATAGGCGATGTCGTCGGCGATCGCGGCCACCTGGGCCTCCAGCGAGGCAAAGCTCCACAACTCCAGATCATAAAGTCGGATGTAATCGGAAATGCCGACGGGAATACCACGGTCGCGGTAGCGACCCAGTGCGTGCTCCGCTGCGGTCGGTCAGCGGGCCGTTGTGCTTGACGATGCCTTCCAGCGATTCCCAGGTCAGGTTGAGCCCGTCGAAATCGGGGTAGCGATGCTCCAGCGATGTAACGACGCGCAAGGTCTGAGCATTGTGATCGAAGCCGCCATGGGCCTTCAGGCAGGCATCCAGCGCCCGCTCGCCGGCGTGGCCAAACGGCGGATGGCCGAGGTCATGCGCCAACGCCAGGGTTTCCGTGAGATCCTCGTCGAGACCGAGTTGCCGGGCCAGCGCGCGGGCGATCTGCGCGACTTCGAGCGAGTGTGTCAGCCGGGTGCGGTAATGATCGCCCTCATGGAACACGAATACCTGGGTTTTGTGCTTCAAGCGGCGAAACGCGGTGGAATGGATCACCCGGTCGCAATCGCGCCGAAACGGGCTGCGGGTCCTGCTCGGCGGCTCGGCGAACAGCCGTCCGCGGCTGCGATCGGGGTCGCAGGCATAGGCCGAGCGAGGAGCAGCCATTCCGACCGACACGGTGTATTAATCCCCTTAAGGTTTGATTCCGGCGCTTGGCGCACTTAACTATGCTGGATGCCGGATACCAGATAATTTGGTATGGGAGCCGGTTATCGGAGACGCGTCATGACTACAGCCGTCACCATCAGCGAGCGGGCCGCCCGCCGCATCGGGGAGATCCTCAAGACCGAAGGCGATGGCGCCATGCTCCGCATCAGCGTCGAGGGCGGCGGCTGCTCGGGCTTCCAATACAAGTTCGACGTCGAACGCGCGCAGGCCGAGGACGACCTGGTGATCGCGCGCGACAGCGCGGTGGTACTGGTCGACCCCGCCTCGGTGCCGTTCCTGGCCGGATCCGAGGTCGATTTCGTCGACGACCTGATCGGCGCGTCGTTCCGGGTGGTTAACCCCAACGCCACCGCGTCTTGCGGCTGCGGCACCAGCTTTTCGATCTGAGAGATTTTTATTCCTGATGCGCATTGCGACGTGGAACGTCAATTCCATCCGGCAGCGGGTCGATCATCTGCTGACTTGGCTGAAGGACTGTTCGCCCGACATCGTCTGCCTGCAGGAAATCAAATGCGTCGATGAGGCTTTTCCGCGGGAGGCCATCGAGGCGCTCGGCTACAATGTGGTCACCCACGGCCAGAAGACCTTCAATGGCGTCGCGCTGCTGTCAAAACTGCCGTTCGATGAAACCCGGCCGCGGCTTGGCGGCGACGACGACGATATCCATGCCCGGTTTCTGGAGGGCGTGGTCACGCTGAAGCACGGCGTGCTGCGGGTCGCCTGCCTCTATCTGCCCAACGGCAATCCGCCTGAAACCGAAAAATATCCCTACAAACTCAAATGGATGTCGCGGCTTCTTGAGTATTCAAAGGAGCGACTTAAGACCGAAGAACCGCTGGTGCTGGCGGGAGATTTCAACGTCATTCCCGCGGCGGAGGACGTCTACAATCCGGCAGCCTGGGTCAACGATGCCCTGTTCCGGCCCACCACCCGCGAAAGCTTTCAAACGCTGCTCGGCCTCGGACTGACCGATGCGCTGCGCGCCGTCACCGACGCGCCCGGCCAATACACTTTCTGGGATTATCAGGCCGGCGCCTGGCAGAAAAACCACGGCCTGCGCATCGATCATCTGCTGTTGTCGCCGCAGGCCAGCGACCGGCTCATCGGCGTCGGAATCGACAGTTACGTGCGGGCCTGGGAAAAGCCGTCGGACCACGTGCCGGTCTGGATCGATCTGGATCTGCCGGCGGTGTGACACTAAGGCTGACGCTGGGGTAAAAAACATGAGACGTTACAGGTCCATCGGTTGGCTTCTGTCCGACGCTGGTCGTGATGGCGCTACCGATCGTTTCCCGCGCCCAAGACCTCGTCATTACGGTCGCTCCGCCGGAGCTGCCGGTTTATGAGCAGCCCGCCATTCCGGAGCCCGGCTACATCTGGACGCCGGGCTACTGGGCCTACAGCCGGGACGGATATTATTGGGTTCCCGGCACCTGGGTAGAACCGCCGTCCGTTGGCCTGCTTTGGACGCCGGCTAACCGGCCCGTAGCCGCCGAAGCCGCTCGCTGCCGCGTCCCCGCCCAAAACCACAGCTCCGAAACCACCAACGCCCGCCAGTTTCTCGTCTACCCGGATCAGTCCCTGCGGCCCTGCACCCAGTGCTCGAGCATCTGCAGCGCCATCGCGCGGTCATCCTCGGATGCCTTGCTGATGGCCTTGTTGTAGCTGTCCTTGATCCAGGTTTCGTCCGGCGAGGCGCTGTCCCGCGCCAGCGTCAGCCACATCAGCCCGCGTGCCGCCTGACGCGGCAGCTGGTCGCCGTTGAACAGCATCTGGCCGAGCAAGGCCTGCGCCTCGTGCTGGCCCTTCTGGGCGGCAAGCCCGAGCCAGCGCGCGCCATAGCGGAAATCGTCCCGCGACGTGCCGACGCCCTTGAGGTAGAGCCGGGCGAGATCATATTGCGCGTCGGCATTGCCGAAATACGAGGCCGCGTAGGAGAACATCTCCCTCGCCCGCTCCGGATCGGACTTGATCTTCGAGTTCGGAATGCCGTTGAGGTAATACCGCCCCAGCGCGACAAAGGCGTTGGCGACGATTGCCGATTGCGGGGCGGACGGGCTGTCTTCCGCATGGGCGTTGGCGATCCGGCTGAAATATTCGAAGGCGCGCAGATCGTCCTGGGTGACGCCGTCGCCATTGGCGTACATTCGCCCCAATTTCCATTGCGCGATGGGATGACCGCCCTCGGCCGCATATTGCAGCGAGGTCAGCGACGTATCCGGCGTCGACGTCGGCACCGCTTTCTTGATGGCTGCTGCGGCGGCGGCGCCGGGCTGGGCCGCAACCATCGGAATCGTCGCATCCTGGTTGGCCGGCGCCCCGTCAAAAGCCGATGCCGGGACCGCAACCGACGTGGTCCCTAAAATCAACGCAAAAATGATACGCTCAGATATCCGCATAACACTGTTTCTCGTGCGCCCCGCCCGGATGAGTCACGGCGCCATCCACCGCCGGCCCAACCTGCTGGGCATATTTCCACAGCGCACCTGATGTATGATTGGTCGCGCGCACCTTCCATTTGGTCTTACGTTCGGCCAGCTCCGCGTCGGTCAACTTTACGTTAAGTGTCCCGGCCTCGGCGTCGATTTCGATGATGTCGCCGTCCCGCAGCAGCGCGATCGGGCCGCCCATGGCCGCTTCCGGGCCGACATGGCCGATACAGAAGCCGCGGGTCGCGCCTGAGAACCGGCCGTCGGTGATGAGGGCGATCTTGCCGCCCATGCCCTGGCCGGTCAGGGCTGCCGTGGTCGAGAGCATCTCGCGCATCCCGGGACCGCCGCGCGGTCCCTCATAGCGGATTACGATGACCTCGCCCTCTTTGTAGGTCTTTTGCTGGACGGCCTCGAAGGCATCCTCTTCGCGATCGAAGCAGCGGGCAGGTCCGGTAAATTTCAGCTTCGACATTCCCGCGACCTTCACGATCGCGCCCTCGGGCGCGAGATTCCCCTTCAGGCCGACCACACCGCCGGTGACGGTGATCGGCTTGTCAGCGGATCGCACCACATCCTGGTGCGGATTCCATTTCACGCTTTTGAGGTTTTCGGCGATCGTCCGGCCGGTGACCGTCAAGCAGTCGCCGTGCAAATGGCCGTTGTCGAGCAGCGTCTTCATCAGAAGCGGTATGCCGCCAACCTCGAACATGTCTTTGGCGACATAACGGCCACCCGGTTTCAAATCCGCGACATACGGAGTCTTTTTGAAGATTTCAGCAACGTCGAACAAATCGAACTTGATGCCGCATTCATGCGCGATCGCCGGCAGGTGCAGTGCAGCATTGGTAGAGCCGCCGGAGGCGGCGACGACAGCCGCCGCGTTTTCCAGGGACCGGCGGGTGACGATGTCGCGCGGCCGGATATTGGCCGCGATCAACTCCATGATCTTCTCGCCGGCGGTCATGCAAAACGCGTCGCGGATCTCGTAAGGTGCAGGCGCTCCGGCCGAATACGGCAGCGCAAGACCAATGGCCTCGGATACCGTCGCCATGGTGTTGGCGGTGAATTGTGCGCCGCACGCGCCGGCGGACGGACACGCCACCCGCTCGATTTCGTCAAGGTCGGCATCGGACATCTCGCCGACCGAATGCTTGCCGACGGCCTCGAACATGTCCTGCACCGTGACCTGCTGGCCGCGGAAATTGCCGGGAAGGATCGAACCGCCATAGATGAAGATCGACGGCACGTTGAGCCTGACCATCGCCATCATCATCCCCGGCAGCGACTTGTCGCAACCGGCCAGACCGACCAGCGCATCATAGGCATGGCCGCGGATGGTCAGTTCGACGGAATTGGCGATGCATTCGCGCGACGGCAGCGACGAGCGCATGCCGTCATGGCCCATGGCGATGCCGTCGGTTACGGTGATGGTGCAGAATTCGCGGGGGGTGCCGCCGGCGGAGGCGACGCCCTTCTTGACCGCCTGGGCCTGGCGCATCAGCGAGATATTGCAGGGGGCGGCCTCGTTCCAGCACGAGGCCACGCCGACGAACGGCTGGTGAATCTGCTGGGTGGTCAGGCCCATGGCGTAAAGGTAGGAGCGATGCGGTGCCCGTTCCGGGCCCTCGGTCACGTGGCGGCTCGGCAACCTCTTTTTGATGGTGGTCTTGGCGTCCATCGCGAACCTGTTTCCCCAGCCGTCTCTTGTGGCCTTGAAAACCCGGATCTTTAAGACCCGATTTCCCTTCGCTTGCGCGGGCGCCGTGGCCATCGGCCCACGAAGGAATGATTTCATGGAGGGGTGTGGCTAAAAAGCGGCGCACGCAAGGGTCTGCTGGGATAACGGTTAAAATGTTCACTTAGTGTTGCATTCGCGCAACGATCGTTGCGCGACGGCAACCATCTATTTATGGATGTGAGTTCGCATTCTCGCGACGAAACACGTCCCGAGTTGTGCTTGAATTCTCCGCCCTTTGGAGGGCGTGGGGAATGCCGGGTGCCCGTTGCACCCGCAGCCGCGTGCGCAAAGTGTAGTAGCACACGCGTTAGTCACCACGGTCGCACCGGGACACCCGGCATTCCCGCACGCGATGGTTTTAACGGTTTCCTTCGTACTCTCCCCGGTGATCGGGCTTTGTTGTCACCGTCGCCGGCGGATACTTCCGCCGACTTGACGCCAACCATTGAGGCGTCAGGACCACACGACTTCGCCGTCCGCAAGGATGGCGCTCTCGTCAGCAGCGCCGCCCGCGTCCATCGCATCCCCTGCCCTACGTTCGTGACGATCGCGAAACGCCCCTCGGTGTGGGCCGGGATGGCTAGAGATGTAGAAGTGATTTGGGTCAAAAGAGAACCGGAATATTTTTGCAGAGGGGGACTGGACCACCCAAATCACATTGGAATCTTTGGGTAAATTGTCCTCCGATGAAATCGGATATCCGATCGAAGATGCAATGCTTACCGGATCGTGCCCCGTGTCTTTAGATATTCAGCACGCGGCCATAAGCATCCAACACCGCTTCCTTCATCATCTCCGACAGCGTCGGGTGCGGGAACACGGTGTGCATCAGCTCTTCTTCGGTGGTTTCGAGGTTCATGGCGACCACGTAACCCTGGATCAGTTCGGTGACCTCGGCGCCGATCATGTGTGCGCCGAGTAGTTGGCCGGTCTTCTTGTCGAAGATCACCTTGACCAGTCCCTGATCCTCGCCGAGCGCGATCGCCTTGCCGTTGCCGACGAACGGGAAGCGCCCGACGCGAATCTCGCGGCCGCCTTCTTTTGCTTTGGCCTCGGTGAGGCCGACCGAGGCGACTTGCGGATTGCAATAGGTGCAGCCGGGAATGGAATTCTTGTCCATCGGGTGCGGATGCAGGCCTTTGATCGCTTCGACGCAGACCACGCCTTCATGCTCGGCCTTGTGGGCGAGCATCGGCGGTCCCGCGACGTCGCCGATGGCGTAGATGCCGGGCACGCTGGTCTTGCCGTAACCGTCGATCACGACACAGCCGCGCTCGGTTTTGACGCCGAGTTTCTCCAGGCCGAGATTCTCGATATTGCCGACCACGCCGACGGCTGAAATGACCCGTTCGAATTCGACTGTTTGCGGCTTCTTGCCGTCGTCGATGGTGGCGACCACGCTGTCGCTCTTCTTTTCGAGTTTTGTCACTTTGGTGCTGGTGAGAATCTTGATGCCTTGTTTCTCGAACCGCTTGCGCGCGAGGCCCGCGATCTCGGCGTCTTCGACGGGAAGGATTTGCGGCAACACCTCGACAACAGTCACATCGGCGCCCATGGTGTGGAAGAACGACGCGAATTCGATGCCGATCGCGCCGGAGCCCACCACCAGCAGCGATTTCGGCATCTTCTGGGGCACCATCGCCTCGAAATAAGTCCAGATCAGTTTCTTGTCGGGCTCGAGCCCCGGCAGCACGCGCGGCCGCGCGCCGGTCGCCAGAATGATATGCTTGGCCTGATAGGCGCCCTCACCCAGCGCGCCCTTCGGCGCCTCGGCTGCGGATTTCTTGACGGTGATCTTGCCGGGCGCGTCGATCGCGGCCTCACCCCAGATCACCGTCACCTTGTTCTTCTTCATGAGAAAGCCGACGCCGTCATTCAGGCGTTTCGACACTCCGCGCGAGCGCTGCACCACGGCTTTCGGATCGAACGAGATTTTCTCGGCCGACAGCCCGTAGTCCTTGGCGTGCTGCATATAATGAAAGATTTCCGCCGAACGCAGCAGCGCCTTGGTCGGGATACAGCCCCAGTTCAGGCAGATGCCGCCGAGATAGGATTTCTCGACGATGGCGGTCTTGTAACCGAGCTGCGCGGCGCGGATCGCCGTGACGTAACCGCCGGGTCCGGAGCCGATGATGATGATGTCGAAGGATGTATCGGCCATACCAGGCTCCCGTTAGCTCACAACAGTGGTCGTGCCGCGCGCGCGACGTTTCAATGGTTTGTGGAGGCAGCTTCCGCAGCCGCGGTCTGCCGAGACAGATAGCTATGCAGGATCAGCCATTGCACCAGCGCAACCGCCCACAGCGGCACGAACATCTGCACCGCGCCAACGGCTTCCCGCAGCCAGTGGATGCCGTAAATGCCATTGTTGACGATGCCGAGGACAACGACCAGCAGCGGCGCCAGCAACAGAATGGAAAGCGCGCGCTTCAGATGGTGTTCTCGATCTTTGCGCCAGAGCGCCAACCCGTAGAGCAAAATGCTCAGGATCAGATAGACCGCGATCGATAGCGCGCGGAAGGCCTCGCCGAGACCACGGCCGGCGCCGTCATCCCAATCCGGCAGCAGCGATACTGCCGCATAGGCCAGCACGCCGGCGATGGCCGAGGCGACAAAAGCCAGGATCAAAAAACCCGCGAGCCGCATGATCGCCCTTGCTACCGATGAACGACGTTGGGCCTATGCATATTGCAACGAAATCCGTACCAGCGGCATTTCACACCACCATCATCACCGGATTTTCGATCAGCATCTTGAAGGCCCCGATCAGCTCCGCGCCAAGCGCACCATCTACCGCGCGGTGATCGCAGGACAGCGTCACGCTCATGATCTGCGCGATCTCGATCTTGCCGTGCTTCACAATGGCGCGCTCCTCGCCGGTGCCGACCGCAAGGATGGTGGCGTGGGGCGGATTGATCACGGCGGTGAAATCCTTGATTCCATACATGCCGAGGTTGGAAACCGCCGTGGTGCCGCCCTGATATTCCTCGGGCTTGAGTTTGCGCGCCCGCGCCCTTGCTGCGAAATCCTTCATCTCGGCCGAGATCGCCGAGATCGGCTTGGTCTCGGCCTTGCGGATGATCGGCGTGATCAGGCCGCCGGGCATCGCAACGGCCACGCCGACGTCGGAATGCTTGTGCTTCAGCATGCCGCCATCGGTCCAGCTGACATTGGCGTTGGGAATCCGCTGCAGCGCGATCGCCAGCGCCTTGATGACGAAGTCATTGACCGAAAGCTTGTAGGCCGGCTTGCCGTCCTTGTCCTTCGGTGCTGCGGCGTTGATCTCCTCGCGGGCCTCGACCAGCTTGCCGATGTTGCAGTCCATCGTCAGATAGAAATGCGGAACGGTCTGCACCGATGCGGTCAGCCTCTGGGCAATCGTGCGGCGCATGCCGTCGTGCGGGATTACCTCGTAGCTGCCGTCTTCGAACAGCGCGCGGATCTGCTTGTCCGACATCCCGGGTGCAACCGCACCCCCGGGCGCGATCGATGGCGCGCCGGCGGGCGCGGCCGCGGGCGCCTTCAGCCCCTTGCCGGATTTGGCTTCCTCGACATCGCGCGCGATCACGCGGCCATGCGGTCCGGAACCGGTGATGCGCGCAAGCTCGATGCCGGCTTCCCTGGCGAGGCGGCGGGCCAGCGGCGAGGAGAAGATGCGGGCGTGGCCGTTGGCCCCCTCACCCGCCGCCATCAAACTCGGCTGTTGCCGAGTTTGACTCTTGTTAGTGCCAAAGTCGGATATATCCGACTTTGGTGGCGGCGACCTCTCCCCACCGGGGAGAGGTGAAGGCGGCGGAGCGGATGGAATGGTAGCCTTTTCCTTTTGTGCAGCCCCGGAGTCGGTGGTGGCACTGCGCGCTCCCTCTCCCCGTGGGGGAGAGGGTTGGGGTGAGGGGGAACCGGCAGCAGTGACTTTTTCAGCGCTGGCAGCAGCCGGTTTCGCAGCACCAGCCCCCGCGCCTGCCGCCTTCACGTCTTCGCCATCACCGGCCAGAACCGCGATCACGTCGTTGACCGGCACATCCTGCGTGCCTTCGGCCACCACGATCTTTGCCAGCGTGCCTTCATCGACCGCCTCGACCTCCATGGTCGCCTTGTCGGTCTCGATTTCCGCGATCACATCGCCGGACTTGACCTTGTCGCCCTCTTTCTTGAGCCATTTCGCAAGATTGCCCTTCTCCATCGTCGGCGACAGCGCGGGCATCAGAATGTTGATCGGCATGATGACCTCACAGGATATTCTTGCTGGTTATCTTCCATCCGCAGGGAAGCTAACCAAAGACCGTTTGGGTGTCATCGCCACCCGATGAAAAATCGAAGATCCGCCTCAATTGCCGATGTCGCCTTGCCAAAGGCGTTCGTTAGCAGGAACCGATCGCCATGATTTCATCATGTTGATCGATCTTTCGTCCTCGAGATCGATGTAGGGAACGCCCAATTGGGTCAGGATGTCCTTGCTTCCCGGGAAAGTCACGGACTCGCCGATAACGAGAAGCGAAAGTTTGAAAAGCCCGACCGCGCCCGCACACATCGAACAGGGCGACAACGTGGTATACATGACGGTGTCATGAAACGGGATCAACCCGGCGTTGCGCATGCATGACATCTCGCCGTGCAGAATGACGTTCTGCTCTTGCACCCGGCGATTGTAGCCCCGCGCGATGATCTTCCTTTCGCGCGTCAGCACCGCCCCGATCGGAAGTCCGCCCTCGGAGATGCTGATCTCCGCCTCGCGGATGGCTTCGGCCATGAATTCGAAATGATAGGGTTCAACGGGCACAGGTCGCGTCTCGATTCCGGGTCTAGCGATAACAAACGGCTTTGGCGGCTGCGACCACCTCGGCCACCGACGGCAATGCGAGCTTTTCGAGGTTGGCCGCATAGGGCATCGGCACATCCTTGCCCGATACCCGCGCCACCGGCGCATCGAGATAATCGAAGGCGTGCTCCATGATCCGTGCGGCGATTTCGGCGCCGACGCCGTTTTGCTGCCAGCCTTCCTCCACGGTGACGGCCCGGCCGGTCTTCTTCACCGAGGCGACGATGGTATCGGTGTCCATCGGGCGCAGCGTGCGCAGGTCGATGATTTCGGCCTCGATGCCTTCCTTGGCCAACTCGTCCGCGGCCTTCAGCGCATAGGACATCCCGTTCGACCACGAGACGATGGTGACATGACCGCCCGA
Organism: uncultured Pseudomonadota bacterium; assembly: GCA_963729395.1. Taxonomy (GTDB): domain Bacteria; phylum Pseudomonadota; class Alphaproteobacteria; order Rhizobiales; family Xanthobacteraceae; genus Bradyrhizobium. The sequence goes on along the minus strand of CAVSOS010000018.1, from coordinate 171,347 downwards.
TCGGACGATCCGCGCCTTGCCGATCGGAATCACATAATCGTCGAGCTTCGGCACCTCGCCGGAATGGCCGTACAGCATTTCGTTTTCGAGGAAGATCACCGGATTGGGATCGCGGATCGCGGCTTTCAGCAGGCCCTTGTAGTCGGCGGCCGAAAACGGCGCGATCACCTTGAGGCCGGGGACTTGCGAATACCAGGCCGAGTAATCCTGGCTGTGCTGGGCGGCGACGCGGGCGGCGGCGCCGTTCGGTCCACGGAATACGATCGAGCAGCCCATCTGGCCGCCGGACATGTACAGCGTCTTGGCCGCGGAGTTGATGATCTGGTCCATCGCCTGCATGGCGAAATTGAAGGTCATGAACTCCACGATCGGCTTCAACCCGGCCATCGCCGCGCCGACGCCAATCCCGGCAAAGCCATGCTCGGTGATCGGCGTATCGATCACGCGCCTGGCGCCGAATTCCTGCAGCAGACCCTGACTGACCTTGTAGGCGCCCTGATATTCCGCGACTTCCTCACCCATGATGAAAACATCGGGGTCGCGCCGCATCTCCTCGGCCATGGCGTCGCGCAGCGCTTCACGGATAGTCATGGTCACCATCTCGGTGCCTTCGGGCACCTCGGGATCGGGTTCAGTGACGGCTTTCGGCGCGGCGGGCGCCTGCGGCGCACTGATCGCCGGCTCGCCTTCGCCGACCGGTGCGCGCGACTCCTGAACTTCCTCCGCGACATCGGGAGCGGGAGCTGCCGATTTCGGAGCCGGCCCCTTGGCTGGTTCCTTGCCGAGATCGGCTGCGCTCTCGCCGTCGGCCAGAATGGTCGCGATCGGGGTGTTGACCGCAACGTCGGCGGTGCCTTCGGGGATCAGTATCTTGCCAAGGGTGCCCTCATCGGTGGCCTCGACTTCCATCGTCGCCTTGTCGGTCTCGATCTCGGCGATGACATCGCCGGACTTGATCGTCTCGCCTTCCTTCTTCAGCCATTTTGCAAGGTTGCCCTTCTCCATGGTCGGCGACAGCGCAGGCATCAGCACTTGAATTGGCATAGTGGCTCCAGAGATTTACTCTTCAGGCTTTGCGCGCTCAGCGATAGACATCGGTGTAGAGTTCAGCCGGTTCGGGCTCGGGGTCGTGCTGCGCGAAGTCGGCGGCCGCATTGACGATCTCGCGCACTTCGGCGTCGATGGCCTTCAAATCCTGCTCGCTCATCTTTGCCGCCAGCAACCGGTTGCGAACCTGCTCGATCGGGTCCTGATCGTGCCGTACCTTGTCGACCTCCTCGCGGGTGCGATATTTCGCCGGGTCCGACATCGAATGGCCGCGGTAGCGGTAGGTCTGCATTTCCAGGATGAAAGGCCCCTTGCCGGCGCGGCACCATGCGACCGCCTTGTCGCCCGCGGCCTTGACCGCGCGGACGTCCATGCCGTCGACCTGCTCGCCCGGAATGTTGAAGGAGATGCCGCGCTTGGAAAAATCGGTCTGGGCGGACGAACGCGTCACCGACGTGCCCATCGCGTAACGATTGTTCTCGATGACGTAGATCACCGGCAGCTTCCACAGCTCCGCCATGTTGAAGCTCTCGTAGACCTGGCCCTGGTTCGAGGCGCCGTCGCCGAAATAGGCGACGCTGACAAGATCATTGCCACGGTAGCGATTGGCGAAGGCCAGTCCGGTGCCGAGCGAAACCTGGGCGCCGACGATGCCATGGCCGCCGAAGAAGTTCTTCTCCTTGCTGAACATGTGCATGGAGCCGCCCTTGCCCTTGGAATAGCCGCCATGGCGGCCGGTCAGTTCGGCCATCACGCCCCTGGCGTCCATTCCGCAGGCCAGCATGTGGCCGTGGTCGCGGTATCCGGTTATGACCTGATCGCCCGATTTCAAGGCCATCTGCATCCCGACAACGATGGCTTCCTGGCCGATATAGAGATGGCAGAAGCCGCCGATCGCGCCCATGCCGTAGAGCTGGCCGGCCTTTTCCTCAAAGCGCCGGATCAAGAGCATGTCGCGCAGCGCGCTCAACTCCTGATCTCTGGTGAATTCCAAGGGCTTGCTGGCACCGTTTCCTGTTTTTTCTCCGCTTTTTTCCTGAGCGACGCTTTTTTTCGGTGCGGCCATGGCAATTCCGGATGAGAGAGAGTGGCTAGCCCTCTCTATCCCAACTCAAACCGCCGTGAAAGGATTGCGTGACCCCAAGGAAATTTCGCTATGCCGCAGTGCAACGCGGCGTGAAATTTTCGAAATCCGATTCCGGCGTGTTTTGAAATTAGCGGGATGGGATCAGCTCAAATCCAAGGCAACCTCAGTTCGGATTGGTGAGCCGAACCAGATCGTGCGGATTGGCATAATCCAGCTGATAGCGTGCGCGTTCATCGAGCATATCCGGATCGACCCGATCGGATCGCAGCAGCGAGACACGCTGCTCACCCTTGGCACGCTCCTGCTTCAGCCGCGCCAGCTCGGATGTCAGCGCGATGATCTCCTGATCGAGCTCCTGGCGCGCATTCAGCCCATACTTGCCGGTATAGGCGTTGACGCCGAAATAGCCGACCATCCCCGCTGCCATCGCATAGAGGGCAAGCCCGGTGAGCAGGGATTTGAGGCGGCTGCGAGAGACCATAACTCACAGGATGCGACGGCCGGGTTAATGGAATCCTAAGGTGCAGCCCCCCCTTCACACCCGCCGTCTGTTCCGGCTATCTATGGTGTCTCTCGACGAAGACAGCAAAGGCGTCAATGTATTGCTTCAGCACCTGCTGCAGCGATTCCTTGATGAGACTGCCCTTATCATCAAACGCGTCGCCGACGTTGTTCAGATACATCTCCGGCTGCTGCATGATCGGTCCCGAGATGCCCGGCAGGACATTCTGCAGGGTCTTGGCGGCGCTCACGCCGCCAAGTGGACCCGGCGAATTGCTGATAATGCCGGTCGGCTTGCCATTAAAAGAGCTTTTGCCGTACGGCCGGGATCCGACGTCGATCGCGTTCTTCAATACGCCTGAAATCGCACGATTGTATTCGGGCGTGACGAACAGCACCGCGTCGGATGCCTGCAGCATCTCGCGAAACTTCACCCAATCCGCCGGGGGTGCGGCTTCCAGATCCTGATTGAAAAACGAAATGCCGTGCAGGGTGACGACGTTGAGCGTCAGCGTATCGGGCGCAAGCTTCGCCAGCGCGGTGGCGATCTTGAGGGAGAAGCTCTCTTTGCGAAGGCTGCCGACGACGACGGCAACGCTGTACGGGGTGGGCATGGAGATATCCTCTGCTGAATTCGGTTAGCGGCGCGGCTCCGCGCGCAACTTCCTAGGCACCTTTCGAAAAAGATGCAAGTGCATGCATTGGCGCTTGGTGGATCCGGCGAGGATTTTCTCGTTTGTCCGGGGGTAGTGGCTAGGCCCACTACAGCCCGAGGACAGGAAAAAACCGAGACATCACGGCGCGCCAGCAGCTTGAGGCTCGGGTGAATGACGGCATACGGCCTCGATATTATGGCCATCCGGATCAAGCACAAAGGCTCCGTAATAATGGCGATGATAATGCGGCCGCAGGCCTGGCGCGCCATTGTCCCGCCCGCCGGCGGCAAGGGCCGCCGCATGGAAGGCATCGACGGTCGCATGGTCAGGCGCGATAAAGGCCACGTGCGTGCCTGTCTTCACCGCATCGCGAGCGCCGATCCAGAAGAACGCCCTGTTGCCCGCGCCATATCCCCAGGCGGTCTGGCCATCTGCGAAAAGCCGCTCGATGCCGAGCGGCTTCAAGGCGCGATCGTAAAACTCCCTCGCGCGGGCGAGATCGCTGGTTCCGATCGTCACATGATCGAGCATGGTTGGCTCCGGCAAGGTTCACGCCGCACGCGTAGGCGTTCGCAATTATCTGATGACTTCCCAGAAGATCCCGACAATCGCCACGTAGCCGAGCGTGAAGATCAGCGTCCTCACATAGGGAATGCCGAGCAGATAAACCACGGCGTGGGCAAGCCGCAGCCAGAAAAAGCTGGTGGCCCAGAACGCCGTCGCATCGGCTTTGCCGGCCAGATGAGCCACGATCACCAGCGCCGCAAACGGCGCGAAGGTCTCGACCGCGTTGATGTAGGTCCGGTCGGCGCGTTTGCCCCACAACGGCAGCGCCCGCGGGGTGGGATCGGAATAGTTCTGAGGCGTCAGAGGTCCGTTGATCCGCACCTGCGCGATCACATAGGGTATCCACAGCGAGGCAGTGAGAATGGCGGTGAGAGCGAGATATTTCAGATCTGTCGACATCGAAATCTTCCTCTCTTTTAAAAATACTTCGACAACTCCCGTAAATCGATAATCGATCGGCCAAGAATAAGCCTGCGTCGGTCATTCGACCGCGCGCGGGTCTCCGAACATTACCCCGCCTTGTTCGGATTGATCAGATATTTTTCGCCGGTCGCGCGTTTGGCGTAGACGGCGACATTTGATAGCTGCAGCGCTTCCTGCAGCGACACCACCTGCGTGTAATGGCTGGCAAACGTCGTCTTGAGTTCGGCGGCGACCCGCTGGCGCAGCCTCTCGCCGTCGGCGGCTCCGATTTTTTGCAGGAATGGAAACAGCAGCCATCCGCCGACCCCCCAGGCCATGCCGAAGGCCCGGTTCAACTCGATCGGACGAGGATCGAGAGCGCCGTAGATATAGGCCTGCTTGTACACGCTCGAGCCATATCGGCTGTAGACCTTGGCGGTCTTGTTGGCTGATATCTCCATGCAGGTGAGAATTTGGCCGGCGAGCCTGCCGCCGCCGATGGCATCGAACGCCAGCGTCGCGCCGGTTTCCACCAGCGCGTTGGTCAGATCATCCATGAAGGTCAGCGCGGTGGAATCGCAGATATGTTTGGCGCCGATCTTGCGCAGGATGTCCGCCTGCTGCGGGCTGCGGACGATATTGACGAGGCTGATGCCGTCCTTGAGACAGATCCTGTTGAGCATCTGGCCCAGATTGGATGCGGCCGCGGTATGCACCAGGGCTTTGTGGCCTTCGCGCCGCATGGTTTCGACCATGCCGAGCGCGGTCAAGGGATTGACGAAGCATGAGGCGCCTTCCGCAGGCGTCGTTCCCGCCGGCAGCACCAGACAATCCCGGGCGCGAATCGTGCGGTACTGCGCGTACATCGCCCCGCCGATCATCGCGACCGTCTTGCCCATCAGGGCCCTGGCCGCGTCGGACGACCCGGTCTTGACCACCACGCCGGCACCCTCGTTGCCGACCGGCATCGATTCGTCGAGCCGTCCCGCCATGCCCTTCATCGCCGCCTCCGGCACATGCGCGGTAATCACCGGCGCATCCGTCGAGCCGGACGCCTTGGCGGTCGCCATGTCGGCCGCGCCGATCAGAAGCCCGAGGTCCGACGGATTGATCGGCGAGGCCTCGACCCGGACCACGACTTCATCGGCGGACGGCTCAGGCGTCGGGACGCTGACCAGCGATATCTCGAGCTCGCCGCTTTTCTTGATCAAAGAACGTAGTTGAAGTCCGGTTTTGTAGTCTGAACTCACGACATGCCTCCCTGTTTCGGCCTCACCGAATTTGGCCGGGAGTGTTCGCAGATTACGGCGAGAAGGCAAGCTCATCGTGCTCTATACGGCGCTGCGCCAGCCCGCGAATCCCGGCGAAGCCATTTCGGTCAGGTCCTCGCGGATTACACGATCAGCACGTCATGTGCGGTCAGCGGCATGATCACGCCGGCCAACGTGACGGACGCGTCGTGGCCAAGGTCGATGACTGTATCGTGACCGACGACGTGGATCGAGAGATGGGCGAAGTCGACGGCGACCGACGAAGCGACCTCAATGACGTCGTGGCCCGCGGAGTCTCCTGGCCTGAAATTATTGATGATGTCTTGCCCGGATGCCTGTTTGAAGACGAAGGTGTCGCCACCCGCGCTGTTCATGACGTCGTTCGTCGCCGTCGAGGTCAATGTAACACCCGACGCATAGGCCGTCATGGTGTGCGACCCATCATTGTTGTCGAAGGTGGTCGAGACCCTGTGTCCCGATGCGTTCATCACGTCATGTCGCGCCGAATAGGCCTGCCCGGTGATATCGTAGGTATCGACATTCCGGGTGCCGTCGGCGTGACGGGCAGTGTCGGCGGTCAGGGAGCCGTCCGGAGCGTAACTGGACTGAAGGAAAGACCCGTCCTTCTGCGTCACCGTTTCCTGGACGACGTGACCGAGGCTGTCGTATTGATCAAGCGTCTTGACGCCGCCGGCATCGACGGTCTGCTTCAGGGTCAGCGATCCATCCGTCCGATAGTCTTCGATCAGCACGCTGTGTCCCGACGCATCGTTGACAGTATGCTGGGAGGTGTAGTCCTTGCCGACGATGCCGTAACTATAGATGTCGCGCGAGCCGTCGGCATGCCGGATGGTTTCGCCCGTTTCAGCTCCCGACGTATTGAAATTGAGTTGATCAAACGAGCCATCGACATACTTCGTTGCGAACGCCGTGAGATGACCGGCGGCATCGTAGCCGGCGCTGGAGACCGAGCCGTCGCTATTGACCGCCTGCCTGAAGGCTAGATCGCCATCGGCAAAGAAGCGTTCGATCAGCGCGGTAACGCCGCTGGCATTGGTGACATCATGCTCGGATGCGTAATCCTTGCCGGCAATCCCGAACAGGTAGACGTCGGATGAGCCGTCGGCGTGGCGAACCGTCTCGCCCGTAATGTGTCCGGCGCTGTCGGCCGACATCTGAAGCGAGTCGCCGGCGGAAAGGGCAGAATGACTCACCGCAAGACTGCTCGTGCTGATCGTGGTATCGGCGAACTTCAGGTACTCTATGTTCGTGAGAGTATCGGTGCCGCCACGATTGGCAACCTTGTCGCTCACCACGAAGTGGTTGCCATTATAGCTGATATTGTAGTCGCTGATGTTGCCTTGGAATACCGCGGTATTGATCCCACCGCCGCCATCGACAGTGTCGTTGCCGACGCCGAGGTAGATCACGTCATTCCCGGCGCCGCAGTCAATGATGTCGTTGTCCGTCGATGCACCGACAAACCAGTCCTGATGATTGGTGGTATCGAAGTGGATGGTACGGACGTAGAGGTCGAATGTTCCGGGCGAACTCGCATTGGTGGCATCGCTCGGGCTGAGGGCGACGCCGTTGATCGAGAAATCCTTGACGTGGAGCGCCCGTCCCGGCGTGGCATTCAGCAGCGCGATATCGACGCTGTTGATCGGGCCGGTAGTCGTATTATCGAAGCTCACCGTGTAAGTCTGGTAGCCGGACGGATCGGTCGCCGGCTTGAATTCGAATACCCCGGACAACGCCTTGCCGTTGACCAGGATTTGCGCTTGCGCGCCCACGCCGCTTATCTCCGAACCCCAGCCCGTCAGGGTTATGGTCGTGGTCGTGAGCTTCGTCGTCGTCGGGGTGATGATGGTATTGTTTCCGTTTCCGACGCGAATGACGTCGTTACCCATCCCGGTGTAGATGACGTTGTTGCCCGAACCGACATCGATGACGTGAGCGACAGCTGATCCATGGATCGTGAGGCCGGGTACAGCCCCATCGCCATGGAAATATTGCGAGACCACGGCCTCGGCGGGCTTGCCCATCACGGAATAGCCCGTATCGGAATACTGATTGTTGAGATCCCATTGCCAGAATTCGACGCCTTTCAGCCAACCGCCGCCCTGCGCGGTCCAGACCTGAAAAAACGCCTTGTAGGCGACCGCCTGCGCGGCCGGATCGGAGGTGCCGCTGGTGTTCCATGCCCCCGGGTTAATCGCAGTGCCGTCGATGCTGCGATAGCCAACCTCGGTCATCAGCACCGGCTTGCCGTATTGCTCGACAGCGAGTGGAGAAAATCGACCGGCGATTTGTACTCGAAGGCGGCCGCATAATAAGGGTTGATTGGCACCTCGGTCCAGGCGTGGACCAGATCCTGCACCGTCGGAGTTCTCGCTCGATGTCAGCGGCGGATAGGTATTCACCCCGATCGTATCGAGTTCATCCCAGAAGCTGACCTTGGAGGCCTCGTCGATCGCGGCGGCATAAGTCAGTTCGCCATGATAGACTTGGCGAACCGCCGAGATCAGGTCGGTCCAATAGCCGCGATATTGCGCGCCGGTCAGGCTACTCATCTCGTTGCCGATGGCGAAGGTCTGCACGCCGCCAGCCTGCGCGACGGTGGCGAGATGGACTATTTCGGCCTTGTAGGAGGCAAAAAAGGCGGCGACGTCCGTCGGCGCCATGCTGGATGTCGCAGTTCCGTCGAGTGGAGAAAGCGCGGCTTTGAAGACCACCGAAAGACCCGCGGCGTGCGCGGCTTGAAAGCCCGCCAACAGACTGGCGTCACTCTCCGTCTTGGCCGGGTCGGCGAAAACGGTGTCGGTGGTTCCGGTCTGGGTCCAGATACGCGCCGTCAGTTCGACCGAGTTGGATCCGAGCGACGCGATTGTCCGAAATGCCTGGCTTGCGGAGGCGCTGGAGAATTGCCCGTTCCATTCGGACAAGGCGCCGAAGCCTTGAACATCGAAGATATTTGACACTTGAACTCCGTCTTTGTCTGACGGATATCGAACTCCTTCTTTGCCTGACGGTCGTCGCGATGCCTTACATTCCTCTTAAAACATTCCTCTCAATACTTTTTTGTTTCGCGAAAATTTAAAAGCCGTCTCGGTTTAGCAACTCGCGTGAGTTCCAATCTCCCCGAAGTTCCATATTCGGAACTTCGCAAGATCATCTCCAAAGGGCTTTGTTGCGTCGTCGCGTTTTAACTCCTCGGCGACGGTGTGGACGGCAATGATCGAACGCCGTCTCCGCTTCACGCCAGTGCCTTCAGCGCCGCCCTGCCCGCATATTTCGCCTGCGTGCCCAGTTCCTGCTCGATCCGCAGCAACTGATTGTACTTGGCGATACGATCGGAGCGCGCCAGCGAGCCGGTTTTGATCTGACCGCAATTGGTGGCGACCGCGAGGTCGGCGATGGTGGAATCCTCGGTCTCGCCGGAGCGGTGCGACATCACCGCGGTATAGCCGGCCTTGTAGGCCATCTCGACCGCGCTCAGCGTCTCCGTCAGCGTGCCGATCTGGTTGACCTTGACCAGAATGGAATTGGCGCGGCCGTGCTTGATGCCGTCGGCGAGCCGGGTCACGTTGGTGACGAACACATCGTCGCCGACCAATTGGCACTTGCTTCCGATGAGATCGGTCAATTCCTTCCAGCCGTCCATGTCGTCTTCGGACATGCCGTCCTCGATCGAGACGATCGGATAACGCGCGGCGAGATCGGCCAGATATTTCGCCTGCTCGGAACGCGAGCGGGTCTTGTTCTCGCCGCCATAGACGTACGCGCCGTCCTTGAAGAATTCGGTGGCGGCGCAATCCAGCGCCAGCATGACGTCGCCGCCGGCCTTGTAGCCGGCCTTGCCGATCGCAGCCATGACGAATTCAAGGGCTGCGTCCGCCGATGGCAGGTTCGGCGCGAAGCCGCCCTCGTCGCCGACGTTGGTGTTGTGGCCCGCCTTTTTCAATTCGGCGCGCAAGGTGTGGAAAATCTCCGAGCCGCAGCGCAACGCCTCGGCAAAAGTCCTGGCGCCGACCGGCATGATCATGAATTCCTGGAAGTCGATCGGGTTGTCGGCGTGGGCGCCGCCATTGACGATGTTCATCATCGGCACCGGCAGGGTTCGCGCCGAAGTGCCCCCGACATAGCGATACAACGGCATGTCGCGGAACTCGGCGGCGGCCTTGGCCACCGCGAGCGACACCCCGAGAATGGCATTGGCGCCAAGACGCTTCTTGTTCGGGGTGCCGTCGAGCCCGATCATGGTCTCGTCGATCTGGACCTGCTGCTCGGCGTCCATGCCGCCGAGCGCTTCGAGTAACTCGCCGTTCACCGCCTCCACGGCCTTTCGCACGCCCTTGCCGAGGTAACGCGTCTTGTCGCCGTCGCGCAGTTCGACGGCCTCATGCGCGCCGGTGGAGGCGCCCGACGGCACCGCCGCGCGGCCGAGCGAGCCGTCTTCGAGCACGACATCGACCTCAACCGTCGGATTGCCGCGGCTATCGAGAATTTCGCGGCCGATGATGTCGACGATGGCGGTCATGGGTACCTCTTCGGGGAATGCTGGGAGTGGGTGGCTGGCGCTGCTTCTACAGCAAGGCTTGGAAGCGGAAAAGGCCGCGTCATCGGGTGACCTTGGCGTCACAATTGTCTAATAACGCGCAACGGAGACCACGATGCCCAGAAAACCACGCAAATCATCGGCGTCCGCGTCGAAATCACGGGGCCTGCAGCTCGGCCGCGCCGTAACGTGGCCCACCGCACCGGGCGAAGCTACGCTCGACCGCGTGCCCAACCCCCAGAAGGATACCGACTACCTGGTGCGGTTCACCGCGCCGGAATTCACCTCGCTCTGCCCGGTCACCGGCCAGCCGGATTTCGCCCATCTCGTGATCGACTATGTGCCGGGCCAGTGGCTGCTGGAGTCGAAATCGCTGAAGCTCTATGTCGCCAGCTTCCGCAATCACGGCGCCTTCCACGAGGACTGCACGGTGGCGATCGGCAAGCGGATAGCAGCCGAGATCAAGCCGAAATGGCTGCGCATTGGCGGCTACTGGTATCCGCGCGGCGGCATTCCCATCGATGTGTTCTGGCAGACCGGCAAACTGCCGAAGGGGATCTGGATTCCCGATCAGGGCGTCGCGCCCTATCGAGGCCGGGGCTGATCCTCCCGCCACCGGATGCGAACGATCGCCCATGATGACTTGGAGGCATGACTTGGATGTGCCGCGCCAGGGCCCTCCATGCTGCTCTGCAATATCAATCCGCCAAGGGATCGGTCGCGAAACCCAAAGAAAATACAGGCGGCGCTTTGATCTTGTTAAATCGTTTCAATCGGCTCAGATTGCAAGCCGTCCCACGATAATCAGGACGAGCATTCAAGGCGTACCCTTGGACGCCGAACATAACATTTAGGGGGTAAGCACATGGGTAAACATGTCTTTGCAGGCGCTGCTTTGCTTGGGGTTGTCGGTCTTCTGACAGCGCCCGTCAGCGCGCAAGAAGTTAAGCAGGATGCCAAGTCGGCGTCTGGCGACGCGACGATTTCTGCCGTCACTCAGGATCAGCTCGACAAGGCAGACAAGAGCGCCAGCAATTTTCTGCTGACCAACGGCAACTATGCCCAGACGCGCTTTTATCCTGCCAAACAGATCGACCGCGACAACGTGAAGAACCTGCACGTCGCATGGATCTTCCAGACCGACGTCAAGGAATCGCTGGAGACTTCGCCGATCGTCGTCGACGGCGTCATGTATGTGACGACATCGTTCAGCCATGTCTATGCGCTCGACGCCAAAACCGGCGTCCAGCTCTGGCACTATAATCACAAGATGGGACCGGTCACGACTTACTGCTGCGGTCCCAACAATCGCGGCGTCCAGGTTCTCGGCGACCTCGTCTATCTCGCCACGCTTGATTCCAAGCTTATCGCTCTGAAGGCGAAGACCGGCGAGATCGCCTGGCAGGCCGACATCGCGGATCCGGAAGCTGGATATAGCGAGACGATGGCGCCGACCGTCATCAAGGACAAGGTGCTGATTGGCACCAATGGCGGCGAATACGGCATCCGCGGCTTCATGAAGGCCTATGATGCGAAGACCGGCAAGCTGCTCTGGACATTCAATACGATTCCAGAGAATTCGGTCGGCGTCTGGGCGACGAAAGACGCCACCGGCCGCGACATGCACCGCAATATCCAGGCCGAAAAGGACCAGCTCGCCAAAACCGGCGACCCCTTACCAGAACTTGGCGGCGGCGTGTGGCAGAATCCTTCCGTCGATCTGGCAACCAACCGAATCTACTTTGTGGTCGGCAATCCCTCCCCCGATCTCGACGGTTCGGTCCGCCCCGGCGACAACCTTTATACCGACTCGCTGGTTTCGCTTGATCTCGATACCGGCAAATATGTCTGCCACTTCCAGTACATCGCCCACGACGTGTGGGACCTCGATGCTGTAAGCCCGACGGTGCTGGTGGACGTGAAGGGCAAGGATGGCAAGACCATCCCCGGCGTGATCCATGCCGGCAAGACCGGTCATATCTATGTTCATGACCGCAAGGATTGCAGCCTGATCCGCTTCTCCGAGGCCATGGTGCCGCAGGAGAACATGTGGGTTCTGCCCACCAAGGAAGGCGCGCGCATGCTGCCCGGCGCCAACGGCGGTGTCGAATGGTCGCCGATCGCCACCGATCCCGGCGCAGGCGCTCGCCTATGCCATCAACCTGCACCAGCCGATGACCTACCTTGTCGAGAACTCGCCGTATCCGAACGGCAAGTTGTGGCTTGGCGGCGCCTTCAAGGCGATCCCGACCGAGAAGCAGGCGGGCAACATCACCGCCGTCAACTACGACACCGGCAAGATCAAATGGCAGGTGAAGACGCCGGAGCCGATGATCGGCGGCATTCTCGCCACCGCGGGCGGCCTTGTGTTCACCGGTGAAGGCAACGGCAAGTTCGCGGCCTACAACTCGTCCAACGGCAAGGAGTTGTGGAGCTTCCGCGCCGGTGCCGGCGTCAATGCCCCGCCCTCCAGCTACATGGTGGGCGGCAAGCAATATATCGTGGTCGGCGCGGGCGGCAACACCCAGGTCAACTTCCACCGCGGCAACAACATTATCGCCTTCTCGCTCAACTGAGCGCAGCAGGCGATATCGAATAATAAAGCGGGGCCGGTAACGGCCCCGCTTCTGTTAAGGCCCTTGATTGGAATGAATGGATGCGCGGCAAGTTGGATCGGCTGTTTTATTGGCGTCGTGATCGTCCTCGGAGCCATTTGGAGTCTCTGGCGTCGCGCCGGCGACCGCGCAAAGCATCGAGGAAAAGGCGCAGGTCTGCGCCGGCTGCCACGGCGCGGACGGCAAGCCGGTCGACAAGATGATTCCCGTCATTTGGGGGCAGACAAGTGGGTTACCTCTACATCCAGCTGCGCGATTTCAAGCGCGGCGACCGCAAGAGCGATATCATGCAGCCGATCGTTTCATCGTTGGAGCGAGAGGACATGCTTGCGCTCGCGGAATATTTCTCGAAAAAGCCATGGCCCGATCTGGGCCAGCCGCGGGCGCCGAAGGACGTTTCGGAGCGCGCCCGGAGCGCCGACCGGTCCGTGGGCTGCACGGGCTGTCATCTCGATCAGTTTCAGGGCGACGGCACCGTGCCTCGGTCTGGCGGGCCAGAGCCGGGATTACCTGACCAAGACCATCGCCGACTTCCGCACCCGCGCGCGCGGCAACAATCCCGGCATGACCGACCTGATGCTGGCCACCGCACCCGACGACCTGGCCGCGCTTACGGAATACCTCGCCGGTCTCTGAGCCGCCTTGGAGCATGATCCGGAAAAACGGCGGCGACCGTAAAGCCACGCTGCCGGCGACTTCACGGTCTGGCGAATACCGACCGACGCTCACAAACCGCAGGTGAGCGCGACCGGCATGAGATCAACTGTCTGGGAGCGCGTCTGCAAATACATCTGCATCCAATTGTTGAACTCGATCATCAAATGATCGGCGTGCCCTTTGACAAGTTGGTCCGGGGTGGCCGCTGGCCAGTAAATCGCAAGTTTGGCCCTGAAACCGGGGTTCGTGTTCGAAAACTGATGCAGCAAATATCCGATGGGTTCGCCCTCGGGGTTCTCCATTCGCCCCATCATCCGGTGAGGCATTTCTGGATCGAGAGCGATAGGAACCCCGGACCAATCCTGCAATCTCCTGAGATGAAGGTACGCAGGATGGTTGGTGTGGCCCGGAACTTCAACAATGATGATGCGGCCATCCGGCAGCGGTATCGCGCCGAGGTGCTCGGGGTGGGCTCGCTGCATCGCAGGTGCATTCGGGCCGTTATAGCCGGCGACGAACCAGTTGATGAATTCATCGGCGCTTCCCTCCGCGACGTCCGCAAAGGCAACGGACTCCACCAATTCGCCATTGGATCTCCGATGCCATTGCATCTCGTCGGCTGCATGCGCCGCGATCTCGTCGGCAAACAGATCAGATATTCCTTGTGGTCCGATTTTGCGCATCAGTAGCGACATCATCTGACGCGCGCGGGCGGCTTCCATCTTAAGCAGCGCTTCGCCGTTTACCGCGACGCCATCCCTCGAAAATTGCACCATCGGCATTGCCCTACTCCCCTCGGATCGCACGCCGCTATCGCGCGCCGTTGCGTAGATAGACAAAATTGACTTTCAAGTCAATTTTAGGTACGGGTATAGTCGGCGTCGTTCTGAATGAAATTGAATGTCATCGTGAAAAAGGCCGGGACTGCCCCGCGTCGCCGCTCGCCGAGCCCTGAGAAGACGGCACAGACCAAGCGCGCCATTCTCGCCGCAGCAACGGACATGTTCTTGGCAAAGGGCTTTTCCGATGCGCGCATGGAGGACATCGCGTCGAGAGCGTCGGTCGCAAAGGGTCTTCTCTACGTCTACTATCCAAACAAGATGTCGCTATTCGAGAGTGTCGTCGGCGAGCTCGCACGCGAGCCGGTGAGCAATCTGGATCGCTTTCAACCAGAAATCAGGCGAGAGCGTGCGATCGTTCCTGCTTCGCAATGTTGCTCCGCTGCTTCGCGATTTCGGAAATTCACGCCAGAGGCGCCCTCATCCGGCTCGTCCTGGCCGAAGGAGCTCGCATTCCGGCGATTGGCGATACCTACCATCGCCTCGCTTTCGAACCGCTATTGAAAGCCATTCAACAGGCGGTTCGTTACGCCCAGGCCAACGGTGAACTTCGGTCAGACGCGTTGGTCCGTTTTCCGGAACTATTGACGGCTCCCGCACTATTCAGCGCCGTTGGACGACATGTGCAGCAAGATCACCCAGCGTCGTCTCCCGAAGAGCTGTTCGCCGCGCTCATCGACGCGTTCTTTATTGAGAAGGCGTGAATTCCAAGGGTTGACCGCACGCCGATGCTAGCGCGGCGTCAGCCGTTCGCGCAGCGACGAAAGCACGGTGAGGTCCGCCGCGCGTTTTCCGGCCTTGTCCGCTGAGAGACGGATCGGCCCCCCGCGCCAGCAGCAAATTGGCGATCTCGGCATGGCCGCCTTCGGCCGCAATCATAAGAGCGGTGCGGCCGCGCGTCATCCCGATCATCGATATGCGCGCCTGCATCCAGCAGAAACGAAACGACCTTGATCGCCTGCGCTTCCGGCGCCTTGCTCATCCGGGCCCGACGCCCACATCAGCACAGGTCAGATCATTGGGATAGCGGGCGTTGACATCGATATTTCGCGCCAGCAACCGCTTGACGATATCGAGCCGGGCGCCGGCCGCCGCATAGATGATCGGCGGCTTGCCGGTCTCGTCGGGTGTTCGCTCGTCGGCTCCGTGCGCGAGCAACGCTTCAACGATCTCGTCGCTGCCGGCATAGGCGGCGGCGGCAACTGGAGAAATCCCGCTGCGCCCTGCCAGTTTGACGTCGGCGCCGCGTTCGATCAGCCGCTGTGCGATCGACGCATGGCCGCCTTCGGCGGCAAAGTACAGCGCGGTGGCGCCGGCGAGATTGCGCGCATCGATCGGCGCGCCCCGCGCCAGCAGCAAATCAACCATCTCGGGATGGCCGGACCGGGCAGCATGGCTCAGCGGCCTGGCGCCAAGCCGGTCCCGCGCGTCAACTGACGCTCCGTGGTCGAGCAGTTCGGTCGCCAAAGCGATGCAATTGCCGTCGACCGCCGAAAACAGCGTCAACGACACTTCGGTCGCGGTGATCTGTGGTTTGGCGATTTCGAACCGGCGGGCCAACTCCTGACACCGCTCGGATTCCGAGTCGAGCAGCCGATGCTGCGCTCAGCATGGCGATCGCGATCGAGCATAGAAAAGCAACTTGGCGGTACAATGCGATCTCTCCCCCAGGGCCGGCTTTTTCGTTACACAATGCCTTGCCGTCAAAATGGCACGGCGGTCGGCCCATGCCAAGAAAGCTGACAGCTTTGAGAATACATACACATATATCGGGCATCGCAGGTTGATCGAATTCGTCGTGGTAGGCCGGCGCCCTTATGGACGCCCCTGTGCCCGATGCGGTGCCCTGGGACCGTCGCCGGCCGACCTCCGTTACGGCTCTTGGCTAGGTCGCGTCCACGTCCGCCGGCCTGCTCTGCCGCAATAGCCGTGCGCAGGCAAAGCCGAGCGCCACGATGATGACCGCGCTCGTCAGCAAGGCTGGTATCTTGCCGGCGTTCAGGATGCCAAACCCGTAGGCGACAGGGCCGACGGTCTGGCCCATGAAAAAGAAAAACGAGTGCAACGACAGCGCGGTGGCGCGGGCTTCCACCGAGAGCTCGCTGGCGAATACCTGTAGCGAGCCGTGCAGCATGTAGAAGCCCCACCCCATCAGGATGAAGTTGACGGCTTGCAGCTGCCAGCGTGGGCCGAAGGCTACGATGGCGAGTTGCAGGCCCATCAGTACGGCGCCGGAAATCATCATGGCGTTGACGCCGAGCCGCGGCAGCAAACGCGACACGCTCAAGGTGTAGAACAGTCCGCCGACCGCGAAGCCGGCGATGACGAGGCCGCCGATCGAAAGACTGGTGACGCCTTGCTCGAACAGAAACGACGCGACATATGGAAACAAGCCGAGCACGCAACAGCCTTCGATAAACACCGCCGTGTAACAGACGCTGGCATTCGGATTGGTAAAGATGGTGCGATAGCCGTGCCTGAGCACCGAAAAGTCGACCTTTGGCGGGAGCCCGCTTCAGCGCGCCGCCGCGAAAGCCGATGGCAACGGCGACCGATGCCACTACGGCCAGCAACGCCAAGCACGGCGAGCACACCGCGCCAGCCAAGGAAATCGCCGATCAGGCCCGACACAGATGCGCCAAGCAGATTGCCGGTCATCGAGCCCGCCAGCGTGCGGCCGATCGCGACCTGCCGCTTGTTCGGCGCCACGAGATCGCTGGTCAAGCCCGAGCGCGATCGGGAACACGCCGCCGGAGCCGATGCCGCGCCAGAATTCGGCTGGCGAACAACAGCGAAAACGACGACGACAGCGCGCCGAGAATGTTGGCGACGCCGAGCAGCACCAGGCAAACGATCATCAGCCGCGCCTTGCCGAACAGATCCGCGGCCGCGCCCAGCACCGGCTGCACGATCGGCAAACGTGAAGGCAAATACCGCGGCAAAGCCCGCCGCGGTGGCGATGCTGACGCCGAAATCGCTCGGCGACATGGGGCAGCACCGGATCGAGCGCCCGCGTCGACAGGCTCGCCGCGAAAGTCGCCAGCGCAATGATGTTCAGGGCCGGCGGCAGGTTCGTCTGCGGCCGGCTGGCGCATCAACGCGCGCGCCATCGGAATATCCTCGTTGCTTTTGGCGAGCGCGTCGAACGCCATCAGCGTCCGCACCAGCCCCTCGAACTCGCGCAGCGGCACCATGTTGGGACCGTCCGACGGCGCGTGGTCGGGATCGGGGTGGGTTTCGATGAACACGCCGGCGACGCCGACCGCGACCGCGGCGCGCGCCAGCACCGGCACGAACTCGCGCTCGCCGCCGGATGAGGTGCCCTTGCCGCCGGGCTGCTGCACCGAATGGGTCGCGTCGAAGATCACCGGCGCGCCGGTGGTGCGCGCCAGGATCGGCAGCGCGCGCATGTCCGACACCAGCGTGTTGTAGCCGAACGAGGCGCCGCGCTCGGTGACCAGCACGTTGGCGATTGCCGGCGCCGGTGATCTTGGCGACGACATTGGCCATGTCCCACGGCGCCAGGAACTGCCCCTTCTTGACGTTGACGACCTTGCCGGTCGCGGCCGCCGCCAGCAGCAGATCGGTCTGCCGGCACAGGAAGGCCGGGATCTGCAGCACGTCCACGGCCTGCGCCACCTCGGCGCATTGCGACGACCTCGTGGACGTCGGTGAGAACCGGCATTCCCAGCGACGAGCGAATCTCGGCAAAGATCGGCAGCGCCTGCTTCAGCCCGATGCCGCGCGCGGCGGATACGCTGGTGCGGTTGGCCTTGTCGAACGAGGTCTTGTAGACGAGACCGATCTTCAGGCGCGCCGCGATCTCCTTCAGCGCGCGCAGCAACTTCGAGCGCATGCGCGCGGCTCTCGAGCTGGCACGGGCCGGCGATGATCGAAATCGGCAAATCATTGCCGAATTTGACGGATCCGGCGGCAACAACCGGCGCGGCTGGCAGGTTCGCGTTCAAGCTCTTTTCCTTGTTTCGGACCGGACCATGCCGGGCAGCGGCGGCCGGATTAACCCGCGCGCGCGTATTCCGCAAAAGTGGTACCCGGTTTTGCGATCAGAATACGCGCAAATAATCATGCTGCTTCGAATATCAGGGTTGCACCATGGGCGACATGCGGCGGCACCACCAGCCGTCCGACATGCGCGTTGCGAGGCAATCCCGTTCTGCCGATGCAATGTCTCGACCTGCAGCAATATCGGACAACCGCAAAGCGCATCGCGTTGAGCGTCATCCCCTCGCCTTTGACGTCGGGCGAAACGCCGAACTGATCGCGAAACGCGACCGGCTCCATGATTTCGATATCGCCATTCTCGGTGCGAGCCTTGATGCCGATCGAGCTCGAATGCAGATCGCTCACGCCGGTGAACGCCTTCAGGAAGATGTGGTGGTCGGTCGGATTGTCGGCGACCATCGCCGCCGCGCGCACGGTTCGCGCGCCGTTGGCATGGGCCTGGAACGCCGGATCCCAGAAATTCTCCGGAAAATGATGCTGGCACACCGCAAAGCGCACATTCGGCGACGCCGGATCGCGGGCGAACGCGAGCGAGAACGCAAGCTTGACCGGCGTGCCGTCGGGTTTTACTCCGTCGCGCGCGAAATCGAATACCTTGAGGCCGCCGATGCCCGCCGCCTCGAACGATCGCGCATCGTCGGCCGCGTTGCTGCTGTTGAGGATCAGCATCGAGAAACCCTCCCGCAAAGCCAGAAAATCGCGATTGAACGCGCCGAATGAAAACGAGTTCGCGCCATGCGGCGTGATCTTTTCAGGCTCGGCCACTTCAAGGATTTCGATGTAGCAATTCCTCAATTGCACAATTCGATTATGCGTACCCCAGGGATGGCGATTGCGCGCGCCGACGGTGAAGCCGGCACTCGAATAGAATTCCGCCGCCGCGTCGAGATCGCGGACGGCGTGCACGATGTGGTCGAGACCGTGGGGCATCCGGCGAGGCCTGGCCTTAAGCGCCGGTCATTTCACCGAAGAAAAAGCGGTCGGCACCAGCAATTGATTGACGATGTTGCTGACGATCTGGCCGTCAGCCTCGGTTTTCGCACGCGCGGCGATCCAGTCCGGATCGGTCGCAAAGGCGGTCCATTTCTTTTCGCGCTCGGCGAGCGATTCCCAGGCCAGCAGGTAGGTCAGTTCCTGATTGGATTTGCCGACCAGCGTGGTGAAGAACCCGGCCTGCCTGATGCCGTGCTTCTCGAACAGTTTCAGCGTGATGGTTTCGAAGCGGTTCAGCAGCGCCGGCAGCCGGCCCGGCAGACAGCGATAGACGCGGGTTTCGTAAATCATCATTTCCTCCGGTTTTCTTGCGCTGCGGTTATAGCGGCTGGCCAGGAGGCTGTCTCGGTCGGATCATGCGGGAGGCGATCCGCAAATTGCATGGCGGAATGGCGCCCCTTCGCGATTTCCGGATCGACGCTGCGCCGCAAGCTGATAGCCGCGGCTCACACCAAGCGGCTTTGCACCATGGCGGCCTGAACGAAGGACGCGAACAACGGATGCGGCTCGAACGGCCGCGACTTCAGTTCGGGATGGAATTGCACCCCGATGAACCAGGGATGGTCCTCATATTCGACGATTTCCGGCAGCACGCCATCCGGCGAAAGACCGGAAAATCGCAGGCCATGCTGCTCGAGACGGTCCTTGTAGGCGGTATTGACCTCGTAGCGGTGGCGGTGGCGCTCGGAAATCTCGGTGGCGCCGCCATAGATTTCCGACACCCGGCTGCCCCGTTTCAGGACTGCCGGATAGGCCCCAAGGCGCATGGTGCCGCCGAGATCGCCGGCCTTCGACCGCTTCTCCAACTCGTTGCCGCGCAGCCATTCCGTCATCAGGCCGACCACCGGTTCGGGCGTCGGGCCGAACTCCGTGGAATTCGCCTCCTCGATGCCAACGAGATTGCGCGCGGCCTCGATCACCGCCATCTGCATTCCAAAGCAGATCCCGAAATAGGGTACGTTGCGTTCGCGCGCGAACTGCGCCGCGCGGATTTTGCCCTCCGCGCCGCGCTGGCCGAAGCCGCCGGGCACCAGAATGCCGTTGACGTGTTCGAGAAACGGCGCCGGATCCTCGTTCTCGAACACCTCGCTCTCGATCCAGTCGAGATTGACCTTCACCTTGTTGGCGATGCCGCCATGCGACAGCGCCTCGATCAGCGATTTGTAGGCATCCTTCATACCGGTATATTTGCCGACAATGGCGATGGTGACGGCGCCCTCCGGGTTACGCACCCGCTCGTTGATGACGTGCCAGCTCTGCAGCGCCGGCGGAATTCTCGGTTCGATGCCGAACGCTGCCAGTACCTCGTCGTCGAGGCCGGCAGCGTGATACGCCTCCGGGACGGCGTAGATGTTATCGACGTCGCGCGCCTCGATGACCGCACTTTCGCGCACGTTGCAGAACAGGCCGAGCTTGCGCCGCTCCTCCCTGGGGATCGGGCGGTCGGTGCGGCACAACAGGATGTCCGGCTGGATGCCGATCGAGCGCAGTTCCTTGACCGAATGCTGGGTCGGTTTTGTCTTCAATTCGCCTGCGCTCGGAATAAACGGCAGCAGGGTGAGATGGATGTAGATGGCGTGGTCGCGCGGAAGATCGTTCTTGATCTGGCGAATCGCCTCGAAGAACGGCAACCCCTCGATATCGCCGACGGTGCCGCCGATCTCGCACAGCACGAAGTCAAAAGCGTCATTGCTGTCGAGAATGAAGTCCTTGATGGCGTTGGTGACGTGCGGGATCACCTGGATGGTGGCGCCGAGATAGTCGCCGCGCCGTTCCTTGGTCAGAATGTCCTGGTAGATGCGCCCCGTCGTGATGTTGTCGGCCTTGGTGGCCGGACGTCCGGTGAAGCGCTCGTAGTGGCCGAGGTCGAGATCGGTCTCGGCGCCATCGTCGGTCACGAACACTTCGCCGTGCTGGTACGGCGACATCGTTCCGGGATCGACATTGAGATAGGGATCGAGCTTGCGAAGCCGGACCTTGTAGCCTCGGGCCTGCAGCAGCGCGCCAAGCGCTGCTGATGCGAGACCCTTTCCGAGCGAGGAAACCACGCCGCCGGTGATGAAGATATACCGCGCCATGGGACCTAACCTTTAAGGCTACGGAGGCGATTCGCAAAACGAATTGCTGGCCGCAGCGAACATTCTGCCGGGCTGTGGGTGACGTGAAATTTAAAGTATCGTCAGTGCCTTGATGGGTATCTCTCATGCGGAACGCTAGAGACCGTCCTGCATAGCCACCCTGCTTTATTGCGAACGCGGCGCCTGCGGACCGGTTGGGGCCGGCGGGCTCTGCTGCTGCTCATCAGATTTCTTCAGCGAATCCAGGATTCCGCCACCTGCCGGCGGCGATATCGGCGTCGCCGCATCCCCCGGTTGCGACTGGGAGGCCGGAAGGCCGTTAATGATCGAACTCGGCTTGCGGTCGTAGCTGGCGATCCAGGACAGCAACAGGCTGGTCACGAAGAAGCCCACCGCGAGGACCGCCGTCGTGCGAGTCAGCAGATTGGCGGTGCCGCGGCTCGACATGAAGCCGGCGCCCCCGCCGACGCCCAGGCCGCCGCCTTCCGACTTCTGCAGCAACACGGTTGCGATCATCGTCGCAATGATCATCAAATGGACTACGATAATGACAGTCTGCATCTCGACCTTCCGTCGCAAGCCCAAAATGCCGGCGTCCGGCTGCCTGATTGAGCTTGCGGGGTTTGAATTCGCGCGGTGTTACACGATCCGACGGGACATTGTCACCCCCGCACCGCTTTGTCCTTAATTAGGGACAACTGCCGGCGATCGCAAGAAAGTCGCTCGCTTTCAGGCTGGCACCGCCGATCAGCGCACCGTTGACATTCGCGACCGCCGTCAATTCCGCTGCATTCGAGGGTTTCACCGAGCCGCCATACAGGATGCGGATCCGCTTTCCTTCATCGCTAAATCGGACAGTCAGGACACCGCGGATAAAGCTATGAATTTGCTCGACATCTCCGACGGTCGGGGTCAGGCCGGTGCCGATGGCCCAGACCGGCTCATAGGCCACCACCAGATTGGCCGCCCTCGCCGCATCCGGCAACGAGCCGCTGAGCTGCCCGCGGCAAATCTCGAGGGTTTGCCCGGCATCACGCTGCTGCTGGGTTTCGCCGATACAGACGATGGCGGTCAGGCCGGCGCGCCAGGCCGCTTCGGCCTTCTGTCGAACCAGCGCGTCACTCTCGCCGTGATTGGCGCGCCGCTCCGAGTGACCGACAATGACGGCACTGGCGCCGGCATCCGCCAGCATTTCGGCTGAAATATCCCCGGTATGGGCTCCGGAGGCCTTGGGATGGCAATCCTGCGCGCCTATCGCCACGATCTTTGAATTTGAGCCCCGTGCCTTTTCGGCGAAGGCCGCAATCAGCGTCGCCGGGGGGCAAACCAGCAGGTCGGCTTTGCCGGCGACCTGGGACGCACCGGCGAGCATGGCCTCGAATTCGGCCATCGAGGCCTTGAGACCATTCATTTTCCAGTTGCCGGCAATCAGCGGCCGGATGGCATCGGTCATATCGGGATCCCCGCGAATAGTGGTGGTGCATGCGCTAGCAGAGGCCGGGCATCAGTTCCAGACGCCGGCTTTACGCCCCCAAGCCGCTTCATCTGATCTTTCCGACCGAGGTTGCGACGAGGCGGCTGCCACTTTATGATGCTTTATCAACTCGGTGACGCCCTTTTGCGGAATTCGATACCGGATTCATCTTGGGCGCGAGCCGGTTCCCTCCTGACAACAAGTTGGACCCATGCTTCGAGGAATGCGGAAAGCCTCATCAAACTGGCTCGGCAAAACCATAATGGCCGTCGTGATGGGCGTTTTGATTATCAGTTTCGGCATCTGGGGCATCGCCGACATCTTCAGGGGGTTTGGACGGTCGACCCTGGCCAAGGTCGGTCACATCGAGATTTCGACCGAGCAATTCCGCCAGCTCTACACCGACAAGCTGCAGCAGATCGGCCGCCAGTTCGGCCGACCGTTGACGATGGAGCAGGCCCGCGCCTTCGGCATCGACCGCCAGGTGCTGCAGCAGACCATTGCCGAGGCGACGCTGGATGAAGAGGCGCGGCGGCTGGGGCTCGGACAATCCGATGCCGAAACCATGCGCACGATCTTCAGCGATCCCAATTTCAAGGGAGCCTCCGGCAAATTCGATCCGGCCCGCTTCCAGGCCATGATCCGGCAATTCGGGTTTAGCGAACAGCGCTATATTGCCGACCAGCGGCGGGTGTCGCTGCGGCATCAGATCGCCGGCACGATCTCGGCCGGCATCGAACCGTCGAAGGTCATGATCGAAGCCCTCAGCCATTATCAGAACGAAAAGCGTTCGATCGAATACGTTAAACTGGAAGCAGCCCAAGCCGGCACGATCGACCCGCCGTCGCCGGAGACGCTGGCTGGCTATTTCGACGATCACAAGACCCAGTTCCGCGCTCCCGAATATCGCAAAATAGCCTTTGTCGCGATTACCCCGGAAGACATCGGCAAATGGTCGGAAGTCTCGGACGAGGACGCCAGGAAGCTGTTCGAGGCCCGCCGCGACAAGCTTGGAACGCCGGAAAAGCGAGAGGTGTCGCAAATCGTGTTCCCGAACGTGGAAGAAGCCACGGCGGCACGCAACCGCCTCGCCTCCGGATTGTCATTCGAGGATCTGGCCAAGGAGCGCGGCCTCAGTCCGACCGACGTCGACCTCGGTCAGATCACCAAATCCGAGATTATCGATCAAGCGATCGCCGACGCGGCCTTTTCGCTGCCCTCCGGCGAGGTCAGCCAGCCAATGCAAGGCAGCTTCGGCGTTGCCCTGGTCAAGATCGGCAAGATCGAGCCCGGGGTCGCGCCGTCCTACGAAAGCGTCGCGGCAGGCCTGAAGAAGGAAATTGCGATCGAGCGCGCGCGCAAGACCGTAAGCGATCTGCGCGACAAAATGGAAGACGAGCGCGGCGGCGGCGCCAGCGTCACCGAGGCGGCGCAGAAGCTGGGGCTCACCGCCGTTACCGTCGACGCGGTCGATCGTTCCGGCCGTCAACTCAACGGCCAGATGGCGACCAACATTCCCCGTGGTCTCGATGTCGTTTCGCAGGCCTTTGCCAGCGATGTCGGCGTCGACAACGATCCGATCTCGTTCAACGGCGGTTATGTCTGGTACGACGTTCTCGGGATCATCCCGTCACGCGAACGCGGCCTTGACGAGGTCAAGGACCAGGTCGAAGCCCGATGGCGCGACGACCAGATCATCAGCCGGCTCCGCACCAAGGCAAGCGAAATGGTTCAAAAGCTCGATCAGGGCGGCAACCTCGCGGACGAGGCGGCAAGTGCCGGATTGAAGGTCGAAACCGCCGCCGGTTTCAAGCGCGATGCGTCCCCGCCCGGTCTGCCCGCCGCTGCCGTCGCGGCGGCGTTTCGCGCCGCCAAGGATGGCGCCGGCCAAACCGCCGGCGCCGGCGCCAACGAGTGGATCGTGTTTCGCGTAACCGACATCAGCGTGCCGCCGGTCGACCTTGCCTCGGACGATGTCAAGAAGTTGAAGGAAACCCTTCAGCGCGGGCTGAGCGATGAGCAGATCGGTCAATACGTCGTCAAGCTTGAAACGGAGATCGGCACCACCATCAACGAAGCCGCCTTCGCGCAGGTGACGGGTGCCAATAATAATTGAGCATGATTGAAAACGAAGGCCAGTCACCAATTGCCCTCATCCTGAGGAGCGGCCTCTTGGCCGCGTCTCGAAGGATGGCGCATTCATGGTTCGAGACGGCGCAAAAAGCGCCTCCTCACCATGAGGTTCCTTTTTTCTGAAAGCACGCGATGGACGACCTCAAATCTATCATCGGAAAAGTCGCCACCGGCGCGACGCTATCGCGCGACGAGGCGGCATCGGCGTTCGACAGCATGATGTCCGGCGAGGCTACGCCCTCGCAGATGGGCGGATTGCTGATGGCGCTTCGCGTACGCGGCGAAACCGTCGATGAAATCACCGGTGCCGTGTCTGCGATGCGCGCCAAGATGCTGCGCGTCGAGGCGCCCGCCGACGCCGTTGACGTGGTTGGCACCGGCGGCGACGGCTCCGGCTCGGTCAACGTATCAACCTGCGCCTCGTTCATCGTCTCCGGCGCCGGCGTCCCCGTCGCCAAGCACGGCAATCGCGCGCTGTCGTCGCGCTCCGGCGCGGCCGACGTGCTGTCGTCGCTCGGGGTCAAGATCGACATTACGCCGGCGCAGGTCGGCCGCTGCATCGCCGAGGCTGGCATCGGCTTCATGTTCGCGCCGTCCCATCATCCGGCGACAAAGAACGTCGGCCCAACCCGCACCGAGCTTGCAACCCGCACCATCTTCAATCTGCTGGGACCGTTGTCCAATCCGGCCGGCGTGAAGCGGCAGATGGTTGGGGTATTTTCCCGGCAATGGGTGCAGCCGCTGGCGCAGGTGCTGAAAAACCTCGGCGCCGAAGCGGCCTGGGTCGTGCACGGCTCCGACGGCCTCGACGAAATCACCCTCACCGGCCCGACCTTCGTCGCTGCGCTCGACAACGGCACGATCCGTACCTTTGAGGTTACTCCGGAGCAAGCCGGTCTGCCGCGCGCCGGGGGCGACGCGTTGAAGGGCGGCGATGCGGCTGCCAACGCGATCGCGCTGCAGAGCGTCCTCGACGGGAGGCCTGGTCCTTTCGGGATGTCGCCCTGCTGAACGCCGCGGCGGCGCTGATCGTGGCGGGACGCGCGGGCGATTTGAAGGAAGGCGTGGCGCTCGGGACTCAATCGCTCGACAGTGGTGCTGCGGCAGCGCGGCTGAAGCAGTTGATCGTGGTCTCCAACGGCTGAGCGCAGGAACCGACGATGTCCGATATCCTGACCAGGATCGAGGCTTACAAGCGCGAGGAGATCGCCGCCGCCAAGCGCGCGCATCCCCTGGCCAGCCTTGAAGCCCTGGCGAAGGCCGCGCCCGCGCCGCGCGGCTTCGTCCGGGCGATCCGCGAAAAGCTCGCCGCGCGGCGAATACGCCTTGATCGCCGAGGTGAAGAAGGCATCGCCCTCCAAGGGCCTGATCCGCGCTGACTTCGATCCACCCGACCTGGCGCGCGCCTACCAGGCCGGAGGTGCGGCCTGTCTCTCGGTGCTGACAGACACGCCGTCGTTTCAGGGCCATCTCGATTTCATGGTGGCGGCCCGCGCGGCCACCGCTTTGCCGGTGCTGCGCAAGGATTTCATCTACGACACCTACCAGGTGGTCGAGGCCCGCGCCCACGGCGCCGACTGTATTTTGATCATCATGGCGGCGCTCGACGATGCCGCGGCCCGGGACATCGAGGACGCGGCCCTGGCGCACGGCATGGACGTCCTGATCGAAATCCATGAACGCGCCGAGCTCGATCGCGCATTGAAACTTCGCTCGCCGATGATCGGGGTCAACAACCGCAATCTTCGAACCTTCGAGACCACGCTTGCGACCAGCGAGGCTTTGGCGCCGCTGATCCCCGCCGATCGGCTGATGGTCGGCGAAAGCGGCATCTTCGCACCCGGCGATCTCGCGCGGCTCGCGCGTGTCGGCATGTCGACATTCCTGGTCGGCGAAAGCCTGATGCGGCAAGCCGATGTGGCGGCGGCGACCCGCGCCCTGCTTGCGCGTGGCGATGTCCCGCGCGCGACGGGGACGCGCTAGCGTATGGCACGCAAATCCGCCAAACCCAGCTCCGCCCTCACCCATATCGGCGCCAAGGGTGAGGCGCGCATGGTGGACGTGTCAGCCAAACCCGCGAGCGAACGCCTGGCGGTCGCGGAAGGCCGCGTCGTCATGAGCAAGGCGACCCTTGCGCTGATCATTTCGGGCAATGCGAAAAAGGGCGACGTACTTGGCACCGCGCGCGTCGCCGGCATCATGGCGGCGAAACGGACGTCGGAGTTGATCCCGCTGTGTCATCCGCTGGCGTTGTCGAAAGTCATGCTGGACATCGCGCCCGACAAAAGCCTCCCCGGCTGCGTCGTGCGCGCCGAGGTGAAAGTCACCGGTCCGACCGGCGTCGAAATGGAGGCGCTGACGGCTGTCTCGGTTGCGTGTCTGACGATCTACGACATGATCAAAGCGGTAGAGCGCGGCGTCCGCATCGAGGGCATCCACCTGATTGAAAAAAAGGGCGGAAAATCCGGACACTATCGCGCCGGCGAGTGAGCCGCCTTTTTCTGATCGGAGCGACGCGGTTATTTCAGCGAAGTATTGATTGCCGAAAACTTCGTGTTGAGCTTCGCGCCGAGCCCGTTCACAACAGCGATAATCGCAAGCGAAATACCGGCTGCGATAAGGCCGTATTCGATCGCCGTTGCGCCCGATTCATCGGAAAGAAAATCTTTGAACGCCTGTACCATCGTATTCGCTTCCTTGGTTTCCCACTGCATGATGCCGGTAGAACTCGCAAATGGCATGCCAGATCGACAGCGAGCGTCCTCAAAGCGTTGGATAGTTAAGGTTTGCTTGATCGCTTGGGTGTGGGAACTTTGTTCCGGCTCGATCCGTGGCGCAGCGGCAAATAATGCCGCATTGGCATTCAGCCGGCGACGCGATGGCGCTCGCGATAGGTTCGAGTCTTTATCCGGTTCCCGCACAGCGTAGACATGCACCACCGCCGCGTCGCCGGCTTCGACCTATCGAAGAATACCCGGCGGCATTCTTCGGCCGCGCACATCTTCAGCCGATCCAAAGTTCCCTTGATGGAACCGTCGTACAGCTCGGCGACGACAACGGAGAGTCCGGCGAGCGCATCGCCGCGCGCGGCGCCGAGCGCCATGCCGCGATCGACCCGCGCCTCCGCCACCAGCGGAAAGAACCTCATCATCTTGTTTAGCGACCGAACGGCCGCGTTGTCCCTACGCCGCTCCGCCGGATCGCATTCAAGATAGGCGCGAATGCTGGCTCGAAGCTGCAGTGCGCTGT
This sequence comes from uncultured Pseudomonadota bacterium, assembly GCA_963729395.1. GTDB lineage: Bacteria > Pseudomonadota > Alphaproteobacteria > Rhizobiales > Xanthobacteraceae > Bradyrhizobium. The sequence goes on along the minus strand of CAVSOS010000018.1, from coordinate 143,197 downwards.
CGAACATCCCGGCCGTTATTTTCGTGTCCTTGGTCGAAAGCCCGCGCTGCGACATCCACGCTGCGAGTTCCCGCGGCCCGGTCAGTTCATCGCCTTGCACATGCTGCACGCCGTGGTGCGTGAAATGCCTGACGTCGAGCGAATTGGCGAAATCGTAAAGATCGGCCAGTTCGTCCGGAACCTTGAATTGTCGGGAGTGCTTGGACATTTGAACACCAGTAAATCACATTTACTGGTTGACAGCAAGCGACACCTGTATACCATTAATACTGGTGTTTAACATCTCCGGAACAAGTGTGTCATGAACCACCAAGCCGCATTGCCCCATCTCCGTATCTTCTATGGCCGGTTTGTTGTGTTAGCGGCATTCGCCGTGACCTTTGTCGGCTTTGGCTGCGCCTACACGTTCAGCGCCTTTGTCGAGGCGCTGCAGCGGGATTTCGCCGCCTCGCGCGGTTCGGTGTCGCTGGTGTTCTCGCTCGCCGGATTTCTCTATTTCGGCCTCGGCATCCTCAGTGGCCCCCTCGCCGATCGTGTCGGTTCGCGCGGCCTCGCCGTCGCCGGCATGATTCTGACCGGCCTTGGCCTCGCGGCCGCAAGCGCGGCGCGCAGTCTTTCAGAAGTCTACGCCGCCTATGGACTCGGTGTCGGGCTTGGCGTCGGCTGCGCCTATGTTCCCGCCATCGGCGCGGTGCAGCGATGGTTCGTCCGACGGCGCGGTTTTGCCTCCGGTCTTGCCGTGAGCGGCATCGGGGTCGGTACGCTGGTGATGCCGCCATTGGCCTCGCTCCTGATCGAGAGTCTGGGATGGCGTGGGGCCTATCTCGCGCTCGGCACTCTCGCTGCCATCGTCGGTGGAGGGCTCGCGCTCCTGATCGAGAACGATCCGCGCGACCGCGGTCTCGGTCCCGACGGCGATCCACCGCCATCGGGCGCACAGCCGGCACGACCGGAAGGCAATTCGGTGCGCGACGCGATCCGGTCACGGCGTTTCATGAGCTTGTACGCAGCGTGCCTGATCTGCTCATTCGGCGTGTTTGTGCCGTTCGTCCATCTCGTGCCCTACGCCCAGGATCACGGCGTTGCGCCCGCATCCGCCGTGTTGCTGCTCGGCGTAATCGGCGTCGGCAGCACCGCCGGACGCTTCTTCCTCGGCGGCCTTGCGGACCGGATGGGCCGCCAGCTTTCCCTGCTGCTGATGTTCGCCGGCATGGCGCTCGCCCTGACCGTGTGGGTGATGGCGACGAACATCTGGTCGTTGGCCGCCTTTGCGTTCGTCTACGGGGTGTTCTATGGCGGATGGGTCGCGGTCCTTCCGGCGGTGGTGATGGATTGTTTCGGCGGCCGCAATGTCAGCGGCATCATTGGTATTCTCTACACCAGCGTGGCGTTCGGCACCCTGATCGGCCCCAGCGCCGCCGGTTTCGCCTTCGATGTCGGCCACAGTTACACGGTGCCAATCCTGGCCAGCGCCGCCGCCAACATCATCGCCGCGATCATCGTCGCATCGACGTCGAGGATGGCCGCACCGGCGTGATTGACATCCGGATGCGGGGTTAATTCTTCATTAACTTAAATTCCTAACTCCACTTCCATATCGGCGCGCTAGCTATCTGTGAGCCAGGATGCGGGAATTTGCTTCTGGCGTTCAGCTGGCGACGATCAAAACTCATGCAGGCAACCGCGATCCTCTCCTTCGTCAAGCGTTTCGTTAGCGGCAACCCGATCCGCTGGCTCATCCTTGGCGGCGCGCTCCTGATCGCCGCAATCACGATCGGCACGACGATCATGGCCGGCAATTTTCGCGAACGCGCACTCAGCAGCGCCGAACGCGAACTGGAAAACACCGTATTGCTGCTGGCGCGCCATTTCGATCGGCAACTCTCGGACTTCATCGTCGTTCAAGAAGACATTGCCGCGCAAATCCGGTCGGCCGGCATTACCTCGCCGGTCGATTTCAAGGCTCAAATGTCTACGTTCGAAACGCACGAGGCATTGAAAGCCAAAGTCGGCGGGCATTCCGACGTCGCCGGCGTCAACGTATTCGATTCAGACGGAGCGCTGATCAATTCGTCGGAGAACTGGCCGCCTCCCGATATCAAAATCGCCGATCGAGCCTACTTTAAGGCTTTCAAATCGGGACCCTCGGCAACGCCGGTTTCGATTGAACTGGTGCGGGGCCGTTTCTCCAAGGACTGGGCAACCGTCATCGCCTACAAGATCACAGGGCCAAATGGCGAGTTTCTGGGGCTCGTCACGCGAGCGATCACGCCTGCCAGCTTTGAAAAATTCTTCGCATCGCTGGCGCTGGGAGACGGTGCCTCGATCGCAATGCTCCATCGCGACGGAACGTTGCTGGGGCGCTATCCGCATGTTCAGGCGATGATCGGGCTGAATTTCAAAAATGCTCCAGTCAATCAACGGATTTTGTCAAGATCAGAGCATGGGACGACGCGCATAGTTGGCGCGATCGACGGGCTAAGCCGACTGGCCTCGGCTCGCGCATTGACCGGCTTCCCGATCGTCATCATTGCGACCACGACGGTATCGGCTGCGCTGGCCAATTGGCGGGAACAAATCAGCTATCTGATCGCCGGCGCCGGCCTCTCGGTGCTCGTGATCGCAGCCATGCTGTTTTTCGTCGTTCGCAGGCTGTCGCAGCAACATCAAATGGAAAAACAGCGTCTCGACATCGCCGTCAACAATATTCCGCAAGGCCTTATTGTTTATGACAAAGCGGCACGGATCACGGTTTGCAACAAGCGCTACATTGAGATGTTCGGGTTGTCGCCGGAGGTAGCCAAGCCGGGCCACTTCATGCAGGATCTGATCGCGCATCGGAAGGAGACCGGCTCTTTCGACGGCGACGTCGATGAATTTTGTAACGCTATCATGCGCAATGTGGCGCTCGGGAAAGTCACTCGTCAGGTCACCGAGGCCCCGGACGGCAGAGCGATCCAGATCATCAACCAACCGCTGGAAGCCGGCGGCTGGGTGGCCACGATCGAAGATATCACCGAGCGCAAACGCTCGGAAGAGCAAATCGCCCATCTAGCGCATTACGATGCGCTTACCGACCTGCCCAATAGGGTGTTGTTTCGAGAGCAACTCGAACACGCTCTCAAGCAGGTTCAATTTGGCGAACAATTGGCGGTTCTGTACATCGACATCGACGAGTTCAAGAGCGTCAATGACGCGCTGGGACACTCGATCGGCGACGAACTTCTGAAAGCGGTGGCTGGCCGCCTGCACGGTTGCCTCCGAGAGACCGATCTGTCGGCCCGTTTAGGCGGTGACGAATTTGCAGTCATTCAGACCGCGGTGAGAAACCCATCCGAGACGACGCATCTGGTGGAACGAATCTATCGGGCGATCCGGCAGCCCTATGAGTGCGCCAGTCATCTCATCACCACGGATGCGAGCATCGGCGTCGCTCTGGCTTCGGGGCCCAGCACGGATCTGGATCAGTTGCTGAAGAACGCGGATCTGGCAATGTATGCCGCCAAATCCGCCGGACGCCGGACCTATTGCTTCTTCAAGCCGGACATGGAAGCGCAGGTTAAGGCCCGCCACGTGCTGGAAGTGGATCTGCGCCAGGCGATAGCAGACAGTGCGCTGGAAGTTTACTACCAGCCTTGTGTCAGTCTGCGAGACAACAGGATCACCGGCTGCGAAGCCCTACTGCGCTGGCGCCATTCAGAGCGCGGCATGATTTCGCCCGCCGAGTTCATTCCGATTGCAGAAGAGACCGGTCTGATCAATCAGCTTGGCGAATGGGTGCTGATGACGGCCTGTGCGGAGGCCACGACATGGCCGGATGACATCAGGCTCGCGGTCAACGTCTCGCCGGTTCAGTTCAAGAGCGGCACCCTGGCGCTGAAGATCCTGGCAGCGCTTGCGGCGTCGGGTCTTCCTGCAAGCCGGCTAGAACTGGAGATCACCGAAGCGGTCCTGATCCGCGATGATGAAGCCGCACTCGCCGTCCTGCACCAGCTTCGCGCAATCGGCGTGCGCATCGCACTGGACGATTTCGGCACCGGATATTCCTCGCTGAGCTACCTGCAGCGGTTCCCGTTTGACAAGATCAAGATCGACCGCTGCTTCGTCGACGACATCGCTGAACCGGACGGGTCCTCCTGCATCGTGCAGGCGGTGGTCAATATCGCCGCGGCGCGCCATATGACGGCGACGGCTGAAGGCGTTGAGACAAAACAGCAGATGGAATTGCTTCGAGCGCTGGGCTGTACCGAAATGCAGGGCTACCTGTTCAGCCAGGCAAAACCGGCGGCGGAGATCAGGCAACTGTTCTTCTCGCACCGGCATAAACCAGCGGCCGTGGCCTGAGCCCTGAACGCATCGGGGCGGCTTGCTGGCCGCCCCGATTAACCTGTCGCTTGTCGTATTGCAGATCTAGTTCGGAATCGCCGCCTTCGGAGACGATGGGACACCCGCATTGACGGTGACGCCGCGCAGCAGGTTGAAAGCCGCGGCAAGCGCCTTGTCGTCCTTTTCCACCGGCGGAACGTAAGCTTGCGAGCCGGTCTGCTCCGCGCCTTCGGCCGATAGATGGCCGCGCATGGACGCCTCGCCCTTGGTATCCGCGCGGGCCTTCAATTCGTCAGGCACGTCCTGCAACACCTCGATGTCGGGCGTGATGCCCTTGGCCTGAATTGAATGGCCGGACGGCGTAAAATAGCGCGCGGTGGTGAGCGCCAGTGCGCCATTGCCGGTGCCGAGCGGAATAATCGTCTGCACCGAGCCCTTGCCGAACGAGCGGGTTCCGATGAGGGTCGCGCGCTTGTGATCATGCAAGGCGCCGGCCACGATCTCCGAAGCGGATGCCGACCCGCCATTGATCAATACGACCAGCGGCTTGCCCTTGGTGAGATCGCCGCCATGCGCGGTGAAACGCTGGGTTTCCTCCGGGGTGCGGCCCCGCGTCGAGACCACTTCACCGCGTGCCAGGAAAGCGCTGGACACAGAGACGGCCTCGTCCAGCAATCCACCCGGATTGTTGCGCAGGTCGAGGACATAGCCGGCCAATTTCTCCGGCGGTATCTGTTTCGATATGTCGCCGAGGGCCTTTTTCAGTCCTTCGGTGGTCTGTTCGTTGAACGAACTGATCCGGACGTAGCCGATGTCACCGCCATCGGTGTGGTAGGTGACTGGACGCACTCGGATGACTTCGCGCACCAGCGAAACGTCGATCGGTTGGTCCGCACCCTTGCGGATGATTTTTAGCCGGGTTTTTGTGTTGATCGGGCCCTTCATCCTGTTCACGGCCTGCTCCAATGTGAGCCCTTGGACCGCTTCGTCATCGATATAGGCGATCAGGTCGCCTGACAGGATGCCGGCCTTGGCTGCCGGCGTATCGTCAATGGGCGAGACCACCTTGATCAGGCCGTCCTCCATCGTCACCTCGATACCAAGCCCGCCGAACTCGCCGTGGGTGGTCTCCTGCATTTCACGCCAGGCCTGCTCGTTCATGTAGCGCGAGTGGGGATCAAGTGCCGCGACCATGCCGCTGATGGCACCCTCGACAAGCTTGGCGTCATCGGGCTTTTCGACATAATCGGTCCTGATCCGTTCGAATACCTCGCCAAACAAATTGAGCTGCGAAAAGGTGTTGTCGGCGCTGGCTGCGGCCCTGGCGGCGGCGACCCAAAACTGATCCCGAGGCCCGGTGACGAGAAGGGTCAGGCAGGTACCTGCTACCGCGCCGAGGAAAAAGAGGGAATTCTTGCGCATTGTTCGCGAACCTTCTCGCTGTCAGTTGCTGCCCACCATGGGCGGTTAATCAGGCGTCTTGCCGCGTGGAACTCGACGACAACTTCACAACACCTTTCTGGTGTCATTGAGGCCGTTCTGCCATGTTGAGGGCTGGGTACCGAAACCGCGCTTGGCACGGGTGCCTAACCAATAGCCAAACTGCGGCGGGACGTAGCGGAACGGACCCTCAACCCCGAGTTTCAGCGCGGCATCCATCGGCCAGTTCGGATTGTTGAGGATTTCGCGGCCGACCGCGATCAGATCGGCCTGGCCGTCGCGCAAAATCCGCTCGGCCTGATCGCCATGAATGATCAGTCCGACCGCCATCGTCATGATGTCGGCATGATGGCGGACGTGCTCGGACAACGGCACCTGATAGCTGTACTTGATTTCCCGACCCAGGATCGGCGCCAGTTCGGTGATGCCGCCGGACGAACAGTCGATGACATCGACGCCCCTGCCCTTGAGAATTCTCGCCAGCCGCGCGCTTTGTTCCGGCCCCCATCCCGCGCTGTCCTCCACCGACAGCCGAACGAATAGCGGCTTGTGGTCGGGCCAGTGGGTGCGCACGGCTTCGGTGATTTCGGTGATGAAGCGCGTCCGGTTGGCTTCCGAGCCGCCATATTCGTCGGTGCGCTGATTGGACCGTTCGGACAGGAACTGATGCACGAGATAGCCATGCGCGCCATGAAGCTCGAGCACATCGAAGCCGGCTTCATCGGCACGCCGCGCGGCATGACCCCAGGCCTGCACCAGGTCCTTTACCTCGTGCCGCTCCAGTGCTTTCGGCACCGGCCATTTCTCGCTATGCGCGATCGCGCTCGGCGCCACCGGCTGCCAGGCGTCCCAATCGTCGATCTCGGGCGTTCGTTGCAGCGGCCCGTCGCCTTCCCACGGACGGGCGGCTCGCGCCTTGCGGCCGGAATGACCAAGCTGGATTCCGGCAACGGAGTTCTGCTGCTTGATGAACTTGACCAGGCGCTTCAACGGCTCAACGAAGGCGTCATCCCAGATTCCGAGGTCGCCCACGGTGCCGCAACCGCGCCGCTCGACCTTGGTGAATTCGACAACCACGAGGCCGGCACCACCCGCCGCGAACTTCCCGGCATTCATCAGATGCCAGTCGGTCGGAAAGCCTTTCACCGCGGAATACTGGTGCATCGGCGGCACCACGATGCGGTTGCGCAGCTCGATGCCTCGAATCGTCAGCGGTGAAAACAGCAGCATCCCGGACATGATTCATTGCCTGTTCGGCACAAAACATCGTGTTCCGGCATGGTGCCGGCGGTGTTATGCCGAACGGCAACGATATACGCGCTCCGCGGCCGCGGCAAAGCGGGAATCCGCTTCCTGTCCAATTTGTAACTAGCCCGGCGTGCGACTCGAAGCTGCACGACAGCCGCCGATCGGCAATCGGTCGAACGGCGACTGGTCGCGGGCGGCGAAGTTCAGCGGCCGTAGAGGCCAGTCAGAGTAGCCTTCGCCAGGGTGTGGAAGTGCAGATCGAAGCCGACCAGCGCGGCGGAAGCCGCATCGCTCGTTGCGTCCGGCAGCTTGTCGACGTCCACCGCAAAAACCGTGATCTGGTAATGATGCGGCTTGTCGCCAGCCGGCGGGCAAGGCCCGCCATATCCACCGGTGCCAAAATCGGTTCGGCTCTGGATCGCGCCCGCGGGCATCAGCTTCTTCGCCACATCGCCAGCGCCCTTGGGCAACGACGTCGTGCCGGCCGGAATATTGAACACAACCCAGTGCCACCAGCCGCTGCCGGTCGGCGCATCCGGATCATAAATGCTGACCGCGAAGCTCTTGGTCGCGGGCGGCGCGCCGCTCCAGCTCAAGGCCGGCGAGAGGTTGCCGCCGGTGCAGCCGAAACCCTTGAACACCTGCTCATTGGCAATGCTGGCGCCTTCCTTGATGTCGGCGCTGGTCAAGGTCAAGCCCGCTGCATTCGCCGCGCTTGCGCCCAATGCGCTTACGCCAAGCGCTGCAATCCAAATCCCGATTCTTTTCATGATATTCCTCCCCTTCGATGAACGGGGATTTCTGACCTCGTCCCGCTGATACCTGCCATAGCAATTTTCGGGATGGCGTGGAAGCTCCGGAAGCGATAGGCGAAAGACCAAGCAAAGCCGCCACGCATTCCCGGGAGGAAACCATGAACGACGCGACACCGATCCGGCCGGCGGCCAGCGTTGAACTCGGCGCGAGCGCCGAAGAGTTCCAGAACCTTCACGAACTCGTGCGCAAGGCGCGGATCAACCTCAATCAGAATGCCTGGGACTACATTGTCGGGGCCTCCGAGACCGAGACCACCCTGCGCCGCAACCGGATGGCACTTGACGAGATTGCATTCCGGCCGCGCGTGCTGCGCGACGTCAGCAGGGTCGACGCGTCGGTCGAGACGTTCGGCCGCAAATTGCGTTTGCCGGTGGTGCTCGCACCGGTCGGCGCGCTGGAGACATTCGATCCCGGCAGCGCCGCAAGCGTCGTGCGCGGAGCGGGCCGCTTCGGCGCTGCTCACATGGTGAGCTCGGTGACCGAGCCCGGGCTGGAGAAAGTCGCTAACGCCGCGCCAGACGCGATGCGGATGTACCAGCTCTATGTCCGCGGCGACGACGCCTTCGTCGAGGATCAGGTCAGCCGGGCCATCGCATGCGGATATACCGCGTTCTGCCTGACCGTCGACACTGCGCATTACAGCCGGCGTGAACGCGATATCGCCAAGCGTTATGTGCGCGCCAGCCGTCTGCGCGTCAGCGGCGGCGAATTCCAGATGGGGCTCGAATGGCGAACCGTCAAACTGATCAAGGACAAGTACAGGATTCCGCTGGTCATCAAGGGGATCGCCACCTCGGAGGATGCCGTTATCGCGCTCGATCACGGGGTCGAGTGGATCTATGTGTCCAATCACGGCGGACGCCAGCTCGACCACGGCCGCGGCGCCATGCAGATACTGCCCGAGATTGTCGCCGCCGTTGCCGGCCGCGCCGGGATCATGGTCGACGGCTCGTTCTGCCGCGGCACCGATATCGTCAAGGCGATCGCGGCGGGCGCCGATCTCGTCGGCATCGGCCGCCTGCAATGCTGGGCGCTCGCCGCAGCAGGCGAAGAGGGAATCGTGCGGATGCTGGAGTTGCTGGAAGACGAGGTGATCCGGTGCCTCGGCCTGCTCGGCGTGCAGAATTTCGCCGGGCTCGACAAATCCTACCTGCATGCGGCCACACCGACCAACCTGCCCCATGTTTTCAGCGCCTTCCCGCTGCTCGACATCGAGCCGTATCGGTATTGAGGGCAAATGAGTCCCTCTCCTGTTGTCTCCGGGCGCCGCCGATGCGCTGTTGTTCGATCTCGGCCGCGTCGTGCTCGATATCGATTTCAACAGGACGCTTCACTGTTGGGCCGGTCACGCCGGCTGCGAGCCGTCCGACATCGTCGAGCGCTTCGTGCGCGACGAGGTCTACCGGCATCACGAGATCGGCAAGATCTCCGACGAAGCCTATTTTGACAGTTTGCGCGCCTCGCTTGGCATCGGCATCTCCGATGCCCAGTTCCTGGAAGGCTGGAACGCGATCTTCGCGGGCGAAATGCCCGGCATTGCCAAGCTCCTGGCGCGTGCTGCGCAACGCCTGCCACTTTACGCCTTCTCGAATACCAACAGCGCCCACGTCGAATATTTCTCGGGAAAGTTTGCCGACGTGCTCGGTCATTTCCGCGAACTCTATCTGTCCTCGGCGATCGGGCTTCGGAAACCCGACGCCGCCGCCTATGATCATGTCGTCAACGCGATCGGCGTACCGGCGGAACGCATCGTGTTCTTCAACGATCTGGCCGAGAACATAGAAGGTGCGATGGCACGGGGACTTTTGGCCGTTCACGTCAAATCTTCCGCCGACGTCGCCGCCGCGTTGGCCGCGCTCGGGGTTTAGCGATAGAGCGTTTTCCAGCGAAGTGGATACCGGTTCGCGTGAAGAAAACGCGTCAAAATAAAGAGATAGAGCCTCCGTTCCGATTCAATCGGAGCGGAAAAGGCTCTAGCCAAATCGGCCCCGCCAGCCCCGTCATTGCGAGCGATAGCGAAGCAATCCATCGCGGCACAAGCAAAGTGAGAGTGAATTGCTTCGTCGTTTCACTCCTCGCAATGACGTCACGGCACACGTCCGCATTCCCGCGGCGCGGATCGCGCCCGAGGCTTGCGTCAACGTTGCCCCCGGAAACAGAGGGCGCAGGGAAAGCCGGGTGCCCGTTGCACCCGCGGCCGCGTGTGTAGTGTAGAAAGCACACGCGTTAGTCACCACAGGTACGCCGGAAACGCCCGGCCTTCCCTGCGCAATGGTTTTAACGGTTTCCTTCGTGATCTCCCCGGTGACCGGGCTTTCTTGCCACCGTCGCCTCGCGAGTTACACCCGCGAAACTTGACGCCAGCGTCGGGGCGTCAGGACCACACGACTTCGCCGTCCGCTTGAGCGCCGCTCGTCTTGCGTCGCCGTCGCGTCCACCGCATCCCGCACCGAACGTCCGTGACGTGCGCAACGCCCCTTGCGGGCGCGGGATGGCGATAGATGTAGAAGTGATTTGGGTCAGAAGTGAACGGGAATATTTTTGCGAAGAGGACTGGACGACCCAAATCAGGTTGAATTGGCTGGAGAAATTCGCTTTTAGGCGCAGGGTGTGTCGAAGCGTTTACAGGGCCGTTTCGAGCAATGGATTCGCGATAGTGAGGCCACCGATGGCCGCGCCCTGCCGCATGTCGCGTTACCGCCGCATCCATCACGCCGTCCAATCCGCCACCAACAGGCCGGGCACGCGCGCGAATTCGCGGCTGTTCGCCGTCACCAAAGTCGCGCCACGGCGGCGCGCCTGGGCCGCGATAAGATAGTCATAGTGTCCGATCGGCATGCCCTTGCTCTCCAGATCGGCGCGGATATCGCCGGCATGCGCGGCGTCTTCCGCATCGAACGGAAGGATCACGATACCGAGACCGAGAAATCGTTCGAGCAGATGTTCGTTATGGTCGCGCCGATCACTCTTGGCGAAGCCGTAGCGCATCTCGAACAGCGCGATCGCGGGCAGTGCGGCTGGCACGCCTGCGCGCATCTGTTCTCCGAGGCGGTGGCGAAGCGATGAATTGCGTCCGTTCACGATCCCGATGACAATGTTGGTGTCGAGGCAAATCATTCGTCGAAGAAGACGCGCGGATCGGGTTCGGCTGGCGGTTCGTCAGGGATGCCGTCCGGCAGGAAATCCCGTGCCCCGAGGGCGTCAAGTTCAGCCCAGAATTTTTCGAGGTCGATGGGCGGCTTGTCCATCGGCTCCAGGATCACCTTGTCGCCGACCTTGCTGACCCGCACTTCCGTGCCCTCGAAGCGGAACTCCTTGGGCAGGCGCACGGCCTGGCTGCGGCCGTGCATGAACAGTTTGGCGGTTGCACTCATGATCCGCCTCCTCAAAAAATAGATAGATACCATTGATATATATCACGCGGCCGGCGTATCGGTCAATTCATCAAGCAAAGGCGGTCATCAAGCAAAGCCGGCAGCCGCGCGCCGAACAGCGCCCGCGCCCGAACGATGCCGCCACGGCTGGAAAACTCACCAGCGGCCCTGCAGACGCAGGCTTTCAGCGAGGTCGCCGCGGAAATTATGCTGGCCGAGGTGCATCAGCTTGCACTGCAGATCGACCCATATCTGCCGCCGATGTCGCGCCAGCGGCGGCAGAAAGCGTAATCCTCCGACAAATAGCGGCCGGAATCCGGATCGACCATGCAATCAAAAAACAGCCAGTGCAGATGTGCCTGCGGGTTCGGCGGCCCGTCCGGCACGTAGTTCAAGGTCGGATACTTCTCCATCATCTGCCGGAACACGTCGCGCTTGATGCACATGAAACCGGTCCGCGCCTCCGCCACCTCGACAAAACCGTCGGCATCGGCATAGGCGCTGACCCGCTCGGCGCCATGGCCGATCGGATTGAAGGGATATGTGCCCGCCGGCAGGGCCTTCGGCGGGCCAATTGAAATCCTTCATCGGATAGACCCCGGCAGTGACGTCGCGGTCAATCAGCAGCAGGCGGCACACCGACTGCGGCGTGAAGGTGACGTCGGAGTCGATCCAGAACAGATGGGTCAAGGTTTCGTCGGACAGGAATTTGAGCACCATCTTGTTGCGTGAGCGGGTGATGAGGCTTTCCGAATGCATATGCAGGATGCATTGCAGCCCGAACTGGTTGCAGTAATGGGTCAGGTCGAAGATGCTGGTGACATAGTGCATGCTGACCGCCGAAATGTAGCACGGCGTCGCGAACATCACCTTCATCGATTTCAGGGCGCCGTCGGGTAACATTTCTCGTTCGCTGGCTCGCTTGCGGGGTCGATCTATTTCGGCTGCTGGCACCAGGCCGAGCTGGTGCGGCTGCTGGCACCAGGCCGAGCTGGTGCGGCTGCTGCTGCAGTAATAGGAAGCCCGTTCGATTCTTGTACTACGGCGGCGGCCGTCACACCGTTGCCGGCACCTCAATCAAGCCCAGATGCTGCGCCATCGGATGGAAATCGCTGTCGTTGTGGAGCAGTGGCCTACGGTTCTCGAGGCACCAGGTGCCGATCAAGAGGTCGACGGTCTTGCGAACGGTGACGCCGCGCCTGCGCCGGGAGCGAAAATTGCGGGCCGCAACGACCGCGATCGCATCACCGGCCATCGATACAATTTCGAAGCGGCGCAGGACTGCACTGGTCACCGGGGATTGTCGATGGATACCGCAGCGCGGTTGTCGCGGCGCCATCGAGATATGGAGAGCGGCGGCACAGCGCATCGGCGAACAGGTATTGCCATGTTCCACCGGCACGGCGCGCCGCCGGACGGTTTTGCCTCCGCCCGTGCTCTCCGCTAGAAAGACGTTTGATCCGGTCGCAAAAAGGGCGGACCGGTCGAGGAGTATTTTTCGTGGCATTGATGCCGGTTGCTGACGCGCTGTCGGCGGTTCTCGCAGGTGCCGAACCGCTTTCGGAAGAAATGATCGCGCTCGACGCGGCATACCATCGCGTGCTGGCGCGCGACGTCGCGGCGTTGCGCACCCAGCCGCCGCTGGCGATGTCGGCGATGGACGGCTATGCGGTACGATCGGCCGACGCCCGGCACGCGGCAGCGCGGCTCAAGGTAATCGGCGAGGTCGCGGCTGGCCGTCCGTTCGAAAGACCGGTTGGTGTGGGCGAGGCGGTGCGGATTTTCACCGGCGGCGTGATCCCGGATGCCGCCGACGCCGTCATCATCCAGGAATATACCGTGGTTGAAGGCGGCGACATCACCATCACGGAGGCAGCGATCCCGGGACGTCACATCCGCCCCGCCGGCGTCGACTTTCGCAAAGGCGATATCCTGCTAAAGCGCGGAACCCGGCTCACCGACCGCGATCTCTCCCTCGCCGCCAGCATGAATTATCCCGAACTCGAGGTGCGGCGGCGGCCGAAGGTCGCACTCCTCGCCACCGGCGACGAACTGGTGATGCCGGGCTTAACCCCGGGCCCGGGGCAGATCGTCTATTCCAACGGCTACGCGCTACGGGCGCTCGCGCGCGGCGAAGGCGCCGAGACCATCGACCTCGGCATTGCCGCCGACACCGTCGAGGCCACCACGCGCGGCATCCGCTCCGCCCGCGACTCTGGCGCTGACATCCTCATCACCACCGGCGGCGCCTCGGTCGGCGACCATGATCTGGTCAAGCAGTCGCTGGAAGCCGAAGGCGTCGCCATGGCGTTCTGGCGGATTGCGATGCGTCCGGGCAAGCCGATGATGCATGGACGGCTCGGCCGCATGCGGGTGATCGGCCTGCCCGGCAATCCGGTGTCGGCCTATGTCTGCGGGTTCCTGTTTCTGGTGCCGTTGATTCGCGCTTTGTCCGGCCGCGCCGACATCCATCACGTCAGCGAGACGGCGCTGCTCGGGCGTCCGGTCTCCGCCAATGACATGCGTGAAGATTATCTGCGCGCCCGTCTCGAGGTGCGCAGCGACGGCGTCCTCGTGGCCACAATGGTCAACCATCAGGACAGCTCGCTGTTGGGGAATCTCGCTGCGGCACAGGCGCTTGTGATCCGTGCACCGTTTTCGCCCGCCGCGGCCGCAGGGTCGTCCTGCAGCTTCCTGCGGCTGCCAGACTGATCTCTGAAGCCGCCGTTTCGGCAAAGCCTCACTTTGTTGACGAGAAATTAAGTGGTTGCGGAACACATATGGAACATATAGTGTTCGTTCATGATTTGTTTCGAGTATTGATGCCGGCAAATGGCGATCTTTGGCTCCGGCGTCTCGGAATTGAACGGCACTATCGGCTTCGGGATGGAAAAATTGGGGATTGGTTGAGATGCTCACGCGCAAACAATATGAGCTGCTGCGATTCATCAGCGAACGCCTGAAGGAATCCGGCGTTCCGCCGTCCTTCGACGAGATGAAGGACGCGCTGGATCTACGATCGAAGTCCGGTATCCATCGGCTTATCACCGCCCTGGAGGAGCGCGGTTTCATTCGCCGCCTTCCCAACCGCGCCCGCGCCATCGAAGTCATCAAGCTTCCTGAGCTCTCGGCCAGCGGCAACGGCAATGGCCGCCGCGGCTTTACGCCCAGTGTCATCGAAGGCACCCTCGGCAGGGTCCGAAGCAGCAGCGGTGGCAGCTCGGAGGACGATGGCACCCGCCCGGTCGCGGTGCCGGTTATGGGCCGCATCGCCGCCGGTACGCCGATCGAGGCTTTGCAGACCCGCAGCCATACCATCAGCGTACCGCCGGACATGCTTGGCTCCGGCGAACATTACGCGCTTGAGGTGCGCGGCGATTCCATGGTGGATGCCGGCATCCTCGACGGCGACATGGCGCTGATCCAGCGCAACGAAACCGCGGAGACCGGCGATATCGTGGTGGCGCTGATCGACGAAGAGGAAGCGACGTTGAAGCGCTTCCGCCGCCGCGGCGCCTCGATCGCGCTTGAGCCCGCCAACACGTCCTATGAAGTGCGCATCCTGCCGCCGAACCGGGTCAAGATTCAGGGCAAGCTGATCGGGCTTTATCGGAAGTACTGATTCGTCGGCCGCCGCGCTGCTCATGTACTGGACCACCCGCTTGAGCCTGTCATCAGGCTCGCCGGAAGCGAGACCTGGTGGCGGGTGGTGACCGCAAGTTCACTCGTCCGCCTGCCGGTCCGCTTCCGGTGGCGTCGCATCGACGGCTCGCGGTGGCACGGGACGTGGCGCAAGCGTTGTTTCGTTCTCGGTGCCACCCTCGACCGCCGGCGACCACGGCCGATCGACGCCTTTCGGCTTGACGGCGGCGACTGAAAATCCGTTGCGGGTTCGCTGCAGGGCCATCGCGCCCTGCCTTCGCAACCGATCGAGCTCGATCACCGGCGGTGGACAGGCTGGCGGTGGCTGCCGTGCCGTCACCACCAGCGCGGCGCGCTCGCAATCGTCCGCCAGCGCCTCAGGCCGCAGCGCCAGTGCAACCAGCGCATCATCCGCCAATTGCGCCACGCAGCCCGCTTCGTCGCACGAGACGCCTTCCGAGAGCGAGGGATCCGTGCCCAACCTCGAATCGGCGTCCGCGGCCAGCCATTCCTTCAGCAGGAACGCATCCTTGGCGGTCCGCATCAGATGCAACCGGCCGTCTTTGCCGCGGACCCCGACATTGTGGCCATCCCCGGAAATCAGAACATCGGGCTGCGGCGTCGCCAGCGCCCAAATCACGGAAAGCACCAGCACGACGGCACCGGACCAGCGCAGCGGCGTCCGTAATAGCCCAAGCAGGATGATCCCGACGGTGGCTGCGATCAGCGGACCGATCCCGAAGGCCGCCATGCGGCCGATGGCGCCGGGCAATGCGGCGACCCACTCCGTCACCGCGATCATCCAGTCGATACCGATGCCCATCAGCCACCAGAAGAAGCCGTCGAAACCGAACGGCATCGCGACCAGGCCAAGCATGCCCGCGGGCATCACCACCGCCGACACCACCGGCATCGCCGCCAGATTGGCAAGGACGCCGTAGGGCGTCACCCGGTGAAAATGAAAGGCGGCATAGGGCGTGGTCGCAAGCCCCGCCACCAGCGACGCCAACGTCAGCGTCATGAGCTCCCGCCCGCCCCATAACGCCACCTTTGCGGTGGCCGAGTTGTCGGGCGAGGCAAACAGGCGCGGCATGCCGATCTGCACCAGCGCCACCAGCCCCAATGTTGCGGCGAAAGACATCTGGAAGCTCGGATGCACCAGTGCCTCCGGCGCCAGCGCCAGCACGATCATGGCCGCCACCGCGAGCGTTCGGAACGTCACGGCGCGACGGTCAACGATGACCGCAATCAGCACCACCGCTGTCATGAAAAACGAACGCTGGGTCGCGACGTCGGAGCCGGACAACAACAGATAAAAAGCGGCGGCGGCCAGGGCCGCGGCCGCCGCCCATTTCTTGATCGGAAACGACACGGTCAGCGCGGGGATCAGCGCCAGCAGCGCGCGGACCGTGAAGAACACCACGCCGGCCACAACCGCCATGTGGTATCCGGAAATCGAGAGCACGTGCCCGAGGCCGGAAATGAACATCGCATCGTTCACCGGCGTGGTGATGGCGTCGCGGCGGCCCGTCAATAGTGCGGTCGCGATGGCACGTTTGTCGCCATCAAGCGTGGTCCGTATCCGTGCGTCGATCGCATCGCGCAGCCCCTGCATGAATGCGGCGTACCGCAACGACAGGCCGCCGCTGACCGGCGGCACCACGGTCTTGATGGAGCCGGTCACGAAACCCGACGCGCCGATGCCCTGGAAAAACATGTCGCGGCCAAAGTCATAACTGCCGGGCCGCAGTGGCGCGAGCGGCGGCTGCAACCGCGCCTTCAATTCGACAAAGCTGCCGACGTCGGGGGCCGTACCTTTGCGAACCGACAGGCGCACGCGCTCCAGCCGGATCGTCGCGCGCGCGGCTTCCATATGCGCGACGCGCAACACGAACCGGTCGGTGCGCTCGCGGATATCGCGCGCCTCGACGAAACCGGAAAGCGACACCGAATACATCGGTCGCGCCAGGACACCGTGCGCGATCCGCGCGGTCTTCCACGTCGCCGTTGCAAAACCGGCCGCGATGGCGGCTATCATCACGGCGAACGGGAACAGCTTTTGCCGCCGCAACAAAAAGGCCGCCACGCAAATGCCGGCGGCCGTAAGAGCGGCGACCGACAGGACCGGTTCATGATCAGCGGCGAAATAGCCGGCAATGCCGGCGCCGAACCCGACCGGCACCCAAGGCAGCAAGCGGCCGGCACCTGCCTCGGCGCGCGCCCATTCGCGTAATTTATCGATGAAAGCCGGCCAGGCGTCGGCTCCTGGCGGGGCGATGCCGGCCGCCCGCACGGCTTCGCGCGGGGGCCAAGTCCCCGCATAGCCCCACGTCCGCGCCCCGCCCGACTCCGGCATCCGGCCGCCCCCGTACTCCCTACGCACCGCGAGGCTACCGTGGCGTGTCCCGTGGTGAAAAGCGGAACGGAAGCAGAATGCTTGGAAAAGCCCAAATTCGCGGGCGAGGCTCCGTTCGTCGCTGATTTGCGAGCGGCGTTGGGGCAGCTAGGCGGGAACTTCGACGACCGCGCCCAACCTGGATATCAGCTCAGAGATCGTGTTACCGGCGCCGTCGAGCGATCATATTCACTCGGCGGTTTGCTTTATTTCGTCCTGAGGCAACCTGCCTGCGATCACAGACATTCACGATATTGATCCGTTGGGTTATTACTTGTGTCCCATCGGATTATAGCCACTGGAGCCCATCGGTTGGTAGCCCGAGCCGGTTCCCCGATAGGTCACCGTAGCGGTCGGATCGGTGGTCGTCGCTGTCGCCGATGATGAGTCTGACAGGTCTGACGAGGGTCTGTCAGATCGGCTTCCGTTCGACGGATGCGTGCTAGCGGACGTGGACGTTGACGTCTGCGCCAGCGCGGGGACCATTCCCACAACCGTGCCTAACCATAGAGCCATAAGTAATTTCATGACGCACTCCAAATTATCTGGGCCGTTCCTAAAGATGAGATCGATCCATTATTGCGTGGGCAAGTTAGCCGAAGGTCAGCCAACATTCTGAATGCAGGTTTTTTAACTTTGTTAAAGTTTTCGCAAGTTTTTGATTAGGGAAACGGACACAAAATCGCAGATAAGTTCGCTGCCCGCACCCCGCCCAGGATTAGCCCCTAGGACCAGACTCCGTGACCGGCCCCGAACTAAAGCAACTTCGCAAGGACCTCGGCGATGCGATCGGCAGACAATTGTCCGCTGCCGACATGGCCAAGCTTTGCGGCCTCGCATCGGGCGGCGCCGACACCATTCGCCGATGGGAAGTCAGCGGCCCCAGCGGGCCGGCCGCCGAATTACTGCGTATCCTTGCGATGGCGAGCGATCGTCACCCGATTATCGAAAATTTTAACGTCTTTGATCGGTTCAATATCCCGGAAAAGGAAAGACCGGCGCGCCGGGAAGAGTTCCGCCAGAAGATGCGTGATGAGGTTCGCAGCCGCCTCGATTAGATGCGAGGTGCTGGCGTAATGCTCCCCGTTATCCACCGCCCTGGATGCAGCGCAGCGCAGTTCGATGGCGCCGGCGCCTTGCGCGCCGGCGCCAGTTGCGGAACACTTGACCACGGACGGGGTGAGTGCCGAGGCGGACCATGAGTAAGCCGGACGCAGGATTTGATTACGACCGCTATCGCAAATTGCTGGCCGAAGCGACCGACGAGCCAAAGCGGCTCGCCTTCATCGATCTGTTAGTCGAAGAAAAGGCCAAAGACAGCCTTGCCAGACAGTCGCTACGCGTCAGGCTTGCTGAACTCGGCCTGCAGGCGAAATCAAGGACTGATTTGCCGAAATAGCCAAGCGGAAAGCGGTCACCGCCACCGATCACACCGCTTTGTTCCTCTACCCCGAAGCGGCCGCGGCGATGCGTCGGGCTGCCGCCGAAGCGAAGCGATAGCGCCGCCTCACCGAAAAACGATTTGGCGACCCGCCGCGGCGCGTCAGCTCTTGCCGCCGACTTCCTTTGCAAACGTATCGCGCAGGCCGATCGTCCGGTTGAACACCGGGCGGTCCGGCGTTGAATCCCGATCTCGCGTGAAATAGCCCTGTCGCTCGAACTGCACCGGATCGGACGAATTGGTTTCCACGATCGCAGGCTCAATTCGGGCGTCGGAAAGCACTTCCAGCGATTGCGGGTTAAGATCGGCGGCGAAATTGGCGGCGTCCGGATTGGGCTTGAGGAACAGCGGATTGTAGACGCGAATTTCCGCCGGCATCGACTTCGCCGCCGACAGCCAATGCATCGTCGCCTTGACCTTGCGGCCGTCGGGCGCATTGCCGCCCTTGGTCGCGGGATCGTAGGTGCAGCGCAATTCGGTGATCTCACCGGCGGCGTTCTTCACCACCTCGCGGCACTTGATGAAATAGGCGTAGCGCAGCCGCACTTCGGTACCCGGGGAGAGCCGGAAAAACTTCTTGGGCGGATTCTCCATAAAGTCGTCTTGCTCGATGTAGAGCTCGCGGCCGAACGCGATTTTGCGCGTGCCGGCGGCCGGATCGTCCGGATGGTTCGCGGCTTCGAGCTCCTCGATCTGGCCTTCCGGGTAATTCTCGATCACGACCTT
This sequence comes from uncultured Pseudomonadota bacterium, assembly GCA_963729395.1. GTDB lineage: Bacteria > Pseudomonadota > Alphaproteobacteria > Rhizobiales > Xanthobacteraceae > Bradyrhizobium. The sequence continues at coordinate 123,789 of CAVSOS010000018.1, read as the reverse complement.
GAGCGGCCGCAGCACCGCCATGCGCCGCAGCGCCGTCTTGTTGAGAAGCTCGCGGATGCAGAATTCCAGCATGCCGACATCGACGACGCTGTTGGCTTTGGCGACCCCGATGCGCTTGACGAATTCGCGGATCGCCGCCGGCGGCACCCCCCGCCGTTTCAGGCCGGCGATGGTAGGCATGCGCGGATCGTCCCAGCCGCCGACATGGCCACCGCGCACGAGTTCGGTCAGAACCCGTTTCGACAACAGCGTATAAGTCAGATTGAGCCGCGCGAACTCGTATTGATGCGGTTTCGACGGCACCGGGAGCTTGTCGAGCAGCCATTCATAGAGCGGCCGGTGGTCCTCGAACTCCAGGGTGCAGATCGAATGCGTGACTCCCTCGATCGCATCGGACTGCCCGTGGGCGTAGTCGTAGCTGGGATAGATCGACCATTTGTCGCCGGTGCGCGGATGCGTGGCGTGCAGGATGCGATAGAGCACGGGATCGCGCAGGTTGATGTTGCCGGACGACATATCGATCTTGGCGCGGAGGACACGGGCGCCGTTGGGAAATTCGCCCGCCTTCATGCGCCGGAACAAATCGAGGTTTTCGTCCACCGGGCGCTCGCGAAACGGGCTGTTCCGGCCGGGCTCGGTCAGCGTGCCGCGCGCGATCCGGATTTCCTCCTGCGACTGGTCGTCGACATAGGCGTGGCCGGCGCGAATCAGGATTTCGGCCCACTCGTAGAGACGGTCGAAATAATCCGAGGCATAGAATACATGAGGGCCCCAGTCGTAGCCGAGCCAGCGCACATCCGCTTGAATCGAATCGATGTATTCCTGCTCTTCCCGGGTGGGATTGGTATCGTCGAACCGCAGGTTACAGCGACCGGAAAACTCCTGCGCGATGCCGAAATTCAGTGCGATCGACTTGGCATGGCCGATATGCAGGTAGCCGTTCGGCTCCGGCGGAAACCGCGTTACGATCCGGCTGTATTTCTTCGCGTCGAGATCGGCCTGGACGATGTCGCGAATGAAATCACGCCCCGCCTCTGCCGTTACCGGTTCTGTGGTCATTCCAGTTCCTGTTCGGGATTCAAGCGGACCTTGTGCCAAATTCGCTCAATTCAGCCAAGGGGCGATCCCCGGATTCGGGGCGCCGGGCAGGCTTTAGTTATGTACCGTTCCTGCTATACACCACGGCGCCACCTGCATGCCCTCTTTGTCCGCGATCCGCTCCCCTCATGACTGATGCCGTCGTCACCCGTTTTGCTCCCTCACCGACAGGCTTTCTCCACATCGGAGGAGCCCGCACAGCGCTGTTCAACTGGCTTTACGCGCGCGGGCGCGGCGGCAAGATGTTGTTGCGCATCGAGGACACCGACCGGCAGCGATCGACCAGGGAAGCCATCGACGCCATTCTGGACGGGCTGAAATGGCTCGATCTCGATTGGGATGGCGAGGTCGTCTACCAGTTCGCCCGAGCCGCACGCCACCGTGAGGTTGCCGAGCAATTGCTTGCCAGCGGCAAGGCCTATCGCTGCTATGCGACGCCGGAGGAACTTGCGGCGATGCGCGAGAAAGCGCGCGCCGAGGGCCGCACGCGCCTCTATGACGGCTCGTGGCGCGACCGCGAAGCCGCGGAAGCGCCGGTCGGCATGAAGCCCACGATCAGGCTGAAGGCGCCTCAAACCGGCGAAACCGTGATTGAGGACCAGGTCCAGGGCCGCGTAGTCTGGCAGAACGAGAATCTCGACGACCTCGTGCTGCTGCGTGGCGACGGCAATCCGACCTATATGCTCGCCGTCGTGGTCGACGATCACGACATGGGCGTCACCCACATCATTCGCGGCGACGACCATCTGATCAACGCCGCGCGTCAAAAGCAGATCTACGATGCGCTCGACTGGGACATTCCAAGCATGTCCCACATTCCCCTGATCCATGGGCCCGACGGCTCGAAACTGTCAAAACGCCATGGGGCTCTGGGCGTGGATGCCTATCGCGCCATGGGATATTTGCCGGCGGCGTTGCGTAATTACCTGGTCAGGCTGGGATGGAGCCACGGCGACCAGGAGATATTTTCGACCGAGGAGATGATCGCCGATTTCGATCTGCCGGCCATCGGCCGATCGGCCGCGCGTTTCGATTTCGCCAAGCTGGAAAACCTCAACGGCCACTATATCCGTCACGCCGACGATCAATCTCTCGTGACCATGTTCGCAGATGTCCTGAGCTATGTCCCCGGCGGTTCCGACCTCAAGGCCAAGCTCAACGACACCACGCGCGCGCAATTGCTGCAGGCGATGCCGAGCCTCAAGGAGCGCGCCAAGACGCTGATCGAACTGATTGACGGTTCGTATTTTATCTTTGCCGACAGGCCGCTCGAAATCGAGCCGAAGGCGGCGCTGCTGTTGACGCCGGAAAACCGCGAACTGATCGGCCGGCTTCGCCTGGCGCTGGAGACTGTCACGCCCTGGACCTCGGAAACCACCGAGGCGGCCATGCGCGCCTTCGCCGAGCAGAATAACCTCAAGCTTGGCGCGGTTGCCCAACCGCTCCGGGTGGCGCTCACCGGACGTACCACGTCGCCGGGGATTTTTGACGTTCTCGCGGTCCTGGGACGGCAGGAATGCCTGGCCAGGCTTGGCGATCAGCCCCCCTCGTAGCAAGGGATCGCAGCCGCAGCATCGGCCATCTTGCAGTGCAAACAGCAATACGATACCCATTTAAGCCGCGCATCCAAGCGGCGCTTCTGGAATACCCGGCTTCCCTCGCTATCTGTCTTTCATGGCGCCCGCGGCCGCCGGCCTTCGCAACGATCTCATCGGGGACTTCACGATGGACGCAACATCCAAATCCAAAACCGCAACACTGACCGTAGGCAACCAGAGCTACGATTTCCCGATTTTGAGCGGCACCGTCGGGCCGGATGTCATCGACATCGCCAAGCTCTACGCCCATTCCGGGATGTTCACATACGACCCGGATTTACTTCTACCGGGAGTTGCCAGTCCAAGATCACCTATATCGACGGTGATGCCGGTATTCTGGAATACCGCGGGTATCCGATCGAACAGCTCGCGGAAAAAGGCGACTTCCTCGAAACCTGCTATTTGCTGCTCTACGGCGAGTTGCCGACCAAGGCCCAGAAAGAGGACTTCGACAGCCGCGTGATCCATCACACCATGATCCACGAGCAGATGGCGCGGTTCTTCCAGGGCTTCCGCCGCGACGCCCATCCGATGGCGATCATGGTGGCTGCCGTCGGTGCGCTGGCCGCGTTCTATCACGACTCCACCGACATCAACGATCCGCGGCAGCGGATGATCGCGTCGATGCGAATGATCGCGAAAGTCCCGACATTGGCGGCGATGGCCTACAAATACACCATCGGCCAGCCTTTCATTTATCCGAAGAATTCGCTGAACTTTGCCGAAAATTTCCTGAATATGTGCTTCGCGGTGCCTTGCGAGGAATACAAGATCAATCCGGTTCTTGCCGACGCGCTCGACAAGATCTTCATTCTCCATGCCGACCACGAGCAGAACGCCTCGACCTCAACGGTGCGGATCGCCGGTTCGTCCGGCGCCAATCCATTCGCCTGCATCGCCGCCGGCATCGCCTGCCTGTGGGGACCCGCCCATGGCGGCGCCAATGAAGCGGCGCTGGCGATGCTGGCCGGCATCGGCACCGTCGATAAAATTCCTGACTTCATCAAGAGGGTGAAAGACAAGAACAGCGAAGTTCGCCTGATGGGGTTTGGGCATCGCGTCTACAAGAACTACGATCCCCGCGCCAAGATCATGCAGAAGATGTGTCACGCCGTGTTGGCGGAGACCGGCCATGGCGACGATCCGATGCTGAAAGTCGCGCTGGAACTGGAAAAGATCGCGCTGCACGACGACTATTTCATCGAGCGCAAGCTCTATCCGAATGTGGATTTCTATTCGGGCATCACGCTGAAGGCGATGGGCTTTCCTACCTCGATGTTCACCGTGCTGTTTGCAGTCGCTCGCACCGTCGGCTGGATCAGCCAGTGGAGCGAGATGATCGAAGATCCGCAGCAGAAGATCGGCCGGCCGCGGCAGCTTTATACCGGCGCCGCCCATCGCGATTACGTCGATATCGCCAAGCGCAAATGATTGCGTAAGCCATTCGCAACCTTTGAGGATGGATGCGGCCGACCCGCATCCATCGGCCGCCAGCGCTAGAGCCGCCGTTCCGATTGAACCGGAACGGCGGCTCCATCTTTCATTTTGACGCGTTTTCTTTCAAAAACGGAAACTTGTTGAACAAAGTCGCCAGCACCACGATGCCGCCATCACGGTCCTGAACGTCGGCGGAATGAACCTGCGCATGAAGCAGCAGGCCTAATGTATCGACGAGAATGTGCCGCTTCTTGCCCTTGATTTTCTTGCCCGCATCATAGCCATGCGGGTCAATGCAGGCCCCCCTTTTTCGGCGCTTTTCACGCTTTGACTATCGATGATCGCGGCGGTCGGGCTGGCTTGCCGTCGGGCTTGCTCGCGACACTGTTCGTAAAGCGTCTGGTGAATGCGCGGCAGGGTGCCGTCATAGGTCCATAGATCGAAATACTCGTAGACCGTGCTTTTCGGCCGCAGATCTTTCGGGATCGCGCGCCACTGACAGCCCGTCGATAGAACGTATAACAGGCCATTGACGACTTCGCGCATCACCACGGTCCGCTTGCTGCCGCCGCGTTTGCCCGGCGAGATCAGCGGTTCGATCAGCCGCCACTCGTCGTCGGTCAGATCGCTCGGATAGCGCAGTTTGCCGCGATCGTACTGGACACGGTTTTCCTTTGTCCACATCGGCACCTCCTGTCAAATCAGCCACCCCCTCATTTGAATCACAACCGATTCACTTGATTCAATATCTTTTCGGACAGACACTTAGGGTGAAATGTGGTCGGTCGTTGGTTCTTGTGTTTAGACTTGACGTCAAAGTTGCCCGATCACCAACAATGTATCTTGTTGGCGCAAATTGCCTCGAGGTTAGCCATGGAATGGCAACGTATCCGGAAGCGTCCCGAGGACTATGTCGGCGCCAACCTTCAAGATTACGAAGAGTACGCCAAGCAATTTGCTTGGCCGCAGGCGCGGGCACTCCTCGATGGCCTGCCGGGTGGCGGGCTCAATATCGCGCATGAGGCGCTCGACCGGCATGTCTTGGCTGGTCGTGGGCAGAAGTTGGCGCTGCGCTGGATTGGTCGTGACGACCAAATTCACGACTACAGCTACTCGGCACTTGGCGCCGCGGCGAACCGGTTTGCCAATGTCTTGGTGCAGCGTGGGGTAGCCAAGGGAGATCGCGTTTTTTCGTTGCTTGGCCGCGTGCCCGAACTCTACATCGCCGCTTTCGGCACGCTCAAGAACGGCAGCGTCTTCTCGCCACTGTTCTCGGCGTTCGGGCCGGAACCGATCAAAGCCCGCATGACGATCGGCAATGCCAAGGCGCTTATTACCTCTGAGGCATTTTACCGGCGGAAGATCGAGCCTTGGCGAAAAGAGCTTGCGAGTTTGGAGCATGTCTTTCTGACTGAATGCTCAAGCAGCCTTCCATCGGGCACGATCGATCTGGCAGCGGCGTTGGCGCAAGTGCCGGATTCGTTCGAGACTGTACGGACGAGCCCCGAAGACATGGCCTTGCTTCACTTCACAAGCGGGACGACCGGACGGCCAAAGGGTGTCGTGCATGTCCATGAAGCCGTCGTCGCTCATCATATCACCGGCCAGCTCGCGCTCGACCTGCATCCGGATGACATCTTTTGGTGCACTGCCGACCCGGGATGGGTGACCGGGACTTCCTACGGCATCATCTCGCCGCTCACCAACGGCGCGACCATGATCGTCGACCAGGCCGAATTCGACGCGGAACGCTGGTATCGCATCCTGCAGGAGCAGAAAGTCTCTGTTTGGTACACGGCGCCAACGGCTATCCGCATGTTGATGAAGGTGGGGGCCGAGATCACCAAGCGGTATGACTTATCCAAGCTGCGTCTGATGGCAAGCGTCGGTGAGCCGCTCAACCCGGAGGCCGTGGTTTGGGGCGTCGAGGCCTTCGGTAAACCATTCCATGACAACTGGTGGCAGACCGAGACCGGCGGAATCATGATCTCCAACTACCCGTCGATGGATGTAAAGCCGGGCTCGATGGGCCGCCCCTTGCCTGGTATTACGGCTGGCGTCGTTGAGCGCATTGAAGGCGGCACAGTCCGCGAAATCACAAAGCCGATGGCGATGGGCGAACTCGCGCTGCGCCCGGGCTGGCCGTCGATGATGCGCGCCTATCTCAATGAAGAAGAGCGGTACCGGAAGTGCTTCGTCGGCGGCTGGTATCTTACCGGCGACCTCGCGATGCGCGACGAAGAGGGTTACTACTGGTTTGTTGGCCGGGCGGACGACGTCATCAAGAGCGCCGGCCATCTCATCGGCCCGTTCGAAGTGGAAAGCGCGCTGATGGAGCATCCTGCCGTTGCCGAGGCAGGCGTGATCGGCATTCCCGACCCGACCATCGGCGAAGTGGTCAAGGCCTATGTTGCGCTCAAGGACGGCTTCAAGCCCAGCGAGGCGCTGCGTAAGGAATTGCTCGGCCATGCACGCCAGCGTCTCGGCCCGGCAGTCGCGCCGAAGGACATCGCGTTCCGCCAGAATTTGCCGAAGACGCGCAGCGGCAAGATCATGCGCCGCTTGCTCAAGGCCCGTGAGCTGGGCCTGCCAGAGGGTGACATTTCCACGCTCGAAAGCGAGGAGCGATGATCGCGTCAACCGATAAGCCGCGTCTGTCGCGCGAACACATGCTGGGTTTGTTGAAGCAGATGATCCGTATCCGTCGCTTCGAGGACAAGTGCGCCGAGCTCTACACGCAAGAAAAGATCAGGGGGTTTCTGCACCTCTATGACGGCGAGGAAGCGGTTGCGGTCGGCGTCATCCCGGTGCTGGAGAAGCGTGATCGGATCGTAGCCACCTACCGCGAGCATGGGCAAGCGTTGGTGCGCGGCGTGCCGATGACCACGGCGCTTGCGGAAATGTACGGAAAGCAGGAAGGCTGCAGCCACGGACGCGGCGGCTCCATGCACCTGTTCGATCGGGCGACAAATTTCTATGGTGGCAATGCCATTGTGGGCGGTGGTCTGCCGCTGTCAATCGGGCTCGCGCTCGCCGATCGCATGCGGGGCAACGACATCGTGACGGCCTGTTTCTTCGGGGACGGCGCTGTTGCCGAAGGTGAGTTTCACGAAACGATGAACCTGGCCGCCTTGTGGGGGCTGCCGGTGCTGTTCGTGTGCGAGAACAATCTTTACGCCATGGGAACAGCCTTGGCTCTTTCGGAATCGGAGACCGACATCCAGCGCAAAGCGGCGTGCTACCGGATCGCTTCCGAGGCGGTCGACGGCATGGATGTCATCGCCGTCGAGGCTGCCGCCCGTCGGGCGGTGCACGCAGTGCGCGAGAGCCGTAAGCCCTATTTCCTGGAATGCCGGACTTACCGGCTGCGCGCGCATTCGATGTTCGATGCTCAGCTCTATCGCGACAAGGCCGAGGTCGAGGCTTGGCGGCACAAGGACCCGATCGTGCGCTATCAGGCGTGGCTGGAGGCCAATCACATGGTTCATGCGGACGATTTGGCGCGTATCGAGGCCGAGGTGGCGGCTGAGATCGCCGAGGCGGTCGCATTCGCCGAGGCCGGAACGTGGGAGCCGGTCGAGCAACTCACCCGCTTCACTTACGCGGATAGAGCGAGCGAGCCGGTTGGCGAGGCAATATGGCACAAGTGACGACGCAGCCCGCAGCGACCGAGATCACCTACCGCGACGCGGTGCGCGAGGCGATCCGCGATGCGCGTGGGCCGCGACAAAAGCGTGTTCCTCATGGGCGAGGACGTCGGACGCTATGGTGGCTGCTACGCGGTGAGCAAGGGCTTGCTGGCCGAGTTCGGCCCCGAGCGGATCCGCGATACACCCCTGTCGGAATCCGGCTTCACCGGCGCCGGCATCGGTGCGGCGATGGCCGGCATGCGCCCAATCGTTGAGTTGATGACGGTGAATTTCAGCCTTCTCGCGCTCGACCAAATTCTCAACAGCGCGGCCACGGTGCGCCACATGTCGGGAAATCAGTTCGGCGTGCCGCTCGTCATCCGCATGGCGACCGGGGCCGGCCGTCAGGTTGCCGCCCAGCATTCGCACAGCCTCGAAGGCTGGTATGCGCATATTCCCGGCATCAAGGTGCTGGCACCGGCAACCGTAGAGGATGCGCGCGGCATGTTGTGGACGGCTTTGGAGGAGCCTGATCCGGTGCTGATCTTCGAAAACGTCATGCTCTACAACATGACGGGCAAGCTGGCGGCTGACGCTGGCCCGGTTGATATCGACAAGGCTGCAGTTCGGCGTCCCGGGCGCGATATTTCGCTCATCACCTATGGCGGTTCGCTGTGGAAGACGCTCGAAGCCGCCACCACGCTCGCCGGCGAGAATATTGATGCCGAGGTGATTGATTTGCGCAGCCTGAGGCCGCTCGACGACGCGACCATCATGACGTCGGTCGCCAAAACGCGCCGGGCGGTCATCATCGACGAAGGCTGGCGGAGCGGCAGCCTGTCGGCGGAAATAGGCATGCGTATCGTTGAGCAGGCATTCTGGGAACTCGACGCCCCGATCGGTCGCGTGTGCAGCGCGGAGGTGCCAATTCCGTATCCCCGCCACCTCGAGAACGCGGCGATCCCGCAGGTGCCCAAGATCGTCGCGGCCGCCAAGGCTGCACTTGGGCGAACGTAGAGGCGATGCCGTGGTCGATTTCCGCATGCCCTCCCTCGGCGCAGATATGGAAGCAGGCACGCTGGTAGAATGGCTGGTCAAGCCCGGCGATCAGGTCAAACGTGGCGACGTCGTCGCCGTGGTCGAGACGCAGAAAGGTGCGATCGAGATCGAAGTCTTCGAGGCCGGCAAGATCGAGCAAATTCTCGTCGGTCTCAACGCCAAAGTGCCGGTCGGGACCCCGCTGGCGCGAATTCGAACCGAACTCGAAGGACCGCTTGGCGCTGTCACAGCCGCTGCCACCGCCGGCAGCGCCGGCCGTCCCGCTCGCGGCGCCGCCTTTCGGTGCGGGCACCCGTTGTGCCGCCATCACCGCCACCCGTCGCGCCAGGGGCCGCAGCGCGCGTGCGGGTATCGCCAGCCGCGCGGCGGCTCGCCGAGGCTGCACGGGATCGATCTCTCGACGGTGACCGGAAGCGGCCCCGCGGGGGAGATCACCTATGCCGATGTCGAGCGCCGTCTTGGCGAGGCCGTCGCTCCGCCGGAAAAGAAGCGAGCGCTGTGGCTTGATCTCGACGCGATGCGAACGGCCATTGCCGCCGCGATGGCGAGATCGAAGCGAGAAATTCCGCACTATTATCTTGAGCACCAGGTCGACGTCACGGCCTGCGAGCAATGGCTGACGCAAAAGAACGCGACGCGGCCGCCCGACAACCGATTGCTGATCGGAGCGATCGCCATCAAGGCGGCCGCCTTGGCCGCGCGCCGCTTCCCCGCTTTCAACGGCTTTTACCGCGATGGCAAATTCGAACCGGCGAGCGCGGTGCATGCCGGCGTTGCAATCGCCATTCGCGGTGGCGGGTTAGCGGCGCCAGCGCTGCATGAAGCCGATCAAATCTCGGTCGACGAGCTGATGGCGGGTATGCGCGACCTCGTTCAACGTACCCGGGCCGGTCGCATTCGCAGTTCGGAGCTCTCCGATCCGACAATCACCGTTACGAGTCTTGGGGAACGCGGTGTCGAAACACTATACGGTATCATTTATCCGCCGCAGGTGGCGATTGTCGGTTTCGGCAAGATCGTGACGCGGCCATGGGTTATTGACGGCGCCATCGGACCGCGCTCGGTTGTCACCATCACGCTGTCTGCCGACCATCGGGTCAGTGACGGACACGCGGGCGCGTTGTTCTTGGCCGAAATCGGCAGGCTGCTGCAGGAGCCAGACAAGCTATGAATGACCTCGACATTCGCAAGGTGGTGCAGGAAGAGCTCAACAATATCGCCCCCGAAATTGATCTGGCGACCGTCGACCCTGCCGGGGATTTACGCGAGACTTTCGACATCGACTCCATTGATTTCCTGAACTTCATCACCGCCGATCCACCATCGCCTCGGCGTCGACATACCCGAACTCGACTATCCGAAGCTTTTCACGCTCGACGGGGCAGTCGCATACATCGCGGCGAAACTCAGATCGATCAAGACGAGCCGGCCCGCCGGCTGGTTGACGCCACCAATCTGGTCGTCGGGATGCGACGGCGGAAAGCGGATGGCCGCTGTCGGGCGTCCGCAGATTGGGGTTGGCAGTGCGCCCGATGAGCATAGGTGGCGGGCGCTCAATACTAGCTGTTTCTTTTAGGGAGTTACGGTCTGTCGAATGCCGCAGGAGATCGAACTGAAGCTTGCGGTTGATCCGCGCGACGTCCTGCGGGTGCGCAGCATCGGGCGCGAGCGCGTGCAGTCCGTCAAGACGAATGCAGCTGAGAGTGGGGGTCTCGCTCGACCTATCGAATTGGAGAGCTCGATCCGGAGCGATAGGCCCGACCTGATGCGGATCGCAGACCCAGATGTTCGCCGGTTGACCCAAGAACGCTGTGCCGACAACGATCTTGTCCCTATTTTTGCGACAGATGTGGTGCGCGAGACTTGGCTCCTTCAGCTAGGCCGAAGCCGGATCGAATGCGCAATCGATCGCGGCACTATCGTGGCTGACGGAAGAAGATCGCCGATCTGCGAAGTTGAGCTTGAACTCAATTCGGGGCAACCTGCGCGCCTCTTTCAGCTCGCGCATCGTCTTAATACCATTGTTCCATTGCGAATCGAGCCGGCAAGCAAGGCCGCTCGGGGCTACGATCTCGCCAATGATGCTGGGCTCACCGCCCCAATGGCTGTGCCTGTCCACATCGATCCCGCCATGAACGTAAGAGACTCCTTTGCCGCTATTGCGCAGGCTTGTGTTGCTCACGTTCTGGCCAGTGCCGATTACGCCTACAAGAGCAATGATCCGGAAGGCGTACATGAGCTTCGGGTCAGTATCCGTCGCATGCGTGCGGCTTTCGCGATTTTCCGCGGTGCCATGCCGCAAAGCTACCGCTTTCGTATCAGGGACGAGCTGCGGGTACTACAACGGAAGCTCGGCATGACACGTGAATGGGACGTCCTGGTAGAAGAAACGATTGCCAGTATGCCGAGACGTCTGCGAAAGCAGAGGTCTTCGGAACATTTAGTCCAGACTGCGCAGACCAGGCGCGTTGAAGGGTACGAGCGCGCTCATGCAGCTCTGCGAAACCCTCACTATACAGACCTCTTGCTGCGGCTCGCATCCTGGATTGAGAGCCAATTCGGTTTTGGTGCACCGCCCACACGGGAGCGGAAGTGGAAACCCAATGTTCTTGCCGGACCGGCGCCGCGATTCGCCTCGGAAGTGATGCGCGCTTATCACGGAAAGGTGCAAAAGCTCGGCAAGAAGATTCGCAAGCTCGATACAGCGGAGCTCCACAGGCTGCGCATTCGAATTAAGATCTTTACGCGAAACGGCATCCACTTCGCTCGAAAACGCTTTAATTCGATCCCCGCGCCTTTCGTAACGTCGCCAACACGATCTCGGCAGCGCGGGCGCTGGGCGGCTGGCCCCCGGTCGACATGATGGCATCGATTCTCGCAAAGGCTTCGGCCTGTCGCCGGCGCAAGGGCGAGTCACTCAGGATTTCGCGCAAGGCCGGCGCCAGTTTCGCCGGTGTGCAGTCCTGCTGGAGGAATTCCGGAACCACGTTCTCGCCAATCACGAGATTTGCCAAAATCGCCGAACTTGCTTGGATCGCGCGTCGCAGAATCCAGGCCTCCACGGCCCCCACCTTGTAGGCGGCGACCATCGGCACTCCTGCGAGCGCAAGTTCGAGGGTTGCGGTGCCCGATTTGACAAAAGCGGCGTGCGCAACGCGGAAAGCCGCTTTCTTTTCCTGTTCGCCGACGATGATTCGCGGCTGGACCGGCCAGCCTTTCACGCCCTCCCGAACCACATCCTGCAAATGTGGCAAGGTGGGGAGAACAGGCTCGAACGGCACGTCCAGCAGGCCCAGCGTTTCGCCGAATACCGCCATGTGATGGTTGATCTCGCCGCGGCGGCTTCCCGGCAGCACCAGAAGAACCGGCGGCTGGTCGTCCCGGCGCCGTTGTTCGTCGGCATCGGGACGAAGCACGTCGATTTGTTCGACCAGGGGATGACCGACATAACTGCACGGCGGACCGTGAAGCCTGCGATACGCCTCCGGCTCGAAAGGCAACAGGGCGAGGACGTGATCGACGTAGCCCAACATCGCCCGCGCCCGACCCGGCCGCCACGCCCAGACTGAGGGGGATACATAATCGATGATCGGCAGGGAGGGATCGCTGGCCCGAACCCGTCTTGCCACCCGATGGGTGAAGTCGGGACTGTCGATGATCACGAGAATGTCGGGCGAGGCCTGCATCACCGCATCGGCGGTTTGCCGGATGAGCCGCAAGATCATCGGCAGCCGCTTGAGAACCGCCGAAAATCCCATGATCGACAGTTCTTCGATCGGAAACAGAGAGGCCAGTCCCTCGCGCGCCATCGACGGCCCGCCGACGCCTTCGAACTGGACGGCGCCGCCGAGCCGCTGGCGCAACACCTTCATCAGGTTGGCGCCGAGCCGATCTCCCGATTCCTCTGTTGCGATCAGAAATACCTTTCGCGCGAGGTTCGCGGTTGCTCGCGCCTGCGTCACGCTGGAAGACCAGTCACAAAGAGCCTTGCGGCGTCGGCGGCCTCGATCACGGCCTGGGGTTCGACCACAATGGTGTTGCCGGCGACGATCGCAATCCCGGCAAGCTGGGCCGCTGCCGCGCCCTCGACGGTTCGCGGCCCCATCGTCGGGAGATCGAAGCGCAAATCCTGCCCGCTCTTGGGCGCCTTCACCAATGCGCCGCGCGCGGTCCTGGCTCGAATACGTCCTTCCGCGCGCAGCCGGGCGACACGCGCCAGCAAGCCGTCTGTGCCTTCGATATCTTCCACTCCGACCACGTGACCATCGATTACGATGGCGGCCTGACCGATGTCGAAGGGACTAAGCGCATGCAGCACCTCGCGGCCCCTGGCGATATCGGCAGCGGCATTGTCGTCAGGCGACGCCCGGGTGAGACATCCCTCAGGCATCAGCAGTTCAGGGGCGACATCCTTGATTTCGACCATCCGGAACCCGTCCCGTTCGAGAATGCCGCCGATTCCGGACAGCAAGTGATCGTCGCCGCCCCGGAAAGCCGCCAGCACGCGAGGAATGACGCGAAGCGTCCCCCAGTCGAGGCGAATTTCGGATAGTGCCGGCCGCACCAGCGTGCCGATGAACACAAGATCGCGACAGTTCTCCGACCGCAACAATCTTGTCAGCCGGCTGATTTGTCCGATCGATATCCAATGGTAGCGAAAACGCGCCACCTTCACCGGATCGCAGGAACCTCTCAGCGCGAAAAGAACCGGATTGATGCCGCGCGCGATGAGGGAATCGGCGACCGCGAACGGCATGACGCCGCCTGCAGCTATCAAGCCGACGGGCGATGAAATTTCCAAAGCCTTGCTGGTCATGGCTCCGGCGACCCCGTCGTCAATGTCTGTTGCGGTCGCCAGCCGGGAGGCACAAAGCGCGAAGCTTGCCGTCGCCGATGAAGGCCAGAATTTCCTTGATTGCCGGGTCTTCAGCCGCCAGAGGCTGCACCTCGTTCAGCCTTTCGGCAAAAATACCGGGGCCGTGAAACAGCTTTTTGTAGAACGACCGGAGCGTGGCAAGCCGGTCGCGGGTGAACTTGCGGCGCTTCATGCCGATGATGTTGAACCCCTCAAGGGTGGCATATTGGCCATTGACGAGCCCGAACGGAATCACGTCACCGCGAACGCCGCAGATGCCGCCTACCATCACCTGGGGGCCGATCCGCGTGAACTGGTGCACCGCCGACAGGCCGCCGATATAGACGAAGTCTCCGATCTCGCAATGGCCGCCCAGAGTTGCCGATGTCGCGAAGATGACATCGTTGCCGACCAGGCAATCATGACCGACGTGGCTGTTGTTCATGAAATACCCGCGAGATCCGACTCGCGTGAGACCGCCGCCCTTCTTGGTTCCGACGTTCATCGTCACGCCTTCGCGGAGGCAGCATCCCTCCCCGATTTCCAGCCGCGTCGGCTCACCGCGATAGCTCAAGTCCTGCGGAGGTCCGCCGAGGGCAGCAAAGGGATGGATGACGCAACCGTTACCGATCGTGGTGTGCCCGGTCACGCTGACATGCGCTATCAGCTTGCAGTCCGCACCGATCACGACATGCGGGCCAATGACGCAATAAGGGCCGATCGACGTGCCCGCGCCGATCACTGCGCCATCCTCGATCCGCGCGGTGGGGTCGATCGTGCTCATCGAATGGTCCGGTATCAGCCAGTATCGTTTGGCGTGAATGTGTCAGGTTTTCAGCTGGTTAGCGCGACGTAACGGTACTGTCCAGTGACGTCTGATTACCCTCTGTTTCAGCGTCCCAGATCCAGATTGGGGGACGAAACGGCGTCGGCTGGAGACCACAGGATGTGCCTCCGGGCCCGCAGCTCTGCTCGTCCGGCCAGGCGATGTCGTCATCAATCTCTGGAGACAGGCAGCCGCAGCTAGCAACCGCGGCAGATGCTCTTGTTGACCTTGGCGTCTTCCGGATCGAGCGGCAACGACGCGGTATTGTCGGCTTTGGTCAATTGGGGGTGCGAGGAGGGCAGCGGCGCGCTCCCGGTGAGGCGGGCATCAGGCGTCAGCGACGGCGGGACGGCCGGATTTGCCGGGGACGACAACGCACCCATGGAATGACTATGTCCGCCGCGCGCGAAACCAGGCGAAACCCCGAACATTGCCAAAATTGCCGCCGTGAGGATCAGCTTTCGCATTCTAACCCTCCATCAGTCGGTGAGCATCGCGCCAACGTCGGCTTCCGCGACGGTCGCACCGTTGACTTTGGCGTCGCCATGAAACCACCACATGGCCTTGCGCCTGCCGATAGTGCGCATGTGGTACTCGATGGTATCGCCAGGCATTACCGGCTTGCGGAACTTGCATTTGTCGATGGTAAGAAAGTAAACCGCGCGCGGCTTCTGGGTGCCCTCGATCGAGAGGATGCCGATCACCCCGGCGGTCTGGGCCATGGCTTCGATCATCATCACGCCTGGATATACCGGGCGCTCGGGAAAATGCCCCTGGAACGACGGCTCGTTGATGGTGACGTTCTTGATACCGATGCCGCTGTAATCGCTCCGGATATTAATAACCCGATCAATCAGCAGCATGGGATAGCGATGTGGAAGTGTCTTGAGGATGGCATTGATATCCACAGCCTCAATGATGATCGGTGCATCCATCAAATGCGCCCCTCTCCCTTCGGATCGGTTGCGCCGTCGCGCGCCAAAGGCGCCTCCATCAACGCGGCGATATCAGCCAGCATCGACGGAGGTTGTTGCTCGAAAAATGTCGCCTGCTCCATTCCACCCGTCGCGGTCCAGCCTGCGGTCAACTCAGAACTGGGTCCCGCCGCCGAACATGAATTGCTGAACGACGTCATACTTGCCCTGCGTGATCGGGACCGAATAATCGAAGCGCAGAGGTCCGAACGGAGAGGCCCAGATCAGGCCCACGCCGACAGACGACCGGATGACGTTGGTATCATTGAAGACCATTCCGCAGTTGCAGTACTTTCCGTTGACCAATCCGTTGATTTCCCCGGTGGCGGCAAACTGCGTCGGTCCTTGATAATCCCACAATGACCCGGCGTCGGCGTGGATAGCGCCCTTAAGACCGATGTCCTTTGGCAGGAACCAGAACGGCACCTGCACCTCCGCCGACGCAGCCCAATATTTGGTGCCGCCCAGCGCATCGCCGTATCCGGTATAGGGGAAGAAGGTCAAATCGCGCGGACCGATGCCCATGGGAGCAAAGCCACGAACCAGATTCGGGCCCATCTGGAAATTATCAAGCACTTGAAGCTGGTAGCCGCCGACGCCGTTGAGCATACCCGTCTGACCGCGCAACAGCAGGACTGCGTCGGCGATCAGCGGCGCGTAGTACTTCACGTCCACCGTCGACTTCAGGTAGCTCGCGTCACCTCCGACGCCGGCGAAGTCCTGCTTGAAGTTGACGAGCAGGCCGTCCGTCGGGTTCTTGTTGTTATCCAGCGTGTTGTAATCCAGCGAATAGCCCACCATCGAGACGGTTTCCGGGCCCTTCGACAGTTGCTCGCGAACCGGCAGCGAAGATTGGCCTTGACCCAAGCAGCCCGGGGCTAGACCGGACGCCGTGCTAGTCGTCGGATCAACGCCGCCTAGTTCCTGAATAATGTAATTCGGCGTGGGGTTAAACGGCATTCCGAGTGAGTTGGCGGGACTAATATTGTTACAATCATCGAGCGAGCTGGGCAGCGAGATTGACTGCTGGTAGATCGAATATCGAAGCTGCAGGCTCAGATCCTCGCGGAGCTGGAATCCCAGTCTTGGAGAGAACCCGATGGTCTCTGTGCCGTACGAAATATAGATGTTGGCAATCTGCTGGCGATAGTACACGTCAAGTCCGAGCGCAACACGATAGTCCAGCAGATAGGGCTCGACGAACGAGAACGAGACGCCGCGCGCATATTCGCCATAGGTGACCGAGGCTTTGGCAAACAGGCCGCGGCCCAGCAAATTGCGCTCGGAAATGCTGACCTCGGCGAGCGGGCCATCGACCGTTGAGTAACCGCCGGAAACCGAGAAGTCGCCGGTGGATTTCTCTTCGAGATCGACATTGAGAATCACGCGATCGCTGGAGGAGCCGGGTTCGGTGGTGATTTTCACGGTTTTGAAGAAATCAGAGATTCTTCAAGCGGCGCTCGGCACGATCGACCAGCGCCTTGTTATACGCGTCGCCTTCCGAAATATCGAATTCGCGGCGAATAACGTAGTCCCGGGTGCGGGTATTGCCGCGCACGTTGATGCGCTCGATGTAGGTTCGCGGGCCTTCGTCGATCGTGAAGACGATCGAAACGGTATGCGTTTCGAAATCGCGATCGCCGCGCGGCCGCACGACCGCAAATGCGTAACCCCGCCGCGAGCACTCGATCTGCATTTCCTCGACGGACTTCTCCAGCGCTTCGGCATTGTAGAGTGACCCGACACTTACCCGCGAGAAGCTGCGGAGCGTGTTTCCGTCAAAGGTGGCGATGCTGGACTGAAACGTGACCGACGCCACCCGATACGGCTGGCCCTCTTCGATCTTGAAGGTGACCAGGAAGCCCTTGCGTGCCGGATCGTATTCCGTCAGCGCGGCCACTACCTGCACATCGGCATAACCGTGCTTCAAATAGAAGCGGCGAATCAGATCGCGATCGGCTTCGACCCGATCCGGATCGTAGGTATCACCGCCGCTGATAAAGCTCAGCAGATTCAATTCGTGCGTCTTGATGACATCCTTGAGCCGATATGACGAATAAGCGGAATTGCCGATGAACTCGACCGACTTGACGGCGGTTTTCGCGCCCTCGGTGATCGTGAAAATAAGATCGACGCGGTTGTTCGGCTGTTCGATGATTTCCGGCGTGACGGTAATGTCGTAACGGCCGGAGTGACGATAGATTTCGGCGATTCGCTGAGCGTCGGACTGGACCATGGGACGCGACAGCGTGCCGCGCGGCTTGGATTGTATCTCCGAGGAGAGTTGCTCGTCCTTGATCTTCTTGTTGCCCTCAAAGGCAACACGACTGATGACCGGGTTTTCGACCACGACCACCACCAGCCGGTTGCCGACGTGGTTGATCTTGACGTCCTGGAACAGGCCGGTCTCGATCAACGCCTTGAGGCCATCATCGATCTGCCCCTGATCGAGATGACCACCGGGGCCCCCCTTGAAATACGAGCGGATGGTCTCGATTTCCACGCGCCGGTTACCCTGGACCTCGATCGAAGACACGGTTTGGGCAACGGCAGGCGACGAAACGAGCGCGACGCCCAGCGTAGCGGCGGCCGGCAGGGCGAACATCATCAGCGCGGCCAGTACCCCGCCCCGCACTCGCATTCCAACATTCATGCGCAACGCGCCCTTATCATTACAATGCCGGATCGCACCCCTACGAACCGGCAGAATCCCATGTGTTGCCTCGCTTGTAGCCAATTTTGCCCAGACGGCAAACAACCTATTGCGGTGCAATTTCATTTTCATTCCAAGACGTTGCCTATCGGCCACGCCATTCGAATAAGGCATCAGGAGGCAGCCAGATGCAGGATGTCGTTATAGGTGGCAAACACCATCAACATCAGCACCAGCCCTAGTCCGATCCGGAACCCCATCTCCTGCGCCCTGTCCGACAAGGGGCGGCCGCGCACGGCCTCTACCGCATAGAACAAAAGATGACCGCCATCGAGCAACGGTACCGGAAACAGGTTCAGCAACCCGATCGATATCGACAGAACCGCGGCAAGATGAACGAGCGCAGCAAGACCGATGGTCGCGACCTGGCCTGAGATCTGGGCGATCCGCAGCGGACCGCCAACCTGGTCGGCCGCCTCGCGTCCCGTGAAGACCCCGCCGATATAGGCTAGCGTGCGGTCTACCACGAACCAGGTCTCCTTGACGCCAAGCCAGAGCGCGGTCGCTGGATCCACGCGCTCGGTCGTGACGTCGCCGGGCGAAGTCGAGCGGGTGATTCCGAGCACGCCCAGTCGATGGGCATTGCCGAACGGGTCTTTCACTTCCTTCAGCTCTGGCGTGCCGAGCAATTGCACGGTGGAATCGCCGCGCTTGATCGTGAAGGCCAGCTGTTCACCGGCGTGAATGCCGACGATGCGCTGCATGTCGGAGAAGCTTCCAATCGCGGTGCCGTCGATTGCCGTTACGACGTCGCCGACCTCAAAGCCGGCCGCCGCCGCCGCGCTCCCCGCCTCCACTTTATCGACGCGCGCCGACGTGCTCGGCTTGCCAAAAAACGTGAACAGACCAGTGAAGATCACAATCGCCAAAAGGAAATTGGCGATCGGACCGGCGGCCACGATGGCAGCGCGCGGTCCAACTCTTTTGTGGTGGAAACTGCCCGCGCGTTCTTCTTCGGTCATGTTGGCGAGCGTTTCGGACGACGGGGTCGAGGCCTCGCTGTCGTCGCCGAAGAACTTGACGTAGCCACCGAGCGGGACCGCCGAAATCTTCCAACGCGTACCGTGACGGTCGTTGAAACCGGCGAGTTCAGGACCAAAACCGAGCGAGAAAGTCAAAACCTTTACGCCGGCCCAGCGGGCAACCATGAAGTGACCGAGTTCATGGAAGAAAACGACGATGGTCAGCACGAACAGAAAAGGAATGATGTAACCAATAAAGCCATGGCTCAACGTATTGAAACTATGTAGCAAAAACTCGGCCATCGGATTTCCCTTCACCAGAGCCGAAGGCCCCTCTCCCCAGCTCTAGGATGCCTTTGCGGCAATTTGAGGCAAGAGGGTGGCAGCCTTATTTCGCGCGTTATGGTCAACAGCGATGGCATCGTCCGCGGACGTCAACGGCGCCAGATTGCCGGAACGTATCCAGGCGTCCATGGTAGCTTCGACGAGCCGCGCTATCGCGCCAAACTTGATCTTGCCGCCGATGAATGCGGCCACTGCGACCTCGTTGGCGGCGTTGTAGACGGTGGTCGCGCCACGGCCGGTGCGCAGCGCATCGTAAGCCAGCCGCAGTGCGGGAAAACGATCGAAATCCGGCGCCTCAAAGGTCAGCTGTCCGATCTTGGCGAGATCAAGCTTGGCTGCCGGCCCGACAATACGATCGGGCCACCCGAGGCAATGCGCGATCGGCGTACGCATATCGGGCGCCCCCAACTGCGCAACGACCGAACGATCCGAAAATTCGACCATGCCATGGATGATCGACTGCGGGTGCACCAGAACATCGATCTCATCCGGTGTCAGCGCAAACAGATACGAGGCTTCGATGACCTCTAGTCCTTTGTTCATCATCGACGCCGAATCGATGGAGATCTTCTGTCCCATGCTCCAGTTCGGATGCTTCAGCGCCTGCGCCAATGTGGCCCGCTCGATATCGGCGCTGGCCCAGGTCCGGAAAGGTCCGCCGGATGCCGTAATGATGACGCGAACCAGTTCATCCCGGTTGCCCGAACCGAGCGCCTGAAACAACGCGTTATGTTCGGAGTCGGCAGGCAGGATGCAGGCTCCGGCCTTTGCTGCGCGCTGCATGAAGAAATCGCCCGCGCACACCAGGCATTCCTTGTTCGCAAGCGCAACCGTCGCGCCCCGATCGACCGCCGCGAGCGCGGGTTTCAATCCGGCCGCGCCGCTGACCGCTGCCATGATCCAGTCCGCCGGACGCGCCGCAGCTTCGATGATGGCGCTTTCGCCCGCACCGCACTCGATGCGGGTGCCGGACAAGGCTTCCTTCAATTCGGCGAGCCGGCCGGGATCGGCGATGGCCGCAAATCTCGCGCCGAATTCCTTCGCCAGCTTGGCCAGACCGTCGACATTGGTATTGGCGGTCAAAGCCTCGACACGGTAGCGGTCGCGCGAAGCGCGCAGCAAATCCATTGTGCTGTCGCCGATCGAGCCGGTAGCCCCCAGGACGCTTACGGCACGAACGGCCGATGCCGGGGCCTTGCTGTTACGCAACGGAACTGCGCTCATATTTTCACCAAACCATAAGACCGCGGCCGACGCCATCCGCGCCGCCCCGTAAAAACCCGAAAATCGCTGCCAGGACCACCGCCGCGACGAAGCCGTCGAGACGATCGAGCAACCCGCCATGCCCGGGAATGATTTGGCTGGAGTCCTTGACGCCGAAACGGCGTTTCACAGCAGATTCAAAGAGATCGCCCAACTGGGAAACAATCGAAAGCGCCGCGCCCAGCAGCAGCAACGGGCCGGTTCTGCCCAGGCCGAACACCGCAAATCCGGCTGCGACGACAAGGCTCGCAGCGAAGCCGCCGACGGCGCCAGCCCATGTCTTCTTGGGACTGACCCGCGGCCAGAGCTTCGGCCCGCCGATGCCACGGCCAGCGAAATAGCCGCCAATGTCGGTCACCCACACCACCAGCAGGATCAGGATCAGCGCGACAAATCCCCAGAACTGATCGAGGCGGACCAGCACCGATGCCATCTGTGCCGCGGCCGCGTAGCCAAATCCCGTCGCGGTCCAGCCGCGCCGCTCCGGCGAAAACAGCGCAACGCCGGCGAAGCCCAGCGCCAATGGCACAAGCGACGCATCGATCCGTCCGAACGCCAGGCAACATCCTGCGATTGCGAGCCCAACAACGCCCGGCGCGACCACGCGCATCTGACGCGCCGCACCCACGATCGCAAGCCACTCCAGATAGAGGCCGATCGCCGCCAATGTCACCAGAACCGTCCAGAACCAGCCGCCGGCATAAGCGATTGCAATGGCGACAGGCGCCAGCACCAGCGCGGCAATAACGCGCACCAGGAGATTACGTGAACCCGGCTCGGCAACGGCCGCCGGCGCGGCTTCGCCTTCGGTCACGATCCGGTTTTCGCGGCCAGACCGCCGAAACGGCGCTCCCGTCTGGCATATTCGGCGATCGCCCCCTCGAGCGCAGCCTTGTCGAAATCAGGCCAGTGGATCGGCACAAACACCAGTTCGCTGTAAGCCGCCTGCCACATCAGGAAATTCGACAGCCGCTGCTCTCCGCTGGTGCGAATGATCAGATCGGGATCCGGAATGTCGGGCGCGTCGAGATATTGACCGAGCGTATCGGCGTCGATCGATGAAGGTTCGCGCTTGCCCTCGGCAACCTCGCGCGCCAGCCGCTGCGCCGCAGTGGCGATCTCCTGCCGCGATCCGTAGTTGAACGCGACGACGAGGTGAAGCTTTGTATTGTTCTTGGTCAGCTCCTCGGCCTCGTTCAAGAGCACGCAGATATCGGGATCGAGCCCGTCGCGTTCGCCGATCACGCGCACCCGGACGCCATCGCGATGCAGTGTTGCAAGGTCGTTGCGGATGAAGCGCCGGAGCAGGCCGAACAGGTCGCCGATTTCAGTCGCCGGACGCGACCAGTTTTCCGCGCTGAAGGAGAAAATCGTCAGGTACAGGATACCGAGTTCGCTGGCGGCGCGAACGACGCGGCGCAACGCTTCGACGCCGCGCCGATGGCCTTCCGCGCGCGGCAACCCGCGGGCGGCGGCCCAGCGGCCGTTCCCATCCATGATGATCGCCACATGCAAGGGACCGTCGGTTCGATCCGGTCCTTCAGTTGCGGGGGCGGCTGCGTTCGACATCGGTCAATCCTTCAGAGCATGATCCGGAAAAGTGGGAACCGGTTTTCCCGAAACAAACGGCTTCGTTTGTTCTAAGATCGTGCTCAAACCAAAAGATAAGTTAAACGGTGAGGATTTCCTTCTCCTTGGCCGCAAGCAACTGATCGATCTCCGAAATCGTCCCGTCGGTTGCCTTCTGCACATCAGCGGCCAGACGCTCCTGATCGTCCTCGGAAATCTCGTGGTTCTTCTCGAGCTTCTTGACGGTATCAAGACCATCGCGGCGGACATGCCGCACCGCGACCTTCGCCGCCTCGGCATATTTATGCGCGACCTTCACCAGTTCCTTGCGGCGCTCCTCGTTGAGCTCGGGAATTCGCAGGCGCAGCACCTGTCCTTCGGTGGCAGGGCTCAGGCCGAGATTGGAATCGACGATCGCCTTTTCCACCGCCTTGACCATCGACTTGTCCCAGACCTGCACCGACAGCAGCCGCGGCTCCGGCACGCTGATGGTCGCAAGCTGGTTGAGCGGCATGTGTGTGCCGTAGGCGTCGACCTGAACCGGCTCCAGCATCGACGCCGCAGCCCGGCCGGTTCGCAACCCGCCCAGCTCATGCTTGAGAGATTGGGTGGCGCCTTGCATGCGGCGCTTCAGTTCGTTGATGTCGAAATTACCCGTGGGCATAACGCTCTCCCCTCCTCAAAAACCTGTCATCGAGGCCGTCGACCGCATGCGCCGCGATGCTCCGCAAGCCGGTCAGCCGGCAACGATCGTGCCATGGCCCTTACCGTGCAGAATCGCACCGATCGAACCCGGCTCGGCGATCGAGAACACGATGATAGGCAGCGACGTCTCGCGGGCAAGGGCGAATGCGGTTGCATCCATGACCTTGTAGCCGCCTTCGATCGCCTGCGAGTGGGTCAGACGGTCAAACCGCTTGGCGGAAGGGTCCTTTTTCGGATCGGCGCTGTAGACGCCATCGACGTTGGTGGCCTTCAGCACGGCCTGAGCGCCGATTTCAGCCGCCCGCAGCACCGCGGTGGTGTCGGTGGTGAAGAACGGGTTGCCGGTTCCACCCCCCAGCAGCACGATTCGGCCCTCGGCGAGGTATTTGTGCGTCGCACCGCGGGTGAACAGCTCGCAGATCTGCGGCATGACGAACGCCGACAGCGTTCGCGCCGGCGCGCCTCGCCGCTCGATCGCAGCCTCCAGTGCCAGGCAATTCATCACGGTGGCGAGCATGCCCATGGTATCGCCGGTGGGTCGGGAGACGCCGCGGGCCGATACTTCGACGCCGCGGACGATGTTGCCGCCGCCGACCACGACCGCGATCTCGGCACCGAGCTGGCGCGCCGCGATCAGATCACCGGCGATCCGGTCGACGGTCGGCTGATCGATGCCGAAGGATTGCGCACCGGCAAGATATTCGCCCGAGAGCTTGATCACGACGCGACGATAGATCGGCTCAGCCATGATGCGATCGCTCTCCTTGCCCGCGCGGGCGGCTTCCGGCGCCAATAACCGGGCCGAAAGCACTGTTCCGGCGGTTACTTCTTGCCGCTGGCCGCCGCAACTTCGGCTGCGAAATCGGATTCCTGCTTGTCGATTCCCTCGCCCAGAGCATAGCGCACAAATCCGGTCACCTTGACCGGTGCGCCGACCTTGCCCTCAGCTTCTTTTACCGCCTGGGCGACCGACTTGCCATTATGCTCGGCGTGGATCGAGGCCTGCTCCAGCAGACAGACTTCCTTGTAGAAGGTCTTCAAGCCGGACTCGACGATCTTCTCGATGACATTCTCGGGCTTGCCCTGCTGGCGGTATTTGTCCGCGAGCACATCCTTCTCGCGCTTGACGACGGCGGGATCGAGACCGGCGACATCCAGCGCCTGCGGATTGGTGGCTGCAACATGCATCGCAAGCTGCTTGCCAAGCGCGGCCAGTTCGTCGGCCTTGCCAGCCGATTCCAGCGCCACGATCACGCCCATTTTGCCCGCGCCTTCGATCGCGGCGTTATGCACGTAGCTCGACACCACGCCCTTGCTGACTTCGAGCGATGTCGCGCGGCGCAGCGTCATGTTTTCGCCGATGGTCGCAATCGCATCCGCAATCGCGGTCTCGACCGTCACATCGCCGACCTTCGCGGCCTTGATCTTGGCCACGTCGGCGCCGGCTTCGAGCGCGACCTGTGCGATCATCTTGACCAGTCCCTGGAACTGTTCGTTGCGCGCGACGAAGTCGGTCTCGGAATTGACCTCGACGACAACGCCCTTGGGACCCGCCGTCAGCGCGCCGATCAGACCCTCCGCGGCGACGCGTCCGGCCTTTTTCGCGGCCTTCGACAGACCCTTTTTGCGCAGCCAGTCGATCGCTGCCTGCATGTCGCCCGCGTTCTCGGCGAGCGCCTGCTTGCAGTCCATCATGCCGACGCCGGTGGTCTCGCGCAGGTCCTTGACCATCGCCGCTGTGATTGTTGCCATTGTTGCAAATCCTCTGCCTGTCAGGGCGGCTGCGGCGCGGCCTTAGCCCTCGCCGCCGTCCACCACCAGGAGTTAGATAGACCGGAAATTGGTGGCCGGAATGGTCCCGGCCAACGCGTTCGCTATTCGGCTTCGGCGGTCATCGCCTTGGCCTGGGCCACCCAGCCATCGGCGCGGCTCGGAAGTCCGACCTCTTCGCCGATCTTGTGCGCGGTATCGTGATCGAGTTCGGCGAGCTGCCAGTAATGGAAGATGCCGAGGTCGTTGAACTTCTTCTCGATCGCGCCGGACACGCCGGTGAGCTTCTTGAGATCGTCGGCGGCACCTCGCGGCCCGGCGAGACCCTGGAAGCCCGCAGGCTGCGGCGCCGCCGCAATTTCCTCGCGGACGGGATGAGCCGATGCTCCGACGTCGATGCCGGAATCGCCCTGCGCGCGCGAAATGCCGTCGATAACGGCCCGGGCGATCAGATCGCAGTACAGCGTGATGGCGCGACCGGCGTCGTCATTGCCCGGCACGACATAGGTGATGCCCTTGGGATCCGAATTGGTATCGACGATCGCAGCGACCGGAATGTTCAGCCGCTGGGCTTCCTGAATCGCGATGTCTTCCTTGTTGGTATCGATCACGAAAATCAGGTCGGGCAGACCGCCCATGTCCTTGATGCCGCCGAGCGACCGATCGAGCTTGTCGCGCTCGCGCTGCAGGGTCAGCCGCTCTTTCTTGGTATAGGCGTTGGCATCGCCCGAATTGAGCACTTCATCGAGGTGGCGCAGACGCTTGATCGAACCGGAAATCGTCTTCCAGTTGGTCAGCGTGCCGCCAAGCCAGCGCGAATTGACGAAATACTGCGCCGATCGCTTGGCAGCTTCGGCGACACCGTCCTGTGCCTGCCGCTTGGTGCCGACGAACAGGATACGGCCGCCCTTGGCGACGGTATCGCTGACCGCCTGCAGCGCGCGATGCAACAGCGGCACGGTCTGGGCGAGATCGATGATGTGGATGTTGTTGCGGGCACCGAAAATGTAATCCGCCATTTTCGGATTCCAGCGGTGCGATTGGTGGCCAAAGTGCACGCCAGCTTCAAGCAGCTGACGCATAGAAAAATCGGGTAGCGCCATAGTTCAATTCTCCGGTTGGTTCCTCCGGAAACGTGTGAGCAAACGAGCCTTATGGCCCGGTTGCCACCGGACGGCCTTTTGAGCCATGTTTCCGTGTGAGATGGCGCGGTATATAGCGGGATTCCCACCAGAAGCAAGGAAATCCGGCCCTCGTCGGTGGTCCTTCTCCCGATCAGATCCTGGATTGAGGTCTGACCGGTCCCGTTTCAGCATTTCGGAACATTCGGCGGGCATTTCTTGGCCGCCGCGGGTGCCGCGGGTCGCGGAGCCGGACGCGGCGGCGGCGGAGCCGGACGCGGCGGCGGCGGACGCACTACTTGAGGTGCCGGGCGCGGCGGCGGGGCCGGACGCGGTGGCGGAGGCGCCGGGCGCCGCGGCGGAGGCGGTGCGGCCGCTCGAGGGGGCGGCGGCGCCGGCCTTGCTATCTGCGGCGTCGGACGTGGCGGCGGCGGCGGCGATGCCCGGCGTTGGGGTGCAAGGTGTGGGACCGGCGGAGTAGGCTTTGCAGGCGCTGCGGCGGGTTTCACTGGCGGAGAAACGTCCTTTGGTTTTCGCACCGTTTCAAGCGTTTTCGGGCCACCCGCCGCTCCGGCGCCGGATGCCGGCCCCGCCGGCGACGTCGTCGTTGGGGTCGTCGCCGATTTGTGGTCAGGGGCAAGCTTGGCACCGGGGATTGTCACGCCAGGAACGGGCCCCGTCGTACCCGGCACGCCGCCCTTGCTCGCCTCGTTACCCTTGCCCGTTTGAGCAGGAAGCGCAGCTCCGCTCGGGCTCCCCGGAAGAGCATTACCTGGCTTCAGGTTCGCCGTTCCCGGCGCCTGTATGCCCTGCACGGTTCCTTTCCCCGGCTGGGTGCCCGTTCCTTGTTGCGTCCCGGTTCTCTGCTGCTGGGTCCCGCTTTGCAGTTTGGTCGCCGTCCCCGGCGGCGGTGGCGTCGTCGTGGTGGACGTGGACGTCGCGTTGACCGGGAAGATCTGCTTGGTCGAGGTTTTTGCGTTTGTATTGACGAGCGTATTCGGGGGAATCGCCGCCTTGCCCGAGCTTATCGCCGCGGCCTTAGTCTTCAGCGACGTTGAGAGCTGAGGCCCCGCTCCGGTCTGACCGGTGGCGGCAGCGGCAGCAATATTGTTCTGCGGCGGCGGCGCCACGTTGATGGTGTTGTTGATGACGGTCGTGTTGTGGATGTTGTTGAAGATGATGTTGTTCGGCGGCGGCGCGACATAGACCGGCGCCGCGACGTACGCCGGCACCGGTACGAACATCGGCTGCGGCAGGATGAATAACCCGACCGGCGCGAACGGCGGCGCCAACACGACGAAATCCGGCGGCGGAGGCGGCAGGAAGAACACCGGCGGCGGCGGTGGCGGCGCGAAGTCGAAATCGGGATCGCCGAAATAAAATACCGGGCGGTCGACGAACACCATTTCATCTGGCGGCGGCGGCGGCAGATCGTAATCGATCATCGCGAATGTCGGCGGCGGCTCCAGTGCAGCCGACAGGTAAGCAAGGCGCCGGCGCGCATCCCATGCATGCGGCCCGCTCGGATAGCGCCGCAAATAGGACCAATAGGCGTCCGGCGTATCGGCGAGATAGCTGCGGCGCCACGTGATCGCCTCACGCCGCGCGGCGACGATCGCCCGCACTCGCCGTGCGAGCGGATCACCGGGATAGGCCGCGAGGAAATCCTCATAGCCCGGCAGGGTGTCGCGTGTCAGCGCTGCGGTGAAGGCTTCCTGCGCGCCGAGATCGCGCATCGGACGCTCGCGGATCGCGGCGACCTGATCGGGGGTGCCTTGTACCGGCGGTGCATCGGGCGCGCGATCGAAGAAGGTGAACTGCACCTGGATCTTCTGGGCATCCCACGGGATCTGTCCGCCCTTGGTATTTTCACTGACGCGCAAGCGCACGCGATCGAAGACGTCGGGCAGCGGCAGGCCGCCGGTGCGGATCATTTCCGCCAGCGCCTGCGCGTAAGCGCCGTAGGGCCCGGCCTCGCTGGGCGCGACCGTGCCCGGAGCAGCATTGAACGCGATCAGCGAGTTCGGCGCGGGATCGACCAGCGCCAGCCCGCTTGCAATCTGGTTTCCGCCTTCGATAAAGGGCTGCTGCCGTGCGGCATCGAGCACGAAGATGCTGACTTTCAACGAAACGGAGGCGAGCTCGCGGGTGTAGTCGCTGACCCGCAGCCCCTCGATCGGAATATCTGTGTCGCGATCGATCGTTGCATCGACCGGGATGAAATAGTTCTCGCCGGCAAGCTGCACGCCGTAGCCGGACAGGTAGACCATTGCGACCGTGTTCGCGGGATCGCTTTCAACTTTCTGCATGAAATCGTGGAACGTCTTGCGCAGCGAATCGGCGTCAAGGTCGCGTGCGCCGATCACGTCGAAGCCGGCGGCCTGCAGGTTCTGGGCAACCAACCCGGCATCATTGGCTGTGGTTGCAAGCGGCCCCTTGGCATAGGCGCCGTTCCCGATCACCAGCGCGACGCGCTTCTGCTGCTGCTGCGCAGCAGCAGAACTCAGGGTTGCCGGCGATGCAAAAATGATGATCAGGCAAAGCGAAAAAATCAAAAATACTTTGGTCTCACGCATTGCCCGCTCACGATTTAATTAGGATGTCCGCGCATTGAACGCATCGCTAGCTGAAGATTGCTTGAATGAAAAGTGTCGCTTGTAAGGCCACGGGTGACGGGCTGACGATGGCGTCCAGACCACTGGAGGCCATCGAAGACCTCCGTGATTTTGCGCCGGATCAAACAGGTGCGCGACAGTGTGCACGCAAGGCGCGAGGTCCGCCTGGAATACCTCGCAACCGAATACCGATGCCCGCGCAAGCCGCTGCGGACCAAGGGGTCGAATTTCGGCGGTACATCGCGCCCACGGGAAGCTCAGCTACAGCGTCTGCACGTCCACCACGCCCGTGACCGCCTTGATGGCGCCCGCGATTTGCGGCGAGACCTTGAATCGGCCCGGAAGCTTCATTTCCACTTCGGTTTCGAGGTCGAGCATCAGCACCAGCGAGACGTCGCCGTCGGCGCCGCCTGCTGCCGGAACCTGTTTGACCGGACCACGGACCGGAGCGGCCTGTGCCCCCGCCTCGGGCATCTGCAGCCGCTTGGCGATGGATTCGAGCGACCGGGTGTCGCGGACAAATATCCGCAGCCCCTTCTGAGTCTTTGCCGCAGCGGCGTCCAGCGGTTCGGCGTGAAGCACCCGCGCGCGGACGTCCTCGCCCTGCAACTCGGCCCCGAGCTGCAACAGCACGGCGGCGCCTGGCTCCAGCACCTCGCGATACTGCGCAAGCCCTTCGGAAAACAGCACCGCCTCGAAATGGCCGGTCGGGTCCGACAGCCCCATGATGCCCATTTTGTTGCCGGTCTTGGTCCGCCGTTCCATCCGCGACACCACGGTGGCGGCGACCTTGCCCGCGGTCGCGCCGGTTTTGACTGCGCGGGAGAATTCGGCCCAGGACTGTACCCGCAACCGTTTCAGGGCGGTGGCATAGTCATCGAGCGGATGACCGGACAGGAAAAATCCGATGGCGTCGTATTCCCGCCGCAGCCGCTCGGCGGGCAGCCATGGCTCGATCTGCGGCAGCATGATAGTCGGCGCGTCCGCCGCCCCGCCGAACATGTCGTTCTGCCCGATGGTCGCGGCCTCGTGGCTGCGCTGGCACGCCGCGAGGATCGCTTCGGCGCCCGCGAATACCCTGGCACGATTGGTATCCAGCGCGTCGAACGCGCCGGCCGCTGCCAGGCTCTCGATGACGCGCTTGTTGATGGCGCGCGGATTCACCCGCGCGGCGAAATCGGCCAGCGATGTGAACAACCCGTCCTTGCGAGCTTCCACGATCAGTTCCACCGCCTGCTGGCCGACGCCTTTCAGGCCTGCCAGCGCATAATAGATGATGCCGTCGTGGACTTCGAACGTGGCGCCGGAGCGATTGACCGACGGCGCCTCGAGCTTGATCCCGAGCCGTTGCACTTCGGCACGAAACTCCGACAGCTTGTCGGTGTTGTTGATGTCGAGCGTCATCGACGCTGCGAGGAATTCGACCGGATAATGCGTCTTCATGTACGCGGTGTGGTACGACACCATCGCGTAGGCTGCGGCGTGACTCTTGTTGAAACCGTAATCGGCGAACTTCGCGAGCAGCTCGAAAATGGTGTCCGCCTGCCCGCGCGAGATTCCGCGCTCGGTCGCGCCGGACACAAAGCGATCGCGCTGCTGCTCCATCTCCTTGCGGATTTTCTTGCCCATCGCGCGGCGCAACAGATCGGCTTCGCCGAGCGAATAACCGGCCATCACCTGTGCGATCTGCATCACCTGTTCCTGATAGATGATGACGCCGAAGGTCTCCTTGAGGATCGGCTCGAGCATCGGATGCAGATATTCCGGCTCTTCGTCGCCATGCTTGCGCGCGCAATAGGTCGGAATGTTCGCCATCGGACCCGGCCGATAGAGCGCGACCAGCGCGATGATGTCCTCGAAACGATCGGGACGCATGTCGACCAGCGCCCGCCGCATGCCCTGGCTTTCAACCTGGAACACGCCGACCACATCGCCCCTTGCCAGCATCTGATAGCTCGGAGCATCGTCGAGCGGCAGCGTTGCCAGATCGATATCGATGTTGCGCTGCTTGAGCAGCTTCACCGCGACGTCCAGCACCGTCAGCGTCTTGAGGCCGAGGAAGTCGAATTTCACCAGGCCCGCAGGCTCGACCCATTTCATGTTGAACTGGGTCACCGGCATGTCGGATTTCGGATCGCGATAGAGCGGCACGAGTTCGCTCAGCGGACGATCGCCGATCACGATGCCGGCGGCATGGGTCGAGGCGTGCCGGGTCAGACCCTCCAGGCGCTGCGCGATGTCGAAGGCGCGCGCCACCACCGGATCCTCGTCGCGAAACGCCTGCAGCTTCGGCTCGCTCGTCAATCGCGGCCGCCAGCGTCACCGGCGCCGCCGGATTTTGCGGCACCAGTTTTG
Organism: uncultured Pseudomonadota bacterium; assembly: GCA_963729395.1. Classification (GTDB taxonomy): domain Bacteria; phylum Pseudomonadota; class Alphaproteobacteria; order Rhizobiales; family Xanthobacteraceae; genus Bradyrhizobium. Next base: position 92,895 of record CAVSOS010000018.1, on the reverse strand, counting down.
TCAGCTTGTCGACCTGCCCATAGGGCATCTGCAGCACGCGCCCGACGTCGCGCAGCACGCCGCGCGCCTGCAGCGTGCCGAAGGTGATGATCTGCGCCACCTGATCGCGACCGTAGCGCTGCTGCACATAGTCGATCACCTCGCCGCGCCGGTCCTGGCAGAAATCGATGTCGAAGTCGGGCATCGACACGCGTTCGGGATTGAGGAAGCGCTCGAACAGCAGACCGAAGCGAATCGGATCGAGATCGGTGATGGTCAGGGCATAGGCGACCAGCGAGCCCGCGCCGGAACCGCGGCCCGGTCCGACCGGAATGCCTTGCGGCCTTCGCCCATTTGATGAAATCCGCGACGATCAGGAAGTAGCCCGCATAATTCATGCGGGTGATGACGTCGATCTCGAACGCCAGCCGTGCGCGATAGTCTTCCTCGCGTGGTTCCCAGCGAAAGCCCGTGGACCCTGAGCCGATTGCTCAGGCCCTCCTCGGCCTGACGGCGCAATTCCGCCGCCTCGCCGCTTTCCGCATCCGCAGCATTGCGTGCCGGCGCCCACCGTGAACCGCGGCAGAATCGGCTTGCGCGTCATCGGCCGAAACGAGCAGCGCTCGGCGATCTCGACGGTGGACGCCAGCGCCTCCGGCACGTCGGCGAACAGCACCGCCATTTCCGCGCGGGTCTTGAAGCGATGATCCGGGGTCAGCTGCTCGCGGTCGGTCTCGGCGATCAGACGGCCGCCGGCGATGCACAGCAGCGCGTCATGGGCTTCGTAATCGTCCGCGGTCGCAAAATACGGCTCGTTGGTCGCAACCAGCGGCAATCCCTTGGCATAGGCGAGATCGATCAGGCCGGCTTCGGCGCGGCGCTCCTTCTCGATGCCGTGGCGCTGCAGCTCGATATAGAGCCGGTCGCCGAACAGGCTCGCCAGCCGGTCGCAGCGCAAAGCCGCCAGCGCGCGTCTGATCGGCATCGATCGCCAGCGAGATCGGCCCCTCCGGGCCGCCGGTCAGCGCGATCAGGTCCTCGGCATCGCCCTCGCAGCCATTCGAACTTGATGTGCGGCGGCCTGATGGATCGGGCGTTTCCAGGAACGCCCGCGAGTTCAGCCGCATCAGGCTGCGGTAGCCGCGCTCGCGCGCCGCCAGCAGCACGATCCGCGACGGCGCCCGCCGCGAGCGCATTGCGCGCGTTCGGGTCCTGGTCGCCGAAATCGACCGCGAGCTCGCAGCCGATGATCGGCTGGATGCCGTAGCCGGCCATCTTGTCGGAGAATTCCAGCGCCCCGAACATGTTGTCGGTATCGGTCAGCGCCAGCGCCGGCTGGCGGTCGGCCTTGGCGAGTTCGCCGAGCTTCTGCGATCTTGATCGAGCCCTTCAGCAGCGAATAGGCCGAATGGACGTGGAGATGGACAAATCCGGCATTGGACATGGTCGCCGAAGGCTTCTGCATGGGCTTGAGCGGTCATCAGGCTTGAGGAAGCGAAAGCCGGCCTAGCGGGCCGACTTGCCCTTCAATGGTGAGACCTCGGGCGGAAGCTGTCCACGCCGAACCCGTCAACGCAGCCCGGCATCCCCGTTTTCCTGCCCGGTCGCACCCCTGCCGATCACAACTTCAGAGCTGGGGAATCAGTTGCGCCCAGACCGCAATCATCCCGACAAACAGCGTGATCGACGCCAGCGCCGCAGCTTCTTCCACGAATATCTTCAACATACCCGCCTCCTCTTATGGGAACATAAGAAGAACATTGTTCCTTTTTTGTTCTAATAGTCAAGGGGCGGGAGTGGGTCAGTTTGAAGAACGACCTTGGAATAAATCGCTTGGTTAATTTCGCAGGATCGCGGTCCGAACCGGCCGGGTCGCCGCGGCGCTTGTTTCGCCCGATGTGCTAATCGAGTTCGACGACCTGGCCGTTCTCCAGCGACACCCGGCGGTCCATGCGGCCCGCCAGTTCCATGTTGTGGGTCGCGATCAGCATCGCTACCCGCGTCGCCCTCACCAGCTGCATCAGCGCGTTGAACACATGGTCGGCGGTATTCGGATCGAGATTTCCGGTCGGCTCGTCGGCCAGCAGCACCCGCGGCGCGTTAGCGACGGCACGCGCGATCGCCACCCGCTGCTGCTCGCCGCCTGACAGCTCTGCCGGCCGGTGCTTGATGCGATCGCCGAGGCCGAGATAGGCCAGGATTTCGGTGGCGCGCTTGACGGTCTCGGAGCGCTTGAGGCCGCGGATCATCTGCGGCAGCATGACGTTCTCCAGCGCGGAGAATTCCGGCAGCAGCCGGTGCGATTGATAGACAAAGCCGATATCGGTGCGGCGGATCTGGGTGCGCTCGACATCGGACAGGGCCGAGGTCGCCGTCCCCCCGACATAGACTTCGCCGTCATCGGGGCTTTCGAGCAGGCCGGCGATATGCAGCAGCGTCGATTTGCCGGCGCCCGACGGCGCCACCAGCGCCACCGACTGTCCCGCCCACAGCGCCAGCTTGGCGCCGTCGAGAATGGTCAGCGTCGATTCCCCTTGGGTGTACTGGCGCTTTATCTCGTGGAGATAGACGACCGGTACATCTTCCGCCCCCTGCTCCATCTGTGCCTCACTCGTACCGGAGCGCTTCGACCGGGTCGATGCGCGCGGCACGCCACGACGGATAGAGCGTGGCCAGGAAGGACAGCGTCAGCGCCATGATCACGACAGCGCCGGTCTCGCCGAAGTCGATCTCGGCCGGCAGTTTGGACAGGAAATAAAGTTCGGGCGAGAACAGTTCGGTGTTGAGCACCCAGGAGAGGAATTGCCGGATCGATTCGATATTCAGGCAAACCAGCAGGCCGACCAGAAACCCGGTCAGCGTACCGACCACGCCGATCGCAGCCCCCGTGATCAGGAATATCCGCATGATCGAGCCCTGCGAGGCGCCCATGGTCCGCAGGATCGCGATATCGCTGCCCTTGTCCTTGACCAGCATGATCAGGCCCGAGACGATATTCAGCGCCGCGACGAGGACGATCATGGTGAGGATCAGAAACATCACATTGCGTTCGACCTGAAGCGCATTGAAGAAGGTCGAATTGCGCTGCCGCCAGTCGACCAGAAACACCGGACGCCCGGCGGCTTCGGTCACGCTTTTGCGGAAGCCATCGATCTTGTCGGGATCGTTGGTGAATACCTCGATCGCGGACACGTCATTGTTGCGATTGAAATAAGCCTGCGCCTCCGGCAGCGGCATGAACACGAAGGTCGAGTCATATTCCGACATGCCGATCTCGAACACCGCGGCAATCTTGTACGGCTTGATCCGCGGCGTGGTGCCCATCGGGGTGATCGCCCCCTTGGGCGAGATCAGCGTGATGCTGTCTCCGGCATGCAGCGACAATTGATCGGCCAGCCTGCGGCCGATGGCAACGCCCTGCCCGTCATCGAAACCCTCAAGCGTGCCTTGTTTGATGTTCTTGGCGATCGAGGTCAGATTGTCGAGATCGTCGGCGCGAATGCCGCGAACGAGTACGCCCGACGCGTTGAACGGCGAGGAGGCCAGCGCCTGGCCGTCGACCACCGGGGCTGCGAGGCGGATGCCCGCGACCTGGCTGATGCGGTCGGCGACGTCCTTCCAGTCGGTCAGCGGCGATTTCAGCGGCTGCACCAGCAGGTGCCCGTTGAGGCCGAGAATCTTGTCCAGCAATTCCTTGCGGAAGCCGTTCATGACGGCCATCACGATGATCAGCGTGGCGACGCCGAGCATGATGCCGAGGAACGAGAAGCCGGCAATGACGGAAATGAAGCCTTCCTTGCGACGCGCCCGCAAATAGCGTCCCGACAGCAGCCACTCGAATGGCGCGAAAGGTGGGGTCCGAACTGGCTCGCTCATGGCTTCATCCATAGTTCGATTTTCACACGATTTCGGGCTAATTGTGGCCTTGAAGGCCGATAAGCTGGCGCCGGCAGTGGATAATTCGTCACGAGGTGAGCCGCGCCACGACATCCGCCGGGCTGAGATTTTCGCGCGACCCGTCGCTGCGCCGCTTAATCTCCAGCTTGCCCTCGGCAAGCCCTTTCGGGCCGACCAGAATTTGCCAGGGAATACCGATCAGGTCGGCGGCGGCAAACTTGGCGCCGGCGCGCTGATCGGTGTCGTCGTACAGGACTTCGACACCCTTGGCGGTGAGCTCGCGATAGAGCTGTTCGCACGCCGCGTCGGTGTCTGCCGCACCCTGCTTCAGATTCAGGATCGCCGCCCGGAACGGCGCCACCGCTTCCGGCCATTTGATGCCGGCGTCGTCATGGCAGGCCTCGATGATCGCGCCGACCAGGCGCGACACCCCGACGCCATAGGAGCCGCCATGAATCGCGACTTCCGCGCCATCGGCGCCTGCGACCAGTGCCTTCATCGAATCGGAATATTTGGTGCCGAAGTAGAAGATCTGACCGACCTCGATCCCTCTGGTGTGCATTTTCTTGTCCGCAGGCACCTCGCGGTCGAAACGAGCAGCGTCGTGGACGTCTTCGGTCGCGGCATAGACCGAAGTCCATTGCTTGATGATCGGGCTGAGATCGCCGTCATAGTCGATCTCCTCGCCCGGCACCGGCAGATTGAGCACGTCGCGGTCGCAATAGACCGCTGACTCGCCGGTCTCCGCCAGCACAATGAACTCATGGCTGAGATCGCCGCCGATCGGGCCGGTTTCCGCGCGCATCGGGATCGCCTTCAAACCCATCCGCGCGAAAGTCCGCAAATAGGCGACGAACATCCTGTTGTAGGAGCGCCGCGCCGCGGCCTCGTCGATGTCGAACGAATAGGCATCCTTCATCAGGAATTCGCGCCCGCGCATGACGCCGAAGCGGGGGCGTTGTTCGTCGCGGAACTTCCACTGAATATGATAGAGATTGAGCGGCAGGCTTTTGTAGGATTTCACGTAAGCGCGGAAGATCTCGGTGATCATTTCCTCGTTGGTCGGGCCGTACAGCAACTCGCGCTTGTGCCGGTCGATGATGCGCAGCATTTCCGGGCCGTACGCATCATAGCGGCCGCTCTCGCGCCACAGGTCCGCCAATTGCAGCGTCGGCATCAACAGTTCGATGGCGCCGGCGCGGTTTTGCTCTTCGCGCACGATCTGCTCGATCCTTTTCAGCACCCGCAAACCCAGCGGCAGCCAGGCATAAATGCCCGCCGCTTCCTGCCGGATCATGCCCGCGCGCAGCATCAGGCGATGCGACACGATCTCGGCCTCCTTGGGGTTCTCTTTCAGGATAGGCAGAAAGAACCGCGACAATCGCATGGGCAAACCTGATGGAATCGGTGAAACACGGGAGGCCAGCAGTGAAAGCGGATCGGCTGCAAAAACACAAGGGCGGGGGCTGAGAAAGCCGCTTGGGCTGCAGATTTCCAGTCGTTTCGCCGGCGATATTGACCGCGCGATTAAGGCACGAGCGCGTCACGATCCGCGCACAGTGCAAACCCAGGTACCCTCGGCTCTTCAAATCGGCTCGGCGAGCGTTCTATCTCATGTCCATTTGGCCACCGGAATGACCCGCACCCGCCGGCCCCCGCGCGCCCACGCCCTGGACATCGAACAAGAGCTTTACCTTGCCCGCTTTCTCGAACTCAAGGGTGACCGGCACCTTGTCGCCCTGCTTCAGCGGGCTTTTCAGGTCGAACATCATCAGGTGATATCCCCCCGGCGTAAGCCTGACGGTCTGGCCCGGCTCGATGACGAGACCCTTGTCGAGCGCGCGCATCGTCATCACGCCATGGCTCATGGTCATTTCATGGACCTCGATCCTGTCTGTGACATCGCCCGAGCCGCCGATCAGCCGGTCCGCCGCGGAGCCTTTGTTCTCGATGGTCAGGTATCCGCTGGCGATTTTGGCGCCGCCCGGCGTAGCGCGGCTCCAGGCCTGCGTGATCACAAGGTCGCCAGCCTTGACCTCTTCAGCGCGGACCGGCGCGGCCAACAGGCATCCCAGGAGAGCGGCGCAAACGAAGATACGCGCGGTCGTCAGCTTTTCGAATAGCATTCTGTGCTCCTTACCCTTTCAAGTTCCTAACGCGTGGATTGCGGGATGCAACGTACCCAGCATCCCGACGATTGCAAAAATCATCAATGCGAGAGCGATCTCAATCACGCTGTTGCGCGTCAACCGACGAAGCGCCTCAAGTCGCGTCGCGCTTCCCGGCGGTAATGCGAGCTGCGGCGTCCACCAAAGCCGATTGCCAGCCGCAAACGCCACCATCACCGCAAACAGTGCAATCTTGAGCATCAGGATGCGCCCATATTGCGTAGCGATCAGCCCGTTGACGGAGCCGACCAGAATCCATGCATTGACGATGCCGCTACCGAGCACGGTGGCTACACTGACGATACCCAGCATCGAGAAGCGCTGTGTCGCATCACGCGCAAGCCGCGCCCACGCCTCGTCACGGTCGCGTTGGGCTATCCCCAGCAGCAAAGCAAACGGCACAAGACCTCCGATCCAGGCCGCCGAGGCAATGAGGTGCAGCGCGTCGGCTGTCAGATGCAAAAGTCCCATTTCGCCGGCCGTTGATCCGGCATGTCCAGTCCAGGCGATGGCTGCAACAAGGCCGAGAGCCGATGCCAACGCGAGCCAACGCGCCAGCGGAAACCGGTCATACGCCAGACAAGCTGCCAGAATAATGGCCAGCACAAAGCGAATTTCAAAGACCAGCCCGAATTGCGTCTCGTTCACCACGGTCGACAGCACATCGCCCGCGAGGGCTTCGCTGAACGGAAGACCGCTCATGGCTGACGCCTCCAGCAGTACCCAGATCGCTCCGGATGCCGCGGTGATGGCGAGAGCGAGCCATGCGACACGGCGGATTTGCGTCCGCATGAAGGCGCCCATCGTTTCGGCCGAATGCAAAACAGGCTCCGCCACCAATGCCTGGAACACCAGGGTTCCGGTTGTGATCGCGGTGGCGGCGAAATGTATCGCGCGAGTTATGATCAATGGGTCGTTCAGAACGTCACCGGCCATGCTATCCGATCACCACGGTGTTACCGACCGACCTGAAAGGTGAAGCTGCCCTCGGTCGTGTGGGTATCGACCGACAGAACGTGCCAACGGACCCTGTAAGTTCCCGGCGACAATTGTTTCAATCCGATACGCATGACGCTCGAGCTGATGGAAGGCTTGCCCAGATCGACTCGCGTGCCGTTGGCATCGGTCACCTCGACCGAGCTGAACGCCGGCTCGAGCTTCTGAGTGAAGGAAAGTGAAAGCTCGCGGGGCGCTGTGGATACGGTGCTTCCGACGCGTGGCTCCGCATGGTCGAGAAAGGCATGAGCCTCGGCGCCGGTGCCCAGCATGACGGTAAGCAGGGTCGATATCGCAAAAGTCAGGATTCGCATGATGCTGCCTCTCAGAAGGTTACTTTGCGGGGAGCCGCCGAGGTGCCGCCAAATAGCGGTTGGCCTACCGTCGTCGGGAACATGTCGTCGAGATATAGATGCAACTGCCCCAGGACCCCGACCCCGCTGCCGCTTTCGCGGTTGATGGGTATCACGGCCTCTAGGCCGACCTGGAAATATCCTCCGACCCAGATCGCACCGGGATTGATCGTTCCGGTCGTGGTGTAGGGATTGCCGAATATTGTTCGCAACCGGCGTCGAAAAACTTGCTTCGACGATCGGGATCAGATGATTGAAAAAATCCGGCAGCTGAAGATCGACGACTTCGGATTTCAGGTAAGGCAGGCTGTACTGCAGCGACGCGCCGTAGACCGCTTGTTGCGGAATGAAGGCGCTCTGGGTGAAGTCGAACGAACTCGTCGGAATTTGATAGCCGACCTGTCCGGTCACCGCGAACGGGCGGGCCCATGACAATGCGTCCGGCAGCTCGCCGAAACCCTTCCCGACGTACAGCGTGGGCGTGACCAGGCTGTATGCCGTGCCCAGCCCCGAATTCGTTGCGCCGGTGTTGCCCCAATCGACGATAACCCCGGCCAACAGAGCGAACTCTCGCGAGCTATCCTTCACCAATTGATACTGGAACGTTGTCTCCAGATTTTGAAATCCAGCCGTGACCGAACCGTCGGGCTGGCGAATTTGCGTCCAGTTTTCACCGATCGAGACACCGAAATTTTCGGTGATCCGCTTTGAAAGCTCGCCTGAAATATCCCACTCGACGCCCGGCGGCATGTCCGCAGTCTTGGACCACGATACGGTGGGCATCGACATTTCGTCCGCGACGCAGGGATCGTCGATCGCCAGCGTGGCTGGAAAAAAACGAGCGCCGACAAAACAGTGGGCGGACGCATTGGAAGACGACGCTAACGCGATAAGACTCGCGAGCGCAAACGAAAGCGGCATGTATCGAGACATCAGAATTCTCCGGTCATCAAACGTGAAAGCCTCAGGGGGACAGCCCTGAGGGCTGCTTCGCATCACGCGTTAAGCGGAGGACCTATGCTGAGTTTTGTCGGGCCCGCACACGAATACGGATCGACATGGACTTCCACCGCATATGCTGCGTGAACGCATCGGAACGGCCCATGGGGGCCGCGCAGTTCACGTCAACGGCGGTGGAGCACGCGCCTGGGCGTTCGAGCCGACACGAAAGACCGCCATCGCCTCGGCAGCTTCGAGCCAGGATATCTGCTGGTACTGGCGTTGCAGGCTTACAAAAATCGGCGGCGGCGGATCGACGGCCGCCGCACCGCCATGGCTGCCTACGCAAAAGGCACAGCAGTCGCCGTGGTGATGCTGTGTCCTGGCGGGATCGGTCTGGATGTCCGAAGCGGACGTCATGCCAGAACAGATGGACGCCAGATAGAGCGGATCGGTCGTGGCATAGGCGACAACACGAAATGCCGCGATCGGCGCCATCAATTGCACCAGAACCGCCAACACTACGATTGGAATAAATACTTCCAGCCGCCTCCGCATCTCTGCTCCCATCCTCGAGACTTCGTAACACCTGCGGGCGAATATGTATCGGCATATTTGTGGTGTACCAGCGGGTTTTGCTGCGGCCCTACCGATTTACCTGACAGTCCGATTTTCTCCGCCTTAAATGCAACCCGTGGTGGCGAATTCCCAATCATTTCGCAGATTGCTCGAATTTTGAACAATCGTTGCCGAAAATGATGACAAGATCAAAAAGATAGTCTACCAGTGATGGCTCAGGCTGGTCGCAAGGCTGAAGTCTGGTGGTCCAAGTCTCGGGAGGAGCCCTGGCGCGCACAAGCAGCGTCGCCCCGTCAATCAAAATCAAATCCAAATTTTCGGGGAAATAGGGTCGACACAATTGTTAGAGCAAGGCTGGTGCCTTGCTCTTTTTTTTCGAGATGCTTGTTGTTCGAGAAGCTTGTTTTTCGGGATGCTCGGCAGGAGGCAGCACGGATTCGACTATCGTAGCGGACATGACGGCACGGACCCATCTGATCCAACGCAGCTTCGAATTGACCGCCGAGCGCTGCGAGGATTTGACGCCGCTGGTCTATCGCCGCCTGTTCCGCGAACACCCTGAAGCGGAGCCTATGTTCCGGCGCGAGGCAAACGACCTCGTCAAGGGTTCAATGCTTGCGCTCACCATCGACGCCATCATGGATTTTGCCGGCGACCGCACCGGCAGCTTTCGCATGATCCAGTGCGAAGTGCAGTCGCACGACGCTTACGGCACGCCGCGTGAGCTGTTCGGCAAATTTTTCGGCGTGATCGCAGAAACCATGCGCGAGATTCTTAGGGGCCGACTGGTCGCCCGAGATCGGCGAAGCGTGGCAGCAATTGCTGGCGGAGATCGATCAGTTCGTGGCTCAAAGCCAATAAAGCACCCATGCGGCCTCTCTGGCCCCTATCCGCCGACATGGATCGCGCCGGCATTCTCTCGGACCTACCTGACGAAGGCGTCGCGGCGAAATCGGATTCTTTCGCAGGCGCGAACTGCGTATAGCCTGCTGCCGTCCGAAGAAATTCGGAGCCGACATCGGCCGGGTGGCGCCAGCGTCCCGAGTGTGACAGACTTCCCTCTTCCGCGGTGCGTGCAATGACGCCGTCGGTGAAAACATTGAAACATGGGAGCAAGCGATGTCCGGGACAGATAAATTCTCAACGACAAGACGCGATCTTCTTCAGGCGGCGGCGACCGCCAGCGCCGCATCCGCCTTGTTCGGCGGATTGGGCGTGAGCCCAGCGCTGGCGGCAGAGATGGGACGTTCGGAGAAGCCGCTGAAGGCCGCATTCTCCAACGCTGGCCTGCAGGCCACCTGGTGTGCCCAGGGCAAGCAGGCAGCCGAATGGTGGGGCAAGCTGTTCAACGTCGAGGTTACCTGGTTCGACGGCCAGCTCGATGCGGTCAAGCAGCGTGCTGCGATCGACAACATGGCCTCGCAGAAGTGGGACTTCGTGGCCATCCAGGCGTTCGGCATCGGCACGCTGACCCAGCCGGTGCAGAAAATGATCGATGCCGGCATCCCCGTCATTGACATGGACACACTGATCGCGCCGCTTGACCAGATCAACGTTCACTCATTTCTGGCGCCCGACAATGAGTTCATGGGCGCCTCGGTGACCCAGGCGCTCGTCAACGCCATCGGTGGCAAGGGCAAGGTCATCATGACCCAGGGCGCGCTCGGCCATACCGGTGCGCAAGGCCGCGCCAAGGGTTTCAACACGGTCATCAAGCAGTTTCCAAACATCGAGGTGCTCGATACCCAGCCGGCGGATTGGGACGTTTCGAAGACGGCGCGGCTATGGGAGACCTATCTCACCAAATACCCACAGATCGACGCGGCCTTCTTCCACAATGACGACATGGCGCTTGCGGCCTACAACATCATGAAGGCACACAATCGCACCAGCATCCTGATCGGTGGGGTCGACGCCATGCCGCCGGCGATCCAGGCGGTCAGCGAAGGCCGTATGTTCGCAACCGTCCGCAATCCTTCCTGCCGCATCCATGGCGGAGCCATCGTCGCCGGCGTCGCGGCGGTGACCGCGGGTGAAAAGAGCGGAAAGGGCATCCCGAAGAACGTCGTGACGGACGGTCCGGTCGTGACCAAAGCCAATGCGCCGGGCATGCAGTGGATGGAGGATCATTTCCTGATCTGAGCCGCTATGCCGCAAGGCCGCTCACCCCTCCTCGAACTGGACCAGATTACGAAGGCCTTCGGCGGCGTCGAGGCGCTGCGTGGGGTCGACTTCGCGCTCTCCGCCGGCGAGATCCATGGTCTCGTCGGCGAGAACGGAGCTGGCAAGAGCACGCTGATGAAGATCATCGCCGGCGTGCATCCGGAATTCTCGGGCCGTTTCGTGCTGGACGGCCGCGAGACCCGCTTTCGATCGGTGCGCGACGCGCATGCCGCGGGCATCGCCATGGTCCATCAGGAACTCAGCGTCGCGCCCGATCTGTCGGTGGCCGAGAACGTGTTTCTCGGCACCCAGCCGACCAATCGCCTGGGTCTCGTGCAATGGCGGCGGATGGCGCGCGAAGCCGGTGAGCAACTCGCCAAATTCGGCATCAACGTCGATCCGCTTGCGCGGCTCGGCGACCTGCCGATCGGCCTGCAGCAATTGATCGAGATTGCCCGCGTCCTGTTCTCCGGCGCGCGCATTATCATCCTCGACGAGCCGACCTCGGCTCTCTCGCCGCCGGAGGTGGAGCGTCTGTTTTCGACCTTGCGACGGCTGCGTGATGAAGGCACCAGCATCGTTTTCATTTCCCATTTCATCGAGGACATCCTGCGCGTCTCCGACACGGTGACGGTGTTCCGCAACGGCAGGAAGGTCGCCGAGGCGCAGGCGGCCGAGACCAGCAAGGCAGCCCTGATCGAGGCGATGATCGGCAAAGGCCGCGAGGCGCTCGAAGAGACCTACACGGATGAGATACCGCTGCCGCCATCGAGCGATCGGCCGGTGGTGTTGAAGGCAGACCGGCTGTCGTTCGGCCGCAGCCTGCGAGACGTTTCGCTCGAGGTGCGCTCCGGCGAAGTCCTCGGCATCTACGGCTTCATGGGGTGCGGGCAGCTGGAGTTGGCCAGGATTCTCTTCGGCAAGCTCAAGCCTGACAGTGGCACGCTTGCGGTCGCCGGCGACCAGATGACCTTTGCCAGCACCGCCGCTGCCCGGCGGGCCGGCATCGCCTTCGTTCCCGAAAGCCGCCGCGCCATGCTGTTCCATCAGGAGCCGGTCTACAAGAATATCTCGATCAGCATCCTCGATCGCATTTCGCACCTGTTCCTCAAGCCGTCGCGTGAACGGTCGATCGCCACCAGGCAGGTCGAGCAATTGCAGATTCGACCGGCGGCCGTCGAACTCGATCTCGGCATGCTGTCCGGCGGCAATCAACAGAAAGTCGCCCTTGCGAAGTGGCTGAGCCATCCGCCGCGTCTGCTGGTGCTGTGCGAGCCGACGCGCGGCATGGACGTGGGTGCCAAGAACGATGTCATCCACATCATCCGGGATCTGCGCGCGCGGGGGCTGGCCATCATCGTGCTCTCGACCGAACCTGAAACGGTTCTGTCGCTGGCCGATCGTATTATCGTTCTCAAGCGCGGCGCGGTGGTGCGCGAATTCACCGACGAGGCGATCAGCAAAGATCGCCTGCTGGAAGCGGCGTGAGGAGACTTAGATGGTGACCAGCGAAAGCGTGACAGTCTCCGCGGCGGACCGGAAGCGATCGAAAATCAGCGCGATGCTGCGTTCCCAGATGCGCAACATTGCGCCGTTCCTGACGCTGATCTGTCTGACCGGCTTCTTCGCCGCCGCAAGCCCTTCTTTTGCGACGCTCGACAATGTCGGCAACATACTGACCCAGGTTTCGGTCACGGGCATCATTGCGGTCGGCCTCACCTTTGTGATCCTCTGCGCCGAGATCGACCTGTCGATCGCTGGCATCGCCAACGTCACTGGCATCGCGGTCGCCTATTTCACCCAGCAGGAATCCTACGTGAACATCGCCAACATCCCGATGGCAGGGTGGGCTGCGATCCTGCTGGCGCTGGTGCTCTGCGCACTGCTCGGTCTCGTCAATGCGTTCGGGCTCACCATCATCGGCATCCCGTCCTTCATCATGACGCTTGCGATGATGCAGATCGCTGCCGGCATATCGGCGCTGCTGGTGCGCGGGCAGATCGCTTACAAGGTGCCCGACCTCGTCACAACGCTGGGATCGTCGTCGATCGGCGGTGTGCCATGGATCGTGATCGTTGCCGCGTTGATGCTGCTCGCTGGCCATCTCGTGCTTACCTACACGCGCTTCGGCCGCTACGTTTACATGGTCGGCGGCAATCGCGAGGCCGCGGAATATTCCGGGCTCAACGTCAACCTGATCCTCGGCAGCGTCATGGTCATCTCTGCGGTTTGCTCGGGTATCGGCGGCATGCTGGGAGTCGCTCATTTCGGCAGCGCCCAGCAGAACGAATTCGATACCTACTTGCTCGATTTCGATCGCCGCCGTGGTGGTCGGCGGCACAAGCCTGTTCGGCGGACGCGGCGGTATCGGCAATACCATTGTCGGGCTGTTCGTGCTCGGTGTTCTCAATAATGGGCTCGATCACGTCAACATCGACAGCTTCCTGAAGATACTGATCCGCGGTCTCATCCTGCTCGCAGCATTGGTCATCAACGTCTATGCGCAGAGGCTGCGGGCGAAGGCGGTGGACTAAGCATGGCGGAGGAGAAGTATTTTCGACGCAAGGACTTCGAACTGACCAGTTTCTGTTTGGTCGGAACCGAGGCTCTTGACGCCCGTCACAGGCCGAAATCCGGCTGCCAATCGCGCAGCTCGCGTGCCGCCTTCGTCACTGCGCCGATTGTGCGGAAGGATGGCGTGTCCACTATCATCGCGCGAGCAAGACGCAGGCTTCGTGCCTCGCACACGGCCCTAAGCCGTGGATCTTCGATCCACTCGAAATCAATATTATGCGCAAGACCGAGGATGCGGCGGATGATCTTCGCGGCGGAGAATCCGACTGTGTCCTGGAACAGCCGGCCCATATAGGCCTGCCGTTCGGCCTCGAGGCGCGCCGCGCCGGCGTGACCGGAGAAAAGCGTTGCGGGATAGGCATCGCCGTGGGCCTCGTCGCGCCAAAGCTCCACGAATTTGCTGGAAAACCTTGTCCAGACGTTTTCGATCGTCTCCAGCACCCAGGCCTCGAACGCGTGCCGCTCGCCTGGCGAGGATTCGTGGCCGGCCGAGGCCAGATAGCCCATGATGAGATTGCCGATGACCGCGCCGAGATCGAATCCCATCGGTCCGTAGAACGCGAATTCAGGATCGATCACCCGTGTCTCGCTTTCCGTCACCATGATCGATCCGGTGTGAAGGTCGCCATGGACAAGGGCTTCGGGGCTGCCCAAAAACTTCAGCTTGAGCCGGGAGATCGCGACATGCGCGTCGAGGTCTTCGCGAAAGCGCATGGCAGTGGCGTCCAGCCACGGCGAGGTCCAGCGGTTCTGCTCGGCTTCACGGTACGGATCGGTGAAGATCAGATCCTCGGTGATCTTGCACAGTGCATGGTTACCGGCGAACGCGGCGATCCCCTCCTTCTTCTCGGCGGCTGGAACCGCGAGGTCCGACGTGAAGAACAGCGTCTGCGCCATGAAGGTCGTGATGTCGTCGACGAAGCGCGGATAAGTCGTCCCGGCAATCAGCCCCTTGCGCATGATGATATGCGGTTCCAGGAGCTCCATCGCGACCAGTGCGAGCGTCTCATCGTGGTGCAGCACGGCCGGCACCAGACCGGGCGCAAGGCGCGCCTGATGCGTGAGCGCGAGATATTCGTAGTGCGAGCGGGACAGCGGCAACGGCCAGCTCTCGCCGACCAGGCGCACATAGGGCAGCGCCTGCTTGGCGGCCACGCCGCCTTTTGTCCCCTTCACGATGAAGACGAGGTTGAGGTTGCCGTCGCCGATTTCGCTGATCGACCAGGCGGCCGGCGCTCCGCCGAGCCGCACGGCAACCGCGGGACACCCAGCAAGGTACTCCCGCAGATCGGCCTCCCGCAGGATTCGATATTGATCTGGCCGGACGTCACTCAACGGATCTACTCTCGCTCGAGGAAATTCGAGCCGATATCGGCCTTCCTTTTGATCGGATCGTAGTCACAATAGACGCCGTCGGCGACCAGGGTGTAGCTCGAAATGATCGTGTACTTGTCGAGCTTGACCGAATTCAAGCCGACGACCGACCTGTTGGTCCCGGTATTCCATTTGAACGGGGTTGAACTCTGCGCCCGTTCGCAGGCCGCAACGGCCTCTGCAAAAACATAGCCTTCGACGAACGCCCTCATCGTCCGCAACTGGGTTGCGGTTTTCCAGTTCAGGTAGAAGGCGCCCACCAGGCCGGCAATCACCAGGATCAAGAGCCCGACAGTGATTCTCTGAAATGTCATTTCGTCTTACCCCCGCCCATAAAATCCTCTGGCTAGAGCGGCATCCCCAATCAGCCTCGACAGCCGCTCGACGTTCAGGTAGCCCGCATCATAGGCCAGCATCGAAGCGGCAAAAAGCACCGCCGATATCAACGTGGTCCAGATCAGCTTGCGGCCCATCCGCGGCGCGACCGGCGCGCCGGGATCGGTACCCGGAGCCCCCTCGCCGTCTTCATGCTGGCTGCGGACGCCGAACGGCAATGTCAGAAACAGCACGATCCACCAAAATACGAAGTAGATCGCGAAGCCAGTTGAGATCGTGTAGGCATCGCGGCTCATTCCTGCTCGATTTCAACGAGCGCGCCTGAAAAATCCTTCGGGTGCAGAAACAGCACCGGCTTGCCGTGCGCGCCGATCCTCGGCACGCCGTCACCGAGCACCCGCGCGCCCTCCTTTATCAAGGTGTCGCGCGCCGCGATGATGTCGGGCACATCATAGCAAATGTGATGGATGCCGCCGTCGGCATTGCGCTCGAGAAATTTGGCGATCGGCGAGGCTTCCCCGAGCGGCTGGATGAATTCGATCTTGGTGTTGGGCAACGTCGCGAACACGGTAATGACGCCGTGTTCCGGCAGCGGCACCGCCGCGGAAATATCGGCACCGAACGCGGCGCCATAAATTCTGGCGGCCTTCTCGGCATCCTTGACCGCAATTGCTACATGATTGAGTCGGCCCAGCATGGCACTCCCCCCGTTTCGCTTAAATTTCACACCGCCAGAACGTGAACGTAGCACAGCGGCTTCTTGCCCCATTGCTCGTTGATCGTGGCGCGCACCGCCCGGCGCACCAATTCCGCCGTCGCGTCCGGATCGCGCCGCCGCGCGCGCGGCAGGCCCTCCACGGTCGACACCACGACATCGAAAACGATCTCGTCGATGACCTCTCCGGCCGTATTCTTCTCGGGTATGCCGATCAGATCAACCTCCGGATCGTCGGCCAGCTCGCCTTTTTCGGTCATGGCGATCGCCACAAAGGCGCAGCCGGCAAAGGCCAATCGGCGCCGTTCGATGACCGCGCGCGATTTCGAGTCCTCAAGAATCGAGCCGTCCTTGTAGAGCCGCCCGGACGGCAATTCCTCGATGACCGAGGGATCGCCGGGTCCGAGCCTGACCAGATCGCCGTTGCGACAGATCAGGACCTTCGGAACGCCCACGGCCCGCGCCAATTTTGCGTGCTCGAACAGGTGCAGCGCTTCGCCGTGAACCGGGATCAACAGCTGCGGCCGCACCCAGCCGATCATCTCGCGTAGTTCGTCACGGCGCGGATGACCGGACACGTGGACGAGGTGGGTGCGGTCGGTGATGACCTCGACGCCCTGCGTGATCAAGCCGTTGATGATGGCGCCGACCGCCTTCTCATTGCCCGGGATGGTGCGCGAGGAAAAAATCACGCTGTCGCCCTTGTTGAGCGTCACCTGCGGATGATCGTCATTGGCGATGCGCGACAGCGCCGCGCGCGGCTCGCCCTGGCTTCCGGTGCACAGCGCCAGCACCTTGTCCGGCGGAAAATGCCCGTAGAGATCGGCGCCGCGGAAATTCTGCACGCCGTCGAGATGGCCGGTTTCGCGCGCCACCTGCACCACGCGCTCCATGGCGCGGCCGACCACCACGACCTCGCGGCCGGCGGCGCGTGCGGCGTCCGCGACGGCACGCAACCGTGCAACGTTGGAGGCAAACGTGGTCACGGCGACCCGGCCTTTCGCCACTCGCACCAGTTCGGCAATGGTCTTTGCAACCTCGGCCTCCGATGGCGAGCGCCCTTCCCGCACCGCGTTGGTGGAATCGCCGATCAAGCGCCAGCACGCCCGCATCGCCAAGCTCGCGCAGCCGCCGCTCGTCGGTCGGCACGCCGATAATCGGCGTCGGATCGATCTTCCAGTCGCCGGTGTGCAACACCGTGCCGGCTGAGGTGTGGATCGCCAGCGCGTGGGACTCCGGAATCGAATGCGCGACCGGAATGAATTCGACATTGAACGGGCCAAGGTCGATGCGTCCGCCGGACGGCACCACCGTGACCGGAATTTTCGGCGGATTGCGCTCGGAAGCGCATTTGGCCTCGAACAAAGCGGCACTGAATTTGGTTGCATAAATCGGGCATTTCAGCTTCGGCCAGAGGTCGATAATGGCGCCGAAATGGTCTTCATGGGCATGGGTCAGCACGAGGCCGACCAGGTTCTTCCGCTCTTTTTCGAGGAAACGGATATCGGGCATGATGAGATCGATGCCGGGCAGATGTTCCTCGTCGCCAAAGGACACGCCAAGATCGACCGCCAGCCATGAGCGCTGATGGCGGTTGCCGAGGCCATAGATCGACAGGTTCATGCCGATCTCGCCGACGCCGCCGAGCGGCGCAAAGGTCAGTTCATCCGGTCGCGCCATCAGACCGCCCCTGCCGATGCTGCCGAACCGAAATAGACATCTCCGGCCGATATCGGCACCAGCCCGCCGTCGGATGTCCTGACGACCATGCAGCCTGCTTCATCCAGGGTTTCGAACGTTCCTTCCACGGTGGAACCGCCGTTCCGGACTGTAACCTTTTGCCCAAGCCCCGCCGCACGTTCGAGCCAGAGCCGCCGGATCTCGCCAAAGCCGCGGCCGTTGTCCCATATGCCGCGAAATTCGGCCCACGCATCCGACAGGGTCGCGAACAACTCCTCCGCGCTGATATTGACGCCCAGCGCCGTCAGCGAGGTGGCCGGGGTTGGCGTTCCCTCGGGTGCGGCAACGACGTTGGTGCCGATGCCGACCACCACGGCCAGGCGATCATTGGCCACCGCCTCTGCCTCCAGCAGAATGCCGGCAAGCTTCTGCCCCCCCGCCAGGACGTCATTGGGCCATTTCAGCGAAAACTTCATATGGTCCGATCCCGCCGACCTCAGCGACGCTTCCACGCTTACTTTTTGCAGTGCGACCTCCAGCGCCAGCCCCGCGGCAAATCCCAGCGTCG
Source organism: uncultured Pseudomonadota bacterium (assembly GCA_963729395.1). GTDB lineage: Bacteria > Pseudomonadota > Alphaproteobacteria > Rhizobiales > Xanthobacteraceae > Bradyrhizobium. The sequence continues at coordinate 74,574 of CAVSOS010000018.1, read as the reverse complement.
CTGCGATCGCCGGCGACACCTCGATGACCTCCAGCACGCTGCTGGCGAGGTTACCACGCGGTGCGATCCAGGGGCGATGGCGTCGCCCGCGTCCCGCGGTCTGCTGCGATGTGACGAACCAGATCGGTCCGCGTTCGCCGTCGCGCGCGCGCGACAGGGCTTCCGCATTGGTTGAACCGATGCTGTCAAAGGCTGCGAGCCGGTAACCCGCCGATATGGCTCGATGACCGAGCGAAAATGTCATCTAGAACAATGACTTCGCGGCGGCCGTGGCCACAACCACCAGTGGTCCCGGATAGACAAAGAAAAAGATGTTGAAGAGACCCGCGACCGCCAACACCGTGCGCAGTTCCATCCGCATCGGATCGAGCTTCGCCAGCGGCTCATCAAAATACATCACCTTGATAATGGTGAGATAGTAAAAAGCGCCGACCACGCTGGCGAGCACGCCGACTACGGCCAGCGTGAACAGCCCGGCCCTGATCGCCGCGACGAACACGTACCATTTTGCGAAAAAGCCCGCCAGCGGCGGAATACCCGCCAGCGAAAACAGCAGCATTGCAAAGAAGAATGCCAGCAACGGATTGGTGCGCGACAACCCCGCGAAGTCGCTGATGTTCTCGACGTGCTGACCATTGCGCTTCATGGTCAGGATGACAGCAAAGCTGCCCAGCGTCATTGCCACATAGATCGAGATATAGACCAGCACGCCCTGCGCGCCCTCTGCCGTACCAGCGGCGAGCCCGACAAGGGCAAAGCCCATATGGCCAATCGAGGAATAGGCCATCAGCCGCTTGATGTTCTTTTGCCCGATGGCGGCAAACGATCCCAGCACCATCGAGGCGATCGCCACGAACACCACGATCTGCTGCCATTGCGAGACGATGCCCGGGAATGCGGAGAGCGCGACGCGGGTGAATACCGCAAGGGCAGCGACCTTCGGCGCGGAGGCAAAGAACGCGGTCACCGGCGTCGGTGCGCCCTCATACACGTCAGGCGTCCACATATGGAACGGCACCGCCGAGATCTTGAAGCACAGCCCGGCCAACAAAAACACCAGGCCGAACACGATGCCGATGCTGCCGGTCTTTGCGGCTGCCGCAATCCCGCTGAAGCTGACGGTGCCGGTGAAGCCGTAGATCAGCGAGGCGCCGTACAGCAACATGCCTGACGACAGAGCGCCCAACACGAAATACTTCAACCCGGCCTCGGTCGATTTGGCGTTGTCGCGATTGCTCGCCGCGACGACGTAAAGGGCAAGCGACATCAGTTCGAGCCCGAGATAGAGCATGATCAAGTCGCCGGCCGAGATCAGCACCATCATGCCGAGCGTCGAGAGCAGCACCAGGATCGCGTATTCAAAGATGCGCCGGGACGGATCGGCCAGAAATTCCGTCGAAAGGACCAGCGTTGCCGCCGATCCGATCAACGCCAGGATTTTCAGGAACCGGGCGAAGTCATCGACAATGAAGCTGCCGCCGAATGTCGTGAGTTTTCCGGCCGGCAGCCAAAGCTCCAGCGCGCCGGTAAGCACCAGCAGACAAACGGCAAGGCCGGTGACGAGGCCAGTCGTCTGCGTCCCGCGATAGGCGCCGATCATCAGCAGCACCATGGCGCCGGCGGCCAGCACAAGCTCCGGCAGCACGGGCAGCAACTGATATCCTGCACTCTCAAAGCTCATGGCGCATTGTCCTGACCTAGCTCCGGCGCCGATTTGACCGGAACCGAAGCTCAACCCCTCTTTGATGCGTTTTCTTCGTGCGAACCGGTTTTCAATTCGCTCGAAGACGCTCTAATCCATTCACGGCAGCAACGCGGCTGCCTTCACGGCAGTTACCGCGGTGCTGTAATTGTTGACGAGCTGTTGCACCGACGCCGCCGACATATCGAGCACCGGCTTTGGATAAAATCCGAACAGGATGGTGAGTGCCACCAGCGGCATCAGCGTCAGGCTCTCGCGGAAGGTGAGGTCCTTGATGGTGGCCAGCGAAGGCTTGACCAGCGCGCCGAACACCACCTTGCGATAAAGCCACAGCGCATAACATGCCGACAGGATCACGCCGGTGGTAGCGAAGGTTGCGGTGGAAGTCGAGACCTTGAAGGTGCCGATCAGCGTCATGAATTCGCCGACGAAGCCGGAGGTGCCAGGCAAGCCGACATTGGCCATAGTGAACACCATGAACACCAGCGCATAAAGCGGCATGCGGTTGACCAGGCCGCCATAGGCGGCGATCTCGCGGGTATGCATGCGGTCGTAGACAATGCCGACGCACAGGAACAGCGCGCCCGACACGATGCCGTGCGAGATCATCTGGAACACGCCGCCCGCGACCCCTTGCGTGGTCCCGGCGAAAATACCCATGGTGACGAAGCCCATATGGGCCACCGACGAATAGGCGATCAGCTTCTTCATATCCTCCTGCATCAGCGCCACCAGCGAAGTGTAGATGATGGCGATGGTCGAGAGCGAGAAGATCAAGGGTGCGAAATCATGCGAGGCCAGCGGAAACATCGGCAACGAGAACCGCAGGAAGCCATAGCCGCCCATCTTCAGCAGGATCGCGGCCAGGATCACCGAGCCCGCGGTCGGCGCCTCGACATGCGCATCCGGCAGCCAGGTGTGCACCGGCCACATCGGCATCTTCACCGCGAACGAGGCGAAGAATGCCAGCCACGCCCAGGTTTGCAGGGACCGCGGCACTGCGGTGTGCATCAGCGTCGGAATGTCTGTGGTGCCGGCGTTCCAGTACAGCGCCATGATCGCCAGCAACATCAGCACCGAGCCAAGCAGCGTATAGAGGAAGAACTTGAAGCTGGCATAGACCCGGCGCGGGCCGCCCCACACCCCGATGATCAGGAACATCGGGATCAGGCTGCCTTCAAAGAACAGATAGAACAGCATGAGGTCGAGCGCTGAGAAGGTGCCGACCATCAGCGTTTCCAAAAGCAGGAACGCCATCATGTATTCGCGCACGCGCAACTTCACGGATCTCCAGCTCGCCAGGATGCAGAACGGCATCCAGGCGGTCGTCAGGATCACGAAAGGCAGCGAAATGCCGTCGACACCCATGTGATAGGTGATGCCGCTGGCGAGCCAGGACGCCTTTTCGACGAACTGGAAATCCGGCTGTGCAGGGTCGAAGCGCCAAATCAGGATCAGCGACACGGCGAAGGTGATCAGCGTGGTCCACAGCGCGATCCAGCGCGCATTGCCGCTGGCGGCCTCGTCGTCGCCGCGGCTGATATAAATCAAGAGCGCACCGACCACCGGCAGGAAGGTTACGACGGAGAGAATCGGCCAGGTTGTCATCACTGGCCTCCCACGCCGAACATGAACCAGGTGATCAATCCTGCGACGCCGATCAGCATCGCGAAGGCGTAATGATAGAGGTAGCCGGTCTGAAGCTTGACGACGTTGCGGGTAACATCAAGCACCCGCGCCGACACGCCATCGGGGCCGAAGCCGTCGATTATATAGCCGTCGCCGTACTTCCAGAGGAAGCGGCCGAGCCACTTGGTGGGACGGACAAAGATCAGGTCGTACAGCTCGTCGAAATACCATTTGTTGAGCAGAAACTGGTAGAGCATCTGGTGCTGCCGGGCGAGTTCGACCGGCATATAGGGCCGGCGGATATAGAACACGTAAGACACGTAGGCGCCAATCGCCATCAACACCGTCGGCAAGACCCTTATCCACTCCGGAATGCCTTCCATGTCCTCGATAATGTGAGGATGCATCTTCAGCAACTCGCGGAAGAACTCGTCCACGCTGTTGCCAGCGAACAATTCCTTGAACGGGAAGCCGGCGAAGATCGATCCAGCCGCCAGAACGCCGATCGGAATCAGCATCCACATCGGGCTTTCATGCGCGGCCTCGTAATGCGCCTGGTCGTGCGGCTCGCCGAAGAAGGTCTTGAACACCAGCCGCCAGGAGTAGAACGAGGTCAGTCCTGCCGCGATCACCGTCATCAGGAAGCCATAAAACGCCAACGGATTGTGCGAGACGAAAGCGGATTCGATGATCGCATCCTTGGAAAAATAGCCGGCGAAAAATGGAAATCCGGTCAAGGCCAGCGTGCCGATGCACATCACAAAGAACGTGAAGGGAATCTTGCGCCACAGCCCGCCCATGTTGCGGATGTCCTGCTCGTGATGCATCGCATAGATCACCGAGCCCGAGCCGAGGAATAACAGCGCCTTGAAGAAGGCATGGGTGAACAGATGGAACATGCCGACGGAATAGGCTCCCGCCCCCATCGCCACAAACATGTAGCCGAGCTGCGAACAGGTCGAATACGCCACGATGCGCTTGATGTCGTTCTGCACCAGGCCGACGGTCGCCGCGAAGAATGCGGTGGTGGCACCAAAGAACATCACCACGGCCTGCGCATTCGGCGCGAGCTCGAATAACGGCGATAGCCGCGCCACCATGAAGACACCCGCGGTGACCATGGTCGCGGCATGAATCAATGCCGAAACCGGCGTCGGACCTTCCATGGCGTCCGGCAACCAGGTGTGCAGCAGGAACTGGGCCGACTTGCCCATCGCGCCCATGAACAGCAGCAGGCACGTCAGCGTCAGCGCATCGGCGTGCCAGCCGAAGAAGTCGATGGTTTTGCCGGTCAGGCCCGGCGCGCCTGCGAAGATCGTTTCAAAATCGGTCGAACCGATCAGCATGAAGATCGCAAAAATGCCTAGCGCAAAGCCGAAATCGCCCACCCGATTGACCACGAAGGCCTTGATCGCGGCGGCGTTCGCCGACGGCTTCTGGTACCAGAAGCCGATCAGCAGGTAGCTCATGAGGCCGACGCCCTCCCAGCCGAAGAACAGCTGTACCAGGTTATCGGCGGTCACCAGCATCAGCATCGCGAAGGTGAACAGCGAAAGATAGCTGAAGAAGCGCGGACGGTACGGGTCCTCGTCCATGTAGCCGATCGAATAGAGATGCACGAGCGACGAAATGGTATTGACCACCACCAGCATCACAGCGGTCAGCGTATCGACCCGCAGCGACCAGGCGACCTGCAGGTCGCCCGAATTGATCCATGGGAACAGCGCGATCCTGACGTCATGATGCATGAAGCCGACATCGACGAATGCGAACCAGGATAATGCCGCCGCAATCAGCAACAGTCCGGTAGTGATCAACTCAGCCGCGCGCGATCCCGCCGCCGGCGCTTCGATCGCATGATCGTCGTGGCCGTGACCGTCGGCGGCGTGATCGTCATGCGCAGCTGAGGCATGGACATCCGACGCGTGCGCATCGGCGTGATGCTCGACCGTGTCGCCGCTCGGATTGCGCGCATGTGCGCCGAATATCGAGATCAGACCCGCGAGTATTGCGCCGATCAGCGGCAGAAAGACGATTGCCTGGATCATTGACGCGCCTCTTTGCGCATGATCTCTCGACAAACGAAGCCGTTTGTCGGTGAAAACCGGTTCCCACTTTTCCGGATCATGCGTTAACCCTTCATCAGATTGACGTCTTCAACCGCGATCGAGCCGCGGTTGCGGTAGTACACCACCAGCACCGCAAGGCCGATCGCCGTTTCCGCCGCCGCCACCGTCAGCACCAATAGCGCGAACACCTGGCCGACGATGTCGCCAAGGAAGGCCGAGAACGCCACCAGATTGATATTGACCGCCAGCAAAATCAGTTCGATCGACATCAGGATGATGATGATGTTTTTCCGGTTGAGGAAAATGCCGAGAATGCCCGTCGTGAACAGGATTGCGCCGACCGCAAGATAATGTCCGAGACCTATCGTCATTGCACCCACTCCGGCGCGTCCGCGTCCTGCAGGCCCTGCCCCGACGCTACCTTGCGCACGCTCATCGCCAGTTCCGGCGTGCGCGCATTCTGTACGTTGATATTTTGCCGCTTGACGCTGGCCTTATGGCGCAGGGTGAGCACGATGGCGCCGATCATCGCGACCAGCAGCACCATGCCAGCGATCTGGAAGTAGTGAATGTACTTGGTATAGAGCACGAGGCCGAGCGCCTCGGTGTTGCTGACATTGGCCGGGATCGCCGATGTAATCGATTTGACGGCGCCCGGATTGATGACCCAGCCGCCTCCGACCAGCAGCAATTCGGCGAGAAATATCGCACCGATCACCAGGCCGATCGGCAGATAGTCGCTGAAGCCTTCGCGCAATTCAGTGAAATCGACGTCGAGCATCATGATCACAAACAGGAACAGCACCGCGACCGCGCCGACATAGACCACCACCAGGATCATCGCCAGGAATTCGGCGCCCATCAGCACGAACAGGCCGGACGCGTTGACGAATGCCAGGATCAGGAACAGCACGGAATGCACGGGATTGCGCGACACAATCACCATCACCGCCGATGCAACGCAGATGCCGGCGAACAGATAGAAGAACAGTGCGGGAAGGATCATGCCCTCACCTCACCGGTACGGCGCGTCGAGTTCGATGGATTTTGCAAGCTCGCGCTCCCAGCGGTCGCCGTTGGCGAGAAGTTTCGCCTTGTCATAGTAGAGTTCCTCGCGGGTCTCGGCCGCGAATTCGAAATTCGGCCCCTCAACGATGGCATCGACCGGGCAAGCTTCCTGGCACAGACCGCAATAGATGCATTTCACCATGTCGATGTCGTAGCGCACGGTGCGGCGGGTGCCGTCGTTGCGGCGCGGGCCGGCCTCGATGGTGATCGCCTGCGCGGGACAAATCGCCTCGCACAGCTTGCAGGCGATGCAGCGTTCCTCGCCGTTGGGATAGCGACGCAACGCATGCTCACCCCGGAAGCGCGGCGAGATCGGCCCCTTCTCGAACGGATAGTTCAGCGTCGGCTTCGGCTTGAAGAAGTAGCGCATGGCGAGAAAGAACGCCGATACGAATTCGGACAGCAGAAGCGAGCGGGCTGTGGCGTTGGCATTGACACTCATAGCGACCTCATTTCGGCGCGATTCCGGCGAATTGCAGCACGCCGGCGACGATCACCACCATCGCCAGCGACAGCGGCAGGAACACCTTCCAGCCGAGCCGCATCAACTGGTCGTAGCGGTAGCGCGGCACGATCGCCTTCGCCATCGCAAACATGAAGAACATGAAAGATACCTTGAGCACGAACCAGATCACCCCGGGCACCCAGGTGAATGGCGGCAGCGCGACCGGCGGCAACCAGCCGCCCATGAACAGGATCGCGGCCATCGCGCACATCGTGGTGATCGCGACGTATTCGCCGAGCATGAACAGCAGGTACGGCGTCGAGCCGTATTCGACCATGAAACCCGCCACCAGTTCGGATTCGGCTTCCACCAGGTCGAACGGCGGACGATTGGTTTCCGCCAGCGCCGAGACGTAGAAAACCACGAACATCGGAAACAGCGGCAGCCAGTACCAGTTCAGGAATGTCAGCCAGGGCAATCCGATCAGGCTTCCGAGACCGCGTGTGTTCTGCGCTTCGACCACCGCGGACAGATTCAGCGAGCCCGCGCAAAGCAAGACCGTGATGATGACGAAACCGATCGAAACTTCGTAACTCACCATCTGTGCCGCGGAGCGCAAGGCGGCCAAAAACGGATATTTCGAGTTCGACGACCATCCAGCCATGATGATGCCGTAGATCGACAGCGACGAGATCGCAAAGATATAGAGCACCCCGACATTGATGTCCGAGATCACCCAGCCGAGATTCATCGGGATGACCGCCCAGGCCGCCAGCGCCAGCACGCAACTCACCAACGGCGCCAGCAGGAACACGCCCTTGTTGGCGCCGGAGGGAATGATTGGCTCCTTCAGCACGAACTTCAAAAGATCGGCAAAGGATTGGAACAGGCCCCAGGGACCGACCACGTTGGGTCCGCGCCGGATCTGAACCGCCGCCCAGATCTTGCGATCAGCCAAAAGGATGTAGGCAATCGCGATCAGCAGCACCACGAGCAGCAACAGGCTCTGCGCGATCATGATGATCAGGGGCCACAGGGTGGTTGTCCAGAATTCAGCCATCACGTCATGCTCATTCCGCTGCCGTCAGCATTTGTCCGGAGGCCAGACGGGAACATTCCGCCATCACCGCCGAGGCGCGCGCGATCGGGTTGGTCAGGTAATAATCCTCAACGGAGGCCTTGAACGGCGCCTTCTCAAGACCGCCGCGCTTGCCCGCGAGCGTCCTGAGATCGGCGGCGTTGCCGGCTTCGATCTGGTCGACGCGCATCAAATGTGGCACGGCCTTGAAGATGGCCTGCCGCAAGGCCGCAAGCAAATCGTAAGGTAGCCGCTTGGCCATAACCTCCGACAGCGCACGAATAATCGCCCAGTCTTCACGCGCATCTCCCGGCGGGAAGGCAGCGCGATTGGCCATCTGCGCCCGGCCTTCGGTGTTGACATAGAGGGCCTGCTTTTCGGTGTAAGCGGCGCCCGGCAGGATAACGTCGGCGCGATGCGCACCACGGTCGCCATGGGTGCCGATGTAAACCACGAAGGTGCCCTCGGCGGCCTTGACCTCATCGGCGCCGAGCAGGAACAGAACGTCGAGGGTCCCGAACGTCGTCATCTGGGCCACGCTCAGGCCGCCTGCATTCGGTGCAAAGCCGATATCGAGCGCGCCGACGCCCGCGGCCGTATCGTGCAGAACGCCAAAACCGTTCCAGCCTTCCTTGACCGCGCCGAAATCCAGCGCAAGCTTTGCGGCAGCCGCCAGAACCGCGGCACCGTCATGCCGTGCGGCCGCACCGGCGCCGACCAGCACAATCGGATTTTTCGCAGCCTTCAGCACATCCGCAAAGCTATGCTTGCCGGCGGCGAGGTCACTGAGCGAATCTGTGCCCGCGCCGAGATAGTCATACGCGTAAGTGAGATCCGCCTTGGCGCCGATCAGCCCGATCTTGAGTTGGCCGCTGCGCCAGCGCTTGCGGATGCGCGCGTTGAGCACGGCGGCTTCCTTGCGCGGGTTCGAGCCGATGATCAGCAACGCGTCGGCCTGCTCGATACCGGCAATGGTCGGATTGAAAATGTAGGAAGCGCGACCAGCGCTGGAATCGAAGGCGGCGCCGCTTTGCGCCAGATTAACCGAGCCGCATTTGGCCAACAGGTCCTTGAGCGCGAACATCTCCTCGATCGCCGCGAGATCGCCTGCTATCGCGCCGATCCGTTTGCCGTCGATGCGGCTCGCCTTCGCAGCGATCGCAGCGAACGCTTCGGACCAAGACGCCTCGCGGAGCTGGCCATTCTCCCTGAGGTACGGACGGTCGAGCCGCTGCGTGCGCAGACCGTCGACGACGTGGCGGGTCTTGTCGGAAATCCACTCCTCGTTCACCGCGTCGTTGACGCGGGGCAGAATTCGCATCACCTCGCGGCCGCGGGTATCGATCCGGATCGCCGATCCGACGCCGTCCATCACGTCGATCGACTGGGTTTTGCCAAGCTCCCAAGGCCGTGCTGCGAATGCATAGGGCTTCGAGGTCAGCGCGCCCACCGGGCAGATATCGACGAGGTTGCCCTGCAGTTCCGAGGTCAGCGCCAACTCCAGATAGGTGGTGATCTCCATGTCCTCGCCGCGGCCGGTCGCGCCCATCTCGGGCACGCCGCAAACCTCGGCGGCGAAGCGGACGCAGCGCGTGCACTGGATGCAACGGTTCATCGAGGTCTTGACCAGCGCGCCCAGGTATTTGTCCTTGACCGCGCGCTTGTTTTCGGCAAAGCGGCTGGTGTCGACGCCATAACCCATCGCCTGATCCTGCAGGTCGCACTCGCCGCCCTGATCGCAGATCGGGCAATCCAGCGGATGGTTGATCAGCAGGAATTCCATCACGCCTTCGCGCGCCTTCTTCACCATCGGCGAGCGTGTCGAGATTTCCGGCGGCTCGCCTTTGGGACCGGGACGGCAATCGCGAACGCCCCAGGCGCAGCTCGCTACCGGCTTCGGGCCGCCTTTCACTTCAACAAGGCACATCCGGCAATTGCCGGCGATCGACAACCGTTCGTGATAGCAAAAGCGCGGAATTTCGGCGCCCGCCGCCTCGCATGCCTGCAACAGCGTGTATTCCGCGGGAACATCGATCTCTTTGCCATCGACGATGAGTTTGGTCATTGCCTTAGGTCTTTCCGAGCTTGCAGTCCGGTGGTGTGACGCTGGCGGTCTGCAGGGACGCCTTTACCCATTGCTGGGTGTTCGAACTGTAGGTCGCCAGATAAGCCGGCTCGATGCTGTTCTTCTCGCACAGGAACGGCAGATGCGGCTTCAGATCGTAGTTACAGGAAGCCAGCCATTCGGGCCGGCCGGCAAACGCGGCGATCGCCTCCTCACAGGCATAGAGGAAATAAGAGACAAAACTCTCATATTGAACCCGCTCGTCGCGGCTGCCCTCCTTGATCGCATCGTAGTTGGGCTGTGAGAATTTCGGATTCTTGAACGCCAGATCGGTGTAACCGAGAAACGCCTGCCGCGCGCTGGCCGCCCGATTATTGGCGCGGATTTCATTGATCTGGAACAGGATCGCCACAAAGCCGAGCAAGGCTACGCTCGCCTGCGCCATTTGCGCCAGCTTCCCATATTTCTGCCACCACAAAATGCCCGGTTGCGCCATGGCCATCACTCCGCCGCGACCATGTGCGCGGGATCGAGAATGCCTGCATCATCGATATCTGCCTTGCGCGAATATTCGTCGATACGCTCCTCGATCTCATGACGGAAATGGGCGATCAGACCCTGGATCGGCCACGCCGCTGCGTCGCCGAGCGCGCAGATGGTGTGGCCCTCGACCTGCTTGGTGACTTCGAGCAGCATGTCGATCTCGCGCTTGTGGGCGCGGCCCTCGGCCATCCGGGTCAGCACCCGCCACATCCACCCGGTGCCCTCGCGGCACGGCGTGCACTGGCCGCAACTCTCGTGCTTGTAGAAATAGGAAATCCGCGCGATCGCACGGATCAGATCGGTCGATTTATCCATCACGATGACAGCGGCGGTGCCGAGGCCGGAGCGGAGTTTTCCGAGGCTGTCGAAATCCATCGGCGTATCGATGATCTGTTCGGCCGGCACCATCCGCACCGAAGAGCCGCCGGGAATCACCGCCTTGAGATTATCCCAGCCACCGCGGATACCGCCGCAATGACGCTCGATCAGTTCGCGGAACGGAATTCCCATCGCCTCTTCGACGTTGCAGGGCCGCTCGACATGACCGGAGATGCAGAACAGCTTGGTGCCGACATTGTTGGGCCGGCCGATACCGGCAAACCACGCCGCCCCGCGCCTCAGGATATCCGGCGCGACCGCGATCGACTCGACGTTGTTGACGGTGGTCGGGCAGCCGTAGAGACCGACATTGGCCGGGAACGGCGGTTTCAACCGCGGCATGCCCTTCTTGCCTTCGAGGCTCTCCAGTAGCGCGGTCTCTTCGCCGCAGATATAGGCGCCCGCGCCATGCGTCACATAAAGGTCGAACGGCCAGCCGTTGATGTTGTCCTTGCCGATCAGCTTGGCCTCATAGGCCTGATCGACCGCGGCCTGCAGATGCTCGCGTTCCCGGATAAATTCGCCGCGCACGTAAATGTAGCACGCATGCGCCCGCATCGCGAAACTCGCGATCAGGCAGCCCTCGATCAGAAGATGCGGATCATGCCGCATGATCTCGCGGTCCTTGCAGGTGCCGGGCTCGGACTCGTCGGCATTGACCACCAGATAACTCGGCCGGCCGTCCGTCGATTCCTTCGGCATAAACGACCATTTCAGTCCGGTCGGAAAACCCGCCCCACCGCGGCCACGCAAGCCGGAGGCCTTCATCTCGTTGATGATCCAGTCGCGGCCCTTGTCGATGATCGCCTTGGTGCCGTCCCAGGCGCCGCGGCGGCGCGCGCCCTCGAGGCCCCAATCCTGGAGGCCGTAGAGATTGCGGAAGATGCGGTCCTTGTCGTCAAGCATGACTTGGAGCTTCCTCGGATCAGCGATTGGACTGCATGTAAGCTAGCCCGGCGGCGCATCCGCCGAAGGCCAGCGTCCACAACAGGCTTGTATCAAGCGACGCTTCCAGCGCGTAGCGCTGCAGCAGGAAAATGAATGCACCGGCCATCACGGCGTGCAGAGCGATATAGCGCCAATGCTTCATCGCAGCACCACTCCCCGGCCCGGCCGTTCGCCGCGTGTGATCAAGCTTCATGTGCTTTCCTTCAGCGTGGTCGGCCCGCCAATGGGTGCCGAGAACTGACGGTCGTTCTGCGGCCCGGGCTTCGGAAGGTTGCCGGAGGCGAAGCCATCCAGCACCTTGCCAAAGTTCTCCTTGGTCAGATCTTCGTAAGTGTCCTTCCAGATCAGCACCATCGGCGCGTTCACGCAGGCGCCAAGGCATTCGACTTCTTCCCAGCTGAAATTGCCGTCCTTGGACAGATGAAAGGGTTCGTGATGAATGCGGCTCTGGCACACCTCGATGATGTCGGCGGCGCCGCGCAACCGGCACGGTGTAGTGCCGCAGACCTGGACGTGGGCCTTCTTGCCGACCGGCTGCAGCTGGAACATCGTGTAGAAGGTCGCGATCTCCAGCATGCGGATGTAGGGCATCCCGAGCAAGTCAGCGACCGCGCGGATCGCCGCTTCCGAGATCCAGCCGTCATGCTGTTCCTGCACCCGCCACAGGATGGCGATCGCCGCCGATGCCTGGCGGCCCTCCGGATATTTGGCGATCTGCGCCTTCGCCCAAGCGAGGTTTTCCGCCGAGAACGTGAAGTTCGCGGGTTGCAGTTCCTTTGGTGCGAGGCGGCGGACGGCCATGTCTTTCGGTCTCTTCCTTCAGTCTCTCATTGCGCGCGACGCGCGGTGTTCGCATTCAGGGCTTGAATTCGGCTTTGCCAGAATGCACTTGCGGTGCCGAACACGTTATAACCGACGTGAGATGAAACCTTGATGCGGTCGAGTATCGAAACTTCGGTCACGGTTTCGAGGCACCGGCTGCGCGGGTCATAGACGATCAGCTTGAGCGGTGTCTGTTCGAGGATGTAGCGCGACACGGTATGGTTGGGATCGTTGCCGTGCTCCTCGCACAACAAGATAATATCCCCTTGCAACAGCCGCGCACCACCTTTGATAGCCTCGATCTCGACGCCTTCAACGTCGAGCTTGATCAGGTATTTTCCGTTCGCCGAAATCTTGCCTTCGGCCAGCAGGTCGTCGAGCGCGATAACCGGAACGTCCTCGCCGCCGCTCTCCGCATCGCTGGCGATGCTGAACGCCTCGTGCTTGGTACCGGACAGCCGCGCGGTGCCTTTGCTGGCGCCGATCGCGCACTTGATCGCCTCAAAGCGGTTGCCGTTGATTTGGGCGTTGTTCTTGAGCTTGGCGAAATTCTGCGATGATGGCTCGATCGCGATCGCCTTGTGCGATCCATAGGGCGCGCTGGAAATCAGCACCGACCAGTAACCGAAATTCGCGCCGCAATCGATAAAGGTGTAATCGACGGCGACGGAATCCCGGAACAGCAATTCCAGTTCGTCTTCGTAACAGAACGAACGGTTGAGCAACTTGCTCCAGTAGCCATCGCCATAGGGGAAGGCGAATGTCGCATCGGGATTGAGTTTGATCGCGATGTCGCGCGCGGGCAGCATCTTGCGCAGCAGGTTGGCGCAACTGTTGTAACCGCGGTGCGAAAACGTCGATGACACCTTCGAGCCCGACGAAAAGGCCAACGCCGCCAGACGCTCCCACGCATTTGCGCCCTCAAGCACACCGGTGGAGCGGTCAAACTGGATGGGCGGCGCCTGCGAGATCACCGATCGACCTCACCGAACACGATGTCGAGGGAGCCGAGAATGGCCGACACGTCGGCCAGCAGATGACCCTTGCAGATGAAATCCATCGCCTGCAGATGCGCAAAACCCGGCGCGCGAATCTTGCATTTGTAAGGCATGTTGCTGCCGTCGGCGACCAGATAGACGCCGAACTCGCCCTTCGGCGCCTCGACCGCGACATAGACCTCGCCAGCTGGCACGTGGAAGCCTTCGGTGTAGAGTTTGAAATGGTGGATCAAGGCCTCCATCGAGCGCTTCATCTGACCCCGGCGCGGCGGGAAGATCTTGTGGTCCTCCACCGCAACGGGCCCCTGCCCGTCCGCGGCGCGCAGCTTGGCGATGCACTGTTTCATGATACGCACGGATTGGCGCATTTCTTCCATTCGGATGCAGTAGCGATCGTAGCAGTCGCCGTTCTTGCCGATCGGAATGTCGAAATCCATCTCGGCGTAGCATTCGTAAGGCTGTGCCTTGCGCAAATCCCAGGCCGCCCCCGAGCCGCGAACCATCACGCCGGAAAAACCCCATTCCCACGCCTGCTTCAACGAGACCACGCCGATGTCGACGTTGCGCTGTTTGAAGATACGGTTCCCGGTCAGCAATCTTTCGAGATCGGCGACCACCCCGAGGAACGGATCGCACCAGGCATCGATATCGTCGATCAGTTTCGGCGGCAGGTCCTGGTGTACGCCACCGATCCTGAAAAAGGCCGCATGCATCCGCGAGCCGGACGCACGCTCGTAAAACACCATGAGTTTTTCGCGCTCTTCAAAACCCCACAGCGGCGGCGTCAGTGCGCCGACGTCCATCGCCTGCGTGGTGACGTTAAGAAGATGCGACAGGATGCGACCGATCTCGCAGTACAGCACCCGGATCAATTGCCCCCGGCGCGGCACGGTGATGCCGAGCAGTTTTTCCGCGGCGAGACAGAACGCGTGTTCCTGGTTCATCGGCGCGACATAGTCGAGCCGGTCGAAATACGGGATCGCCTGCAGATAGGTCTTGTGTTCGATCAACTTTTCCGTACCGCGATGAAGCAACCCGATATGCGGATCGACCCGCGCCACCACTTCACCGTCGAGCTCCAGCACCAGACGCAGCACGCCGTGAGCCGCCGGATGCTGCGGCCCGAAGTTGATGGTGAAATTGCGGAGTGCAGCTTCGGTCATGATGCGGCGTCCGTTTGCGCGCGAATGGCGAATTGAATCACGGCTTGGCCCCCGCCTTCTCGTCGCCCGGCAGGACCGGATAGTCCGCGCCTTCCCAAGGCGAGAGGAAATCGAATTTGCGGAATTCCTGATTGAGCCGGACGGGTTCGTAGACCACCCGCTTCTCCTGATCGTCGTAGCGCACCTCGACAAAGCCGGTGAGCGGAAAATCCTTGCGCAACGGGTGTCCGTCGAAGCCGTAGTCAGTCAGCAGCCGCCGCATGTCGGGATGGCCGATGAAGATTACGCCATAGAGATCATAGGCCTCGCGCTCGAACCAGTCGGCGCCGGGAAACACCTCGATGATCGACGGCACCTGGGTTGTCTCTCCGGCTTCCGCGCGCAGACGGATGCGCGCGTTCAGCGTCGGCGACAGCAAGTGGTAGACCACATCGAAGCGCTTCTCGCGGCCGGGATAATCCACCGCCGTCACATCGATCAGGCTGACGAAGCGGCAGGAAGGATCGTCGCGCAGGAATTTGACGACATCGACGATCTTGTCGGCCTGCACACTCACCGTGAGCTGGTTGAACGCGATTGAATGACCGGTCGCCGCACCAGCGAGCGCGCTGACAATGGTCTGCCCCAGGGCGTCGAGCCTGCCGTCATCCATTCCAAAAACCTTAGCGTTCGATGGTTCCGGTGCGCCGGATTTTCTTCTGCAGCAACATCACGCCGTAAAGCAGCGCTTCGGCCGTCGGGGGGCAGCCGGGCACGTAGATGTCGATCGGCACGATACGATCGCAGCCGCGTACCACAGAGTACGAATAATGATAGTAGCCGCCGCCATTGGCACATGACCCCATCGAGATGACGTAGCGCGGCTCCGGCATCTGGTCGTAGACCTTGCGCAGCGCGGGGGCCATCTTGTTGGTCAGCGTGCCCGCGACGATCATGACGTCGGACTGCCGCGGAGAAGCGCGCGGCGCAAAACCGAACCGCTCGGCGTCATAGCGCGGCATCGACATCTGCATCATCTCGACCGCGCAGCAGGCCAGACCGAAAGTCATCCACATCAGCGAACCGGTGCGCGCCCAGGTGATCAGGTCGTCGGTCGCGGCAACGAAAAAGCCCTTGTCGGACAGCTCGTGATTGACCTCGCGAAAGTAAGGATCATTGGCGCCGACCGGCTGGCCGGTGCGCGGATCAAGAATGCCGGTCGCGGCCGGGGCGATCGCCGGTGCGAACCCGGGTGTTGCGGGAGCGGGACTCAATCCCATTCGAGCGCGCCTTTCTTCCATTCATAGGCAAAGCCGACGGTGAGGACGGCAAGGAAAACCAGCATCGACCAGAAGCCGGTCGCACCCAGTTTCCCGAACGCCACCGCCCAGGGGAACAGGAAGGCCACTTCAAGGTCGAAGATAATGAAGAGGATCGCCACCAGATAGAACCGGACGTCGAACTTCATCCGGGCGTCGTCAAAAGCGTTGAATCCGCATTCATACGCCGAAAGCTTCTCGGGATCGGGCTGCTGGAAGGCGACCAGAAAAGGGGCGATCAAGAGAACCAGGCCGATCAGGGCCGCGACCCCGATAAACACGACGAGTGGAAGATAGTTCTGCAAGATGCCGGTCATCGGCGCCACCTTTTCCTGCGGTTTCGGACACCCGCAGATTCGCTACATTGGAATTATTTTGAGGCTTAGCGCAGCGCAACAAGCGGCGCAAGACAAGCTATTTTGACACCTCTGGCCGTCCCGCCCGCCTGAATTTAAGGCGGTGGACTTCAGGTCGGTCCAAGTCTGTTTCCGCGTCGAGCATTCTGGCCGCCGTTTCGGTCAGACGATCGACAAGTCCCAGCAACACCGCCACCTCCTCGTTGCCCAGTTCTTTCAGCAAGTGCTGATTGCGCTCCAGTGCGCCCGCCACCATCGCATCATGGGCGGCCAGACCGGTCCGGGTAAGGCAGACCAGCACTTCCCGGTTGTCTCGGGGGTTGACCGCGCGGGCAACCAGCTTGCGGGATACCAGTCCGGCCAGCGCCCGGCTGATCTGTCCCTTGTCCATGCCAACCGCCGCGGCCAGCCTGACCACACTCATCGGTGGCCGACGCCCGAGCGACGCCACCAGCCCGAACTCTACGGAAGAAAGGCCCGCCAGACGCTTGTAGCGCAGCAGCGCCCCGCGCTTGAGCAGATTGGCGAGCACGATCAGCCGCGACGACAGCATCGCCGTGATGGGCGCAAGCGGATCATCCTTGTCGGGATCCGCCTGAGGCAGGATCACTCCGCTCGGTTTCTGGTTCATAGACTTCTGGTTCATCACCAAGCTTTGCCAATAAAACTTTCTGATGCCAAGGTTTTTTAAATCGTTGACATTGTCATCGATCTCACGTTCAGTTCACCGAGATTGAAAACAATGGCCGCCGAGGCCGTGTCGTGCAGGGAGGAAGCGGTGATGAACATCAGTCAGCGGGATCGCGATCTCGGCACCGCCTACGCCATCAAGCCGTCGGCGACCCGGACGGAACTGACTGAAGTCGGCCGCAGCACGCCGATGGGGGAACTGCTTCGGCGCTATTGGCACCCGGTCGGCCTTGCGGGAGACGCCACCGATGTTCCACGGAAAGTACGTGCGCTCGGCGAGGACCTCATCCTGTTCCGCGACAGGCATGGCCGGGCAGGCCTGCTGCATGCGCGCTGCTGCCACCGCGGCACCACGCTCTATTACGGGAAGGTCGAGGAGGACGGCATCCGCTGCTGCTATCACGGCTGGAAGTTCGACACCGAGGGCCATTGCCTGGAGCAGCCCTGCGAGCCGGATGGCGGTCAGTTCAAGCACAAGGTTCGCCAGCCCTGGTACCCGGTTCAGGAATTCTACGGGCTGATCTTCGCCTATATGGGGCCGGCCGAAAAAAAACCGGTACTGCCCCGCTACCAGGCGCTGGAGAAGATGGACGACGGCGAGTTCGTCGAGGCGGACGATACCTCGATCGGCGGCGGCGGGCCGGCCATCATCCCCTGCAACTGGCTGCAGCATTTCGAGAACGTGGCCGATCCCTATCACGTCCCCGTGCTGCACGGATCGTTCAGCGGTCCGCAATTCACCAACCTGATGGCGTCGATGCCCGAGGTGAAATTCGAGATGTCGCCGCGCGGCGTCACGGTCCGCTCGATCCGCCACCAGGACGATGGCCGGGTGTTTTATCGGGTGACGGAAGCCGCGCTGCCTACCCTGCGCGTGGTGCCCAATCCGCGGGTCGCCCAATTCGCCCCTGTCGAATCGATCGGCTGGACGCTGCCGATCGACAACACCTCGTTCCGTATCTACGTCGCCGGTCGGGTGAAGCAGCGCGGCGATATCGGGCGGATGCGCTCGAAATTCAACGGCAAGTTCTGGTGGGACATGACCGAGCAGGAACACCAGCAATTCCCCGGCGATTACGAGGCGCAGGTCGGCCAGGGGCCGATGACCGTGCATTCCGAGGAGCATTTCGGCCAGAGCGACCGCGGCATCCTGATGATCCGGCGGATGCTGACCGATCAACTCGATGCCATGGCCAGGGGCAACGATCCGGCCGGCGTCTCGTTCGACCAAAACGCGCCGCCGGTCGAATTCGAAGCCGGGAATTACATTCGCGAAGCGTGAGAGGCGGCCTGTCGCTCCAAAAAGAATATCAGGGGGAAACCATGGTCGATTTCGCGCCGCAAGTGGCCGCGCAGGCGGACGCTGCCGCACGGCCGTCCAGCCGCCGATACTATCTGCTGGCGCTGCTCACCGTCATCTACGCGCTGAATTTTCTCGACCGCACTATCTTCAACGTTCTGATCGAGCCGATCAAAAAGGAATTCACGCTCAGCGATACCACGATGGGGCTGCTCGCGGGGTTCGGCTTCGTGCTGTTCTATTCGCTGCTTGGGATCCCGATCGCGCGCCTCGCCGATCGGCTCAACCGGCGCAACATCGTGGCGCTCGCGTTTGCGTTCTGGAGCGCAATGACGTTCCTGTGCGGCATGGCGCAGAGCCTGGCGACGCTGGCGCTGGCGCGGATGGGCGTCGGCATCGGCAAGTCCGCCGGCACGCCGGCGTCGCAATCGATGGTCGCCGATCTCTTCAGCAAGAACGAACGACCGCGCGCGCTCGGCGTCTACGCCATCGGGACCTATCTGGGAGTCTTCCTCGGCTATCTGATCGGCGGCTGGGTCAACCAGCACTATGGCTGGCGCATGGCGTTCTTCTCGGCCGGCCTGCCCGGCATCGCGCTTGCAGCTATCTTGTGGCTGACCGTCCCGGAACCAAGGCGCGGCGCGATGGCGGAAACCTTTAGTCCCGAGCCGATCGGACCGACGCTTGGCTTTCTCGCCTCGCAACGGAGCTTTGTCATCGTGTTGATCGGCTTTTGCCTGACGACCTATACCAACTATGCCACGGCGGCCTGGATCCCGCCGTTTTTGGCCCGCGTGCATCATCTGAGCAGCACTGAAATCGGAACCTATGCCGGCACCTTCAAAGGCCTGTTCGGGATGGCGGGCACGCTCGCCGGCGGTCTGGTGGTGGCGCGCATCAGCCGCAGCGACGATCGCTGGAAGCTATGGGCCCCGGCGATCACCTCAGGCCTGGCAGGGCCGGTGTTCGCGGGGTGCATGCTGACATCGGACTTCGCGACCATGGTCGCCGCATTGGCGCTGACTTCGTTTCTGGTCGGCTTCCATCTCGGGCCGGTCTTCGCCATCGCACAAACCGTCGCCCGGCCCAGCATGCGCGCCCTCGCCTCTGCGGTCATCCTGTTGACCGCAACCTGTTTCGGACAGGGCGTCGGCCCGCTGGCGGTCGGGATGATCAACGATGCGCTCAAGAACGACTACGGCGCCAATGCCGTGCGTTATTCGCTGCTGTCGGCCGCGGTCACGACCACGCTCGGCGCGCTATTGTTCGTCTGGGCGGCGGGGTCCATTCGCGCGGATATCGAGCGGGCGTCGTAGCCTGCCAATTTCTTCAGCGGCACTGATCCCCGCTATCCGCCGGCCGCCAAAAAGGCCCCGGCCATGCCGACGAAACCATTTTCGGGAACCCGCGAAACCCTCCTGAAACATGCGCGAGGTAACTCTGTCGCCAATAACGCGGCGGCAAAGACGCCAGGAGGCTCGCATGAACCACTCCATTCACTCGGCAGATCGCTCGACGCACCTGAAGATTGTGGTTGTCGCTCTGGTGGCGGGCATAGCGGTGGCCGGCTTCGGCATATCCGCTCGTACCAATTCGGATTACGCCCAAACCGCGCATGTCATTAAAGCCGGTAAGCAGGTGACCGTGACCAGTTCCGATACGTCGCTGGTCCGCTAGTCTAGTGAACCTGCTGATGAACTGACGGCCGAACCGCCGCGGCAAAGTTCACGACCAACATCGGTCGGGAGATAGCAGCGCGTGGTCGTCAAGAAGCCCCCGAATACCTGGTACGTTTCGGTTTATATTCCGCACAGAGAAAAGACCGGATACTATTCCCGCCGCTCGCAATCCTTCACGAGCGAGAGCGACGCCAAGAAATTCGCCGCGGCCAAGATTGACGCGGGCATCGATGTCAGTGCGGGAACCATAAATCCTGCCGTGCCAAAGCGAGTTGTCGGGCCGTCACAAATCAGGAAGTGGCTTTCCGAGAAAGCCACTTGATCCCGGCGGTGCGGGTGCCGACGATCGGCATCGGCAGCCTTCCGCCTTAACCCATTAATCGGCACATCCGCGAAATACCGGATCAAAAAGTGACCGGAGCCGAATCGCGGTCGGAAATGGGATGCTAAGTGCTTGAAAATATGGCGCGAGAGACGGGACTCGAACCCGCGGCCTCCGCCGTGACAGGGCGGCGCTCTAACCAACTGAGCTACTCCCGCGGATTCCGTAATCTGGTCCGCACAGAGGTGAGGACTTAAAGGCGCGCCCCGTCTTAGTCAAGGTTGTTGCAAATCCCCTTGCCAGTCGGGCATTTTTGGGACGTCGATGCAAATTATAGGCTGTTTACAGGCAAAACAGCGTAGTCAGCCGGCCCCCAAATCATTTAAGGCCTGATACGTCTTAGTTTCCCAAGCCATCGACAACGAGGAGGGCCAAATATGGCGAAGAAAGCAGCGACCCCGACCACCATTACGCTGAAGCATCTCGCAGCAGCAATCGCCGACGAACAAGAGTTGTCCAAGAAGCAGGCTGAAGCCATTCTCAACGATCTCGTCAGCCGGATCACCAAGCACCTCAAGAGGGGCGAACGCATCCGCATCGTCGGTCTCGGCATCCTGCAGGTGCGCAAGCGCGCCGCACGCATGGGCCGCAACCCTGCCACCGGCGAAGCCATTCACATCAAGGCCAGCAAGAAGGTTGCCTTCCGCGCGGCCAAAGAACTCAAGGAAGCCGTCTGATCCGACGCGTATCCATTTTGACTTCGCGTCATTCCGGAGTGGTTTACGCGGCCCCCGGGATGACGCTAGATTTGTCGTATGACTGTCCTGTTGTTGTTCGTTTCTTGACGTGGTTCCGGCTGTGACTTCGAACCTTGGGTTCACCCATACCGTGACCGAGCGCTTTTTGCGCTATGTGGTGATCGATACCCAATCCGACCCCGCCTCCCCGACCTGCCCATCTACCGAGAGGCAAAAAAAACTGGGCCGCCTGCTTGCCGGCGAGCTTCAGGCGATGGGAATCCAGGACGCCCATCTCGACGAGCACGGCTACGTCTATGCGACCATCCCGGCCAATACGGACAAGCGGGTTCCCGTCATTTGCTTCTGCTCGCATATGGACACTTCACCGGACTGCAGCGGCAAGAACGTCAAACCGCAAATCGTCAAAAATTATCGAGGCGACAGCATCGTGTTGCCGGGTGATCCGACCCAGATCATCCGGGTCGCGGATTATCCTGCACTTCTCGATCAGATCGGCAACGACATCGTCACGTCGGATGGCACCACGCTGCTCGGCGCCGACAACAAGGCCGGGCTTGCCGAAATCATGGATGCGACGGCTTTCCTGATCGACAATCCGCAGATCAAACATGGCGCGATCAAGATCCTGTTCACGCCCGACGAGGAGATCGGCCGCGGCGTCGACAAGGTCGATCTAAAGAAACTCGGTGCCGATTTTGGCTACACCGTCGACGGTGAAACCGCCGGCAATATCGAGGACGAAACATTCTCGGCCGATGCCGCCACCATTACCATCGAAGGAGTCAGCGCCCATCCCGGCTTTGCCAAAGGCAAAATGGAGCACGCCATCAAGATCGCTGCCGCCATCGTCGATCGCCTGCCGAAGCAAACCTGTTCACCGGAAACCACCGAGGGCAAGCAGGGATTCCTGCATCCGATCGCCATCTCGGGGGCGCTGGAGCAAACGACGCTCAATTTCATTGTGCGCGATTTCACCGATCAGGGATTGCAAGAGAAGGAAGCCCTGCTGGAAAGCATCGTCAAAGACGTGATGAAGGACTTTCCGCGATCATCGTACCGGCTGGAGATCAAGCAGCAATACCGCAACATGAAGCAGGTGATCGACCGCCATCCCGAGATCATCGACAACGCGATGGAGGCGATCCGGCGCGCCGGCCTCAAGCCGGTCAAAACCTCCATCCGCGGCGGCACGGACGGCTCGCGACTATCGTTCATGGGATTGCCCTGCCCGAACATTTTCGCCGGCGAGCATGCGTTCCACTCGCGGCTCGAATGGGTCAGCGTGCAGGACATGGAGAAAGCCGCGCAGACCATCGTTCATCTCGCGATGATCTGGGAAGAGCGGGCTTGAGACCAGCGAGGCTTCAAGAGGCCGAAGCAGTCACGATCCAGATCGATGCGCCGAGCGGAACCGTATTTCCTTTCGCGAAAGGCGCGAGGGCTTCGCGGATCGACTTTGTAGCAGCGACCCGCACCTCGGTCGGTTGGCCTTCGAGCGCCCGGCTCGCCGGTCCGATTTCGAGCGCGGCTTCCACCGCCGCGTCGAGACCGCGCCCGACCGCGACATCGAGCGACAGGTTGCACGGCTCCATGGCTATCGCCGAGAAACCGGCCTCGCCCAGGATGCGGTGAACGCGCTGCTCGGCGGCAAATGAGAACGGACCGGGGTCTTCCGGTCCAAGCTGCGGCAGCTTCGGGACGTGTTTATAGGCCGCCTGAAGCGGCGCCATCAGCCACGGGTTGTCGCGCGGCTCGCGCCAGCAGGCGAACGCCAGGCGGCCCGACGGCCGCAGCGCTTTGCGCATATTGGCAAACGAAAGCGCCGGCTGGGCAAAAAACATCACGCCGAACCGCGAGACCAGGAGATCGAAGCTTGCGGGGTCGAACGGATACACGGTTGCATCGGCGAGCACGAAATCGACCGGCAGGCCAGCCGGCGCGACCTGCCGGGCGCGCGCCAGCATCGGGGCCGAGATGTCGACCCCGAAAACGTGTCCGGTTGGGCCGACTTTTTGCGCCCACGCGGTTGTCGTCGCCCCGCAACCGCAACCCACATCGATGATCCGCTCGCCAACTTTGGTCCTGGCGCGGTCAATCAATATGTCAGAGATCGGCGCAAGCAGAACGTCCTGGGTCTGCTGGCGATCGGTCCAGTGCTGGCCCCCCGGCCCGTTCCAGTATGCGATCTGGTCGGCATTCAGATCGTGGCCTGTCGGTGCTTCCATGTGCGCGGTCCCCAGATTTTTTTCCAAGTCATTCTTCGAATTCGTTTTTCGCCGATGAGAATATCCGATACGGCTGACGGATACGATCAAAAATCGACCGGCGCGCATGATGGTTCGTTTCGCTCCAATCGCGCGACCGACGACCGCTCCGTGTTGACGACGGGATAAATATCCTGATTTCTATGGGATCGAGAGCAATTGTTGGCGGTTATCTCGCCACGCATCAACCAGGAACCCGGAAAGGTCGCACCATGATAACGCGCCGTACGATGGTTTTTTCACTGACGGCCGGGACGCTGCTCGCCGCCGGATTGCCCGCTCTGGCGAAATCGCACCACGTCATATTCGATACCGACAACGATGGCACCGTAGACTTGGCGGAAGCGCAGAAAGCGGGTTCCGCAGCGTTCGACAAGTTGGAACGCGACCATGACGGCACGCTGGACAAGCACGAATTGACCCGGCGATTGTCGGCAGCGGAACTCGCCGCCGCCGACCCCGATCATGACGGAACACTCTCAAAGGATGAGTATCTCGCCGTCGTCGAGCAGCGTTTCAAAGCGGCCGACCGGGATAATGACGGGACGCTGGACGCCAAGGAATTGAACAGCAAGGCTGGCCGCGCCCTTTTGCGGCTTCTGAAATAACTGCAAGTGACGTTGCGCAAGTGATATCGCGAACGACACACTGCGGGTCGCACTGCGTCGAATGGTAGGCGGCGAGAGATTCGAACTCCCGACCCTCTCGGTGTAAACGAGATGCTCTAACCAGCTGAGCTAGCCGCCCTCGTCTTCTGTTTAGCGCCGCAGGGCCTTCAGGCGCAAGTCACTCAACGCTCCATAAAAAAGCGGCGTCCCGATCGGGACGCCGCTTTTGTCATACTATTCGCAGACTCAGTGTGCCGTCAGGCCGCCCGCCGCTTCGTCCGCGGCATCGGGCTTGACCGGTACCTTGGTGTCCTCTTCCCAGACAATCGGCACCGGCGGCCGCACCAAGGCCTTGGAGATCACATCATCGAGGCGAGCGACCGGGATGATGTTCATGCCGCCCTTGATCGCATCGGAAATCTCCGTGAGATCCTTGGCATTGTCCTCGGGGATCAGCACCGTCTTGATGCCGCCGCGCGCGGCGGCCAGCAGCTTCTCTTTCAAGCCGCCGATCGGCAACACCCGACCGCGCAGCGTGATCTCGCCGGTCATGGCGACATCGTGCCTTACCGGGATGCCGGTCATGATCGAAACGATCGCGGTTGCCATCGCGACACCGGCTGACGGTCCATCCTTCGGGGTTGCCCCCTCGGGCACGTGGACGTGGATATCGCGCCGGTCGAACAATGGCGGCTCAATCCCGAAGCCGACCGCACGCGAGCGGACATAGGATGCCGCTGCCGAAATCAACTCCTTCATCACATCGCGCAGATTGCCGGTGACCGTCATCTTGCCCTTGCCGGGCATCATGACGCCTTCGATGGTGAGCAGCTCGCCACCGACATCGGTCCACGCCAGACCGGTGACAATGCCGACCTGATCGTCGCTCTCGATCTCGCCATAGCGGAACTTCGGCACCCCGAGAAACTCCTCGAGGGACTTCTCGGTCACCTTCACCGACTTCTTCTTGGAGATCATCAGCTCCTTCACCGCCTTGCGGGCGAGTGTCGAAAGCTCACGCTCCAGATTACGCACGCCCGCTTCGCGGGTGTAACGCCGGATCATCAGCAACAACGCGTCGTCATCGATCGACCATTCCTTGGAATCGAGGCCGTGCTTGGCGATCGCGTTCGGGATCAGATGCTTGCGGGCAATCTCGACCTTTTCGTTCTCGGTGTAGCCGGCGATCCGGATGATCTCCATGCGGTCCATCAGCGGTCCGGGAATATTCAGCGTATTCGCGGTCGTGATGAACATCACGTTGGAGAGGTCATAATCGACCTCCAGATAGTGATCGTTGAAGGTCGAATTCTGTTCGGGGTCGAGGACCTCGAGCAAAGCCGATGACGGATCGCCGCGGAAGTCGGCTCCCATCTTGTCGATCTCGTCGAGCAGGAACAGCGGATTCGAGGTCTTCGCCTTCCGCATCGACTGGATGATCTTGCCGGGCATCGAGCCGATATAGGTGCGGCGGTGTCCGCGGATCTCGGCTTCGTCACGCACGCCGCCGAGCGACACGCGCACGAATTCGCGTCCCGTCGCCTTCGCGATCGACTTGCCGAGCGAGGTCTTGCCGACGCCGGGAGGGCCGACCAGGCACAGGATCGGTCCGGTCAGCTTGTTGGCACGCGACTGTACAGCCAGATACTCAACGATGCGGTCCTTGACCTTCTCCAGTCCATAGTGATCGTTGTCGAGCGTGGTCTGGGCTGCGACCAGATCCTTCTTGACCTTGGACTTCTTGTTCCACGGTATCGACAGCAGCCAGTCGAGGTAGTTGCGCACGACGGTCGCCTCGGCTGACATCGGCGACATCTGACGCAGCTTCTTCAGCTCATGCTGCGCCTTCTCCCGCGCTTCCTTGGAGAGCTTGGTCTTGGCAATCTTTTCTTCGAGGTCGGCGAGTTCGTCGCGGCCTTCGTCGTCGCCGAGCTCCTTCTGGATCGCCTTCATCTGCTCGTTGAGATAATATTCGCGCTGGGTCTTCTCCATCTGGCGCTTGACGCGCGAGCGGATCCGCTTCTCGACCTGCAGCACCGAGATTTCGCTTTCCATCAATCCGAGCACCTTCTCAAGGCGCGCGGTGACCGACAGCGTCTCCAGGATCGCCTGGCGGTCGGCGATCTTGACGGCGAGATGCGAGGCGACGGTGTCGCCGAGCTTGGCGAAATCCGTGATCGCCTGAACCACGCCGACGACTTCGGCGGAGATTTTCTTGTTCAGCTTCACATAGCTTTCGAAGTCGGAAACGACCGAGCGCGCCAAAGCTTCCGCCTCGACAGAGGCCGCGTCGGTGTCGGCGAGCGCGATTGCGGTGGCTTCGTAATATTCGGCCCGATCGGTATACTTCTGCACGCGGGCGCGCTCGAGCCCTTCCACCAGCACCTTGACGGTGCCGTCGGGCAATTTGAGCAGCTGCAACACGCTGGCGAGCGTACCGGTCTCATAGATCGAGTCCGGGCTCGGATCGTCGTCCGAGGCGTTCTTCTGCGTCGCCAGCATGATCAAGGCGTCATTCTTCATGACCTCTTCGAGCGCGCGGATCGATTTCTCGCGGCCGACGAACAGCGGCACGATCATGTGCGGGAAGACGACGATGTCGCGAAGCGGCAGCACCGGGTAAGAATGGCTTTCGCCGTGAACGATAGTTGGCCGGGGTTTCGGAGTGGTCATGGCCTATTCCTTTTGTTGTGCCCCCTTGCCCGCGGCCCGCCATTTGCGCAACCGCCACAAGGTGCCGAGATGTTCCAGGATCGCATGGCCGCGTCTTCAGCCTGCCTCTCCGGATCGTTGTTATGGCGAATCTTATGCCAGATTTTCATCGCCGATAGCATTAGGTGGCTATCGACCATGGGGGTGTCAAGTCGCTGGAAAACGCCCGCCGATCGGGACCAAACGCGAGGCCATGACCTGCGCAGATGCGGCCGCCGAAGGGCTCGGCAGCCGTCTCTCTTTGGATGCTCAATCCACCCGCAGACCGCGATCAGGCGCTGGCGCTGCTTTCGACGGCGCGGTCGGAACGATCGGCGTAGATGTAGAGCGGGCGAGCGGTCCCCTCGACCACCTCGCGCGAGATCACGACCTCTTCGACGCCCTCCAGGCCCGGCAAATCGAACATGGTTTCAAGCAGGATGCTTTCGAGAATTGAACGCAGTCCGCGCGCGCCGGTCTTGCGCTCGATCGCCTTGCGGGCGACCGCGCCAAGAGCCTCATCGGCGAACGTCAACTCGATGTTCTCCATCTCGAACAGCCGTTGATATTGCTTGACCAGCGCGTTCTTCGGGTCCGTCAAAATCTTCTTGAGCGAAGCTTCGTCGAGGTCCTCCAGGGTGGCGACCACTGGCAGGCGCCCCACGAATTCGGGGATCAAGCCGTATTTCAGCAGATCCTCGGGCTCGACATGACGGAAGATCTCGCCGGTGCGGCGATCTTCCGGCGCCAATACCTGGGCCGCGAAACCGATCGAGGTCGAACGCCCGCGCGCCGAAATGATCTTTTCCAGGCCGGAGAACGCGCCGCCGCAAATGAAGAGAATATTCGTGGTGTCGACCTGCAGGAACTCCTGCTGCGGATGCTTGCGGCCGCCTTGCGGAGGAACCGAGGCAACCGTGCCTTCCATGATCTTGAGAAGCGCCTGCTGTACGCCCTCGCCCGACACGTCCCGCGTGATCGACGGGTTGTCGGATTTACGGCTGATCTTGTCGATCTCGTCGATATACACGATGCCGCGCTGAGCCCGCTCGACATTGTAGTCGGCCGACTGCAGGAGCTTCAGGATGATGTTTTCGACGTCCTCGCCGACATAGCCGGCTTCGGTCAACGTCGTCGCATCCGCCATCGTGAACGGCACATCGAGAATCCTCGCCAGCGTCTGCGCCAGCAACGTCTTGCCCGAACCGGTCGGACCGATCAGCAGGATGTTCGACTTCGCGAGCTCGACGTCGTTATGCTTGGTCTGGTGATTGAGCCGCTTGTAGTGATTGTGGACGGCGACCGACAGCACCTTCTTGGCATGGCTCTGGCCGATGACATAATCGTCGAGGACCTTGCAGATTTCCTTCGGGGTCGGAATGCCGTCGCGCGACTTCACCAGCGAGGATTTGTTCTCCTCGCGAATGATATCCATGCACAACTCAACGCATTCGTCGCAGATGAATACGGTAGGCCCCGCGATCAGTTTGCGGACTTCATGCTGGCTCTTGCCGCAGAACGAGCAATAAAGTGTGTTCTTGGAGTCGCTCGTGCCGACCTTACTCATTCTCGTCTCCGTCCGCCGTTCGATCCCGTCCGCCCGATCGCCCCATCCCGACACTTGCCGGCCCAGAGTCTAGATAGAGCAAAATCCGTACCAAAAAAGGCCCTAAGCTCCAGATGCCACGAATCGTAGCTAACTCGAATCCCCCACGATCATAACCGATCCGACGTAGCCAACCATGCTGACACCCGACTATCAAGAATTCCCTAATCGGCCGCGCATCGGATACCCGTGACAATACCGTGATTTGCGTCGTCTATGCGAGCAAGAGATGCCGAAATCGGCCGGGCGTTGCGGGATTGCCACGCTGCCGAACCGGTACGAAAGCGGAACTTTCGACCCTTACGAGGGCCTCAAAGTGGCGCTGGCGGCCTGAATTGCCGGTCGCGGGCCCGTTGATGCCAATCCAGCGGTCGCCAGCCGCTTGCCTTAAGGGGTCTTCACGGTCGGGTCCTCCGACCGCTTGTCGATCACCTTGTCCACAATACCGAAGTCGCGGGCCATCTCGGCGGTAAGGAACTTGTCGCGTTCCAGCGCATCCTCGATCGCCTTGAAGGTCTGGCCGGTGTGCTTGACGTAGATTTCGTTGAGCCTCTTCTTGAGATTCAGGATTTCCTGCGCATGCAGCATGATATCGGTCGCCTGGCCCTGAAAACCGCCGGAGGGCTGGTGCACCATGATGCGCGAATTCGGCAGCGAGAAGCGCATGTCCTTGTGGCCGGCTGCCAGCAGCAGCGAGCCCATCGACGCCGCCTGCCCGGTGCAAAGCGTCGACACCGGCGGACGGATGAATTGCATCGTGTCGTAGATCGCAAGGCCCGACGTCACTACGCCACCCGGCGAATTGATGTACATCGAGATTTCCTTCTTCGGATTCTCGGCTTCGAGAAACAGAAGCTGCGCGACCACCAGCGTCGACATGCCATCCTCGACCGGTCCGGTCAGAAAGATGATGCGCTCTTTCAGCAGGCGCGAGAAAATGTCGTACGCGCGTTCGCCGCGGTTGGTCTGCTCGACCACCATCGGCACGAGTTGCATGTAGGTTTCCACCGGATCGCGCATTTATCACCCAAGGGTTAGTAGACAGGTTGGCGGAAGCGAACATCCATCGGCAAGGCAGCGAGCCAGGAATTTGCCGGATGCGGACGAACGTCCCGTGATGCAGGACTAAAGAACAGGCTCACAGATATGGGCCAATTCCCCGGTGACAAGACCGGAGCAATTTCAGGCTTTCAGCGCAGTTGAAGCTGATTCGTGAAGCACCGCCTAGCGACCGAAGCCGCCGCCGGGCCTGTTTCACGGCACATCCTTAACGCAGCCAATCCTTGGCGCCGAACGACACCGTCAGGCGGCGGTCTTCTCCGCATCGTCGTCTTTGTAGAGGTCCTCGCGCGAGACCTTCTTTTCGGTCACGTTGGCGAGTTCGAGGATGAAATCGACAACCTTGTCCTCATAAATCGGCGCACGAAGCTGGGCCAGTGCATTGGCATTGTTGCGATAGTAGTCCCAGACCTCTTTCTCGCGTCCCGGCATCTGGCGCGCGCGCTCAATCAGCGCGCGGCTGACTTCGTCGTCGGTGACCGTGATCTTGTTCTTCTCGCCGATCTCGGACAGCACCAGACCGAGCCGGACCCGGCGATCGGCGATCTTGCGATATTCCTCGCGGGCGGCCTCCTCGGTGGTATTTTCATCGGCGAAAGTCTTGCCGCCGGACTCCATTTCTGCCTTGATCGAATTCCACATCAGATTGAATTCCTCGTCGACCAGCGACGGCGGCGCCTCGAAGCGATGGGTCTCGTCGAGACGGTCGAGCAATACGCGCTTGACCTTCTGGCGGGTAGCGCCGGCAAACTCCGCCGACAGCCGCTCGCGCGCGGCTTCCTTCAGCTTGTCGAGCGATTCCAGACCCAATGTCCTGGCAAACTCGTCGTCGATCTTGGTGTCCTGCGGCGCTTCGATCAGGGTGGCCGTGGTCTCGAACTCGGCGGGCTGGCCTGCCAGCTTCTCGCTGCCGTAGTTTTTCGGGAATGAGACCTTCAGATTGCGGGTTTCGCCGGCCGCGATTCCGAGCAGCTGTTCTTCAAAGCCGGGAATGAAGGTTCCAGAGCCAAGCAAAACCTGGATGTTCTCGCCGGTGCCCCCATCAAACGGCGTCCCGTCGATGGTGCCCTTGAAGGAGATCGTGACCCGGTCCCCGGTTTCGGCCTTCGCGCCCTCACCCTTCGCGGCGAAAGTACGATTCTGCTCCGCGATTCGCTTGATGGCCTCGTCGACATCGGCGTCGGTCACATTGGCGATTGGCTTCTCGACCGTGAAGCTCTTGAAATCAGCGAGTTGGATCGCCGGCACGACTTCGATCGAAACCGTATAATTGAGATCGGATTTGCCCGTGAGAATGTCCTCAACGGCTTTTTCCTCCGTCGGCATGGTGACTTTGGGTTCGGTCGCCAGGCGAAAGCCGCGCTCGGTGAAGATTTGCGAATTGGTGTCGCGGATGGTCTGCTCCACGGTCTCGGCCATCACCGAGCGGCCATATACCTTCTTGAGATGGCTCACCGGCACCTTGCCTGGACGAAAACCGTTGAGACGGACCTTGTCCTTGAGGTCCACCAGACGAGCGTCTGCCTTGGCATCGAGATCCGATGCCGGAACGCTGATCTGGAATTCATGCTTCAATCCGTCGGCGACGGTTTCCTTCACCTGCATGGCGTCAATCTTCTTCCCGCTTGGTCCGGCCGAAACGCCGGGACGTTGTCAATCTGGTCGACGCACGGCGTTAAAACCTGCGTCGGGGGTTCGGCAAGACCACATGGCGCGTCGTCGTCGAGGTCCCAAAACCGCTGCGTAAATTGCTGGACGGCAAGCCGCGCTTCACCAGGTCCCTGGGGACCGATTAGCCTCACCGAAGCGAGCCGCCTGAAGCTGCCGTGGTAGCCGAGTGGAAGCGCCAGATCAACCATCTGGAGCGTGGCAACCCGGCGAGATCGCAGACCGGAGCAGGACTTCCCAATCCGGAACATGGCCCTCCGTGCCCGCTGGAGCAAGTAGGTGATGAAGACGGCCGGCTGGTCAATTGGCGGAGGAGTTCAGAAGCAAGATGACGCCGCGATCTCGGCGGCCTGAAATTCTCTGCTCCGAAGCTGTGGCTGCCCTAAAGCCGCCACGGAACCAATGGCGATGTCGACAATTGAGGTCCCGCGAGCCATCGGCCTCAACGCCTTCTCTATCCCCGCTCACAATCCCAGGAAGTCAAAATGCGAATAGTTCGGTCATCCGTCCTTGCACTTATGCTGTCCGCGGCCTCGGCGGCCATGCTGGCCGGCACAGCCCAAGCCCAGGTTTCCGTCGATATTCGCGTGAACCTCGCCCCGCCGCCGCTGCCGTTCTACGAGCAACCAGTCATTCCGGCGGAGGGATACATCTGGGTTCCGGGCTTCTGGGCCTGGGATGAAATGGAGGCTGATTATTATTGGGTGCCGGGGACGTGGGTCGAGCCGCCACAACCCGAGCTACTGTGGACGCCCGCCTATTGGGGCTGGGACGACGGGCGATATTTCTTCCATCCCGGTTATTGGGGCCGCGAAGTCGGATTTTACGGCGGAATTGACTACGGTTTCGGTTACACCGGTGAAGGCTATTGGGGCGGCCGCTGGGATCACGGCCACTTCTTCTACAACCGCTCGGTCAACAACGTTGAAAACGTGCACATCACCAACGTCTATAATCAGACGGTGGTGATGAATAACAGAAGCAACAATATCAGTTTCAATGGCGGCAGCGGGGGCACCGCGGCGAGGCCCACGCCACAACAGGAGACGATCGCCCGAGAGCGTCACGTAGAGGCGACGCCGGTGCAGCGACAGCACATAGAGGCAGCGAGCAAGGATCGCGCGCTCTTCTCCAAGCAAAACCATGGCGAGCCCGCGGTAGCAGCAACCCCGCGCGCCGGGGTTTTCCAGGGGGCCGGCATATCGCACGGATCGCACACTCCCATCGCCGCCAGACCCAATGACGGGCCGCCGCCGAATGGCGCCGAGAGGCCTGGCGCGGCTGTGAACAGGCCGATGGCGGGTGAGAAACCAGCTCCCGCGGAGGCACCACGAGAAGCCCAGCCGCGGCCAAATGAGAGAGAGGCTCCAGCAGCTGAAGAACAGAGAAGGCCCGTCCAGGAGCCATCCAGAGCTGAAGAACCGCGCAGGCCAGCGCAAGAGCCGCCCCGGGTAGAAGAGCCGCGCAGACCGGAACCGCCCAGGATGGAAGAGCCCCGCCGACCGGCTCAGGAGCCTCCGCGGGTTGAAGAACAGCGCAGACCAGTTCAGGAGCCGCCGCGAGCAAACGAGATGAGACCAGCAGCACCGAGGATGCCCGAAAGACCTGCCGCGGCTCCCGCCAGACCTCCTGCGGAAGAAAAGAAGCGCGAGTGACAGGCGCGCGATTCGCGCTTAACGCGTATAGTTGGCACCGCTGGCCAGCCACCGGGGCGATGAGGTCGCCGCCCCTTCGACAAGGCCTTTCCGATTGAACCGGAACGGAACCGCACCATGTGCGGGGCAGGCTTTCGCTCGAAAACGCTCTCAAGATGGTGCGGGCGGAGGGACTTGAACCCCCACAACTTTCGTCACTGGAACCTAAATCCAGCGCGTCTACCAATTCCGCCACGCCCGCTGATAGCATCTTGTCCGGCCGCGATGCCGCGGGCGGCGGGCTTATAACATGGCACGCCGATCCGCAGCAAAAAAGTAGCCGCAACTGAGCCATCTCGGGCGTACCTGCGGCAACTGGACATAGCTAGCGGAAAATGGTCCGCATCGATCATGGCAGATCAGATTTTCTCGCTCAATCGACGTGAATTCGTGGCCGGATTGGGCTCCGCAGTCCTTGGTCCGGCGATCGGCCTCGCCGGGGAACCCCTGCCGCTGGCGCTGGCGGCCAAAGCTGACGTGGTCGCCTTGCGTCCGGGAGCGCCGGATACGCCGATATGGTCGCTCGGAGGGTCAACGTCGGACTCTGGGTTTGCGCTTCAAGCGCGGCGACGCGATTGAAGTCGCACTGGCGAACCGGCTGCCGGTGCCGGCCATACTCAACTGGCACGGCTTGGACGGCGTTCCGGCTGCCGAACCGCTGGTCGCAACGACGCCACTCGCGCCTGGCGCCAACCAAACCTTCGCGATTCCATTGCGCCATGCCGGCACCTTCCTGTGCGACCTGCGGCTGCTCGGCGATGGTCAGACGCGGCCGTCTTCGGCGCGGGCCCTGATTGTCGCAGAGAGCGAGGCCATTGCCGTCGATCGCGACGAGGTGTTTCTGATCGAAGACTGGATGATACGCCCGGACGGGACAGCGATCGCGCCAGGGATCGATCCAAAAGACGCGACGCCGCTCTACACGATCAACGGGCGAACGATGCTCGATATTCCTATCCGTCGCCATGAACGCCTGCGGCTTCGCTTTATCAACGGCTTTCAACGCAATGTTATTGCTGTGAAATTGGATAACCAAGAAGTTCGTGTCATGGCGCTCGACGGCCAACCATCGGAGCCGTTCCTGGCGCGCAACGGCGCGCTGGTATTGGCGCCTGGAGCCCGAATTGACGCATTCATCGAAGCGGAAGCGCCTCCCGGCTCGACCTCGCTCATTCTCCTGCATAACGGCAAGGAGGCGCGCCCCATCGCCCGGCTGGTCGCCTCAAAGGAACCGCCGATCCGCGAAGCACCGCTTGCCCCCGCATCCCCGTTGCCATCGAACGGCTTACCGTCCGAACTAGATCTCAAGAGCGCCTTGAGGATCGATTTGCCCCTCGGTGGACCGCATGCCGATTGGGTAGGGCCCACGGCTTTCACGGCCTCAGCTCCGCCCGCGTTCCGTGTCAAAGCGGGCCGCACCGTGGTATTGGCCTTGGCAAATCGCGGCGAGATCGCGACCGTCTTCCATCTCCATGGGCATCATTTCAGGCTGTTGGACCGGCTTGACGATGGCTGGAAGCCATTTTGGCTGGATACACTTGCAATCGAGGCCGGGCAGACGCAGCGCATCGCATTCTCTGCCGAATATGGCGGACGCTGGCTGATGGAGTCGGCGGCAGCGGACTGGACAGCGCCACGTCTCGTGCGATGGTACAGTGTCGGTTGAGGAAACAAAAATGAGCAAAACAACGCCAACTATTCGCAGCGTTAAAGCCCGTGCCGTGGTCGCGCCGATCTCGCGGCCGGTAAAAAACGCCTTTGGCGTCATTGAGGCCGCCCCACTGGTGTTAATCGATGTCGTGACAGACCAAGGTGTTACCGGACACTCCTACATCTTCGCCTACACCAAGCTGACGCTCACGCCGCTGGTGCACCTGATCGAAGAGATCGGCAGCGATTTGACCGGAAAGGTAATCGCCCCGTTTGATCTGATGGCTGTCATGGACGCCAAATTCAGATTGCTCGGCTGGCAAGGCCTTGTCGGCATGGCTGTGTCGGGTCTCGACATGGCGTTCTGGGATGCGTTGGGACAGGCGGCGGGTCAGCCGTTGGCGACATTGCTGGGCGGATCGCCCCGAGCCATCAGGGCCTACGACAGCTACGGCGCGGTCGATCCCGTCGCCGACGAGCGGGATTTGCGCCGCTCGCTCGATCAGGGCTTTCTCGGCATCAAGATCAAGGGCGGCGCCGGCGATCTCGCCAACGACGAACGGGTGGTCAAAGCGGTGCGCGATTTGATCGGTCCTGACGTCGCGCTCATGCTGGATTTCAACCAATCGCTCGATCCGACCGAGGCCAGCCGCCGCATCGCGCGGCTCGCGGCCTACGATCTGCACTGGATCGAGGAGCCCGTGGCCGCTGAAAACCTCGAGGGCCATGCAAAGGTACGTGAGACGTCGCCGATATCGATTCAATCCGGCGAGAACTGGTGGTTTCCGCGCGGCTTTGCGGAAGCCATCAGCGCAGCCGCCAGCGACTTCATCATGCCCGATCTGATGAAGGTCGGCGGCGTCACCGGCTGGCTCCGCGTCGCAGCCCAGGCCGAAGCCGCTTCAATCCCGATGTCCAGTCACCTGTTCGCCGAAGCCAGTTCTCACGTGTTGCCTGTCACCCCAACCGCGCACTGGATCGAATATCTCGACCTCGCACGCGCGATTGTTACCGAACCGGTACAGATCGTTGATGGCACGATCACGGCACGCGGGCACGGCCTTGGGCTGTCCTGGAACGAGGCCGCGGTCGCGAAATACCTCGTGTAGGACGCTTGCTCCTGACCCGCGACGCCTCAATATTCGATGCCGAATTCGTCATAGAGGCGCCGGAACACCGCTGGCAGCACCTCCGGCAAATCTTCCGCTATCAAGCCTGGGCCGGCCTCGCGCGCCGCCTCGCCATGCATCCAGACGCCGATGCTGGCGGCCTCGAATGCCGGCGCGCCCTGGGCAAGCAGGCCCGCGATCATTCCGGCCAGCACGTCGCCGGCGCCGGCAGTCGCAAGCCATGGCGGCGCGTTGGCGGCGATGGTTGCGCGGCCGTCCGGGGATGCCACCACCGTATCCGGTCCCTTGAGCAAGACGATGGCGCCGGAGCGTTCGGCCGCCGCCCTCACCCGTTCAAGTTTCGAGCGGTTTGGATTTTTGTTGCTGATATCGCTGAACAGCCGCGGAAATTCTCCCTCATGTGGCGTGAGAACCACCTGCGGATCGGAAATGGCCTTGATCGACTGGAATAGCCGATCGGGAGCATCGGCAAAACTTGTCAGTGCATCCGCGTCCAGCACCAGCTGTCGCTTAGCCGATAGCGCGGCAAGAACAAAATCCCGCGTCCGTGCACCAGCTCCCGCGCCCGGTCCGATCACGCAGGTGTGGAGGCGCTTATCCGTCAGCAGCTCGGCAAACTCGACCACGGTATCGGTCGTGCGGACCATGACAGCGGTGAGCGCGGCGGCATTGACGGCAAGCGCATCCCTTGGCGAGACCAGCGTGACCAGCCCGGCGCCGGCCCGCAGGGCGCCGCGCGCTGACAGCCGTGCCGCCCCGGTCGCCGCGATATCGCCTGAGACGATAACGGCATGGCCGCGGGCGTATTTATGACCGCCGACCTGCGGCACTGGAAATGACTTTTGCCAGCATGGCGGAGTGTTTTCGAACGCCTGCGGCCGAATTTCCTCGAGCACATTGGCGTCAATGCCGATATCGGCAAGGCGCACGCGACCGCAATGAATCCGGCCCGGCAACAACAGATGCGCCGGTTTGCGCCGAAAAAATGTGACGGTTTCGGTGGCGCGGACCGCGACGCCCATGATGGCGCCGGTCGTACCGTTAACGCCGCTCGGCAGGTCGACGCTGAGAACGGGCGCACCGTTGGCGTTGATCGCCTCGATCATATCGAGCGGATCGCCCTTTACGGTCCGGTTGAGACCGGCGCCGAACAGCGCATCGATAATCAGTGCGGGCCGGCCGATCGCGGGGGGATTGAACGGCAATACAGGATATTTCCATCCTCGCGCTGCGGAGGCTGCATCGCCCTGCAGGCCGTCCCGCTCGCACAGCAGGATGACAGAGACCTCGCGGCCGCGTGCCGCCAATTCGGCCGCTGCCACAAAACCGTCGCCGCCATTGTTGCCGCTCCCGGCGATAACCAGGATTGGCCCCTCCTCCACGAGCTCCATCGCGGCCTCGGCTACCGCTTGGCCCGCGCTCAGCATCAGCGCGAAGCCCGGAGTACCCGCGGCAATGGCAAGCCGATCGGCACGTTCCATCTCGGCGGTGGTCAAAATTTCCATGCCAAATTCCCGGTGCGATCGCCTTATCCTGAGGCAGTTCTTTGTTTGCGTGCTAGTGAGTGCATACCAATTGACCTGTTTGCCCATTTATTGAGCTGCCGGTATTGTGGGCTCTTCTGGCCTAACCCGAAGGATGCCTGTTAAAAGTTTGATAACATTTAAAAATCAGCCCCTTCAACAACTTGGCATAGACCCTGCTTTTGAGAAAGCCGGCTCTGGAACGTCCTGCTCGCCTGCGATGAACTCCGGCATTGAAAAAGTGTGTCTGGTGCTCACCGGCACCGGGGCAGCTTCGCGAGGATGATCCGAAGATCGAACAACCTGCGCATCGCCCGCGATGTGCAAACCAAGCTGCAGTCTGAAAGATGAAACTGCCCGGGAGGCGTTCAGTGAAAAAAATAGAAGCCATCATCAAGCCATTCAAGCTCGACGAGGTGAAAGAAGCGCTTCAGGAAGTCGGACTGCAAGGCATCACGGTCACCGAAGCCAAGGGCTTCGGACGGCAGAAGGGTCACGCCGAACTCTATCGCGGTGCAGAGTACATTGTGGATTTTCTGCCCAAGGTCAAAATCGAGATCGTGATCTCGGACGATTTGGTCGAGAAGGCGATCGACGCCATACGGCGCGCGGCCCAGACCGGCCGCATCGGCGACGGCAAGATTTTCGTGTCGAATGTCGAGGAAGCCATTCGCATCCGAACCGGGGAATCCGGCCTGGACGCCATCTGAATTGAGCCTGCCGACACTCTGATATTGTATTGAGCAGCCCCCAATTGTATTGAGCACTACCACGGTCGCCGGCTGCGGCCAGATCACGATGACCTGTAAGCCATAAGGGGTATTCATGAAGACCGCCAAAGACGTCCTGAAATCCATCAAGGACAACGACGTGAAATACGTCGATCTGCGTTTCACCGATCCGCGCGGCAAGTGGCAGCATGTGACTTTCGATATCGGCATGATCGAAGAGGACACATTCGCCGAAGGCCTGATGTTCGACGGCTCCTCGATCGCCGGCTGGAAGGCGATCAACGAATCCGACATGTGCCTGATGCCCGATCCGGTCACCGCGACGATCGACCCGTTCTTCGCTGAAACTACCATGGTCATCACCTGCGACGTGCTGGAGCCGACCACCGGCGAGCCGTACAACCGCGACCCGCGCGGCATGGCCAAGAAGGCCGAGGCCATGGTCAAGTCGATGGGCGTCGGTGATACGGTTTTCTTCGGCCCCGAGGCGGAATTCTTTGTGTTCGACGACGTCCGCTATCAAACCACGCCCTACAATACCGGCTTCAAGCTGGATTCGTCGGAACTGCCGATCAATTCGGACACCGAATATGAGGGCGGCAACCTCGGCCACCGCATCCGCACCAAAGCGGGCTACTTTCCCGTTCCGCCGCAGGATTCTGCGCAGGACATGCGCTCGGAAATGCTCGGCGCGATGGCCAAGATGGGTGTCAGGGTCGAGAAGCATCACCACGAAGTTGCATCGGCCCAGCACGAGCTCGGCATGAAGTTCGACACGCTGACGCTGATGGCCGACCAGATGCAGATCTACAAATATTGCATTCATCAGGTCGCGCACATCTACGGCAAGACCGCCACTTTCATGCCGAAGCCGGTCTATGGCGATAATGGCTCTGGCATGCACTGCCACCAGTCGATCTGGAAGGACGGCAAGCCCGTATTCGCCGGCAACAAATATGCCGACCTCTCGGAGACCTGCCTCTCCTACATCGCCGGCATCATCAAGCATGCCAAGGCGATCAATGCCTTCACCAATCCGTCGACCAACTCCTACAAGCGTCTGGTCCCGGGCTATGAAGCGCCCGTCCTGCTCGCCTATTCCGCGCGCAACCGCTCGGCTTCCTGCCGCATTCCCTATACCGCGAACCCGAAAGCCAAGCGCGTCGAGGTACGTTTCCCCGATCCGATGGCCAATCCCTATCTTGGCTTTGCCGCGATGCTGATGGCAGGCCTTGACGGCATCAAGAACAAGCTCGATCCGGGCCCGGCGATGGACAAGGACCTCTACGATCTGCCGAAAGAAGAACTCAAGGCGATCCCGACGGTGTGCGGTTCGCTTCGCGAGGCACTCGAGAATCTCGACAAGGATCGCGCGTTCCTCAAGAACGGCGGCGTATTCGACGACGATTTCATCGACAGCTATATCGAGTTGAAGATGACCGAAGTCGAGCGTTTCGAGATGACTCCGCATCCGGTCGAATTTGAAATGTATTATTCGCTGTAGTTTTGGTTCGCGGGCCTCTGGCCCGAGGGAACTCGATGAATACAAAAAGGCGCCCTGACAGGGGCGCCTTTTATTTTACGGCGGCGTTCCTGCAGTACTGAAAGCGAGCACTGCCGCTTGAGAAATCTGGATTCAGCGGCCCTTGCCCGCCAATAGCGCTTCGCCGAACGCCTGAAACAAGGCGCGATTGATCGGGATTGCGCTGCGGATCGTACTCGGCGTGCCACTGGACGCCGAGCGCGAAGCCAGGCGCATCGGCGATCCGGATCGCCTCGATGGTGCCGTCCTCGGCCACGCCCTCGATCGACGACCCGCTTGCCCGGTTCGAGAATGCCCTGGCCGTGCAGCGAATTGACGCGGATCGTCTCGCACCCGAGCAGCCGCGCAAAGGCGCCGCCAGGAACGCAGATTGACCTCGTGGCGATCGGCGAAGACGACCTTGGGATCGGGATGGATCTCGCCGTTCTCCAGCCGCGGCATCCGATGGTTCATGCGGCCGGGCAATTCGCGGATTTCCGGATGCAGCGAGCCGCCGAAGGCGACGTTCATCTCCTGCAAGCCGCGGCAGATGCCGAACAGCGGCACGCCGCGCGCGACACAGGCCTCCGACAAAGCCAGCGCCACGTCGTCACGGTGCATGATCGTAAGGTTCGTGCCGGATATCCGGTTCGGTGCGAAAGGCGTCGGGTGCACATTGGCGCGGGCGCCGGTCAGCACCACACCGTCAACCGCATCCAGCAATGCGCCGATATCCGTGATGTCAGGTGACGCCGGCAAACATCAGTGGCAGCGCACCCGCGACCTCGGCCACCGCGCGAAGATTTCGTTCTCCGACCATCTGGGTCGCAAATCGATTTTCGATGCGATAGGCGTTCCCGATCACACCGACCACCGGCCTCCTCATCGCCTGGTATCCAATCTCGTGCCATAAATACCCGGCAGATCATGCCCCCTGAGTGGTGCCCGATCAACATGTTGCTCCGCGTGGTGGCGTTGCTATTTTCGCGTGGAGACCCACTTCGGATCGATGGCCTCAAAGGCCTGTTCTCCCGCTGCTCGCGCCAAACGGTCTGACAGGCGCCGGCTAGCACCCATCCAATCGGCCGAACTGCCGCGCCTTCCCGACTTGATCCCGGGCCGGTTTGGCGAAAGAGTGCTCCAAGGATAGGCCCTGAAAAGGAATCAACGTGGCAGTTTCGACTGACGATCGTCTGGCCCGCAACGATCTGGCTTGGGCGATATCGGTTGGCGGCATCGGAACCGTCCTGTTCGCAACACTGTTGCTGTTCACCTGGTATTTCGCCGCGACGCTATTTTTGATCTTTGCCGGAACGCTGCTGGGCGTTGCGCTCAACGCCATGACTGATTTGCTCGGTCGCGTTGTCAGGCTGGCTCATGCGCTGCGCCTGACGATCGTATGTCTGGTGCTCGCGGGCCTGCTGTCGGGCGTGATCTTCCTCGGCGGCGCCACCATCGCGCAACAGGCCATCGTGCTCAGCAATACGATCAAATCGCAACTGGTCAGCGTCAAGGCCTTCCTTGAGAAGAACGGGATCGACACCAGCTATTTCGATCTCGGCAATCCCAACGCATCGGCGGGTTCATCGGCCCCGGCAACGCCTGGCGCGGCGACGCATAATTTTCCAAGCGTCGGCACGATCGCCTCCAGCGGTGGCGCGATCGTAAGCCAGACCCTGAGACTTCTGCTCGGCACCGTCAGCGCGGTCGGAAATTTCTTTATCGTGTTGTTTCTAGGACTGACGTTCGCAGCGCAGCCGAGCGTCTATCGAAAAGGATTGTTATTTATCATTCCCGCGCGGCATCGCGCTCGCGCTACCGTCATCGTCCACCGCATCGGCGAAACGCTGGAGCGTTGGCTGATTGCGCAGATTGTCACCATGGCCGTCGTGTTTCTGGTTACCTGGATCGGCCTGGCGATAATCGGCGTCCAGAGTTCCTTCATCCTGGGCATTCAAGCCGGACTGCTCACCTTCATTCCGACGGTTGGTCCGCTGCTCGCCGGATTGATCGTGGTGCTTGCCAGTCTCGCATCCGGCTGGGTCGCCGCGGCCAGCGCATTTGTGCTTTTCCTAGGCGTTCACGCGCTGGAGAGCTACATTCTCACGCCAATCCTCCAGCGTCAGGCGCTGGACATTCCCCCAGCTACCTTGTTCGCATTCCAGATCCTGCTGGGGGTGGTGTTCGGCATCTGGGGTTTGGCGCTGGCCTTGCCGGTGATAGCGATCGTGAAAGTCATGATCGATTACTTCAAGGCCGACGAAATTTCGCCCGATGCGATGATGGCTTGAGGTGGCGCGTTGCCGATGGCGTTCAAGCCACCGAGGTCAGCACCGTCTGGGTGTGCTCGACCTCGGGCGGCGCGGCAAAATACTGCCCGACCAGTCCGCGCCACGCCGCGAAGTCGTCGGAACCCCGGAAATCGACGGTATGGTTTTCCAGCGTGTCCCATTTTGCCATCAACCGGTAGCGCGACGGCTTCTCGATCGACTTGTGCAGTTCAAAACCTTTGCCGCCCTTGGCGCGAAGGAACAGCGGGCGGGCCTTGGCGACCGCAGCTTCAAAGTCCTTCTCGGTGCCCGGCTTGACGTCAATCAATGCGATTTCGGTGATCATCTGGGTTACGGCCTTTCGTGAGCATGGACGTCTCTAGCGCAGCCGATCGCATTATTGAAGCGCCATCGAACCATCCAACGCAAAAAGACGCCGCGCGGCGCCAGATCACTCCAATTCTCTGACAGCCACTTAATTCAGAAGCAAAGCGGCGCCGGCGATCATCAGCGTACAGCCTGCGAACATGACGATGGGCCAGCGGTTTCGCGGCCGATGATAGCGGCCCTGCGCCCGCCGTTCCGAAATCACCGCCGTCTCGTATTCGTCCGAGGTCGAGAACATGCAGGCAAATCCGCCCCGCGCTGACGCCGCGGCGGCTTCGAGCGAGATCAAGGCGGCGTTGTCGTCGTGGATCGTGTCCATAAGCGCAATGATATGGACCGAATGGTAAACAGGAAGTTATCGCCACCATGCGGATTCTATGCGAGACGGGGAACGCCCGGTCGCTGCTGCGGTTGGCGCGTGGCGCCCGCGGTCTTTCGCCGCCAGTTTTCCAGCGACAATGGCAGTTCCTCGGCCGCCTCGACGCGATTGCGGCCGCTGCGCTTGGCCTGGTATAGCGCTGTATCGGCCGCGGCCAATAGCACCTCGAGTTCGGTGCCCGCAGGGCCGCCAGCCACGCCGATGCTGACGGTGGTATCGACAGGACCCTCCTCGACCACAATTCCAGAGGCCGCAAAGGCCTCGCGTACGCGTTCAGCTGCGATCACCCCTTCCTCCAGCGAACAGGGCAGCAATGCCGCGAACTCCTCGCCGCCGATCCGGCCCGAAAGGTCGCTGATACGCAACGTGTTGACCACGACGGTGGCAGAACAGCTTGAGAATTTCGTCGCCCGCCGGATGGCCGAAGCGGTCGTTGATCGATTTGAAATGATCGATATCGAAAATCAACACCGTCACCGGACGGCCGGCGTTGGCTTCGCGCTCGATCACCCGTGACGTCGCCTCGGCGAAACCGCGGCGATTGAACATGCCGGTCAGCGGATCCATCGAAGCCGCCGTCCTGTGCGCCGTGACCGTCCGCTCCGACACCAGCATGAAGATGACGAACACGGTGCCGACCGCATAAAGCACAAGCTCGACGGAGAATACCGTCACCCACGATGCTGCCGGAGAACATTTTGTCATGCGGGTGCAACAGGTCGCCGAGCAGGATCGGCAGCATCAGCACGAAACCGTGCAGCACCGGCACGACGATCCCCGGCCAGCGCTTTTGCAATGTTCTGCGACGCTCCGACCACAATTCGGTTGCCGTCAGTGCCGCATAAATCGCTACAATGCCGGCGCCGACGGTCATGCGCATCGCTGACGCCTCGGGCGCGACCGTCATGACAGCGGCGATCCAGGCTATCGCCCCGAGAACCAGCCCCGGCAGGTTCGGCTTGCGGCCGTGAAACACACGCGATGCGTTCCAGACCATGCCGCAGGCCACGAAACCGACGGCACTCAACGCCAGCGACAGCGTCTCGCCGAGCCTGTCGCCGCCGAGCGTCCAGAGCGCAACCGACGCCGCGCCGAGCAGATAGGCTGTTCCCCACCATTTCAGCGCCGGGATGTTCTCCTGCTTGCCGAAAAACAGCAGCATGGCTCCCAGCATCGCCGCAACCATTGTGGCGACGAGATATAGCGTGGAGAGCATCGAGCGACATGGATCACCGGGCGAAGTTGTGATGCAGCGTAATCCAGCACGCCTGAAAACCGGATGCGCGCCGTTACCAACCTGGATGCTACGACCGCCGGGTTGGCAATCCGTTTGCGTCTGCCCGCAAAGTTTTCGTGAAAAATCTCATCAACTCGTCGGCAATTTGATCAACAAAAAAGGCGCCCGAAGAGCGCCCTTTCCATGATCTGCTGATTCGCAGCTAATTGTATCGGTTCGATTAGCGCTTCGAGAACT
Source organism: uncultured Pseudomonadota bacterium (assembly GCA_963729395.1). Taxonomy (GTDB): domain Bacteria; phylum Pseudomonadota; class Alphaproteobacteria; order Rhizobiales; family Xanthobacteraceae; genus Bradyrhizobium. The sequence continues at coordinate 30,604 of CAVSOS010000018.1, read as the reverse complement.
GGAACGACTTGCGCGCCTTGGCGCGGCCGTACTTCTTGCGCTCGACCACGCGCGAGTCGCGGGTGAGGAAGCCGCCCTTTTTCAGGACGCCGCGCAGATCCGGCTCGAAATAGGTCAGCGCCTTGGAGATGCCGTGACGCACAGCGCCGGCCTGACCCGACAGACCGCCGCCCGCGACGGTGCAGATCACGTCGTACTGGCCCGCACGGGCAGCTGCGACCAGCGGCTGCTGGATCATCATCCGCAACACCGGACGTGCGAAATAGACTTCGACTTCACGGGCGTTGACGGTGACCTTGCCGGCACCCGGCTTGATCCAGACGCGGGCGACCGCATCCTTGCGCTTGCCGGTAGCATAGGCGCGGCCCTGCTTGTCGACCTTCTTGACGTATTTCGGCGCTTCGGGAGCGGCCGGCTTCAGCGACGACAACTGATCGAGCGACTGCATGGTGTCGGACATCTTATGCGGCCCTCATGTTCTTGCAATTCATTGATGCGACGTCGATTGTCTCGGGTTGCTGGGCTTCGTGCGGATGCTCAGGTCCGGGATAGACCCGCAAATTGCCGAGCTGCACGCGACCAAGCGGACCACGCGGAATCATGCGCTCGACCGCCTTCTCAACCACGCGCTCGGGAAACCGGCCTTCGAGGATCGACTTTGCAGTACGCTCCTTGATGCCGCCGATGAATCCGGTGTGATTGTAGTAGACCTTGTTGTCACGCTTGCGCCCGGTCAACACGATATGGGCCGCGTTGATGATGATGACGTGGTCACCGCAATCGACGTGAGGCGTATAGGTCGGGAGGTGTTTGCCGCGCAACCGCATCGCGACCAGCGAGGCGAGCCGGCCGACCACCAGACCCTTGGCGTCGATCAAGACCCACTTCTTCGTCACCTCGGCTGGCTTTGCCGAAAAGGTTTTCATGTGAGGAAATCCGTGAAAGGAGACATTGGGCGCGATCACGCCGAACTACGGGGTTTCTAGATATCAGCACGGCCGACGTCAATGCTAAACGAGCTCAATTAGCTATGTAAAAACAGTAACTTATAAATATGGTGCTATATTACCGCAAAAAACACTAAGCATTTGGAATGGAATAGGTGGCGGTCACATGGGCGATCGGATCGGGCGACGTCCCCGACAGCAAACTGACCTCGCCGACCGCCAGCCGCTTGCCCAGCTTCAAAAGTCTTGCTGCCGCAAGCACGTCCTGGCCGGGCTGGCCCTTGCGCAGAAAATTGATGTTGAGATTTGTCGTCACCGCAAGGCCTACCGGGCCAATCGCCGACAGCAGCACCACATACATGGCGAAGTCAGCCAGCGCCATCAGCGTCGGTCCCGAAACCGTCCCACCCGGACGAAGCATTTGGTCGCTGTAGCGCTGACGGAGCAGGCAGGAAGCCCCGTCGGCGCTTTCGATGGATATATCGCCGCCGTGGAAGATCTGGGGATATTCGGTATCGAGAAACTTTTCCAGCTCGGCCGCGCTCATTTTCGCAATTGCCATGTCGCTCCGCCTGTCCCTCAGCTCTCTTGCCAGAACTTGCCAGCAATAAAGAGAACTTCCGAGCTCCACACGGGCGGTCCGTGCCGTCAGGCGGTGGGCCTGAATGGATATTTCGATGACCAGCCAAACCGCGCGTGCCGCCAAACCGCCATCGCCGATACTGCTGCACGAGATGCAGGGCAGCATCGCCGTGCTCACGCTCAATCGGCCTTCGGCCCGCAACAGCCTGTCGGAAGGGCTGATCGCAGAACTGCATGCGACGCTCAACGCTATCAGCGATGATGCAAGCGTACGCGCAGTGGTAATCGAAGCCAATGGTTCGGCCTTTTCCGCCGGCCATGACTTGAAAGAACTGACTGCCCGCCGCGCCGATGCCGACGGTGGCCGCGCCTATTTCGCCAAGATCATGAACGCCTGCAGCGCGATGATGCAAGCCATCGTGCGGTTGCCCAAACCGGTCGTTGCCGCGGTCCAGGGTGTCGCCACCGCGGCCGGTTGCCAGTTGGTGGCAAGCTGCGATCTGGCGGTGGCGTCGGAGGCCGCGACCTTCGCCACGCCCGGCGTCGATATCGGGCTGTTTTGTTCGACGCCGATGGTGGCGCTGTCCCGCAATATCCCGCGCAAGCAGGCGATGGAAATGCTGTTGACCGGCGAGCCGGTTTCGGCGACGACGGCGCGGGATATCGGCCTTGTCAACCGCGTCGTTGCCGCGGGCAGCGAACGGGATGCGGCGATCGCGCTGGCGCAAAAGGTCGCGCTCAAATCCGCCTACACCGTCAAGCTCGGCAAGGCCGCGTTCTACCGTCAGGCCGAAATGAGCCTGGCGGACGCCTATCGCTATGCGGCGGAGGTGATGGCCGAGAACATGATGGCTCGCGACGCGGAGGAAGGCATCGGCGCCTTCATCGAGAAGCGTGAGCCGAAATGGCAAGACCGGTAAACGCATTCCGGCCGATTCCGATTGGACACAGTGCTTCGATGGAATTCGTATCGATGAATCATGATGCCTACCCCGACCAATACATTCGGGAAATTCTCAACAGCGTGAAATCCATTGCGATGGTCGGGGCGTCGCCGGTCAACGTCCGGCCGAGTTACTTCGCCTTCAAATATCTGGCCCAGCGCGGCTACGACATGATTCCGGTCAATCCCGGTCATGTCGGCAAAACCCTGCTCGACAAGCCCTTTGTCGCATCGCTGCAAGATATCGGCCGTCCCATCGACATGATCGATATCTTCCGGAATTCGAGCCACATCATGCCGGTGGTCGATGAAGCATTGCAGCTGACGCCGTTGCCAAAAATAATCTGGATGCAGCTCGGCGCGCGCGATGACGCTGCCGCGGCGAAGGCGGAAGCCGCTGGTCTGAAGGTCGTCATGAACCGCTGCCCGAAGATTGAATATGGACGGCTGTCCTCGGAAATTTCGTGGATGGGCGTCAATTCGCGAACGCTGAGTTCAAAGCGCGCACCGATGCCGACCCAGGGCATGCGGCTTTCGTTGAACCGGATGAGCCTCGGCGGCGGCGAAACCACCGCGTCGGATCGCGTTGCGAAAAACAAGAACGACCTCGCATGACGCAAATGCGAAACGATTGTTTCACGAACGCGACAAAGCGAAGCACGAGCGTTCCCAGTAACGGTTGACACGCCGCGCTGCCTTGACTGCGGACGCCGCTGCGATCAGCATGGCGGCCACGCGATTTCAAATAAAGCAAAACAGGACGTAGAGAATGATCGATCGTCTTCCGGGATTTGCCACCCTCGCCGTGCATGCCGGCGCACAACCCGATCCGACCACCGGCGCACGGGCGACACCGATCTATCAAACCACGTCATTCGTCTTCAACGATGCCGATCATGCCGCTTCCCTGTTCGGACTGCAGGCGTTCGGAAACATCTATACCCGGATCGGAAACCCGACCCAGGCGGTGCTCGAAGAGCGCGTCGCCGCCCTTGAAGGCGGCACCGCCGCGCTCGCGGTGGCGTCTGGGCACGCTGCACAGGTCGTCGTGCTGCAGCAATTGCTGCAACCCGGTGACGAGTTCATCGCAGCGCGAAAGCTCTATGGCGGCTCGATCAACCAGTTCACCCATGCCTTCAAGAGTTTTGGCTGGAACGTCGTGTGGGCCGACCCCGACGATATCGACAGCTTCGAGCGCGCGGTGACGCCCCACACCAAGGCGATCTTCATCGAGTTCGATCGCCAATCCCTCCGGCTCCATTACCGATATCGAGGCGATCGCCGCGGTTGCGCGCAAGGCTGGCGTGCCGCTGATCGTCGATAATACCCTTGCCAGCCCCTATTTGATCCGTCCGATCGATCACGGCGCCGATATCGTGGTGCATTCGCTGACCAAGTTTCTCGGCGGCCACGGCAACTCGCTCGGCGGCATCATTGTCGATGCCGGCACCTTCGACTGGTCGAAAGACAGCAAATATCCGATGCTGAGCGAACCCCGCCCGGAATATCACGGCATCAAGATTCAGGAGACCTTCGGCAACTTCGCCTTTGCTATCGCCTGTCGCGTGCTCGGCCTGCGTGACCTCGGCCCGGCGATCTCGCCGTTCAACGCCTTCCTGATTCTCACCGGCATCGAAACGCTGCCGTTGCGCATGCAGAAGCACTGCGATAACGCCAAGGCGGTCGCGGAATTTCTTTCCGGCCACGAGGCGGTCGCCTCGGTGAACTACGCCGGCCTGTCTGGCGATAAATATAACAACCTTGCACGCAAATATGCGCCGAAGGGCGCCGGCGCGGTGTTCACCTTCAGCCTCAAGGGCGGCTACGACGCCGGCGTCAATCTGGTGTCGAAGCTGAAACTGTTCTCGCATCTTGCCAATGTCGGCGACACCCGCTCACTGGTGATTCATCCGGCATCGACGACGCACAGCCAGCTCGACGATGCCGCGAAGACCAAGGCCGGCGCTGGCCCCGACGTGGTGCGGCTGTCGGTCGGCATCGAGGACAAGGAAGATCTGATCGCCGACCTGGAGCAGGCGATGAGCGCATAACTATCTCCAAACCACCGCGTCGCTTGTTAAAACCCTGTTACCCCCGCGTGGGGGATCGCGATTTCTTCGCCACGCGTGTCGGATCAATCCTTCGCCGGAGGGAACCCATATTTCTCCGGATGAGCCAGCGTGGTGTCGGCGGTACGGCCCGCCTCATCCGCCGTCAGTTCGGTGGCCATAAGGATTTCGATCATCCTGGCGCGGTCGCGTTTCAGAACCGCTTGATCCCGGCCCCGATCAAGCCCGATATCACGAGCCTCTCATTAACGGTCGATCCGGCATAATGTGGCATTTATTACCCCCGATGATTCGGAGCGGAACCATGCTGCGCTGGACAATGCCATTTCTGACCGCGTTCGCCGTCGGATCGGCTGTGGCGGCTGACCTGCCGGGCTCGGGTTACCCATCCGGCCCGGGCGTCTACTATAAATCTCCACCGGTCCATGGTCGCAGGATCTATGTCGAGGAGGAGCGGGATCTGCTTTTCACGCCGACGGATGGGACCATACCCTACATACCGCCATTGATCCGCGCGCCGCTGCTTCCGGGCTCTGCGACGTTGCCGGGCTATTACGGCTTGGCCAATTCCTACGATTACCCGGGCCCCTATTACGGTGGTCCCGAGATCAGCTATTGGAACCGCCTGCCCTACGCCTGCGGCGTTTACGGCTATTGTTGAGGTCTTCGGCTCCGCAGACAGGCGCTTCCGCATACGCGACGAAATTTGGAACGCCGAAGTCAACCGGGCTGGCCGGCCGGCAGAGCCATCTTCTGCCGCTCCGTCTCCGACCGCGGCGCGGCCAACCGCTCGGCCTGAAAGAACCGCAAGCGTCAAGACCGCAATGGCAACGGCCTGATGCGCCAATGCCAGACCAATCGGCACCTGGTTCAGCAATGTGAGAATACCCAACGTCGCCTGCAGCGTAATCGCCGCCGCCAGCCACCGGGCCCCGTTGACCGCGGCAACCCCGGCGCGCGAGCGAATGGCGTCGAACACGTGCAGCACCGCCAGCGCAAACAGCGCATAGGCGGTCATGCGATGCTCGAACTGTACGGTGAGCGCATTGTCGAACAGATTGCGCCACCACGGCTTCTCGAAAAACAATCGCGACGGCGAGGGAATAAATCTTCCGTCGATGTCCGGCCAGGTATTGTAGACCTTGCCCGCGCGCAAGCCCGCGACCAGCGCGCCGAGATAAAGCTGCACGAACGTCAATGCCAGCAGAACGACACTGGTGATCTTCAGCCGCGAGGATGCGGCAACCGGCGGCCGATACGCCAATCGGCGCAGCGTCCAGACGATCGCCGCGAAAATCAACAGCGCCAGCATCAGATGGGCGGCCAGACGAGTATGCGAGACTTCCACCCGCTGCGAAAGCCCGGAAGCCACCATCCACCAGCCGACCGCGCCCTGCAGCGCGCCGAGGCCGAAGATCATCCACAGCCGACGTCTGATGTCGGCGTTCAGCGCCCCACGCCACATGAACCAGAGAAACGGCAGCAGATAGGCAAGCCCGATCACGCGCCCGAGCAGCCGGTGGCTCCATTCCCACCAGAAGATCGTCTTGAACTCGCCGAGGTTCATGCCGGCATTGAGTTCGCGATATTGCGGAATCGTCTTGTAGGCCTCGAACGCCTGCGTCCACTGTTCCTGATCGAGCGGCGGCAGCGCGCCGGTGACCGGTTTCCACTCGACGATCGAAAGCCCGGCTTCGGTGAGACGCGTGGCGCCGCCGACCAGCACCATGGTCGCGATCAGCGCGGCGATGCAAGACAGCCACCCGCGGACGGCGCCGATGTGGGATGCTTGTTGTGCTGGAATACGGCGGTCATCAAAGCTGCGCTTGAATGAATTTGCGCGCCCCTTATAGTCCGCCCCTCCCTGCGCGCAAGGCGCGCTCCCGAAGCGAGCCGCACATTTCCGCCATGACCATACGCACCCGCAAATTCCTTGGAACCATCGCTTTCTGTGCTGGTTGTGGTGTGGTCGTTGATGGGAATGGCGGTGGCGCAGATGCCCTGGCTTGCGAATTCCGGGCTGCGCAGGCCGATCTTCTATGTTGTCGCCGGCATCGGCTGGGTCCTTCCGGCGATGCCGATCATCAGCTGGATGGCGCGGCCCGACGCCTATTAGATCCCTTTACCGCTCGCGTGCTTCGCTGAACGAAATGTATGCGCCGGACAGGATCGCGCGCATGGCGCGCAGCGAACGCTGCCGGCCATCCCAGGCGATCCGCGGAAGCGCGTGCAGGTTGGTCCGGCCTTCCGCTTCGACGACGCCGGGTATTGCCGATACCGCACTGGCGAAGGCCGGCCTCCTCAGCCATCGCAGCATGTTGCGGGCGCCACGATGCGCGATCGCCGAAAGGATAGGCGAAATGCCTGACATCGCGGCGAAACGCCGCCTCCGCGACCGCTCGGCCCATCGTCATTTCGCGCGAGCGCGGCCACGTCCTTCAATGTCGACAAGGCCGGATAGTTCACGGTCGCGCTTCCGATCGTCACCAGTGGGATCGGCCGCAAGCTTTCGCCAGTTCGGTCCAGTCCATCGATGCCTCGCGCGACAACGCCGCGAGATCAACGGAGTATCGCTTGCAGAGATCATTGATCGCGGAGGAAAGTTCGGCGGCGGAAGCGAGCGCATCCAGCCTTCCAGGAAATTGTAGAGTTGATACTTCTCGGAAGTACTTGCGATATCGAAGCGCCGCACGTGGCGACCCATCACAAGGCTGACCCGGTTCCCTCGCGCAATCACTTCCTCAAGCGCGAGCCACCAGGCCTCGCCCGAGGCCGTCCGGAAACGCGGTCGGCAGATAGACGGCGAACGGAACGCCATGCTTTGCAAGCACGGGATAGGCCGATGTCGATCAGATCCCTGTAGCCGCCATCGAATGTCAGGCATGCAAACCGTCTCGGCGAGGCCAGCGTGACCGCCCTGCGGCAAACCTCGTCCATGGAGACGATATCGAATTTCCAGCGCTTCAACGCCCGGATCGTTCGATCGAGAAATTCGGGGGTGATCTCCGCTGCGACCTGAGCGGCTGAAAGCGTGCGGTGCGCCGCGGACGCACGCGTTCAAACCGCAGAATAACGCCAGCGCCGCCAGTCGCTCGTCCCCTCAGCCAGGCAAACCGCTGAAATAGGCAAGTTCCAGTCGCAAGCTCGTCAATATGTCATCGGATGGCACCGTCTCGCCTCTCAGCGCGTAGTCCGCAAAAACGGGTCCTGGGACCTGGACTCGATGATGAATATCGGTCTTTCCAGACAATCCAACTGGCGCAGATTGCGCATCCTTGTTTGCGACAGAAATCACGCAAGTCGATCGTCGCGAGCCTCTTCTTGCGGCAGCGAATGAAACGGTTCGGCTGCGGCGACTTGGGCCCGCAGCAGCGGCATTGTCATTACTCTTTGTTGACATTTCTTTGCAAAAGTCGGCAAAAGCCAAAAAATTTAGATATTTCCACCCACGCAGGTTTCGCAATGACCATGGCTGCCGCGATCGAAAACCGAACTGCGGAAGCTCAAGCGTGGTCCAAGGCGAGCCGCGTCGCCGGCATCGACATCCTTCACGATCTCAACCAGGCGGAAACGATCTGGCGCGGCCTCGAAAGTCCGCGGCAGTTCTCTACGCCGTATCAGCGGTTCGATTTTCTCAGCCCCTGGCAGCGTCATGTCGGAGCGCGCCAGAACCTCCTGCCCTTCATCGTTATCGCCTATGACGCCGAACGCCGGCCGCTGTTGCTGCTTCCGCTGGTGCTCAGGCGTGAGCGCGGCGTCCGCACCGCTTGTTTCATGGGCGGCAAACACGCCACCTTCAACATGGCGCTGTGGGACAGGGATTTTGCTGCGGGCATAACCACTGCCGATCTCGACGCGCTGCTATCGGCGATACGCTCGAGGTCCGCAGCCGACGTTCTGGCGCTGACCCAGCAACCGCTGCGCTGGCAGGACTCTGCTGAACCCGATGGCGCTGCTGCCGAACCAGGTTTCCGCCAACGACTGTCCGCTGATGACGATGGTTCCCGGGCGCTCCACCGGTGGCGCGGATCAGCCGTTCGTTTCGCAGCCGGCTCAAAAGCAAGGAACGCAAGCTGCAAGCGCTTCCGGGATATCGCTATTACGCGGCCTCCGCCGACACCGAAATTCAGCGGTTGCTCGATGCTTTCTTCCGTCTCAAGCCGCTGCGGATGGCAGCGCAGAAACTTCCCAACGTTTTCGCGGAACCCGGCGTGGAAGACTTTATCCGAAACGCCTGCATGACGTCGCTGGCGGACGGCGGTCACGCTATCGATATTCATGGCCTGGAATGCGACGACGAGGTCATCGCGATCTACGCCGGCGTCGCCGACGGATACCGGTTTTCGATGATGTTCAATACCTACACCATGTCCGGCAATTCACGTCACAGTCCCGGACTGGTGCTGATGCGCAACATCGTCGATCACTATGCCGAGCGCGGTTATCATACGCTCGACCTCGGAGTCGGGTCGGACGACTATAAAAAGCTGTTCTGCAAGGGCGAGCAGCCGATCTTCGATTGCTTCATTCCGCTCAGCCTGCGTGGCACGGTCACGGCAGCTGCCATGTCAGGCATTAACCGCGCCAAGTATCTGGTGAAGCATACGCCGGCGCTCTTGCAGATGGCGCAGAAACTGCGAAGCGCACTTCGCTGACACAAACCGCTGAAGGCGCGCAACATCGCCCTTCAGGCGGCCACCACCCGCGGACCAGGCTCGACGGCATCGGAGGGTTGCGACGGCTTGCTCAGCATCGTCACGCCGGTAAAGCCCACCGCTCTGAGCTGATCGCACATCAAGGTGCGGGCATCGGCGGACATCGATGGATCGGGCACCACTACCGCGCAGGCCTGTCGCGTCAGCAATTCCGCCGGCAGATCGGAAGCGGTGCCGGCGTCCAGCAACACATGATCATAGACCCGCAGCAATGCATCGACCGCAAGCGTGAGCCGCGGCGATTGCAGCAATGCGGGATCCGAGCCCGGGCGTCCGGCGCTCACGAGGTGAACGCGCGACAGCCGGTCCTTGGTGATGACCTGGGAAAATGAAGCTTCACCCTGCATCAATTCCGCCAGGCCCGGCGCGACCGGATCAACCGATACCGCCGCGATCGTCGGCGACGACGCCGACAGATCGACCAGCACGACCTTCGCATTGCGCACGATCAGGCGCGCAAGCGTCAGCGCCGTCAGCGTGATGCTCTCGTTCGAGGCGGTGCCGAGAATGGTGATCTTGCGCGCCGCGTCGCCCGCGCCGCGCAAATCATCGGCGAGCCGCTCGATTTCGGTGAACTCGGCCGGAACATCCAGTCGGGGTTCGCGGAAGACCGGAGCGGGATCGGCGGGCGCCATCGTGGCAGCCGCTGACGCCGGTCCGCGCGTCGGCACCGGTTCCGGCGCCGGCGCCGGCGAAGCCGCGAACGCAGCCGGTGCCCGAGGCGTCGTCATGCGCAGCAATTCGCCGGTGACGATTGCACCGGCGCTGAGCATCAGTGTCGCCAACGTCGCAATCAGCACGATCGGCAACTTCTTGGGATAGGCCGGGATGTTGGAAACGATGGCGCGCGAAATGATCCGGCCATCCGCCGGCGCCGCATCGATATTCTCGCGGGTGTTCGCTTCGCGGTATTTCGCCAGATAGGATTCCAGAAGATCGCGTTGCGCCTTGGCTTCCCGCTCCAGCGCTCGAAGCTGGACATCCTGGCCGTTGGTCGAGGTCGCCTGCTTCTTCAACTGTTCGAGGCTTGCGCTCAGGCCTTCGACCCTGCCGCCGGCGATGCGCGCGTCATTGTCCAGCGAGCGCGAGATCTTGCTCGCCTCTTCGCGCAGCTGGCGGTCAAGATCCGCCAGTTGCGCCTTCAGCTCCTTGATGCGCGGATGGCCGTCAAGCAAGGTCGACGATTGTTCGGCGAGCTGCGCGCGCAGCGTGACACGCTGTTCGGACGAGCCGGCGGATCAATTCGGAGTTGAGGATCTCGGAAGATTCGATCGGTTTGCCGCTCTGAAGCATTTCACGGATCAGTCGCGCCTTCGACTCGGCGTCGGACTTCAGCGCCCGCGCGTTGTTCAATTGCGTGTTCAGCTCACCCATCTGCTGATTGGAGAGCGTGGTGTTGTTGGTGCCGACAAACAGACTCGACTTCGAGCGAAAATCCTCGACGCGGGATTCGGCGTCCGCAACCTTCTTGCGCAGATTGTCGATTTCCCCCGACAGCCATTGGCTGGCGGACTTGGCCTGCTCCTGCCGCGCGTCCTGTTGCAGCACCAGATAGCTCTCGGCGATCGAGTTGGCGACACGAGCCGCCAAATCAGGGTCGATGCGACTGGAATTCGATGACGACAACGCGCGATTTATCGACCGCATAGGCGGTGAACCGGTCGAAATAGGCATCCAGCACGCGCTCTTCCGGCGTCAGCGAGAACGGATCGCGACCGATCCCGAACAATGCAAGCAGCGACTTCAAGGGCAAAAAGCCCCGCAAGACCGGATCGAATTCCGGCCGCTCGGCCAGCTTGTTCTTCTTGATGACTTCGCGTGCGAGATCGCGCGACAGCAACAACTGGACCTGACTCGTCACCGCTTCGGCATCGAGCGCGGTGCGCTCCTCGTTGCGCTCGCCGTTCGGCCGCAGGAAGACGTTCTCGCGTCCATCGATCAGGATGCGCGCCTCGGACTTGTATCGCGGAGTGACAAGATTGACCGCGGCAATCGACAGAGCGGCGGCGACCAGCGTCGGAACGATGATCCAGTTCTTGTTGCGCAGGAGCGCTTGGCCCAGCGCGCGCAAATCCAGGTCGCCGGATTCGAATGCGGCAGCCGGCTTGTTGGGGGCCGACTTGGAGGCGGCCGGCGCGGCGGGTCTTGAGATGACCCTCTGGACCAACGTCCTGTATTTGCCTGCACGCCAGAACGCTAAACGCATCGCACACTCCCGCAGACGCTACGACTGCACTTAAACTCGGCCGATTACACTCCATTAAGGTTGCCGCCCGGTTAACTCAGACGTCTTGCTCCAGGGATGGTATTGGGGATCAGCCATCGCGGTCATGCTTTGTTAACCATGAAAGTTCTTAATGGAATCGATACTTCCCTCAGGATTGCCCGATGCGAGGCGTGCACGCCGCTCTTCTCTGCCTGCTGGCTGCCCTTGCGTTGTCCGGTTGCGCAAGCAGCTCCGGGCCGGTAGCTGCCATGCAGCCTCGCACTGACCTGGATTCTCTGGCCTATGGCCAGCCGTACGGACCGGCGCCACGGGTCGCGGTGTCGCCATCGGGCGTCGCCGATTCCGGTGGCGCCATCAGCGCGCTTGGCGCCAGCCTTGCCGGGCCACCGCCGCGCTATTACGCCCCGGGCGCCGCCGCCTATGCCGCCGCCCCGATGCCGGCGGCCTATGATGCCACCTACCGGCTCGATGCCGGCGACAAATTGCGGGCCGTGGTCTATGGCCAGGAGGGTCTGACCAATACCTACGCCATCGATGCCGGCGGCGCGATCACCATGCCGCTGATCGGCTCAGTGCCGGCGCGCGGACGGACGCCGGCGGAACTGGCGTCCGCGATCGCCGGCAGGCTGCGCGGCGGCTACATCCGCGACCCCTCGGTGGCGGTCGAGATCGAATCCTATCGGCCGTTCTTCATCCTTGGCGAAGTCGCAGCCCCCGGCCAATATCCCTACGTGCCCAATATGAGCGTCGAAAGTGCGGTGGCGATCGCCGGCGGCTTTTCGCCGCGCGCCAAGCGCGACCGCGTCACCCTGACCCACACCGATGCCTCCGGTTCATCCCGCTACGTGGTGCCGCTCGGCACCGCACTCCGCCCCGGCGATACCGTCTTCGTCGGCGAGCGCTGGTTCTGACCATGCCCGCGATTTCAGAACAACCGCTTCGTATCCTGCACGCGGTTCGCGCACCGGTCGGCGGAATCTTCCGTCATATCCTGGACCTCGCCAACGGTCAGGCCGATCGCGGCCACCATATCGGCATCATCGCCGACAGTCTTACCGGCGGCGAACGGGCTGAAGCGGCGCTCGCGGGGATCGCGCCCCGGCTCAAGCTCGGCGTTCACCGTCTCGCCATTCGGCGCGAACCCTTTCCCACCGACGTTCTGGTATGGGCCCATTTCCTGCGTCTGATCCGCCAGCTGAAACCGGATGTCCTGCACGGACACGGCGCCAAAGCCGGCGCTTTCATTCGACTGAAGACCCGCTCGGACAAAACCATTCGCGTCTATACGCCGCATGGCGGCTCGCTGCATTACCCGTTGAATACGCTGAAGGGCGTGCTCTATAGCCGCCTCGAACGGGCGCTGATGAACAGCACCGACCTGTTCCTGTTCGAAAGCGAATTCGCGCGCGACACCTACCAGCGCACCATCGGCATACCATCCGGGCTGGTGCGCTGCGTGTTCAACGGCGTGACGGCGGACGAGTTCGACCCGATTGTCCGGGCTGCTGATGCAACCGATATCGTCTATGTCGGCGAATTCAGGCATATCAAGGGGGCGGACATCCTGATCGATGCGGTAGCGCGGCTTCGCGGCGACGGCAAACCGGTCACGCTGACGCTTGCCGGTGACGGCGACGAAATCGAGGCCCTCAAGGCTCAAATCCAGAGGCTCGGCCTCGGCGAAGCGGTGCGCTTCATCGGCCACGTCAAGGCGCGATATGGCTTTTCAAAGGGCTCGCTACTGGTGGTTCCATCGCGCGGGGATTCGATGCCCTATGTGGTGATCGAGGCGGCCGCGGCCGGAATTCCCATGGTGGCCGCCAAGGTCGGCGGCATCCCCGAAATCTTTGGACCGCATACTGATGCGCTGTTTGCTCCCAATAGCGTGGGCGCGATGGCAGACGCCATCGAAACCGCACTTGAGGATCCCGCCAGCGCGCTGGTGCGCGCAAAATCCCTTCGAGAGCGAATCTTTCTGCACTTTTCGCAAAAGGCGATGGTCGAAGGCGTGCTGGCGGGCTATCGCGACGCGTTTGCAAATCGTTAACCGTTCTTTACCAACGATAACAGTTTCTTCCGATTTGTCCTCTAAGCCCGTTGAGGGGGCATTACGCCCCGGCACACGCATGCCTAGATGCGCGTGAAGGACCGGACTTAAGCGACAGTGGAACCGATCAACGCACGCTCCATGTTAGACGCCGCGGCAGCGGCTGCGGCATCCACCTCGGCGGATCGCCCTCGCATCGAGCGGCGCCGCCGGTTGTCACAAGCCGCGCTCGCCATCGCCAACCAGAAGGTGCGCCCGGCATATTCGCCGATCGTGATCGCAGGTGCCGTTCGCCTCGCCGACTTTGCATTGCTGAGTTTCGTCGGCGTCGCGCTCTATCTCGGATATGTGGCCCGTATCAGCGGCTTCCGCTGGGAATATATCGTGGCCATTTTCGGCATGACCGCGACCGCGGTGGTCTGCTTCCAGGCTTCCGATATTTACGAAGTGCAGGTATTTCGCGGTCAACTCCGGCAGATGACCCGGATGATTTCTTCCTGGGCATTCGTGTTTCTGCTGTTCATCGGGGCTTCCTTCTTCGCCAAACTCGGCGGCGAGGTATCCCGGCTCTGGCTCTCGGCATTTTTCTTTGTCGGTCTGGCAGCGCTTGTCATCGAACGCCTGTGCCTGCGCGCGATGGTGCGCGGCTGGGCGCGCGAAGGCCGGCTCGATCGCCGCACCATCGTGGTCGGCTCGGATCATAGCGGCGAAAAGCTGATCGAGGCGCTCAACGCCCAGGACGATTCGGACATCGATATCCTCGGCGTATTCGATGACCGCAACGACAGCCGTGCGCTTGAGACCTGCGCCGGCAGCGCAAAACTCGGCAAGGTTGATGACATCATCGAGTTCGCCCGCCGCACCCGCGTCGACCTCGTGCTGTTCGCACTGCCGATCTCGGCGGAGACGCGAATTCTCGAAATGCTGAAGAAATTGTGGGTGTTGCCGGTAGACATCCGGCTTTCCGCTCACACCAACAAGCTGCGCTTCCGCCCCCGCGCCTATTCCTATCTCGGCAAGGTCCCGACCCTCGATGTTTTCGAGGCGCCGATCACCGACTGGGATCTGGTGATGAAGTGGCTGTTCGACCACGTCGTCGGCGCCATCATTCTGCTGCTGGCCTCGCCGCTGATGGCGCTGGTCGCACTCGCGGTCAGGCTCGACAGTCCGGGCCCGGTATTGTTCCGCCAGAAGCGCTTCGGCTTCAACAACGAGCGTATCGATGTCTTCAAGTTTCGCTCGCTGTATCACGATCAGGCCGATCCGCTGGCCTCGAAGGTCGTGACCAAGAACGATCCCCGCGTCACCCGGGTCGGACGCTTCATCCGCAAGACCAGTCTTGACGAGTTGCCGCAGCTCTTCAACGTCGTGTTCAAGAACAATCTTTCGCTGGTCGGGCCGCGCCCGCACGCCGTGCAGGGCAAGCTGCAGAGCCGGTTGTTCGACGAAGCGGTCGACGGTTATTTCGCGCGCCATCGCGTCAAGCCAGGCATCACCGGCTGGGCGCAAATCAACGGCTGGCGCGGCGAAGTAGACAGCGAAGAGAAAATCCAGAAGCGCGTCGAGTTCGATCTCTATTACATCGAGAACTGGTCGGTGCTGTTCGACCTCTACATTCTTCTCAAGACACCCCTGGCACTGATGACCGAGAACGAGAACGCCTACTGACCCGCTCCGGGAAGGCCCGGCCTGGCGTAGCCCTGCAGTTGCGTTGCGTAAGTTGCGAGTGTGTGTGATGACCTGTGCAGCGACGGCCGGCGACTTCCCCTCACCGGCGACGGCTGCGCCGGGCGTGGTGGCGCTGCAGCGCGCGTTGGTGTGGCTGGTCGGGGCATCGGGGGCGATCGTCTTCATCGAGCCAAGCCCTTACGAACTGGTGACACTTGTCGCCGCCATCATCTTCATTGCAACCGGACTGCGGCTGCGGCTGGTTTTCATGCCGCTGTTGCTGCTGCTGTTCCTGGTCAATATCGGCTACACCATCTGCGCCGTTCCTTTTCTGGACAAACCGGAGGTCGCCAACTGGATTGCGACATCCTGGTATATGGCGATCACCGTGATGTTCTTCGCGATGGTGGTGTCGGAAGACACCGCTGCGCGACTGGACATGCTTCGCCGCGGCCTGGTCGTGGGCGCTATGATCGCAGCGGCCGCCGGTGTCGCCGGCTACTTCAATCTCGTTCCGGGCGGACATGATTTGCTAACGCTTTATGAGCGCGCGCGCGGCACCTTCAAGGACCCGAACGTGCTGGGCGCATTTCTGATCCTGCCTGCCCTGTTCGTCCTGCAGAGCGTCGTCTCCGACCGTCCCGGCAAATCGTTCCGCAGCGCGATGGCATTCGGCATCATGTCGCTCGCGATCCTGCTGGCGTTCTCGCGCGCGGCGTGGGGCGGACTGGTGCTCACATCGGCTTTCATGCTGGCGCTGATGATCCTGACCAGCCGATCGCACGCGCAACGCTCGCGCATCATCGTGACGGCGGTGGTCGCGGTGATCCTCGTGGCGATGCTGATCGCGGTGCTGTTGTCGTTTGACTCCGTCAATGAAATGTTCAGGCAACGCGCCAGTTTCGATCAAAGCTACGACGAGGGCCGCTTCGGCCGGTTCGGGCGACATATCCTCGGTGCACAGATGGCGCTCGATCTGCCGTTCGGTATCGGGCCGCTGCAGTTTCACAACTACTTCCCCGAAGACACCCATAACTCCTACCTGAACGCCTTCATGTCCGGCGGCTGGATCGCCGGCATCTGTTATCCGGCGCTGGTGTTCGTCACGGTCATCATGGGATTCCGGCACCTCTTCGTCCGCGTGCCCTGGCAGCGCGCCTATCTGGCGATCTTCTCGGCGTTTCTGGGCACGGTCGGCGAAAGCTTCATCATCGACACCGATCACTGGCGGCACTTCTGGATGATGCTGGGCGCGATGTGGGGCATGTTCGCGGCCGCACAACGCTACACGTCAACGGCGGATCAGCCGCTCATGGTTCCCGGGCAGGCTTCCTAGCGCCGGCGCGCTTGCCCTCCGGCGCCCCAGCTCTTCGGTCGCCGCTGATTCCGCTCACCTCAAAGGGCATGGACTGGATGTACGCCTACGCCCCCCCCAGCGTAGGCCCTTGCGTGACGCGTTTTCTTCACGCGAGCCGGTATCCAGCCGGATCGCGTGAAGTGGCAGGCCTTCTCCAAGCCGCGATGGGAACTTAATTCTCAACGTCAAACGTCAGCCCGGCGTGGTCGACAAGCCGCTTGATCAGACGATCGCCCATGGCCGCGCCGGGGGTCCAGATACCGCCCGGCACGTCCGGCGTGTCGCGCAACAGGCAGATCGCGCACTCCGAAATCATTTTCGACGTCGACCCGTAACCGGGATCGCGATCGCCGCGGACCGCGACGCGAATCTGACGGCCCCCCTCGGCAAGGCCGACGAACAGCAGATCGTAAAGCCCATTATCGCGCTGTTCCTTCGACGGGCCCTCCCCCGGCTTCGGTCCTCCCGGGCCGCCCATCTCCGAGTTGGCGGCGACGACGAGCTTGGCGTTGGCTTCGCCTTTCTCTCCCGGACCGGTCAGCACCATCTCGTCATAAATAAAATCCTTGCCGTAGGGAAAGCCCATCAGGAGATTGGAGCGGTGCACGTTGCGGGTGTTGATGGTCGCCATCACAAACGGTGCCGTCCACATGCCCAGGTCTTCGTCGAATAACGGCTTGTTGCCCGGCGGCTGCTTCGGACCTTCGAAGCCCGGCGTCAACACGAACGGATTCTTCAGCATGGCAACCAGGCTAAGGTCTTTCGCGGCAGCCGCGAACGTCGCCTTGATGCTCGCGGCGGTGCCGCCGGAGAACGTTCCCTTCATGTTGCGGACGCGGCCTTTGACGCGGCCGACCGGGGCGCCCAGAACCTTCTTCGCGGTCTCCTGAAGAAAGAACACGCCGAGTTCGAACGGAAGCGAATCGAAGCCGCAGGAAAACACGATCCGCGCGCCGGATGATTGCGCCGCTGCGTGGTGGGCGTCGATCATCTGGCGCATCCAGACCGGCTCGCCGCAAAGATCGAAATAGTCGGTGCCGGATGCCGCGCACGCCGCCACCAGTTCCGAGCCATAGAGCTGATAGGGGCCGACCGTGGTCAGCACCGACCGGGTCTGGTCGATCATCGCTTTCAGGGAAACCGGATCGCCGGCGTCAGCGGCGATCAGAGCCGTGTCGGCCGGAGCGCCGATCGCATCGCGAACCGAAGCGAGCTTGTCCAGACTGCGACCGGCCATCGCCCATTTCAAATCGGCCTTTCCGGCATAATGCGAGGCGAGATATTCGGCGACGAGCTGGCCGGTGAAGCCGGTAGCGCCATAGACAACGATGTCGAATTTCGACGAAGGCTTCATCTTCTGATTTCCTTGGGATGCTCGGGGAGATTCGAACGCGCGGCTATTTCTTGCCGTAGGAGACGCCCATGCCGGCGCGCACGTCGCTTTGGATGCCATAGGGCGCGATCGGATAGCGCAGGCCATTCTTTGATAGCGCCTTCATGCCGGTGATCGCCTTGGCCAGATACGAGGGCGGCAGCGCCATCAACATCTCTTCGTCCGGCACGCCACCATAGCGCCGCTCCGCATAGCAGGGCAGCGACAGGCTGGGCTCGCCGGTCTTGAGCGCCCGCCCCCATAAATCGGCGCATGCCGTCTCTCCGACCACGCCCCACTCGAATTTCCTGTATCCGGTCCATTGTAGCCCGTTGATGAGAATGATCATCTGACCGGGTGTGGCGTAGACCAGACAGATGTCCGGCGGATTGAGCCGGCCGCTGGCCAGCGGGCTCACCACCAGCGCCTGGTATTTGCCGTGCGGAACGACATCCAGCGCTTCCTGGCGCTTGCGTGCGTCCTCGGCATTCTCGTGCCAGACCCCGACATAGGATTGACCGGCGAGCCATTTCTCGTCCTGCGGCGCCAGGCCGATCACCGCGCGGCACTGTGCGCCGACCAGATCGTCGGCCGTGATGCCGACGGTCCAGCCGAGCCGCGAGGCCATGCTGACGATCTGGTCGGTGGTATGCACCGCGGTCGGACGCCTGATTTTCGGAATCGCCGCCATTTCATCAACGGTTGCAAACATCTTCATGCCGATCACGGTGGTCTTCAGCCGAAGCAGGCTGTTCAGATCGGCGACGATGCCGGCCATATCGAACTGTTCCGGTGGTGTTTGCTGTTGCATGGCGTGAACTCCCAAATCGGCGAACGAATTCCGTGCGCCTGTTGTGTCGACTCTAGCCCGATTGTTGGCCGTTTGCGACCGGCGCTTCTAGTTTCGGACCGGTCCTGGCAACAAGTCATCGATCTTGCCGGTGACCCAATAAGCGAGAAGGCCTATCCATTCGCGGATGCCGATATCCGTGCGTTCCAGCCCATCAACGGCGACGGGCGAAAACGTCAGGATATCCGCGCGCTTGCCGGCACGCCAGTCGACCGGATACGGCTCCACGGCAAATCCGGCCTTTCGAAACAAGCCGACCGATCGCGGCATATGATAGGCCGACGTCACCAGCAGCCATCGCTCGCCGCTTTTCGGCGCGGCGATCGCCTTGGAGAACTCGGCGTTTTCCTGGGTGTTGCGTGAGCGCCGCTCCATCGTCAGGCGCTCTCTGGGCACGCCGAGACTTTCGAATATGGCAGCGGCGTAATCGGCTTCCCTGGCATCGGCAGATATCAAGTTCGCGCTTCCGCCGGAAAAAATGACGCGCGCATTCGGATAGCGATGCGCAAGTGCGGCCGCTTCGATCAGGCGGCCGGCCGCGGCCGTGAAGGCCGCCGTATCATGCGCGACCGAAAGATCAGCGTCGATCGATCCACCGAGGACGACAATGCCGTCGGGTGCGCCGCGCGTGGCGTCCCATGGCGGGAATCGTGCTTCCAGGGGATACAGCACCAGATTTCCAAGCGGCGAAAACCCGCTGATGGCCAGAAGCACGACGGACGCAATCAGGAGCTTGCGGCCGAGCGACGCCAACCGTGTCGCCAGCAAGATCGCACCGAGCAGGCCGACACCGATCAGGAAATTCGCCGGCAACAGCATGATGCCGAACGTTTTGGAGAGGAAGAAAAACAATGCGAAATCTCCTTCGGGGGCGAACGCTTACGGGAAACATGATCACGGACCAGGATCATCGGCGCGAAGACGAGCGGCGGCGCTGCCTTGATCGCAGCGATCGAAGGGACTGCTCTCGAACTCACCGTGCCGCTTTGCAACTCTGCTGCGCGTCATGACGTCAAGAGATCGTACAACTTGCGAGAAATTGAAGAATCAAGCCTAATAATGCCATCAAACCTTCGCAACGATCCATCGAGGCCCTGATGTCGGCCACCCAAGTCATCGTCGTAGCCAATGAAAAAGGCGGGTCTGGCAAGTCCACCGTCGCCATGCACATCGCGATAGCGCTGATGAAATCCGGCCAGCGCGTCGCCACTATCGACCTCGATACGAGGCAAAGAAGTTTCACGCATTATATCGAGAACCGACGCGCCTGGGCCAAGCATGTCGCCCGCGACCTCGATATTCCCGATCATTTTTGTTTCAGCCGGGCCAATTACGTCAGCGTCGAGGATGAGGCCGCCGGACGCAAGGCTTTGACCGACGCGGTCGAGGCGCTGGGGCGCACCTACGGCTTGATCGTCATCGATACCCCCGGCCACGACAATTATCTGATGCGGCTGGCGCATTCGCTGGCTGACACCCTGATCACGCCGCTCAATGACAGTTTCGTCGACTTCGATGTGCTTGGCACCGTCGACCCCGAGACGTTTGGGGTCACCGGGACCAGCCATTATTCCCGAATGGTTCAGGAGGCGCGCCGCCAGCGCCAACTCGATCACGCGTCGACCGACTGGATCGTGTTGCGAAACCGGATTTCGATGCTTGGTTCGCGCAACAAACGTCTTGTCGGCGACGGATTGAGAGAACTTTCGCGAACGCTCAATTTCCGTTGCATCGAGGGATTGACCGAACGGGTGATCTTCCGCGAGCTTTACCCGCGGGGGCTGACGGCCGTCGACGATCTCGATGAGATCACGTTCGGTGCGCGCCCGACGATGTCGCATGTCAGCGCCCGCCTTGAGATGCAAAACCTGCTGAGCGCCATGTTATTGGGCGACCAGCGAACAAATGCCGAAATGGCCGGCCGCGAGCGCGGCGCGGCTTAAATCGACTACCGCATCGCTTCAGCTAACCCAGCCGCCAGCCCACTTCGGCGGCGAAGCTTTGGAAGAATTCGGCGTCATAGGCTTGCTCCGGCGTCTGCCGGACCCGTTCATCGAGGCGACGGGCGTCGTCGCCGACCAGAATGCGCCAGCGCTCGGCCTTGACGCCGTCGAGAATGATCTTGGCGGCGGCGGCAGCCGTGGTCGGCGCCTCGTCGCGAAAGTTACGGGCGCGTTCGGCTGCCCCTGCCTGAATTTCCTCGTCCGACATCTGCGAAGTATCGGTGCCGGACGCGGCTAGCCTCGCGCGGATCA
The DNA here is from genome assembly GCA_963729395.1 of uncultured Pseudomonadota bacterium. Taxonomy (GTDB): domain Bacteria; phylum Pseudomonadota; class Alphaproteobacteria; order Rhizobiales; family Xanthobacteraceae; genus Bradyrhizobium. The sequence goes on along the minus strand of CAVSOS010000018.1, from coordinate 9,572 downwards.
GCACGATTTCGTTGTCATTCAGGCGGTCCGGAATCGGTGCCGCTCTGCACCTTGCGCGAATTGGAAACGATCGACGTGCCGATATGACCGGGCATCACCACCGAGCATTTGATGTGCGGGGCGTTCAGGCGGAGATCGTTGATCAGCGCCTGAACGCCCCGCACATCAAATGCTCGGTGGTGATGCCCGGTCATATCGGCACGTCGATCGTTTCCAATTCGCGCAAGGTGCAGAGCGGCACCGATTTTCGGACCGCCTGAATGACAACGAAATCGTGCTGATCCGCGCGAGGCTAGCCGCGTCCGGCACCGATACTTCGCAGATGTCGGACGAGGAAATTCAGGCAGGGCAGCCGAACGCGCCCGTAACTTTCGCGACGAGGCGCCGACCACGGCTGCCGCCGCCGCCAAGATCATTCTCGACGGCGTCAAGGCCGAGCGCTGGCGCATTCTGGTCGGCGACGACGCCCGTCGCCTCGATGAACGGGTCCGGCAGACGCCGGAGCAAGCCTATGACGCCGAATTCTTCCAAAGCTTCGCCGCCGAAGTGGGCTGGCGGCTGGGTTAGCTGAAGCGATGCGGTAGTCGATTTAAGCCGCGCCGCGCTCGCGGCCGGCCATTTCGGCATTTGTTCGCTGGTCGCCCAATAACATGGCGTCATCAGGTTTTGCATCGCAAGGTGGGCGCTGACATGCGACATCGTCGGGCGCGCACCGAACGTGATCTCATCGAGATCGTCGACGGCCGTCAGCCCCCGCGGGTAAAGCTCGCGGAAGATCACCCGTTCGGTCAATCCCTCGATGCAACGGAAATTGAGCGTTCGCGAAAGTTCTCTCAATCCGTCGCCGACAAGACGTTTGTTGCGCGAACCAAGCATCGAAATCCGGTTTCGCAACACGATCCAGTCGGTCGACGCGTGATCGAGTTGGCGCTGGCGGCGCGCCTCCTGAACCATTCGGGAATAATGGCTGGTCCCGGCGACCCAAACGTTTCGGGGTCGACGGTGCCAAGCACATCGAAGTCGACGAAACTGTCATTGAGCGGCGTGATCAGGGTGTCAGCCAGCGAATGCGCCAGCCGCATCAGATAATTGTCGTGGCCGGGGGTATCGATGACGATCAAGCCGTAGGTGCGCCCCAGCGCCTCGACCGCGTCGGTTAAAGCCTTGCGTCCGGCGGCCTCATCCTCGACGCTGACGTAATTGGCCCGGCGAAACAAAAATGATCGGGAATATCGAGGTCGCGGGCGACATGCTTGGCCCAGGCGCGTCGGTTCTCGATATAATGCGTGAAACTTCTTTGCCTCGTATCGAGGTCGATAGTGGCGACGCGCTGGCCGGATTTCATCAGCGCTATCGCGATGTGCATGGCGACGGTGGACTTGCCAGACCCGCCTTTTTCATTGGCTACGACGATGACTTGGGTGGCCGACATCAGGGCCTCGATGGATCGTTGCGAAGGTTTGATGGCATTATTAGGCTTGATTCTTCAATTTCTCGCAAGTTGTACGATCTCTTGACGTCATGACGCGCAGCAGAGTTGCAAAGCGGCACGGTGAGTTGAGAGCAGTCCCTTCGATCGCTGCGATCAAGGCAGCGCCGCCGCTCGTCTTCGCGCCGATGATCCTGATCCGTGATCATGTTTCCCGTAAGCGTTCGCCCCCGAAGGAGATTTCGCATTGTTTTTCTTCCTCTCCAAAACGTTCGGCATCATGCTGTTGCCGGCGAATTTCCTGATCGGTGTCGGCCTGCTCGGTGCGATCTTGCTGGCGACACGGTTGGCGTCGCTCGGCCGCAAGCTCCTGATTGCGTCCGTCGTGCTTCTGGCCATCAGCGGGTTTTCGCCGCTTGGAAATCTGGTGCTGTATCCCCTGGAAGGACGATTCCCGCCATGGGACGCCACGCGCGGCGCACCCGACGGGCATTGTCGTCCTTGGTGGATCGATCGACGCTGATCTTTCGGTCGCGCATCATACGGCGGCCTTCACGGCCGCGGCCGGCCGCCTGATCGAAGCGGCCGCACTTGCGCATCGCTATCCGAATGCGCGCGTCATTTTTTCCGGCGGAAGCGCGAACTTGATATCTGCCGATGCCAGGGAAGCCGATTACGCCGCTGCCATATTCGAAGTTCTGGGCGTGCCCAGAGAGCGCCTGACGATGGAGCGGCGCTCACGCAACACCCAGGAAAACGCCGAGTTCTCCAAGGCGATCGCCGCGCCGAAAAGCGGCGAGCGATGGCTGCTGGTGACGTCGGCCTATCATATGCCGCGATCGGTCGGCTTGTTTCGAAAGGCCGGATTCGCCGTGGAGCCGTATCCGGTCGACTGGCGTGCCGGCAAGCGCGCGGATATCCTGACGTTTTCGCCCGTCGCCGTTGATGGGCTGGAACGCACGGATATCGGCATCCGCGAATGGATAGGCCTTCTCGCTTATTGGGTCACCGGCAAGATCGATGACTTGTTGCCAGGACCGGTCCGAAACTAGAAGCGCCGGTCTCAAACGGTCAACAATCGGGCTAGAGTTGACACAACAGGCGCACGGAATTCGTTCGCCGATTTGGGAGTTCACGCCATGCAACAGCAAACACCACCGGAACAGTTCGATATGGCCGGCATCGTCGCCGATCTGAACAGCCTGCTTCGGCTGAAGACCACCGTGATCGGCATGAAGATGTTTGCAACCGTTGATGAAATGGCGGCGATTCCGAAATCAGGCGTCCGACCGCGGTGCATACCACCGACCAGATCGTCAGCATGGCCTCGCGGCTCGGCTGGACCGTCGGCATCACGGCCGACGATCTGGTCGGCGAACAGTGCCGCGCGGTGATCGGCCTGGCGCCGCAGGACGAGAAAGGCTCGCCGGTCAATCCTATGTCGGGGTCTGGCACGAGATGCCGAGGACGCACGCAAGCGCCAGGAAGCGCTGGATGTCGTTCCGCACGGCAAATACCAGGCGCTGGTGGTAGCCCGCTGGCCAGCGGCCGGCTCAATCCGCCGGACATCTGTCTGGTCTACGCCACACCCGGTCAGATGATTATTCTCATCAACGGGCTACAATGGACCGGATACAAGAAATTCGAGTGGGGCGTGGTCGGCGAGACCGCCTGCGCCGATTCCTGGGGGCGGGCGCTGAAGACCGGCGAGCCCAGCCTGTCGCTGCCCTGCTTTGCCGAGCGGCGCTATGGCGGCGTGCCGGACGAAGAGATGTTGATGGCGCTGTCGCCTCGATCTCGCCAAGGCGATCCCGGCATGAAGCCGCTTGCCAAGAATGGCCTGCGCTATCCGATCGCGCCCTATGGTATCCAGAGCGACGTGCGCGCCGGCATGGGCGTTTCCTACGGGAAAAAATAGCCGCGCATTCGAACCGCCCCGAGCATCCCAAGGAATTCAGAAGATGAAGTCTTCGTCGAAATTCGACATCGTCGTTTATGGCGCTACCGGATTCACCGGCCAGCTGGTCGCCGAATATCTGGCCACGCATTACGCGGAAGACAGCCAGTTGAAATGGGCGATGGCCGGGCGCAGCCTCGACAAGCTCAATTCGGTTCGCGATGCGATCGGTGCGCCGGCCGATACGGCGCTGATCGTGGCCGACGCCAGCGATGTGGCGTCGCTGAAGGCGATGGTCGATCCGACCAAGTCGGTCATCACGACGGTCGGCCCGTATCAGCTCTATGGCAACGAACTGGTCGCGGCCTGCGCGGCCATCCGGCACCGACTATTTCGATCTCTGCGGCGAGCCGGTCTGGATGCGGCAGATGATCGACGAGCACGAGGCCGCGGCGAAAGCGAGCGGCGCGCGCATCGTGTTCTCCTGCGGCTTCGATTCGTTCCGTTCGAGCTCGGCGTGTTCTTTGTGCAGGAGAGGCGAAGAAGGTTCTGGGCGCGCCGGTCGCCCGCGTCAAGGGCCGTGTGCGCGACATGCGCGGCACGTTCTCCGGCGGTACGGCGGCGAGCTGCAAGGCGACCTTCGCGGCTGCCGCGAAAGATCTCAGCCTGGTGGCCATGCTGAACGATCCGTTTGCGCTGACGCCGGGCTTTGAAGGCCCGAAACAGCCGAAGGGCAACAAGCCGCTATTCGAGGAAGACCTGGCATCCTGGACCGCGCCGTTCATGATGGCGATGATCAACACGCGCAACGTCCATCGCTCCAACTGCTGATGGGCTTTCCCTACGGCAAGGAGTTCGTCTATGACGAGATGGTGCTGACCGGCCCCGGCGAGAAGGGCGAGGCCAATGCCAAGCACGTCATGGCCGCGAACAATCGGAAAGACGGCGGCCCGAGGACCGAAGCCGGGCGAGGGACCGTCGAAGGAAGAGCGCGAGAAGCGGCCTTACGATCTGCTGTTCGTCGGTCTCGCCGATGGGGCCGCCAGGTTCGCGTCGCGGTGAGGGGCGATCGCGATCCCGGCTATGGCTCGACCTCGAAGATGATCTCCGAATGCGCGATCTGCCTGTTGCGCGACACGCCGGACGTGCCGGGCGGTATCTGGACGCCGGGCGCGGCCATGCGCGACAGCTGATCAAGCGGCTGGTCGATCACGCCGGCCTGACCTTCGAGGTCGAGAAGTAAATCCCATCGCGGCTTAGAAGGCCTGCCACTTCACGCGATCCGGCTGGATACCGGTTCGCGTCAAGAAAAGGCGTCACGCAAGGGCCTACGCTGGGGGGGCGTAGGCGTACATCCAGTCCATGCCCTTTGAGGTGAGCGGAATCAGCGGCGACCGAAGAGCTGGCGCCGGAGGGCTAGCGCGCCGGCGCTAGGAAGCCTGCCCGGAACCATGGCGGCTGATCCGCCGTCGCTTGTAGCGCTGTGCGGCGGCGAACATGCCCCACATCGCGCCCAGCATCATCCAGAAATGCCGCCAGTGGTCGGTGTCGATGATAAAGCTTTCGCCGACCGTGCCGAGAAACGCCGAGAAGATCGCCAGATAGGCGCGCTGCCAGGGCACGGGGACGAAGACGTGGCGAAATCCCATGATGACGGTGACGAACACCAGCGCCGGATAACAGATGCCGGCGATCCAGCCGCCGGACATGAAGGCGTTCAGATAGGAGTTGTGGGTGTCCTCGGGGAAGTAGTTGTGGAACTGCAGCGGCCCGATACCGAACGGCAGATCGAGCGCCATTTGTGCACCGAGGATATGTCGCCCGAACCGGCCGAAGCGGCCCTCGTCATAGCTTTGATCGAAGCTCGCGCGCTGCCTGAACATTTCGTTGATGGAATCGAACGACAGCAGCACCGCGAGCAGCATCGCCACGACGATGACCGCGACGACCGACATCACGATGATGCGCGAGCGCTGCGCGCGCGACCGGCTGGTCAGGACCATCAGCGCCAGCATGAAAGCCGATGTGAGTACGAGTCCGCCCCACGCCGCGCGCGAGAACGCCAGCAGGATCGCGAGCGCCATCATTCCGAGCGCGACGGTGCTGCGGAACGATTTGCCGGGCGGTCGGAAACGACGCTCTGCAGCACGAACAGAGCGGCAGGATCAGGAACGCGCCGAGCACGTTGGGTCCTTGAAGGTGCCGCGCGCGCGCTTATACAGCGTCAACAGGTCATGCCCGCCGGGAATGAGGTTGAAGTAGCCGGCAACGGCCGCGGTCGACGCGATCAAGCGCCCACGACCAGGCCGCGGCGAAGCATGTCCAGCCGCGCGGCGGTGTCTTCCGACACCACCATCGCGAAGAACATCACGGTGATCGCCATATACCAGGATGTCGCAATCCAGTTGGCGACCTCCGGTTTGTCCAGAAAAGGAACGGCGCAGATGGTGTAGCCGATATTGACCAGGAACAGCAGCAGCAACAGCGGCATGAAAACCAGCCGCAGCCGCAGTCCGGTTGCAATGAAGATGATGGCGGCGACAAGTGTCACCAGTTCGTAAGGGCTTGGCTCGATGAAGATGATCGCCCCCGATGCCCCGACCAGCCACACCAACGCGCGCTGCAGCGCCACCACGCCCGGCGCAGCCGTCGCCGGTGAGGGGAAGTCGCCGGCCGTCGCTGCACAGGTCATCACACACACTCGCAACTTACGCAACGCAACTGCAGGGCTACGCCAGGCCGGGCCTTCCCGGAGCGGGTCAGTAGGCGTTCTCGTTCTCGGTCATCAGTGCCAGGGGTGTCTTGAGAAGAATGTAGAGGTCGAACAGCACCGACCAGTTCTCGATGTAATAGAGATCGAACTCGACGCGCTTCTGGATTTTCTCTTCGCTGTCTACTTCGCCGCGCCAGCCGTTCATTTGCGCCCAGCCGGTGATCCCTGGCTTGACGCGATGGCGCGCGAAATAATCGGCGACCGCTTCCTGGAACAACCGGCTCTGCAGCTTGCCCTGTTCGGGTGCGGGCGCGGCCCGACCAGCGACATCTCGCTCTTGAACACGACGTTGAGGCTGCGGCAACTCGTCCAGGCTGGTCTTGCGGATGAAGCGGCCGACCCGGGTGACGCGGGTATCGTTTTTGGTCACGACCTTCGAGGCTAGCGGATCGGCCTGATCGTGATACAGCGAGCGGAACTTGAAGACGTCGATGCGTTCATTGTTGAAGCCGAAGCGCTTCTGGCGGAACAGTACCGGCCCCGGACTGTCGAGCTTGACCGCGAGCGCGACCAGCGCCATCACCGGCGAGGCAAGCAACAGCACGATGGCACCGACGACGTGGTCGAACAGCCATTTCATCACCAGGTCCCAGTCGGTGATCGGCGCCTCGAACACGTCGAGGGTCGGGACCTTGCCGAGATAGGAATAGGAGCGGGGGCGGAAGCGCAGTTTGTTGGTGTGGGCGGAAAGCCGGATATCCACCGGCACACCCACAACTTCTTCAGCATTTCGAGGATCCGCGTCTCCGCCGAAATCGGCAGCGCGAACAGCACGAGGTCGACGCGGGTGCGGCGGGCGAACTCGACGATGTCGTCGACCTTGCCGAGTTTCGCGCTGCCGGCGCAGGTCTCGAGCGCGCGGCTGTCGTTGCGGTCGTCGAACACGCCGAGGATATCGATGTCCGAATTGTCCTGCGCCTTCAGCGCCTCGACCAGCTTTTCGCCGTTCTGGTCGGAGCCGACGATGATGGTGCGGCGGTCGAGCCGGCCTTGACGCGCCCAGCTGCGCACCATCGCGCGCAGGAACAGGCGCTCGGTGATCAGCGCGCCAGACCGACGAAGAAAAACGCCGACAGCCAGAGCCGCGATACCTCGCCGCCGAGCTTGGCGAAGAACGAAGCGCCGATGAACAGCAGGAACACGAATGCCCAGGACGAAATCATCCGCGTCATCTGCCGGAGTTGGCCGCGAAATACCTGCACTTCGTAGATATCGGCGGCCTGGAAGCAGACCACCGCGGTCGCGGTCATGCCGAAAATGGCCGCGATATATTCCCAGCGAAAGCCGCTGAGCGGGCCACATATCCGAAATAGAGCGCGATGCCGACGAAACTGAGCAATGCAAAATCGGCGAGGCGAACCGCACCGCGATCACGATCGGCGAATAGGCCGGGCGCACCTTCTGGTTGGCGACGGCAAGCGCTGCCTGCGACAGCCGGCGGCGGCGCTCGATCGGAGGGCGATCCGCCGGGTGCGGTGCCGCGGCCGAGGCCGCGGCATCTAGCATGGAGCGTGCGTTGATCGGTTCCACTGTCTCCCAAGTCCGTTCTTCGCATAGCATTAGGCATGCGCGCGCCGAGGCGTAATGCCCCGGCTCACGGCTTAAAGGACAAATCGGAAGAAACGGTTATCGTTGGTAAAGAACGGTTAACGATTTGCAAATGCGTCGCGGTAGCCCGCCAGCACGCCTTCGACCATCGCCTTCTGCGAAAAATGCAGGAGGATTCGCTCGCGCAGCGATTTTGCGCGCGCATGCGGCTGCGGGATCCTCGAGCGCGGTCTCGATCGCGTCCGCCATCGCGCCCACGATATTGGGAGCAGACAGCGCATCAGTATGCTGTCCAAATATTTCGGGGATGCCGCCGACCTTGGCGGCCACCATGGGAATTCCGGCCGCGGCCGCCTCTATCACCACATAGGGCATCGGATCCCCGCGCGAAGGAACCACCAGTAGCGAGCCCTTTGAAAAGCCATATCGCGCCTTGACGTGGCCGATGAAGCGCACCGCTTCGCCGAGGCCGAGTCTCTGGATTTGAGCCTTGAGGGCCTCGATTTCGTCGCCGTCACCGGCAAGTGTCAGCGTGACCGGTTTGCCGTCGCCGCGAAGCCGCGCTACCGCATCGATCAGGATGTCCGCCCCCTTGATATGCCTGAATTCGCCGACATAGACGATATCGGTTGCATCAGCGCCCGGACAATCGGGTCGAACTCGTCCGCCGTCACGCCGTTGAACACGCAGCGCACCAGCCCGGATGGTATGCCGATGGTGCGCTGGTAGGTGTCGCGCGCGAACTCGCTTTCGAACAGGAACAGGTCGGTGCTGTTCATCAGCGCCCGTTCGAGGCGGCTATAGAGCACGCCCTTCAGCGTATTCAACGGGTAATGCAGCGAGCCGCCATGCGGCGTATAGACGCGAATGGTTTTGTCCGAGCGGGTCTTCAGTCGAATGAAAGCGCCGGCTTTGGCGCCGTGTCCGTGCAGGACATCCGGTTTCAGCTGGCGGATCAGACGCAGGAATGGGCCCATACCAGAACGTCGGTGGGAAAGGGTTCGCGCCGAATGGCGAGACGGTGAACGCCGAGCTTGAGCCGGGGCGCGATCCCCGCGAGCGCCGCTTCAGCCCGTTCGCCGCCGGTAAGACTGTCGGCGATGATGCCGATATGGTGGCCGCGATCGGCCTGACCGTTGGCGAGGTCCAGGATATGACGGAAGATTCCGCCGACCGGTGCGCGAACCGCGTGCAGGATACGAAGCGGTTGTTCTGAAATCGCAGGCATGGTCAGAACCAGCGCTCGCCGACGAAGACGGTATCGCCGGGGCGGAGTGCGACTCCGAGCGGCACCACGTAGCGGGATGAACCGGAGGCATCGGTGTGGGTCAGGGTGACGCGGTCCCGCTTGGCGCGCGGCGAAAAGCCGCCGGTGATCGCCACCGCACTTTCGACGCTCATATTGGGCACGTAGGGATATTGGCCGGGGCTGCGACTTCGCCAAGGATGAAGAACGGCCGATAGGATTTCATCTCGACCGCCACCGAGGGGTCGCGGATGTAGCCGCCGCGCAGCCTGCCGGCGATCGCGGACGCCAGTTCCGCCGGCGTCCGTCCGCGCGCCGGCACTGAGCCGATCAGCGGCATGGTGATCGCGCCGCCGGCATCGATGGCGTAGGTATTGGTCAGACCCTCCTGGCCATAGACCACGGCCGGCATTTGTCGCCGGCATCGAGCCGGTAGGTGGCATCATAGGCCGCCGGCATCGGGGCGGCGGCATAGGCGGCGCGCCGGGGCGTAATAGCGCGGCGGTGGCCCGGCAAGGCTGGCGCCAAGCGCGCTGATGGCGCCACCGGAATCGGCGACGCCCGATGGCGACACCGCGACCCGTGGCGTCGGTCCGTACGGCTGGCCATAGGCCAGAGAATCCAGGTCAGTGCGAGGCTGCATGGCAGCTACCGGCCCGGAGCTGCTTGCGCAACCGGA
>CAVSOS010000017.1:0-3849 GCA_963729395.1 uncultured Pseudomonadota bacterium | reverse complement strand
ACGCGGCGAGATCGCGGAAACATATCTTGCCGTCATTGCCTGCGACAAACGCGAAGCGTTTGTGCAAGGGAGCGAAAGCGACGAAGCAATCCATTCTTACATCGCGGCATGATCGCTGGATTGCTTCGCTAGAGCGGGATGAGATTAGATTGATCTGCAAAGGCAATGGAAGCGAACTCCCTCTCCCTATGGGCTAAGGCATGCACACATCTCTGAAACCAACTCAAAAACAAACACTTAGGTGACCATCGGTTTCATAAGCGTGGGAGCCATGGGCGCCGAACGAACGTTGAAAAAACTTACTCTTTTTCGTCGCTCGTCATCGCCGATCAAAAAGCTCCAAGATGTGTGCATGCCTTAGCCCATCGGGAGAGGGTTGGGGTGAGGGGTTACGATCTCTCGTAGGTCCAACGCCCTCACCCGATTTGCTGCGCAAATCGACCTCTCCCCGGCGGGGAGAGGTGAAGTGAGCCTGCCGACGGAACCGATTTAATCAAAAGCCATCTCGCTCTAGCGCTCGCAATGACGGTGTTGGGACCGTCGTTACTATTCCGCCGTTTTCGCTGCCATGCGATGGCGATATTGCGCGGCGGGGTGCGGTGCTGCGAGACGCGCGCGGCCCTTGCCGAACAGTTTTTCACGCAAGGTGCCCTTCTGGTAGGCTTCCTTGTAGCGGCCGCGGCGAACCAGTTCCGGCACCAGCATGTCGACGATATCCTCGAAATCGCCGGGCGAAATCGCAAAGGAGACATTCAAGCCGTCGACATCGGTTTGATCGACCCAGGCTTCGATCTCGTCGGCGACCTTTTCGGGCGTGCCGACCACCACCGGCCCGATGCCGCCGACGCCGACATGCTGGGCGACCTCGCGCACGGTCCAGACCCGATCCGGATCGGCGCGGGTGATGTTGTCCATCGCGGTTCGGCCGGCGTCGTTCTCGACGTGGCGAACTTCCTGGTCGAGGTCATAGGTCGAGAAATCGACGCCGGTCCAGCCGGACATCAAAGTAAGCGCGCCCTCGGGATTGATGTGCCGGCGATAGTCAGCAAACTTCGCCTGCGCTTCCGCTTCGGTCCGGCCGAGGATCACCGTCATCATGCTGAACATCAGGATCTCGGCCGGGTTGCGGCCGGCTTCCGCGGCAAGTGCGCGGATCGCGGCCACGCGCGGCGCGATGACCTTGGCCGCTGGTCCCGACATGAACACGCATTCGGCGTGCCGGGCCGCGAACTGCCGCCCGCGCGGCGACGTGCCGGCCTGATAAAGCACCGGCGTGCGTTGCGGCGACGGTTCGCTGAGGTGAATGGCGTCGAGCCGATAATTGCTGCCCTCGTGACGGACGCGATGCACTTTCGAAGGATCCGCGAACATTCCCCGCGCCCGATCGCGCAGCGCCGCGTCGTCCTCCCAGCTTCCTTCCCAGAGCTTGTAGACCACCTCCATATATTCGTCGGCGACATCGTAGCGGTCGTCATGCGCGGTTTGCTTGTCCTTGCCGGAGCCGCGCGCGGCGCTGTCGAGATAGCCCGTCACCACGTTCCAGCCGATCCGCCCCTCGGTGAGATGGTCGAGCGTCGACATCCGCCGCGCGAACGGGTAGGGCGGCTCATAGGACAGAGTGCAGGTCACGCCGAAACCGAGATTTTCGGTGACGGAGGCCATCGCCGAGATCAGCAGCAGCGGATCGTTCACCGGGGTTTGCGTGGCGTTTCGCAATGCTGCGTCCGGGCTGCCGCCGAACACGTCGTAGACGCCGAGCACATCCGCCAAAAAAAGACCGTCGAACCGCCCGCGCTCCAGCGTCCGCGCCAGATCGATCCAGTACGGCAGCCGGTTATAATCGGCGGTGCGGTCGCGGGGATGGGTCCACAGCCCCGGCGATTGATGCGCGACGCAGTTCATGGTCGGCGACTTTCAGCGCGCGCGGCTTGGCTGCCGCGTCTGGGAATGATGAAGGGCAAAAGACTAACGACCGGCCTGCCTGAAGGGTATTTCCTCGCCCGGCGGGGGAACCACGCGCGCCACATTGAGCGTCATCGAGACCACATCATAATATCCGTTCACCGCGACCAGATCCATGATGCCCTGTTCGCCGAATTTCTCGAGCGCTTTGGCGTAGATCGCGTCATCGACCCCGTGATCGCGCCGCAGCTGCGTCGAAAACTCCCAGACGATGGCTTCGTCGTCCTTCATGTTGTCGGGCTTTCGCCCGGCGCCGATGGCCGCGACGATGGCGGGATCGAGACCCGCCTTGAGCGCCAGCGGCGCATGGGCGTACCACTCGTATTGCGAGCCCCAGGCCTGCGCCGTCATGATGATCGCCATCTCGTTGACGCGCTTGTCGAGCGAAGTGTTGAACCTGACATATTCGCCGACCTTCTGCAGCCGATCGGCCAGTTCCGGGCTGCGCAGCCAGGCGTTGAACGGGCCTCCGATCGATTTCCGCGGCCCGGTCAGAATCGCATCGGCCACGCTGCGCTGGGCGGGCGACATCTGATCGAGCGGAATCGCCGCCATGCGCTCGCCGGTCAGCGCCATCGCGGAGCCCGCCAACAGCACGCAGATCATGGACGCGCGCAGGATCGATTTCATGATGTCCTCTCCGGATCTTTGTCCGGTCGAACGCCGGGCTATGGCCCGAAATTGTTGCATTCCGACCGGTTTTGGCAAGATAAAATTCCTGCCAATCAGCGAGCCGCCGAAGGTGGTTTATGCGCTCGCTCCAGCGCAAAGGAGAATAAATTTTGCCGCAACCTCGGTCTGCGATTCGTGGATCAAGCTTTGGCAATTCGCGTATGCTAAGCGTCGCAGATGCGTCGCGACGAAAGGAGAGCCCGGTTGGATCGAATTGCCTATATCAACGGTTCGTTTGTGCCCCTGGCCGGGGCCAAGGTCTCCGTGTTCGACCGCGGCTTTCTGTTCGCGGACGGCATTTACGAGGTCGCGGCGGTGCTGGACGGCAGACTGGTCGACAATGCCTCGCATCTGGCGCGGCTGGAACGCTCGGTGGGCGAGATCGCACTGGAGTTACCCGAAACGCTGCCGCGAATTCAGGAAATCCAGAAAGAGCTGATCGCGCGCAACCATCTCGTCAGCGGCCTGGTCTATCTGCAGGTGACGCGCGGCGCCGATACCGGGCGCGACTTTGCGTTTCCGAAGGACGTCAAGCCGACTCTGGTGATGTTCACCTCGGCCAAGGATATCGTCAACGCGCCGTCAGCCAAAACCGGCATCGCTGTGATCACCGTGCCGGACATCCGCTGGGCGCGGCGCGATATCAAGAGCGTGGCGCTGCTGGCGCAGGTGCTCGCCAAGCAGGCCGCGGCCGAAGCGGGCGCTGCCGAAGCCTGGATGGTCGAGGACGGCATGGTAACCGAGGGCGGATCGTCGTCGGCCTTCATCCTGACCCAGGACGACGTGCTGGTGACGCGGCAGAATTCGAACGCGATTCTCCCGGGCTGCACCCGCAAGGCGGTGGTGGCACTGGCCGAAGAACGTCAGCTTCGGGTCGAGGAACGGCCGTTTTCGGTGTCGGAGGCGCTGGCGGCGAAGGAAGCCTTTATCACCAGCGCCACGCTGTTCGTGCAGGCGGTGGTGACGATCGACGGCAAGGCCGTCGGCACCGGCAAGCCTGGCCCGATGACGAACCGGTTGCGTCAGATCTATCTGGATTTTGCCCGCGCCACGGCGACGTGATGCTCGCGCGGTGTCAGGGCTTCAGGATCAGCTTCTGGACCCGCCAGTTCAGCAATTCGGCCGCGTAGACCACATTCTCGGACGGACAGGCCAGCGCGTGAATCCAGCCGAATTGTTTCAACTGTTTGCCGGACTGGCCGAGCATGCCGAGCA
>CAVSOS010000016.1:0-84348 GCA_963729395.1 uncultured Pseudomonadota bacterium | reverse complement strand
AAAATATTCAAACACTGCCCATCGGCTCAGTTATTAAAGAAACTAATTTTGTTGATAAACTTATATTTTCAGAAAATGACTTAATTAAAGTTAGGGATGGTACAACTAATAGGATTGCTACAACACCTATAAAAGGAAAGTCCGTACTGCTTGAAGTTGACGAGGAGGATAATATTTTTATTGGACAATTAAACAATCTTAACTTGGTTGATAAAATATACTCTGGTAAATCAACAAATGATTTGGAAAAAGATTACACTGTTTTGAATTTGGAAAAAGCCCTTAAGTTATGAAAAGATCGCAATTGCCAGAGATGGGACAGCTTATGAAAAGGATGACAGCAATAAAACTGATAAATATTTCGACAAAAAAAGAAATAAAATATCAAGGTGATTTTGTAGATATTTTAAACCAATATGTAGTTTCAAAGCAAGGTAACAAAGATAATCTGGATTGTAGCTGTTGGATAAAGTAATTAGTATTTTTGTTTAAAATTCTTGTTTGGTGGTAATATTATCTTGTAAAGTTTCTATGTAAAAAGATTTGTTTAACAGTAAATAAATATTGAATTGGAGGTAAAAAAATGGCAAGTGAACATGTTGTTATACTTACAAAGGATAGTTTTGAAAATGAGGTTTTGCAAGCAGATAAGTTGGTTATGATTGATTTTTAATCACCATGGTGTGGTCCCTGCAGGGCGGTGGGGCCCCGATCGATGAACTTGCTGATGAATATAATGGCAAAATGAGTTGCGCCAAACTAGCAATACGGAACCGTACCAAGGTACACGTAAAACAAACCCGCCTCGCTGTCCCGAACGCAACTGCCGGTTGGTCGCCAAGGCCGCTATTCGTTCCCTCCTCCGATGCATAGGCGTCATGAGCTATGCGCAGGAGGCGGCATCGGCGCACCCAACATTCCGCCTTTCGTATTACTTGCTCGAAATCTTGTCGCCGCAGACGAAAACTATATTCGTCGGTACTTTTACCTAATATCCAAATTAAAATTTGGTTAAAGCACAATAGAAGGGAACACCAGTCGATTAGCCGTCGGCAGTAACAAGATGTCTCAGCCAGAAACAAAATGAATTACTGCCCCGTTTACGCCTTATTAAGACACCAAACGGCAGCCGGGCAACACGGGGCGGGGGTTCCACTTGTCACATATGTGGCAATACTGCGTTGAGGGACAATTATTATGCAGAGATCTAAAAATCCGGCGCGGGGGAATTCGCGCACGGCGGTAGCGCTTTTCGCCGCAACTGTTCTGGTCGGCGGAACCACCACCGAGGCCTCGGCCCATCGCTATCATCACTATCACGATCACTTCCACCTGCATTACCACCACCAAGCCAGTAACGGCGGCGGCTCCTGGCGCGACGCCAACGCCGCGATCGCCCCGTCGTCGGGCTCCGGACGCAGCTTCTCGGGGATGGCCTCGTTTTACGGCAACGAATCCGGCAGCAGGACCGCCTCTGGCCAACGTTTCAATCAGAACGCTCTGACCTGCGCCCACCGTTCGCTCCCCTTCGGCACCAAGCTGAGGGTGACCCACGGCGACCGCAGCGTCATCGTTACGGTCAATGACCGTGGCCCGTTCGTCCGTGGCCGCGTGCTGGATCTGTCGACCGCCGCAGCGCGCGCGGTCGGTATCACCGGCTCCGGCGTCGGCCTCGTGGTCGCCGAGGTCATGTAACCAAAGCAGGCGTCGGAACGCCCATTCGTTCGGTAAGCGTTGCGTCCAGTACGGCCGCAGAATTTCCTGCACGCCGAAACAGGCCTGCCGTCGCCAATGACGGCAGGCTTTTTCTTTCGTGGGAAGCCCAGTCGTCTGCCCTACAAAAAACTTTGCGGATCGACGTCGACCTCGAGCTTGAGATTGCCCTTCGTCCTGGGGCCGGCCGCCAGCCATTCGCGTAAGTATTCCGACAGGTCGACCGACCGCAGCGCCTTCACCAGCAGCCGGAAACGATAGCGGCCCTTGATCACGGCGAGCGGGGCTTCGGCGGGTCCGAGCACCTGGATCCGTTCGTCGAGCGGGGCGACCGCGGCCAGCCGGCGCGCAAAACTCTCGGCCGTGGGTCGATCGCCCGCGGAAATGATCAGGCTTGCGAGCCGGCCGAACGGCGGATATCCGGCGCGCTCACGCGCCTCGATCTCGCTGGCATAAAACGCCTCGCGGTCGCACGCCACCAGCGCCTTCATCACGGGATGTTCGGGCTGATGGGTCTGCAGATAGCCGACGCCGCGGCCCTGATCGCGCCCGGCGCGCCCGATCACCTGATTGAGCAACTGAAAGGTCCGCTCGGCGGCGCGCGGATCGCCATTGCCGAGCCCGAGATCGGCGTCCACCACGCCGACCAGATTCAGCCGCGGAAAATGATGGCCCTTCGCCACCAATTGGGTGCCGATGATGATGTCGACCCGCCCTTCCGCGATCTCGTTCAATTCGGTGCGCATGGTCTCGATCGACGTGATCAAATCGCTCGACAGCACCATGGTGCGCGCGTCCGGAAACAGGTTGGCGGCTTCCTCCTGCAGGCGTTCGACGCCCGGACCGACCGCCACCAGCGATTCCTCGGCCGCGCAATGCGGACAGACCTGCGGACGCGGCATCGAGAAGCCGCAATGGTGGCAAACCAGACGCTGGCGAAAGCGGTGATCCACCAGCCAGGCATCGCAGATCGTGCAGGCAAAGCGATGCCCGCAGGCGCGGCACAGGGTCAGCGGCGCGTAGCCGCGGCGATTGAGAAACAACAGCGCCTGCTCGCGCCGTTCGACGGCGATCTGAATCTGTTCGGCCAGCCGTGGCGAGATGAAGCGGCCGCGCCCCGGCGGTTCGCGCCGCAGATCGATCGCCTCGATATGCGGCATATGCTGGCCGCCGAACCGTGATGGCAGCGCCACGCGCTGATAGCGGCCCTTGCGCGCATTGACCTCCAACTCGATCGACGGTGTCGCCGACGCCAGCACGATGGGAATTTTCGCGATATGCGCGCGCACCACGGCCATGTCGCGGGCATGATAATGTGCGCCTTCGTCCTGCTTGTAGGCCTGGTCGTGCTCTTCATCGACAACGATCAAGCCGAGATTCGCATAGGGCAGAAACAGCGCGGAACGCGCGCCCACCACGACAGGCGCTTCGCCCGCCGCGATCGCGGCCCAGTTGCGTTGCCTGGTGCGCGGGGTCAGTTCGGAATGCCACTCCAGCGGCCGCACGCCGAAACGCCGCGCGAAACGGTCGAGGAACTGTCCGGTCAGCGCGATCTCCGGCATCAGGATCAGCGACTGCTTGCCGCGGCGGATGACTTCGGCAACGGCTTCGAAATAGACTTCGGTCTTGCCCGAACCGGTCACGCCATCGAGCAGCGCGACATGAAAACTGCCGTTCGCCGCCAGCGCCCGCATCGCATCTACTGCGGTGCGCTGCTGGCGCGAAAAATCAGGCTCGGCGAACGACGGATCGGGGGCCGGCGGCGGCAGCGCGCGCGGCATCGGTTCTGTTGTCAGCGTGCCTTCATCGACGAGACCGTCGATCACGCCGGCGCTGACACCGGCTTCCTTGGCGGCTTCGGACTTGCCGTGCAGCAGACCGTCGGACAGGATTTCGACCAGCCGCCGCCGCGCCGGGGTCATGCGCGGCGGCGGCTCGCCGATGAGGCGCACGCCCATCCGCATCCGCTCGGGGCCGAGATGATCGCCCATACGCAAGGTCATGCGCAGCACCATGCCGCGTGCCGACAGCGTGTAGTTGGCGACCCAGTCGACGAGCGCGCGCAATTCCGCTTTCAGCGGCGGCACATCGAGCTTTTCGCCGACGTCCTTGAGGCGATTGTGCAGGCGCGGATCGGGATTGGCGTTCTCCGCCCATACCACCGCGACCACCTCGCGGGGGCCGAGCGGCACGCAGACCACATCGCCCGGCTTGAGCTCCATGCCGCGTGGCACCCGGTAGGAATACGCCTGATTGAGCGCGACCGGCACCAGCACATCGACGACGCGCGTCGATGATGCTGAGGACATGCCGGCACGCGTGGAATGGTCCATGCAAATCAACTCGAAAGGGTTTCAACCCATTTAAGGTCACCGGCTGTAGGTGGCCAGCAAGGGACCCGGCACTGGCGCGAATATCCGAACCGATCGGAGCGGTTCACCAAAGGTAAACGAACGGGGTGTGATAGTATCGGCCATTCGAAAGCCTCGCTTCGAGAATCCCATGGCCAATCAGGCTGCCGCCATTCAACCAGTCGAACTTGACTCCGCCGCCGACGACATCGCGCTGCAGATGACGCGCTGGCTGTCGCATCTGCGCGCCGAGCGACGGCTGTCGCCGAAGACCTCGGAGGCCTATGCCCGCGACCTCAGACAATGTCTGGTCTTTCTCTGCGAGCATTGGGGCGCGCGGGTGACGCTTGCCCGCTTTGCGGCGCTCGAAGCCAGCGATGTCAGGGCCTTCATGGCGATGCGGCGCGCCGACGATATCGGCGGGCGCTCGCTGATGCGGGCGCTGGCAGGGTTGCGCTCGTTCGGGCGCTTCCTCGAACGGGAAGGCAAGGGCAAGGTCGGCGCGCTGTCGGCGATCCGCGCCCCCAAGGTCGGCAAGAGCTTGCCGAAGCCGATCCAGATGGCGGCGGCCAAGCGTTTCACCGACGCCGACGAGCGCGCCGGCGAATCCCGCGATCCCTGGATCTGGGCGCGCGACGCCGCGGTGATGGCGCTGTTGTATGGATCGGGCCTGCGCATCTCCGAAGCGCTCGGGCTGAAGCGCCGCGACGTGCCGGCACCCGGCGCGGGCGATGTTTTGGTAGTGACCGGCAAGGGCAACAAGACGCGCATGGTGCCGGTGCTGCAGAACGTGCTGGCGCTAGTCCAGGACTATACGGCGATGTGTCCGCATCCGCTGCCGCCGGAAGGGCCGATCTTCGTCGGCGCCCGGGGCGGCCCGCTGAGCCCGCGTATCATTCAGCTCACCATGGAACGGCTGCGCGGCGCGCTGGGCCTGCCCGACAGCGCGACGCCGCATGCGCTGCGGCATTCCTTTGCCACCCACCTTCTGACCCGCGGCGGCGACCTGCGTGCGATCCAGGAACTGCTCGGCCACGCGTCGCTTTCCACCACCCAGATCTACACCGGAATCGACACCGAACGGCTGTTCGAAGTGTACCGCACCGCGCATCCCCGCGCCTGAGACCGCGCGCAGCTTTCGACCGGGCCAAGTTGCCGCTACATCCGCTTGCCTCTTGCGCGAGCGGTATTGTTCGGCAATCGTGGTCTTATTGAGCACGGAGGGGGAATCATTATGAGCGCACATGAGAGCATGGAGCAGGCCGATCAGGCCAAGGAAGCCTCCAGCGAAAACAGGAAGATCGCGCTTTTGATTGCGATAATCGCGCTGTGTCTGGCGCTGTCGGAAACCTTGGGCAAGGGCGCCCAGACCGAATCGATCAGCAAGAATGTCGAATTGTCGAACCTGTGGGCGTTCTTTCAAGCCAAGAGTATCCGCCGCACCGTCGTCCAGACCGCATCGGAACAGTCCAAACTAGGCCTCGGTGCCGCGAGCGACGATGCCGCCAAAGCTGCGGCGCAAAAGCAGATCGACGAGTGGCAGAAGACCGCGGCGCGCTATCGCTCCGAGCCCGAAACCGGCGAAGGCACCGAGCAATTGGCCGAACGCGCCAAGCACGCCGAGGAAGAGCGTGACCTTGCGGAGGCGAAGTATCACCACTTCGAGCTTGCCTCGGCGGCGTTTCAGATCGGCATCGTGCTGGCGTCAGGAACCATCATCACCGGCATCGTGGCGCTGGCCTGGATATCGGGGATCCTGACATTGGCAGGTATCGGCATTACCGCGCTCGGCATCTTCGTTCCGCATTTGCTGCATCTGCCCTGAGGCCTGATTAGAGCAACGCGCTCGAAAATCGATTTTCGCTTTTCGGAATCACGCGGGCTCAAGCCGACGCATCCTTGCAAAGCTGCAGGATCGCGTCGGCAAAGGCCTGCGGCGCCTCCTGCGGCACGTTGTGGCCGACATTCTCCAAAATGCGGCGCTGATATGCCGCAGTAAAATGTTTGCCGTGGGATTCCGATCTCCCGACCGGCGTCACGCCGTCTGCCGCGCCATGCAGATTGATGGCCGGAACATCGATGTCGGGCTGCGCGGCCAACCGCGCTTCGACCGGCGCGTAGCGCGGGTCGCCGGCGACGGCGCACGTCCGGTGCCGGTACGAATGAATAACGACATCGACAAAATCCTCGTTGTCGAATGACCCCGCCGTCCGCTCGAACGTCGCGTCGTCGAACGCCCAGGTCGGCGACCACATCTTCCACAGCAACCGGGATATCTCGCGGCGCTTTTCGGTCAGACCGTTGCGGCCGCGTTCGGTATGAAAATAATATTGATACCAGAGCCGCGCCTCCTGCGCCGGATCGGCCGGCCTGCGCGAATTCGCGATGTCCTGAATATTGTAACCCGTGCAGCTGACGAGGCCTGCCACCCGTTCCGGCCATAGTGCCGAAACCACGCAGGCGGCGCGGCCGCCCCAATCATATCCGGCAAGCACCGCCTTCTGAATGCGAAGCGCATCCAGCAACTCCAGCAGATCCTGACCAAGCGCTGCCTGTTCACCGGACCGCAATGTGTCCGCCGACAGAAACCGGGTGCCACCATAGCCGCGCAGCCAGGGAACGACGGTGCGGAAGCCCGCCGCGTTGACGAGTGCTACGACGCCGTCGAACGATCTGACGTCATAGGGGAAACCATGCAGCAGCAGAACCGGTAGCCCGCCGGCGGGACCGCTCTGCTCATAGGCGACGTCCAGCACCGGGGTTCGAATGCGAGCCGACCGCGCCATAATCTTCTCCATCGCGAGAAGGCGGAAGCTAACGCGCTTCGTGCACACGCTTGCGGAAGCGCTGGATCAGCCGCAACATCCGCGATGACCAGCCATCGCCGCCGCCGCCGAGCGTCTCTTTGAGCTGCAACATGATCGGCGCGACCAGTGCCCGGGCCTTGGCCCTCAATGCGATGATAAACTCGTAGAGCTTTTCAAACCACTCCATTTCCAGCAATTTCGGCCGGGTCACGTCGAACACGAAAGCCGCGACGCCGACACCGAGGAATTTTGCGAAGATGATGGTGAGGATGGCGCTGATCCAATGTTCATGGGCGAGCAACCAGAGGCCGACCAGCTTCAGTGGAAACAGCGGGATCACCGGTACGACAAAGACGATCAGCGTCATCGCCGGCGACAATGTGTCGACGCGATCGGCGAGCCATTGCTTGAAGGCGCGCAGCGGAATCCGCGCCACCACCCAGGCCACGATCGGCTCGAGGTGATCCCACAGCCAAGCCTCGATCAGGAAAATGACCGCAAGCAGAACCCAGACCGGTTGAAGAAGGCGGCGCATCATCGATGTCATCCCGGCCCCGGCCTGCGCCGCAGCGTGGATCACATATGGATCGCTCGCTTGCCGACTGCAAGCGCGGCTTCCTTGATGGCTTCCGAACGCGTCGGATGCGCATGGCAGGTGCGCGCGAGATCTTCCGCAGAACCGCCAAATTCCATCAGAACTGCCGCTTCGTGGATCATTTCGCCGGCTTCGCGGCCGACGATGTGCACGCCGAGCACGCGATCGGTCTTCGCATCTGCGAGAACTTTCACGAACCCTTCCGTGGTCTGGTTGACCTTGGAGCGGCCGTTGGCCGTGAACGGGAATTTGCCGATGGTGTAGGCGATGCCGGCCTGCTTCAGTTCTTCCTCGGTCTTGCCGACCGACGACACTTCCGGCGTGGTATACACAACACCGGGTATCACATCGTAATTCACATGGCCGGCCTGGCCGGCGAGAATTTCCGCGCAGGCGACGCCTTCATCCTCCGCCTTGTGGGCGAGCATCGGGCCCGCGACGACGTCACCGATCGCATGGACGCCCTTCACGCTGGTCGCGAAATGCGCGTCGATCTGCACCCGACCGCGATTGTCGAGCGCGACGCCTGCTTCCTTGAGGCCGAGACCCTCGGTGTAGGGGACGCGGCCGATACAGACCAGCACCACATCGGCTTCCAGCGCCTCCGCCTTGCCGCCGGAGGCCGGCTCGACCTGAGCGACGAGCGTTTTGCCCGACGTGTCGATGCCGGTGACCTTGGTGCCGAGCTTGAACGCAAAGCCCTGCTTCTCGAGAATGCGCTGGAATTGCTTGGCCACCTCGCCGTCCATGCCCGGCAGGATGCGATCGAGAAATTCCACCACGGTAACCTGCGCCCCGAGCCGGTGCCACACCGAGCCGAGTTCGAGCCCGATCACGCCGGCGCCGACGATCAATAACTTCCCCGGCACCTTGTCGAGCGAGAGCGCCCCGGTCGAGGACACGATGCGCTTTTCATCGATCTCGACACCCTTCAGCCGCGCGATATCGGAACCGGTCGCAATGACGATGTTTTTCGTCTCCACGGTCTGGGTCCTGCCGTCGCTGCCCGTGACCTCGACCTTGCCGGTGCCGAGTATCTTTGCCTTGCCGCTGATGACGTCGATCTTGTTTTTCTTCATCAGGAATTCGACGCCCTTGACGTTGCCGTCGATGCCCTGCTGCTTGAAATTCATCATCGAGCGAAGATCGAGTTTCGGCGCGGCGACGCTGACACCCATCTTTGCGAATGAATGGCCGGCCTCCTCGAACATCTCGGAGGCATACAGCAGCGCCTTCGAGGGCATGCACCCGACGTTGAGGCATGTGCCGCCGAGCGTTGCGTTCTTCTCGACCACGGCGACCTTCATGCCGAGTTGCGCCGCGCGGATCGCGCAGACATATCCGCCAGGACCGGTGCCGATGACAACAAGATCGTAAGTGGCCATGATTGAAGTCCTGTAGCTGAACAGTGTGACAGGTGCTAACGCCCGCCCGATACATCGAGGATGGTGCCGGTGACGTAGGAGGCATCATCCGACATCAGCCAGACGATGGCGTTGGCGATTTCCTCGGCCGTGCCGACGCGCTTCATCGGCACCATGTGACTGAGCCGGTGGGCGCGATCGGGCTCGCCGCCGCTGGCGTGGATTTCAGTATCGATCAGTCCGGGCCGAATTGCCGCGACGCGAATGCCCTCACCGGCGACTTCGTGGCCGAGGCCGACGGTGAATGAATCGACGGCGCCCTTGGAGGCTGCGTAATCGACATAGGTATTGGCCGAACCAAGCCTTGCCGCGACCGACGAAATATTGACGATGACGCCGCCCTTGCCACCGTGGCGCGTCGACATCCGCTTCACCGCTTCGCGCGCGCAAAGCATGCTGCCGGTGACGTTGACGGCCATCATCCGCGCGATGCGCTCGGCCGACATATCCTCGACCCGCGCCGTCGGTCCCACGATCCCCGCATTGTTGACCAGCGCACCGAGCGTCCCGAAATCGTCGGCGGCCTTGAAGAGCGCGAGAATGTCCTTTTCGCTGCCGACATCACATTTGACCGCGATGGCTTTGCCGTTGCTGGCGCCGATCCGCGCGACGACTTCATCGGCCGCGGCCTTGTTGCTGACATAGCCGACAACGACGCGAAATCCGCGTGCCGCGACCGCGATCGCGGCGGCACGGCCGATGCCACGACTACCGCCGGTGATGATGGCTACTTTGTCGGTCAAGATTTTTCCCCACAGCTGGCGCCCATTTCTACCGCCGAGGAAATCGATTGCAGGAACATCTGCACCAGCACCGGGGCAGCCCCCAATACGAGCATCACGATTTCAGTCGGCAACGGCGACATCATTCCCCTCAAGACATCAAGGTGCGGGACGCGTTACAGATCCAGCACCAGCCGCGCCGGATCTTCCAGGCTCTCCTTGACCCGCACCAGGAACGTCACCGCTTCCTTGCCGTCGATGACGCGGTGATCGTAGGACAGCGCCAGATACATCATCGGGCGGATCTCGACCTTGCCACCGATCGCGACCGGGCGGTCCTGGATCTTGTGCATGCCGAGAATGGCGGATTGCGGGGCATTCAGGATCGGCGTCGACATCAGCGAGCCATAGATGCCGCCATTGGTGATGGTGAAGGTGCCGCCCTGCATCTCATCGATCTTGAGCTGGCCATCGCGGGCGCGCCGCCCGAAATCGGCGATGCTCTTTTCGATCTCGGCGATCGACTTGCGGTCGCAATCGCGCACCACCGGCACCACCAGACCCTTGTCGGTGCCGACCGCGACGCCGATGTGATAATAATTCTTGTAGATCAGGTCGGTGCCGTCGATCTCGGCATTGGCCGCCGGAATGTCCTTCAGCGCCTGCACGCAGGCCTTGGTGAAGAAGCCCATAAATCCCAGCTTGCTGCCGTGCTTCCTCTCGAACACTTCCTTGTACTGGGCGCGCATCGCCATGATGTGGCTCATGTCGACTTCGTTGAAGGTGGTCAGCATCGCCGCGGTGTTCTGCACGTCCTTGAGCCGGCGCGCGATGGTCTGGCGCAGCCGCGTCATCTTCACGCGCTCTTCGCGCGCGGCATCGTCGGCAGGCGATGGCGCGCGAACCTGGACCGCAGCGGCGGGCTGATTGACCGGTGTCGGCGCCGATGCTGCCTTCTCGATGGCGGCGAGCATGTCGCCCTTGGTGACGCGGCCATCCTTGCCCGAACCAGGGACGGTGGCGGCATCGATCCCGCTTTCAGCCGATATCTTGCGCACCGAAGGCGCCAATGGCGCGTCAGCCGGTGGCGCCTTCTGTACCGGAGCGGCGGCGGCAGGTGCTGCGGCCGCGGGCGGCGGCGATGGCGGAGCAGCGGCGGCAGCCTTGGCGGGTGCGGGCGCTGCGGCCGGCCTGGCGGCTCCCGCCGCGCCGTCATTGATCTGTCCGAGCAACGCGCCGACGGCAACGGTTTCGCCATCCTTGGCGGCGATCTCGCCGAGGGTGCCCGCCGATGGCGCCGGCACTTCGATGGTGACCTTGTCGGTCTCCAGCTCGACCAGCGGTTCATCGACCGCGACGGCGTCACCGGCCTTCTTGAACCAGCGGCCGATGGTGGCCTCGGTGACGGACTCGCCGAGCGTCGGAACGCGAATTTCAGTCATTGTCTGCTTCCTCAATCCTGTGCGGTCACCGTCCGCGAGAGCGGACGATCCAGTAGTCCGTGACGGTCCCGATCCAATGAAAGCGGCGCGGTTACTGGATGCCCCGCTTTCGCGGGGCATGACGGATTACAAATTTGTCAGTTCAGCGCCTCGTCCAGCAGGGCCTTGAGCTGCGCCAGATGCTTTGTCATCAAGCCGGTGGCCGTCGCCGCAGCCGCGGCGCGCCCGGCGTAGCGCGGACGCTTGTTCGGCGCGTTGATCTGGTTCAGCACCCATTCGAGATAGGGCTCGATGAAGTGCCAGGCGCCCATATTGCGCGGCTCTTCCTGGCACCAGACCAGCTCGGCATTCTTGAACCGACCGAGCTCCTGCACCAGCGCCTTCAGCGGCACCGGATAAAGCTGCTCGACGCGCATGATGTAGACATCGTCGATGCCGCGTTTTTCGCGCTCGTCGTAGATGTCGTAATAGACCTTGCCCGAACACAGCACGACGCGGCGAATCTTGTCGTCGCTCACCAGCTTGATCTTTTCGTCGGGCTGCATCGCCGCGTCATCGTAGAGCAGCCGATGGAAGGTGGTGTTGGCACCCATTTCATCGAGCCGCGATACCGCGCGCTTGTGCCGCAGCAGCGACTTCGGCGTCATCAGGATCAGGGGCTTGCGGAATCTCGCGATGCAATTGACGCCGCAGCACATGGAAGAAATTCGCCGGCGTGGTGGCATAGACCACCTGCATATTGTCTTCGGCGCACAGCTGCAGGAAGCGTTCGAGCCGCGCCGACGAATGCTCCGGCCCCTGGCCTTCATAGCCGTGCGGCAGCATGCAGACGAGGCCCGACATGCGGAGCCATTTGCGCTCGCCCGACGAGATGAACTGGTCGAACAACACCTGCGCACCGTTGGCGAAGTCGCCGAACTGCGCTTCCCAGATCGTCAGCGCCTTCGGCTCCGCCAGCGAATAGCCGTACTCGAAGCCGAGCACCGCTTCTTCCGAGAGCAGCGAGTTGATGACTTCGTAATGCCCCTGATTGCCGCCGAGATGATTGAACGGCGTGTAACGGCTCTCGTCTTCCTGGTCGATCAGCACCGAGTGCCGTTGCGAGAAAGTGCCGCGCTCGCTGTCCTGGCCCGACAGCCGGACGTGATGGCCTTCCTCCAGCAGGGTGCAGAACGCCAGCGCCTCGCCGGTGGCCCAATCGATCCCGACGCCGGTGTCGATCGCCTTGGCCCGGTTTTCCAGAAACCGCTGCACGGTGCGGTGAACCCTGAACCCATCGGGTACCTTGGCGATCTTGCGGCCGATATCCTTCAATTCGGCGACATCGACGCCGGTAACGCCGCGGCGCGGATCCTCCTCCTGATCCGCCGACTTGAACCCGGCCCACTTGCCGTCGAGCCAGTCGGCCTTGTTGGGCTTGTAGCCGGAACCGGCCTCGAGTTCGGCATCGAGCCGGGCGCGCCAGTCGGCCTTGGCCTTGTCGATCTCGCCCTCGGTCATCACGCCTTCGGCGATCAGCCGCCTGGAATAGATCTCGAGCGTAGTCGGATGCGTCGCGATCTTCTTGTACATCACCGGCTGGGTGAACATCGGCTCGTCGCCTTCGTTGTGACCGTGCCTGCGATAGCAGAACATGTCGATCACAACCGGCTTGTGGAATTTCTGCCGGAACTCGATCGCGACCTTGGCCGCGAACACCACCGCTTCCGGATCGTCGCCGTTCACATGGAAGATCGGCGCGTCGATCATCTTCGCCACATCGGACGGATAGGGCGAGGAGCGCGAATAGCGCGGATAGGTGGTGAACCCGATCTGGTTGTTGACGATGAAATGCAGCGAACCGCCGGTGCGGTAGCCTTTCAGGTCGGACAGGCTGAAGCATTCCGCCACCACGCCCTGCCCGGCGAACGCGGCATCGCCGTGCATCAACAGCGGCAGCACCGAAATGCGCTGGTCCGGCGGATCGCCATGCTGATCCTGCTTGGCGCGCACCTTGCCGAGCACCACCGGATCGACGATCTCCAGATGCGACGGATTGGCGGTCAGCGACAGATGGATCCGGTTGTTGTCGAACTCGCGGTCCGACGACGCGCCGAGATGATATTTGACGTCGCCGGAGCCTTCGACCGCGTCTGGATTGGCGGAGCCGCCCTTGAATTCATGAAACAGCGCGCGATGCGGCTTGCCCATCACCTGCGTCAGCACGTTGAGGCGGCCGCGATGCGGCATGCCGACCACGATTTCCTTCACGCCAAGATTGCCGCCCCGCTTGATGATCTGTTCCAGCGCCGGGATCAGCGATTCGCCGCCGTCCAGACCAAAGCGCTTGGTGCCGGTGAATTTGAGATCGCAGAATTTCTCGAAGCCTTCGGCCTCGACCAGCTTCATCAGGATGGCTCGGCGACCCTCACGGGTGAAACTGATTTCCTTGTCCGGTCCCTCGATGCGCTCCTGAATCCAGCCCTTCTGCGCGGCATTCGTGATGTGCATGAACTCGACGCCGAGCGTCTGGCAGTAGGTGCGCTCGCAGATCGCGACGATTTCGCGCAAGCTGGCGTATTCGAGGCCGAGCACATGATCGAGGAAGATCTTGCGGTCGAAATCGCCCTCCACAAAGCCGTAGGAGCGTGGATCGAGTTCCTCGCGATCGCGCGGCGGCTCGATCCCGAGCGGGTCGAGCCTGGCGTGGAAATGGCCGCGCATGCGGTAGGCCCTGATCAGCATCAGGGCGCGCACCGAGTCGCGCGTCGCCTGGTGGACGTCGGCCGCGACCGCCTCAGCGCCTTTGGTCTGAGCCTTGGCCTGGGCCTTGGCCGCGAGCTTGCCGCCGATGACCTTTTCGACTTCGGCCCAATTGCCGTCGAGCGCGGAGGTCAGGTCGTCGCGCGGCGTCAGCGGCCAGTTGTCCCGGCCCCAGGACGGTCCTTCGGCGTTTTTCAGGACGTCGGCCGGCTGGTCCTTCAGGCTCTTGAAGAACTCCTGCCATTCGGCGTCGACCGAGGCGGGGTCCTTCTCGTAGCGGGCGTAGATGTCGTCGATGTAGGGGGCGTTGGTTCCCTGGAGAAACGAGGAGAGAGCAAATGCGGCATTCGCGTCTTGGCGAGACATGATTGCGTCCTGGTGATTTCGATTCGCGCATGGAATAACGGCGCCAACCGCCGATCCGGACACCGGATCAGCGTGATAGCGGACCTTCTACCCTATTTAAGGCGAATGTTCGCGCCGAAAAGAACGAAGAACTGAATTAAGACTTCAATTTTTCGACAAGCGTGTGCCCGAGCCGCGCGGGCGATGGCGAGACCGGTAATTCCGGCCGATTCCATCGCCGCGGTCTTGGAACCGGCGTCGCCCTTGCCGCCGGAGATGATCGCGCCGGCATGGCCCATGCGGCGCCCGGGAGGCGCCGTCACGCCGGCGATAAAGCCGACCATCGGCTTCTTGCGGCCGCGCTTGGCTTCGTCCTTGAGGAACTGGGCGGCGTCTTCCTCGGCCGAACCGCCGATTTCGCCGATCATCGACGATCGAGGTGGTCTTGGGGTCGGCCAGGAACATTTCCAGCACGGCGATGAATTCGGTGCCCTTGACCGGGATCGCCGCCGATGCCGACCGCGGTGGTCTGGCCGAGGCCCTCCTGGGTGGTCTGGAACACGGCTTCATAGGTCAGCGTGCCCGAGCGCGAGACGATGCCGACATTGCCGGGCTTGAAGATGTTCGCCGGCATGATGCCGATCTTGCATTCGCCCGCGGTCATCACGCCCGGGCAGTTCGGCCCGATCAGCCGTGATTTCGATCCGGAGAGCGAACGCTTCACCCGCACCATGTCGAGCACCGGAATGCCTTCGGTGATGCAGACGATCAGCGGGATTTCGGCATCGATGGCTTCGCAGATCGCGTCCGCGGCACCGGGCGGCGGCACATAGATCACGGATGCATCGGCGCCGGTCTTCTCGCGCGCTTCGGCCACGGTGTCGAACACCGGCAGACCGAGATGCGTCGCGCCGCCTTTGCCGGGCGAGGTGCCGCCGACCATCTTGGTGCCGTAGGCGATCGCGGCTTCGGAATGAAACGTGCCGTTCTTGCCGGTGAAGCCCTGGCAAATGACTTTGGTATTTTTGTCGATCAGGATGGACATGGTTGGGATTGCTTTCGCGAGACGATGCGGTCAGGGGTCAGTTGGATTCGCCGGTAGACGCCGGTGAGCACGTCGGCCCACCCTTCGGCGTCCGGCGAAAACTGGATTTTCATGGTGTAGGTTTGTCGTCGATGACTTCATAGACATGGCGCGCATTGCCGCGCAGCGAGCCGCGCACCAGGATCAGACTCTTGCCGGTCCAGCCGCCCGAGGCCGGCGACGGCGGATAATAGCCCAGCGAATCGTGCCAGAATAATTTGTAAAGCCGATCCTCGCGGTCATAGGTGAACACGCCGTGGGTGGCGAAGGTTTCCTTGCCGTCGCGGATCTGGCGGGTGTCCTGAATCAGGTAAAAGCCGTTGAGATCGATGCGGGCCGTGACATGCGAGGTAGCCGGCCCTCCCGCGGTCCAGCGCGACGGATACACCATCTCTTCGCCGCTCCACTCGCCCGCGAACACGGCGAGCTTGCGATGCTCTTCCAGCGGCGTCGGTGCGGCGAGATGGTCCTCGGCCATCGGCTCAGCCTCCCTTCACGGCCTTGACGATCTTCTGCGCGGCATCGTCGAGATCGTCCGCCGGCAGCACGTTGAGGCCGGATTCCCGGATGATCTTCTTGCCGGCATCGACATTGGTGCCCTCGAGCCGCACCACCAGCGGCACTTTCAGACCCGACTTCCTTCACCGCGGCGACCACGCCCTCGGCGATGATGTCGCATTTCATGATGCCGCCGAAGATATTGACCAGGATGCCCTTCACGTTGGGATCGGCGGTGATGATCTTGAACGCCGCCGTCGACCTTTTCCTTGTCTGGCGCCGCCGCCGACATCGAGGAAATTCGCCGGCGCCATGCCGTAGAGCTTGATGATGTCCATCGTCGCCATCGCAAGGCCGGCGCCGTTGACCATGCAGCCGATGTTGCCGTCGAGCGTGACGTAGTTGAGGTCGTATTTCGAGGCCTCGATCTCCTTGGCGTCTTCCTCGGTCTCGTCGCGCAGCGCCACCACGTCGGGGTGGCGAAACAGCGCGTTGTCGTCGAACGATACCTTGGCATCGAGCACCCGCAGCTGGCCCTGCTTGGTGACGACCAGCGGATTGATTTCCAGCATCGCCATGTCCTTGGCGACGAAGGCCGCATAGAGCTGCGTCACCAGTTTTTCCGCCTGCTTGGCGAGATCGCCGGACAGGTTCAGCGCCTTGGCGACGGTGCGGCCGTGATGGCGCCATGATGCCGGTCGCCGGATCGACCGAGAAGCGTCACGATCTTCTCGGGAGTGTTGTGCGCGACGTCCTCGATGTTGACGCCGCCTTCGGTGGAGACCACGAACGACACTTCGGAGGTTTCGCGGTTGACCAGGATCGAGAGATAGAACTCCTTGTCGATGTCGGAGCCTTCCTCGATGTAGAGCCGGTTGACCTGCTTGCCGTGCGGGCCGGTCTGCACCGTGACCAGCGTCGCGCCCAGCATCTGCTTGGCGAATTCGTTGACCTCGGCGACCGATTTGGCGATGCGGACGCCGCCCTTGTCGCCGGCCGAGGCCTCCTTGAACTTGCCCTTGCCGCGGCCGCCGGCGTGGATCTGGCTCTTCACCACCCAGATCGGGCCGGGCAAGCGTCTTCGCGGCCGCGTCGGAATCGGCGGCCCGCAGCACCGGCACGCCCTTGGAGATCGGCACGCCGAATTCGTGCAGCAGCGCCTTGGCCTGGTATTCATGGATATTCATTGGACGCTCCCGAACCTCTGCGCAATACGAACGCGTTGGCGCTGGTATACCATGCCACATAGTGCAATTCAAATCCCTGGAATCATGCCTTATACCAGATCGCGCACGCGCAACTCGGATTGCGAGGATCATCGCCGCCATCAGCCGAGTCAGGATCAGCGGCCGAGCAGATCGGGCGCGATCTTCTTGCAGGCATCGACCAGACCCTGCACCGCGCCGACCGACTTGTCGAATGCTTCGCGGTCCTTGCCGGCGAGCTCGATCTCGACAATGCGCTCGACGCCCTTCGACCCGATCACGACGGGCACGCCGACATACATGTCCTTCACGCCGTATTCGCCGTTGAGGTAGGCGGCGCAGGGCAGCACGCGCTTCTTGTCCCTGAGATAGCTCTCGGCCATCGCGATCGCGGAAGCCGCCGGCGCATAGAACGCCGAGCCGGTCTTCAGCAGGTTGACGATCTCGGCGCCGCCATTGCGGGTGCGATCGACGATCTCGTCGATCCGCGCCTGCGAGGTCCAGCCCATCTTGACGAGATCGGGCAGCGGAATGCCGGCCACCGTGGAATACCGCACCAGCGGCACCATGGTGTCGCCATGGCCGCCGAGCACGAAGGCGGTGACGTCCTCGACCGAGACGTTGAATTCGTCGGCGAGGAAATAGCGGAAGCGCGAGGAATCCAGCACGCCCGCCATGCCCACCACCTTCTTGTGCGGCATGCCGGAGGCCTTCTGCAGCGCCCACACCATGGCGTCGAGCGGGTTGGTGATGCAGATGACGAAGGCGTCGGGGGCGTATTTCTTGATGCCGGCGCCGACCTGCTCCATCACCTTGAGATTGATGCTCAGCAGATCGTCGCGGCTCATGCCGGGCTTGCGCGGCACGCCGGCGGTGACGATGCAGACCTTGGCGTTGTCGAGCGCCTCATAGGAGTTGGCGCCGGTGAAATGCGCGTCGAACCCGTCGACCGGGCGAGGACTGCGCGATATCGAGCGATTTGCCCTGCGGCACGCCCTCGGCGATGTCGAACATCACGACGTCGCCCAGTTCCTTCAGGCCGATGAGGTGAGCCAGCGTT
This sequence comes from uncultured Pseudomonadota bacterium, assembly GCA_963729395.1. Taxonomy (GTDB): domain Bacteria; phylum Pseudomonadota; class Alphaproteobacteria; order Rhizobiales; family Xanthobacteraceae; genus Bradyrhizobium. The sequence goes on along the minus strand of CAVSOS010000016.1, from coordinate 66,360 downwards.
CCGCCGATCTGACCGGAGCCAATCAAAGCAATCTTGTCGCGCGCCATGGGAAATCTGTCCTTTGAACGTACAGAGGAAGGTGGGTGGAAGGAAGCTTGACTGGCTGGTTATCCCTTTCGACCGACCCGTTCAAGTCGGGGCGTGCTCAATTGTCGGCCTTGCCTCGATTTCGATCAGTCGCTTGCGTCAGTTCCGGGATGGTCCGTAGGACCGAGATCCCGGACGCACAATTGCGGGCCTGAGCTTCGCGCTACTGCGCGCCCCGGAATGACTACGCGCGTCATGTCTCCACCAGCCCCGTGCTGGAGCCGCTGGCCGCGGAATCCTTGTGGCCGTGGGGCAGCGCCAGATAGGATCTCCGAACTCATCTCGATCAGCCGCGACGACGTCCGCTTGAACTCGTTCGCCTCATTGCCCTCGGTCGCGACGATATAGCGACAGCGGATCGGCCTCCGCCGACGCCATCAGCTTCACGCGCGTTGTCGTACAGCGTATCGATCAGCGCGATGAACCGCTTGGCGGCGTTGCGCTCGGCATAATCCATCACCGGAATGCGGTCGATCATGATGGTGTGATAGTCGTGCGCGAGCCGCAGGTAATCGGATGCGGCGAGCGGCTTTTCGCACAATTCCGCGAACGAAAATCGCGCCACGCCGTGCGCCGAGCACGGCACGTGCAGGACGCGGCCCTTGATCGAGATTTCGCGCGACTTGCACGAGCGCATTGCCGGTCATCTTGATCCAGGCGCTTGTCGAGGGCGGCGTCGGCGGCTCGCGTCCGGCCGGCACCAGCCACATTTTCACGCCTGCGAGCTTTTCCAGCCGGAAATCGGTGCGCGCATCGAGCCGCAGCACCTCCATATGATCGGATATCTGCGCGATGAACGGCAGGAACAGCGCCCGGTTCAGGCCGCCTTTGTAGAGATCGTCGGGCGCGACGTTGGATGTCGCGACCACCACGGTGCCGAGTTCGAACAGCTTGGCGAACAGCCGTCCCAGGATCATCGCGTCGGCGATGTCGGTGACGTGGAATTCGTCGAAACACAACAGCCACGCCTGGTCGAAAATCGAGGCGGCGGTGAGCGCGATCACATCGCCGTCGGCGATCTCGCCGCGCGCGATGTTCTGGCGAAAGCCATAGATCCGCTCGTGCACCTCGGCCATGAATTCGTGGAAATGCGCGCGGCGCTTGTGCTCGACCGGGCTCTGCTGGAAAAACATGTCCATCAGCATGGTCTTGCCGCGCCCGACCTCGCCGTGAACGTAGAGGCCGCGCGGCGGCGCCTCGTCCTTGTCGGCAAACAGCCGGCCGAGCAGGCCCTGCTTGCGCAGCGGCTTGTAGCTCGACAGCCGCTGCTCGAGGTCGGCGAAGGCCTCCGCGACCTCCTCCTGCGCGGCGTCGGGCTCGATCGCGCCGGAGGAGACGAGGGCCTGATAATGGGCGCGGAACGAGGCGGACGGGGTGAGACAACATGGCCCCTCTTACGGCCCTAAGCTGAAGAAAAATGCAAGCCGCGAATTGGTGCAGGGGCTATGCAGCTTTGATGTCGACCCCTGCGTCGCCGTCCTTCGCGGAAAGCGGGGTCCGGGATGCCGCGGCATCTCGGTTCCAGCCTATCAATTCCGAGAATACCGGGTCACTCGAGTCAAGCCGGGTGACGACGGCCGTGGAGCGGGCAAGCAGGTGCGATTACGCGCTCAGCGCGTAGGAATCCTCGACCACATAGGGCCCGCCGCCGGTGGAGGCGCGCGACGAGAACAGCACGAAGCGCGAGGCCGTGAACACCCGGGTCGGGAAATAGCCGCGCACCGACAGATAGTCCGCGACGTCCTGGTTGGAGGCGTCGCGCAGCCGCGCCAGCGTCACATGCGGGGTGAATTTCCGCCCCTCCGGATCGAGCCCGATGCGCTGCATCAGCCGCTCGAGTTCGGCCTGAAACTCGATCAGCGGCCGGCTCGGCACGACCTGGGCCACCACCGCGCGCGGCTTTTTTCCGCCGAAGCTCGAGAGGCCCTGCACGGCCACCTCGAACGGCTTGCGATTGACCCGAACCAGCAGCGAGGCGATTTCGTTGGCGGCGATGCCGTCGATATCGCCGATGAAGCGCAAGGTGACGTGATAATTTTCGGGATCGATCCAGCGCGCGCCCGGCAGGCCGCCACGCAAATTGGAAAGCGTCTGGCCGATCTCGGCCGGAATTTCCAGTCCAGTAAACAAACGCGGCATCGCAAGACTCCCGATGCTGAGGCCTGATCCCGAAAGTGGACACCGGTTTTCGGGAAAGATCATGCCCTGTAACAAACCCGGTGACGAATCACCGATACTGATTTCTACCGTAGTTATGTGACTCTGCGAAGCATGCCGGCGTTAACAGACCGAAAGCTGCCGGGAAAACACCGCGTTAGGGTTATCGCTGCCCGTTTTTCAACTGCGTTGCCCGGATATCGTGCCGAGAAATGCCTGCACCGTGGGCAACATTTTTTTGACGATCACGTCGACGCCCTCCGCCGTCGGATGCAAGCCGTCCGCCTGATTGAGCTTGGCGTCGGCCGCGACGCCTTCGAGGAAAAACGGATACAGCGGCACCCCGAACGATTTGGCGAGATCCGGATAGATGGTGTTGAAGCGGGCGGCATAATCGCTGCCGTAATTCGGCGGCGCGACCATCCCGCACAGCAGAACCGCGATCCCGCGCGCCTTCAGCCGGGTCACAGATGTCCGACAATCGCCGCGCGGGTGACCGCGGGATCGATGCCGCGCAAGGCATCGTTGGCGCCGAGTTCGACGATCACGGCCTGCGGTCCCCTCCGGCACCGACCAGTCGAGCCGGTCACGGCCGCCGGAACTGGTATCGCCGGACACCCCGGCGTTGATCATGTCAACCTCTATCCCGTTGGATTTCAACGCCTTTTGTAGCTGCGCCGGGAACGCGTCGGAGCCCGGCAAGGCCAAGCCCGCGCTCAGCGAATCGCCGAGCACGACCATCTTGATCGGCCTTGGCCGCAATCGGCCGCCGAGGCCTGGGCGAGAGCGCCGGTTCCCGCCGCCATCAACGCCAGGCCCAACACGAGCATGTGCACGAACATCCGCCGCCCGCCTCTCGACCGCGCCGCCGGAAGTACCATATGACCGAGCCATGGACAGTCTCATCGAACCCTCGTCATTGGCCGGCCTCGAGCCGGACACCATTTCCATCTCGAACGTCAACCTCTCGCTCGGCACGGGCGCGGCGCGCGTTCACATCCTCAAGGATATCAGCCTGCGCGTGGCATCGGGCGAGGCGATCGGCCTGATCGGACCGTCAGGCTCGGGGAAATCCACTCTGCTGATGGTGATGGCGGGACTGGAGCGTCCTGACAGCGGAGAGGTGGTGGTCAACGGCACCCCTTTCAATGCCCTCGACGAGGATGCGCTGGCGCGCTTTCGCGGCCGCCAGGTCGGCATCGTGTTCCAGTCGTTCCATCTGATCCCGACCATGACGGCGCTGGAAAATGTCGCGGTGCCGCTGGAACTGGCCGGCAATCCCGATGCATCGCGGCGCGCGGCGCAGGAACTTGACATCGGTCGGCCTCGGCGACCGCTTGCATCACTATCCCACGCAATTGTCCGGCGGCGAGCAGCAGCGCGTCGCGCTTGCCCGCGCGCTGGCGCCCGATCCCGCCATCCTGGTGGCGGACGAGCCCACCGGCAATCTCGACGAAGCCACCGGCAAGCAGATCGTCGACCTGCTTGTTCACCAAACACGCCGAGCGCGGCATGACGCTGGTGCTGGTGACCCACGACACGTCGCTGGCGCAACGCTGCGATCGCGTGGTGCGGCTGCGCTCGGGCCGGATCGATGGCCAGGTCGACGGATCGCGATCACCGCATCATGACGCTGATCGCCGAACCGGTCCCTGGCAACCGCGCGGCATCGCTTCCGCTGCGCTATGCGCTTGCGCGAATTGCGCGGCGGCCTGCGCGGCTTCTACGTCTTCATCGCCTGCATCGCGCTCGGCGTGATGGCGATTGCCGGCGTCGGCTCGGTCGCGGCCAGCCTCAGCGAGGGACTGGCGCGCGAGGGCCGCACGCTGCTCGGCGGCGACGTCGCCTTCTCCCTGTTCCAGCGCGAAGCCAAACCGGATGAAATCGCGTTTCTCCGTTCCCGCGGCGAAGTATCGGTAGCGGCGACGCTGCGCGGCATGGCGCGCACTGGCGACGGCCGGCTCGCGCTGGTCGAGCTCAAGGCGGTGGACAGCACCTATCCCGATGCTCGGCGCACTTGACGCTCGATCCGACGATGCCGGTGGCCGATCTGCTGGCCGAGCGCGACGGCGCATTCGGCGCGGCGGCCGATTCCGACCCTGCTGGCGCGGCTCGATCTCAAGATCGGCGACCGCGTCACCATCGGCAACGCGACCTTTCAAATCCGCAGCGTCGTCGACGCCGAACCGGACAAGCTTGCCGGCGGGGTCGGCTTCGGCCCCCGATTCCTGGTCAGCGAGGCCGGCTTGCGCGCGACCGGGTTGTTGCAGCCCGGCAGCCTGGTGCGCTGGATCTATCGGGTGAAGCTGCCGGACAACGCGGCCGACGATCGCGCGGTGACTCGCGCTGGTCGACGATGCGAGAAATGCGTTGCCGCAGGCCGGCTGGGAAATCCGCTCCCGCGACAATGCCTCGCCGCAGCTCGAACGCACCATCAACCGCTTCACCCAGTTCCTCACGCTGGTCGGCCTTGCCGCACTGCTGGTCGGCGGCGTCGGCGTCGCCAACGCCGTCAAGAGCCATATCGATCGCCGCCGCGACGTGATCGCCACGTTCAAGGCGCTGGGCGCCACCGGCCGCGACGTCTTCACGATCTATCTCACGCAAGTGATCGTGCTCGCCGTGATCGGCTCGGTGATCGGGCTTGCCGCCGGCGCGGCGCTGCCGTTCATCATCGTCGGTGTGTTCGGCAAGCTGCTGCCGCTGCCGGTGGTACCGGCGCTGCATCCCGATGAACTGGTGCTGTCATTCGTCTATGGCCTTGTTGACCGCACTTGCCTTCGGACTGTGGCCGCTCGGCCGGGTGCATGACGTACCGGTGGCGGCGCTGTTTCGCGAAGCGGTGACCAGCGAATGGCATCGCCCGCGCTGGCGCTATCTCGCCTTGATGGCCGCGGTGATCGCGCTGCTGGTCGGCGGTGGTGATCGGGCTCGCCTATGACAAGCGCGTCGCGGCGGTGTTCGTCGCTTCCTCGATCGTGGTGTTCGCGCTGTTGCGCGGCATCGCCGCCGTCCTGATGGCGCTGGCGCGCCGCCTGCCGCGTACCCGCATCACCATGCTGCGGCTGGCGATCGCCAACATCTACCGGCCCGGCGCGTTGACGCCCTCGGTGGTGATGTCGCTTGGCCTCGGTCTGGCCGTGCTGGTCACGATCACCCAGATCGACGGCAATCTGCGGCGGCAATTCCTGGCCGCGCTGCCCGACCGCGCGCCGTCGTTCTATTTCATCGATATTCCCAGCCACCGAAGCCGACCGCTTCGCCGCGTTCCTCAAAACAGACCGCGCCGCAATCGACCGTCGAGGACGTGCCGATGCTGCGCGGACGCATCGTCGCCGCCCGCGGCGTCAAGGCGGAAGACCTCAAGCCTTCGACCGACGCCGAATGGGTGCTGCAGAGCGACCGCGGCCTGACCTCCACCGGCGAAATCCCCAAAGGCTCGAAGATCGTCGAGGGCAAATGGTGGGGCGCGAATTATGACGGGCCGCCGCTGGTCTCGATCGAGAAGAAGATCGCCGACGGGCTCAGGCTCAAGATCGGCGACGAGATCGTCGTCAACGTGCTCGGCCGCGATATCCCGGCCACCATCGGCAACATGCGCACGATCGACTGGCAGAGCCTCGGCATCAATTTCGTGCTGGTGTTCTCGCCCAACGCCTTCAAGGGCGCGCCGCATACCCATATCGCGACACTGACCGAAACCCACCCGGACCCCGCCGGCGACGCCCGGATCATCAAATCGGTAGCCGACGCATTCCCGATGGTGACGAGCGTGCGGGTCCGCGAGGCGCTGGAAACCATCGGCGCCGTCGTCACCAACCTGGTGCTGGCGATCCGCGGCGCCAGCGCGGTCACGCTGATCTCGGCCGTTCTGGTGCTGGGCGGGGCGCTCGCCGCCGGCCATCGCCATCGGGTCTACGACGCGGTCATCCTCAAGACCCTAGGCGCCACGCGGGCGCGGCTGCTCGGCGCCTATGCGCTGGAATATCTGATGATCGGCTTTGCCACCGCGGTTTTCGGCGTGATCGCGGGCTCCGTCGCGGCCTGGCTGATCGTGACCCGGCTGATGACGCTGAGCTTCATCTGGCAGGCCGGCAGCGCCGCCGGCGTGGTGGCGGCGGCGCTGGTGGTCACGGTGGGACTGGGGCTTGCCGGCACGTTGCTGGCCCTGAACCAGAAGCCGGCCACCGTGCTGCGGAATTTATGATATAAATTGTATACAATCGACGCCGCAGCGTTGAGCGCTGGTATGGCGCCTAGACCAATCTCGCGCTGCGGAGCGACATTCAGCCGCGCATGGAAGCTTGCAGCGAATGTGCTAGTTTCCCACATATCAGCCAGGGCCAGACGCCGGTTTGATGACGCAAAATTAATGTCAGCGAATCGGCGGTATCTGGGATAGATTTCTGAGCCGGCGCCGCAAACCCCTTGCGCTCCGCCGGACAACCAACGGGAATTCGACCATGTCGGACCTAGACCGCAACTATGCTTCTCCTTTCGGCCGGGCCGCCGGGCGCGTTGACGCCGCGACCGTCGACGCCGGTCTGCGCGCCTACATGCTGCGCATCTACAATTACATGAGCATCGGCCTGGCCATCACCGGCCTTGCCGCGCTCGGCGTCTATATGGCGGCGGTGACCGACCGATCCGTCGGGCGCCGCGGCCAAGATCGGCAACGCCTTCCTGACGCCGTTCGGCTACGCGATGTTCGTCAGCCCGCTGAAATGGCTGTTCATCCTGGCGCCGCTGGCCATGGTGTTCGTGATCTCGGCCGGCATCAACCGGCTGCGGCCGGCGACCGCCCAGATGCTGTTCTGGGTGTTCTCGGCGCTGATGGGCATTTCGCTGTCGTCGATCTTCCTGGTGTATACGCACACCTCGATCGTGCGGGTGTTCTTCATCACCGCGGCGACCGTTCGGCGCGCTGAGCCTCTACGGCTACACCACCAAGCGTGACATGAGCGGGATGGGATCGTTCCTGATCATGGGCCTGTTCGGCATCATCATCGCGAGCCTGGTCAATATCTTCCTCGCCAGCTCGATGCTGCAGTTCATGGTGTCGGTGGTCGGCGTGCTGGTGTTCGCGGGCCTCACCGCCTGGGATACCCAGCGGCTGAAGAACGATTACATCTACGGCTATGCCTCGCAGGGCGGTGACGTGGCGGAACGCGCGGCGATCACCGGCGCGTTGTCGCTCTACTTGAACTTCATCAACCTGTTCACGCTGCTGCTGCAACTGCTCGGCCAGCGCGACTGATCGCCCGCGCCTTGAGCGGATGAAATCCGAAGCCCCGGCCTCGCGGCCGGGGCTTTTCTTTTGCGATCGGACAAAAATAGTCTTCGCGCCATGTCCGCGCTCGAAATCAGACCCGCCGTCGCCGCCGACCTGCCCGCCATTACCGAGATCTACGCGCACGCGGTCCGCTACGGCACCGCGACGTTCGAGCTGATCCCGCCGGATCTCGCCGAGATGACGCGGCGTTTCGGCGCGCTGATGGACGGCGGCTTTCCCTATCTCGTCGCCGCCCTCGAAGGCCGCGTGGTCGGATACGCCTATGCCGGCGCCTACCGGCCGCGGCCGGCCTATCGCTTCACGGTGGAGAATTCGGTCTATCTGCAGCCCGCGATCCATCGGCGCGGGATCGGCCTGCAATTGCTGCAAAGGCTGATCGCCGAATGCGAGGCCCGCGGCTATCGCCAGATGATCGCGGTGATCGGCGATTCCGCCAATGCCGGATCGATCGGCGTGCATATCCAGATGCGGATTCCAGATGATCGGGACCCATCCGAATGTCGGCTTCAAGTTCGGCCGCTGGCTCGACACCGTGATGATGCAGCGCGCCCTCGGCGAGGGCGGAAACACGTTGCCGGCGGCATCATAGCCCCGGTGATCGCCTGATGCGCTAGGAACCGCACCCGCGCTAGACCACCGCCAGCTTGCGGTCGATCACCAGCAACACGCGGTCGAGCTCATGGCCGCGGCGCAGGATCAGGCCGCTCGCCGAGATCACGCTGTAGATCCCCTGCTTGCGCGCCAGCCGCGGATCCTTTTCGATGCGGTAGATCGGAACTTCGGAGGCGCGGCGGAATACCGAGAACACCGCGCGGTCGCGCAGAAAATCGATGGCATAGTCGCGCCACTCGCCGTCGGCGACCATGCGCCCGTACAGATTCAAGATGCGATTGAGTTCGAGACGATTGAACGTCACCCGGCTTGGCAAGGCCCCGCAGCGGCATTGCGCGCCGCTGCGCGTACCTCGCTTGGATCGGCTTCCTCCGACATCGAACTCATGGAGCGTCCTCCTGTCATCTCGGCGACATGATTGCGCCAACTGACGCGCCGCTGCAAGAGGGCCGTGGCGGGTGCGCTCGAATTCGCCTGCGACCGACGGTTCGCCCATCCGGCGAGGAATCCGACCGGAATTGCACATCAGGCCGTCACGGGATCGTTAGCGGAATCATAATACCGCCCAACTTCCGCCCATCGACCGCCCTTCTGGATTGCGACAAGAAAACCCTGCGTTGGCCCGGTCCTTTCGGTTCCGGATTCCTCAGCCCCCAGCCCCCCGGGGTCGTCAGGATCGGGCCTGTTCGCAGCTAGTTTATACCCCACACTGGGCCAACGCGAGTTGGTCCTTTTTCTTTTTGGTTTCTTGGGGTTCCCGTTTTTCGTTTGGAATACCACGTCGGCGTCGCCATATGCGATGGCGTCGGTAATCACAGACGGCGCATGACGGGCCGGTTGCCAGCAAGGTCATCGGCCTGCGACCGAAACGCCCGCGCGAAGCAGTCTCGGTGAGATCAATCAGTGAAGCGACGTATAGGCCGCGCCCAGCATCGGGCCGGGCCTGTCGCGGCTGCCGTCCTGGACATAGACCACCGCGGCATCGATGCCCTCGCGGGAAATATTTTCCAGCGGCACGGTCCAGCTGCCCGGCAGTTGCCGTTCCAGTCGCCGACCTTCAGCAGGTTGCGCACCACATTGTAGTAGGTGACTTCGCGACCGCGATTCTCGCCGCGCCCGATCGAGATCGGCACCGCCTTCGAGATCGAGCAGATCCAGATTTCGCCATGCATCGCGGTCGGCCCCTTGCTGGAGGCCGCCACCGAAACATTGATCTGCTTGCCGGCCAGCGTCATCGAAACCGGCACCGACATCACGCCATCGGTCTTCCTGGTAGTCGCCGATCGCGCTTTCGATGCCGGCGCGGTCGCTGCCGATCACATGGGCCGACGCCGTTGACGACCACTTGCGGCGTATAGACTTCGCGATCGCCGCGCATCAGCGAATAGGCCTTCTGGCGGGCGCTGAAGCGCGCGTCCGCCAGCGTGTCCTTCCAGCCGAGATAATCCCAGTAATCGATCGGCATGCTCAACGCGATCACCGATGGATCCTTGGCGAGCTCACCGATGATCTTGTCGGCGGGCGGGCATGACGAGCAGCCTTGCGACGTGAAAAGCTCCACCACCGCGCGCGGTTCGGCAAGGGCTGGACGGACGATTGCCACGATCGCGCAGACGCCAAGCGCACCCGACCACCGCGAAATACAATTATAGGCCATCATCGCTGTCATACTGGAAACCGGGAGAACTTCCGCGTGCCGCCGTTGATCGCATTCTCGCCGTTGACGGTCAACCTGATCGCGCCGGCCTTCGAATGCAAAGAAGGCGGCCTTTCATAGGCCGCCTCCCCTTCGCTCGCCACTCACTTCGCAGTGAGGCACCGATAACGATTCGCATCACGCCGCCAGCTTGCGCAGCACGTAGTGCAGGATGCCGCCGTTTCGATAGTATTCGAGCTCGTCGAGCGTATCGATCCGGCACAGCAGCGAGACGCGCTGCAGCGAGCCATCGCCCGAGACGATCTCCGCCGTCAGCTTCTGGCGCGGTTTCAGATCGCCCTGCAAGCCCGCGAATCGTTACCGTCTCATCGCCCTTCAGCCCGATCGACTGCCAGGACGCGCCGTCCTCGAAGGTCAGCGGCAGCACACCCATGCCGACGAGATTGGAGCGATGGATGCGTTCGAAGCTCTGGCAAATCACGGCGCGGACGCCGAGCAGCCGCGTTCCCTTCGCGGCCCAGTCGCGCGACGAGCCGTTGCCGTATTCGGCGCCGGCGAAAACCACCAGCGGCACCTTCTCGGCCTGGTACTTCATCGCGGCGTCGTAGATCGACATCTGCTCGCCGTCGGGCCAGTGCTTGGTCAGGCCGCCTTCGGGAATGTTGCCGTCGGCGCCCTTCAGCATGAAGTTCTTGATGCGGATATTGGCGAAGGTGCCGCGCATCATGACTTCATGATTGCCGCGCCGCGTGCCGTATTGGTTGAAGTCGGCCGGGCGCACCTGGTGCTCGGAGAGATATTTGCCCGGCCGGCGACGTCAGCTTGATCGAGCCGGCCGGCGAGATGTGGTCGGTGGTGATCTTGTCGCCGAACATCGCCAGAATGCGCGCGTCGACGACATCGACGATCGGCTCCGGCTCTTTCTTCATGCCTTCGAAATAAGGCGGGTTCTGCACGTAGGTCGAACTCATGTTCCAGCGATAGGTCTCGCTCTCGACGGTCTTGATCTTGCGCCAGTTGGTGTCGCCCTTGAACACGTCGGCGTAGCGCTTCTTGAAGATCGTCGCGGTCACGAACTTCTTCATCAACGCGTTGATTTCCTTGGTCGTCGGCCAGATGTCCTTCAGATACACCGGCTTGCCGTCCTTGCCGTTGCCGATCGGCTCGACCGCGAGATTCTTCGTCACCGTTCCGGCCAGCGCATAGGCCACCACCAGCGGCGGCGAGGCCAGATAGTTGGCCTGCACGTCCGGGCTGACGCGGCCTTCGAAGTTGCGGTTGCCCGACAGCACCGCGGCGGCGACGATGCCGTTGTCGTTGATCGACTTCGAAATCTCTTCCGGCAGCGGCCCGGAATTGCCGATGCAGGTGGTGCAGCCGAAGCCGACCAGATTGAAGCCGACCTTGTCGAGATCGAGCTGCAGTCCGGAATTGGCAAGATATTCCGCGACCACCTGGCTGCCCGGCGCCAGCGAAGTCTTGACCCAGGGCTTTGCCTTCAGGCCCTTGGCGGCGGCATTGCGCGCCAGCAGCCCGGCGCCGATCAGCACGCTCGGATTGGAGGTGTTGGTGCAGGAGGTGATCGCCGCGATCACCACGTCGCCATGGCCGAGATCGAAATTGCGATTCTCCACCGGATAGCGCTTGCGAGGCATCGGCGGCCTTCTTGTATTCGCTGGCCATCGCCGCGGCGAAACCCTCCGCGACCGCGGGCAGCGCGACGCGGCCCTCGGGACGCTTCGGTCCGGCCATCGACGGCACCACGTCGCCGAGATCGAGTGTCAGCGTCTCGGTGAAGACCGGATCGGGCGATTTGGCGGTGCGGAACAGGCCCTGCGCCTTGGCATAGGCTGTCACCAGCGCGACGCGGTCGGACTTGCGGCCCGAGGTCTTGAGATAATCGATGGTCTCGGCATCGACCGGGAAGAAGCCGCAGGTCGCGCCATATTCCGGCGCCATGTTGCCGATGGTCGCCTTGTCGGCGACCGAGAGATGATCGAGGCCGGGGCCGAAAAATTCCACGAACTTGCCGACCACGCCCTGCTTGCGCAGCATCTGCGTCACCGTCAGCACCAGGTCGGTGGCGGTGACGCCTTCCTTCAGCTGCCCCTTGAGCTTGAAGCCGACCACTTCCGGCAGCAGCATCGACAGCGGCTGGCCGAGCATGCGGCTTCCGCCTCGATGCCGCCGACGCCCCAGCCGAGCACGGCAAGGCCGTTGACCATGGTGGTGTGCGAATCGGTGCCGACCAGCGTGTCCGGATAGGCGACCTCGAAGGTGCCGGTCTTCTTGCCGACCGTCAGCTTCTCCTTCCGGGTCCATACCGTCTGCGCCAGATATTCGAGATTGACCTGATGGCAGATGCCGGTGCCGGGCGGCACCACGGAGAAATTCGAAAACGCCTTCTGGCCCCATTTCAGGAATTCGTAGCGCTCCTGGTTCTGCTTGTATTCCTCGACCACATTCTTGCCGAACGCCTTGTTGTCGCCGAAGAAGTTCACGATCACCGAGTGGTCGATGACGAGATCGACCGGCACCAGCGGATTGATCTTTTCCGCGTCGCCGCCGAGCGCCTGCATCGCGTTGCGCATCGCGGCGAGATCGACCACCGCCGGCACGCCGGTGAAATCCTGCATCAGCACCCGCGCCGGGCGGAACGCGATTTCATGTTCGAGCTTGCGCTTCTTCAGCCACTTCGCAGACCGCGAGGATGTCCGCCTTCTTGACGGTGCGGTCGTCTTCGTTGCGCAGCAGGTTTTCCAGCAGCACCTTCATGGAATAGGGAAGCTTGGAAATCCCCTTCAGACCGTTCTTCTCGGCGGCGGGCAGGCTGTAATAGACGTAGGTCTTGCCGCCGACCTTGAGGGTCTTCTGGCATTTGAAGCTGTCGAGCGAGGTCATGTGAGGCAATCCCAATTGATCAGTTATACCCGGCAAGGGTATCTAAACACCGTCGGCGAGGCTTGGCCTGATGGCTTGCAGCCGCGGATTGTGTGCTGCATCAAGTTCCGGCTTATAGAATCTTTCCAGAGGCACCGCCACACCGACAATCGTGCCGCAGCATGCGCCACCCACAAATTCTGATGCGGTACCCATCAGTTTTGAGAGGGCTGTGAAAGGGCAAAATGCGGCTCTCGGGACGCGGCATCAGATGCGTGCGGGGCGGCCGGGAGGTGTTTTCCGGCCTCGATTTTCGAGGCCGCCTCGGGCGAAGCGCTGGCCGTCACCGGCCCCAATGGATCGGGCAAAACCTCGCTGCTGCGGCTGATCGCCGGCCTGCTGACGCCGTCCGGCGGATCGATCGATCTGGAGGGCGGCGAGCCAGAACTGACCCTGCCCGAACAGGCGCATTATCTCGGCCACCGCGACGCGATGAAACCGGCGCTGAGCGTGCCGGAAAACCTCGGCTTCTGGCGCGATTTTCTGGGCGGCGAGGCGTCGAATGCCGGCCGAAAGCCTGGTCGCGGTCGGGCTCGATCATGCCGCCCATTTGCCGGCGGCGTATCTGTCGGCCGGACAGCGCCGGCGGCTCTCGATCGCCCGGTTGCTCGCGGTGCGGCGGCCGATCTGGCTGCTGGACGAGCCGACCACGGCGCTCGATGCCGCCGGGCAGAGCCTGTTTGCCACGCTGATGGGCGACCATCTCGCGCGCGGCGGCCTGATCGTCGCCGCAACCCACGCGCCGCTGGGGATTCGCCGCAACGCGAATTGCGGATCGGGGGCGCATCGTGACCGCGCCTGACCGCACTGATTCGCCGCGACATCCGGATCGCGCTGCGCGTCGGCGGCGGCGCGCTGATCGGCGTGCTGTTCTTTCTCACCGTGGTGGTGCTGATGCCGTTCGCGGTCGGACCCGATCTCGCGCTGCTGACGCGGCTCGGTCCGGCGATCCTCTGGCTCGGCGCGCTGCTCGCAAGCCTGCTCACGCTCGACCGGCTGTTCATGGCCGACCACGACGACGGTTCGCTCGATCTGATCGTGATGAGCCGGACGCCGCTGGAACTGGCCTGCGCGGCAAAAGCGCTGGCGCACTGGCTGGCCGCGGGACTGCCGCTGGTCATCGCCACCCCGGTGCTGGGGCTGTTGCTGAATCTCGACGCCAGCTCGACGTCGGCCGTCGCGCTGACGCTGCTGGCCGGCACGCCGGCGCTGACCTTTACCGGCATGATCGGCGCGGCGCTGGCCGTGACACTGCATCGCGGCGGACTGCTGCTGGCGGTGCTGGTGCTGCCGCTGTCGATCCCGGTGCTGATCTTCGGCGTCGCCGCCTCGCGAGGCCGCGATCAGCGGAGCCGTTGTCGTTCGGCGCGCCGTTTTCGATCCTGTGCGCGCTGTCGCTGGTCAGTTTCGTCATCGGACCGTTCGCCGCCGCCGCGAGCCTGCGGCACGGGCTGGACTGAGCATATCCCGAAGCGGATTGGCCTGATCAACTCTGCGCTGAGACCGCAACTGAAACAGCACAATGCTGATTGCCTGCGGCGGCCGCACCACTAACAGGATGCCATGACGCTGATCGATCTCGCCAACCCCACCCGGTTCCTGACGCTGACCACGCGCGCTGTTGCCGTGGCTTGCGGCTGCCACCGCTGTTCTGCTCGCTGATCGGCCTTTATCAATCGGCGATGGCGCCCGACGACTACCAGCAGGGCGCCACCGTGAAGATCATGTTCATCCATGTGCCGAATGCCTGGCTGTCGATGTTCGTCTGGGGCGTGATGAGCTTGGCAGCGCTGGGCACGCTGGTGTGGCGGCATCCGCTGGCGGATGTCGCCGCCAAGGCCGCCGCCCCGATCGGCGCGGCCTTCACGTTTCTCGCGCTGGTCACCGGCTCGCTGTGGGGCCGGCCGATGTGGGGCACCTATTGGGAATGGGATGCGCGGCTGACCTCGGTGCTGATCCTGTTTCTGATGTATCTCGGCCTGATCGCGCTGTGGCGCGCGGTCGAAGATCCGTCGCGCGCCGCGCGCGCCGCCGCGATCCTGACGCTGGTCGGCGCCATCAACCTGCCGATCATCAAATTCTCGGTGGACTGGTGGAATACGCTGCATCAGCCGGCCTCGGTGATGCGGATGGGCGGCCCGTCGCTCGACCGCGCCTTCCTGATTCCGCTGCTGGTGATGGCGGTGGCGTTTTCGCTGTTGTTCGTCACGCTGCATCTGGCGGCGATGCGCAACGAGATCCTGCGCCGCCGGGTGCGCGCGCTGCAATTGATGCAAGTACGCAGGTGACGCAAGCCAGCCAGCGTTCGGCGTGAACGGCGATGTCGCTTGGTCCCTACGCGCTCCTTCATCGTGACATCCTATATGCTGGTGACGGCCGTGGTGCTGATCCTGATTGTCTGGATCGCGATCGATTATCGCCGCCAGAAGCAGCGCCTGCGCGAACTCGAAGCCAGCGGCGTCGTCAGGCGCTCCGGGCGCAGCGCGGCGGACATCCGATGAGCGAGCCCATCGTCAGACCATGACATCGTGCCCAGCTCCGCGAGCCGCACGCCGCCTGGCTGATGGCGCTGCCGCTGCTCGCCTTCGCGGCTGCTGGCCGCGATCTTCTGGTTCCGGCTCGGCAACGGCGATCCGTCGCGAATCCCTTCCGCCCTGATCGGCCACCCCGCGCCGCAAACCGCCCTGCCGCCGCTGCCGGGCCTCGTCAATAACGGCGCGCAGATGCCCGGGCTCGATCCCGCCGTGTTCAAGGGCAAGGTCAGCGTCGTCAACGTCTGGGCGTCGTGGTGCGTGCCGTGCCACGACGAGGCGCCGCTACTGACCGAGCTCGGCCAGGACAAGCGGCTGCAGATCGTCGGCATCAACTACAAGGACTCGCCCGACAACGCCCGGCGCTTCCTCGGCCGCTACGGCAATCCGTTCGGCATCGTCGGCGTCGACGCCAACGGCCGCGCCGCGATCGAATGGGGCGTCTATGGCGTGCCGGAGACCTTCATCGTCGGGCGCGAAGGCACCATCGTCTACAAGATGGTCGGCCCGGTCACGCCGGACAATATCGACACCGTGCTCAGGGTCGAGATCGACAAGGCGCTGAAGGCCGGGTCTTGAATTGCCATCGCCGGATCTTGAACGGCCTCTCTGGCGCCGCGTCCCGGATGACGTCGTCGACTCACCCCTTCGATCACGTCGCCGGCCTCCGCCGCCTCGCTCGCTTCGCAGCGACACCGGCTCGAGATGGTAGCGCTTGATCAGCGGCATCTGCGTGATCGCGAAAACCATCGTCAGCGGGATCACGCCGAACGCCTTGAACGCGACCCAGAAATCGGTGGTCTGGGTGCGCCAGATGACTTCGTTCAGGATCGCCATGGCGAAAAAGAACAGCGCCCAGCGCATGGTGAGGATGCGCCAGCCCTGCGGCGTGAGATTGAACATCTGATCGAACATGATGGCGATGAAGGAACGGCCGAACAGCAGACCGCCGCCGAGAATGGCGGCGAACAGGCCGTAGATGATGGTCGGCTTGACCTTGATGAAGGTCTCGTCGTGCAACACCAGCGTCAGCGTGCCGAACACGATGACGATGACGCCGGTGACCAGCGCCATCAGCGGCACGTGCCGCGTCACCACGTAAGAGGCGATCATCGCCGCCACGATCGCCACCATGAAGGCGCCGGTGGCGACGAACAGATGGAACTTGGCGTTGGCGACGAAGAACACCAGCAGCGGACCCGAGTTCGGTCGCGAGCTTGAACAGCGGATGCGGCTGGGTCTTGTCCATCATTCGATTCCGTCAGATTCGTCGCGTTGCCATCCTCGAGACGGTGCTTCGCACCTCCTCAGGATGAGGATATTGGCCGTTGCTCTTCCCTCATCCTGAGGAGCGCGCGTCTCGCGTGCATCTCGACGGATGAGGCCTATTCGATCCCTGCGATCGCCCGCGCGAAATCCTGCGCGGTGAACGGCGCGAGATCGTCGATGCCCTCGCCGACGCCGATGAAATGCACCGGCAGTTTGTACTTTTCCGCAAGCGCCACCAGGATGCCGCCGCGCGCGGTGCCGTCGAGTTTTGTCATCACCAGGCCCGTCACGCCCGCGGTACGCTGAAACGCCTCGACCTGCGACAGCGCATTTTGTCCCACCGTGGCGTCGAGCACCAGCAGCACCGCATGCGGCGCCGAAGCATCGACCTTCCTGATGACGCGAACGACCTTTTCAAGCTCGTTCATCAATTCGGCCTTGTTCTGCAGCCGGCCGGCGGTATCGACCAGCAGCACGTCGAGCTTTCCCTCCCGCGCCGCGGTCAGCGCGTTAAAGGCAAGGCTCGCCGGAATCCGAACCCTGCGCGCCCGCGATGACCGGCGATTTGGTGCGCTCGCCCCAGATCTTGAGCTGCTCGATCGCGGCGGCGCGAAAGGTGTCGCCGGCCGCCAGCATCACCTTGCGGCCTTCGGCGCTGAACTTGGCCGCCAGCTTGCCGATGGTGGTGGTCTTGCCGGAACCGTTGACGCCGACCACGAGGATGACGAACGGCTTTTGCGTCCGCGTCGATCGACAAGCGGTTTTGCCACCGGAACCAGGACCTTCTCGACTTCGGCCGCGACCACCGGTTTTGACGTCATCCGCCGAGATCGCCTTGTCGTAACGGCCGACGCCGACCGCGGCGGCGATGCGCGCGGCGACCTCGGTTCCGAGATCGGCGCGCAGCAGCACGTCCTCGATATCCTCGAGCATCGCGCGGTCGAGCTTGCGCTTGGTGACGAGATCGGCCACCGCGGTTCCGAGCGAACTCGAGGTGCGCTTCAGGCCGCTGGATAGCCGCCGCCACCAGCTCAGTTTGGTCTTTTCCGGAGGTGGTATCGTTCATGTCGGGGGTGTGTTAGCGGTTTCGCGCCATGAGCGAAAGTCTTGACCGATCGATGAATGTTCCCGAATTGACCGCGGAGGAAATCCAGGCCCGTGTGCTCCATCGCGACGGGCTGATGCTGGTGATCGACAAGCCCGCAGGGCTGCCGGTGCATCGCGGCCCCAAGGGCGGCGCCAATCTGGAATCCTCCTTCGATGCGCTGCGATTTGGCCTGCCGCGTCCGCCGGTTCTCGCCCACCGGCTCGACAAGGATACCTCCGGCTGCCTCGTGCTTGGGCGCCATCGCAAGGCGACCGCCTCGCTCGGCCTCCTGTTCAAGCACGGCAAAATTTCAAAGACCTATTGGGCGGTGGTCGAAGGCGGCCCGGCCGAGGATCGAAGGCACCATCGACATGCCGCTCGGCCGCCTCAATGCCGAGCGCGGCTGGTGGCAGAAGCCCGATCCGGAAGGCCAGTCGGCGTCACCAACTGGAAAGTGCTGGGGACGCGGGGATCGGGAGCACACCGCCCGTGTGGACCCCCCTCCCCGCACGCTGGCTGGCGCGCTGGGAGCCAGCCGGTCACCGGCCGCACCCATCAATTGCGGGTGCATGCGGCCGCGATGGGCTGGCCGATCGTCGGCGACGATATTCGGCACGCAGGCAAGTTTACGCCGCCTGCGCAACGAAAAACTCACCCGCGTTTCGGCGAGCCGCGCCTGCATCTGCATTCCCGCGAAATCGTGATCCCGATTTCCAGGAACAAGGACCCGGTGCGCGTGACGGCACCGGCGCCGGCCATATGCATGAGCGGCTTAGGGCCTGCGGGTGGAACGGGGAGTAGACTGCCACCGTCATCATCCGCGAAAGCGGATGATCCAGTATTCCAGAGAAGCTCATGATCAATCGAGAGCTCGCGGCGTACTGGATCGCCCGGTCAAGCCGGGCGACGACGGGCGAGTGAGAGGCCCCCCTACAGTCAGCCGCGCACCGTCATTTCCTGCAATCGTCAGTGCCCGCACCGCGCCGGGCATCTCTCCGCTGATCGCCACGGGGAGAAAATGTTCGGTGCGGCCCTGCGTGGCACTTTCGATCAGAACCTGGCGCGTCGCGCCGATTTCCGATGCGAGCCGTCGTTGCAGCGCAGCCCCTCCCGCTCGCCCGCAAGCGCCTGGCGCGATCGCGAATTTCTGGCCCGAAACCTGCGGCATCCGCGCCGCCGGCGTGCCGGGACGCGGCGGAATAGGGAAACACATGCAGGAACGTCAGGCCGCATTCGTCCACCAGATCCTGCGAGCGGCGCGAACATCTCCTCGGTTTCGGTCGGAAAGCCCGCGATGATGTCGGCGCCGAGCGCGATGTCCGGCCGCAAGCGCCGCACCTGGGCGCAGAAATCGATCGCATCGCTGCGCGAATGCCGCCGCTTCATCCGCTTCAGGATCAGATCGTCGCCGGACTGCAGCGAAAGATGCAGATGCGGCATCAGGCGCTCGTCCTCCGCGATCACGTCGAGCAGGTCGCGATCGACCTCGATCGAATCGATCGATGAAATCCGCAGCCGCTTCAGCTCCGGCACGTGCCGCAGGATCTGCTTTGCCAGTTGGCCGAGTTTCGGCGTGCCCGGCAGATCGGCGCCATAACTTGTCAGATCGACGCCGGTCAGCACGATCTCGGCATGGCCGCGCTCGACCAGCGCGCGGACCTGGGCGACCACCGCCCCCATCGGCACCGAGCGCGAATTGCCGCGGCCATAGGGGATGATGCAGAAGGTGCAGCGGTGATCGCAGCCGTTCTGCACCTGCACGAACACCCGCGGCAGGCCGCTCTTGAAATCCCTCCACGAGATGCGGCGCCATCTCGCGGACCGCCATGATGTCGGCGACCGCGATCTTTTCGCTTGCGGCGATGCCGAACTTCGCCGGCGGCATCGAGAGCCGTGCGCGCCGCGCGCCAGGTTTCACCGCGCATCTTGTCGTCATTGCCGACGACGCGATCGACCTCGGCCATGCCGGCGAACATTTCGGGCTTGCGTCTGCGCCGCGCAACCGGTGACGACGATCCGCGCCGAGGGCCGCTCGCGCTTCAGCCGCCGGATCGATTGCCGCGCCTGCGCGACGGCCTCGTTGGTGACCGCGCAGCTATTGATGACGATGGTGTCGGTAAGCCCGGCGCGCTCGGCCTCGCGCGCGAACCACCTCGGATTCGAAGGCGTTGAGGCGGCAGCCGAAGGTGACGACTTCGACGCTCATGGATTAGTCCACGCACTATGCGACCGTGGCAAACAGCGCCGGATCGAAGCGGCCTTCATATTCGAACGTCGCCGTGCCCGTCATCAGCACGTGGTCGTCGCGCTCGCGCCACTCGATCGCCAAGTTCGCCGCCGGGCAGCGCGATCTGCACCGTGCGGTTGGCGCGCTTCAGCCGTGCCGCGGCCACCGCCGTGGCGCAGGCCGCCGAGCCGCAGGCCTTGGTCAATCCCGCGCCGCGCTCCCAGGTGCGGATCGTGATGTGATCGCGATCGACGATATGGGCGAGCGTGATGTTGGCGCGCTCCGGGAAAGATCGGATGGTTTTCCAGCAGCGGCCCGAAGCGGGCGAGATCATAGGCGTTGACGTCGTCGACCCAGAAGATCGCATGCGGATTGCCCATGCTGACCACCGACGGCGTGTGCAGCACCGGCGCATCGATCGGGCCGATCTGCAGCTCGATGGATCGCGTGTCGCGAAACTCCTCGGCGAGCGGAATATCCTGCCAGCCGAATTTCGGCGGACCCATGTCGACGGTGTAGAGATCGCCGGACGGGCCCTGCCAGCAATTCAAGCAGCCCGGCCCGTGGTCTCGAAGGTGACCGCGGTCTGGCCGGTGTCCTCGAACAGCCGGCGCGCCACGCAGCGCATGCCGTTGCCGCAGGCGGCCGCTTCCGAGCCGTCATTGTTGTAGATGCGGATGAAGGCCTCGGTGCCCGCAAGCCGCGGCGGCTGCAGCACCATCAGCTGGTCGTAAGGCACGCCCGCGGGCGAGGCCACCGCGCGCGCTTCCTCGGCGTGACGACGGCCGGCCGAATCGCGCAGATCGACCACGACGATGTCGTTGCCGATGCCGTTCATCTTGGCAAACGCGTGGTTGGCGAGCGCGCTCATGAAATTTCCCGAATTATGCCTGCCTTATATGGCGAATGATGGCGGATTGGCCAGTGTGGTGAATTTGTGTCGCTACCCCGCCGGCCGGGAGGTACCTGACATGAGCTATCTGTTATGGGACGAAAGCGGGCCTGGCGTGTTAGATTGGCGGCGCTTCGCCGCCGTAACCCGGGACACGCAAGCGAAGCACCGCCAACCGAAGACGACCATCGCCGAATGCGACCAAGGAGAATACCGGATGAATTGCCCCCGCCCTTTCCGCCTTGCCATGGTCGCGTTGGTCCCGGTGGCCGCGATTTCGCTAGGCTTCGCCGCTGCGCTGGCGCAATCAACGCCGGCGCCGGCGCCTCCGGCCGCCGGCGACGCCGGCGACCCCGCAGCAGCCCGTCCGCCGCAGCCAGCCCAATGGCCGCTCCACCGGCAGCCGCGGCAACGCCCGCGACACCGCCGTCCGCCCGCGCCGGTCCAGACCGCCGATCCGTTCGGCGAGGAAATCACGCTGGCGCCGAAGACGGTGGTCGTTCATCAAGGGCACCGCCAACTGGGATTCGGCGTTCGACACCCTGATCGAATCGTTCAAGTCGCTGTCGGCGCTGCTCGACAAGCAGGGCATCAAGCCGTCCGGCAATCCGATGATCGTCTACACCTCCACCGATGATACCGGATTCACCTATCTGGCGGAGATCCCGGTCGATCAGGATCCGAAGAACCTGACCAAGGCCATGAGCATGGGCAAATCGCCCGATGGCAAGGCGCTGAAGTTCGTCCATCGCGGATCCTACGACAACATGGACAACACCTATGAGGCCATCACCAATCACCTCGACGACAAGAAGCTCGAGGCCAAGGACACCTTCATCGAGGAATACATCACCGATCCCCTGAAAACGGCGGAGGACAAACTGGTGATCAATGTCTATGTGCCGCTGAAGTGAGACCCATGAAGCATCGCACCGCGCTCGCGCTCATGGCCGCCTCTCATTGCGGCCATGCTGCTCGCAACCGCCCGCGCTGGCGCAGACGCGAGCGCGCCGGCCGCCGATTTCCGTCACCGGCGAAGCCACCGTCTCGGTGCCGCCCGATCTGGCGCAGATCGACGGCGGCGTCACCTCGGAGGCCAAGACCGCGCGCGAAGCCTCGGATGCCAACAACGCGGCGATGGGCAAGGTGCTGCTGGCGCTGAAGGCCGCCGGCATCGAGGAGAAGGATATCCAGACCTCGCGGCTGTCGTTGCAGCCGCAAACACGAACCCGCCGAACCGCTCGGCGGCCCGCCGGCGATCGCCAGCTATCGCGCCAGCAACCGCGTGACGATCCGGCTGCGCGACGTCACCAAGGTCGCCAGCGTGATCGACATGCTGGTGGGCGCGGGCGCGAACGATATCGGCGGCATCAACTTCATGGTGTCCGCAGGCGTCGAAACTTCTCGATGAGGCCCGCGAACAGGCGTTCGCCGACGCCCGCCGCAAGGCCGAGATCTATGCCAAGGCCGCCGGCGTCACGCTCGGCGCGCCGCTCAGCATTTCAGAAGGCAATGCGCCGGCGCCGATGTTCCGCAGCAAGATGGCCATGGCGCCCATGGCCGCGGCGCCGGTGCGCAAGGCGAAGAGACGCTTCAGGTCAGCGTGAGCGTATCCTGGGCGATCAAGCACTTGCGGGCCGTCAGGGCGGCTTGCGCGCCTCGGACCCCGCTCGTTCCCGCAGCGGGACGAGGTTAGATCTCCACCACCTGCCCCGGCTTGAGCGCGACAAACGCTCGCGCGGGATGTTCGCTTCATCGAGTGCTGCACCGAGTGCGATGACCGGCGCGTCGATCGCTTCATCGGTGAGCTGGAAGGTGCCGTGATGATGCGCCAGCGCCTGCTTGCGCGCCGCAATCGGCCAGCGCCTTCACCGCATCGGACGGGTTCATGTGCTGATCGCGCATGAACCAGCGCGGCTCATAGGCGCCGATCGGCAGGATCGCCAGTCGAAGCGGACCATGGGCCTGCGCGACGCGGCGGAAATGCATGCCGTCGCCGTAGCCGGAATCGCAGACGATGTAGATCTTGCCGGCCGGCGTCTCCAGCACGAAGCTCGCCCACAGCGCCTTGTTGCGGTCGAACAGTCCGCGCGCCGACCAGTGCCGCGTCGGCACCAGGCGTCACCGCGACGCCGTTGCCGAGTTCGACGCGGTCATGCCAGTCGAACGCCTCGGCGCGGATCTGCCGGATCGGCGTCGCGCATGGTCACGTCGTTGCCGAGCGGCGTGATCACGCGCGGCGAGAATTTCGCGGCGAGTTTCGACAGCGTCGCGATGTCGAGATGATCGTAATGGCCGTGCGACACCAGCACGGTGTCGATCGGAGGCAGCGCGTCGAACGCAATGCCGGGATCGTTGTGACGCTTCGGTCCGGCCCAGGCCATCGGCGAGGCGCGCTCCGACCAGACCGGATCGATCAGGATGTTCAGCCCTGACGGTCTGGATCAGCCAGCTGACGTGGCCGACAAACGAAAATCGCACCTTGTCGCCGGTCGACCCGCGCCGGTGGCGTTTCGGCGTGAGGGCTCGGCGCCCATTCGGGCCAGGCCTGCCGTTGCCGGCCGCCG
The DNA here is from genome assembly GCA_963729395.1 of uncultured Pseudomonadota bacterium. Classification (GTDB taxonomy): domain Bacteria; phylum Pseudomonadota; class Alphaproteobacteria; order Rhizobiales; family Xanthobacteraceae; genus Bradyrhizobium. The sequence goes on along the minus strand of CAVSOS010000016.1, from coordinate 43,041 downwards.
CCGAACTGCCAGCGCAACACTTCACGAAGCGATTTCGGCGGCGCGCCATCGGGATCGAAAAAGTGCTTGCCGTCGAAATGATCGGAGACCGGCCCGGCATAGGTTTTCATGCGATACATCCAGACTGACGGGATGCCGATCACAGCGGCAGCGCCGGCCAGCAGCTCGAAACCACGACCAGAAACACGACGGCGGGCAATGGTCATGGCCCGATTGGCCTCAAAATGCCGGTTTCGGCAAGGGGTACGCCAATCGGCCCGGTTCGAAAAAATGCCACTTTCACTTACTTTTCTTGACTTTTCCGGTGTCCGGAGGTTTAACCGCCGCCACTCATCGGAAAGACGTTCTTTTCGACCCGCCGCCCGGCCCCTGAGACCGGAGGTCAACGCCCGACAGCGCGATGCGCCCTCGGGCGCGAAAGTGTTTGGATTACCCGTCATCACCAACCGACGACGGTTTTCTTCTCCCTCGCCCCGCTCTTGCGGGGAGAGGGTCGGGGTGAGGGGCTCTTACTTGCTCCAGCGCCCCCTCACCCGGATCGCCGAGGCAATCCGACCTCTCCCCGCAAGCAGGGCGAGGTCAACAAGGACTACGGAATTGTTCGACAATCTGTCGGAAAAGCTTGGTGGCATTCTCGATCGGCTGACGCGGCGCGGTTCGCTGACGGAAGCCGACGTCGATGCCGCGATGCGCGAGGTGCGCCGCGCGCTGCTCGAGGCCGACGTCTCGCTCGACGTGGTCCGAAGCTTCACCGAAAAGGTCCGCGAGCAGGCGATCGGCGCCACCGTCGTCAAATCGGTCACGCCCGGCCAGATGGTGGTGAAGATCGTCCATGACGAACTGATCGCCACGCTCGGCTCCGACGGCCAGAGCATCGACCTCAACGCGGTGCCGCCGGTCGCGATCATGATGGTCGGCCTGCAGGGCTCCGGCAAAACCACCACGACCGCCAAACTGGCCCGCCGCCTGACCCAGCGCGACAAGCGCAAGGTGCTGATGGCCTCGCTCGACATCTATCGCCCGGCGGCGATGGAGCAGCTCGCGGTGCTCGGGCGCGATCTCGATATCCAGACCCTGCCGATCGTCGCCGGCCAGAAGCCGGCGCAGATTGCCAAGCGCGCGCTGGAAGCCGCCAAGCTCGGCGGCTACGACGTGGTGCTGCTCGACACCGCCGGCCGCACCACGCTCGACGAAGAGATGATGGCGGAAGCCGCCGAGATCAAAACCACGGCCAACCCGCACGAAGTGCTGCTGGTCGCGGATTCGCTCACCGGCCAGGACGCGGTCAACCTGGCGCGCGTCGTTCGACGAGCGCGTCGGCCTGACCGGCATCGTGCTGACGCGGGTCGACGGCGACGGCCGCGGCGGTGCGGCGCTGTCGATGCGCGCGGTCACCGGCAAGCCGATCAAGCTGATCGGCACCGGCGAAAAGACCGACGCGCTGGAGGATTTCCACCCCAGCCGGATCGCGGGCCGCATTCTCGGCATGGGCGACGTGGTGTCGCTGGTCGAGAAGGCCGCCGCCAACATCGATGCCGAGAAAGCCGCGCGCACCGCCGAGCGGATGCGCAAGGGCCAGTTCGACCTGACTGACATGCGCGAGCAATTGCTGCAGATGGCGAACATGGGCGGCATCTCGCGGGCTGATGGGCATGATGCCCGGCATCGCGAAAATGAAGAACCAGATCGCCAATGCCGGCATCGACGACAAGATCTTGAAGCGCCAGGTCGCGATGATCGATTCGATGACGCGGCGGGAACGCAAGAACCCCGACATCCTCAAGGCCAGCCGCAAGAAGCGCATCGCCGCCGGCGCCGGCGTCAAGGTCGAGGACGTCAACAAGCTCCTCAAGATGCACCGGAACATGGCCGACATGATGAAGGCCATGGGCTCGGGCAAGCGCGGCCCGATGGCCGGCATCGCGCAGGCGATGGGCTTCGGCGGCGGCATGCCGTCGCCCGAGCAGATGAAGGCGCTGGCGGAGAAAATGCCCGGCGGTGCAGGACCGGGCGGCATGCCCGCGCTGCCAAAGGATCTGCCCGCCGGGCTTGCGCTCCGGCCTGCCGAACCTGCCGGGGCTCACCGGCCTCAGCGGCAAGCCGACCTTGCCGGGCCTCGGCGGCTTTCCCGGCCTGGGGAAGAAGAAATGAAGCCTCGTTCATTCGTCATTCCGGGAGCGCGGTTCGCGAGCCGAATCCATCGTCGTGGACGATTCCGGGTTGCTGCTTCGCTTCGCTCCCGGAATGACGAGCTAATCAAACAATCATCCAATGAACCTCTATCAGGAGAACTAAATGTCAGTCGTTATCCGCCTTGCTCGCGCAGGCACCAAGAAGCGTCCGGTCTATCACGTCGTCGTCGCCGACTCGCGCTTTCCGCGCGATGGCCGCTTCATCGAGCGTCTCGGCCATTTCAATCCGCTGCTGCCGAAAGACAACGAGCCGCGGCTGAAGCTCGACATGGACAAGGTCAAGGCCTGGCTCGCCAAGGGCGCGCAGCCGTCGGACCGCGTGATCGCGTTTCCTCGATGCCGCCGGCGTCGCCAAGCGCGCCGCGCGCAACAATCCGGAAAAGGCCGTGCCGCGCAAGGAGCGCAAGGCCAAGCCGAAGCCGCCGCCAAGAAGTAAGCGCGGAGCGGCGCGCGGCGATGGCGGCACCGATTTGCGTCGCCCGCATCGGCGCCGCGCATGGCGTGCGCGGCGCGGTGAAGCTGTGGACCTTCACCGAAGACCCGCTGGCCGTGATGCGCTACGGCCCGCTTGCGACCAAGGACGGCGCGCGTCAGTTCGAGGTCACGCAGCGCCCGCGAAGCCAAGGGTCATCTGGTCGCGACGCTGAAAGGCATCACGACGCGCGACGAGGCCGAACGCCTCAACGGCATCGAACTCTATATCGCGCGCGAAAAGCTGCCGGCCACCGACGAGGATGAGTATTACCACGCCGACCTGATCGGGCTTGCCGCAGTCAATGCCGCAGATGAACCGCTCGGCCGTGTCATCGCGATCCACAATTTCGGCGCCGGCGACATCATCGAGATCGCGCCGCCGTATGGCGCGGCCATGCTGCTGCCGTTCACCAACGCGGTGGTGCCGACGGTCGATCTGGCAGGCGGACGCGTGGTGATCGAATTGCCCGCAGAGATCGAGGGCGACGATCCGGCCGATGCGTGATCCACGCCGTCGGCTGATATTGATTCGCGATCCCGCGCCATTATTTGCTCGCAATCTCGATTGGGAAGCATGCCAATGACAAATACCCACAAGGCTGGCACTCACAAAGCCTGGCGGCTGCACGCGCATAACGACCTGCGGTTCGACGATGTCGAGAGCCCCGCTGCGGCGCCCGATGGCGTTGTGGTCAGGATCGAAGCCGGCATGGTGCTGTCCTATACCGGCAAGGTGCTGTCGGGTTCGGTGCCCTACAGCCTGCCGCCGATGCCGTTCGTGCCCGGCACCAATGCGATCGCGCGAGTCGTCGCTGTGGGCGCCAACGTGACGCATGTGCGCAGCGGTGACCGGGTTTTCCTGAGCCCGCATCTGCGCGGCGACGTCCCGGACCTGGAACCGCCGCAAATCCTGATCGGGCTGACCGCAACGGTGACCACGCCGGCCGCGTTCGCGCTGCAGGCGCGCTGGCGCGACGGGGTGTTCGCTCAGATCGCGCATTGGCCGGCGGCATGCGTAACGCCGCTGAGGGGATTGGACGATAAACCGGCGACGGAACTGATCGGCCTCGCCAAACTGATCGTGCCGTTCGGCGGCCTGCAGCGCAGCGGCCTGCGCGGCGGCGACACCATCATTATCAACGGCGCGACCGGCTATTTCGGTTCCGGCGCGGTGATGCTGGCAGTGGCGATAGGTGCCGGCCGGGTTGTCGCCGTCGGACGAAATGCCACAGCACTGGAGTCGCTGCGCGCGGCATTCGGTCCCCGCGTGGTGGCCGCCGTGGTCAGCGGCGAAGCCGACAAGGACCTCGGCATCATCCGCGACGCCGCCGGCGGCGGCGCCGATGTCGCGCTGGACCTGCTCGGCAGCGCCAAAAGCACGTCGACCACGCTGTCGTCATTGCGCGCGCTCAAGCGCGGCGGCCGTCTCGTCGTGATGGGCAGCGCCGAGGTGCCGCTGGAAATCTCGTTCCGCGAATTGCTGGCGAACGACTGGGAGATCGTCGGCCAGTTCATGTACGAGCGATATGCACCTGGCCAGCTTGCCGCGCTGGTGGCCGCCGGCCTGCTCGATCTCGGCAAGATCAAGGTCAAGACCTTCCCGCTCGATCAGTTCAAGCAGGCGGTCGAGGCGGCGGCATCGATGCAGGGGCTCGATCTCACCGCCGTCGTACCGTAACTGAAGTCATGACCTCCAAACCCAAACCTTCCAAACCCCCAATCTGGCGCGCGACCGTCCTGACCCTGTTTCCGGAGATGCTTCCCGGCCCGCTCGGCGTCAGCCTCGCGGGCAAGGCGCTTTCGGCCGGATTGTGGACGCTGGAAGCGCGCGATATCCGGGCCTCGGCTACCGACCGCCATCGCAGCGTCGACGACACCCCGGCCGGCGGCGGACCCGGCATGGTATTGCGGGCCGACGTGCTGGCGGCCGCGATCGATGCCGCGGACGTTGCTTCGGATCGACCAAGGCTGCTGATGAGCCCGCGGGGTCGGCCATTGACCCAGTCGCGGGTGACCGAATTGGCCGCAGGGCCCGGTCCCTTGATCGTCTGCGGCCGCTTTGAGGGCATCGACCAGCGGGTCATCGAAAGCCGCGGGCTCGAGGAGGTATCAATCGGGGATTATGTGCTGTCCGGCGGTGAAATCGCAGCCCTGGCGCTGATCGATGCCTGCATCCGGCTGCTGCCCGGCGTGATGGGAAAGCTCGCTTCCGGGGCCGACGAGAGCTTTTCCGAAGGACTACTGGAATACCCGCAATATACCCGCCCGCAGGAGTTCGAGGGCCTGCCGATCCCTGACATCCTGCTGTCCGGCGACCATGCGCGGGTTGCGGCCTGGCGCCGGGCCGAGGCTGAAGCCCTGACAAAAGCGCGGCGGCCTGACCTTTGGGCCATCAAGGTCAACCAAAAACGCCCAAAAAACACGACGGACGGGTGACAACGCCCGGCCTTTGCCGTATACGAGCGCCAAATCCGCGCACCGAGCATTTTCCGGCAAAGTGGTATCCGGATGGCCGTGAGAAAATGCTCTAACTCATTGAATTGCGCGTATTCTTTCGCAAGACCGGTATCCACTTTTGCGGAATACGCGTTACAGGATAGATGGACGTTCGCGCTGCCCGCGCCTGACGGGCCGGGCGCGCCGCCGATGGAGATTTTGCGATGAACCTCATTCAAGAGCTCGAAAAAGAGCATTTCGATAAATTGTCCGCCGGCAAGACCATTCCGGAATTCGGTCCCGGCGACACCGTAATCGTCAACGTCAAGGTGGTCGAAGGCGATCGCTCGCGCGTGCAGGCCTATGAAGGCGTCTGCATCGGCCGTACCGGCGGCGGGCTCAACGAGAGCTTTACGGTTCGCAAGATTTCCTACGGCGAAGGTGTCGAGCGCGTATTCCCCGTGATGTCGCCGATGATCGACTCGATCACCGTGGTGCGCCGCGGCAAGGTGCGCCGCGCCAAGCTGTATTACCTGCGCAACCTGCGCGGCAAGTCGGCCCGTATCGTCGAGAAGAAATCGGACCGCGCCGCCGCCGGCGGCGAGTAATTTCCTTATCCGCTTTTCCGGCGAAAAGCGCAGGGCTCGGGTCCTGCGCTTTTTTGCTGCGCCATCGTCATCGCAATGATGCTGGCGGCAAACGCATATCGCGCTTAGATACCTCATGTGCTATGAGGTTGGAATGTTTCCAGATCGCCAAACCATCGTGTCTCGCGTCGTTCTCGACGACCGCAGCCGTTTGCCTTGGCGCTTCTTCGGTCGGCTAACGACGGCAGCGCTCGCGGCTTGAGGCTCAGCGCGCTGCCTGTCGGCGCGCACCGTTGCATTTTCGATTCAAATCCCAATTCAAGGCCTGATCCCATGTCCGATAAAAACCCGACCACGCTGTACGACAAAATCTGGAACGATCATCTGGTTCACGAAGCCGATGATGGCACCTGCCTACTCTATATCGACCGCCATCTGGTCCATGAGGTGACCTCGCCGCAGGCGTTCGAGGGACTGCGCGCCACCGGCCGCAAGGTTCACGCGCCCGAGAAGACGCTGGCGGTGGTCGATCACAACGTCCCGACCACCGACCGCTCCAAGCCCAATCCGGATCCGGAATCCACCGAGCAGATCAGGGTGATGGCGGAGAACGCCCGTGAATTCGGCATCGAATATTACAACGAGTTCGACAAGCGTCAGGGCATCGTGCACGTCATCGGCCCCGAGCAGGGCTTTACGCTGCCCGGCACCACCATCGTCTGCGGCGACAGCCACACCTCCACCCACGGCGCCTTCGGTGCCTTGGCGCACGGCATCGGCACTTCCGAAGTCGAGCATGTGCTGGCGACGCAAACCCTGATCCAGAAAAAGGCGAAGAACATGCGCGCCACCGTCGACGGGCAATTGCCCGACGGCGTCACCGGCAAGGATATCATTCTCGCCATCATCGGCGAGATCGGCACCGCCGGCGGCACCGGCTATGTGCTGGAATATGCCGGCGGGGCGATCCGCGCGCTGTCCATGGAAGGCCGCATGACGGTCTGCAACATGTCGATCGAAGGCGGCGCCCGCGCCGGCCTGATCGCGCCCGACGAAAAGGCCTTCGAATTTCTCAAGGGCCGCCCGATGGCGCCGAAGGGCGAAACCTGGGATGCCGCGATGCGCTACTGGGAGACGCTGCGCAGCGACGGGGCTGCGCATTTCGATCACGAGATCAGGCTCGATGCTGCAAAATTGCCGCCGATCGTGACCTGGGGCACCTCGCCGGAAGACGTGGTATCGATCTCGGGCGTAGTGCCGGATCCCGACCAGATCGCCGACGAAGCCAAGCGGATCTCCAAGCATCGCGCGCTGAACTACATGGGCCTGAAGGCCGGCACCAAAATCACCGACATCAAGCTCGACCGCATCTTCATCGGCTCCTGCACCAACGGCCGGATCGAGGATCTGCGTGCAGTGGCCAAGGTGGTCGCCGGCAAGACCGTCAACGGCAATCTCAATGCGATGATCGTGCCGGGCTCGGGCCTGGTGAAGGAGCAGGCGGAAGCCGAAGGCCTCGACAAGATTTTCATCAAGGCCGGCTTCGAATGGCGCGAACCGGGCTGCTCGATGTGCCTCGCGATGAACCCCGATAAGCTGAGCCCGGAGGAACGCTGCGCCTCGACCTCGAACCGCAATTTCGAGGGCCGCCAGGGGTTTAAAGGCCGCACCCATCTGGTCTCGCCGGCGATGGCCGCAGCCGCGGCGATCGCCGGGCATTTCGTCGATGTCAGGGAGTGGCGGTAAGGAAAAAGCGATTGGTCGCTTCTCTTTTTGATAGTCCGAGACTACATTGCAACCCTGAGTAAAACGTAACCGGGGTTTCTGATGAAGGTATTGCGCGCTCCTCGAGCGACGCCAGAACAATTGCGCATTATCGGGGACACTCGGGTAGGCATCGAGATCATCCGTGGAGCAGCGGGCAGCGGTAAGACAACAACCGCGCTTCTCCGGCTGCGAAACCTTTCCGATATGTTCAAATCTCAGCACTTAAGAACCGGAATAACATCGCCGGTCAAAGCGTTAGTGCTCACTTACAACCGGACCCTTCGCGGATACGTGGAGGCCCTAGCAAAAGAGCAGGCTAGTCGTAGCGGAGGGGTTCAGCTTTCGGTAAGCACCTATGCCCAGTGGGCGGTCCAACTGACCAACAATCCAAAGATTTATTCATATCGCTCGAACACGATTTTGGGGTACGCACGTCAAAGAGGAATCAAACTTCAAAAGGAGTTTTTATTTTCGGAAATTGAGTACATCTTGGGGCGCTTCTCACCCAACAATTACGTTTCCTATCTCGATATTGAAAGGACGGGACGGGGAATTGCTCCTCGAATAGATCGCATTACGAGAGAACGGCTACTCGCTGTGATTAGCGACTATCGCGGTGCAATCAAAAAGATCGGGAAAATAGACTGGGAAGACCTTCCTCAAAGGGTAAGTGCACTTCCAACCGAGAACTACGAAATCATAGTGGTTGATGAAGCGCAGGATTTTTCCGCCAATCAGTTGCGGTCGGTCGTTAAACACCTCGCCCCGATTAGTGCTCTAACACTCGTCTTGGATACCGCGCAGCGTCTCTATCCTCGGGGGTACACTTGGGCCGAAGCAGGGATCGACCCCCGGCAAGCTCGATTTTATCGCTTGGAACAAAATCATCGAAATACAATCGAGGTTGCCAATTTCGCTCGAGGATTACTCTCTGGTTTGACCGTGGATGACGACGGCACACTACCAGACCTAAAACACGCCACTAGACATGGGCCGCTACCTCTTGTCTTGCTAGGCCGATATTCGGACCAGCTGGAAGTTGCTGTCTCTCACATTAAGGAGCAAATCGATTTAGGCGAAGACACCGTAGCATTTCTTCACCCCCTTGGCTGGTTCGATCAACTGCGCAAACGCTTAAACACCGAACATCTAGAATACGAAGAAATTACGCGCGAACGCGACTGGCCAACGAGTAGCGCCAACATTGCCCTCTGTACCATGCACAGCGCGAAGGGCCTTGAATTTGATCACGTCATAATAATTGGCCTGAATGCCGAGGTCACCCCACATGGTGAAGGAGCCGACGACGATCAACTGGTGACGCTTCGGCGACTACTGGCCATGGCGGTAGCCCGAGCGAGAAAATCCGTTATCTTAGGCTACAAGCCAAGCGAGGCATCAAGCTTGGTTGCATATTTTCCAGCGGATACGTTCGAGGAACGCGATGTCTGAACCCGTCTCAAAACTGGCAGAAGCGTGCAAAATAAGTGAGATCGTGCACTTTTCCACAAATAGAGGCCTCACCGGCTGCCTCCATTCGGGATACGTCTACCCTCGAAGCAAACTCAAAACTGAGCAGCAAATTGAGCACATACTAACCTTGAATGCGCCGTTCAGAGCAGAGGCGGAGGATTGGTTTGATCGAACAGAAAGTTGGATCGACTATGTCAACCTCAGCATCTCGGAGATCACCGCTAATCTATTTGGCTTTTCTCTAAAGTGGCACGCGGGTAAAGACCTTTATTGGGTTATAATGAGCTTTGACCCAAGTCTGTTAGACGATGACGGGGTCTATTTTTCGACCACAAACAACATTTATGAACACACAAGTCGAGCCAAGGGTACAGATGGCTTTGAAGCGTTGTTTCGACCAGCCATACGACGAAAGGGAAATTGGACCGCATATCGCAAATCAAGAGCTAGTCACCTTTCCACCTGTGAGCAGGCGGAAGTCCTGTATCCGGCTGGACTAGATATGAAGTACTTGAGGCGCGTGTATGTCCGAGAGGCTGATCAGAAAGATCGCGTCTACGCGTTGCTTAGCAACTTTGACCGTTCAGACGTCGAAGTTATAGTCGATGCTAAGAAATTTGAAGGATGCCCATAGTGATTTGCCGAAACGAAAGCACCTCGGTCGGAGCCAGAGAAATGTCCAACCGTGAATCAAAAACTGAGGCTGTTGTTAGCTCGGCGCTTTGGGCTGCTGCGGGAGATGCTATCGGATGGATCACAGAATTGGGGGATGCAGATACCATTAGGTATCGCACTGGCACGAGTTACGTGAGTTCCCCAATGGACTGGAGGCGGCGTATTGGCGGACGATTTGGCCCGACACTACACTTGCCGTCCGGCACCTATTCTGACGATACGCAGCTAAGGCTAGCGGTCAGCCGTGCGACTCGCGGCGATGGAAATTTTGACGTTGAGGCGTTCGCGAAAGTCGAGTTGCCCGTTTGGGCGAGCTATTCTTTGGGGGCTGGTCGAGGCACTACTGCTGCTGCAGCCAATCTTACGAAAGGTACTGTTAGCTGGTTCTCGAACTTTTTCGGTACGCGCGGTGAACGTGGCTATCTTGAGGCGGGCGGGAATGGTGCCGCGATGCGAATCCAGCCCCACGTTTGGAAATGCAATTTGAACGCGCCCTCTGCCTTTGTGCACGACGTATTGCGAGACGCGATAATTACTCACGGAAATCCCAAGGGATTCTGTGGAGCACTTTTTCACGCGTTTTGCGTGGCCTATGCAATTGCAGCTCGGCAAATACCCGGGCCTGACGAATGGATTGATTTTGCAAATGAGCTCAGGTGTATTCCGGAGGCGATAAGTTCTGACGAACAATTATCACTTTTCTGGCTTGGCCCTTGGGAGGAAAGCTATGGGACGAAGCTTAAGGCCGCGGTCGCCGAAGAGATTAGCTTTGTCACCGAAGTAGTGAGGTCTCTGCCTGTCAGAGCCAATGCTTCCTACATTGCCGTTCTGGAAAGTGTGGGAGGCTTTGACGAGAAAACAAGAGGCGCAGGGGTGAACACCGCATTAGCAGCAGCGGTTTTGGCTCACCTCTTTCGAGATAAAGGCAATGAAGAGGGCATTTTGTTGGCTGCAAATACGCCCGGCAGCGACACCGATACAATAGGTACAATGGCAGGTGCTATATTGGGTGCCGCTCGTCCCGAGCCAATGAACTGGCCAATACAAGATCGCGAATACATCGTTGCCGAAGCAAGTCGAATCTCCGACATCGCATCAGGGAAAAAGGCTAATTCGTTTCGATATCCAGATTTGATTTCATGGTCGCCACCAACAACACAATCGGACGCCGTTGGAGTTTTTGAAGGCCAGATGTGGTTGGCAGGCCTCGGTCGTGCCGAAGCTTATGGCGACACCTTTTCGACGTCGGACGCAGAATGGCAATGGTTAAGGTTAGACTTTGGCCAAACAGTCTTGGCAAAAAGAAGGGCTAAACTCCGGCGACTTACAGCGAAAGATCTGCCGGCTGAAAGAGGGGCAATGAATTTGACTTATCAAGTATCTCTATTTCGTGATGATGCAGGACCAAAGGTCCAGCCACGCGAACAAAAGTCAGTCTCAGCCAAGAAAAAAGTTGACTCCCAAGGAACCTCTTTTGACAATTTAGATTCGGTCACCGATCGCATCATAGAACGAGGATTTATACCCGAAGACATAGGACAAGCCTTTATTGACTTGGCTCGAGGTGAGCATGCAATTGAACGCTCAACAGCATTTTCTGCCATTATCGCAAAGGCATTAGAAGCTCGCAGAAAACGAGGGCGGAAGTAGCGCGACCTAAGTCCTCGCTTACATTGTCCCTAGCCCTTTCAAGGCCGAAAGAGTTCAACGGAAAGTATCGTCTCCCCTTTTGCCTCAACATCGAGATGTTTTGGAAAGAAGTCCTTAAGGGAGCGGGAGCAAGCTGAACTCATCAAGGCGAGGCGTTTCGCAAGGAGCGGGCCGTGGCCGACAAGCCTGAATTCGTCGATATGATCAGCGAGGCGACGCGCCAGTCGCGGCGCCGCTACGCTCCTCGCGTCGAAGAACCCGTGGTCAAGGAAAGATCGCGCCTCAGCCACTGGCCGCCGGATCGGTGGGAACAGTGGCGCGTAGAGACGCTGACGCCGTGGAAGCTCAAATCCTGGAAATTCAAGGACTGGAGTTGAGCCCGGCATTTTCCCGGAACGGAATCAAAACAGGCGCCGATCGGGCGCCTGTTTTTTTGCGGTCATCGCGTTTCGCAAGCGGTCCAGGAACCGCGGGGAAATCAACGATGATGCCAATGATGCCAATGATGGTGGTGCCAATGATGATGCCACCGCACCTCGGTGGTCTCTACCTTGGAACCTTGCTGCACCGCTGCGGCGGCGCCGGGATTGGCCAGCGACAGCGCCTGGGCGCGCTCGGCTGGAGCGGCCAGGATCAGCAATCCGCCGACCGCTGCCAGTCCCAGAAGTCTCTTCACGTTCATATTTATTCTCCGTTGGGATCATCGGGTGTCACGCCTGCCGCGCGGTTGATCGAATCAACCCGCGCTGCCGCGCGGATCGCAAGCTAGGTCGGCGAAGTGAATGTGAAATGAACATCAGCGCTGCGGAGACGCATACTGGACGCGCGATCCGGTTCCGGCTTCGGACGAGCTATTTCGCGGGACATTTCTCAAAACGGTCCCGGCTGCCGTGCGTATCTTCGGCAGCTTAGCCGCGGCGCCAATAGCAGTTCATGCGGGGCACGATCACCGTGCCGCTCGGCCGGTATTCCTGCACATAGGTTGCGGTGCAGTCCCGCACCGCGTTGCGGCCCGGGAAATAGTGCGGGTAGACATCATTCGGTTCCGGTTGATTGCGCGGATAGACCGGCACGCGTCGCGGCGACCGTCGAACCTTGACCTGACCATCGGCCTCCGCGGCGGCTGGCGGCGACGCCTGCGCTGTCCGCACCCCGGACGGCGCGGTTTGCGCTTTTGTTCCGGCCGCGGGCAGCGAAACTGCCCCGATAAGGGCGAGCGAAATTGCCGCCGTCTTGATCCGCTTCATCACGCCCATCCAAACCTGTTGTCGGCCCTACGGTCTCCGATTGCCGCGCCAACGTCAACTGGACCCGGGCCGCAAAACCGGTATCGACCCCGCATCAAGTGCGGGGCAGGCCCCGCATCACGCACGGGGCGGGCTTCGTTCTAAATGCTATAAACGTTCCCATGTGGAAATCCGCCAAAGCGCCGTCCCTGGCCGAAATGGAAGTCATGGCTCAAGAGGTTTTCGAGCGCCTGCCGAAGAGCTTTCGTCAGCTGTGCGAGGACGTGATCATCCGCATCGACGATTTTCCGACCGATGAGGTGCTCGACGAGATGGGCGCAACAAGCGAATTCGACCTGCTCGGCCTGTTCCAGGGTATCGGCTTGCCGTTCCGCAGCAATGACGACCTCGCGCGGCTGCCCAATATGGTCTGGCTCTACCGCCGCCCGATCCTGGACTACTGGGCCGAACACGACGAAACGCTCGGCCATATCGTTCGCCACGTGCTGATTCACGAGATCGGCCATCATTTCGGCCTGTCCGACGACGACATGGAGGCGATCGAGGCCGCCGAATAAAGCGTTTTCGAGCGAAGTGGGTACCGGTTCGCCTGAAGAAAACGCGTCACATAAAGAAGCCCCGCTTTTGCGAGCCTTCCATGCGCCCTCCGCACCAGGCGGATTTGCCCTTTAATGCCGTCAGCATTCGCGATAAACCACTGACGTTCCCGTAAATCCCGATCAAATCCAACCGAGAAGTACGACCGATGGACAAGTTCACCACGCTGGAAGGCGTCGCAGCGCCGCTGAAGATCATCAATGTCGATACCGACATGATCATCCCGAAGCAATATCTCAAGACCATCAAGCGCACCGGCCTCGGCAAGGGACTGTTCTCCGAACAGCGCTACAAGGACGACGGCAGCGAGAACCCGGATTTCGTCCTTAACCAGCCGGCCTACCGCAACGCCAGGATCCTGGTCGCCGGCGATAATTTCGGTTGCGGCTCGAGCCGCGAACACGCGCCGTGGGCGCTGCTCGATTTCGGCATCCGCTGCGTGATCTCGACCTCGTTCGGCGATATCTTCTACAACAACTGTTTCAAGAACGGCATTTTGCCGATCCGCGTCAGCCAGGACGATCTCGACAAGCTGTTCGACGACGCCGAGCGCGGCGCCAATGCGACGCTGACGATCGATCTTGCCAATCAGGAAATCCGTGGACCTGACGGCGGCACGGTGAAATTCGAGATCGACCCGTTCCGCAAGCACTGCCTGATGAACGGCCTCGACGACATCGGCCTCACCATGGAGAAGAAGGCCGCGATCGACAGCTACGAGGCAAAGGCAAAGACCGCGCGCGCCTGGGCCTGACTTACCCGCGAGTTGCTGTTCCGATCTTGCAGGAAACGCAGCGCCATCTCCTTGTCTGACGCACGGAGACCGGTTTCCACCCCGCATCGAGGCGGAGCATGCGTTTGGCACGAAACGCTCCGGAGGCGAGATGCATGCGGCCTGACATCGTCACCTTCTGGCACGGCCCGCTCGACGCTTTGAGAAGACTGTGCCTGAGATCGCAGGTCGCGGCAGGACACAAGGTCACCGTCTATAGTTTCGAGCCGCTCGCGCAATTGCCCGAGGGCGTCGGCAATGCCGAGGCCGAAGCGATCCTGCCGCGTGCTTTCGCCGAGAAGCTGCGCCCGACCGGAACGGACGGGGTATGGCGCGACTGGACCACCTTGCAATACAGCGATTTCTTCCGGATGCGGCTGATGGCGCAGAATGCCGGGCTGTGGCTCGACGCCGACGTGCTGCTGCTGAAACCGGTCGAGATCGATCCGGCCAAGCCTTACTTCGCCTGGGAGCGGCCGCGCCAGCTCGGCAATTCGGTGCTCTATCTGCCGCCCGCCGATCCCATCGTCGCAGCGTTCGCCGCGCTGATGCAGCAGGACGAACTGACGCCGGACTGGCTGGCGCTGCGGCACCGCCTGACGTTCGCTTGGCGCAAGCTGCGCGGCTCACATCGGCTCTCCGATATTCGCGTCGCGATCTACGGTCCGGCGGCGCTGACCGCGCTCGCCCGCCGCGCCGGCGAACTGCACCATGCGCTGCCGAAAAAATCGTTCTATGCGGTGCACGCCGAACCGAAGCTGTTCTTCGAGCCGCAGGACTTTTCAGCGCTGATCAACGATCCCGAAACCATCGGGTTTCACATTTCGCCGAAAGGCCGCGGCGGCGAACAGCCCAACCCGGGAAGCCTGTACGCCTGGGCGGCGGAGAGGTTTGGAGCAGCCACCGTCATTGCGAGCGAAGCGAAGCAATCCATCTGACAGACGCGAGGCCAATGGATTGCTTCGTCGCGGTGCTCCTCGCAATGACGAGCAGCGGCGTTATCTCCGCCACGAATATCCTCGAGTCCGTTAACTTCCCATCGCCGCGATCGCGTCGGCAATCGCAATGGTGCGCGCGGCCATCTCGGCATGCAGCCGCTCCACCATCTGACCGTCGAGCTGAATCGCGCCGCGCGAGGCGTTTTCCGGCCGCGCGAACGCCGCGATGATCTTGCGGGCGTGCGCCACTTCCTCGGCCGGTGGCGTGAAGATCGCGTTGCAGGCCTCGATCTGGCCAGGATGGATCAGCGTCTTGCCGTCGAAGCCAAGATCGCGCGCTTGCGTACATTCCTGCCCGAAGCCGTCGAAATTGCTGAAGTCGCTATAGGGTCCGTCGAGAATTTCGAGGCCGTAAGCGCGGGTGGCGAGAATGCACTGCGTGATCAGCGGCAGCATCGCGGCCCGGCCCGGCAGCATCCGGATTCGCGTCTCCCGCGAAAGATCGTTCGGCCCGAACACAAATCCGGCGAGCCGTGTCCTCGAATTGCGCGAGGTGGCTGCGAGTTCCTCGGCATGCAGGACGGCGCGCGCAGTCTCGATCATGGTCCACACCTGGATCGACGGGTCGGCGCCGATACCGTCGAGGCGATCGGCGATCGCCTGGATATCCTCCACGCTGGAAACCTTCGGAACCAGAATGCCGTCGGGCCGCGCATTGCCGACCATGGCGACGTCCTCGATCCACCATGGCGTATCGAGGCTGTTGACCCGGATCAGGATCTCACGCTTGCCGAACCCCCTGGCCGCGATCGCCTGCGCGATCTGGTCGCGCGCCAGCGCCTTGGCATCCGGCGCCACGGAGTCCTCCAGATCGAGAATGATGCCGTCGGCCGGGAGATTGCGCGCTTTTTCCAGCGCCCGCGCGTTCGACCCCGGCATGAACAGCAGACTGCGGCGCGGACGGATCATGTTCTCGTTTCCCGGAGTAGTTTCAAACCGACGTTATAAGCCCGGCTCCACTTGGTCGAATCCGACATATCAGCATCATACTTTTTGAGCATCGTCTTCCCGGAAGACCGGTGCCCATTTTTCCGGATCATGCTCTAACAGTTCAGCCCCCCGCCCGAAAGACTTGTTCCAGTCCAGCGTATATGGTTAGCCACTGCCATGTCATCGTTCCCGCAACATCTGCTCGAAGGCTACCGCACCTTCACCTCGCAGCGCCTGCCCACCGAACAATCGCGCTACCGCGAACTGTCCGAAGTCGGCCAGGCCCCCGAAGTGATGGTGATCGGCTGCTGCGATTCCCGGGTGTCGCCGGAGGTGATCTTCGATGCCGGCCCCGGCGAATTGTTCGTGATGCGCAATATCGCCAATCTGGTGCCAATCTATCAGCCGGATGCCAACGCGCACGGCGTATCGGCGGCGCTGGAATACGCCGTATCGGTTCTGCGCGTCAAACACATCGTGGTGCTCGGCCACGCGCAGTGCGGCGGCATCCGCGCCTTCATCGACAATATCGCGCCGCTGTCGCCGGGCGACTTCATCGGCAAGTGGATGTCGATGTTTATCAAGCCGGGCGAAACCGTCTCGCAGCGCGACCATGAGACGATGGCCGATTTCACCATCCGGATCGAAAAGGCCGCCGTGTTCCGAAGCCTGGAAAATCTGCTGACATTTCCGTTTGTGCGGGCTGCGGTGGAGCGCGGTGAACTGTCTTTGCACGGCGCGTATTTCGGCGTGGCCGAGGGCTCGCTGTTCGTGCTCAATCCGGCGGCGAAGGAATTTTACAGCGTCAGGGAGGCGCTGGCCTCGTCCTGAGAAGCGCCTAATGCCCGGCCTTGCCGTCACTGCCCCATCGATCCGACAGCGCCAGCACCAGGGCCGAGATCACGAACACCAGATGCACGCCGACCGCCCATCTTCTGGGCGTCGAAGGCGGCATCGATGGCGAGGCTGACGACGAGGCCGAGGTAGAACGGCGCCATCAGCCAGCGGCTGTTGAACAGCAGGTTCTCAAGCCCGTGTTCGACGCGTTTCAGCGACGGATTGCGCCGGTAGGGCGGCGGCTGGTCGCTGATGGCTCTCCGGCTCCTGCTATCTCCGGAGCATGATCCTTACGCCGCCTTTTTCTTCGCGCTGATCAGCTTGCGGTTGATCAGGCACTCGGCGATCTGGATCGCGTTCAGTGCCGCGCCCTTGCGCAGATTGTCGGAGACGCACCACAACACCAGACCGTTCTCCACCGTCGCATCTTCCCGGATGCGGCTGATATAGGTCGCGTCCTCGCCCGCCGCTTCATAGGGTGTGACGTAGCCGCCCGGTTCGCGTTTGTCGATCACGAGGCAGCCCGGCGCATTGCGCAGGATATCGCGCGCCTCATCGGCCGAGATCGGATTCTCGAACTCGATGTTGACGGCTTCGGAATGGCCGACAAACACCGGCACCCGCACGCAGGTCGCGGTGAGCCTGATTTTGGGATCAAGAATCTTCTTGGTCTCCATCATCATCTTCCACTCTTCCTTGGTGTAGCCGTCCTCCATGAACACGTCGATCTCGGGGATCACGTTGAAGGCGATGCGCTTGGGGAATTTCTTGTTGATGAGTTCGCTGTTGGTATAGACCGCCTTGGTCTGCGAAAACAGTTCGTCCATGGCGTCCTTGCCGGCGCCCGACACCGACTGATAGGTCGAGACCACCACGCGCTTGATGACGGCGCTGGTCATGCAGCGGCTTTAACGCCACCACGAGCTGCGCGGTCGAGCAGTTCGGATTGGCGATGATGTTCTTCTTGACGAAACCTGCGACCGCGTCCGCATTGACCTCGGGCACGATCAGCGGCACGTCCGGATCCATCCGCCAGGTCGACGAATTGTCGATCACCACCGCGCCGGCGGCGCCGATTTTCGGCGACCATTCCTTCGACACCGCGCCGCCCGCCGACATCAGGCAGATGTCGACGTCGCTGAAATCGTAATGCTCGAGCGCTTTGACCTTCAGGGTGCGGTCGCCATAGGACACTTCGACGCCCATGCTGCGGCGTGACGCCAGCGCCACGACCTCGTCGGCCGGGAATTTGCGCTCGTCGAGAATGTTGAGCATTTCCCGCCCGACATTGCCGGTCGCTCCGACCACCGCGACTTTGTAACCCATCGTTCACTCTCCGAAGAAAAATGCCTCGCGCCCGCCCGCAGCGGAAAGGGAAGAGGCAGCGCTTCTATGCGAGAAACGCCGCCAAGACAACGTTAGAACCGCAACGTTAGAGCCGCGCGCCGCCGCTACGGCGCCCGGTGGTGCCAGGGTGTTTGATGCGATCGTTTGGGGCAGCCGGGCCTCCCATTCCGATCCGACCCAAATCCATCCGGCGCTGAACAGCTTTGCCGACGAATGTCTGCGGCATGCTGGCGCATCTGCCGCCTATGTGGGAGTTCTGGCGTTACTTGTCATCATTGGTGCTCATCTATGGGAGGAATTGCCTGATAGCGCGGGCGTCGAGCCTGCCGCCAAAGCCGGTTGGAGCCTGGCCACCCGCTCGTACCCGGCTTTCGCCGTCAGCCAGTTCGATTTAAATGGAAAAACAGAGACTTACGAAATCTTCCGGCATCCCGAAGGCGGCCGCAAGGACGTCTTGCGGTGGGCGGCCCCGGGCGAAAAGCCGGTCGCGGAACTCGAAATCTATCGCCCTGGCGGCGAATTCGAGCGCATCAGGACCCGCCATCGCCGAAATCGCTGCCCGGATGGACGCCGAAGGCTGGCACGCACGAACTGGAAGCGGCTGGCGTCATCGACAGCAAATTCGGCCCGGTCACGCTGCTTCGCCTTGCGGGCGATACGAACAGCGATGCGGCGCCCTGTCTTGGCTTCCTCAAACACCTCGACGAACCCAGTGTGCGGATATCCGGCTGGTCGTGCCAGGGCGACGACTTGCCGGCCCGGCGCGCGGCGATTGGCTGCATGCTGAACCGGCTGACCCTGCTGACATCAGGAAATGAACCGAAACTGGCTGAATTGTTCGCCCGCGCCGAGCTCAGGCGTGGCAGCTGCGCTGCCGCCGCCATGCCCCCGACCTCGGCGGACTGGGTGACCGGTGCGCAAAATCCAAGGCTGCGCGGCAGCCTCTGATCGGGCGCTTCGGCAAGATGCTGGTTTTCATGCAACTTTCCCCGTTTGGCTGCATTATTATGATACGGTGTGGCCCAATTGACCTTGTGACCGCATGCACCCGGCGGCTAAAGTGACCGCCAACCGGATATGGCGACCCGCCAGCCCAAGAGGACGCGATGACTTTCAAATTTCCCGCCGCCACCAGGCTTCTGCTGTCGCTCACCGCCGTTGGCGTGCTCGCGATCAGTCTCGGCGCCACCCCGGCCGACGCCCAGACCAAGCGAAAACCCAACGGTGGCAGCAGCGCCGTTACCAACAGCGCCGTTACCAACAACGCCGCTTATGGTCCGACCGGTCCGAACCGGTCGTATCAATCGGGGCCGCGCACGCGGGTTTTCGTGACCAAGCGTTCGTGGCTGGATGCCGGTGTCGAGGTGTTGCCGGGCGACCGCAAGTTCAACGACTACGCCTTCCCGCAGTCGAGGTCGTTCGCGCTTGAAAACAACAACCGTCCGCTCGATCGACAGCCGCTGTACCCGGCCTATGACCTTGGCGGATATCCGCAGAACTTCCCGCTGTATTGAGGCGCGTTACCCATCACAAAAATGCCCGGCCAAGGCCGGGCATTTTTTATTGAGGGCGCGATAAGCGGTTACCCCTGCAGCGTCTGCAATTCTTTCAGGATCGCCTCGCCCATCTGCGTCGTGCTGACTGCCGCCATGGTGCCCTCCGACTTGATGTCCGCGGTGCGCAGGCCCTTGGCCAGCACCGCCGCGATCGCCGCATCGACCTTGTCGGCCAGCGCGCCCATGTCGAAGGAATAGCGCAGCGCCATGCCGAACGACGCGATCATCGCGATCGGATTGGCCAGATCCCTTGCCGGCGATATCGGGCGCCGAGCCGTGCACCGGCTCATACAGCGCCTTGCGCTTCTTGGTTTTGACGTCGACCTCGCCGAGCGAGGCCGACGGCAGCATGCCGAGCGAGCCCGTCAGCATCGCCGCGATATCCGAGAGCATGTCGCCGAACAGATTGTCGGTGACGATGACGTCGAACTGCTTCGGCCATTTCACCAGATTCATGCCGCCGGAATCGGCGAGCTGATGCTCGAGCTGCACATCCTTGTATTCGCGCGCATGGACCTGGGTGACCACCTCGTTCCAGAGCACGCCCGATCTTCATGACGTTGCGCTTTTCCATCGAGGTCACCTTGTTGCGGCGCTTGCGCGCCAGATCGAAGGCGACGCGGGCGATGCGCTCGATCTCATAGGTGTCGTAGACCTGGGTATCGATGGCGCGTTTCTGGCCGTTGCCGAGATCGGTGATGGTCTTCGGCTCGCCGAAATAGACCCCGCCGGTGAGCTCGCGCACGATCATGATGTCGAGGCCCTCGACCACCTCGCGCTTCAGGCTCGAGGCATCCGCCAGCGCCGGATAGCAGACCGCCGGACGCAGGTTGGCGAACAGGCCAGGTCCTTGCGCAGGCGCAGCAGCCCGGCCTCGGGACGCACATCATAGGGCACGCTGTCCCATTTCGGACCGCCGACCGCGCCGAAGATCACCGCGTCCGCGGCCTGCGCCTGCGCCATGGTGGCGTCGGTGATCGCGACCTTGTCGGCGTCATAGGCGGAGCCGCCGACCAGCCCCTGCTCGGTCTCGAAATGCGCGATGCCTTGCGCGTTCAGCCAGTCGATCAGGCGCTTCACCTCCGCCATCACTTCGGGGCCGATGCCGTCGCCGGGGAGAAGCAGCAGTTTATGGGTCGCCATGGTTCGTTCCTTGTTCGACACGTCATGCCTCGACTTTCCCCGGGGCGTGACGGCGCAGTATCGCTGCGCGCGGAGTGCTAAAGCGGCATTGCGCGATTGGCAAGACACCATTGCCGGGCTGCGCCTGTGCAATCGCGGCGGAGCCTGCCACAATGGGTCTCCCGCCGGAGTATTCCCCGTGCAAGCGCCTGACCTTCCCCCAGCCGCCCGCGCATCCCGCGCGGCTGATCCTCATTCTGTCGCTGGCGCCCACCGTCGGTCTCGGCATCGGCCGCTTCGCCTATTCGCTGGTGCTGCCGGACATGCGCGATGCGCTGGGCTGGTCGTATTCCGCCGCCGGCTTCATGAACACGATCAACGCTGCCGGCTATCTCGCCGGCGCGCTTGTCGCATCGAAGCTCATCAAGCGCTTCGGGCTGTCCGCCGCCGTGCGCTGGGGAACCCTGGCCTGCGTGGCGTCGCTGGCGCTGTGCGCGCTGTCGGGCAATTTCGTCGTGCTGAGCTTTGCGCGGTTGCTCGCTGGTGCTTGGCGCGGCGGCCGCGTTTTCGTCGCCGGCGCCGCGCTGGCGGCGACGATCGCGCAATCGCAGCCCGAGCGGGCGAACTTTCTGCTCAGCCTGTTCTACGCCGGACCCGGACTCGGCATCCTGTCGTCCGGCCTGATCGCGCCGTTCGTGCTGCAGGCGTTCGGCGCCGGGATCGTGGTGGATCGTCTGGTGGGCGATGACGCTGCTCGCGATCGCCATGACCATTCCGCTGCTGCTGACGCCGCTCGATGCGCGACGCCGGCATCGCCGATGCAGGCGCCGGCAAAATTCGCGATCCGGCCGGTCGTGATCTATCTCGCCGGCTATTTTCTGTTCGGCGCGGGATACATCGCCTACATGACCTTCATGATTGCCTATATCCGCGACGCCGGCGGCGGCGCGGCGGCGCAGAGCGCGTTCTGGTGCCTGATCGGCGTGAGCGCCTTCGTGACTCCGTGGCTATGGCGCCGCGTGCTGGCGCGTGACAGCGGCGGCCTCTCCACCGCGATCATCCTCGGCGTCAACGCCGTCGGCGCGGCGCTGCCGCTGTTCGGACATTCTTCGCGCTGTTGCTCGCCGTATCGGCGCTGGTGTTCGGCGTCTCGTTCTTCGCGGTGGTCGGATCGACCACCGCCTTCGTGCGCTTCAACTATCCGCCGGCGGCATGGCCGAACGGGATTGCGGCGATGACCATCGCGTTCGGCATCGGCCAGACGCTGGGCCCGACCGCGGTCGGCGCCATCACCGATGCGATTGGCAGCCTGTCCTATGCGCTCGAATGCCTCGGCGCGGCGATGCTGGCGGCTGGGCGCGATCGCGGCGGCGTTTCAGGCTGCGAAAGGCTGAACGTGCAAGTTCCGGTCGATCGATCGAGGAGCGACAAGTCCGCTCAGCTCCCGCTGAACGAATTGTATCCCTGGTCTTCCCAGTAGCCGCCCTTGTAGTCGTTGGTGACTTCCATCGAGATCACGTATTTCGGATTCTTGAAGCCGAGCTTGGTCGGCACCCGGATCTTCATCGGGAAGCCGTAGGCGCGCGGCAGGATTTCGTCGGCGAATTTGAACGTCATCTGGGTCTGCGGATGCAGCGCCGTGCGCATGTCGAGCGGCGAGTTGTAGCCGTCCTTGTCGGCGCACTGGAACCAGCAATATTTCGCGCGGGTGTCGGCGCCGACCAGTTTGAGGAAATCGCGCAGCGGCGTGCCGGTCCAGCTTCCGATCGCGCTCCAGCCCTCGACGCAGATGTGGCGCGTCACCTGCTTGACCTGCGGCAGCTTGTAGAGCTCGTCCAGCGTCCACGATTTCTTGTTGTCGACGAGGCCGCGCACCTCGAACTTCCAGTCCTTGCCGTCGATCTCGGGCGCGTCGTCGAGTTCGTAATAGGCGTTGAACGGGAACGGCTTGGTGATCGCGCTTTCCGGGAAGGTCGGCGCCAGCGCATCGGGATTGAACATCGAACGCCTGCACGGCGTCGTTGAACTTCGAGACCTTCTTCAGCATCTCCTCGGCCGAAGAACTGTCGAGGACGTCGCAGCCGGTCAGAAGCGTCAGCGCGCCGAGGCTGGCGCCGCCGGCGATGAAGCGCCGGCGCGCCGGATCCGGCATCACCTTCGTCGCGTCCCGCACCAGCAGTTGCTTGTCGACGCCCGGGATCAGAAGCTTGCGAAGTCGGCCCATGATACGTTCTCCTTCGATTTTCAGCGGCCGATGATCATGGCGCGCAGGCTCTTCGGCACCAGCACGCGCCAGCGCGACATGAACCACCAGGAATGCGACGATCGCCGACATGCAGATGAAGTGAACGTAACGCGCGACATCATAGCCGCCGAACAGCGCCGTCAGCCACTGCAGCTGCACCGGCTTCCAGATCGACAGCCCCGACAGCACGATGAGGACGCCGACGACGATGATGCCGGCATAAAGCAGCTTCTGCACCTGATTGTATCTGGTGAGGTCGTCATGCGACAACTTGCCGGTCAGCGCCGCCCTGGTGTCGGCGATCACGCCGCCGGGGGTGATCGGCAGCAGCTTGCTTGCGAAGCGGCCGGTCGCAAAACCCAGCGATGAGATAGACAAGGCCATTGACCATCAACAGCCACATCGCCGCGAAATGCCAGAGCAGCGCGCCGCCGAGCCAGCCGCCAAGCGTGATCGCAGCTGCGAGAACCTGAAATCGAACAGCGGCGAGGCGTTGTAGATCTGCCATCCCGACATGATCATCAGGATCATCGCCACCGCATTGATCCAGTGCATCGATCCGGACCCAGGCCGGCTGAATGACTTTCGCCGTGGCTGCGGTGGTGCTTGTCATTGGCTGCAAGGCTGGACATGGCATTCCGTCGCTAAAGGTCGATATCCAGATACATTATACGCCGGGAACCGGGACTTCGTTACAGCCAATGCACGCTATCGGAATCGACCCGCAGCCAGGCATCGGCGGTCACAAAAAAGCGAGCCGGGTTGCCCCGGCTCGCTCCGCGCATCCCGCTGGGGATCGAAATCGGAAGCGCGCGGCGTTACGACGCCGGCATCAGGACGGTATCGACCACATGGATCACGCCGTTCGACTGGTTGACGTTCGGGATCGTGACGGTCGATGTGTTGCCCTTGGCATCGACGATCATCACCGTGTCGCCCGCCCTCTTGACGGTCAGCTCCTCGCCCTGACGGTCTTGAGCTTCTTGCCGTCGGTCAGGTCGGAGGCCTCCAGCTTTCCCGGAACCACATGATAGGTCAGGATCTTGGTGAGGGTCGCCTTGTTCTCGGGCTTCACCAGGGTGTCGACGGTGCCGGCCGGCAATTTGGCGAACGCCGCGTTGGTCGGCGCAAACACCGTGAACGGGCCCTTGCCTTCAAGGGTATTGACGAGGCCGGCAGCCTTCACCGCGGCGACCAGCGTGGTGTGATCCTTGGAATTGACGGCGTTCTGGATGATGTTCTTCGAGGGGAACATCGCCGCGCCGCCGACCATCACGGTCTTCTCGCCGGACATTTCGCTTTTCGTCATTTTATCTTGCGCGCTGACGGGCGCAACGATAATGGCGGTCAGGGCCAGCGCGCCGAAGGCGGCGGCGGTCAAAAGTGCAATACGCTTGGACATGGAATATCTCCCGATGGATTGAGGTTGCCGGCGAATTTCCGCAGGCGATGAAGCGGCAACAACGCTGACCGTTTGAAGGTCGAGCTGCGTTGCCGTTGGCCTGAGCTACGGGAGGTTTCTCGGCCGGTTTCGCCGCAAAAATTATCGTGATGCATGAAACCATTTCCGGCGCACATCGCGTGCCGGAAACGCACCAAGAGAAAGCCGTGGTGACGTCCCTGTATTCGCAGGAACGTCACGCCGCGAGCTGCCGTTAACCGAGATGGGCCGGGGTCTGCACGAACGTTCTGTTCCAGGTCGGGCTGATCAGTATCTCGTTGATGCAGACCCGCGGTGGCATGCCGGCGACGAACGCGATGGTGCGGCCAAGGTCTTCGGATTGCAGCATCCTGGCTTGTTCTTCCTCGTTCGGCACCACCGGCCGCAATTTCAGGATCGGGGTCGCAACCTCGCCGGGAGACAGGCAACAGGCCCGCAGGCCGTTGACGCATTCATCCATGTTGAACGAATGGGTCAGCGCCAGCACCGCGTGCTTGGTGGTGGTGTAGGCGGGTCCGGTCATTTTCGATACGTGACGGCCGGCCCACGACGCGACATTGATGATGCAGCCGTCCTTTTGCGCCCGCATCGCGGGCAGCACCGCGCGCATGCAGTACAACACGCCATTGAGATTGATCTCGACCAGCTGCTGCCAGCCCTCCAGTTCCATTTCCGCCCAGCTGCGCTTCGGTACATTGATGCCGGCGCTGTTGACCAAAAGATCGATGCGGCCATGTTTGGCAAGAATTTGATCGGCGGCCTTGGTCACATCATCGGACTTGCTGACATCCAGCACGATCGCCTCGGCCTTGCCGCCGCTTTTGGTGATCCTGGCCACCACCGCCTCCAGCGCGTCCTTCCGGCGTCCCGAAACCACCACGGTCCAGCCATCCGCCGCCAACGCTACCGCGCCGGCCTCGCCGATCCCGCTGCCGCCGCCGGTCACCCAGGCCACGCGTTTCCCGCTATTTGTCATGCAAACTGTCTCCGTTGCTTTGTGAAGGGCGTTTTTGCTATTGCATTCAGATTATGAGATTGCGCGGCCTGAGGGCCGCAACCGCCCACCGGAATGATGCATGAATGCGCCCCAGAAAACCATCATGAACGCCAACCTGTTTTCCCGCCTGTTCGACGGCCTTGACGATCCAACCCGCCTTGCGATCGAAACGATCGACGGCCAGCGCATCAGCTATGGCGACCTGATCACGCGCGCCGGTCAGATGGCGAACGTGCTGGTGTCGACGCGGCGTCAAACCGGGCGATCGCGTCGCCGCGCAAACCGAAAAATCGGTGCCGGGTCTCGTGCTCTATCTCGCGACGGTGCGCGCCGGCGCGGTCTATCTGCCGCTCAACACCGCCTACACGCTGAACGAACTCGAATATTTCATCACCGACGCCGAGCCGTCGCTGGTGGTGTGCGATCCCGTCCAAGGCTGAGGGCATTGGCGCCATTGCCGCGAAGGTCGGCGCCAGGATCGATGACGCTCGGCGCCCGACGGCAAGGGATCGCTGACCGAGGCCGCCGCAAAAGCGAAGCCGGAATTCGCGACCGTCGCCCGCGCACAACGACGACCTCGCCGCCATCCTTTACACCTCCGGCACCACCGGCCGTTCCAAGGGCGCGATGCTGACGCACGATAACCTGGCGTCGAATTCGCTGACGCTGGTCGACTATTGGCGCTTCACCGACAAGGACGTGCTGATCCACGCGCTGCCGATCTATCACACCC
The DNA here is from genome assembly GCA_963729395.1 of uncultured Pseudomonadota bacterium. GTDB lineage: Bacteria > Pseudomonadota > Alphaproteobacteria > Rhizobiales > Xanthobacteraceae > Bradyrhizobium. The sequence continues at coordinate 16,965 of CAVSOS010000016.1, read as the reverse complement.
ACGGCCTGTTCGTGGCCAGCAACGTCACGCTGTTCGCCCGCGCCTCGATGATCTTCCTGCCGAAATTCGACCCCGAACTGATCATCAAGCTGATGGCGCGCGCCACCGTGCTGATGGGCGTGCCGACCTTCTACACGCGGCTGCTGCAAAGCCCGGCGCTCACCAAGCGAATCCACCAAGCATATGCGGTTGTTCATTTCCGGCTCCGCGCCGCTGCTCGCCGATACCCATCGCGAATGGGCCGCACGCACCGGCCATGCCGTGCTCGAACGCTACGGCATGACCGAGACCAACATGAACACGTCGAACCCCTATGACGGCGACCGCGTGCCCGGCGCCGTCGGCCATGCCCTGCCCGGCGTCACCGTGCGCGTCACCGATCCCGAAACCGGAAAGGAACTGGCGCGCGAAACCATCGGCATGATCGAGGTCAAGGGCCCGAACGTTTTCAAGGGCTATTGGCGGATGCCGGAAAAGACCAGGTCCGAATTCCGCGACGACGGATTTTTCATCACCGGCGATCTCGGCAAGATCGACGCCCGCGGCTATGTGCATATTCTCGGCCGCGGCAAGGATCTGGTGATTTCCGGCGGCTTCAACGTCTACCCGAAGGAAATCGAGAGCGAGATCGACGCCATGCCGGGCGTGATCGAATCCGCCGTGATCGGCGTTCCGCATGCGGATTTCGGCGAGGGCGTGACCGCGGTGGTGGTCTGCAACAAGGGCGCCGGCGTCGATGAGGCCTCGGTGCTCAAAGCGCTCGACGGCCGGCTTGCGAAATTCAAGATGCCGAAGCGGGTGTTCGTCGTCGACGAATTGCCGCGCAATGCCATGGGCAAGGTGCAGAAGAACATTCTGCGCGATACCTATTCGGATATCTACGCGAAGGCGAAGTGAAGGGCAGCGCCCGGTGCGCTATCCGACTCACGCAACGCACCGCAAGATATCGTTAACCCTATCCCGACAATTTGCGTCAATTTCCCGATCAGCTACTCGCCTAGGGCGTGAGAAACTGCACCGAACAACCGCTCGTTAACGGAATAGTCTCTATTTGCTGATAGATTTATAAATCTTGATGCCGAAGAGCGTTTTGATAGCTCTTGTTTTTGGCAATTGCCGCTTTTTGGGCACCGAACCAATTTTGACTGAAGGGGAATTGGGCAATGACGCCAGATCGCCTTCCAGCCGGGGTGTTATAGCAATGCCCAACGCTGCCTCATCCTTATTTGACGATCCGGGCGAAGTCTTGCGCCATGGCGCGCCGGACAAACGCGTCGATATACCCCGATGCCTCACCGATCTTTGCTTTAACAAGGCTGACCGCTTGATCGACGAGCAAATCGGGGTGTTCGATGAGGTAATCGAGCAATCCATCAACAAGATCGAAGCAAAAACGCCAGCGCGGATCAGCGCCCGACCGCTTCATAGAAGGTAGCTTGGTCATGGCCTTCGGAGATCGTAAGAGCGAGCGCGTCGATTTCGAGCAGGGTATCCGTGTCTATATGATGGGGATTGACGGAACCTGGCGCCGCGACTGCTTGATGGTCGACGTGTCGCAGACCGGCGCCCGCCTATCCGTCGAAGGGTCGCTTGAGGGGTTGGACCTGAAGGAATTTTTTCTGCTTCTGTCGTCGACGGGTCTCGCCTATCGCCGCTGTCGAATGGTCCGGCTTGCAGGGGATCAAATCGGCGTCGAATTCCTGAAACAAACCGCAACGAAATCAAGGAAAGCAGTCCGCGAGAAACGCAAGGAAACACTCGAATGAAGACGATTGTCCGATGCGAGTGCGAGGCGGTCTACGAGCAGACCCAAACCGAGACTGGATACTGGGTCGAGGATACCGTCGACTGCAGGGCGTGCGGTCATGAGCTTAACGCGTGGCGCGGCAGCAAAGTGCTCTCATTCGATCTTATAAAGAATCCCACCGTGTAGGCCTCATCTTCGATGTTTGTGCATTTAGTCGCGGACCATCAGGACAAGATTTCAGAGCTGCGGCAACTGTTTGGATTGCAGTATTGTGTTACGTCCTCATTGCTCGACAGTGGCAACGGCATCCCGCAGCCGTGCGACGCGACGATAATAGCCGCGGATCTTCGGACCGATGATAACATCGCCGCGCTCAAGGCATTATCGGCGAAACAAAAAGTGGCCCGGCGAAGGGTTTTCGTCATTGACCAAAAAGCTCGGCTATTGGAAGCACGGGCTTATGCACTTGGCGCGACACATGCGTTCTTCAGTCCGGTAAATAAGCGGGCTCTGCTCGCGGCATTGGCCAAGAGCAACAACTCGACCGAAATATCCGGAGATGTCGCTCAGGGCCTCCGCGGGGCTGCCTCCGCAGGCGCTGCCTCCCTTGCTGCGATGTTCTCCGCCGTCTTGAGCGGCCAGCAGATCGACATAGAAGACGGGAAAAATGCCGCGCGTGAAATCGCCAATAGCGTTGCCGAGGATGGCTTTTCCAATTGGCTCGATACCGTGCGCCGCCATCACGAAGGCACCTATCAACATTGCCTCCTGGTAACGGGGACAGCTGTCGCCTTTGGATTGAATTTGGGGTTGGCCAAGGTGGATATGGAACGGCTGTATTCGGCAGCGATGTTTCACGACATTGGCAAAGCCAAAATTCCAATCGCCGTTCTCGACAAACCAGGACGTCTGGATATCCGGGAGCGAACCATCATCGAAACTCATCCGGCGGCCGGATACGACGCGCTGAAAGGCACCCCCGGCATCTCGCCGGAAATTCTGGACGCCGTCAGACACCATCACGAATATCTCGACGGAACCGGATATCCTGACGCGCTCTGCGCCGCGAACATATCCGACATCGTCCGCATCTTGACCATTTCGGACATTTTTGCCGCACTGATCGAGGATCGCCGATACAGGCCCAGCATGCCCCGCGCGCAAGCCTATGAAATCCTGTGCGGCATGCGAGGAAAGCTCGAAAGTCCGCTGGTAACTGCGTTCAAGGAAGTGGCCTTGAATGGCTAGAACCTTTTCCGTTCCGATTGAATCGGAACGGAGGCTCTATCTCCATATTTTGACGCGTTTTCCTCACGCGAACCAGTGTCCACCCCGCATCAAGTGCGGGGCAGGCTTTCGCTGGAAAACGCTCTGGCGGGGCGGGGCGCTCGGAGAGCCCCTTTCGGTGGCCAGTCCTCGCCCGCTCCCGCTGCGCGTCGACCGTGCATCTGCTCGTGAATCAAGCTTCACTGCGTCAGTGAACAGGGCCCGACAGCCCTGTCAATCCCTACCAGGGCTCGTCTGAAGCTATGAACATTCATTCGCAAGCGGCGATTTCGCCGTTGCGCTCACTGTTTCGACTTCGTAAATAGAATTTGTCTAACGCGATCCCCGAAGGGCCCCTCCGCGAGGGCCCGCAAACCGTCAAAGCCGCCAATGACCGCCAGGATCGAACGACCGCTTTCGCCGCATCTGCAGACCTATCGCTGGACCCTGACGATGGCGCTGTCCATCGTCCACCGCGCCACCGGCTTCGCGCTGTATTTCGGCACCTTGCTGCTGGCGTGGTGGCTGATAGCGGCCGCATCCGGGCCCGGCCGCCTATGCCAACGTGCAGGCCTTTACCTCCAGCTTCATCGGCCGGCTGATCGTATTCGGCTATACTTGGGCGCTGCTGCATCACCTGCTCAGCGGCCTCCGGCATTTCGTCTGGGACCTCGGCTACGGCTTCAAGGCGAGCGAGCGCGAAGCGCTGACCTGGGGCGCGCTGATCGGCGGCATTTCGCTCACGGTGCTGCTGTGGATCGCCGCCTATGCGATCGGAGGCGGACGATGACCGCGCCAGATTCGCCCGCTGCGAAATCGATGCGCACGCCGCTCGGCCGCGTTCGCAACCTCGGCGCCTCGCATTCCGGCACTTCGGATTTCTGGCGCCAGCGCCTCACCGCGGTGGCCATGGCGCTGTTGATCGTGCCGGTCATCGTGGTGGTGATGATGCTGCTCGGCCGCAATCAGGCCGGCGCCGCGCAAATTCTCGGCTCGCCGCGATCGCGATCATCATGCTGCTGTTCATCATCGCCAGCACCTGGCACATGAAGATCGGCATGCAGGTGGTGATCGAGGACTATGTGCACCACGAGAAGCTGAAGCTCGCCGCCATCATGGCCAACAATTTCTTCTGCGTCGCGGTAGCGCTGGCCTCGATCTACGCCATTCTCAAACTGTCATCCGGAGTGTCATAGTCAGCCATGGCCGCTGACGGCAACGGCAAGGCTGCCAATGGCAGCGGTGGTCCCGCCACCAACGGACAAGCCTATCCGATCGAAGACCACACCTATGACGTCGTCGTGCGTCGGCGCCGGCGGCGCCGGCCTGCGCGCTGTGGTCGGCTGCAGCGAAGCCGGCCTGCGCACCGCCTGCATCACCAAGGTGTTTCCGACGCGCTCGCACACGGTCGCGGCGCAAGGCGGCATCTCGGCTGCGCTCGGCAACATGCATCCGGACGACTGGCGCTGGCACATGTACGACACCGTCAAGGGGTCGGACTGGCTGGGCGATCAGGATTCGATCGAATACATGGTGCGCCAGGCGCCCGAAGCCGTCTACGAACTGGAGCATTGGGGCGTGCCGTTCTCGCGCACCGAGGACGGCAAGATCTATCAGCGGCCGTTCGGCGGCATGACGCTGGACTACGGCAAGGGCCAGGCGCAGCGCACCTGCGCCGCCGCCGACCGCACCGGCCACGCCATGCTGCACACCATGTACGGCCAGGCGCTGCGCCACTCGGCGGAATTCTACATCGAGTTTTTCGCCATCGACCTGATCATGGACGACCAGGGCGTCTGCCGCGGCGTGATCGCGCTGAAGCTCGAAGACGGCACGCTGCATCGCTTCCGCGCCCAGACCACGATCCTCGCCACCGGCGGTTATGGGCGCATCTATCATTCCTGCACCGGCGCCCACACTGCAAACCGGCGACGGCGGCGGCATGGCGCTGCGCGCCGGCCTGCCGCTGCAGGACATGGAATTCGTGCAGTTCCACCCGACCGGAATCTACGGCGCGGGCTGCCTCGTCACCGAAGGCGCGCGCGGCGAGGGCGGCTATCTCGTCAATTCCGAGGGCGAGCGCTTCATGGAGCGCTACGCGCCATCGGCCAAGGACCTCGCCTCGCGCGACGTCGTGTCGCGCGCGATGACCATCGAGATCCGCGAAGGCCGCGGCGTCGGCAAGAAGAAGGACCATATCTTACCTGCACCTCGACCATCTCGATCCCAAGGTGCTGCAGGAGCGGCTGCCGGGCATTTCCGAATCGGCACAAGATCTTCGCCAATGTCGACGTGACGCGCGAGCCGATCCCGATCGTGCCGACCGCGCATTACAACATGGGCGGCATCCCCACCAATTTCCACGGCGAAGCGCTGACCAAGAAGAACGGCGACGACAATTTCGTGGTGCCGGGCCTGATGGCGGTAGGCGAAGCGGCCTGCGTCTCGGTGCATGGCGCCAACCGTCTCGGCTCCAATTCGCTGATCGATCTCGTGGTGTTCGGCCGTGCCGCGGCGCTGCGCTGCGCCGAAAAGCTGACGCCGAACGGCAAGCAGCCGGAGCTGCCGGCGGATTCGGCCGACAAGGCGCTCGGCCGGCTCGATCATTATCGCTATGCCTCCGGCGGCACGCCGACCGCGAAGCTGCGCGACAGCATGCAGCTTGTGATGCAGAACAATTGCGCGGTGTTCCGCACCGGCGAGGTGCTGCACGAAGGCCACAACCTGATCCACAAGGTGCATGGCGGCATCGGCGACGTCTCCGTGACCGACCGCTCGCTGATCTGGAATTCCGATCTGGTCGAGACGCTGGAATTCGACAATCTGATCGTGCAGGCGGTGGTGACGATGGACTCGGCGGCGAACCGCACCGAGAGCCGCGGCGCGCACGCGCGCGAGGATTTCCCCGACGCGCGACGACAAGAACTGGATGAAGCACACGCTGGCGTGGATCGATCGATCGACGGCAAGACCGCGATCGATTATCGCCCGGTGCACGACTACACCATGACCAATGACGTTCAGTACATCCCGCCGAAGGCGCGGGTGTACTGAGTACAATCATAACCCGTCATTCCGGGGCGCGAGCGAGCCCGGAATCCATACCACGGCGGGGATTGATTCCGGGCTCGCGCTGCGCACGCCCCGGAATGACGAAAGGCGAGACCAATGGTTGAATTCGCACTGCCGAAGAATTCGAAGATCACCGGCGGCAAGACCTGGCCGAAGCCGGCGGGCGCCACCGAAACGCGCGAATTCAAGGTCTATCGCTGGAACCCGGACGACGGCAAAAATCCCAGCGTCGACACCTATTACATCGACACCCACGATTGCGGCCCGATGGTCCTGGACGGCCTGATCTGGATCAAGAACCACATCGACCCGACGCTGACCTTCCGCCGCTCCTGCCGCGAAGGCGTCTGCGGCTCCTGCGCCATGAACATCGACGGCCAGAATACGCTGGCCTGCACCAAGTCGATGCACGACGTGAAGGATGGCGCGGTGAAGATCAATCCGCTGCCGCATCAGCCCGTGGTCAAGGACCTGGTGCCCGACCTGACCAATTTCTACGCGCAATATGCCTCGATCGAGCCGTGGCTGAAGACCACCACGCCGACGCCGCAGAAGGAATGGCGGCAGAGCCACGAGGACCGCGAAAAGCTCGACGGCCTCTACGAATGCATTCTCTGCGCCTGCTGCTCGACCTCGTGCCCGAGCTATTGGTGGAACAGCGACCGCTATCTCGGCCCGGCCGCATTGCTGCAGGCGAACCGCTGGGTCACCGACAGCCGCGATGAAGCCACCGGCGAGCGGCTCGACAATCTCGAGGACCCGTTCCGGCTCTATCGCTGCCACACCATCATGAACTGCGCCAAGGCCTGCCCGAAGGGCCTCAATCCCGCCGAGGCGATCGCCGAACTCAAGCTGAAGATGGTCGAGCGGCAGATCTGACGCAGGATTGAGGCGTTGTAGGGCGGTCGCTCGCAGGTTACGCTTCGGGAAAATCATAAGCCCGAAGAGATCGCATGACGAATGCCTTCCCTGTCATCCTGCACCATTTCGATCAGTCGCCATTCTCGGAAAAAATCCGCGTCGTCTTCGGTCTGAAGAATATCGCGTGGACCTCGGTGCGGATCTCGCGAATCATGCCGCGGCCCGACTTGATGCCGATGACCGGGGGCTATCGGCGCACGCCGGTCCTGCAGATCGGCGCCGACATCTATTGCGATACGCAAGTGATCCTGCGCGAACTGGAACGGCGGTTTCCGGAACCGACCCTGTTTCCGAGGGGCTATGAAGGCGTCGCGTCGGCCACTGCGATGTGGACCGATCGGACGTTTTTCCAGAGCACCGTCAACCTCGTATTCGGCTCGCTGGCCGACAAGGTCCCGCCGATTTTATTGCCGACCGCGAAAAGCTGCGCGGCGCCAAGTTCGATGTGGCGGCCATGGCATCGGCTATCCCGCAAATGCGCGACCAGTTTCGGGCCCATGTGCAATGGATCGAGGCCCAGCTTGGCGACGGCCAAAACTGGATGTGCGGCGACAAGCCCAGTCTCTGCGATATCAACGGCTATATGAACGTCTGGTATTTGCGCGCAAATCTTCCGGATGAAGCCGACCGGCTGCTCGCCGAATTCACCCGCACGCGGGCATGGGAAACGCGGATGCGCGCGGTCGGCCATGGCCATCGCCGTGAAATGTCGACCGCCGCCGCGCTCGACATCGCCGCGGGCGCCACGCCGCAGACCGCCATGGTGCCCGATCCCAACGATCCGAACGGCCGCAAGCCCGGCGACCGGGTCGAGGTCATGCCCGACGACTACGGCAGGATCAAAGTGAGCGGCGAGATCGTCGCGCTCTCGCCAGACCATATCGCCATTCGCAGGTATGATCCGCGCGCCGGGGAGGTGGTCGTACACTTCCCGCGCGCCGGATTCCTGGTGCTTCCCGCCTAGATCTCTCTGTTGCCAGCCGCGACACCGAGTGCGTCATTGGAGCCGCCGATAAAGTCGGCTATGTAGGCGCCGCATTCGCACAGTCCCAGCGAGAAATTTCTTGGCCAGCCCTGCACCCCTTCCCGGCAAATCAGCAACTCCAGCCAATGATGCGACCGCGCCCGCTTTCGGCGCGTTCGCGCCGACGCGCGCGCAAGCCGCGATCATCGCGCTGGCGCATCGCTCGCGACTGAAGCGCGGCGCGTTCCGCCCGATGCTGTCGCGGCTGTCAACCTGCTGCGCGCGGGTCCGGTCGATGTCCAGTACCAGGGCGCGTCGTTTCGGTTCTATCACCAGGCCAGCGCCACCGAGCGCGGCGCCCTGTTCAATCCGGACTACAATCTCGAGGAGCTGGATTTCCTGCGCGCGCACACGCCCGCTGGCGGCGTGTTCGTCGATGTCGGCGCCAATGTCGGCACCTACGCCATGGTGCTGGCGCGTCACGTCGGCGCCGGGCGGAAAGGTGATCGCGATCGAGCCGCACCCCGTCACCCATGCGCGGCTGGCGTTCAACCGCGCCGCGTCCGGCTTCACACAAGTCACCCTGGTGGCCGCCGCCGCCGGCCCTTCCGATGGCGAGCTGATGATCGAGACCGACGGCGACAATCTCGGCGCCAGCCACATCGTCACCGGCGAACTCTCGGGCCGCGCCATCAAGGTGCCGTCGTTGCGGCTGCAGCAAATTCTCGACGACGCCGGCGTGACCCACGTCGATGCGTTGAAGATCGACGTCGAGGGCTTTGAAGACCGGGTTCTGACCGGCTTTTTCAAGCAAGCGCCGCCTCGCTGTGGCCGCGCGCGGTGGTGATCGAGCATCTGTCGCGGAACGAATGGCAGGAGGACTGCATCGCCGACATGCTCGCGACGCGGCTATTCCGAGACCGGCAAGACCCGCAGCAATACGATTGCTGGTGCGCGGCTGAATTTCCGTCTGGACTCACCGCGCTGACACGGCGCGACGCTCGAAGCGGCCGGAACATTGCCCGCACCGCGCCGTTGACACGCCAGCTTGACATCACGGACGCAACGAAATGCCGATCGATCCGCAGGAGGACCCGCCGATCAAGCCCGGACAACCGTCGGAGCCGCCGCAGGAAAGCCCGCCGGGAAGTCCACGTCCCGAGGTGCCGCCACCGTGCAGGATCCCGGCGAACCGCCGCGGCCGAAGAATTGCCGGGCCACGCGCCTGACGAACTGCCGGCGCGAGGACCGGATCGGCCTAGCGCGCCCTATGCGGCGCCCGGCCGGAATTTGCTGACTTTGTGGGGTGCGGCGCCGGATGCTGGTCCGACTCACCTGATCTGCCGCCGGGGACAACGCGACGTAGCGTTTGAAATGATCGCCTGAATACGCAATGAACGGAGGCATGTCGGGGCTCTACATATTCAGAAATAAAAACAAGTCCGCTGTTCGAAAGCCGCCACAATCCGGCCTAACGCTTATTCGTTGATCGCCGAGATTCTTCGATTGTCAATCGAACTTTTCCGGGGACCCAGACCATCATGACAAAACTTCGTCTCTTGCTGCTTGCCACGACGGCTCTTACGGCGATGCAATTCGCAAGCCCGTCGTCGCACGCGCAAACCGCACCGCTGGTCGTGGCGCAGGCGCAGGACGAAGCTCGGTCCGGACGGAAAGCCAAAGCCGAAAGAACCGCCAAAGGCAGCGCCCGCGCAGCCCGGCGCCGCCCAAGGCTGCTCCGCCGCCGCATCCCGCACCACCGCCACCGCCGCGACCCACGCCACCAAGCCCGCCGCACCTCCGGCTGCAGCACCGCCACCGCACCCGGCGCCGCCACCACCGCATCAGCCGCCGCCGCAGCCGCGCCCGCCGCAGCGTCCCGCCCCTCCGGCGGCAGCGCGGCCACCTCACTGCCGCCGAAGCCACCCGCGCCTCCGCCGCCGCCGCGCCTGTTCAGCCGAAGCCCCTCGGCCGCACGCCAGTGCCGCGCCGGCCGCCGAACCGCCGCAGAAGGGCACGCCAGCTCCGGCTGCGCCGCCTCCCGCGGGCGCAGCGTACCGCCACCGCCGCAGCGGCCGGACCGCCACGGCCAACAGCAATCAGGCCCCGAATGCCGCTCCAGCCACGCCGAATGCGGCTCCGGCGGCGCCAAACCGCCGCTCCGGCGCCAGGCGGCGGCCCCGGAGGGCAGACCGCGCCGCCGACCTGGCGGCTGCGCCGTTGGCCGCGCCGTGCGCCGCCAACCGTCGCCGCACCGTTGCCGGCCTGCCACACGCGCCGCCGCAGGCCCTGACGCCGATTGCGCCCGGAGCAGCGCCGCAGGGACCGCGCCGCATGGATGATTTCCGTGGCGAGCGGCAAGAAAGTCCAGCAAGGCGGCCGCACCGTCTTCACCGAACCCGGCCGGGTCATCATGCGTCGATCCCAGCGGCCAGTCGTTCATTCGCCACGACGAAGATGGACCGCTTCCGCTTCGGCGCGCGCGATATCCAGACCCAGCAGGTCGGCGGCGAAACCCGCACCATCGTGATTCGTCCCGACGGCTCGCAGATCATCACCGTGGTCGGCCGCGACGGCCAGTTGCTGCGCCGGATTCGCCGGGATCAGCGAGGGCCGCGAGATCATCATCATCGACAACAGCTATCGCGATCCGCGCGCGGTCGGCGGCTTCTATGTCGACCTGCCGCCGCCGGTGATCCGCATTCCCTACGACCGCTACATCGTCGATGCCGACGACGCGTCGCCCGACCTGATCTACGACACCATGGAGGCGCCGCCGGTGGACCGGATCGAGCGGCGTTATTCGCTCGACGAAATCCGCTACAGCCCGTCGGTGCGCGATGTTGATGCCGAGCATCGATCTCAACACCATCAACTTCGAAACCGGATCGTGGGAGATCCCGCCCGATCAGGCGGCGAAGCTGCAGGTCGATCGCCGACGGCCTCAACCGGGCGATCGCGCGCAACCCGCGCGAGGTGTTCCTGATCGAGGGCCACACCGACGCGGTCGGCAACGACGTCGACAATCTGTCGCTGTCGGATCGCCGCGCCGAATCCGCGGCCGAATTGCTGACGCAGCAATTCGGGGTGCCCGCGGAAAACCTGACCTCGCAGGGCTACGGCGCGCAATATCTGAAAGAGCAGACCGACGGGCCGAGCCGCATCAACCGGCGCGTCACCATCCGCCGCATCACGCCGCTGCTCAACGGCGGCACGGCCTCGCTGCCGCCGCCGCCGCCGGGCACCGCGCCGCCGCGGTAAGGCGACAGCATGAGCGAAAAGAAAATGGCCGGGAGCAATCCCGGCCATTTTTGTTTGGATGCACCTGCCGCGTCGCACGGACGATGGCCGCGGCCGTGCTGTTCTCAGCCCTTGTCGGTATCGAGCTTGAAGATCGGGGAGCTTTCCCCAATCGATAGCAAGCCTGTCTCGGCGTAGAGATTCAGCTTGGCGCGGGTATCGGTGATGTCGAGGTTGCGCATGGTCAGCTGGCCGATACGGTCCGCCGGCGTGAACGCCGCATCGTCCACCTTCTCCATGCTCAGCCGCTCCGGCTGATAGGTCAGGTTGGGGCTCTCGGTGTTCAGGATGGAGTAGTCGTTGCCGCGTCGCAGCTCGAGCGTGACCTCGCCGGTGACGGCGCGGGCCACCCAGCGCTGGGCGGTTTCGCGCAGCATCAGGGCCTGAGAATCGAACCACCGCCCCTGGTAGAGCAACCGGCCAAGGCGCATGCCGCTGATCCGGTATTGCTCGATGGTGTCTTCGTTGTGGATGCCGGTGATCAGGCGCTCGTAGGCGATGTGCAGCAGCGCCATGCCGGGAGCTTCGTAGATGCCGCGGCTCTTGGCCTCGATGATCCGGTTCTCGATCTGGTCGCTCATGCCAAGGCCATGTCGGCCGCCGATGGCGTTGGCCTCGAGAAACAGCGCGACCGGATCGGCGAACGTCTGGCCGTTCAGCGCGACGGGCTGGCCCTCCACGAAGCGCACGGTGACCGTTTCGGCCTTGACGACACAGTCGTCGCGCCAAAACGGCACGCCCATGATGGGAGTGACGATCTTGATGCCACTGTCCAGGCGCTCGAGATCCTTGGCCTCGTGGGTCGCGCCGAGGATATTGCTGTCGGTCGAATACGCCTTCTCGGCGCTCATCTTGTAGTCGAAGCCATTGGCGGTCAGGAACGCCGACATTTCCGCGCGGCCGCCCAGTTCGTCGATGAACTGCTGGTCGAGCCAGGGCTTGTAGATCTTGAGGCTCGGATTGGTCAGCAGGCCGTAGCGGTAGAACCGCTCGATATCGTTGCCCTTGAAGGTGGAGCCATCGCCCCAGATGTTGACGCCGTCCTCCTTCATGGCCGCGACCAGCATCGTGCCGGTCACGGCGCGACCGAGCGGCGTGGTGTTGAAGTACGTCGACGCCGCCGGTCGAGATGTGGAAGGCACCGGACTGGATCGCGGCGATGCCTTCGTGGACCAATTGCGTGCGGCAATCCACGAGTCGGGCTTTTTCGGCGCCGAAGCCCAGGGCCTTGCGCGGGATCTCGTCGTAGTCGGCCTCGTCGGGCTGGCCGAGATTGGCGGTATAGGCGAAGACGCGGGCGCCTTTCTGCTTCATCCACAGCAGCGCCGCGCTGGTGTCGAGACCGCCCGAGAAGGCGATGCCGACTTTTTCCCCTTTGGGCAGGCCTTTCAGGATCGTACTCATCAAGCTTCCAATCGGTCGAAATGGCTGATGTCTCTCAGCGAATTGAGCGCGCGAATATCAAATTTCGCGCCGATGGGCACGCGTTTAATGGCGGCTGGCCGGAAGTGCGCACACCGACGGATCGGCTCAACCCGGACGACGCCAGCGTCTGGCGGAGACGATAGCCCGGCCAGGCCAGCCGCGTCAGCGCGGCATCGACGCCCTCATCGGTCAGCCGGGTCGACGGCCAGCGGTAGATATAGCCATAGGCCAGCCAGATCACCAGAAACGTCACCAGCCCGGCGGCCGCGACGTCGGTGAAGAAGTGCCCGCCGAACGCCATCCGGAGCAGGCTGGTCATGACGCCGAACAGCGGTCGCGGCGGCATAGGCCAGCGGCCGCCATGCCGGCGGCGTCAGCGCCGCGGGCGCATAGGTCCAGAACGCGGTGGCGCCTTCGCCGGAGAAGAACGAGCAATTGCGTCGCGCAGGCGCCGCGCGGATCCCACCACGGCACGAACTGCTGATCGGTCCGTTGAATTGCGTCACCACCACCGGGCGCGGCCGGCCCCAATAGCTCTTGAAGGTGAGATTGGTGAGAACGCCTGCCGAAAGCATCAGCGTGACGCAGCAGGAAGACGATCGCGCGGCCGGACATCAACAGCGGCCGGTCCGGCCGCACCAGCTTCACCACCAGCGCGACGATCGCCGGCAGCGCCAGGCCCCACGCGATCCACATCGCGCCGTCGCGCGCGATCGCAGCCAGCGCGTTGAGCTTCAGCGGAAACGATTTGGTCGGCGCATCGTAGAACAGCGCGGCGAGCTTCAGATCGAGCTCGGGATAAATCCCGAACAGCAATCCGACAGCAAGCGCCAGGGCGAGCGCGATGAACAAGTCCGGTCCGGTTCATGGCGCGGGGTTTAGCCGAGGAGGTTCACGATGAAAAGGCTTCGGCGGCGCGCTTCGTCACGACGGCGGCGAAGGCGATTGCGACGGCAGCGGCGGCGGCGGCGCGCAGCGGCGGCGCGGCGGCTCGCGCCAGGCGCCGGCATTGCGGCCCGCGATCATCCAGTAGACCATGCCGGCGACGATGCCCGCGCCGGTCATGATTTCGAGATGACGCCGGACGATGCCCTCGAAACGAAGCGTCTCGGTGTCGAACGGAACCAGGCCGAGATAGCAGGCCAGCCCGACCATGCCGCCGCCGATCGCATAGGTCAGCGCGCCGCTGATATAAAACGCTTCGGTGATCGCGGCCACGATCATCGCCGGCAGCAGCGCAAAACCGCTGATGAAGATGAAGCCGAAGCCGAGCACGATGTTCAGCGCGCCCTGATCGACCGGGCCGGCACCGAGATCGCTGAATTCCGGAAACAGCACCGCGCCGACCACGATCATTCCCGCCACCAGGCAGGCGAGAGAAACGCGAACAGAATGACGAACAGGCGGCCGATCAGTGCCATAGAGTAAGTCCATCATCAAGTAGCATGCGCGCTGCCCCATCAACCGTCATGGCCGGGACAAGCCCGGCCATGACGACCTCAATGCTCTACCGTCTCAATCCGTCATCGCCATGGCGCGCAGCGCCTGACGCTCGCGCGCCGACAATTTCTCGGTCTCCGATTTCAACTGGCCGCAGGCGGCGAGGATGTCGCGGCCGCGCGGCGTGCGCACCGGCGAGGAGTAGCCGGCGTTGAAGATATATTCGGAGAATTTCTCGATCTGCTCCCAGTCCGAGCATTCATAAGCGCGTGCCCGGCCACGGATTGAACGGAATCAGATTGATCTTGGCCGGAATGCCCTTGAGCAGCTTGACCAGCAGCTTGGCGTCGTCGAGCGAATCGTTGACGCCCTTCAGCATCACATATTCGAAGGTGATGCGCCGCGCATTGGAGGAGCCGGGATAGTCGCGGCAGGCCTGCAGCAGTTCGGCGATCGGATATTTGCGGTTGAGCGGCACCAGCTCGTTGCGCAATTCGTCGCGCACCGCATGCAGCGAGATCGCCAGCATGACGCCGATCTCGTCGCCGGTGCGGATGATGTTCGGCACCACGCCCGAGGTCGACAGCGTGATGCGGCGGCGCGAGATGCCGATGCCCTCATTGTCGGAGACGATCAGCAGCGCGTCGCGCACCGCGTCGAAATTATACAGCGGCTCGCCCATGCCCATCATCACCACATTGGTGACGAGGCGGCTGCCGGTCGGCGTCTCGCGGTCGGCCCAGTCGTTGAGGCGGTCGCGCGCCACCATGACCTGGCCGACGATCTCGCCGGCGGTGAGGTTGCGCACCAGCCGCTGCGTGCCGGTGTGGCAGAACGAGCAATTCAGCGTGCAGCCGACCTGCGAGGAAACGCACAGCGTGCCGCGGTCGGTTTCCGGAATATAGACGCACTCGACCTCATGCGCCTTCTCGAGCGCGTCGCCGCTCGGCAGCCGCAGCAGCCATTTGCGGGTGCCGTCGCTGGAGATCTGCTCGGCGACCACTTCGGGCCGCGCCGACGGTGAAATGCGCTTCGAGCTCGGCGCGCATTTCCTTGGAGATGTTGGTCATCTCGTCGAACGCTGGCGCGCCGCGGACATAGATCCAGTGCCACAGCTGCTGCGACGCGCATCTTGCGCTGCGCGGGCGCCACGCCGATCTCGCCGAGCCGCTCGGCAATTTCGGCGCGCGACAGGCCGACCAGCGAGGGCTTCGCCGGCGGCACATAGGTTTCCAGCGCGATCTTTTCCAGGGCGCGCCGGCGCCGGAGCTCGGGTTCGATCGGTGATGCAGGTCATGGTTTCATTCATGGAACATCAGATAGGCCTTCCCGGCGTCGGCTGGAAAGGCTTCAAAAGCACCGATATCGACGACAAAAGCTGGCCTAGCGCTTGCAATCCTGCGCCAGCCGGTCGAGCGCCTGGGCAAGTCCCTTCAGCGAGAAGATATCCGTGGTCTCGGTGCCCTTCGCCGACACGCCCTTGACCACGGCGTCGGCGGACTTGCGCATCGCCTCGACCATCCGTTCTTCCTCGGCGGCATTCTTGATCCAGAGCCCATCGCCCTGAGTATACATCGCGTAGCTGGCCGCCGCCGACTTCCAGCGTCGAATCGATCCCGGCTTCAGCGCATAGCCGATCATGATCGAGACTTCGTTGGTGACCTTTTCCGCCGGACGCGTGGAAACGAACGCATAGGCCGGGTCGCGCGGACGATTCGGCGGATTGGTTTTCGACGATGAGGGCTTTGCCAGCGCGAAGCACACCTTCTTGCCGTTCGGCGTTGCGGTATAGGCGCCCCAGCTGCCGTATTGGCCGATCAATGTCGGTTCCGCGCCGCCGGCGACCGCGGCGGCGGGCTTGGCTTCGGGTTTTGCAATTTCCGGCTTTGAAGGCGCCGGCTTGGCTGCGCACCCTTTGCGGCTTTCGGCGATGCGCTCTGCGCCTGCGCAAGGCTTGCCGCCCCGCACACCAGCGCCAATCGCCACCAGAGCTGTCAGGATTCGCCGCACGGACATCACCAAATCTGGTTCCCTCATATTGTGACTGGAAGATGGCTCCGACACCGTATGGTCACGGGGTGCGATGGATAGCCGGGAAATGTCTTTTTGGGAAGGCAGTCGCCATGCGTCGCGACGCATCTGTCGCGCGCGCTTTTAAGCCTTGGTTCGCGCCGCGCGCTGATTCTCCCATTGCGCGTCAGTCCATTGCAGCAGATCCTCCGCACCGGAACTGCGCAAATGCGCGCCACCGTCCTGCACCACCATCTCGCCATTGATGTAGCCGGCGGAATCCGAAATCAGGAAACTCGCGAGATCGGCCAGTTCGCGATGTTCGCCGACGCGCCCGAGCGGATTCCTCGAAGCCCAATTGTCGTCACGCCCCTCGGGGCGAAGCTGACCGGATGCGCCCGGTGTCGGAAACGCGCCGGGTGCGATTGCCACCGTTCGGATGCCCTTCGGCCCCCATTCCACGGCGAGGCTCCTGGTCATCGCGAGAAGGGCCGACTTCGCCATCGCGGAGGGGACCGTGAAGGCGCGGCCGGTAATGGTCGAGGTCGAGAGGATGCTCAGCACCACGCCCTTGCGCCGTCCTTCGATCCAGCGCTTGCCGGCGCCGAGCGTGCAATACATCGCGCCGTGCAGCGTCGGTGCGAGGATCGCGTCGGCCGCGCGAAACGACAGATGCTCGGTCTGCGCGATGAAGGTGGCCGCCGCGTTGTTGACCAGCACGTCGAGCGGCGCGTCGCGCCAGATCTCATCCAGCATGGCCTCGACATCGGCGCCGTCGCGAACGTCGCAGCGGATCGCGGTCGCCTTGCCGCCGGGATCG
>CAVSOS010000015.1:0-283314 GCA_963729395.1 uncultured Pseudomonadota bacterium | reverse complement strand
ATCATTTTTTTGTCGTACACTTTAAACAGCTCATTACGTGTGTTGTACTTTTATTGTAGCAAATTCCGCCGCCTTCAGGAACGTGTCCAACGTCCAGTTGTCGGCTTTCGGCGGGCTGCCCGCCGGATACAACGCCTGCACGTCGATGTTGGCGTATTTCTTCATCAGGTCGATACGTGAGCAGGGCCCTTTGATCTGGCTGCCGATGGAGGCGGGAACGCCGAGCCACTTGCCATCGGCCTGGCCGAGATATTTGACCGTGTCATTTACTTCGCCGTTCTGCCTGATGATCGGATCCATGATGTCGTTGACCGGCTCAAGCAGATCGGCGTCGGTATGTGGCCGCCAAGTGGTCACCGCCAGAATATCATGGCCCGATCTGGCCTCAGCTTCCGCGGCTGCGGTCAAGATGAGCTTGTTGCCCTGGCTCGTGATATAATCGATCGAAACCTCGACCTTTTCCTTCGCGGCCCACTCATTGACGAGATCGGTCGAGGCCCTGTTAGCGCCGGGCACCCAGTGATCCCAAAAGCCTACCGTCAACTTGCCGGCGGCGTAAGCACCGCGCACATAGGGCGCGGTGATGAGCGCTGCGGATGTAGCGGCGGTGGCAACTACGAATTGTCGTCGGGACAATTTTCGTGACATTTGCTCCCTCCCTGCTGATCCATTTGCTGGTCTATTTTCGGTTCTTGGCCCCCATCAACGCCGCGCTGAAAGAGCGCGCAACCCGCTTGAGATTTGCTTCACGCGGTCAGGACGGAATTGATCGTTTCTGTCGAAAAATCCACGGTGTGCTTGAGCTTATAGCACTACCGGCAGCGGTGCATTATTATCCATTACGATGAGACGCGGAATTATTGCGCCGCACACAACAGTCTGGGGGATGCCGCGCTGAAATGCCGTCCGTGCACGAAAGGCCGGCACCCGGCACGCGCCGCCGCGGCACATTTCGAAAGTGCCTTGATGTCGAATTAGAGTCCGGAACACGCACTGAAGCGGACATCCGTCGACAGTTCTGAATTTATGGGTTCACGTCCTAGTTGAGAACGGCGAACTCGGCGCTGGGGTTTGCCCTCATCCTTCGATGGCACGGCGAAGGCGCCGTCCTCCGGATGAGGTCTGATGTTTAAATCTCGATCTCGGTGCCGAACTCGACGACCTGCCGGGGCGGCACGCCGAAGAACGTCGCCGAGCGCTCGGCGTTGCGTAGCAGGAATGCGAACACGGTTTCGCGCCACAGCGCCATGCCCGCCACGGTTTCGCTGGGAATGATGGTCTCGGCATTACCGAAATCCAGGCCCGTCGAGGCAGCCTATGCTGACCTGGACACGGGAATTGCCGATTGCGGGCCAGCCGGCGGACGTCGTGAGTATTGTCGACTCTTATGCCAAGTGGCTCTCGAATAGCCCGATCCCAAAGCTGTTCATCGACGCCGAACCAGCCGGGTTTCCTATCGGCGCGCAACGCGAATTCTGTCGGGCGTGGCCCAATCAGCAAACCGTGACTATCAAGGGATCCCACTTCCTGCAGGAAGAAGCTCCCGACGAGGTCGGTGATGCGACTGCGCGGTTTGTGTCAAAAGTGCTCGCGGGTCAGTTCAGATGACGGTTCTGGTAGCCGCCGAACCAACCGCGCAGCCGAAGCCGACCGAGCCTCAGGATCGCGCTGCGGTGGATTGGGTCTCTCCAATTGCCAACCTGCTTCGCAGCGGCCATTGTGCCAAGTCAATGCCATATATACCATGCCGTTCGCTTGAATTGAATGGCATCTTGTCGAGACTTTTGAGGTAACCAATATTCACGCGGCGCGAGTACAATCGTCGGTTCATGATAGTTCGGCCCTAAAGCAGTCGGGTTGATCCAAAAACCCATGGATATTTTGCAAACTGCGCGCCGATTTTTTCGTGGGGCGCCCGCGTAAGCCGAGCTCTTAAAGACGGGGCTAACTAGTGTCGATTGCCGGTCGAGTTCCCGTACCAGCCAGCGCCAGCGCAGCAGGTATCATCATGCAGGACGCCCCGGCTGCGTCCGTCTTGACGCCGGCCGTTTCACTTTCCTCGAACGAACGAGAATTGCGGCTCGACCTGTTCCGAGGCCTCGCGCTGTGGCTGATCTTCATCGATCACGTATCGCCCGATCTCCTGACCTGGTTCACGATCCGCAACTATGGGTTCAGCGACGCCGCCGAGATTTTTATTTTCATCTCGGGCTATACCGCAGCGTTTGTTTACGGCCGCGCGATGCGCAAATCCGGCTTCGTGATCGCGTCGGCGCGCATCCTGAGGCGGGTCTGGCAGATTTACGCCGCGCAATATGCTGCTGTTTGCGATCTTGGTTGCGGAAATCGTCCTACGCCACTATCAGCTTCGGGAAACCGTTTTACGCGAAAGAAATGGGCGTCAATGATTTCCTCAAGCAGCCCGGCGAAAGCCATGTTACAGGCGCTGCTGCTGAGATTTCGTCCTCTCAACATGGACGTGCTTGCCGCTCTATATCGTGCTGATGTTTTTCCTGCCCTTGATCCTGCGGCTGATGAAGTGGCGGGCCGACGTCACGCTGCCGCTGTCGGTCGCGCTCTACGTGCTCGCCTGGCAGTACGATCTGCATCTGACGTCCTATCCGAACGGCTTCTGGGCCTTCAATCCGTTCTTCTGGCAACTGCTGTTCGTGTTCGGCGCCTGGTGCGCGTTGGGCGGCGCGAGCGGATGTCGCGGATTCTGTTCGTCGCCGATCACGCAGTGGATTGCGCTCGCCTATCTGCTGGCGGCGTTCTGCGTCACCATGACCTGGTATTTCCCGCAACTCGGTTTTCTGATGCCGCGCCGGCTCGAGCAATGGATTTATCCGATCGAGCAAGACCGATCTCGATGTGCTCCGATTCGCGCATTTTCTGGCGCTGGCGGCGATTACCGTGCGATTCGTGCCGAATGGCTGGCCGGGATTGAAATCGCCCTGGCTGAGGCCCATTGATCCTGTGCGGGCAGCATTCGCTGGAGATTTTCTGCCTCGGCGTGTTCCTGGCTTTCGTGGGATATTTCGTGCTGACCGAAATTTCCGCCGGCCTCGGCCTGCATTTCCTCGCCGCCATTTTCGGAATCCTGGTCATGACAGCCGTGGCATGGCTGAATTCCTGGTACAAGCGCTCGACCGCGCAAAAGCGCCGGACAAGGGCACATGCGCGTCATCGCCGATCAATCGTGGGAGCGGGCTGACGCACCCGGCTCAGCGAGCAAGCGCTTGCGCGGCAGTCTGACCGCCGCAACCTCCGGCCACCGTTCCGCCATTTTCAACTCGTGCGCTACATCCGCGCCATCCGTCGCCACGGGCCGGGTCAGTGCCCGGCGGTCCTTGACGTAGGCGATGGCAACGCCAAGCCGTTCGACGGTGCCGATCACCTTGCCGTCGAGATCGCCGTCGCAATTCATATGGGTCGGCGCGATGAAGAACTCGGACTGGTCCCACTCGCGGCTTGAAGTCCCAGCGCAGTTGCGGCAGCGTGACGGTCTTCTCGAACGGGAGGCGCTCGCCGCACACCGCGACGGAATAGACCTGCGCCGGTCAGTCCGCGATCGACGGGCTCGGTTCGGCGCAGATAGGCTTCGAGCTGATTGAGCGCCTCGGGCATGCTGCTGAACCAATAGTCGAGGTCGTAGCGCCGCGACGCTCCCGCAAGACCTCCCACCAGCGGGTTGTAGAACAAGTATTCGTACGGGTGCAGCCTGACCAGGGTCACCGCGTCCCAGAGGAAGCATGCCGGCCACGATCGCGAGCCCGCCGGAGGCGACCAGGCGACCGCGCGTCGCAAGCGCCGTCACCGCCGCGTCGAGACCGATGCCTGCAAGTGTCGCCAGCGCGGGAACGCACGAACAGGAAATGGCGCAATCCGGTGAACGCCGGGCCGTGGCAGATCACCTGGCAGGCCAGCGGAAAAATCACCGTCAGCGAGACCAGCGCGATATCTCTTCGCTGCAGCGGGCCCGAACCGGCGGCAAGACGCGGCAACAGCGTCAACATGATCGCCAGTGCTGCGCCGAGCAGCGTCAGCAGCGGCAGGCGGATCAGAATGTAGATCGGCACATACAGCCTCGGCACATTCGCCATCTGGTAGACCTGGCCGGCGAGCAGCGGTGCGGATGCCGTACTGAAACTCGGAGAATGCGAGCAGGCCCCGGATCGGATTGAGCGGCGCCAGCGCAGCCCACGGCCAGGCAAGGATCATGATGACATAGGCGAGCAGCAACGCCGGCAGCAACCGCACCGACGATTCGATCGCAAAACGCCACCGCGCTCCGCCATGACCGAACCACGGCCGCGGCAGGTACAGGGCGATTGCGACAGCCGGCGTAGATCACCAGCAGCAGACCAAGGACCCGCATGCCGAGCGCGGCCCCGGCCAGGAGACCGAATGCCGCGACGTCGCCGGCGCGAGGCGCCGGCAGCAAGCGCGCGATGCGGATCAGGAATAACGTCGCGCCCGTCATCGCCGCGGCGAAGGGAATGTCCTTGGTGTGGTTGAACATGCTGCCGTACCACGCGCCGCATGTCGCTCAAGCGCGATCGCGGCCATCAAGGCCGCGCGCGGCCCCGCGATTAGTCGCGCAGTCGCCGCAGCGGCGCCGATCCCGCCGATGCCGATCAGCGCGCACAGGATATGGCGCAGATCATACGGATCGATCGGGACGCAGATGGCCGAGGACGACAGCAATGATGTCGAACAAGCCGCCATAGAGATAAAGATTTTGGAACCTGAAGACGCCCTGGTCCGTGAAGCCGCTGGTATAATAGGCGATGATCAATTCGCCGTAGTGATGCTGCACGCCTTCATCGTTGGAGATCGCGTAATCCTTGAAGGTGCACAGCGCGACGACGACTAGCGCGGCGATCAGGACGACGGTGGCGAGATCATAGGCGTCGAAGCGGGCAAAGAATTGTATCGCCTTGCTGCCGGGCAAAGCTTCCTCCGCAGTCCCGGAACTGCGCGCCCCGGCTAGCTTCGGCTCGCTCGCGGCATCGATCATTTCACCCCGGCAAATACAGCAGTTCAGCGACGGCGGCGAGCGTAACTGTGCGTCGAGCCAACTTCCGCGTTGTGGTTAGACGAGCCACGAACGACAGCTCGACAAACTCCACCGCTTCATACGATTGCTGGTTCCTTCGCGCAATTACTTTGAAAGCCGGACGTCCATTTGATTTGTGCCCAGCGGCAAGCGAAACGAGCATCCGGGAGACGAGCTTGTGTGACTGGGCCCTGACCAGGTGCGGCATCCAACCCCGGTGTCCATTAGGTGCGTCAAATTTCCTGACGGACTCAAACGCTCCACAACGTGCCGTCACATCTTGTGACCCTTCTGACGCAAGAGGTCGATCAAGCGCACGCGCAGATCGTCGCTCGCTTGCCGGGCACCGTCCTGGCCTATCTGCTCACTCTGCCGGGTGATTGCCTGCGACTTTTGCAGAAGCTTTTGCCCGGCAGGCCGACGATAGAACGCCTCGATTTCGCGCAGCTCGTCCACGCTAAAATTGTTGGCATAGACCGTGGCAGCGGCGTCGACCATGGCATTGAAATGGGGCGTATACGCGTCCGCTATCGTTGACGTCATCATATCGTAATCGTGTTCTATCTCCGGCCTGCCTTGCACCACTACCGGCTTGATACTCAATAGAATGACCGGCAGTTGCGCCTTGAATTGATCGGACAACTTCAGCGTATCAACCAGCTTGCGCGCCGCCGACATGGCGTCGGGTGACGGACTTTGTGCCGGTGCCACGCCGATCGAAAACAAAAGCAGAACGCCGACGATCGTCACGCGTTTGGACATGAACCAACTCCTCCGTCAAAAATGGAAATTGCCAATCACTTGAAGACAGGAAATTGCCCTGGTGCAGCATGCACCTTGATTCAATTTTTTCGCTTCTCGCGGCGCTCGTTGCTCATCGCAAATTGCACTTTTTGACGGCCGCAATATTGCAAATGGCTCGGAGACAGTGCCTCCCGGCAGTCGATATCTGCAAAAGCAGTTTGACCGCGAGGAACTCACGCTAATCCAGGCTTCATCGCCGCCTCTGACGTCCCGGACCCGCTCGCATCAAGGAACACGTTCGGGATCTTTTCGAACCGATTTATATCAGACTCGCTCACATCGACAAACAGGTCCGGGACCTTCGCCGCCCGATCCAGAAGCCATGCCAGTCCAATCATGATCAGGATGCCGCCGACGCTGACGACAATTTGCATCCAGAGCGCGCGCGCCGCCTTGGGCGTGCTGCACCAGGACCCAGTGCGCTCCAAACGACAGGAATACGCCGAAGCAAAAAATCGGAAGGGAATGCTGGCCGCACAGCACCATCGGGCGCAACCATTTTGAGGTGAGTATCTCCGATTTGCGCGGGATATATCGCGACACCAGAGCGCCAAGGCAAGGAAGTGGGTGAAGCGCAGCATATCGAGGTCGGTTTTGTCGATCGGATAGATCGCCTTGATCATCCATTTCGGCACCATGGCATTCGAGAAAATGGCTGTGCCAGGTCATCACGATCAGAGAACGCGAACGCTATCCACGCAACGGCCAATATCAATGCGCATGCGCGAGACTGGATCAGATGGACCAGAGTCTTGGCGACCCCTCCGACACCGCACCATGCCGCGAACACGAACATCAATTGCCAGGCGAACGGATTGAAGTACCAGTGTGCGCCCGGGCGGATAGGAAGCGAGATTCCAGTCGAAAAAGCGCGTCAGTACGTAAAGGATTACGGAGCCAAGCAGGGTCCAGTTCGGGCGCCGCAACAGGCACCACAGAAAAACGGTGAAGCGGCATCAAACGATATATAGAGCGGCAGCACGTCGAGATCGACCGGCTTATATCGCAGCGTGAGCGCCTGCCCGATCAGTATCGTCGGGATGCTCGAGAAAATTGCGAACGTTGAACTCGTCCTTGTACATCGGATTGTCGAATTTCCTGGCCGCGCGAGCGATCTGCGCAGTAAAGAGCAGAAACAACAAGATATGCGCGATGTACAAGTGCCAGCGCTCGTCCACAGCCGCTTGGTGGCGGCGAGAAAATTGCCGGCTTGAACGATCGGACCGTAGATGTAACCTGCCAGATAGCCGGAAATAAACACGAAGAATTCGGCAGCATCGCTGAACCCGTAGTTGCGAAGCGTCAGCCAGCCTACGAAGTCATCCGGAATGTGATCGAGGAAAATCATCCACAGACCGAGGCCGCGGAAGAAATCGAGCCGAAGGTCACGCTCGACTGCTTGCGAGACAGATAACTTGTTCTTCGCCATGATGCTTGGTCCTCTTGTCCCGCGGGCTATAGCGCCGGGGCTCTAGGTCCGCTGCAATGCAATAAATCCTAAACGCAAGCGTAACTAATATGCTGGGCAATTGAAAGGTTCGACGATGAAAGAGAGCACCCAAAATCGCTTCGCGAGCGACGTTGGATCACTTAACTAGGCCAATCGACCGGGCCGCACTGGCTGCGGTCAAATCTTATTATAAGACCGCTGATTGAGATGTTCTACGGGTCCGCATTCGGGCACATTTCGGAAATGCCGTAATGTCCGGCTCGAAGTCCGGAACACGCACTGAAGCGGACATCCGTCGACAGTTCTGAATTTATGGGTTCACGTCCTGGTTGAGAACGGCGAACTAGGCGCTGTGGTTTGCCCTCATCCTTCGATGGCACGGCGAAGACGCCGTCCTCCGGATGAGGTCTGATGTTTAAATCTCGATCTCGGTGCCGAACTCGACGACCTGCCGGGGCGGCACGCCGAAGAACGTCGCCGAGCGCTCGGCGTTGCGTTGCAGGAAGGCAAACATGGTTTCGCGCCATAGTGCAATACCCGCCACGGTTTCGCTGGGAATGAGGTCCCGCGGCCGATGTAATAAGTGATATCGGTCAGGTCGATGCCCGATAGCTTGCCCTGCTCGCAGGCTAGCGGCCGGAAGCCGGCTAATCCGCGATCAGGTGGCAGTCTGCGACCCGGGCCGCAAATTATTACGGCTGCGGCCCGGCTGCGAAAGCCGCGTTGCTTTATGGGGTGCGGTCGGCAGTGACCAGCCGGGCTTCCCGGATCAGGATCTTGGAGCCGGCGGCACGCAGGCAGGAGGCTTCGAAATTGGGCCAGGCCTGCTGTGAGCAGTTGCGGCCGACCTGGTGTATATCGAGCCGGTCACCCTTGGCCAGCGGCGCCGGCACGCTGGCTTCGACCTGCGGGGCAAATCCGGGAAGAATGGTGAGCGCGGCAGCAACAAACGCAGCAATGGCGATGGCTGAAAGAGCTTTGATCATGACGGTCCCCTGTCATTGGGCCTTTGCGGCCCTTCATTTGGTGCGTCGATTGGTACCCAGCGCCCGTTTCCGGATGTCTTCGCCAACGGTGGAAAACGGTTTCGTCTCGCCGGAGATTTGTGTCGTCCCGGTCGCAGCACGAAACATTGTCGGCTCGTATAGGAGACGCGGTGACCCCACCGCTGGTTCAGCCATTTTGGAAATAAAAGAACCCGCGGGGGCGGGGAACCGGCCCGGCTTGCGGGGCTGCCCGGGGCGCGCTAGAGGGGGTCATGTCCCGTGTCGCGCTTTATCCCGGCTCCTTCGACCCCGTCACCAACGGCCATCTGGATGTGGTCAAGCAGGCCGTCCGGCTCTGTGATCGGCTGGTTGTCGCCATCGGAGTCAACTCCAGCAAAACGCCGCTGTTTTCGACCCAGGAGCGCCTGGAGATGGTTCGGGCGCTGTTTGCGCCGGTGGCCGCAGCGGCCAATTGCGTCTTCGATTGCACGACCTACGACAAACTCACTGTTACCGCAGCGCAAAAAAATGGCGCAACGATCATGATTCGCGGCCTGCGCGACGGCACCGACCTTGATTTCGAGATGCAGATCGCCGGCATGAACGAAACCATGGCGCCGGACGTGCATACGGTTTTCGTTCCAGCCTCGGTGGCCGTCCGCCCGATCACCGCCACACTGGTCCGCCAAATCGCGTCCATGGGCGGCGACGTCTCGGCGTTCGTGCCGCCGTCGGTCGCGGCCAGCCTCAAAGCCAAATTCGCCGGCTAGCGCCTATTCCGCAAAAATGGGAACCGGTTTTGCGACAGGAATTTGCGACAGGAACAGGTGCTGCTCTCGATGATCTTCCTCATCTTTGATCCGGAGTTTTCATGATTAGAATCCTAGCTTTCGTCGCAGCCCTGATCTGTGCGGCCCCTGCGATCGCCCAGCCACTGCCGGCCAATCTCGACAAGCAGAACGCGATTGTCATCGACACCACCCAGGGCCGCATCATCGTCAAGCTGCGAACCGACCTTGCGCCGAAGCACGCCGAGCGGATCAAGCAGCTGGCGCGCGAAGGTTTTTACAACAACGTGCCGTTCCACCGCGTGATGGACGGATTCATGGCGCAGACCGGCGACGGTCAGAACTTCAACGGCACCGGCGGTTCGAAATACCCCAACCTGAAGCAGGAGTTTTCCAGCGTGCCGTTCAAGCGCGGCACCGTCGGCATGGCGCGGCGCGGCGACAGCGTCGATTCCGCCAACTCCCAGTTCTTCTTCATGTTCGGCGATGCGCCCAGCCTGAACGGCCAATACACCGTGGTCGGCGAGGTGGTGTCGGGCATGGACGTTGTCGATAAGCTGAAGAAAGCGCCACCGGGCTCGCGCGGCGGCGAGGTGACCGATCCCGACAAGATGGTGAAGGTCCAGGTCGCATCCGACATCAAGTGAGCCATGAAAGCTGAGCTATGGCAGCGCTGCGCAACAGGCTCGTCTGTTTGGCCGCATCGCTGCTGTTGCCGTCATGGATCGCGTCGGCGCAGGCCGAGCCGGCGCGGGTCGACACCATCAAGGACGTTTTCGCCAGACTACGCACCTGCTGGAAGCCGCCGCCGCCCTCGCTCGCAAATCCCGGGATCGACATTACGGTGATTGTGAGTTTCAAACGCGACGGCGGTATTCTCGGGCACCCGAAAATTACCTATGAATTGGAACAGGCCACCGATAATGACCGGCTAAACTACCGCATCGCCGTCATGGAGGCGTTGCAACGCTGCACGCCGATGCCATTTACCGAAGGAATGGCCGGCGCGGTTGCCGGCCGCCCTTTCGCCGTCCAATTTCACAACCGGAAAATTCCACCACAACCTGCAGAGAAGAGAGCATGGCTGACCAAGAAAACGCTTTGGAAAATACTTTGATCCTCGAAACCACCCAGGGACCGGTCACGATCGAGATGCGGCCCGACCTTGCACCCGGCCATGTCGCGCGGATCAAGGAACTGGTGCGCGAAGGCTTTTACGACGGCATCGTATTCCACCGCGTGATCGAGGGCTTCATGGCGCAAACCGGATGTCCGCACGGCACCGGAACCGGCGGTTCCGGCAAGAAGCTCAAGGCCGAATTCAACAAGGAACCGCATGTCCGCGGCACCACGTCGATGGCGCGCGCGGCAAGCCCTGATTCCGGCGACAGCCAGTTTTTCATCTGCTTCGACGATGCATCGTTCCTCGACAACCAGTACACGGTCTGGGGCAAGGTGACCTCCGGGATGGAGAACGTCGACAAGATCAAGCGCGGCGAGCCGGTGAGGAATCCGGACAAGATCGTCAAGGCGCACATGGCAGCCGACGCGGCGTGAAGCCTCGACCGTTGAATTTCTTCACCTCTCCCCGTCGGGGAGAGGTCGCGAGCGTAGCGAGCGGGTGAGGGGCGTCTGTTCTCACGTGATCCGTACGCCCTCACCCGGAGCCTTCGCTGCGCTCAGTCTCCGACCTCTCCCCACGGGAGAGGTAAGCGGCAACGTCCCACAGGCGGGTCATGGGCCCCGAAACGCCAGATGCGCACCGATCTCTTCGACTTCGAACTTCCGGCAGCCAGCATCGCGTTGCGCCCGGCGAGCCCGCGCGATTCCGCGCGGCTGCTGGTCGTGCAGCCCGACGCTGTCCTGCGCGACTGCACGGTTTCCGAGTTGCCGCTGTGGCTGGAGCCCGGCGATCAGTTGGTGGTGAACGACACCAAGGTGATCGCCGCGCAGCTCAAAGGCCGCCGCATCGGCCGGGATACCGAACCGAAGATCGAGGCGACGCTGATCAAGCGCCTCGACGGTTCGCGCTGGCAGGCGCTGGTTCGCCCGGCAAAGAAGCTGTCGCAGGGCGATACGGTGCGCTTCGGCAACGAGGGCAGGGTCTGTCTCCTTGGCCATCTCGATGCGCAGGTCGAACACAAGGGCGACGACGGCGAGATCACGCTTTCGTTCTCATTTCACGGGCCGGCGCTCGATCAGGCCATCGCCGATCTCGGCGCGCCGCCGCTGCCGCCCTACATTGCCTCCAAGCGTGCCGCCGACGAGCGCGATGCCGCCGACTACCAGACCATGTTTGCGGCCAACGAGGGCGCCGTCGCCGCCCCGACCGCGGGATTGCATTTTACGCCCAAGCTGGAAGCCGCGTTGCGCGGGCGCGGGATCGGGATTCACCGGATCACGCTGCATGTCGGGGCAGGGACCTTCCTGCCGGTCAAGACCGATGACACCGCCAGGCATAAGATGCACGCCGAATGGGGCGTGATCTCCCGCGACTGCGCCGACGCACTGAACCAGGCCAGGGCCGAGGGCGGCCGTGTCGTCGCCGTCGGCACCACCTCGCTGCGGCTACTGGAAAGCGCCACCGCGGACGATGGCACCATCGAGCCGTTCATGGGCGAGACCGCGATCTTCATCACGCCCGGTTATCGTTTTCGGGCGGTCGATATTCTCCTGACCAATTTTCATCTGCCGCGCTCGACGCTGTTCATGCTGGTATCGGCCTTCAGCGGTCTCGACACCATGAAGCACGCCTACGCCCATGCAATCGCCAGCGGCTACCGGTTCTATTCCTATGGCGACGCCTGCCTGTTGTTTCGTGATAAGTCCAGCTGATGATCTCGGCCAATCATTTCGAACTGCTCGGGCGTGACGGCGAGGCGCGCACCGGCCGGCTCGCGACGCCGCATGGCGTGGTGCGAACGCCCGCCTTCATGCCGGTCGGCACCGCGGGCGCGATGAAGGGCATGCATTGGCGGGAGGTGCGCGAGGCCGGCTCCGATATCGTGCTCGGCAACACCTACCATTTGATGCTGCGGCCAGGCGCCGAGCGCGTTGCCGCCCTCGGTGGTCTGCAGAGCTTTACCGGCTGGCGGGGCCCGATGCTGACCGACTCCGGCGGCTTCCAGGTGATGTCGCTGGCAGAGTTGCGCAAGGTGAGCGAAAGCGCCGTCACCTTTCGCTCGCACATCGATGGCGCCAAGGTCGAATTGTCGCCAGAGCGTTCGATCGAAGTGCAGCGGCTGCTCGGCTCCGATATCGCCATGCAGATGGATGAATGCGTGCGGCTGCCGGCGGAGCGCGGCGATATCGAGCGGGCGATGCAATTGTCGTTGCGCTGGGCGGAGCGCAGCAAGCGGGCCTTCGAAACCGCGCCGGACGGATACATGCTGTTCGGGATCGCGCAGGGCGGCGACTTGCCTGACCTGCGCCGCGCCAGCGCGCGGGGCCTGACCGACATCGGCTTTCACGGCTACGCCATCGGGGGCCTCGCGGTCGGCGAACCGCAAGCGGTGATGCTCGGGATGATCGAGGAGGTGGTCCCGATCCTGCCGCAGGATCGTCCGAGGTATTTGATGGGCGTCGGCACGCCCGAAGACATGCTGGAGGCGGTCGCCCGCGGCGTCGATATGTTTGATTGCGTGATGCCGACCCGCAACGGCCGTCACGGAATGGCGTTTACGCGGTTCGGTCAGATCAACCTGCGCAACGCCCGGCACGCCGACGATCCGAGGCCGCTCGACGAGGAAAGCCCATGGCCATCGACATCCGGCACTGCGCGCGCCTATCTGCACCACCTCGTGAAATCAGGCGAGACGCTGGGCGCGATGCTGTTGTCGGAAATCAACGTCGCGTATTATCAGCGGCTGATGCACGACATCAGGGACGCGATCTCAAAAGGCACGTTCGAGGAGTTTCGCGATCGCACGCGCGCCGATTGGGCAACCGGCGACATCGCGCCGCGCTGAGACATTGCACCGCGCTGAAATGCCGCGCCCCAAAAACCAGCAAGCTCAATAGCCAGAAAGCCTAGTTGCAGGCCAATCGCCGCAGCGCGTGCTTGGTCACGAAGCCATAGCCGCAAGTGTCGCAGGTCCAGAGATAGCTGATGACATTTTCGGAAATATAAGCGGACGCTTCCGCAGCCACCATGGAATCCGCACAAACCGGGCAGGTCGGCAAATCGCATCCGCGCGGGTCGGGGTGACGCGCGACGGTCGACAGGATTTCAGCAATTGCTGGCATCGTGACCTCCTTGCGATCTGAACCTGACTTCACCATACACCAGTTTGTTTGACGATGTCGCAACATAAATGCGTTGGTTTCAAGTTATCTGGCCGCCGTCGAATTTTGCATCGCAGCGAACGCGCGCCTTGATGAATTCCGGCTTGCATGAGGGCCTGAGCTGCCCCTAATGAAGAAGGGTTCTAACTTCTCACACATTGCTGCCACAGGAGTTTTTCATGGACGCATCGTCAGCGACGAGTGCAGTGCACCGTCCGGGCCGGGGCCGTGTTTTCGACAGCATCGTCGAGGCGATCGGCGATACGCCGATCGTCCGCTTGCGAACGTTGCCGAAACAGCACGGGGCGCATGCGACAATTCTCGCCAAATTGGAATATTTCAATCCGGCGGCGAGCGTGAAGGACCGCATTGGTGCGGCGATGATCATTGCCATGGAAAAGGCGGGCGTGATCCATGCCGACACCGTACTGATCGAGCCGACGTCGGGAAATACCGGGATCGCGCTGGCCTTTGTCGCCGCCTCGCGCGGCTATCGGCTGAAGCTGGTGATGCCGGAATCGATGTCGATCGAGCGGCGCAAGATGCTGGCTTTCCTTGGCGCCGAAATCGTTCTGACGCCGGCCGGCCAGGGCATGAAGGGCTCGATCGCCGCCGCCGAAGAGCTGGTGCGCACCACGCCGAACGCGGTGATGCCGCAGCAGTTCAAGAACCTCGCCAATCCCGAAATCCACCGTCGCACCACCGCCGAGGAAATCTGGAACGACACCGGCGGCCATATCGATTTCTTCGTGGCCGGAGTCGGTACCGGCGGTACCATCACCGGCGTGGGCCAGGTGCTGAAGCCGCGCAAGCCTTCGTTGCGGGTCGTGGCGGTCGAGCCCGAAGAGAGCCCGGTGCTGTCCGGCGGCCAGCATTCCCCGCACAAGATTCAGGGAATTGGCGCGGGCTTCGTTCCGGACATCCTCGACCGTTCGGTGATTGACGAGATCGTGAAGGTCAATAGCTCAACCGCGATCGAAACCGCGCGCGCGCTGGCGCGTCATGAGGGCATTCCCGGCGGCATTTCTTCCGGTGCTGCGATCGCCGCGGCGCTTGCGATCGGCAAACGCCCGGAAAGCGCCGGCAAGACCATCCTTGCGATCGTGCCGTCATTCGCCGAACGCTATCTGTCGACGGCGCTGTTCGAGGGAATTTGAGCATGCCAGACCAACCGAGACGACCGAGAACCCTGAACGACGCCCGCACCGAAGCCGAGGCCGCGTTCAAGAAGACCACCACCAAGGTTCCGGACTTGCCGCCGAAGAAAACCGCGCTTCCGAATGTCAAGGAGCTGGTTTCACTGCGGATCGATCAGGACGTTCTTGAACACTTCCAGGAAGGCGGCCCGGGCTGGCAGGAGCGGATCAATGACGCGCTCCGAAAAGCGGCGGGGAAGTGAATCGGATGGAATAACGCCCGCTGCTGGATCTGGTTGACTTACTCAGGTTCCCGCGCGCGCCGGCACCGGATCGGCTGCTTTCAGGTTCAGAAGATTGCCCGTGAGGATCAAGGTTGCGCCCAGCACCGTGAACAGGTCCAGCCGCTCCGAATATACCAGCCAGCCGACGGTGGCGGTCAACGGAACCCGCAGGAAATCCATCGGCACCACCACCGTTGCGTCGGCGTACAGCATCGCGCGCGCCATGCAGTAGTGCGAAAACGTGCCGCAGAATGCGATCACGACGATCCAGCCCCAGGCATAGGCGGAGGGCCAGATCCAGACATAGAGCGTCGGGAAAAATCCGGCCGCGGACTGGATCACCAGCATCCAGAAAATAATGGCAAGGGTATTTTCGGTGCGGGTCAGGGACTTCATCATGGTGACGGAAATGCCGAACCCGACGGCCGCGGCGAGCGCGATCAGCTGGCCCGGATTGATCTCGCCGGTCGCTGGCCGAACAATGATGATGACGCCGACCACTCCGAGCACGATCGCCGAAATCTTCCACACCGTCATGCGCTCGCCAAGAAAGCTCGCGGCAAGAATGGCGGTCCAGATCGGCATGGTGAATTCGATCGCCACCACCTGACCGAGCGGAATCAGGGTGAGCGCGAAGAACCAGCCGAGCTGTGCGCCGTAGTGAATGAGATTGCGTCCGACATGTTGCAGCGGCCGCGACGTCTTCATGATAGCGAAACCGCCGTTGATGCGGATCAACGGGTGCAGCATGAAGAAGGCGATGACCGTGCGCAGCTCCATGATCTGGAACACGCTCAGTTCACGCGTCGTCTCGCGACCCGCGACCACCAGGATCAGCAACAGGGCGAGCCAGCCGGCCATCCAAAGTGCGGCCCTTGGTTTGGAAGGTGTTCGGTCCATCGCAGGGAATAGCCGGGGCATGCCGCGCGGGCGCGGGGAACGGTCGGGGAAAGCGGCCGGTATCGGCGACCTCCTGCGGATTTGCAACGGGCAAATATGCCGATGCAGTGATGCACTGCTTCGAATTTCGATGTGGGAGCGGCGGCCCGATCGGTGCTAAAGGATCGGTTGTCGTCTTTGGAGAACCTGCTGATGCGCACTCTGCAACCGGCCGAATGGTCAAAGCCGCGCGGCTTTTCGCACGGCGTCGAGGTCGATGGTCCAGGCCGATGGATCGTCCTTGCCGGCCAGACCGGAGGCGACGAGAAGGGCGAATATCAACCGGACATGGCCGGTCAGGTCGGGATGGCCCTGCGACGGATCATCAAGCTGCTCGCAGAGGCCGGGGCCGGCCCCGAGCACATCGTCCGGCTGACCTGGTACCTGACGAGCCGCAGCGAATACGAAGCCGCGGGCGCCGGCATCGGCGCGGCCTGGCGCGAGACGCTGGGACGACATTTCCCGCCCTCGACGCTGCTTTACATCGGCGGTCTGGTCGATATCCGGGCGAAGGTCGAGATCGAGGTCACCGCGTTCGTGCCGGCGGCCTAGCTAGGCTGACCGGGCAAGCGGCGCCGCGCGTCGATTTTGGCGCAGCACCGGATTCGCGGGAAGAAATCGGGTCAAGGAAGAGATGAGGCCGCCGTTCCAATTCAGCCGCAACGGAAGCCGCTTCAGGAGCGCGTCAAGGTAATCGAGGCGCCCCTGAACTGGCTCTCGGGCCTGATCACAACGGACTGCTTGTTGCCGTGCGTCGTCAACGAAATGTTGGCTGTGAAACCGGCAGCGGTGGCGACGACCTGGAAATTGCCGTTGCTGGCACGTCCGGAGAGGTTGCCGTTGATGCCGCGGCTGCTTTCGCTCCAGTTCCCGGAGAGCGATCCCCGCTCGGCGATGACATTGGTCTTGAAGTCGAATTTGTAGCTGTCGCTGGCACAGACGAGGGTCTGATTGAGGCCGGCCCCGTTGCCGCTGACGGCATAGGAGGCGCGGCACCGTATCCGCTCGGTCGACCCGTCGTCGAGGCTGACGGTGCCAGCGCCGGACCAGTAACCCGCAAGGCCCGCGAAAGGCCCGGATTGCGCATAGCTGGCGGAGCCGGACACGCTGGCCACCAACAAGGTCGCGAGCGCGAATATCAGGCGTCGCGTGATCATGAGGTTGTCAACCATTCGGCTTGCCTTACTGCCGCAACGCTTCCCACCGTCCGCTGCACGGTATTCCCGCAGATGCCCCATTCCACTTCCCCGATCCGGTGTTGCCACTGAGCTGCCCGCTTGCATATGCCCCATTGATTGAGACACGCACAAGACCCTCGCGTCCGATGCTGCCGGAAACCTCGGCTCCGGCGGCTGACACTCGGCCGTCCGCGACAGTAAGTGTGGAGCGGGCCGACGGTTCGCAACTGCCCGTCTTGGTCACAACGGTGACATTCCAAAGCCCGTCATAGGGCGTCTGCGCCATCGCGGGAGCAGTGGCAACGGTCGCAGCGGCGGCGGCGAAGATGGAACCAAACAAAGCAGCATGAATGCGATTGTGGCGCATGAGAATCGTACCCCCGATTTGTGTGATGATGCGGCTTATTCAGGGGGAAATGTGTTCAAAATTTGCTGCACCGCGGCATCACGAGTAGTTCCCTGCGAATTCAAACGGACGGGGAAAAAGTTGGTTCCCGGTCGGGAACGAAAATTCGCGCGAGGAGGGGCGGTCTTCAAATACCGGTCCGATGGCGATTCAATGCGAAAGGCTCGGCGCATTGGTCGCAAACTGCTCGTCCTGCGGCCTGCACGGCAGGGATTTGTGGATCTTGGCGTAGTCGATCACTTCGCCCAGAAGCTTTTGGCCGAGCGGCGCGAGCGCGCGTTCCCACAATTCCCGGGCGGTTTCGCCCTTCTTGACGAAACACCACTCCTGCGCGGCGATCGCGCCCGCATCCATCCGATCGGCAAGATGGTACACGGTGCCGCCGGCGATCGGATCGCGCTCCCGGATCGTCCATTCAACCGCGGCAATGCCACGGTGCCGTGGCAGCAGTGAGGGGTGATATCCGATACCGCCGAGCCTGGCCGCGGCCAGGGCCTCCCTGCTGATGCGGGCGTGGCTGTGCGCCGTCACGATCAGATCGGTGCCGTCGGCGATCTCCTCTGGTCCGACCAGTTTGGGATTCGCCTGCACGGTGACCTCGACACCGGCGGCACGTGCCGCCGCCGCGAGCCGGTCGTCGGCGTTGGCCACGACCACCTTGGCGATTTCGACGCCGTGTTGCCGCAGCATGTCAAAAGTCGTCACGCCGAAGTGGCGGGAGCCGACGAGGGTGATCCGCATGATGTTTGATCCGTCGTGAGCGAGGCCTGATCTGCCGTCGATAACACGTCGCGGCCGCCTGTCACGCCGCCCGCATCGGCGGCAGCTGGTTATCAACAGGACGCGGCCCTGGGCGAGTACGATGGCGTCGGCGGCAGCTACAACGCTTTTCAGCTCGGGTCGTCAGCCGGCATCGATCCCTTAAGGTGCGAAACCCGCCAAAGCCGGCGAATGAAATTTCTGATACCGCATCCAGTAGCTGATGACGTGCTCGATCATAATGCATTGGATATGTTCGAACGGATTTCGTATTTGGATATTATCGGTCGCGCGGCCATTATGTCGATGGTCGATCGAGGGCCGAAAATCCGGCTCGGGCCGCGGCGTGGCTATTGTTTGAGCATGACTTTCGGAACCGATTTCCACTTTTCCGGATCATGCCTCGTAAAAATCGGAGATGGTCCCGATGCCAAAAAAGGGAATCACAGGCCACGACGAATGGGTGGTAACGGAAGCATTGGCGACCGCCCTTGTCGCGCTGGAGCAGCTTCCACCGAAACACCAGCCGCGAGCGCATATGGACGATATCAAGAAGCTTCTGGCGGCCGGTTGCCAGCCTGGGACGCTCACCCTGCATATAGCCCAGGCCAAGTGCAGGTTATTTCCGGACATCGATCCACTGACCATCTATCGCGAATACGGCATCGAGGATGGACAAAGCTGAATGGATGGCAGCAGGGGCGGGATGCTCCTATGCGATTACAACATTGTGAAGCGCGACTGTGCCATTCGCCTATGCGAATTGATTCAGGCTGCTCTGTGTGGCGCGTGCCAGCCGACACACAAATAAATGATCGGCGTCGTAAGTTGCGGTCGACCGATTGACAGCGCCGATCCAATGGCTAAGTCAGCTGTGGGTTTTCGGGGCCAAGCCATTGCGCACCAAGGCGTCGGGAAATCCGCAATGCGAAGTCGCGAGCGCGAGTCGCGGCAGAGATTGCAAACCGGAATTGCTATGCTGATAACCCGGCAGGCGAAGCAAGATTGAGTCGATTGTCGTTAACTATTTGAAAACCAATTCCGGTAAAGACGTCCCCGTGAATCGAAATGAAGAACGAGACAATGCCCGCTGAAGACGAGCGTCGAGAGCTAATCCCTGTGATAATTGCCGGCATTGTCGCGGTGATCGGTGTATTTTGCCTGTGGTCCGATCTCAGGGATGATTCGCTGGGGCGCGGGGATGGCATGATTACGTCTGCGGTTGTGTTACGGACCGGCGTCATTGTGACTCCATCCGAACCGCCGACCCATCTGGTGATGCCGCAGACTGCGCCGGTTCCCGAGCCGTCGACGGTCGGTCGCGTAACGCGCTAGCACCGGCTCACGCTCGCGATCGCTGCAGATTCGGCATCGTCCAGTATTTCAAGATGTTTCCGGTTATGACATCGTTGAAAAATCGCCGCCTTCCTGGCGGAATCGATCAACGGAAGTTGCTTAATAGTAATTTGCAAAATTCGCCGTCCTCACTGACATTGCCCGCGTCGTTCGCTTGCTTGCCGATTCGGGGACGTGACATGGTGAGGTTCATCGAGATCGCGGCGCCGATGCTGATCGTTGCCTACACAGCGACGTATCTAGCGATGCGATATTTCTTCCCGCCGGAAGTGAGGCGTTGAAGCATCTCGCGCTCGCTGACACTGGCGGGCGGCTCAGACCGTTATGTTGACGAGCCTGGTGTTCTGCGCGGAAGTTTCAGCTGCCTTGGTGGCCTGGGTCACCGCAAGCCGGTCGGCTGTGATGATATTTGCGGCTGCCTTGGCGGCCTGGTCTGCTGCTAGCTTTGCCTGTGCCAGCGCCCAGTTTCCAGTTTGGTGTCCGCTGCGCCTGTAACGCGAGCAAAGGCGGCCAGGTTGGAAAACCGGCAAATTCCCAAGCAGAGCGAAGTGTGTTGGACGGATGGTTGGCTGCGAAACCGATCGCCGACCTGGCCGTAATCCATCCGGGGCCCCGATGGAGGAACCTCGATGCGTAGACTTTTTGCCGTTCTCGCTGTCTTTTCAGCGCTTTGGTGCATCGGTGTATCGGCCGACGTGGCCGGCCCGCACGGTTGTTACCGTAGCCAAGGCTGCCATGGGCCAAAATGAACAGGGCTTTACCGTAAGGTGGATCGAACAGGCCGCAACTTTCGTGGGCGCGGGGACACCCGAACTAAAGAGGGGGGCTTCTGGCTACTCGCTCTCGTTGGCGCGAATTCTCGTTTGTCTACCTGGTCGCCTGGTACAGCGGCATCGCTGCCGAATTCATGGGACGCTATAGCGGCGGAACCGGTCCGGTGAAGATCATCCTTGTTTGGGCTGGCGCGTGGATCCTTTGACCGAGGTAAAGGATTCCCGACCCCACCACGGACACCATTGCCGCGAGCAAAATTAGCGCCAGCAAGTCGACGTGCTTCTGGCCGTATCCATCCTTGATGTGAAGACGCATGGTCTTTCCTCCTCTGCGAGAAGTAAGAACCAATGCGCCGTCGAGAGCAGCGGTTCCACTGACAAACATTAAATCGCGTACCGCAGTGCGGCAACGAAGTCGTTCGTTGATATTGCCCTGACCAGGGAGCGCCTCTGAAAGCATCGGTATGGCCGATTGCCTCCCGCACCTGTCGCGGGCCAAGCCTGCACCGGCGCCGCACCGCTCTTTACTCGGCGTTGGGCAGCGTCACCGGGACATGCGGTCAGTTGCTAACCACGCGAGGACTTCCACCGGGATCGGCGCGGCTTTTGAGCATTTCCAGCAGAAGAAAGAATTTCTCTGCAAGCATGAGCGCATCCTCCCTTCGGCCCAGAAGAAGCCGGGGTTCACGTCTAAGCCGAAGGATGCGACGACCAGCGACACCGAAACAGATTCGAGAAAGCAAGCGGCCGGCCTCTCGCCCCGCGCCGTTGGTTCCCTGCTCAGATCCACCCGTGCCGATGCCGCGCCAGATCGGCTAGATATTTCTCGCAGGACTGTTGGTAAACCAGGTTGATGATGAGTGACCACATGATCGAACCCCGTTGTTGACGGGGTCCCTGATAGGCGGGTTTGGTTTCAGGATGCCTTCGCTACCCGGCAAAATGGTTTCGTCGGTTCGCCAAAATGGCTTCGTCGAGCCAGCCCGTGTCGACGAGGCGGTGTTCGCGCCTGTCGGCCAACGCCGGCGATCGACCTCCAGACACAGTGCAGACACATGGTGCAAATGGGGAAGGGACAGCCCCTAAGGCGGGGCAGAACAGGGGGCTCTGACCGGTCCCATTCAGACATCACTTGTTCCGCTATTGCCAAGGCATCCGGCCAACGGCGTGATAAAGGTACCTGCGGCGCACGCCTGATTTTGCGATGTGAAATCATCGAGTCTCTTGCTAGTTTTGGAGCAAACGAGCAGCCTCGGATTTCCAACGCTTTTGGGGGATCAGCGGTGCGGAGCGCGGGAGCAGGCGCTTGGTTCATTTGGTCAGCAGCTTCATTCGGCACTGTTGAAGGGCCATTCACACGTCATGTCCGATCGCCAATCCATCGTCAGCGATCCCGAAATAATCCGCGCGCGCGCCATGGAGACGCTGTTTGAGCGGCTGGAGAATCTCTGTGAAGGCGCCATTGCGATCGATCGCGCCGGGCGCGTCGTCTATGTCAACGAGAAATATCTTCCCGCGCTTGGCCTCAACCGGGTCTCCGAAGCCCTTGGCCGGCCGATCGAGGAAATCATCCCCAACAGCCTGATGCGCCGTGTGGCGGAGACCGGCGAGCCGATCCTTCTGGATATCATGGAGCTTGGTCGGGAGCAGTTGGTCGTCACCCGCATGCCGATCGAGGACGAGAACAAGAATGTCATCGGTGCCATCGGCTTTGTGCTGTACGATCGTCTCGACAGCCTCAAGCCGCTAATCGCGCGGATGAGCCAACTCGAAAACGATTTGCGACTGGCGAGGCGGCAATTGTCGCAGTCACGCACCGCGCGGTTCACTTTCGCCGACTATGTTGGCGAGACCGCGGGGATCGCGCGGGCCAAGGAACTGGCCGGCCGCGCCGCGCGGCAAAGCGTGACGGTCCTGCTCAACGGTGAAACCGGCACCGGCAAGGAACTGCTGGCCCAGGCCATTCATAACGCGTCCGCGCGCGCCGACAAACCCTTCGTCAGCATCAATGTCGCCGCTGTTCCGGATACGTTGATCGAATCCGAGTTTTTCGGCACCGCACCTGGCGCCTTTACCGGCGCCGAACGGAAGGGCCGCGACGGCAAGTTCAGAACCGCCGACGGCGGCACGTTGTTCCTTGATGAGATCGGCGAAATGCCGTTGCAGCTGCAGGTCAAGCTGCTGCGCGTGTTGCAGGAGCGCGAAATCGAACCTGTCGGATCGGACAAGATCACGAAAGTCGATATTCGCGTCATTGCCGCAACCAATGTGGATTTGCAGAAGCGTGTGAGCGAGGGCGCATTTCGGGCTGATCTGTATTACCGACTCAACGTGCTCTCGATAACGCTGCCGCCGTTGCGCGATTGCGTGGACGATCTCCCCGAGATCTGCGCGCACCTGCTCGACGACATTATCCTCTCCGGCGATTACCTCAACGCGCGGATCACGCCTTCGGGTCTGGCTGCGCTAGCGCGCTACGATTGGCCCGGCAATGTCAGGGAACTGCGCAATATCCTCGAGCGCGCACTGATCCTCAGCAACTCCGGCCGCCTGACCGGTGACGATTTCGCGCGCATCCTTCGCGTTGGCTCCGAGGTGAAGACGGCCGCACCGACTACGCGGGCCGGCACCGTCGTGCCCTATGCGCAGGCCGAAGCCGAGTTCGAAAAGCAGACGCTCGAATCCGCCCTTCACGCCGCTAATGGGCAGATTTCGGAAGCCGCCAGGATGCTGCAAATTTCGCGCGCGACATTCTACAAGAAGCTCGCCAAATTCGGGCTGGCCCCGTCGGGTTCGCCTGTCTGATTTTCGAGACTTCGAAGTGTCCAGAAGTCTCGGATCGGCGACACGGCTGCGCCCGACAGCAGGATCGAAGGCAGTGCACGAACTGCCATTTTTTCAATCACTTTGATGTATCGCGAGGCATTTGGCGCGGACCTTGCTCTGCTTCCCGGATGACGCATGCCAAATGCGCAAAGATATCCAACGGGAGGAATAGATGAGCTTTCTGGTCGCGCTCGCCGCCCTCATCTTTCTGATGTTCGTCGCCTATCGCGGCTTCAGCGTCATTCTGTTCGCGCCGATCGCCGCGCTGGGCGCCGTGCTGCTTCACCGACCCGCGGCGCCGTGCCCGCCGCCTTCACCAGCCTCTTCATGGACAAGATGGTCGGCTTCGCCAAACTGTATTTCCCGGTCTTCCTGCTGGGCGCCGTGTTCGGCAAGGTGATCGAGCTCTCCGGCTTCGCCAAATCGATCGTGGCTGACGATCATCGGTCTGGTCGGCAAGGCAGCGCGCGATGCTGGCGATCGTGCTGGTCTGCGCGGTCCTGACCTATGGCGGCGTCTCGCTGTTCGTGGTGGTGTTCGCGGCCTATCCGTTCGCCGCCGAAATGTTCCGCGCCGGCGATATCCCCAAGCGCCTGATCCCCGGCACGATCGCGCTCGGCGCCTTTTCCTTCACCATGGACTCGCTGCCCTTCAGCCCGCAGATCCAGAACATCATTCCCGACCACCTACTTCAAGACGACCGACCGGCGCCGCGCCGATCCTCGGCATCGTCGGCGCGATCTTCATCTTCGTCTGCGGCATGACCTATCTGGAGTGGCGCAGTCGCCGGCGCCCGCGCCGCGGCGAGGGCTATGGCGAAGGCCACATCAACGAGCCGCCGCCCGTCGACACCACCCATCTGGCGCCGGCGTGGATCGCCTTTCTGCCGCTGATCGTGGTGTTCGTGCTCAACCTGCTGCTCGGCGGCTTCCCCGGCCTGTTCAGCGGCCTGATCGATCGGGCTTACGGCGCGAACTACGACCTGACGCTCGGCGTTGGACCACGCGATCCCGACGCCGATCGCCGGCATCCAGCGCGATCTGGGCGGTGGAAGGCGCGCTGATCGCGGGCATCCTCACGGTCTTCCTCTTCGCGTTTCCGCGCGGTGGCCAAAACCTTCGCCGAGGGCAGCAAGGCGGCGGTCGGCGGCGCGCTGCTGGCGGCGATGAACACCGCGTCGGAATACGGCTTTGGCGGCGTGATCGCGGCGCTTGCCCGGCTTCCTCGCCATCCGCGACGCGCTGACGGCCATTCCCAACCCGCTGGTCAACGAGGCGATCACCGTCACCTCGCTCGCCGGCATCACCGGCTCGGCCTCGGGCGGCATGTCGATCGCGCTCGCCGCGATGTCCAAGGACTTCATCGCCATGGCGAACGCCGGCGCACATCCCGCTGGAGGTGCTGCACCGGGTGGCGTCGATGGCGAGCGGCGGCATGGACACGCTGCCGCACAACGGCGCGGTCATCACGCTGCTCGCGGTGACCGGGCTGACGCACCGCCAGTCGTACAAGGACATTTTCGCCGTCACCTGCCTGAAGACCACCGCCGTGTTCGTGTCATCGGCGTCTATCTATTCGACCGGCCTGGTCTGAGTGCCGACACTCGAGTCGCCTGCTGCTCTCCGTCGATCGCCGAGGCGGGAATGCGGCAGTAGTGCGCCGATCGCATAGCCGTGCCATCGCGGGGAGGAACGCATGAGCCAGCATCCGGCTTTGCCGTATTTGCGCTCGCCGGAGAAGGGCAAGGTCGTCACCGCCGCCGAGGCGGTGCGCCTGATCCGCGACGGCGACACGGTCGCGACCGGCGGCTTCGTCGGCATCGGCTTCGCCGAGGAGATCGCGCTCGCGCTGGAGGAGCTCTTTCTCGCCAGCGAAGGCGAGCGCCTCACGCAGGGCAAGCCGCGCAACCTGACGCTGGTCTATGCGGCGGGGCAGGGCGACGGCAAGGACGCGGGCCTCAATCATTTCGCGCACGAGGGCCTGGTCAAGCGCGTCGATCGGCGGCCATTGGGGGCTCGCGCCCAAACTGCAGCAGCTGGCGATCGACAACCAGATCGAGGCCTACAACCTGCCGCAGGGCGTCATCACCCATCTGTTTCGCGACATCGCCGCGCACACGTCCCGGCCATATCACGCGTGTCGGCATGGGCACCTTCGTCGATCCGCGCAACGGCGGCGGCAAGCTCAACGCCCGCACCACCGAGGATATGGTCGAGCTGGTGACCCTGGGCGGCCAGGAATGCCTGTTCTACAAGACGTTTCCGATCGACGTCGGCATCATCCGCGCGACCACCGGCGATCGCTGACGGCAATCTCACCATGGAGAAGGAAGCGCTGACGCTGGAGGCGCTCGCCATCGCCATGGCGGCGCATAATTCCGGCGGCATCGTCATCGCGCAGGTCGAGCGCGTCGCCGAAAGCGGCAGCCTCAATCCGCGCCAGGTCAAGATTCCCGGCATTCTGGTCGACTGCGTCGTCGTGGCGAAGCCGGAAAATCACTGGCAGACCTTCGGCACGCAATACAACCCCGCCTACTCAGGCGAGATCAGGGTGCGCGCCGGTTCGCTTGCCGCCGATGGCGATGAGCGAGCGCAAGATCATCGCGCGCCGCGCGGCGTTCGAGCTGAAGGCCAACAGCGTCGTCAATCTCGGCATCGGCATGCCCGAAGGCGATCGCCGCGGTCGCCAACGAAGAGAAGATCATCGACCTGATCACGCTCACCGCCGAGCCCGGCGTGATCGGCGGCGTGCCGGCGAGCGGGATCGATTTCGGCGCGGCGATCAACACCCAAGCGGTGATCGACCAGCCCTACCAGTTCGATTTCTACGACGGCGGCGGTCTCGACGCCGCCTTCCTCGGCCTCGCCCAGGTCGACCGGGCCGGCAACCTCAACGTCAGCAAATTCGGACCCGAAGCTGGCCGGCGCCGGCGGCTTCATCAACATCAGCCAGAACGCCAAGGAGGTGATCTTCGTCGGCACCTTCGGCGCGGGACGTCAGCGCATCGCGGTCTCGGACGGCAGGCTGACCATTCTGGAGGAACCGAATGCGCGCAAATTCGTCGAGGCGGTCGAGCACGTCACCTTCAGCGGCGGCGTACGCGGCGAGGCGCGGGCAGAGCGTGCTCTACGTCACCGAGCGCTGCGTATTCGCGCTGACGCAAGATGGGCTTGAACTCATCGAGGTCGCGCCCGGCGTCGATCTCGAGCGCGACATCCTTGCGCTGATGGATTTCAAGCCGCTGATTCCGCGCGATCCGATCGCGATGGATGCGCGGATTTTCCGCGAGGCTGCGATGGATCTGCGTGTCGACTTGCTTGCCATTCCCGCTCGACCAGCGCTTCACGCTTGATGAGGAGCAGAACCTGTTCTTTGTCAATCTGGAGCGCTTCGCGCTGCGCAGCCGTGCCGACATCGAGGCGATCGCGCACGCCGTCGAAGCCAAGCTCGGCGCGACTC
The DNA here is from genome assembly GCA_963729395.1 of uncultured Pseudomonadota bacterium. Taxonomy (GTDB): domain Bacteria; phylum Pseudomonadota; class Alphaproteobacteria; order Rhizobiales; family Xanthobacteraceae; genus Bradyrhizobium. The sequence goes on along the minus strand of CAVSOS010000015.1, from coordinate 256,827 downwards.
GAACGGCGGGTCTACGCGATCGTCAACTACGATAATTTCTCGATCGTGCCGGAACTATTGGACGAATATTCGGCCATGGTCCGCGGCCTGGCCGACCGCTTCTACTCCGGCGTCTCCCGCTACACGACCTGGGGCTTCCTGCGCATCAAGCTCGGCGAAGCGCTGGAAAAACGCGGCGTCGCCGCGCATATCTTCGAGAGCGCGGAGGAGGCGCAGTCGGATTGGCGAAACGTCGAAGGTATCGCCGGAGCGCGTGGGGAGCAAAGCAAGCGCACGCCGCGTGGGCCGCCCAAATGAGGGGGCTTTTCCGGACCTGACGTTAATTTTGTACGTCAGAGGGTTGCTTGGGCGTTCGCTTATAAATCTTCAAAGTGCTGCCGGTCATGGGTTCTTCCGGCGGATGCAATAGCCCGTTCAGGATGGAAAACGAGTATCTCAACTGGCTTTCAACACGAGGCCACGGTGTGAAGTACCTCGACGAGGGTGCCGCCCAATTGCGATCGGCGGCTATTTCCCTGACGAAAGAGATTCCCTCCGCTGCGGTGGGGCCAGGCACCGATGTCGGAAGCAGGGCCTGGTACAAACGCATTGAATACGGATTGGGATCGTCGGCGGCAAGGCGCTGGGTTTCGATCAGCTTTGCGTAGTGCGGGCTTCCATACAGGCTGCTCGAAAGAATGATATATTCAGGATCGAGAGTATCGACGCCGGTCCACGTCAATACGCCTCCATACATCCGGGCGTTCTTGAATATCGTTGGATCAAGCTATGCGACATCATCGAAAACGATGCGAGCGCCGGGCGGCATGCCGCCCTGCGTGGCCCAGTCGTTTAGTGCGATTGCGGTGCTCTTGCGACTGAGTTGGAGCGCGAGTACGTTGTTGACTGATGCCAGCGCGCTGATCGTGCCCAGGTAGAGGCTGGCAAGAACAACGGAAGCGGCTGCGATTTGACGTGATGCCCGCGCGAACAATGTGGAAAGAATGCACTGTAGCCATGCGATGACGCAATCCAACGCAAGTATGGCCGTTAGAGCGAGCGCCACCAGCAGGTATCCCAGAACGAACCAGAGTTTGCCGAGAAGACCGTAGTAAGCAACCTGGGACAATGAAAGTATTGCGGCCAACCAATGCGCACGCCGCCGTGACGTCGAGATGACGCCGAGAAACGCACGCATCAAGCCCGCCAAGGCCAAGACCGAACCGAGCGGGCCGATGTAGGCATAGATAGCCGTCATCCAATCCCAGAATGAGACCGTCCCAAAAGGTCCGCCGGCCGCCCCGACGATCCGCCATTGGGCGACCCAAGAGTTGAAATAGTACCCTGTGATAACAGCATAAGGATTTGTCCCGATCCAGCCGACCACGGCGGCTCCGCCGAGGATCGCTACCCGGTGCACAATGACCTTTATGTTCACATTCGGGAATACCTGCCGCACGAATCCCCAAGAACAGCGCGGCGACGGCCATCGGAACCGTCCATGGTCCTCCAAATTTCGTTCCCTGAACGACGCCACACATCAAGCCAAGCCCGGCGAGGCTTGAGCAGAGTCCATCGTTCGAATGACGCAACGCGAGCCCAAGTGCCAACAGCCCAAAATATATCTGGAGCGTGTCCGGATGAATTATCGTCGTGTAATAGATGAAATTGCTGTCAGTAAGTAAAACCAGGCACGACAAGACGCCGACGATGACGCCCGCATGTTTCCTGCCAAAATTGTATACGAAAAGCAGGCTCATCAGTGCGGCGAGCGTCGCTATGGTCCTGAGGATGATGGGAGCGGTTGGAAAGGCAGGGAGTCCGATCAAGCGTGCAGTCGCATAGAAGGGCAGGGCGATATCGAACATCACCCCTCCATAATAAATGATATTGGCATAACGGAGCGTCCCCCAATATGCCGGCACTTTGTTGTAAGCTCCTGCTGTCGGATCCAGATAATTGGCCGGATTGCCAAAAGGTTTGGCGATTGTGCCGTCGAGGGCCATCGTCATCCATGGCTCATCATTGACGAAAGCTGCCAGCAATTGAGGATTGTCGGCGTTACGCGGAATAAGGGGTCCGAATAAGATCAAGCTCAGAAGGAGAAACGGTGCGACGTATCGATCGAGAGGTGCATAATCGATGATGACTTCCTTTACGATCCGAATAGGAAGTACGGCCCAAGCCAAGGTATCTTGCAAGCTTTCTCTCCGCATATCGCCGGATTACGCTAGGCGATTTTCGATCCAGTGATCAAGGCTCTGACGACCCCGATCGGAGGATCTGGAGGAGCTAATTCAGCGATGCGATGCAAGGGCAGCGCGTTCGGCGTTTGCATGTGATCTACACCGGGGCGCCGGCGATGGTGGACAGGTTTACCCGGCGCTGGAGCGTACCGGCCTAACGATAGATCGCAACCCCTCACCTGGATCGCATCTCGCGATGCGATCCGACCTCTCCCACAAGGGGAGATGTGAAGTGAGCGGTCGGCAGATTTAACCAAAAGCCATCATGCTCTAGGCGCGCTCTTTCGGCACGTAATCGCCCGGCACGCATTTGATCCGGCTGACCCACCATTGATCGCCGCGATAGATCGAACGCTCTTTCCAGTCGGCGAGCGCGGGCTGCGAAAGGATGCAGGACTGCATCGGCATATCGTCCTGGACGACGATGACTTCCCGACAGACGAGATCCGGCAAGGTGCCGACGGACTGCGTGATGAAGGCATCGAGCGTGTGGCACATCACGGCGACGACGGTGATTTGCATGCGTTGGCGCTCCGGTTGCCCAACCACGTCCTGCCCTGGAGGATAGAGGGCCGGGCAATCACCCGATGTGAAGCAGTTCACAAACGGCGGTCTTTTTGCCAATCGCGACCCTCGACGGCCCGACGGCGTTGACCTGCTCGGCCGCGGCGATCGTGATCTGGATCACGGCGGGCGACCCGAACCGTGACTAACCTCGGGACCCAGGATGACAGGCAACCGCGCCACAGCCGACGCAACATTGGAGGCAATCATGAGCAAGCAAAACAGCGTTATCCAGCAGGCAGCCGACGGCCAATCCCGACCGATCGAGCTGAGCGAGCAACAACTCGACAATGTAGCGGGCGGAACGAAGTCAACCGATCTCGCGAGTCCCAACCTGTTTTCGCAGTGCTGCACCGGCAAACACATATCGCGCGGCAACGTGACGGCCTCCTGAGCGAAACGCTTCCAGTGCGGAAGCGGTGGGCAGCGAGGTTGCGCTCAATGCCGGGCGCCTGACCGTCGCGTCATGCGGCGGATCAGGTTGAACCAAATTGGTCCCCGCCGCGTACCGCGCTGGCTTGGCCGATCCGCTTCAAATATCACAATAGCTGGACCCGATCGGATTGCTCGGCAGTCCGCTTGTCTTCAGTGATTTTGAAGGTGGTTTTCCCAACGCTAAATTGGGGTACTTTGTTGATTTCGGACGTAAATCCGACCGATGTATTCTCCCAAAATTCCCAAAAAAACCATTTGCAGACCGCCGATCAGAAGAATTGTCGCGATTGTGGACGTCCATCCGGGGCTAATTTTGGGGTGGATCAGCCTTTCGATAACAACGTATCCAAGGAGGAATAAGCTCAATGTCGCCAACGCGAAGCCTGAAATTGTGGCCATGCGCAGCGGATATATCGACAAGCTCGTCGCCATCTTGAGCCACAGCGAGAGGGACCTTGTGAAGTTGAAGTTGCCTTCGCCGGCCCACCGCTCCTGATGGTCGATTTCTATTGAGGTTATCGAGCTCGTAGTTCCCAATATCAGGCCGTCGATATAGGTATAGGGGCCGTCATACCCGATGATGGACATGGCTATGTCCCGGCTCATGGCCTTGAACGACGAGAGGTAGAGGCCGCGAGGCTTCTTGAGGACCACTTCTGCCACGCGGTCATTTAGCCAGCTCCCCCAGATCTTCCAGGCCGCGTGTTTGCGGCCGCGATACCGGGTATAGCAGACGTCGTTCCCATCCTCGATGCTGCGGGCAAGAGCCAATATGGCGGCAGGCGGATGTTGGAGATCATCATCCATGATCACGATGATGTTTCCCCTCGCGTTGCAGAGGCCGGCCATCGTGGCGTTGTGCTGCCCGACGTTCTTTCGCAGGGAGATTCAGCGGACGAAGCTGTTCTCCCGGGCCAGCCGCTCGATCACCGGCCAGCTCCCGTCGGGGCTGCAGTCGTTCACCAGCACCATTTCGAAGTCGGCGCCATATTCGCTGCCGAGGAGAGCGGCCTTCACCTGATTGATTAATTCAGGCAGCACCTCCATGCTTCGATACACCGGAATTACGATCGAAAGCCGAACTGCCACTTTCTCGCTGGCTGTCATGTCACCTTATCTCCATCTCCTCACGACAAATCAAAGGAGGCTGTGAGGTGGTCGCAGTTCGGCTGGGACCGCTTGTCCACTGTGATTGAGATCAGGCCGCCGGCCGGCGGCAGGTTGACCCGCTTTCTCTCGCCGGGGAGGACGGCCGCATGCCACAGCTGCTAACGGCACGACTGCCGCGGGGTTATAATCGCTTGAACGGATTTGCCCGAGGATTTCTGTTGGCCAGTGATTGGTCCCTGATGCGATCAGGTGACCGTAATATTTAAAGAAATACCAATACGCCCCGTAGTCCTAAGGATATGCTGGATTTTCCGCATGGACATAGGCCACGCAGAAGCCGGCGATATAAGGCGCGGCGATTATCGCGCACGCCAGCAACGAGATTCCAAGGTTGCTATTTCTTGCGGATTGCATCGGCCACCAATGGAACGCCGTACGGATTCGGCTGGCTTGCGGCGTTCCGCCGCCGGATGTTAAGGCTTCTCGCAGCGAATGTAGCTTAGGAAATCGGACTTGAGCAAATCCCTCCCGCCTGGCACCGAATTCGACGCATACCGCTCCTCCTATAGCGACGCGGTCAACAGGTCCATTTCCTTCTCCGGGCTGGATGTAGATTTCTTCACGCGCGCCAAAGCAGTACGTCTGCTCGATATTCTGGGCGATCTGATCGGCCCCCCCGAGGCGTTGTCGCTATTGGACGTTGGCTGCGGCGTGGGGAATTATCACCAGCTGCTTCGAAGCCAGGTAGGACAACTGACCGGCGTGGATCCATCGTCGGAATGCATTGAAGAGGCGAGATCAAAGAACCCGAACGTCTCCTATCAAGTAAGCGGTGACACCCTTCCATTCCAGGACGCCTGCTTCGACGCAACTTACGCCATTTGCGTCATGCATCATGTTCCGCCCGCGAACTGGAACAGGTTCGCATCGGAACTCGCTCGCGTCACCAAGCCGGGAGGGATTGTCCTCATCTTTGAGCACAATCCGTACAACCCCTTGACCCGCCGGGTGGTGTCAAACTGTCCGTTCGATAAGGATGCGGTGTTGCTAACGAAGGCGAAGACCATCGATTATCTGAAGGGCGCCGGTCTCGCCGGGGTCGACGGGCGGTATATTCTGGCTATCCCATCGGTGGATGGTCTATCGAGGAAGATGGACGATGCTCTCGGGCGCATCCCCTTGGGCGCGCAATACTACGCATTTGGAAGGCGTCAATGATAGTGCTCGCCCGTGCCAACGTTCCTTGCCGTTAAACTAATATCTGTATGACCAGTTCCTGGACTTTGGGCTCGCAACGACGAAGGTAAAGACGTCACCATCGGCGTACTTTCCCGGAAAGGATAGACGAGTGACGTCCAGAGGTTGGAGCTTTCCAGCTATTGTTCTCTCCGGAAAACCGTCCGCCAAACTCACGGAAAAACTACAAACAGCGTGCTCAGCTCTGGCGAAAGTCGGTGAACTAGTAAATACACTCGGCGACATAAGACACTGATTTTATTTGATCTTCCGAACGATGGCGAACGTTCGTGAACAAGGGGTGTCTGCCGGATTAGACCCCGAGCGTTATGGTGTGGTGGAAATCAACGGCGAGCGGTAGGCGCTCTCGCTCGAAAAAAAAGCCCAGTGAACCGAAATCCATTCTGGCGGTTACAGGTCTCTATTTCTACGACAATGACGCGATCGGTTATGCTCGCGAACTCACGCCGTCCGCGCGGGGGGAATTCGAAAATAACGGACCTTAACAAGGTTTATATGAAGGCCGGACGGTTGAACGTCGAGATCCTTGGGCGAGGGTTTGCATGGTTCGACACCGGCACACACGAATCCTTGCTGGAAGCCAGTCATTTTGTCTCCACGCTGGAACATCGCCAGGGCGTCAAGATCGCCTGCCTTGAAGAAATCGCGTTCGCTCGAAAATGGATCGCGCGAGATCAACTTCAGATATTGGCAAAAGACCTCAGCAAGACGACCTACGGCCGATATTTGATGGAGTTGCTGGAAGGAACTTAGCCACGAGGCGCCCAAGGAAGCCGCCTTGTCAGTGCAACTTGCGGCTCGCCAAAGACCGTGACTGAGACTAACCTTTTGAGTTCCAGGAGTTAGCGCTCCTGACGGGCGAACCATGATCACGACTTAGCTGAGCTGCCGACTGGAGCAGTGCTCCGGCGAGCCAAACGATTTCCCAATCAATATTCCAGAACGAGGAAGGAAAAGGCATCTAGAAACGTTCGCTACACGGACATTCCGGAGGTGATTGTACTAGCGCCGAAGGTATTTGGCGATGACCGCGGTTTCTTCTTCGAGAGCTTCAACGCAAGGACGTTCGAGCGTATTGCCGGGGAGCTCTTCGATCTGAAAGACTGGAAAATTGATGTCCATGCTGTGGGGTAGAAAATAGCAGCCTGGCAAACGACCAACAGCGTTATCAGAAGCTGTTGGACCATGTTCCCGCTGCCGCAGGCAGATTGGGAGTGTCTGATACTGACGGCCCTAATTATTGACTGTTGCCCATGTTCGGGTGGTGATTGAGGCGATACGCATTGGATCTTGTTCGAAGAAGTTCCATGCGTCGCATGTTTTGTCGACGATGTCGTCGTAGTCGTCGAAGACGGTGATGGCGAGTTTGTTGCCGCGCAGATATTCCCAGACATTTTCGATGGGATTGAGTTCGGGAGCATAGGGCGGCAGGTTCAGAAGAGTGATGTTATGGGGTACGCAGAGAGCGCCCGCCCCATGATAGCCGGCACCGTCGAAGACGAGGACGGCATGTGCGTCGGGTGCGACCTTGCGGCTGATCGCATTCAGATGCAGCGACATGGTCTCAGCATTCGCCGTCGGCATAACCAGGCCTGCTGCGATGCCGCGTTGAGGACAGGCGGCGCCAAAGAGATAGGCCCAGTCGTAACGTCGATCGCGAGGCGCCCGAGGCCGTGTTCCGCGTCTGGCCCAAACGCGGGTCGGCGTGCCCTGCTGGCCGATCCGGGCCTCATCTTGGAACCAGATTTCGATCGGCTTGCCTTTGGCGCGGTCAGGGATTTGCGCTGTGACTGTCGCGGCGAAGTTTTTTTAAATGTCTCTTGAGCTTCTTCGTCAGCCTTTGGATGGCGGGGCCTTACCGACAGTTTGCGGTAGCCGAGTTTGGCCAGAACCTTCCCGACCGAACGCTCGTGTAACACGACACCGAAGCGCCGCTGCAATTCGTCGCGCAGATCGACCCGCCGCCAGCGCACCACCCCGTGCACCGCAGGGTCGGGACCGGCCTCGACAAGTTCGGCCAATTCGGCCTGCTGCCGCGCCGTGAGTTTTGATCCGCGACCTGGCGATTTCAGATTGCCAAGCCCGGCCAGTCCTGCGGCGTTGTAACGGTGCACCCAGTCCCGCAAGGTCTGACGGTCCATGCCGCAGGTTTCGGCCGCCGTTTTGCGGTCCACGCCGTCGAGCACCAGCGCAAGCGCAAGTATCCGCCGCGACGCCGCACCATCCTTCTCCCCGCTCGCCGCCTTGCGAAGCTCCGAAGCCGTCAGGTCAAGTCGGGTGATCGATACCGCCGCCCCCATCGATGCCGCTCCTCTCAAAAGCCAGCATCGAGTCAGAGTTTAACTGATTTGGGAATCCCTGATGAGTTCACATTTTCGGGCCGTTGGTATGAGATGCTCAGGAAATACGAGGAAACCTATCGGGACCTTCTAACCAAACCATGGGTTGTCCCTATCGGATCATATTGCGATGGCATGCGGCGGAGGTAAACCTTGCGCCAAACAGGGGGATCACATTCAGACGAGCCGCAGCGATGTTTGGTTTTGGGTGGCCGTGGGTTCATTGGCTCCCACCTGGTTGATGCGCTGTTGAACCGCGGATTGTCCGCTGTTTCGATCGCCCGCGCGTTCAGCCGCTTGGTGACTTACATCTGGAAAATGAAAGATTTAAACTTTACGAAGGAGACTTCGTCAGTGAAGCGGATGTAGCCGGCGCTTTGCAAGGCTGCCATGCCTGCTTTCACTTGGTGTGTACCACACTGCCGAAGTCTTCAAATGCAGATCCCATATTCGACGTTGAAAGCAATGTTCTCGGCTCTATTCGCCTGCTTAATCAAGCTCTGAAATCCGGGCTCAAGAAGATCATTTTCCTGTCCTCAGGAGGCACAGTTTATGGCGTGCCGGAACAGATTCCGATCCTTGAAACGCATGCCACTGATCCCGTGTGTTCATATGGAATCACAAAGCTTTCGATAGAAAAATATCTGCATTTGTTTCACGTCCTTTACGGACTGGACTATACCGTCCTGCGATTGGCAAATCCTTTCGGTGAAGGTCAGCGCGTTCAGGCAAGCCAGGGAGCTGTTGCGGTTTTTCTGGGAAAGATTTTGCGTGGGGAGCCGATCGAAATTTGGGGCGACGGTTCAGTGGTGCGCGACTACATCTATATACACGACGCAGTAGATGCGATGCTGGCCGCGCTCGAGCGAACAACAAGCGAGCACGTCTTCAATATCGGTTCGGGTCGTGGCCACAGCCTCAACGAATTGATCGATTTGATGGAAGCTGTAACGGGCCGCACCGCAGCTCGTCGTTATTTGGCAGGGCGGCAATTCGATGTTGCTGCAAACGTACTGAGCATAGCACGGGCGAAACAATTACTCGATTGGTCACCAAAGGTCGGTCTTGATAGCGGACCGAAGAGTTTTTTCGGATTGGTTGCGGAACAAATGGAAATAGGCTGTGCAGCACTTCGCCATTCTGACGAAAACACGCGGAAATCGATCTCAAGGGCCTGCTCAAAGTGGCTCGCAGCAATTTCCTCTCGGAAAGGTACGCAAGTGAAGCGCCGGCGCCGATCCGTCGGGAAGCGTAACCGGCAACGGCTGGCGCTCACTGTCGGCGGATGACAGGGCCGGGGAAGGTAAGCCAGGTCACAAAAAACTACGCCGTCGGGCTCGAAATGTCGTGTCCCGGCGGCGCCTATCACTGGGCCCCTGAAATCCCCAGCGCCAAGACGATAGCAGGCGCCTTGCCGGGCAAATGTGAACTGGCTCACAATCGGGGCTCATTCTTTTCCGGGCCCCCGGGGCGTCGGTCCCGCGCTTTCGACCCTGAGGTTGGCAAGGGCGCGGGCTTGAGGTCCGCGCCCCTCTTTGGTGGCGACCTCGCGAGGGTAGGCTGTCGGGAGATGCCGACTTCGAACCCCGCCCGCGACGTAACCGTGGATTAACCGAGGTCTCCATTTCCAGGGCATTCGGTGCGCCGCCCATGAGGAACCCCATCCGGCCCGGCTTGGCGGACATAATTGGTTCGCAATGCTGGTGGAACGACCATCCATGGGTATTGCGTATGTCTATAAGCAGATAGCGGCGCTCGCTGCGGGAGCGCTGCTGTTGTTGAGCCTCGCGCTCGGCGGCTGTGCGACTTCCACGGCTGGCTCATCGCTGATGGACGCGCGGGCAGAGGCACCGGAGCCTCCGAAACCAAGCGCTTATCTCCCGGTAGAAGTTCTGCCGCCGGCGCGCGAAAATCCCGCCATGACACCCGACGAACGGTCGAAACTTAAGAAAGAACTGCTCGCTGCGCGCGACCGCCAGGAGGCGGCCGCTAAAGCCCGAGGGGGCGCTGCGCAAGCTGCCCCCGTGAAGCCCTAGGAGCAAAAAGGCCGCCTATCGGCTGACAACGGTCCGGCGCTACCAAACAACCCGCCAATCGAGGACTCACCATACGCCTTCCGAGAGTCGGGAGGGGCCGCCAAAACCATTGCTTGCCCCAGATTGCGAAGGAGCATGGACCGGTAATGGCTAATCTGGTCTTGGCCTATGTCCGTAAACAGGCCGCTGCTTAAGAGCAATTAGAGATAGGGCTTCGGTGGGGAAAAATGTTGGTTCAGTCGTAGTTTGCGTACGACTTCGACGCCCCTAGGACGTCTTTTTCACGCACTCGCGAAAGTACTTGCGACGTTTCAAAAATGTCAATTTCTGCTGTTTCGCTTCGAGGCGACAACTCTCCCTTCTCTGCGCAAGAAGCCGACTGACTGCAGCTATCTCTCCAGGCGATCTCGGTTTTGGGGAAGGCGACTGCGCGAATACAGAAACGGCACCAAACGAAACGGACGCAACAACCAAAGCTGCAATAAGGCGCATGAATTCGAGCCCAGTGAGGAGAACAAGATCGCCCCGCTCACTAGCACGCGTTCAAAAAAAGGCAAACCGGTTCTCGGGATGAATCGTGAGCGCTCGCGACGCGCGGTTACGTTTTGGCGGAGTTCTCGTAGATAACAAATCCTACGATCGCCATGGCAATGACGACCGCGCCTGTCAAAGCTTCGACGAAGAAGATCTCGGCCAAGCTAGGCTCCGTCAAGCTTCCGCTGGCTGTAACGACGGTGAGTGCCGTGGTTTGCAGGAAATGGCCGCCGAGCCCGAGGACCCGCGTCCGTTCCCATGCCCCAGGGCAACCCACCCGAGGCAACGAACGGGACTCCTCTCCGACATGCATCTCCGTTCGACACACCAACTCAAAATTTGAAGGGGCGGTTTTTCCGTCGCCGAAGTGTCATCAACATCTGCAATTCTGAAAATATGTCCATAAGTCTGGAAATATGAAGCTTCCAGCGCCCGCCGACTGATTTGACCCGATGCAGGAGAAGCCTCGATGAAGACAGGAACCGCCGCGGTCCTTGTTGCAAGCTTGTCGATGATACCTGCCGCAAACGCGCTGGATCAAAATCTTCCAGCCTATCAGCCCGTCCCGGGAATTGCGGGCCAAATCAAATCGGTGGGATCCGATACCCTCAACGAAGACATGGAGTTGTGGGCAAAGGGATTCAACGAGCGGTATCCGGATGCCAAAATAATTGTGGAGGGTAGGGGTTCGGCGACGGCTCCGCCGGCGCTGCTCAACGGGAGCGCACAATTCGGCCCCATGTCGCGGTCGATGAACGGTGATGAATCCGCGGCGTTCCAAAAGAAATACGGCTACAAGGCCGCGGATTTCGCCGTGGCGTTCGATGCGCTTGCCGTCTACGTCAACAAGGATAATCCCATCAAGTGTTTGACGCTGGAGCAAGTCGATCGGATTTTTTCCGCAAGACGCCTGGGCAGTGGCGGCCGCAGCATCGACACCTGGGGCGACGCCGGCCTCACGGGCGAATGGGCGGCGCAGCCAATCGTGATGTATGGCCGTAACGAAATCTCGGGGACTTACGAGTTGTTCAGGGAACAAGTCTTGTACAACGGAGAATTTAGGCTGGAGGTCAAGCGGCAACCGGGCTCGGAGGACGTTGTCAGCAAGGTCGCAAGCGACAAATTTGCGATCGGCTATTCCGGCATCGGCTACAAGACGGATGGTGTCCGGGCGGTGCCACTGGCTGTGTCCTTCGGCCGCGAATGCTATGACACGTCCGCCGAATCGACCTACGCGGGCAAGTATCCCGTCGCACGATTTCTCTACATCTATCTCAACAAGAAGCCGAACGAGCCGCTCGACCCGTTACGCCGCGAGTTTATCAAATATGTTCTGTCCAAAGACGGCCAGGCGCTAACTGAAAAGAGCGGCTTCTACCCGATCACCAACGAAATCCGCGAAAATGAACTCAAGAAGTTAGGACTTTCGAACCTCGCGAATTAGTCGCGGTGGCGAGAGCATTCGCGCCCCGAAGGAAGTGAACGCCGGCCGTCCTCAGGCCAAACGTCTATACGGCGCGCTAATAGAGGATCGACGGCACCACTCATCATTGGCGGCAGCGACGCAGGCATCAGCGCTGCTTCTGGGTCGCGGGCGAAAACGCGATCGGAGGCGATCGGCGATCCGCGGGAGCTGTCGGCACGCAGAGTCTGAACGTTTTCGACCTTGCGATCGCGCGGACCGCGCTGCTCCACCGCAAAGCGCAATCTGGCGGTTTCGACGCCCTGACGGTGCCAATCGAAGCAAACGATCACGAGGCCTACTACCTCAATGACCTGGACCTCAATTATACCCCCGGTCCAGATGGCCGCTCAGAACTGGGCTGGAGCTATCGCCGAAAGTTGGTGACGGCGGGAATCGGAAAGGCGGCATATCGTGGGGGTGCTTGAAGCCTCCACTTCTCCACCAAAGGAGCGATATGCCGTGTCCAAAGATAACATCGTCCAGCTGATTCAGCCAGGAAACGTCGACGACCAACTCACCGAAATCTTACGCAATGGGGCGCGTTCTCTGCTCGCCCAGGCGATCGAGGCCGAGGTCAGCGACTTTCTGTGCAAGCATGCCGATTTGAAGACCGAGGACGGCCACCAACGCGTCGTCCGCCACGGTCACCTGCCGGAGCGCGAGGTGATGACCGGTATCGGTCCGGTCGCCGTCCACCAGCCGCGTGTGCGCGATCGCGATGCGGCCGCCGACGATCCCGACCGTATCCGGTTCTCGCCGTCGATCCTGCCGCCCTATATGCGCCGGTCGAAATCGATCGAGACATTGCTGCCGATCCTTTACCTGAAGGGGATATCGACCGGCGACTTCTCCGAGGCGCTGGCTGCGCTGCTCGGCAAGGATGCCGCTGGGTTGTCAGCATCCGCCATCGGCCGGCTGAAGGACGGCTGGCTCGACGAGCACGCCGCCTGGCAGAAGCGCGATCTGTCGGCGAAGCGCTATGTCTACATCTGGGCCGATGGCATCCATCTCCAGGCGCGCCTCGAAGACGAAAAGCAATGCATCCTGGTTCTGATCGGCGCGACGCCGGAAGGCCGCAAGGAACTGGTCGGCTTCACCGATGGCGCCCGCGAGAGTGCGCACGACTGGCGCGATCTGCTGCTCGATCTGAAGCGGCGCGGGCTCGATGTGCCGCCGCAACTCGTCGTCGCCGACGGCGCGCTCGGGTTCTGGAAAGCCGCTGGCGAGGTCTGGCCGAAAACGCGCGAGCAGCGCTGCTGGGTGCACAAGACCGCGAACGTGCTCGCCAAATTACCGAAGAGCCAGCAGCCCAAAGCCAAACGCGCGTTGCAGGAGATCTGGATGGCCGAAACCAAGGCCATCGCCGAACTGGCGTTCGACGCGTTCGTGGAGAGCTACGCGCTGAAATACGCGAAGGCGGCGGACTGCCTGAGCCAGGATCGAGACGCGCTGCTCGCCTTCTACGACTTCCCGGCCGAACACTGGAAACACCTGCGAACGACCAACCCCATCGAAAGCACCTTTGCCACCGTTCGCCACCGCACGATCCGGTCGAAGGGCTGTCTGTCGAACAAGACTGCGCTCGCGATGGTCTTCAAATTGCTCGAAGGCGCGCAGAAAAGCTGGCGTCGTCTCGATGGCCACAACCAGTTGCCAAAACTCGTTCTCGGTGTAACATTCAACGATGGGATCGAGGTCATCGCCAAGCCGACCGACCGTCAGCTCATAACCGCCGCCGCCTGACCGGTCCCTCCGTCACCAAAATTTGGCGATAGCTCAACTGGGCTGTTGCCGCGCGCGATGCGACACACTGTCTCCCTCGCCTGAATTGACCGCCGACGACAGGATGACACCGCGTTGAGAGAGGATTTCGAAGTGCCTGATTGGTCTGGCGTTTCGGTTAAGAGGTAAAGCCGAAGCATCAAATGGTCGAGGTTCGACGTGAGTTCTTGTCACATAACTGTCATGTAACCGCAATATTAGAGCTACTTGGCGCTCCTAAACAGGCCGCCCGGACGTTCGATCCCATCGATCGAACATCCATCTCAGCACGGAGAAAACCAGTGAATTTCATGAAAATGCTCGTCGCTGCAAGCCTTATGGCCGCATCGACAGTACCCGTCCGCGCGTTGGATATCTCCGGCGCGGGCGCGACCTTCCCATACCCGATCTACGCCAAATGGGCTGACGCCTATAAGAAGGAGACCGGCAACGGCATGAACTACCAGTCGATCGGTTCGGGCGGCGGGATCAAGCAAATCCAGTCCAAGACCGTGACCTTCGGCGCTTCCGACATGCCGCTGAAGCCCCAAGACCTGACCAAATCAGGGCTCGTTCAATTTCCAACGGTTGTTGGAGGAGACGTCCCAGTGGTCAATCTGGAAGGCGTGAAGTCGGGCGATCTTAAGCTAGACGGCGCGACTCTGGCGAAAATCTTCCTCGGTGATATCAAGTCCTGGGACGATGCGGCGATCGCCAAGCTGAATCCCTCCGCCAAGCTCCCCAAGCAGGCGATCGTCGTCGTCCATCGCTCGGACGGCTCCGGAACTACGTTCATCTGGACCGATTATCTTTCGAAGGTAAGCGCGGACTGGAAGTCGAAGGTTGGCGCGAGCACTTCGGTTGAATGGCCGGCCGGCATTGGCGCCAAGGGCAATGAAGGTGTGGCGAACAACGTCGCCAACACCAAGGGCGCGATCGGCTATGTGGAATATGCCTACGCCAAGCAGAACAAGATGGACTTGGTCAGCATGATCAACAAGGATGGAAAGGCCGTTGAGCCCAGTGCATCGGCATTCCAGGCCGCGGCGGCGAATGCGGATTGGGAAAAGGCGGACCATTACTACGTCATTCTGACGGATCAGCCGGGCGCCACATCCTGGCCGATCGCAGGTGCTACGTTCATTCTTATCCACACCCAGCCGCAAGACCCGGCCGCGGCCACCGAAGCGCTGAAGTTCTTCGCCTGGGCCTACAAGAAGGGTTCAAAGATGGCCGAAGAACTGGACTACGTTCCGATGCCGGACAAGGTGGTAACGGCTATCCAGACGATGTGGACGGCCGAAATCAAGGACGGCAGCGGGAAGCCGCTCTTCACCGCATCTAACTAAGGTCAACGGGAGCGGGGAAGCTTCGCGTCCCCGCTCTCACATTCGGAAGCGGCTTCGGTTCGGCTGCCAACTTTCTGAATCTTCAGCGGGTGCATTGGGAGGTGCAGCGTGGTCGACGTGACTTGGCAGGAGGCCGCGGTGGGCGTGCAGGATGTGGCTGAGCGGGCCAAGGTACTTAACAGGCTCCGGATCGGCGACATCGTTTTCCATCGCATTACGAAGACTGCAGCCATATTCGTGCTGGTGGTCCTTGGCGGCGTGATCGTGTCGCTCTTTTTGGGCGCGCTACCGGCTCTGCAAGAATTTGGATTTGGGTTCCTCACAGCACAGAGCTGGAACCCCGTTACCGAAAAATTCGGAGCGCTCGCGCCGATCTATGGAACGGTCGTGACATCTTTGATCGCAATGCTGATCGCGGTGCCGTTTGGACTGATGATCGCCATGTTTCTCACCGAACTTTGCCCGATGTGGTTGCGGCGTCCGATCGGCATCGCTATCGAGCTGCTGGCGGGTATCCCCAGCATCATCTACGGCATTTGGGGTCTGTTCGTATTTGCACCATTCATCCAGCAATACGTGCAGCCGCCGGTGATTGCGGCCTTCGAAAATGTGCCCGTGCTTTCAACTTTATTCGCGGGGCCGCCTTTCGGCATCGGAATTCTTACGGCGAGCCTCATCCTGGCGATCATGGTGTTGCCCTTTGTCACGTCGATATCGCGTGACGTATTCGATGCCGTTCCGCCAGTCCTGAAGGAAGCCGCATACGGGCTGGGTTGGACCCAGTGGGAGGTCTGGCGCTATGTGGTGCTGCCATTCACGCGTGTCGGGGTCATTGGTGGCGTGATGCTAGGGCTAGGCCGGGCGCTCGGCGAGACCATGGCGGTCACTTTTGTCATTGGAAACGCCCACAGAATTTCCGCGTCGTTACTTGCGCCCGGCACGACGATATCGGCGACAATTGCCAACGAATTCACCGAAGCCGTGGGCGACCTCTACACGTCATCCCTGATCGCGCTCGGTCTCATTCTCTTCTTCATCACATTCGTTGTTCTCGCAATCGCACGATACCTGCTGCTTCGGATCAATCGGAGGATCTCCTGATGGATGCCTCGCTTTACGCGTCGCGTCGTCGCCGCAACGTGCTCGCCGCCGTGGCATCGTATGCTGCGACGTTCGTTGGTCTCCTCTGGCTGGCATTGATTCTCGGGGTGTTATTTTGGCACGGGTTTAGCGGACTTTCGCTTCGCGTCTTCACCGAGATGACGCCCCCGCCGGGTGCGGCAGGTGGACTTCTCAACGCCATCGTCGGCAGCCTGATCATGACGGCATTGGCTCTTCTGATCGGCGCTCCGATAGGCATCCTCGCCGGAACCTATATGGCCGAATATGGCCGTCACACTCACCTCACCAGCGTGGTTCGTTTCATCAACGACATCCTGCTCAGTGCACCGTCGATCGTGGTCGGCCTGTTCATCTACTACGTGATGGTTCGTCCCATGGGACATTTTTCGGGATTAGCCGGCGCCGTTGTCCTGTCTGTGCTCGTGGTCCCCGTCATGGTTCGAACCACCGAGGACATGCTTACGCTAGTGCCAGATACATTGCGGGAAGCGGCGGCTTCGATCGGCTTGCCGCGGTCGCTCATGATTTGGCAGATCGCCTACCGCGCGGCAAAATCCGGAATTATTACGGGGCTGCTGCTCGCCATCGCCCGCATCAGCGGCGAAACCGCGCCGCTGTTGTTTACCGCCCTCAACAATCAATTTTACAGCACGAATCTGAATGCGCCGATGGCGAGCTTGCCGTCTGTCATATTTCAATTCGCACTAAGCCCATACAAGGACTGGCAGGATCTGGCCTGGACTGGAGCGTTGATAATTACGCTCGCGGTGCTCGCAATGAGCATTATCGCTCGCTCGCTGGCAGGAACGAGGAAAGCATCATGAACGTCGCTGCCGCTAAACCCGCGTCCGTCGCTGCGTCGCATCCGATGGAGGCCCCGGTGCAAAGGGAAAAGATCGCGATCCGAAACCTGAACTTCTATTACGGGGAGTCAAAGGCGCTCAAGGGCGTCAGCCTTCCGCTGTATGCGAACAAGGCGACGGCCTTTATCGGCCCTTCCGGCTGCGGCAAGTCGACGCTGCTTCGCGTTCTCAACCGCATGTATGATCTATATCCCGGTCAGCGTGCCGAAGGTCAAGTGCTGTTCGAAGGCACGGACATTCTCGATCCCGGACTCGATCTGAACTTGCTGAGGGCCAGGATAGGAATGGTGTTCCAGAAGCCGACCCCATTTCCGATGTCGATCTACGAGAACATCGCCTTTGGAATCCGTCTTTACGAGAAGCTGCCCAAGTCTGAACTGGACGGCCGCGTCGAACAGGCCCTGCAGCGGGGTGCCTTGTGGAGCGAGGTCAAGGATAAGCTCAGCGCAAATGGTCTCAGCCTCTCGGGTGGCCAGCAGCAGCGCCTGTGCATCGCTCGTACCGTTGCCGTACGCCCGGAAGTGATCTTGTTTGACGAGCCATGCTCCGCGCTCGACCCGATTTCAACGGCCAAGATCGAAGAACTGATCGACGAGTTGAAGGCTGACTACACCATCGTAATTGTCACCCATAACATGCAGCAGGCGGCTCGCGTATCGGAAAAGACCGCGTTCATGTATCTCGGTGAACTGATTGAGTTCGACGATACCAACAAGATCTTTACGTCGCCGAACGATCGACGCACGCAGGATTACATCACCGGCCGCTTCGGCTGACGCGCCTTCGTCGCGAGGAGAGCAAGAATGGTTTTCGAACATACCGCCAAGGCATTTGACAGCGATCTTCAGGAACTCAATAGGCTGGTCGCCGAGATGGGTGGTCTGGCGGAAAGGCAAATCGTCGAATCCGTGGATGCACTGACCCGAAGAGATATTGAGTTGAGCGCCCGCGTTGTTGCCACGGATTCCGATATTGATCATTTGCAGCGGGTGATCGAGGAGCGCGCGGTGCTGACCATCGCGCGGCGCCAGCCGATGGCGGTCGACCTGCGCGAAATCGTCGGCGCCATGCGGGTCGCGATTGACCTCGAGCGGGTCGGCGACCTTGCGAAAAACATCGCCAAGCGCGCCTCCGCGCTCGACAGCGATTTTCATCCACTGAAGCTGATCCGCGGCCTTGAGCACATGACCGACCTCGTGCAGTCGCAGTTGAAATCGGTGCTCGACGCCTATGCGGCGCACGATTTGCCGGCGGCGATGACGGTGTGGAAGGGTGACGAGGAAGTCGATGCGATCTGCACCTCACTGTTCCGCGAACTCCTGACCTACATGATGGAAGATCCGCGCAACATCAGTTTCTGCATCCACCTGATGTTCTGCGCCAAGAACATCGAACGGATCGGCGACCACGCCACCAACATCGCGGAAACCGTGTTCTACATAATCGAAGGCCAGCAAATACTCGACAAGCGACCGAAGGGCGACATGACGACCTTTGCAACGACCGTACCCGGAAACTGAGAGAGCGTTTTCGAGCGAAGTGGACACCGGTCGCGTGAAGAAAACGCGTCCAAATTGAAAGAGAAGGCTTACGCATATGAGCGCGCGCATTCTGGTAGTGGAAGACGAGGAGGCATTGACGACGTTGCTGCGCTACAACCTCGACGCCGAAGGTTACGACGTCGAGACGGTCGCCCGCGGCGATGACGCCGACACCAGGCTGAAGGAGCGCGTTCCCGACCTGATCGTGCTGGACTGGATGCTGCCCGGCCTGTCGGGGATCGAGCTGTGCCGCAGGTTGCGGGCGCGGCCGGAAACCCGGCAGCTTCCGATCATCATGCTGACCGCGCGCGGCGAGGAAAGCGAACGGGTCAGGGGCCTTGCGACCGGCGCCGACGATTACATCGTCAAGCCGTTCTCGGTGCCGGAACTGCTGGCGCGGGTGCGGGGCCTGTTGCGCCGCGCCAGTCCGGAACGTCTCGCCACCATCCTCACCTATGGCGACATCGAACTCGATCGCGAGAAGCGCCGGGTGGCGCGGTCGGGACGTCCGGTCGATCTCGGCCCGACCGAGTACCGGCTGCTGGAATTTTTCCTGGAACATCCGGGACGGGTGTTCAGCCGCGAGCAACTGCTCGACAGCGTATGGGGCCGCGATATTTATATCGATGAGCGCACGGTGGACGTGCATATCGGGCGGTTGCGCAAATTGCTCAACCCCGGCCGCGAGCAGGATCCGATCCGCACCGTGCGCGGCGCCGGCTATGCCCTGGACGACCGGTTCGCCAAGGTGGACCAATAGCGGCTTTCGACATGGATCAGATAATCAGCTCGACAGAGCCAGCCCTGCAGCCCCGGATCGTCGTTGGCGAATTCCTTCTCGATCGGGAGACCATCCGGGTTTGGCGGGGCAGCAAGCCACTTCAGTTATCCATGAAGCAGTTTCGTCTCCTTGAGGTTTTCATGGAGCATCCGGGAGAACCCTTGCCGCGGAGAACCTTGAAGGAGCGCGTGTGGGGGGCCGGCTCGATGATCGAGGAGGCCACCGTTGATGCAGAAATCGTGCGCCTGCGCCGAGCAATTGGAGGCCGACAACGCGAAGTTCCCATTCGGACTGTCCGCAAATTGGGGTATGTCTTCAGGGTAATCGGGTGAAGCAGATCGTGACAAAAGGCTGAAGTGCTGAATTTGTTGTGATCCACTGAGTTGCAGGGTGGAGGACGGTGATGGATTCGGACGGAACACGATTTGCAGTGATCACGGAGACGACGAGTTTCCTTCACTATTTCAGCGGGTTGCCGGATCATCGTCAGGCCGGCAAGGTGGATTACCCGCTGCCGGAGGTGCTGCTGCTGATTCTTCTGGCGGTTCTTGCGGGCGCGGAGGCGTTCACCGACATCGCGCGATTTGGCGAGCGGAAGATCGAGCTGCTGCGGCGGTTTCGGCCCTATGTGAACGGCACGCCCTCGCATGATCATCTCGGCGATATCTTCGCCACGCTCGATGCCCGCGCCTTCCAGCTTTGCTTTGTGGCCTGGGTCGCGGCGCTGACGAACACGCCCGCGGAGGTGATCGCGATCGATGGCAAGACGTCACGGCGCTCGTATCAGACGAAGGGCTCGAAAGAGGCGATCCACATGGTCTCTGCCTTCGCGGCGCGGCAACGCATCGTGCTGGGCCAGGTGAAGGTGAACGAGAAATCGAACGAGATCATCGCCATCCCGGCGCTGCTCGACATGATGTCGATCGAGGGTGCGGTCGTGACGATCGATGCGATGGGTTGTCAGCGTGACATCGCCACGAAAATCATCGAGAAAAAGGCCGATTACATTGTCGCGCTGAAGGGCAATCAGGGCACCCTGCGCGAGGATGTCGAGGTCTTCGTCGAGGAGCAGAAAGCCTTGAAATACAAGGATACCACAATCAGCACGCACGAAACCATCGATGCTGATCACGGCCGTATCGAGGCCCGAAACTACACGGTGATCCACGATGTCGACTGGCTGCAGGCGCGCCACCAATGGCCGGGCCTGAACGCCATTGTCGTGGTCGAAAGCCGGCGCGAAATCAACAGCAAGATCACCGACGAGACGCGCTTCTACATCACCTCGCTGGTGATGCTGGCCGCTGTGGTCGGCCCGATGATCCGCGCGCACTGGGCCATCGAGAACTCCTTGCACTGGGTCATGGACATGGTCTTTCGCGACGACGAATGCCGCGTCAGAACCGACAACGCCCCGGTCAATTTCGCCACCTGCCGGCACATCGCCTACAATCTCACCCGAAAGGCCCCGGGCAAGGATTTAATCCGCCTCCGGCGCAAAACAGCAGGGTGGGACGATGAGTATCTCGCAAGCCTCATCGCCGCGTGATTAAATTCACCCGATTCCCCTGGGTATGTCTTCCAAACGCCCAGCCGGCGCCGGGCCTAAGTCGCCAACATCGATCCCACTTGCGAGAAGAACATCGTGAGCAAGAGGATCCAACATGCCATGCCGGTCTGATCGAGGACCCTTTCCGTCGAAATGCATTCCCAACGGGTGAACTTATACGCCGTCCAGAGCGCGGCTCCGGCGCCGCTAACAGACTGAATTCCGACTTCCAGGCCGGCGGGCATGACGGAAAGCATCAAGCCTCTCTTTCGCACCGCTCATGTCGGCGCCTGTTGTGCGCTTGTGGCGGCGGCGCTGTGTGGAATTAGGAATGTGATGAGGCAGCAGAGCAGCAGCATGACCGCTGAGCCGACCAGGCAGCCCGTGATGCCAGCGACCTGGTACAGCACGCCGGATAGCGTGATCCCCAGCAGACGACCGGCTGCATTGGCCGCATAATAGAAGCCGACGTCTTCGGCGGCCTTTTCGGATCCGGCGTAAGCCAGAATGAGATACGAATGCAGGGAAGAATTCACGGCGAACGGCAGACCGAAAAGCGCCAGTCCGGTCACCAGGACAAGATCGGGACGCGCGAGGTCGGTTGAGTTCATGATCACCGCCAGCGCAATTGGCACAGCGGCTAGAACGGCGGCCCAGAGTCTCGCCGACGGCACCTCGCGGCTGAGGCCGTCGGTGCTGCGTGTCACAAGCGACGGAGCGATGGCTTGGATGGCTCCATAGGCAACGGTCCAGGCTGCCAGAAAACCGCCCACCTGCAAAAATTTCCAACCATGTGCGTAGAGAAAGACAGGCAAGCCGACGACGAACCAGACATCCCTCGCGCCAAACATGAAGATGCGCGCCGCAGCCAAAAGATTCACGCCGCGCGATTTGCCGAATAGCTCGCGGATGGTTTTCGACGATTTCGCCTTGCCGAGCTGAGACGGCAGAAGTAGCAGCCCCGCGACGAAAATCGCGCCCAGCAACGCCGCCATCATCCACAGCGCGTGCGTGAATCCAACCAGGTCCAGCAGGAGACCACCGACGAAGAACCCGATGCCCTTCATCGCGTTCTTCGAACCCGTGAACCAGGCGACCCACCGGAACAGTTGTCCGCTGCCTTCGGCGGAGGTCGCCTTGATGGCCGATTTGGACGCTGTCTTGGTGAGGTCCTTGGCAACGCCGGCGATGCCTTGAGCGACGACGACCCACGCCACCGAGGCCGCAGCACCCCATCCGGGATCAAGCGCCGACAACATCAGCAACCCCGCGATCTGGAGCATCTGGCCGATCGCGAGCATTCTGGGAATGCCGAAGCGCGATGCGAAGTAGCCGCCCGCGAGATTGGCGGCAATTCCAGCCGTCTCATAGAGGAGAAACAGGAACGCAAGCGTGAAGGGAGTATATCCCAACCGAAAGAAGTGAAACAGAACGAGCATGCGCAATGCGCCATCGACCAGCGTGAAGCCCCAATAGGATGCCGTGACGATGATGTAATTTCGAACCATGGAGTTAAACGCCTGCTTGTTGAACGATATTCGCGAGATCGACCATGCGGCAGGCGTATCCAACCTCATTGTCGTACCAGGCGTAGACCTTCAGCAGGGTCTCGTCGGTCACCATGGTGCTGAGGGCATCGACGATCGAGCTCCGGGGGTCGTTGTTGTAATCGGCCGAGACGAGAGCCCGGGTCTCGAGGCCCAGGATACCAGCCAGGACGCTTTCGGACGCGGATTTGAAAAGTCCGTTGACCTCCTGCGCCGTGGTCGGCCGCTTTAGTTCGAACACGCAATCCGTCAAGCTGGCATTCAAGACCGGCACGCGCACCGCGTGCCCGTTCAGTTTCCCCTTGAGTTCCGGATAGATCAGGGAGATTGCCGTTGCGCTTCCGGTGGTCGTGGGCTGCATCGAGAGCATCGACGATCGTGCGCGGCGTAGATCCTTGTGCGGCGCGTCGACGACGACGTTGGTGTTGGTGGGATCGTGGATGGTCGTGATCTGTCCATGCCGGATGCCGATTGAATCATGGATGACCTTGACGACGGGTGCGAGGCAATTGGTCGTGCATGAGGCAGCCGTCAGCAGCCGATGCCGGGCTGGATCGTAAAGCTGGTCATTGACGCCGACGACGATGTTCAACGCCGCTTCGTCCTTGACGGGAGCCGCGACGATCACGCGTTTAACGCCGTGGTTAAAATAAGCCTGAAGCCGATCGGGCTTCAGAAATTTACCCGTGCACTCCAGCACGACGTCGCAACCCAGATCGCCCCAGGCGACCTCGCCGGGATTTCCTTGTTCACTGAAACCGAGGTCATGGCCGTCGATTACAATCTTTTTTTCGTCTTCGATGACGATCGATGTATTCCACCGCCCGTGAACGCTGTCGAATTCAAGGAGATGCGCCGTCGCGGCAATCCCGCCCTTGAGCTCGTTGATGTGAACGATATCCAGGCTGTTGCGCGCGCGCGGGTCCGTTTCCGGGCGATGGATGCCGCGCATCGCTGCGCGCAACGCCAGTCGGCCAATGCGACCCATTCCATTGATGCCAACTCTCATCACTTTCGTTCCGTCATGGTGCTACGCGGGCCGTATCGCCGATTTCATCCAGACGCGCCTTGAGCGCCATCCGATCGAGCGCCGCAAAGGGGAGGCTGGTGAATATCTCAAGGCGCCGGCGAATCATGGCGTACAGCTCATTCAGCAACGTCGTGCGTTCCGTTGCCGAACCGTTGAACTGGGCCGGGTCCGGGAGCGGCCAGGCGGCGGTCACAAACTGGCCGGCGAGGTCAGGGCAAAACTGGCCGTGCGGGGCATCGCAAAGCGCGATAACGAAATCCATGCGTGGCGCATTAGGCCCCTTGAACTCGTCCCACGATTTGCAGCGCAAGCTGGACACGTCATGCCCGAGGACCTTTAAACGATCGATCACCTCGGGAAGCGGCGCCACAGCCGGCTCGGCGCCGGCAGAATAGCCGCGGAAGTGGCCCCGGCCGATCTTTTCAAGCAAGGCTTCCGCCATGATCGACCGGGCGGAATTATGGGTGCAGAGAAACAGAACGTTGAATGCCGGTGTCATGAAAGTCTCCGTCGCTTTCGCCTCATCCACCCGTGCCGGGTATCGTTGCAAAATGTCGCTGCAGAGTTCAGGACGGCCACCGCAACAATCGCGTGCGAGGAATTCAACCAGCCCCCGGAAACCGCCGAGATCGGCACGGTAATTCATCACCCGGCCTTGCCGCTCCACCTCCACGAGGCCGGCGCGGCTCAAGACAGCAAGATGCGCCGACATGGTGTTGTGCGGCACCTCGTACATGCGCGCGATGTCGCCCGCGTTGAGACCGTCGGGATGCACTTTCAGAAGACTTCGAAGGACCGCCAGCCGGGTGGGCTGTCCCAGAGAGCCAAACCGCGTGACCGCTTCCAATTCGTCCATAAGTCTCGACATATAGAGATATTAGAACGGGATGCGCTCTTGGGAAAGTTCTTTTTCCACTGAAACAAGCGCTGGCTTGCTCTACGCCAGCATCATGGATTTGGTGACATTGGTATGACAGCCACCGGTTCCGATACGAACGGGACGCGGGGTGAGGGCGTTCGCGCCTAGCGGCCGCGCTTGGCCGGACGAGCGGACGAGGTTGGCTTTCGACGCGAGGCGGTTTTGGCCGGTACGGGCGCGCAGCATCCCGCAGACGTGGCGAGGAAATTGCACAATTCGGGATGCCCGTCGCAGCAATCGTTGACCAGAAAGGACAACAACGACTGCATGCCGTCCACGTCCGAGCGATAGATGATCGTGCGCCCTTCGCGCGAGCTGCGCAGCAGGCCAGCCCTGACCAGAATCGCCAGGTGAGACGACAGGGTATTGTGCGGGGCACCGACAGTATCGGCGATCACACCTGCGGTGATGCCGATCGGCTCGTGCTTGATCAAGAGACGGAAAATCGCAAGCCGTGTCGGTTGCGCCAGGGCGGCAAGCGCGGAGATCGCATGTCCATCGCTCAACTGGTTTCCGTTCGAGATGGGGCCGGCATGACTAGCGACCGCCAGCATCGTTTTTCGCATTGCATCAATCCCATGATTCCAAAGTTCTGTTCGTTTTAGCCGACGCCCAGGTGACAAGCCAGAATCTTTCCATTATTGGATATGTCGAGACATCTCGACATATCGTTTAGGCTTTAGGAGCCGCATAGCGACCTTTGAACGAGACGCTCGGCCGGTAGGCGTACCGGTCGCATCCTCGAGGAAACCTCGCCGGTAGGCGTACCGGCGCGTCCTGGGAGAACGTCCATGACTCATTGCGACAAGATGGTCGATGCCGGCCGCCGCCGATTTTTGGGCGGTGCGGGCTTTGCTGCCGCGGGAGCGGCGGTAGCGACCATGGTACCAGCTCAGGCGAAGGCGGCGCCGGGAGCGGCACGGGTCGATTACCCCTCCAATCGCCTTGCCAATGTTTCCGAACTCAAGCCGAACCAGCCTGTGACCGTCGCCTATCCGGATGCAAATGCGCCGGGCGTGTTGCTCAAACTCGGCAAGCGCGTTCCGGGCGGCGTTGGTGCCGACGGCGACATCGTGGGCTTTTCGACCACATGCCCGCACAAGGGTTTTCCGCTCAACTACAACACTGCGGATAAGACCATGAACTGCCCCGGGCACTATTCACGCTTTGACTGCGAGTCCGGCGGCTTGCAAGTCTGGGGGCATGCCACCCAAAACCTTCCGCAATACGCGCTGCGGGTCGACGACAAGGGCGACATCTACGCTGAGGGCGTGGACGAGCTTTTGTACGGCCGCCTGTCCAACGTGTTGTGAGGAGAAAATATCATGGCTTACAAGCGTCAGATTGATCGCCTTCCGATCGTCCCCAAGGACGCGAAGGAATTTAACGTCACCTGCCACTACTGCATCGTCGGCTGCGGTTACAAGGCCTACACATGGCCAACGAATAAGCAGGGCGGCACCGCGGCGGATCGGAATAAGTTCGGCGTTGATCTTGCCAAACAGCAGGCCCCTGAAACCAGCGCCTGGTATGCGCCCTCGATGTACAACATCGTGCGGCAAAACGGCAGCGACGTTCATATGGTCATCAAACCCGACAAGGACTGCGTCGTGAATTCCGGGCTCGGGTCGGTGCGCGGCGCGCGTATGGCGGAGATGAGTTATTCGCGGCAGCGCAATACCGAACTGCAACGGCTAACCGATCCGATGGTCTGGCGTTACGGACAGATGCAACCGACGAGCTGGGACGATGCATTGGATCTTGTTGCGCGTGTCAGCGTGGCCGTGATCAACGATATGGGCGAAGATGGCCTGTTCGTGTCCGCATACGATCATGGCGGCGCCGGCGGGGGATATGAGAATACCTGGGGTACCGGCAAACTCTATTTCGGGGCCATGAAGGTCAAGAACATCCGCATCCATAATCGGCCCGCCTATAATTCCGAAGTTCACGCTACCCGTGACATGGGCGTGGGCGAGCTCAACAACTGCTATGAGGATGCGGAACTTGCCGACACGATCGTCGCGGTCGGCACCAACGCACTCGAAACCCAGACCAATTACTTCTTGAACCATTGGGTACCGAACCTGCGCGGTTCTTCAATGGACAAGAAAAAAGCGGAATTCGGTTCCGAGCCGGTCGAGAAAGCTCGCATCGTCATCGTGGATCCGCGGCGCACCGTTACCGTCAATGCCTGCGAAGTCGAGGCCGGCAAGGACAACGTGATGCACCTCGCCTTGAATTCCGGCACGGACCTTGTGCTGTTCAACGCGTGGATGACCTACATTGCCGATAAGGGGTGGACCGACAAGGCCTTCATCGATGCCTCGACCACCAATTTCGACAAAATGCGTGCGGCCAACAAGGTTTCGTTGGATGAGGCCGCGCGCATCACCGGGCTGTCGGTCGATGAGATCCGGAAATCGGCCGAATGGATTGCGCAACCAAAGGCGGGCGACGTCCGCCGCCGCACGATGTTCGCCTACGAGAAGGGGCTGATCTGGGGTAATGACAATTATCGAACCAACGGTGCGCTTGTAAACGTCGCGCTCGCCACGGGTAATATCGGACGACCGGGCGGCGGCTGCGTGCGCATGGGCGGTCATCAGGAAGGCTACTCACGTCCTTCGGATGCGCATGTCGGACGGCCCGCCGCCTATGTCGACAAGTTGCTGATCGAGGGTAAGGGCGGCGTGCATCACATCTGGGGATGCGATCATTACAAGACGACCCTGAACGCTTTCAAGTTCAAGCAGGCTTACAAGAAGCGTACCGACATCGTGAAAGATGCCTTGATGTCGGTGCCCTACGGCGATCGGACAGCGATGGTCAACGCCATCGTCGGCGCGATCAAGAAGGGCGGGCTGTTTGCGGTCGATGTCGATATCGTCCCCACGAAAATCGGCGAGGCGTGCCACGTTTGGCTCCCCGCCGCGACATCGGGCGAAGCCAATCTTACGTCGATGAATGGCGAGCGCCGCATGCGCCTCACCGAAAAGTACATGGACCCCCCGGGGCAAGCGATGCCCGACAGCCTGATCGCGGCGCGCATCGCCAACAACATGGAGCGTGTGCTTCGCGAGCAAGGCAAAGGCGAATACGCCGACAAGTTCAAGGGCTTTGACTGGAAGACCGAAGAAGACGCTTTCATGGATGGCTATCACAACCATGAAAAGGGCGGCCAGTTTGTCACCTACGAGCGGCTGCGCGCCATGGGTACCAATGGATTCCAGGAGCCGGCAACCGATTTCAAGGACGGCAAGATCGTCGGCACTAAGCGTTTGTTTGCCGATGGCAAATTCGGTTTGAAGGACGGCAAGGCCAAGTTCATGGAGACTCAATGGCGCGGTCTCCAGGCGCCCGGAAAAGAGGAGGAAAGCAAGAAATGGCCGTTCCTCATCAATAACGGTCGCTCCAACATCAGTTGGCAGAATGCCTACCTTGACCAGGACAATGAATTCGTCACCGATCGGTCGCCATTTCCCTTCATTCAGATGAACCCGAAGGACATGGACGATCTCAAGCTCAAGGCAGGAGACCTGGTCGAGGTCTACAACGACAACGGCTCGACCCAGGCGATGGCCTATCCCACCGCCACGGCGAAACCCAAGCAAACCTTCATGCTGTTCGCTCAGCCGACCGGCGTACAGGGCAACGTCGTCTCGCCGGGCGTGAACGAGTTCATCATCCCGAACTACAAACAGACCTGGGGCAATATCCGCAAGATCGCAGATGCGCCCGAGAGCGCCAAGCGCCTCAGCTTCAAGTCGTTCGAGTACATGACCTGATCGGATCCAACGCGTCATCCGAATCTGTTGCCCAGGCGCTGCTTTGCCTGGGCAATTTTGCGTCAGCGACGTATGGATCAGTTTCTATCCGTTCACGTCAAGGTCGGCCTTTAGCCTTCAACAATTTCGCCGTCTTCTTTGACGAAACGTCCGATATGGGGATTGGGCAGAATGGCGAGAACCGTTTCCGACGGCCGGCAGAGCTTCACGCCCCTGGGCGTCACAACGATCGGCCGGTTGATGAGGATCGGACAGGCCTGCATGAAATCGAGCAATTGATCGTCGGTCCATTTCGGATCGGCAAGCCCGAGTTCTGCATAAGGCGTGCCCTTCTCTCGCAGCAACCCGCGAACCGAAATGCCCATCGCCGCGATCAGTTCCATCAATCGCACACGGCTTGGCGGAGTCTTGAGGTATTCAATGATCGTTGGCTCTTCCCCGCTTCGCCGGATCATCGCCAGCACGTTGCGTGAGGTGCCGCAGTCCGGATTGTGATAAATGGTGATCGTCACGGCCGCGTCCTCAAGACCGGCTTGGTTTGATGTGCGCCGTTTTCGTACCAGGTGCGCGTGGTCTTGACGATCCGGACCACCGACAGCATGACGGGCACTTCCACGAGTACACCGACCACGGTGGCAAGCGCCGCCCCGGAATTAAGCCCGAACAGGCTAATGGCGGCGGCGACGGCCAGTTCGAAGAAATTGCTCGCTCCAATCAGCGCGGCGGGCGCCGCCACACACCAGGCAACGCCGAACTGCCGGCTAAGCCAATAGGCAAGTCCCGCGTTCAAATAGACCTGGATCAGGATCGGCACGGCGAGCATCGCAATGACAAATGGCTGTTTGAGAATCTGTTCGCCCTGAAAGCCGAACAGCAAGACCAGCGTGGCGAGAAGCGCCAGCAAAGAGATGGGCTGCAGCTTTCGAAGTGTAATCTCAAAAGCACCGTGGCCAGCCCGCACCAGGGCGCTCCGCCAGACTTGTGCAACGATGACGGGCACCACGATATACAGCAGAACGGAAAGCAACAAGGTTGCCCATGGCACCGCGATGGACGCAACGCCGAGCAGCAGCGCGACGAGAGGAGCAAAGAGAAAGACCATCAGCACGTCGTTCAACGCGACCTGGCTGAGCGTGAAGTTGGGCTCACCCTCGCACAGATTTGACCAGACGAAGACCATCGCCGTGCACGGCGCCGCAGCCAGCAAAATCAACCCGGCGATATAGGACGGGATCTGCCCCGCCGGCAGCATCGGCGCGAACACATGGGCGATGAAGAACGTACCCAGCAAGGCCATTGAGAATGGCTTGACCGCCCAGTTGATAAACAAGGTGACGCCAACGCCACGCCAGTGCTGGCGAACCATGCCCAAAGATCCGAAATCGATTTTCAACAACATCGGCACGATCATAAGCCAGATCAGCACGGCAACGATCAAATTGACTTTGGCGATCTCAGCCGCCGCGATGGCGGTGAAGACACCAGGTATGAGATGGCCCAGGACAACTCCGGCGACAATACAGAGTGCGACCCAGAGGGTGAGGTAGCGTTCAAAGATACTCATGCCGTCATCCCGGCTTTGGTACGCAACTTGATGGAAGCCTTGGCTTTACTTGAGGGGCGGGGTGTGGCGAGGCCCTTCACGACGCCCGTGCATATTTCGGCACGACCACCGCAACAATCCTGCAACAGAAAGAGCGTGATCGCCTGAAACACCGGCAGGTTTGCCCTGTAGATAATGGAGCGGCTTCGGCGCTCAGCGGTTATCAGATCGGCGCGCGACAAAATCGAAAGATGGGCCGACAAGGTGTTCTGGGGAACATCCAGACGCCGGGCGAGCTCGCCCGCGGCGAGGCCTTCGGGCTCGCGCTTGACCAGTTCTTGGAATGCCTCGAAACGCGTCATTTGCGCCAGGGCGCCCATGGCAACGATCGCTTGATCTTTATCCATAAATCTAGAATTCTAGATATAAGGACGCGTGTCAATCTCTGTTTTTAATTATTCGAATATTCCAGAATTATCGTTTGACTAACATCTATTAAGGTGCCATGATCGCCGCATGAAACTGGATGACGCTGCATCACACCTTGAGGCCTTGGGCAATCCGACCCGACTCAAGATCTATCGTGCCCTCGTTCGCGCCGGCGATGCGGGTCTGCCCGTTGGCCGCCTGCAGGATAAGCTGAAGATCGCGCCGTCAACCCTTTCGCACCACATCAAGACTTTGGTAACCGCGGGTCTCATCAGCCAGGTGCGGGAAGCGACGACGCTGACATGCCACGCCAACTATGACGTCATGCGAGGTTTGGTGGATTTCCTGGTCGCCGAATGTTGCGCCGACGCTGCCGAATGCAAGGATACCAGCGCCGCCGCCTGAGGTTTTCAGGTTTGCAAATTCGATATTTCTAGTTTGATAGGAGAAGTAACATGGCACAATCGAAAACCGTCGCCATCATCGGCGGAGGCCCGGTCGGACTCGCGGCAGCCTCGCATGCGCTCGAATCCGGTCTCACGCCGATCGTTCTGGAGGCGGGCCCCGCCATAGGCCATGCGATGCGGCAGTGGAGCCACGTGCAGCTGTTCTCACCGTGGGAATATAATGTCGATAAGGCCGCCGAACGCCTGCTGGCCCCGACCGGATGGAATTCGCCGGAGCCCACGCATTACCCGACCGGCGGCGAGTTACTGACCCAGTATCTTGAACCGCTGGCCCGCACCGCCCTGAAGGATCATATCCATACCTCAAGCCGCGTCACCGATATCAGCCGTGTGGGTTTCGACAAGCTCAAGACCAAAGGACGCGCCGACGCACCGTTCGAGCTTCGCTACCAAAACGGACAAGGTCCCAAAAGTATTCGCGCCGACGCGGTGATCGATGCGTCCGGCACCTGGTTCTCGCCGAATCCCGGCGGGGCCAATGGTCTTCCTGCGTTCGGCGAGAGGGAAAACGCGGCCCGTATCGCCTACGGCATGCCGGACGTGCTGGGAAAGGATCGCGCCCGCTATGCCGGCAAGATGACCGCCGTGCTCGGCGCCGGGCATTCCGCGGTCGGCACCCTGATCGAACTTGCGCACCTGAAATCGCAGGCACCGGACACCGAGGTCGTTTGGCTCTTGCGCGGCGATAATCCTGCCAAGGCCTTTGGTGGCGGCGCGAACGACAAGCTCGCAGCCCGCGGCGAATTGGGCTTGGCGTTGGCCGCCCTGGTGGATGCCGGGAAAATCAGAGTAGAGACCGGCTTTTCGCTAAACGGCATCGACCGTGCCGGCGAGCGCCTTAAACTTTCGACCGGCGGGTGCTGTGGCCGAAGCCTGGCGGTCGATGAACTGATCGTCGCAACCGGGTTTCGCTCCGACCTCGGTTTCTTGCGTGAACTGCGTATCCGGCTTGACCCCGCGATCGAATGCCCGGTCGCGCTTGCGCCTTTGATCGACCCGAATGAGCATAGCTGCGGCACGGTGCGGCCACATGGCGCGGCGGAACTTGCCCAGGACGAGCCCGGCTTTTATTTCGCCGGTATGAAGTCTTACGGCCGCGCGCCGACCTTTCTCATGATCACCGGTTATGAGCAGGTACGGTCCATCGTCGGCCGAGATTCGCCGGCGATCACGAAGCCGCAGCGCGTGTCGAACTCGTGTTGCCCGAGACCGGCGTGTGCAGCCGCGGGACTGCACCCGGTGGAACGGAGTGCTGTGGCGGCCCCGCGCCAGTGGCCGACGCCTGTTGTGTCGCAGATGCCAATGCCAAGCTCGAAGGCAAGACGGGATGTGGATGCGGATAGCACCGGCCATGGCATCGCGGTGACGCCAGAACCAACGAGCGAGCGCCATCTTCCCATCATTCTGGCGCTCGGCACGACCGCAAACGCTGGCGTACCTTTTCCTCGCGATTGGCCTTGCACTGCTCGGCGCATCGACGTCGACCATCGCAAGAGGATCAACGTCTCCACGGTGCTGAACGATCAGAGGTTCGGAAATCAAGGAAGTCACGACGGCATTTGGCTCGTCACCTCGGGCTGACGGGAAAGGTCGCGGCTACCGGCTACAAATTGCCGGACATCGGCATAGTCGAAGCCGCCCCCGATGATGATGATGCTGACGACGAAGGGGAGAAATCATGATGGCCATGCAGGAAAAACCCATCCTGACGATCGTTGCGGGACGAGAAGGCCCAACCGAAGGACCGTACTCAAACGCAGCGAGAATTCCTGATGTTAAAGCCAAGATGTCGGCCGCGCCCCAAAAGCGAAAGCGTCGCGGGCCGTCCAAGCCCAGAACTCCGAAGCCCGAGCGCGATTTCAAGGCGGAGCGGGTGGAGGCCTATAGCGATCTTGAAGGTCCCATTTGCGATTGCGTGAATATGGGAATGGCCGCAGTTCACCTCGCGTGTGAAGGCGAAAGAGACCTAGCTGTGTTCATGCTGCATCAGCTTAGGCCCTTACTGCAGGATCTCCGCAAGCGCTACTTCGCCAAGGGCTTTGCGGAATGAAGCGCCGGCGCCGATCGGTCGGGAAGCGCAACCGGCAGCGGATCGGCGCTCACGCGAGGCGGCTGAAACGATGACGACGAGCCCGCTGGTTATGCCGGCGGGTTTTTCGCGGCCCTGTGAACGGTTGCGCAGCAAGCCCATGTGGACGCTTACGGATCCCGAAAATCGGCCCTGTGGGTACGCTGTGGATATGCTGCGGAAAACAAGCCATGAGCAAAAGGCGCGGGCCGGCGCGCAGTCATGGCTTTTCATGCCTGAGGTCGATAGTTAGAAACTGTTGCAGCTGCGCCATTCCCAAGTGGCCGCATTATTGCCATGATTGATCTCAGCCGGTCGGGATCGACCAGCGCACCGGCGTGGCTAGGCTCGGCACACCTTCGGCGGGGGCTATGTGCCGAGCCGCCCGCTAGAGGGGGCTATCCGCCAGGCGCATCATTATCGAACGGATCGGGTCGTTCAGGCGGAATGTCCTGCGCGGCTTGGCGCACAATCTCGATGATCTCAGAAACGATGTCGCCCCTGTCACTGCCAGCGGCGCTCTTGAGCAAATAGCGAACTGCCGCGTGGATCGTCACCTTAGCATCATCGTCGCCGGCAAAGTCCCAATCGTATTCGTCTGACATGACGGCCTCGGGAGCATGACGTATCAGGGGGGCTTGGTCCGCAAGTTCGTGCAGGAATGTGGGAGTGGCGGGAACGTGCGCGAGGCTTATTGACCGCCGCCGCGCATCAAACGATCGACGGCGACGAGGACTGAGGGCCGTTCAAGCACCTCCACCAACCTGTCGAGTAGCCTTTCATTGTCGTGATGTGTTGGCTCAAGATATTCTTCAAGAATTTGCTGGGCTTCACTGATCGCTTGAACGGCCAATTCTTGATCGCTCATTGCTTAGAGCTCCACGCAATTGAACAGCCCTTTCAACTCAGCTCTGCGGATCTCGTTCCCTTATTGGAACATGTACCGTCAAATTCACTCACAGGCCTCGCGAGGGCGCGCAATCGATTTGCAGACACAGCGCTGACACAGCGGGCTTAAAGGCAAGGGAAGGTTTCAGTTAAGTATTTGATTTTATTGGTGAGCGCGGAGGGACTCGAACCCTCGACCCCATGATTAAAAGTCACGTGCTCTACCGCCTGAGCTACGCGCTCACTTGCCGCGCTGTGTAGGGGCCTGCCCGGTGCGGGTCAATAGCGCGACAACGCCGCAAATGTATGGCCGGTGTGGATGGATTTCCACGATGGCATGGGCTGTTAGCTCGGCTTCTTCAGGTGAAACGTGCCCAAAAATCCGTCCGCAATCAGTTGGCTTCGCGGTGAATCTCCGAGACCACCGGCGGGGAGGCGCTGGCTACGGTCGGCATCGCCACCGGGCGCAGCCCGATCAGTTCGGCGGTCCGCACCGCCGGTATTGCGCCAGAACGAAAACGAATTGATCCGCGAATTCTCCAGGATAGCGATCGCGACCGCCGACAGGAACGGCAGGCTCTCCAGCACCAGCACGGCCGCGAACACATAGATCTCGCGGATCTGCTTGTAGTTGTTGGTGACCACCAGCACCGCAGCGCCGACCAGCAGCAGCACGCCGATGACGGCTTCCCAGAACGCCTGGAACTCGATCGACATCCGCGAAAAGCCGCCCTTGGAGGTCCGCGCGAAGGCAAGATGCTCGGTGATCAGCCCGTTGGCGAC
The DNA here is from genome assembly GCA_963729395.1 of uncultured Pseudomonadota bacterium. Classification (GTDB taxonomy): domain Bacteria; phylum Pseudomonadota; class Alphaproteobacteria; order Rhizobiales; family Xanthobacteraceae; genus Bradyrhizobium. Next base: position 222,434 of record CAVSOS010000015.1, on the reverse strand, counting down.
CGCGCGCGACACCGTCCATTGCACCGACATCGCCGCGACCATGGCGCCCAGCATCTGGCCGATCTTCACCGGCACGCGCAGCCGGTACAGCACCACGAAATGCAGCAGCGAGACCACGAACGAGGCGATGATCGGCAGCGTCAGGATCTTGTCGGGAATGGCGATGTCGGCGAAGGCGACGATCGGCACCCAGATCAGATTGAGGATGGCGACCAGCACGCCGAGGCTTTCGGCGCCGAGCCAGTTCAGCCAGCCGAGTGCGAATTCGCGCCGCTGATCGCGGCGACAGCCGGCTTGCGCCGGGAAGAAAGCGCCGCCAGTGCTTCTTGACGATCTGGAACCCGCCATAGGCCCAGCGGTGGCGCTGCTTCTTGAAGGCCTCATAGGTGTCCGGCAGCAGGCCGTGGCCGTAGCGGTGGTTGGTGTAATGGGTCAGCCAGCCATGCTCGATGATGGCGAGGCCGAGATCGGTATCCTCGCAGATGGTGTCGCCGGCCCAGCCGCCGGCCATGTCCATCGCCGCGCGGCGAATCAGGCACATGGTGCCGTGCACGATGATGGCGTTGGCCTCGTTGCGCTGGACCATGCCGATATCGAAGAACCCGGCATATTCGCCGTTCATGATGTAATGCATCAGCGAACGGTCGCCGTCCCGATGGTCTTGCGGCGCCTGCACCAGGCCGACGCGGGGATCGGTGAAGACCGGCACCAGGTCCTTGAGCCAGTCCGGCTGCACGACATAGTCGGCGTCGATGACGCCGATGATCTCGGCATCGACCGCGGTGCGGGCCATGGCGATGCGCAGCGCGCCGGCCTTGAAGCCTTCCACCTTCTCGGCATTGATGAACTTGAAGCGCTCGCCGAGCGCGCGGCAGTGATCCTGGATCGGCTGCCAGAATTCCGGGTCGGGGGTGTTGTTGATGATCACCACGCATTCGAAATTCGGATAGTCCAGCCGGGATACCGCATCGAGCGTCTGCTTGAGCATGTCGGGCGGCTCGAAATAGGCCGGCACATGGATCGAGACTTTTGGGAAGGTGACCGCCTCGCCAACGGTGGCTGGTACCAGCGGCATACCCTTGACAATCAGCCGCCGCGCACCCCGACCGAAGGCAATGGCGGCGATTTCCTCGATCCGCGCCATCGCGATCAGCACCAGCGGAACCAGCAGGATCAATCCCAGGATCAGCGCGAAGGCGGAACCGAAAACGAAGTAATGGCCGGCCCAATAGGCGAATACGGTCGCGACCCAGGCGCCGACGCCGTTCGCCGCGGCGGACAGCACCAGCGCCTGCATCACGGTGGCGCCCTCGAGCCGAAGGATCGGCAGCGACATCAGGATGCCGACCAGAACCGCGATGATGGCGAGTTTCCAGTAGTTCTCGTTGATGACCGGCCCGGTCCAGGCAAATTTCGGTTCCCGTTCGGCATTGAGAATGCCCCAATAGGGGCCGACGCCGCCTTCGAAGAACTTCCAGGGCTGATCGATCGCTTCGACGATATTGTATTCCATGCCAATCGCATCGGCGCGGGCAACAAAGTTGCGCAACACTACCGCTTGTTCAAACGTACCGGCCTCGGCATTTCTCAGATTATAACCGGCGCTGGGCCAGCCGAATTCGGCGATCACGATCCGCTTGCCGGGAAACTGGTTGCGCAAGAGCGCGTAGCGGTCGACCGCCTGGTCGACGGCCTGTTTGTCGGTGAAGTTTTCCCAATAGGGCAGGACGTGCGCGGCGATGAAGTCGACCGACGAAGCAAGTTCCGGATTATCGCGCCAGATATTCCAGATTTCGCCAGTCGTAACAGGGACATTAACGGATTTCTTGACCTTTTTGATGAGATCGATCAGGCCTTCGACTTTTTGCTCGCCGCGATAGATCGTCTCGTTGCCGACGACCACGCCGATCACATCGCTGTTGTGCCTGGCCAGACTGATGGCGGCTTCGATCTCGCGCTCGTTGCGCTCGGCGTCCTTGTTGATCCAGGCGCCGACGGTAACCTTCAGTCCGAATTCCGCGGCGATCGGCGGCACCAGTTCGTTGCCTTCCGTCGAAGAGTACAGGCGGACCGCTCGCGTCAGGGTGGAGAGTTTCTTCAGGTCGGTGCGGACCTTCTCCGAGTCGGCGGCGACGTCGGCGACGATGTGACCCGGTTCGAACGGCGCGTAGGAAGTGCTCGGCAGGATTCCCCTGAAGTCGGGTGCCTGCTGCTCCTGCCGGAACACCCCCCAAAGGGCAGCGTGGACGGCGGTCACAAACAGCAGAACGGCGACGATGGCGCGCATCGCGACTAAACCATACGGGGCCAATAGGGCAGGGAAGCGGATCCGTCCCCGAGATCCGACCAAGTCAGCGGCAAGTGAAGCATATCTTTGCCACGTGATTTAACAACTCATATGACGCCATGGCGTTTTAAGGGCGCGCGCAATCCAGAACCGCGAAAATTTTCGATCGTTCCGGTTGCGGCGGGACTATTTGGCCGGTGCCGGCGCAGAGGCTGCAGCAGCAGGCGGAGCCGCCGCGGCCGGCGCGCCGCGCAGAACTGCCGGCGGTCGTGGGCGCGGCTGGTGTGGCTGCTGCGGCCGCCGCCTGTGGTTGGGCTGCGGGATTGATCCAGCAGGCGTGAACGCGGCTGTTGAGCGTCTCGGCCACCTTGGGATCAATCTGTCCCCCAAAGCGGGTCAGGCAACGGAAGGTCGCCTGGACATGGCCGCCCGGGCAGCCAAAACGGTCGTAGAGATCGAGGTGACGAAAGGCGGTGTCGAGATCGTCAAGCCACATCAGGCGCACCACGCGACGACCGAGCCAGACGCATTCGGGGTTTCCGGCCGGCCCGTTAATGGCCTGCGCGGCCTCCACGAATTCATCGGTCTTGCGTTGATTTTCCTTGGCTGCATCGGCGGTCTGGGCCGGGTTTGCCGCTCCCGGTTTGGCGGTCTGGTCGTGGACGTCGCCGCTCTGGGCAGAGGCACTTCCGATACCGATCAGGAGGGCGAGCCCGGGGATGGCGAGGTGGCGCATGAGCGCATGTTGAAGCTGAAGCACCCTTCGACGCATAAATTCCCCGATTTGTTGCTTGCCCGCGGTCAGCTCTGACACGCCGGTTTGATGCCGTTCAAATAGGTCCCCAATGCGGCGGAGACACTCCGCGATTCCCATGACGGACATTTCGGATTTTGTCCAGCAAAGTCACAACTTTATCGCGTTGTGGTAAAGCCGTCAGGCGCGAAGCCCTTGGATTGACGATATCCTGCTCTTGGCAGACGGCTGATGACCGGCTAATCGACGACCCCCCGCCCGGAGGATGGAACCGATTTCTTTTCGCACGCCACTGGCGCTTCTCCTAATATCTGTCGGCGCAATTGCAGCAGCGTGGTGGTGGCTAGCCACGCCCGTGGCGCTGGTGCGAGCCCCGATCGATCCCAACGCCAAACTGCAATGCGTGTCCTATGCGCCGTTCCGCGGCGAGCAGACGCCGCTGCAGTCGACCGAGCGGATTTCTCCGGAACAGATCGCCCAGGATCTGGCGCAGCTCGCCAAAATTTCCGATTGCGTGCGCACCTATTCGATCGAAAACGGCCTCGATCAGGTTCCGGCGCTGGCCGCGAAAGCGGGGCTGAAAGTCATCCAGGGAATATGGCTCGGCAGCAACCGGCTGAAGAACTCGGTGCAGATTTCGACCGTGGTCGGCCTGACCAAGGCCTACCCGGATGTCATCACCGCTGTTGTCGTCGGCAATGAGGTTCTGCTCCGCGGCGAGATGACCGCGTCCGACCTTGCCGCCATCATTCGCTCGGTCAAATCGCAGGTCGCCGTTCCCGTGACCTACGCCGACGTGTGGGAATTCTGGCTCCGCAACCGGGAAATCTATGACGCCGTCGATTTTGTCACGATCCATATCCTGCCTTATTGGGAAGACTTCCCGATCCGGGCGAAATATGCCGCAGCCCATGTCGATGCGATCCGCATGCGGATGGCGGTGGCATTCCCGGGCAAGGAAATCCTGATCGGCGAAACCGGCTGGCCGAGCCAGGGACGGATGCGCGCGGGCGCGCTGCCGTCGCGTACCAATCAGGCGCGGGTGGTCTCCGAAATCCTCAATTTGGCGAAGCAGGAAAACTTTCGCGTCAACCTGATCGAGGCCTACGACCAGCCCTGGAAACGCCGGCTCGAGGGCACCGTCGGCGGTTATTGGGGGCTGTTTAATTCAGTGCAGCGCGTGCTGAAATACCCGCCCGGCGAAGCCGTCAGCAATTTTCCGTCCTGGAAGCTGCAAATGGCATCCGGCATGGCCTTGAGCGTGCTGATCTTTGGCTCGGCCTGGCTGGCGCTTCGGCGGCGGCCCTGGACGCCGCGCTTGGCATCCTGGGTCGCGGTCGGGATTTCCGCAACCACGGCCGGAATTCTGTTGGGCATCGCCTCCGACAAGATGTTCTATGAGAGCTATGGCTTCGGGGGCTGGCTGGGATGGGGCAGCCTGCTGACCGCCGCGATCGTCTCGCCGCTGTTTTGCGCCCATGCATTGATGTCGGGCCGCTCGCTGCCGACTTTCCTCGAACTGCTCGGTCCCCGCGACGGCCGAACCCGATCGGTCCTGACCGTCATCCTCGGAGCCGCGCTGCTGGTGACCACCTTGATCGGCACCGAAACCGCGCTCGGTTTCGTGTTCGACCCGCGTTACCGGGATTTTCCGTTTGCCGCGCTGACCATGGCCGTGGTGCCGTTCGCGCTCCTGATGCTGCTCAACCGCCCGCAGCAGGGCGCGCGGCCGCTCACCGAGACAGTGTTTGCCGGTCTGCTGGCGATGGCGGTGGTCTATACCGCGTTCAACGAGAGTGCGGAGAACTGGCAGTCGTTGTGGACCTGCGCGATGTATTTCCTGCTCGCCGTTACGCTGTGGCGGGCGCGGGCCGTGCAAATCCCAAAATGAGCAGGCCGATCGCCAGTCCCGACAGCCCGATATTGTAGAGCACCACGCCAAATCCCGCGGCAATCAGACCGCCGGTCAGCAAGACGATCGACGGCCGGATGAGGTGCAGGGTCGCAATGACGAGCGCGACCACGCCGAACACCGAATTGCGAAAAAGATACGTCGCCAGCGAGCGGGTCTTGCACAACATGGTCTGCAACCCGGCATCGCAAGCCAGCGACGTCTGCGAGAACTCGATGGCCAGATAGCGGACATAAAGTGCGTAGCCGACCGTGGAAAAGCCGACAATCAGCAGCCATTGCACCTGGTAGGGGGTCAGCCGAAACGGAGTTTTCTTCATGGGGCTGTTATGACCGGGAACGCGCGGCAGGACAACCCGTCGCGGGCTGCGGATCTGTCGAAGTCAAAACGTGAGAATTCGGCTCCAAGGCATTGCAATCATTGATTTAGTCTCGTCATCTGCTGAAGAATGACGACAGTGTGGTGGGTTGCGGCTTGCGGCGGCTCTTCGGTCATCACCCGCTTGGCAAGGCTTCGCCGGTGCGCGGCGGGCCGGACCGCAGCGGGCTTGCCGGCAGACTGCGGCTCATCGTCCTTCAGCGAAAGTTGCTGACCATCGAACACCGTCGGCTCGCAGGTGGCCCGCTTGCCTTCCGTCATGGCGGCACAGATCTTCGCGGCGGCGGCGGCGTCGCCGAGCGGCCCGGCTACCAGCCGCAGTTGCATGCCGAGCCCGTTGTTGCCCTCTTTCACCGCGATGATCGGGTGCAAAGCCGCCAGCGCCGAATTCGATCTCGATTTGAGCAAGCCCCGCCAGAGCGCCCGCAAGCCGGCGACCGAATTCGCGGTTCCGACATCAACGGCAAATTCGGTTCGCTTGACCGTGGACGCCGCCGGTGCGGCATCCGCCGTGGCGTCGTCCGATGAGGTCGCGGCGACCGCCTCGGGGTCGGGCGCCGTTGCGGCGGGATCCGGCGCTGCGCCGGGGCCGATCAGCTTTCCGGCCACCGCGTCCGGCGGAGCCATGATCGATTTTGCAGCCATCAGCGGCGTTGCCGGCGTCGCCGCCGGCGCGTCTGACGCCATCTGCGGAGTTGATGCCACGGCCGCCGAAGCCGGCTCCGAGGCCGTGGCAACGGGCGGCGGCTTGTCCGGCATCGCCGCACCCTTTGCCGCTACCGCTACCGCTGCCGCCGTCGCGACCGGCGCCACCACCGGAGCGGCGGCTTGGGTCACCGGCGGTTCGGCCTTCGCGGCGGATGCCGGCACCGAAGACGCCATTGCGGAAGAAGCGGCCGAGGCGGACGTCGCCGGCGAGGGTGGACTGGCGGAACTCGCGGTCGGGGAGGCTACCGGCGAGGACGACAGCGTCGAAGAAGACGTTGGCGGGGAAGACACTGCCGAGGAGGAGGAGGAGGAGGAGGAGGGAGTGGCTTGCGGCGAAGCCGCGACAGCATTTTGCCGCGCGATCGAGCCGGTCACCGAATCCAGCCCCTGCTCCAGGACGGTGATGCGGGAGTACAGCCGGTCGCGGTCGCCGTTCAGGGTATCGATCGCGGAGGCCAGCCGTCGAGTCTCGTTCTGGCTTTCCTTGGCGATCGACTGGATATGCTGCGACTGTCGCGCCAGATCGGCGTTGGCGATCTGCTCGCGCCGCAATCCGATCGAGGACTGATTGGCCAGCACCGCCACAATGACCGCGGCGACGGCGCCCACGCCCCACGATCCGAGCCGCCACAGCGATCGCCGGTCGAAATCCTCTTCCTCGGCCAAAAAGCCGGTCAGCAGGCCGCCGGCATCTTCGGTCTCGAAGCTGCGGGCCAGATTGTCGGAATGCTTCGCCATGCGACTTTTTCGGCCCTCCCGAGCCCCGCCGAATCACGCGACAAACATTAACAGGAAATGCGCCTGCATCCTCAAATCCGCGCCCGGACGGCAACCGGGTTTCCACTCCGGCCCAAACGCTTTATGACGGCTGTGGCGCAAACCGTTGCCGCCAGGGTTTAAGGATAGGAATGACCGGCAGAACCAGCCTCACCATCGTGCTCGCGGCCGGCGAGGGCACGCGCATGCGCTCGTCCTTGCCAAAGGTCCTGCATCCGGTGGCGGGCCAGCCGTTGCTCGCACATGTGCTTGGCGCTGCCCCCAAGGGGGTTGGCGCCGCAACGGCCGTGGTGATCGGCCCGAACCATGAGGCTGTCGCCGCAGAGGCCAAGCGGGTGCGCCCCGACGCTGCGACATTCCTTCAGCGTGAGCGTCTCGGCACCGCGCATGCGGTACTGGCGGCCCGCGAGGCCGTCGCGCGCGGCGCGGACGATCTGCTGGTGGTGTTCGGCGACACGCCGCTGATCTCGGCTGCGACATTCGAGCGCCTGCGTGCGCCGCTGAAAAAAGGCGCAGCCCTTGCAGTGCTCGGCTTTCGCGCCGCCGATCCCACCGGCTACGGCCGGCTCCTGGTCGAAGGCGACCGGCTGGTCGCCATCCGCGAGCAAGCCGACGCCAATCAAGCGGAACGCGCGATCACGCTTTGCAATGCCGGCGTGATGGCGTTCGATGGCCGCAAGGCGCTGGAAATCATCGAGAACATCGGTCATGGCAACGCCAAGGGCGAATATTATCTGACCGACGCGGTAACTGTCGTTCGAGACCTGGGATTGGAGGCCGTCGTGATCGAAACCGGCGAGGATGAAGTGCGCGGCATCAACACCAAGGCCCAGCTCGCCGAAGCCGAGCAGGTCATGCAGAGCCGCTTGCGCAAGGCAGCACTCGATGCCGGCGTCACCATGATCGCACCGGAGACGGTCTATCTCGCCGCCGACACCACGTTCGGCAACGATGTGACGATCGAGCCGTTTGTGGTGATCGGTCCCGGCGTCTCGATCGCCGACGGCGCGGTGATCCATGCGTTTTCCCATATCGTGCAGGCATCGATCGGAAAGAAAGCCTCCGTCGGTCCCTATGCGCGGTTGCGGCCCGGCACCTCGCTGGGCGAGGGCGTCAGAATCGGCAATTTCGTCGAAACCAAAGCCGCGACGCTGGAGGCCGGCGCCAAGGTCAATCATCTCTCCTACATCGGCGATGCCCATGTCGGCGCCAATGCCAACATCGGTGCCGGCACCATCACCTGCAATTATGACGGCTTCGGCAAGCACCGCACCACGATCGGGGCGGGCGCGTTCGTCGGCTCGAATTCGTCGCTGGTGGCGCCGGTGAAAATCGGCAACGGCGCCTATGTCGGTTCGGGTTCGGTGATCACGAAAGACGTGCTAGACGATGCGCTGGCAATCGAGCGCAGCCCGCAGACCAACCGCGAGGGCGGCGCGGCGCGATACCGCGAGATGAAGACCCGCGACAGGAAGCCGAAGGGCTGACCGGACTTGTTAAGCTTTCGGCTTAACGTTGTCTCAATCGGCAATAATTATTGAGTATCGGCGCATCCGCACTTCTCGTTAAGAGATGCTGGCGCGGTTTTGGCGGTTTTTCGGCGATTTGGAGATATTGATCCGCATGTGCGGCATTGTCGGCATTCTGGGACGCGGTCCGGTCGCGGAGCAATTGGTGGATTTGCTCAAGCGGCTTGAATATCGCGGTTATGATTCCGCAGGCGTCGCCACGCTGGAAGGCGACCATCTCGATCGGCGTCGCGCCGAGGGCAAGCTCAGGAATCTTGAAGCGCGATTGAGGGCCGAACCGCTCATGGGCCATAGCGGCATCGGACATACCCGCTGGGCCACCCACGGCAAGCCGAACGAAAACAACGCCCATCCGCATGCGACCGACAACGTCGCCGTAGTTCACAACGGCATCATCGAGAATTTTCGCGAATTGCGGCTGATGCTGGAAAAGCAGGGCGCGAAATTCACCAGCGAGACCGACACCGAAACCGTAGCACACCTGGTCAATTCCTACATCCTCAAGGGCGCCTCGCCGCAGGAGGCGGTGAAGGCGTCGCTGCCGCAGTTGCGCGGCGCGTTCGCGCTCGCGTTCCTGTTCAAGGGCCACAACGATTTGATGATCGGCGCCCGCAAGGGTTCGCCGCTCGCGATCGGCCATGGCGACGGCGAAATGTATCTCGGCTCGGATGCGATCGCGCTGGCGCCGTTTACCGATACCATCAGCTATCTCGAGGACGGCGACTGGGTGGTTCTGACCCGCGAAGTCGGCGTGATCTATAACGAGCAGGGTGCGGTGGTGAATCGCGAGGTGCTGAAATCCGGCGCGTCGTCGTTTCTGGTCGACAAGGCGAATTATCGCCACTTCATGGCCAAGGAAATTCACGAGCAGCCCGAAGTGGTCGGCCATACGCTGGCGCGTTACATCGACATGGCGACCGAGCGGGTGGTGCTGCCCGTAAAACTGCCGTTCGATTTCAGGGATATCCAGCGGATTTCGGTCGTTGCCTGCGGCACCGCGAGCTACGCGGGCTACGTCGCCAAATACTGGTTCGAGCGGCTGGGCCGGGTGCCGGTCGAAGTCGATGTGGCTTCCGAATTCCGTTACCGCGAAGCGCCCTTGCGCAAGGGCGATCTGGCCATCTTCATTTCGCAATCCGGCGAGACCGCCGATACGCTGGCGGCGTTGCGCTATGCCAAGTCGCAAGGCGTGCATACGCTCTCGGTCGTCAACGTGCCGACCTCGACCATCGCGCGCGAAAGCGAGACCGTGTTGCCGACGCTGGCCGGGCCGGAAATCGGCGTCGCCTCGACCAAGGCTTTCACCTGCCAGCTGATGGTGCTGGCCGCGATCGCGGTGGCCGCGGGCAAGGCGCGCGGCGAATTGTCCGAGGCCGACGAGACCAAGCTGGTGCATGGCCTCGTTGAAATTCCGCGCTTGATGTCGGCAGCGCTGGCCACCGAGCCGCAGATCGAGAAGCTCGCGCGCGAGATTTCGAAATCCAGGGACGTGCTCTACCTCGGCCGTGGCACCAGCTATCCGCTGGCGCTGGAAGGCGCACTGAAGCTGAAGGAAATTTCCTACATCCACGCCGAAGGCTACGCCGCCGGCGAACTCAAGCACGGACCGATCGCACTGATCGACGAGAACATGCCGGTGGTGGTGATCGCACCGTTCGATCGCGTGTTCGAGAAGACCGTTTCCAACATGCAGGAAGTCGCCGCCCGCGGCGGCAATATTATTCTCATGACCGACGCCAAGGGCGCCAGGGAAGCCACTATCGAGTCGCTGGTGACGATCGTGCTGCCCGACATGGCCGCGACCTTTGCGCCCATGGTCTACGCCGTTCCGGTGCAGTTGCTGGCTTACCACACCGCCGTCGTGATGGGCACCGACGTCGACCAGCCACGCAATCTCGCCAAATCGGTGACGGTGGAATAGGCGGCAACCCGCCGGCCTGCGGTCGCCGGGGGCTTCAAAAGTCTGTTAGGATGGCTTAGCTGCCATGCGACGACGCCACCTTCGACCGACCCTGGAACCCTGATGACCCGCGACAATCTGCCCCCGATCGTGCCTCCGGCGGAGCTTCCCCCGGCTGCGCCGCCGGGCTTTACGGCCCGGCTTCGGAACTACTTCCTGACCGGATTGATCGTCGCGGGCCCGGTCGCGATCACCTTCTATCTGACCTGGTGGTTCGTGACCTGGGTCGACGGGCTGGTACGGCCGTTTGTTCCTGTCGCTTATCGGCCGGAAACCTATCTGCCGTTCGGATTGCCGGGTTCCGGGCTTGTCGTCGCCGTGATCGCGCTGACGCTGCTGGGCTTTCTCACCCGCAACCTGATCGGGCGGACGCTGGTCGATTTCGGCGAGAGGCTGCTTGGACGGATGCCGGTGGTTCGCGCGATCTATCGCGGCCTCAAGCAGGTGTTCGAGACGCTGTTCTCCGGCTCCGGATCGAGCTTTCGCCGGGTCGGCCTGGTCGAATTTCCTTCGCCCGGCATGTGGTCGATCGTGCTGATCTCGCAGGCGCCGAGCGTGGAGATCGCCAACAAACTTCCCGGCCGGGAGGAGCACATTTCGGTTTTCCTGCCCTGTGCGCCGAACCCGACCACGGGGTTCTTCTTCTATGTGCCCAAGAGCAAGATCATCGAAATCGAGATGAGCGCGGAAGACGCTGCCACCCTGATCATGTCCGCCGGGGTGGTGCAGCCCGGCTCCGATCCGCAGAAGAAGATCGCCGCTTTGGCCGAGACCGCCAACGCTGCGCGGCTGGCGAATGCCTCGCCGCTGCAGCCGGCACCGGCGAAGGTGGAGTAGACTTCTTTCGTCATTCCGGGCTCGCGCTTCGCGCGCCCCGGAATGACGGTGAGTGACTACCCCGCGCCCATCAGCGGCAGTGCTTCGTCGCGTTCGAACAGATAGAGCAGGGCGCGCAGCGCCTCGCCGCGCGCACCTGTCAGCTTCGGATTGTCCTTCATCACCCGCAGCGCTTCGTCGCGCGCCTGGGCGATCAATTGGGCATGGACGTCGGTGCGGGCGATGCGATAGCCGGGCAGGCCGCTTTGTCTTACGCCCAGCACATCGCCTTCGCCGCGCAGCTTCAGATCCTCTTCCGCGATCCGGAATCCATCGGTGGTTTCCCGGATCACTTTCAGCCGCGCCGTCGACATCTCGCTCAGCGGTTCCTTGTAGAGCAGCAGGCAGGTCGAGGCTTCGGAGCCGCGGCCGATGCGGCCGCGCAACTGGTGCAGTTGCGCCAGCCCAAAACGTTCGGCGTTCTCGATCACCATGATGGTGGCCGCCGGAACATCGACACCGACCTCGACGACGGTGGTCGCCACCAACAGACCGATCTCGCCCGCGGCGAACTGCGCCATCACGCGATCCTTCTCGGTGCCGCGCATCTTGCCGTGCACCAGCCCGACGCGATCGCCGAAACGCTTTTGCAGGCTCTCGAACCGCTCGGTCGCATTGGTGAGATGCTCGATGCCCTCGGCCTCGGATTCCTCGACCAGCGGGCAGATCCAGTAGACACGCTTTCCGGCGGAAAGCGCGCGGCCGACCGCCTCGATTACTTCACCAAGCCGGCTGTTGGGCATCGCGCGGGTGTCGATCGGCTGCCGGCCGGCGGGCTTTTCGCGCAGTTCCGAGATGTCCATGTCGCCGAAATAAGTCAGCACCAGCGTGCGCGGGATCGGCGTCGCGCTCAGCACCAGCACGTCGACCGCCGCACCCTTGGCGGTCAGCGCCAGACGCTCGCGCACGCCGAAGCGATGTTGCTCGTCGACCACGGCCAGCGCCAGCGCCTTGAATACCACATCGTCCTGGATCAGCGCATGGGTGCCGACCAGGAGATCGATCTCGCCGGCCCCAAGCCGCGCCAGCAGTTCGCGCCGCTCCTTGCCTTTCTCGCGGCCGGTGAGAACAGCCACGCGAAGCCCGGCGCGCTCGGCCAGCGGCGTGATGGTCTTGATATGCTGGCGCGCCAGGATTTCGGTCGGCGCCATCAGCGCGGCCTGCTTGCCGACCTCGGTGACGGCGGCGGCCGCCAGCAGCGCCACCACGGTCTTGCCCGATCCGACGTCACCCTGCAGCAGCCGCAACATCCGGACCGGTTGGCGCAGGTCGTCCGTGATCGCGGCGGAGGCCTGTTGCTGCGACAAGGTCAGCGCATAGGGCAGCGCGTCGATGATCTTGTTGCGCAGATGGCCGTCACCGGCATGGCGGTCGCCGGCGGGGCGGCGCAATTGCGCGCGCACCAGCGCCAGCGCCAATTGGCCGGCCAGCAGTTCATCGAAGGCGAGTCGCGACCAGAACGGACCATCGGGCAGGATATCCGTCAGCTCGACCGGCATGTGGACGCGGTTCAGCGCTTCGGCGATCGGCGGAAACTTGCAGCGTCGGATCACTTCCGGACTGATCCATTCCGGCAAGCTCGGAAGCTTTTGCAGCGCCTGCGCCATGGCGCGGCGCAATGAACCCAGCGCCAGCCCCTCGGTCAGCGGATAGACCGGATCGATGCCCGACAGTTTGGCGAAGCCGGCTTCGTCGACGACGCGGTCGGGATGGGTGATCTGCAAGGTGCCGTCATAGATCTGCGCGGTGCCGGAGACGTAACGCTTGGCGCCGACCGGCAGCAATTTCTCGACATAGCCCGGTTGCGCCCGGAAATAGGTCAGCACCACGTCGCCGGTGTCGTCGCTGGCATAGACCAGGTGCGGCGCGCGCGCGTTGCGCGCCGGCGTCGGACGATGGCGGTCGACCGTCACCTCCAGCGTCACCACGGTCCCCGGAACCGCATCGCGGATTTTCGGCCGCGCCCGGCGATCGATCACGCTCGCCGGCAGATGCAGCAACAGATCGACCAGCCGTGGCGTCTCGTCGCGGCCGAGCAGATAGCGAAACAGTTTGTCCTGCTTCGGCCCGACGCCGGCAAGGCTGGTGACCGGCGCAAACAGGGGATTGAGCAGGGTGGGACGCATTGCGGAAACCTAAGGCCGTTCCTGCTTCTCATGCCCGGCTTTGTGCCGGGCATCCACGGGTTTTTTCCACCACAAAGGTGTCCGGCACCTGTTCCACATGAGGCGGCGAAACCGTCAGTCGCTCTCAGACCGCTTCCAGCCGCTTGATTTCCGTCTCGAACTCAAAGCGCAGTTGCGCGCCCTCATCGTCGGGCAGCCAGTTCGTCATCTGCGGAAAAATGGTGCGGTAAAGCAGAACCGTCCTTGGCTCCCACGGTAGCTTCTCCGCCGCGCGGGCTTCGGCGAGGATTTTGTAGAGTTCGGCGCGCACGGAATCGGGATCGGCCCGGTATTCGGGCGTGGGTGTGTCCTCGCCGAACAAGTCGGATTGGGTGTCAGTCTGGAAAAGGTCGCTTTGTCGGGAAGAGGCCATGTGCCACGCTTTTGGATGCCGAATCATGGGAATGATGCGCGATCCAGCTGAGACGCGCGAGGTATTTGGCGGACTGGTAGTGGGCTCTTTTGAATTGCCTTAATTCAACGGCCTCTGGAAACGAGACACGCCCCGGTGCATATTGGTATGATGCCAGACAAGCCCCTAAAACGCCCGCGCGATCCGGCCCAGCTCGCAAAGCTCATGATCGATATCGCGAGCGGCGAGACCGAGGACCGGGAGCCCGAATCAGCATTGGTGATATGGTGGAGGTGCTGGAGGCGTGGGAGAAAAGTGGAGGCGAAAATGGCAATCGAAGACGATCCTCGATTTAAGGCATGGCAAGAGGTATGGACGAAAAAGCGATTATATGAGGAATTTTTTTCCGTTGTCAGCATTAGATTCGATTCTAATAATACGCTCTATCACGAAGCTCGGCAGGCCCGCGACAAAGCGCATTCCGATTACGACGAAGTCGTTTACGGTTGGCACGAGTAACCGTGCCTTATTCAAAAGAGCCCACTATCGGCGCACTTATCCACGCACCCCACCGATTTCCTATTAGCGCTTGGTCTTCGACTTTGTCGAGGCCGCTTCGGGTGCCACGAACGCTCGGCCGCCCCGAGTTCCGGCGCATCCCCCCACAGACCTTCGCAGGGTTGTGCCCGGCCCTGTCCTCCCGCTAGGTTGCGGCCATGGGGGAAGCCAAAAACAGCGAAGCCGTCGAAGCGTTTATCCGCCGCTGGCAGGGTCGCGAGGGTGGCCAGGAGCGGGCGAACTACGTCTCTTTCCTCAATGAATTGATCTCGCTGCTGGGGCTGCCGCTGCCCGATCCGGCCGACGCCACCCACGAACACAACGATTACGTCTTCGAACGTGGCGTCAAGAAGCACAAGGATGAGGGCAATTCACACGGCCGGATCGATCTCTACAGGAAGAACAGCTTCGTTCTCGAAGCCAAGCAAAGCCGCCTGAAGGGCGTCAAGAAGGTTCCCGGCCAGAACGACTTGTTTACCGCCGACATTCCCGAGGACTCACGCGGCCGTCGCGGCGCGGACCGCGCCTGGGACGTGCTGATGCTCAATGCCAAGCGGCAGGCGGAAGAATACGCCCGCGCGCTGCCGACGTCCCACGGTTGGCCGCCGTTTATTCTCGTCTGCGATGTCGGGCATTGCATCGAGGTCTATGCCGACTTCTCGGGGCAGGGCAAGAACTACACCCAGTTTCCCGACCGCCAGACCTTCCGCATCTACCTCGAAGACCTGCGCAACAAACAAGTCCGCGAACGCCTCAGGAAAATCTGGCTCGAGCCTTTATCGCTTGATCCAGCGCAGGCGTCGGCAAAGGTCACGCGCGATATCGCCAAGCGTCTTGCGCAGGTATCGCTCGCGTTGGAGAAGAAGAATTATCCCGCGCAGGACGTCGCGATGTTCCTGATGCGCTGCCTGTTCACGATGTTTGCAGAGGATGTCGGACTGCTGCCGGAAAAATCCTTCAAGGAAGTCCTGGAGGAATGCGAGAGGAATCCGGATGTCTTCCGCCATGATGTTACCCAGCTCTGGGAAGCGATGAACGGCGGCGGTTGGGCGCACGCTCTCAAAAAGGAAGTGAAGAAATTCAACGGCGAGTTTTTCAAGAGCTGTGCCGCTCTGCCGCTCGGCCGGGAGGAAATCGGCGAATTGCGGCAGGCCGCCAGCTACACCTGGAAAGAGGTCGACCCATCGATTTTCGGCACCTTGCTCGAACAGGCGCTCGACCCCGAAGAGCGCGACCGGCTGGGCGCGCACTATACGCCGCGTGCTTATGTCGAGCGGCTGGTGGTCGCGACCATCATCGAGCCGTTGCGCGAGGACTGGCGCAACGTACAGGCTACCGCTGAAACCAAGCGGGCGTCCGGCGATCTCAAGGGCGCTGCGGCCGAGGTGAAGGCCTTCCACGACAGGCTCTGCGAGACGCGAGTGCTTGATCCGGCCTGCGGAACCGGCAATTTCCTTTACGTCTCACTTGAGTTAATGAAGCGGCTGGAAGGCGAGGTATTGGAGGCACTTCTCGACCTTGGCGGCCAGGAAGCCTTGCGTGGTCTCGGCTCGCACAGCGTCGACCCGCATCAATTCCTCGGGCTTGAGATCAATCCCCGCGCGGCGGCCATTGCCGAACTGGTGCTGTGGATCGGCTATCTGCAATGGCACTTCCGCACCAAGGGCGCGGCGCCGGAGGAGCCGATTCTGCGCGCTTTCAAGAACATCCAGGTCAAGAACGCGGTGCTGACATGGGACGGTGAACCCGTTCCAAAAATTGTCGACGGCAAGGAAACCTATCCGAATGCGCGACGGCCCGAATGGCCGACGGCGGAATTCATCGTGGGAAATCCGCCGTTTATTGGCGCGAGCTTTCTCCGCGCTCGCCTTGGCGATGCCTTCACTGAAGCGTTGTGGGCAAGTCATTCAAAAATGAACGAGTCCGCCGATTTTGTTATGTATTGGTGGGATCGCGCGGCTGAGTTGTTGACGCAAAAGGGGACCGTGCTGCGCCGTTTTGGATTGATCACCACGAACTCGATCTCTCAGGTATTCCAACGTCGAGTCATGGAAAGGCATCTAACGGCCAAAAAAGCGGTATCATTGGTCATGGCCATTCCAGATCATCCTTGGACGAAAGCCACAGAAGGCGCCGCTGCTGTGCGCATTGCGATGACGGTCGCCGACGTAGGCACCACGGAAGGATCGTTACGGGAGGTCGTTCAGGAATCGGCGTTGGACACGGACGCTCCGCAAATTGTATTCAAAGAATCGTTTGGCCCCATTCATGCTGACCTTACAATTGGCGTTGACGTTACTATCACCAAATCGTTGTTATCCAACGAGGGTATTAGTTCTCCTGGGGTGAAGTTACACGGTGCCGGATTCATCGTATCGCGTCGGGAAGCAGAACATCTGGGTCTTGGCAAGCGTCCAGGACTCGAAAAATACGTTCGGGAATATCGCAACGGCCGCGACCTAACCTCGCGGCCTCGAGACGTTTTGGTCATTGACCTACTTAGCTTGTCAGAAGACGAAGTCAGAAGGCAATTTCCAGAAGTCTATCAGCACGTAAAATTGGAAGTGAAGGAAAAAATTCAAATCAATAAGAAGGGCGAGCAAGAATTTGTTGGTCGCGATTGGAACAATCGCAAGTCGTATAAAGAGAGATGGTGGATTTTTGGCGAACCCCGTGAAGAGTTGCGGCCTGCACTAGCCGACATTTACCGCTATATCGCAACGGTCGAAACAACAAAACATCGCATCTTCCAATTTTTGGACAAGGCCATCTTACCGGATAATATGCTTATCGCTGTTGCGACTGACGACGCCGCAAATCTCGGAATCCTCTCGTCGCGCATCCATGTGGTGTGGGCATTGCGGGCGGGAGGATGGCTTGGCGTCGGCAATGATCCTCGGTATTCCAAATCCCGGTGCTTCGATCCCTTTCCATTTCCAGATGGCAACAATATCCAAAAACAAAAAATCCGGGTCGTCGCAGAAGAACTCGACGCCCATCGCAAACGCGTGTTAGCCGAACATCCGCATCTGACCCTGACTGGCCTATACAATGTGCTCGAAATGCTGCGCGCAGGAACCACGCCGGACGAGCTCGATGAACACGACCGCGCTATTTTCGACGATGGCCTCGTGCTCATCATGAAGGAACTGCACGACAAGCTCGATATCGCCGTGGCCGAAGCCTATGGCTGGCCCGTTGACCAGTCCGACGACGAAATTCTCGCCAGGCTGGTGGCGCTGAACAAGGAACGATCCGCGGAAGAGAAACGCGGGTTGGTGCGCTGGCTGCGGCCGGACTACCAAATTCCACGTTTCGCCAAGGGCGTCGACAAGCAGGCGGCGAAAGAGGAGGGTGCGCAGGTCGCGGCCGAACTCATCGCCGCCGTGGAACAGAAGCCATCGTTTCCAACAGGTGCGGTCGAGCAAACCGCCGCGATATTCGCCGCCTTGGCCGCTGCCAGCGAACCGCTCGATGCCAAGGGCCTCGCGGCGCAGTTCAAGCGAACCAAGACTACGGAGAAGAAAGTCGGTGAGGTGCTGGCCTCGCTGGCTCGGCTTGGCTATGTCACGTCGGAAGACGGCAAGACGTTTGCGCTGCGGCGTGTGGCCTGATGGCCGACCGTCCGCTGATTTGGCCCCCTGTCCAGCCCTGCTTGCAAAAAAATTCCAATTCCATTCTGACCCAAATCACCTTCATATCTTCCGCCGTCTCGTCCCACACAAGGGGCATATCGCGATCGTCACGGACGCGGGGCGGGATGCGGTGGACGCGGGCTGCGCTTTTGACGAGAGGCGCTGGGCTTGCGGACGGCGAAGTCGTGTGGTCCTGACGCCTCAATGGTTGGCGTCAAGTTGGTGAAAGAAATTTCACCGGCGATGGTGACAAACAAGCCCGATCACCAAGGAGAGCGCGAAGGAAACCGTTAAAACCATTGCGTGCGGGAATGCCGGGTGTTCCGGTGCGACCGTGGTGACTAACGCGTGTGCTTTCTACCACTGCGCACGCGGCTGCGGGTGCAACGGGCACCCGGCATTCCCCACGCCCTCATTTGGGCGAGAGGTTCTTGCACAACTCGGGCGCTTCGCGCCGCGGGAATGCGAAGGTGCGTGTGATGAATACCTACGCGCTACATTCCCAGCCGTCATCGCCCGCCACCGGGTCGCGCGAATGCGCGCCCGATGACAGGCTCCAGCGGGCGATCCAGTATTCCGAGGCGTCAGCGATAGAACCGAAAGGCTGCGGCGTACTGGATACTCCGCTTTCGCGGAGTATGACGATCAGTGCAAGGCGATCCGTCCCGAGCTATCGATAATTCATCGGACAACAGGGCTGACATCCGCACTCCCCGACGCTATATCAACCCCGCCCGGCACGTCCGGGCTTTTGGCGTTCGGATTGGAATCAGGAAATGACGGGATCGACACGATCGAGCGACGGCCTGGATGACCGCCGCAAGCGGCTATTGTTTCGCTGCTGGCATCGCGGCACCCGCGAGATGGATCTCATTCTCGGCCAGTTTGCCGATGCCGAGATCGCCACGCTGGGCGACGACGAACTCACTCAACTGGAGCATCTGATCGAGGTGCCCGACCCCGATCTCTATGCCGCACTGACCGGCAGCGTGCCGCCGGCGGCCGAATATGCGAGCCGCCTGTTCGACCGCATCAAGTCGTTTAGCTCTGCGGATCACGGCGCATGAAGCAGCCCGTCCAATCGCCCGCGCAATTGCTGGCGCCCGGCCGCGCGCTGACCTTTGCCAATGTCGCCGAGGGCGCCGAAGGTCTGGTTATTTCCGACCTTGCGCGTGCGGTGGCGGCCCGGCCGAAGCCGCCGGCGGTCAGCCTCGCGGTGGTTTGCCGCGATGGACCGCGGATGCAGCAACTGGCGCGGGCGCTGGAATTCTTCGCACCGGATTTGCCGGTGCTGCAGTTTCCGGCCTGGGACTGCCAGCCCTATGACCGGGTGTCGCCGCATGGCGGCGTGCTGGCGCAACGGCTGACGACGCTGGCGCGGCTGTCGCGCCTTGCCGGCAGCGCAAAGCCGCTGATTGTCCTGACCACGGTCAACGCCATCGTGCAGCGGGTGCCGGCGCGCGAACTCGTTGCCGCGCAGGCGCTCTCGGTCGCGCCCGGGCATGTCGTGCCGATGAACTCGATCGTGGCGTGGCTGGAACACAACGGCTACAACCGCTCCTCGACGGTGCGCGAGCCCGGCGAATACGCCGTGCGCGGCGGCATTCTCGATTTGTTTCCGGCCGGGCTCGATCAACCGGTGCGGTTCGATTTTTTCGGCGACGCGCTGGAGTTCGATCCGCAGTTTCGACGCCGAAACCCAGCGCACGCTGCTCGACATGCGCTCGCTCGATCTGGTGCCGATTTCGGAATTCCAACTGGTCACCGAGACCATCAAGCGCTTCCGGATGGGCTATGTCGCCGCCTTCGGCGCTCCCGAGCGGGGTGATCTGTTATATGAGGCGGTCAGCGAGGGCCGCCGCCATCCCGGCATGGAGCACTGGCTGCCGCTGTTTAACGAGCGGATGGATACGCTGTTCGACTATCTCGATGACGCGCCGGTGGCGATCGAGCCGCAAAGCGAGGATGCCGCGCGCGAGCGCTTCAAGCAGATCGCCGATTATTACGAGGCGCGGCGCGAGGCGATGGAGCATCCGGGCGGCGGCGCGATCTACAAGCCATTGCCGCCGGATCGGCTCTATCTGACCGAAACCGAATGGACCAGGCAGCTCGACGAGGCCGCGCTGGCGCGGCTCACCCCGTTTGCGGTGCCCGACGGCAGCGCCGGCGTGGTCGATGCCGGCGCGCGGGCCGGGCGCAACTTCACGCCGGAGCGGGCGGACAGTTCGGTCAACGTGTTCGAAGCCGTCGTTGCCCATGTCGGAGCCCTGCAGGCTAGCCGCAAGAAGGTGGTGATCGCGCTGTGGAGCGAGGGCTCGCGCGATCGCATGGGCAGCATGTTGCGCGATCACAAGCTGCTCAATCTGACCAGCGTCAATTCCTGGCGCACGGTGCAGGCGACGCCGCGCAACGAGGCGATGCTGGCGGTGGTCGGCATGGAATCCGGTTTCGAGACCGATCATGTCGCCGTCATCAGCGAACAGGACATCCTCGGCGACCGGCTGGTGCGGCCGCGCAAGGCAAGCCGCAAGCTCGACAATTTCATCTCCGAGGTCACCAGCCTCGCCAGCGGAGATCTCGTGGTGCATGTCGAGCACGGCATCGGCCGTTTCGTCGGCTTGCAGACGCTCGAGGTCGCCGGCGCGCCGCATGACTGCCTTGAACTGCATTATGCGGCCGATACCAAGCTGTTCCTGCCGGTCGAGAATATCGAGCTATTGTCGCGCTACGGCTCCGACCATGCCAATGTCGAACTGGACCGGCTGGGCGGCAGCGGCTGGCAGGCGCGCAAATCAAAGCTGAAAAACCGCATCCGGGAGATTGCCGGCGAATTGATCAAGATCGCCGCCGAACGGCATCTGCATGAAGCGCCGAAAATGCCGGTGCAGCCTCGTGTCTATGACGAGTTCTGCGCGCGCTTTCCGTATGAGGAAACCGAAGACCAGCTTGGCGCCATCAATGCCACGCTGAAGGATCTCGAAACCGGCCGGCCGATGGACCGGCTGATTTGCGGCGATGTCGGATTCGGCAAGACCGAAGTGGCGCTGCGCGCGGCATTTGCGGTCGCACTCGACGGCAAGCAGGTCGCGGTCGTGGTGCCGACGACGCTATTGGCGCGGCAGCACACCAAGACCTTCACCGAACGGTTTCGCGGCTTTCCCGTCAACGTGGCGCAGGCCTCGCGCCTGATCGCGCCAAAGGCACTGGCACAGGTCAAGAAGGGGCTTGCGGACGGTTCCATCGATATCGTGGTCGGCACCCATGCGCTGCTCGGCAAGTCGATCAAATTCAGGGATCTCGGTCTTCTGATCGTCGACGAAGAGCAGCATTTCGGCGTCAGCCACAAGGAGCGGCTGAAACAGCTGCGCGCCGAAGTGCATGTGCTGACGCTGAGCGCGACACCGATCCCGCGTACACTGCAACTGGCGCTGACGGGCGTCCGCGATCTCTCCATCATCGCTTCTCCGCCGGTCGATCGGCTGGCGGTCCGCACTTTCGTCGCGCCGCACGATCCCCTGATGATCCGCGAGGCGCTGTTGCGCGAGCGCTATCGCGGCGGACAGGCGTTCTACGTGGTGCCGCGCATCGAGGATCTCGCCGGCGTCAAGGACTTTCTCGACAAGAACGTGCCGGAGATGAAGGTCGCGGTCGCGCATGGGCAAATGGCGCCGACCATGATCGAGGACATCATGTCGGCGTTCTATGATGGCAAGTACGATATCCTGCTCTCGACCACGATCATCGAATCCGGCCTCGACATTCCAACCGTCAATACGCTGATCGTGCACCGCGCCGACATGTTCGGTCTGGCACAATTGTATCAGTTGCGCGGGCGGGTGGGGCGCTCGAAGCTGCGCGCCTATGCGCTGTTTACGCTGCCGGCGCAGCAGAAGATCACCGCACAGGCCGAGCGGCGGCTGAAAGTGCTGCAGTCGCTGGAAACGCTCGGCGCCGGCTTCCAGCTGGCCTCGCACGATCTGGATATCCGCGGCGCCGGCAATCTGCTCGGCGAGGAGCAATCGGGTCATATCAAGGAAGTCGGCTTCGAACTTTACCAGTCGATGCTGGAGGAGGCGATCCTCAACCTCAAGGCCGGCGTGGTCGAACCGGCGGCCGACCGCTGGTCGCCGCAAATCACCATCGGCATGCCGGTGCTGATTCCGGAAGATTTCGTCGCCGATCTCGCGGTGCGGCTGTCGCTGTACCGGCGGCTGGCCGACCTCGACACCGACGACGAGATCGACAATTTCGCCGCGGAGTTGCGTGATCGCTTCGGTGTCCTGCCGGACGAGGTACGCTATCTGTTCAAGATCGCCGCCATCAAGGGCTATTGCCGCCGCGCCAATGTCGAGAAGGTCGATGCCGGGCCGAAGGGTGTGGTGATCACGTTCCGCGACAACAAGTTCGCCCAGCCGGACCGGCTGGTCTATTTCATCCGCCAGCATGGCCAGGCGGCGAAGGTGCGGCCGGACATGAAGGTGGTGTTCTTCCAGGAATGGGAGACGCCGGAGGAGCGCCTGACCGGCACCACCGAGGTGCTGCGCCAGCTCGCCAATCTGGCCGAAGACCGCAAGGCGGCCTGATGATTATGGGATCCCAATGTCAGGATGCCGCGCGGCGGGTTTCGTCGTGAAGCCGCGCCAGCAGGGACTTCGCCGAATCGTTGGACTGCAAGGTCGCAAGCGTCACGACCGGCTCCGATCTCGTATCGCGTTTGCCGTAGCTGGTATGCCGCATCACGCTGGCAAGCCGCCGCGCAATCATGTGGGCGGTCCGCAAATCGGTCTCGGCAAACGCCACGATAACGGATCCGTCATCCTGAACCGCGCCGAAATCCATTTGCCGCATCAAACGACTGAGAATCCG
Organism: uncultured Pseudomonadota bacterium; assembly: GCA_963729395.1. Taxonomy (GTDB): domain Bacteria; phylum Pseudomonadota; class Alphaproteobacteria; order Rhizobiales; family Xanthobacteraceae; genus Bradyrhizobium. The sequence continues at coordinate 199,677 of CAVSOS010000015.1, read as the reverse complement.
CGCACCGTCAATCTGTGCGCGCTCATGGCCGGGATCGAAGGCGAAACGAGCCAACGACAAGCCGCCGCCGCGCGACAGCGTTTGATAGACCGCGGTGGCGAGGTCGCGATGGAAGGCCGCCGAAGTGAGCAATCCGCTGCGGGCGTCGAGCAAACCGTCGGCGTCAATCGATCGGAGCGTCCGGCTCAGATGCGCCTCGAGCGCATGCTGGCGGATCAGCGGCGACGCGTTGGCGGCGATCCGCTCGGGAGCGCCCGTTATGACTTCGAGATTTGGCAGATCATAGGCCGGCGTCAATCCATCCGCGGTCACCACGACGGGCAGATTGCGAAAGCGCGCGTCTTCGGCCAGCACGGTGAGGAAGGCATCCATCACGCGCACGCTGAAACCTTCGCCCAGAATGATGCCGTCGAGGTCACGCGCATTGAGATGCTTCGCCGCGGCCTCGATGCTGAGAGCGCCGAGGACGCCCATCCGCTCGCCCAGCGACACGGACAGGGCCGGATAGGCCGCGCCACGGCCGATCAGCAGCACGGTGGCGTTGCGAGCCGGATCGGCGTCCAACAGTTGTTTTCGTTCCGCCGGGTCGTCGTCAAGCCGGCGCATCACGGTGGCATGCAATGTCCTGACCCGCAGCGCCGCGCGGAGGCGCGCGGTCAGGCGATCGAAATTGTCTCCGACTTGCGAAAACGGAATGGCGTTTTCAGGCAAGGCCATTCCGGGATCGATGGCGATCAGCGGAACATAAGGCTGCCGGGCGGCGATCTGCTTCGCAAGCGGCTCGAGGCCGGGCTCGACGGCTTCGGACATCGCGACCAGAACCGCGGCCGGCTGCAGCTGCTCGACGGCGTGCGATGCGTCTGTCCAGGTGGTGTCGATGATCGGAAATATCCTGGCATCGCCGAGCGCGGTTGCGAGCGACCGCCGCTCAGCGGTCGACACCACAATGATCGGGCCTTGCTGGGACATCAAAAACTCGGATCGACGCGATCGGTTGAAAGGCCGGATGCTAGTTTGCCGGCCTTAATGCCTCGTCAACGAAGTCGACCGATTTCAATCAGAGTGTTAGATCGAACTGACCCTGTCGCGAAACGCTTCCACCATCAGCGGGTTAAGCCCGAGTTCCACCAGGGCTTCCCGCGCGCGGGCATTGTCCTGGGCGCGGCCGGCGAGGCGATGGCCGCTGAGCCGGTCGGGCAACGCCGTCAGCAACGCGCCCTGTCCAAGCCGCTTCGCCCATTCCTGCAAGTCCTGCGACAGAAAACGGTAGCCGCCGACGGCCATGATGCCGGCAGGCGGCGCGGTAATGCAGATCGCTCCGGTCGAACGGTCGAGCCGAGCGGCGTAACCGGTATCGACATGATCGCGCGGCGGTTGCGCCACCAGCGACTTGTTCGAGGTTGCCACGGGTGCATAGGCTGCCGTCGCGACCATCGGTCCCCGCAACGCCAGCGTTCCCTTTGGCGTGATCAGGGTCTCACCTGCGATCGACGAGCCGGCGACGTCACGCGGCGCGCCGTGGGGTCCGGGCTGGATCGGCACCGGCGCGCCATCGGCGGCGCGGCAGGCGCCGAACAATCCGGCCTCACCGAACAGATAAACGTCGGTCAGGCTCGTGTGCGGGACCGTCCAGAGCGGGCTCGACGCAACCTGTTCCGGCGCGCGCCAAAGACCGATCACATTGCGCAATGTCGGCAGCCGTGCCGGCATATCGATGTCGGCCAGTCGCAACGCCAGTTGCGCCGGCGCGACCAGCGTATCGCAGCGATCGTCGTTGATCTGTTGCTCCAGCACGTCGCCGTCGAACGGATGATGCAGCGCGAGCGTTCCGCCCGACAGCAGCCAGACCAGAAGCGATGAGGTCAGGCCTGCGAATGATGACGGTGCGAAGGCCGACATCATTGTCGCCCCCTGCGGCACATCGCTTTCGAGGAACAGCGCGAGGCCGCCGGCGATCAGATTGAGATGGGTGCGCGGCACCGCGCGAAAACCATCTGATGTCACGTCGAAAGAGATCATAGCCGCCTTGCGGCCATCCTGCATGACGGCGCGCCTGGTTGCAGGTTCGCTCAAGAGAACGGGGTCAAGCGACACCATGCCTTCGGGCAAGTCATTGCCGAAGCTGCAGACGTGGCGAATTGAAAATGCCTCGACGGCTGCGTTCATCGCGAGGTCGGCATGACTGACGCCGTCGATCCTGCCCGTGGTCACGATCGCCCGGGCCCCGGTGCGGTTGAGCGCGACCGTCAATTCCGCCTGCCGCCAGAGCAGGGGAAGCAACGCCACGATCAGCCCGGCGCGGTGCGCTGCCAGGACCGTCAGCATGAATTCGACGGTGTTGGGTAATTGAACCGCAACAACGGAATTGGCCGGCAGACCGGCCTCGATGAAATGCGCCGACAGCGCCGAGATGGCTCGGTCGGCCTGCGCGAATGTCAGGCGTTTGGGTGGTTGACCCGTGACGCGCGGCTTGTTGAGGGGATCGAGCAGCGCCAGCGCATCCGGTTGCCGCGCCAGGATCCGTCGAAACAGTCCGTCGAGCGTTGGCGATGCATTGGTCTGGATCACGGGATCACTTTGCAGGATCATTTCGGTTGAAGGTCGGGCCTTTGCCACCAGGTTTCCGGGAGATACCCCGTCAAGGAGGTGGCTGTTGGCCGTTGTATCCAATTCCAGCGCGCGATCCATTGTTCCTGAACGTTAAACAACGGAATAGCGTAGAAGCCTGACATCAGGGTCCGGTCCAGCGCCCGGACCGCCGAGACGAAAGCCGGATGCTCGCGGGCTTCCAGCAATGCCGCGATCATGGCGTCGATGGCGGGGTCCTTGGCGCCCATATAATTTCGGGTTCCCTGGTTGTCCGCTGCCTCGCTGCCCCAATAGAACGATTGCTCATTGCCCGGCGACAATGATTGATCCCAGCGGTTCTGGATCATGTCGAAATCGAAACCGAGCCGGCGCTGATCGAATTGAACGGCATCGACCGCGCGAACCGAGACCTCGATGCCGGCGCGTTTCAGATCGCGCGCATACGCCAGCGCAATTCGTTCCTGATCGCGCGTCGTCACCAGAATTTCGAAGGTGAGGGGCGCCTTGGTCGACCGCTGCCGCAGTACCGTGCCGTCGAGATCGTAGCCGGCCGCCGATAACAACGTCAGTGCGCTGCGCAGCGTCGTGCGATCGCGGCCGGAACCGTCGCTGACCGGCAGGCGATAGCTGCCATCAAGAATATCCGGCGGGATATCCGAGGCGAACGGCTTTAGCAGTTCCCGCTCGCGTTCGTCCGCGGGTCGGCCATAGGCCGAGAGCTCGGACCCGGCAAAGAAGCCTGCGCTGCGCGCATACAGGCCAAAGAAGTAATTTCGGTTGATCCATTCGAAATCGAACAGCAACGTCAAGGCCTGGCGTACCCGGATGTCGGAAAACACCGGCCGTCTGGTGTTGAACACCAGGAATTCCGAAGGTTGCGGCATCCCGGTCTTGATCGCCTCGCGGATCACCTCGCCGTTGCGGGCGGCCGGAAAGTCGTATCCGTCGTGCCAGCGCAGCGGTTCGGTTTCGACGCGAAAGTCATAGAGGCCGCGCTTGAATGCCTCGAACTGGCCGTTGGCCTCGCGATAGAAGTCGAGCCTGATCTCATCGAAGTTCCACAAGCCGCGGTTGAGCGGCAAGTCGCGGCCCCAATAGTCGGGATTGCGTGTCAGCGTGACGCTGGCGCCGGGTTTGACCGCAGTGACGCGGTAGGGGCCGGAACCGACTGGCGCCGTCATCGAGGTCTCTTCGAAAGTTGCGGCATCGACGGCATGCTTGGGCAATATCGGCATCAGGCCGAGGATCAGCGGCAGCTCGCGGTCGCCGGCGCCACCGAGGTCAAACCGCACTGTGCGCGGGTCGGGCGCCTCGGCTTTTACGACTTTGGAATAATACTGGCGATGATTGGGACGGCCCTTGTCGCGCAGCAAGGCCCATGAAAACAGCACGTCCTCCGCGAGTACCGGTTGCCCGTCCGAGAACTGCGCTTTGGGGTCGAGATGGAAGATGACATAGCTCCGGCGGTCGTTAGTCTCCACGCTTTTTGCCAGCAGGCCGTAGAGCGTGAAAGCCTCGTCATAGCCCCGTGCCATCAGGCTCTCGACCACGAAGCCGCGTATTTGTTGTACGGCGAGGCCCCTGACGATCAGGGGATTGAGGCTGTCGAAAGTCCCGAGAATCCCCTGCACCAGTCGCCCGCCTTTCGGCGCATCCGGATTGGCATAGGGCATGTGGCTGAAATCAGCCGGCAGCGCCGGCGCGCCGTGCATGGCGATGGCGTAACTCTCTGCCGCCGAGGCCTGACGGTCATCCATCGCGATCCATGCGCCAATCGCGAGGACGCCGCAGACCAGAGCTCGAATGCATGAGCACCTCGAAACCCGCAACTCAGCACGCCAATTTGATTCGATGTTGCACACCCCCGAATTTTACCATGGGCGCTAGCATTCGGGGGCTCCACCGCGCGCCAAAGCTATCTGTCGGCATTGATCTTTTCGTCCGCCGCTGTATGAAGGCGTGCAATTGACCAAGAGGGCAGGGCCTGTCACGTATCCGCCTCAATTGGCCAGGAGACAGCCGCCCAAACGGCTAGGTGTCGGTGCCTGCAATGGTTTCGGGCGCTTCCGTTCAGAAAGGGTTTTCCGCAATGAATTTCCGTATCTTGGCCGCGTCGGTCCGGCCGCGTGGGCGGGTTTTCGCCCTGTTGGCGGCAACGGCATTGGTCGCCTCGCTGGTTGCGCCCGAGGTCCAGGCGCAGCAGACGGCTCCGGCGCCCGCCGCGCCCAAGGCCAAGAAGACTGCGCCGAAACCCGCTCCGGCCGCGCCCGCACCGGCCGCCCAGGCAGCGCCACCACCGGCCGCAGCTCCTCCCGCCGCCGGCGCACCTCCGGCCGCCGGCGGACAGCCCCCCGAGCAGCAGGTTCAGCTGATCTATGCGCCGTGGACCAAATTCTGCCTGAAGGGTCAGGACGCCAACGCCAAGCAGGTTTGCTTTACCGGCAAGGATGGCCGCATCGAGTCCGGCCAGCCCGTCATCGCAGCCGTTATCATCGAGCCCGAAGGCGAGACCGAAGAAGATCCTGCGCGTGACGCTTCCGCTCGGCATGCAACTGGTTCACGGCACCCGCGTGATCGTCGACAACAATCCGCCGGCACAGAGCCCCTATGTGATCTGCTTCCAGAACGGCTGCATGTCGGACTATGAAGTGACCCCGGAATTGCTCGCGAACATGAAGAAGGGACAGAACCTGGTGGTGCAGGCGATCAACTCCAACGGCGCGCCGCTTACCTTGCCACTGCCGCTCGCGGATTTCGCCAAGGCCTATGACGGCCCGCCGACCGATCCGAAGGTGTTCGAGGAGACCCAGAAGAAGCTGCAGGAAGAGCTGCAGAAACGCGCCGAAGAGGCACGCAAGAAGCTCGAAGCCAACGCGCCTGCTGGCGGCGCTGCTCCGGCCAATCCGGCTGCGAAGTAATAAAGAGCAGGCAGATTTATCGGCAAACAAAAGGCGCCCGGATCGGGCGCCTTTTTTGATTACCGAAAATCCGGTGAACCGGCTAATTCAGCGACGGATTGCGCGGGCGATAGCCGCCCGATTTGTCTTTTACGAAAATCTCCGCCACTTGCGAATGCCGGATCGGCTCGCCCGAACTCGTCAGGCAACAGATTTTGCTCGGAAACATAGGCGACGTATTCCGATTCTGAATTCTCGGCGAGCAGATGATAAAACGGTTGGTCCTTGTGAGGCCGGACGTCTTCGGGGATCGACAACCACCATTCCTCGGTATTGTTGAATTCCGGATCGATATCGAAGATCACGCCCCGGAACGAAAAGATCCGGTGACGGACGATCTGTCCGATCTGGAATTTGGCGGTCCGCGTTTTAATCATATCTCGTCGAATAGACCATGATTGTGGCCGATGCTAGAGGTAAACTGTGGAATTAACCTTTGCCGGGACGGCGGGACAGGAACCTAGCCGACCCGCAACGGGGGTAGCCATGTCGGCGCGAGGCCTTCGTGCATGGCGATGCGGCGAAGCGGTCCGATCGCGCCGATCAGATGCAGACCCGCCGCCCGCAGCAACTGCATCGGCACGAAATCGCTCAGCAACGAGCGGTTCGCCATGTCGATCACAAAAGTCCGGCTGGCGACGTCGGCCCGCCGTGCCGAATTATAGCGGTCCAGCACCTGCAGCGAGCCTGGATCTTCGCCTGATGACATTGCCTCCCGCACGATGTCGGCAATCCCGGCAGCGTCGCGCAGCCCCATGTTCAGTCCCTGCGCTCCGATTGGCGGCACCACATGCGCGGCTTCGCCGACCAGCGCGACGCGATGGCGGGCGAATTGCCCGGGCCGTTCGATCACAAGTGGAAACGAATGGCGTCCTGGTTCCACCGTGATACGGCCGAGAATGGAGTGCGACTGTTTTTCAGCCGCTTCCGACAATTCGCCGTCGGTCAACGCCATCAGCCGTTCGGCCTCGCGTGATGCCGTGACCCACACCACGCTGCAGCGATCGCCGGGCAGCGGAACAAATACGCACGGCCCTTGCGAGGTATGAAATTCCGTCGAGATATTTCGATGGGGCCGCGAATGACCGACGTTAAAGGTAACCGCGGCCTGATTGAGATCGCGGCGCCGGACCTCGATGCCGGCGGCCTCGCGGCAAAGCGATTGCCGCCCGTCGGCGCCCACCACAAGGCGCGCTGATAGCGTCCGGCCCTGCCGGGTGCGAATGGCAACCTCAGACTGTTCGGGGCGGACCGTATCCGCGTCATCGTCGATCCGCGTCAAATTCGGAAGCTCGGCCGCGCGCTGCTCCAGCGCCATCATCAGCGTACGATTTTCAATGTTATAGCCGAACTGGTCGAGACCGATTTCATCGGATGAAAACTTGACCTCCGGTGCACGGACCAGGCGGCCGGTATCGTCGACCAGGCGCATCGCCAGCAGCGCCGCGGCCTTGTCGATGCAGAGCGGCCAGACATCGAGCTGTCGCAGAAGATCGACCGAGCCGCCCAACAGCGCGGTGGTGCGATTATCGGCATAAGGCGCACGGCGCGCGATCAGGGCCGTGTTCGCGCCGGTCTGCGCCAGCGTCATCGCAGCCGCAAGTCCGGCAGGTCCGCCGCCGACCACAACGACATCGTATAAGGCTGATGCATCATTCATAACGGGACAATTGACGTTCCCGGCAACATTTTCAAGCCCACTGTGCCTGCTGGATGTTCCGCCGATTTGCGCGACGTAACGTCGCAAATGCAGATGTGCAAATCGAAACGATTCCTGATAGCACTGGCGACCAAATGGACCAGGCAAACCAGCAGGATCCCTCGGCATCCCGGACGACCCGAGCCGCTGCATTTTCCGTGCATATCTTCACCGCGATGGGCGCGGGCATCGCCCTGATCGCGCTGCTTGAGGCCGTGCGTGAGCACTGGGTTGCGATGTTCGGGTGGCTCGGGGGCGCGCTGCTGATCGACGCGCTCGATGGCCCGATCGCGCGGCGGCTGGATGTCGCGCGGGTGTTGCCGGACTGGTCAGGCGAAATGCTCGATCTCGTGGTCGATTTCGTGACCTACGTCTTCGTGCCGGCCTACGCGATCACCGCCAGTGGACTGCTGCTGCCGCTGGCAGCGCCGCTGCTGGGCGCGGGCATTGTCGTCACCGGCGCGCTCTATTTCGCCGATCGCAGGATGAAGACGTCAGACAATCATTTTCGTGGATTTCCGGCGCTATGGAATGCCGCGGCATTCTACCTGTTCCTGCTGCATCTGCCGCCGGCGATTGCGAGTTTGGCGATCGCCATTCTGATCGCCCTGACATTTGTTCCGTTCCATGTCGTGCACCCGATACGCGTGGCGCGCCTGCGCGGGCTCACCCTGTCGTTGATGGGCCTCTGGGCGGTGCTAGCAATCGTTGCGCTCGCCAGTGACTTCGATGCAAGCGGGCCGGTGATCGTCGGACTTTGTGCGATCGCAGCCTATATCGCGGGGAGCGATGCAACGATCCGGCTCGCGAGATCGTTCAACGCATGATCGAGTTGTGGACCAGCCCGGAAGCATGGGCGGCATTGTTGACCCTGACGGCGCTGGAAATCGTTCTCGGCATCGACAATGTTATCTTTCTGTCGGTGGTGGTATCGCGGATTTCGCAACCGCAGGCCAAACGAGCCCGGCAGATCGGTTTGGCGCTGGCGCTGGTGTTCCGCATCCTGTTGCTCAGCCTGCTGGTTTGGCTGATCGGCCTCACGCAAGTCGTCGTTAGCGTGAACGGTATCGCATTCTCCTGGCGCGATATCATCCTGATCGGCGGGGGGCTGTTTCTGATCGCGAAGGCGACTCACGAGATTCACGCCGAAGTCGAAGCGCGCGTCCCTGCGAACGACGATGCGCCAAGGCCAAGCGCATTTTTCTGCGTGATTATCCAGATCATCGTCATCGACATGGTGTTCTCGCTGGATTCCATCATCACCGCGATCGGCATGGCGCAGGATCTGCAAATCATGATCGCGGCGGTCGTCATCGCTTGTCTCGTGATGTATCTATCATCCGGCCCGGTCGCGAGATTCGTGGCGGAGCATCCGACCACCAAGATGCTGGCGCTAGCGTTTCTGGTGCTGATCGGCGTCGCGCTGGTTGCGGATGGTTTCAGATTTCATATCCCGCGCGGCTACATCTACTTCGCCATCGCGTTTTCGGCGGCGGTCGAGGTTTTCAATGTCCTGGCCAAACGCAACCGCAAAAAAACCGTCAATTAGGGGATCGGAAACGTCGTCGTCGTCGAGTTGACAACGCGACCTCGATGGCATTCGTTTGGATCCAAGGGAATGCCACGAAAATGCTCGGGAAGGACCCGAAATGACCAAGGCCGTGCGCGTGCACAAGGTTGGGGGCCCGGAAGCCCTGGTTTATGAGGCTGTGGAGGTACCCGCGCCGGGAGCCGGCGAGGTTCGCATCCGCCAGCATGCCGTCGGCCTGAATTTCATCGATGTGTATTATCGAACGGGCCTCTATAAGGCGCCTGAATTGCCTTTCATCGTGGGCAACGAAGCCGCCGGCGAGGTTCTGGCGGTGGGGCCCGGCGTGACCAATTTTCACCCCGGCGACCGGGTCGCCTATTATTTCAACCTCGGCGGCTACGCCAGCGAACGCAACATTCCCTGGGAGAAGCTGGTCAAACTGCCCGATCACATCACCTACGAGCAGGGCGCGGTCCTGATGCTGAAAGGGTTGACGGTCTGGTATCTTCTGCACAAGACATTCAGGGTCGAGCCGGGGCATCGGGTTCTGATCCATGCCGCGGCGGGCGGCATCGGTTTGCTCGCCTGCCAGTGGGCCAACGCGCTCGGCGCGCATGTTATCGGCACCGTCGGCAGCAAGGCGAAGGCCGACCTTGCGCTCGCCAACGGCTGCGATCACGTCATCCTCTACAACGACGAGGATTTCGTCGCGCGCGTCAAGCAGATCAGTCGCAACGAACTGTGCGATGTCGTGTATGATGGCGTCGGCAAGACCACATTTCCCGGCTCGCTATCCTGTCTCAAGCCGCGCGGATTATTCGTGAGCTTCGGTAACGCGTCGGGTCCGGTGCCGCCGTTTTCGATTGCCGAACTGAACAATCACGGTTCACTGTTCGCGACGCGTCCGAAGCTCAACGATTATGTCGGCAAGCGTTCGGAACTGCTGGAAGGCGCCGACACCTTGTTCGCGGCCGTCATCAACGGCAAACTTCACGTGCCGATCAATCACGCTTACGCACTGAAGGATGCGGCGAAGGCGCATGCCGATCTTGAGGGGCGCGCCACAACAGGTGCCGCGATTTTGCGGCCGTAAGCTCTCAGAATCCGCTCACGCTGCCGTGCAGATCGTAGGCATCGGCGCGTTCGATCCTCGCAGTGACGATCTCGCCGACGCGCAGCGGACGACGGCTGGAGACGTAGACGGCGCCATCGATCTGCGGCGCGTCGGCCTTCGAACGGCCCCTTGATACGGTAGGGCCGACCTCATCGATGATGATCTGCTGCCGTGTGCCCACCTTGCGCTTCAGCCGGCGCGCGGAAATCTTTTGCTGCCGCGCCATCAGCGCATTCCAGCGCTCCTGCTTGACGTCCTCATGCACGGCATGACCAAGTGCATTCGACGGCGCTCCCGCGACCGGCTCATACTTGAAGCAGCCGACCCGATCGATCTCGGCCTGCTCGAGCCAGTCGAGCAGGTAGGCGAAATCGGAATCGGTCTCGCCGGGAAAGCCAACGATGAACGTGGAGCGCAGCGTCAAGTCGGGGCACTCCTCACGCCATCTCTTGATCCGTTCCAAGGTCTTGTCCTGCGCGGCCGGACGTTTCATGGCCTTGAGGATCTCCGGACTGGCGTGCTGGAAGGGAATATCGAGATAGGGCAGGATTTTGCCCTCCGTCATCAAACCGATGACGTCGTCGACATGCGGGTAGGGGTAGACATATTGCAGCCGTACCCAGGCGCCGAATTCGCCGAGCTCTCTGGCGAGGTCAAGGAACTTCGCGCGCACCTCGCGACCTTTCCACGGGCTTGTCGCGTATTTCAGGTCGACGCCATAGGCTGATGTGTCCTGCGAAATGACCAGAAGTTCCCTGACGCCGGCGCTCACCAGCTTTTCCGCTTCGCGCAGCACGTCGTTGGCCTGACGCGACACCAGGTCGCCGCGCAGCTTCGGGATGATGCAGAAGCTGCAGCGGTTGTTGCAGCCTTCGGAAATCTTCAGATAGGCATAGTGCCGCGGGGTCAGCTTGATGCCTTGCGGCGGCATCAGATTGAGGTGCGGATTGTGAACCGGCGGCAGCGCGCGATGCACCGCGTCGAGCACGCTTTCATATTGCTGCGGTCCCGTGATCGACAACACGCCGGGATAGGCCGCTTCAATCTGCTCGGGCTCAGCCCCCATGCAGCCTGTCACGATCACCTTGCCATTCTCGGCCATCGCTTCGCCGATCGCACGCAGCAATTCCTGCTTGGCGCTGTCGAGAAAGCCGCAGGTGTTGACGATGACGAGATCGGCGCCATCGTGCTTGCGTGCCAGTTCATAGCCTTCCGCGCGCAGCCGCGTGATAATGCGCTCGGAATCCACCAGCGCCTTGGGGCATCCCAGCGAAACAAAGCTTACTTTGGGCACGCCCGCCTGTTGCATGTTCAATCCGTCTGGTGTCTCGGCCCTAACATTCGCCACAAGGACTTGCGCTACAAGGACTTGACCGAGCCCACGGGGCGAAGGCCATATCCACCGCACTTCCACGGCACTGGCTGAACCGCAGGAGCTAGTCCCAATTGCTCATAATTACAAGACTTTGAGCCGGCTTGCAGCGTGCTATGGATGTTTCGCAGGAATCCGAGTGATCGATGGGTGCCGAGTCGTCTCCTAAAATCGTCATTGTCGACGAAAGCCCGATCCGAGCCGCGATCCTTGAGGAGGGATTGCGGGAAGCCGGCTTTACCGGCGTGGTTCATATCAGCGAAATGCAGAGTTTGCTGGCGCGAATCTATGAACTCGATCCCGACGTCATCCTGATCGATCTGGAAAACCCCAGCCGCGATATTCTGGAGCAAATGTTCCAGGTCAGCCGCGCGGTGCGCCGGCCGATCGCGATGTTCGTCGATCAGAGCGATGCGGCGTCGATTCAGGCCTCGGTCGATGCCGGCGTCTCGGCCTACATCGTCGATGGATTGAAGAAGGAACGTATCAAGCCGATCCTCGACCTCTGCATTTCGCGATTCAACGCGTTCTCCAAGCTTCAGGATGAGCTCGATCGTGCCAAATCCGCGCTTGAAGACCGCAAGGTGATCGATCGCGCCAAGGGAATCCTCATGAAGCTGAAGGGCCTGACCGAAGAGGAGGCCTATGTCCTGCTGCGATCCACGGCGATGCGCGAGAAAAAGAAGATCGGCGAGATTGCACAGTCGATCCTGACGGCGTCGGAGTTGCTGAAATGACCAGATCGCTTCACATCGGCTTCATTCCGCTGATCGATGCCGCAGCCGTGATCGTCGCGGTCGACAGGGGATTTACCGCGGCCGAAGGACTGGACGTTACGTTGGTGCGCGAAGTGTCGTGGTCGAATGTCCGCGACAAGCTCAATATCGGCCTGTTCGACGCCGCCCATTTGCTGGCGCCGGTCGCAATCGCCTCCAGCCTCGGACTCGGACACGTCAAGGTACCGATCGTGGCGCCCTTCAATCTCGGCCTCAATGGCAACGCGATCACGGTCTCACCGGCGCTGCATGCCGCGATCATGAGCGAAATCGACGGCGACCCGTTTGACCCGATGGCGACCGCGCTGGCGCTGTCGCGCGTCGTCGCCGCGCGGCGCAAGAGTGGAGCCGAGCCGCTGACCTTCGGGATGACATTTCCGTTTTCCACCCATAACTATCAGCTGCGCTTCTGGATGGCTGCCGCCGGCGTGGATCCCGACGAGGACGTTCGTCTGGTGGTGCTGCCGCCGCCATACATGGTGGACAGTCTTGCCAATGGCCAAGTCGATGCGTTCTGCGTCGGCGCACCGTGGAATTCGATCGCGGTCGATCGAGGCGTCGGGCGCATCCTGCACTTCGTCTCGGATATCCTGGTGCGCGCGGCCGAAAAGGTGCTCGCAGTCAGGCAAAGCTGGTCGGAGAAAAATCCCGAGGTCCTTGCCGCGCTGATCCGTGCTGCCTTTCGCGCGACTGAATTCATCGAGCACAATCGCGCCGAGACGGCGCACATTCTGGCCCAGCCGGAACGCGTCGGGGTCGATGCCGATATTATCCGGCGAACCCTGGACGGCCGCCTCAAGATCTCTCCTGACGGCACCATGCGCGAGAGCAGCCGGTATCTGCTGGTCGGCCGGGAAGGTGCCGGCCGTCCGGATCCCGTGCAGGCGGCATGGCTCTACGCGCAAATGGTTCGCTGGGGACAGGCATCGCTTAGCTCCGAGGCCTTGCGCATCGCCAAGGCGGTGTTCCGGCCGGACCTCTACGACGCCGTTCTGGGCTTTCAGCAGCCTTCCAGCGGCGGCGCGTCTGACGCCATGGGAGCGTTTGCGGGACCTGCCTTCGATGCGGAGGACGTCGCCGGATACTTGGCCTCCTTGCGGATCGCTCGTCGACGCTCGTGAGTTGTTTGTTTAAATATTAGGCAACACTTCGCGGGTGTGCATTTTTTAGGCTGATGCAGCCTTAAGCAGCAATAGCCCCTCTCAATTCGTTGGGCTATCCGTCCGTCAAACCATTGAATTCAAACATAATTTATAAAATTGCTGCAGTGGCACACAAATTGAATGGATGAGTCAAGCCAGCCGCCCTGAAAGCGGGTTGGCGTCGTTCAAGACGAACGTCCGAGCCGCAATGAAGCTGGCCGGAGGCTCTGAAAAATCCGATACGGCGTTGCCTTTCGAATCGAATTTTCGAGCAATCACAAATCCCATTCTTTCTCGCTAGGGCCATGCCGCGCGTGGCGACCGGAGCTTTGTTATGGATTACGCAAAACCAGCCGACGTGGTCACTTCGATGATCGATGCCAGTGTGAAAAAACTGGCACTAAACCCGCGAGACCTCCTCATTCGAGGTGCGCTATCCGGAGCGCTGCTTGGCGCCGCCACCAGTCTCGCATTCGGCGCGGCGGCCACCACGGGGCAACCGCTGGTCGGAGCGCTGGTGTTCCCGGTCGGCTTCGTGATGATCGTGCTGCTTGGGCTGGAACTCGTCACAGGCAGCTTCGCGCTGCTGCCGCTCGCAGCGCTGGAGCGAAAATCCGGCTGGGGAGGGGTGATTGCCAACTGGGCCTGGGTGTTTCTCGGCAATCTTCTCGGCAGCATCGCGTATGGCGCTCTCCTGGCCATCGCCCTGACAAGCATGGGGCAGGTCGCTCCGGCAGGGGTGGCGGCAAGTATCATCAAGGTCGCTGAGGCCAAGACGATTGGATATGAGGCGCTCGGCTTTGCCGGTCAGGTGACCTCGTTCGTCAAGGCCATTCTTTGCAATTGGCTGGTTTGTCTCGGCGTCGTGATGGCGATGACCTCGACTTCGACCGTCGGCAAGATCGTAGCGGCGTGGTTGCCCATCCTGACGTTCTTCGCCCAGGGCTTTGAGCACACCGTGGTCAACATGTTCATCATTCCAACCGGAATGTTGATGGGCGCAAAGGTCAGCATCTTTCAGTGGTGGGTGTGGAACCAGATTCCAGTCACGCTCGGCAACATTGTCGGCGGATTGCTGTTCACCGGGCTGGCGCTCTACGCGACCTACAAGCCGGCCGAGCCCTTGGCGCCGAAATCATCGCCGGCGGCGGCTCAAGTCCCCGCTGAATAACGGAATCGTTGCCGATCATGAAGCTTGAAACAACGTCAGCCGATTTTAGCGACGAACAGAAGCGGTATCTGGAAGGCTTCATGTCCGGCCTGCAGGTCGGGCGTGTCGGCCGGAGCATCGGCGTCGCTGCCGGAGCGGGCGCGCCCGCCGGTAAGGCCGATGCGGAGCCGATCGGCCCGGATGCCGCCGGCTTCAAGGCTCAGGACAGATTTCTTCGCGAGGGCAAGAAGCTGTCCGATCCCGAGAAGTTCAAGCGCGAGCAGCATCCGTTCGACGCCTATGAACGTTTGAAGGCGCAGGCCGAGAGCAACACGCCGCCGCCGCCGGCGGACAATTTCCGCTGGCGCTTTTACGGCCTGTTCTATGTGGCCCCGGCGCAAGACTCCTTCATGTGCCGTCTGCGCATTCCAAACGGGATTCTCAAGCACTGGCAATTTGCTGGTGTCGCCGATCTCGCCGAACGTTACGGCGGCGGCTATTCGCATGTCACCACCCGTGCCAATATCCAGATCAGGGAGATTCCGCCCAAGCACAGTGTGCCGCTGATCGAAGGAATCCAGGACATCGGATTGTGCTCGCGCGGATCGGGCGCGGACAATATCCGCAACGTCACGGGCACGCCGACTGCGGGAATCGATCCGCAGGAACTGATCGATACCCGCCCATATGCCCGCGAGTGGCACTACCATATTCTGAACGACCGCTCGCTGACCGGATTGCCGCGCAAGTTCAATGTCGCCTTCGACGGTGCCGGCAAGATTGCGGTACTTGAGGACACCAACGACATCGCGTTCGCCGCGGTCGAAGTGAAGGATGGCTTCGGTTTCACGCCGGGCGTCTGGTTTCGCTTGGGGATCGGCGGCATCACCGGTCACAAGGATTTCGCCAAGGATACCAGGATCATCGTCAAGCCGGCGGACGCGACCAAGGTCGCAGATGCCATCGTCCGGGTCTTTATCGACACCGGTGACCGCACCAATCGGCTCAAGGCGCGAATGAAATATGTGATCGACGCCCTCGGCGTCGAAAAATTCATGGCCGCCGTCGAGGAGAAGCTTGGCCAGAAACTGGTTCGTGCTCCGGCCGAGGCGATTGCGCCGCGTCCGGCGTTCGACCGGATGGCGCATATCGGCGTGCATCCGCAGAAGCAGGCCGGCCTGAACTGGATCGGCGTCGCGCTGCCGCTCGGCAAGCTGACGGGCGAACAGATGCGCGACCTTGCCAGCATCGCCCACGATCTCGGCGATGGCGACATCCGGCTGACGGTATGGCAAAATCTGCTGATATCGGGCGTCGCGGACGAGAAAATCGCGCAGGCAACCGCCGCGATCGATGCGCTCGGCCTTGCGGTCACGGCATCGTCGATCCGCGCTGGGCTGATCGCGTGCACCGGAAACTCCGGCTGCAAATTCGCCGCATCCGATACCAAGCGCCACGCCGCGGCGATCGGCGACTGGTGCGAGCCGCGGGTGCAGATCGAAACGCCGCTCAACATCCATCTCACCGGCTGTCATCATTCCTGCGCCCAGCATTACATCAGCGACATCGGGCTGCTGGCGGCCAAAGTGCTGGTCGGAACCGAAGACGACACCGTGGAGGGCTATCATCTCTATGCCGGTGGCGGCTTCGGGCCGGATGCCGATATCGGGCAGGAGGTCTATCGAGACGTAAAGGCGGAAGATGCGCCCAAGGTCGTGGAAAAACTATTGAAGGCCTATGTTGCGAACCGCGCTTCTGCGGACGAGACGTTTCTCGCCTTTTCCCGTCGCCATGACGGAGAAAGTCTGAGGAAAATGGCCGATGCGGAGACAAGCGCATGAACCAGATGACCTCGCCGCCGAGACTTGAAGTTATTCCGGAGACCGCGCCGTTTTCGGAAGCGCAACGCTCCTGGCTCAACGGCTTCCTGGTGGGACTGCTGTCGCTCGATGGGTCGGTGCCGTTATCGCCGGAGGCGGGTGCTGCCGTGCTGCAAGGCGTAACCGGCGACGGCGATGACGGCGAAGCGCCCTGGCACGACCAGACCATGCCGATTGCCGAGCGGATGAAACTCGCTGAAGGCCGCCCGCTGCGACGGCGCATGATGGCAGCGATGGCGCAGCAGGATTGCGGCCAATGCGGCTACAATTGCCATGACTATTCGGAGGCGATCGCCGGCAAGACGGAAGCGCGGCTGAATTTTTGCGTGCCCGGCGGCAAGGAAACCGCCCGGATGCTCAAGGCGCTGAACGAGGAACTGGAAAAGGCGCCCGCGGCGCCATCCGGCACGGCGACAGCGCCGGTCGCAGCGGTACCGGCTGTCACCGCCGAACTCGGGCGTTCGCGCGACAATCCGGCGCCTGCAACATTCGTATCGCGCCGCCTGTTGAACAAGGCCGGGTCGGAAAAGGAAACCTGGCACATCGATTTCGACCTCAGCGGCTGCGGCCTCGATTATGTCGTCGGCGATTCCTTCGGCATCTTTGCCCGCAACGAGCTCGGCCTGGTGGACCAGATCATCGCCATGCTCGGGGCTTCGCCGACCACCGCGGTGAACGGCAAGACCCTGCGTGACGTATTGATCGACGATGTTTCGCTGGCGCCGGCGCCGGATACGCTGTTCGAGTTGATTTCGTTCGTGACCGGCGGTGCACAGCGCGAGAAGGCCCGCGCGCTGGCGCAGGGCGAGGATCCCGATGGCGACGCCGCGACGCTTGACGTGATGGCGGCGTTGCAAAAATTTTCCGGCGTGCGGCCCCATCCTGAAGCCTTCGTCGAAGCGCTGGAGCCCCTGCAGCCGCGGCTCTATTCAATCTCCTCGTCGAACAACGCAACGCCCGGCAAGCTGTCGCTGACCGTGGATTGCGTGCGCTATGTGGTCGGCAAGCGCAAGCGTCTCGGCCTGGCGTCAACCTTCCTCGCCGAGCGCATCAAGCCCGGCGATGAAATCAAGGTCTATGTCCAGAAGGCGCACGGCTTCGCGCTGCCCAAAGACCCGGCAACGCCGATCATCATGATCGGCCCCGGCACCGGCATCGCGCCGTTCCGTGCGTTCTTGCATGACCGCCGCGCAACCGGTGCGACCGGCAGGAACTGGCTGTTCTTCGGCCATCAGCGCAGCAGCTATGATTTCTTTTATGCCGATGAGCTGAACGCCATGAAGACGTCGGGCCTGCTGACGCGGATGTCGCTGGCGTGGTCGCGCGACGGCGACAAGAAATTCTACGTGCAAGACCGCATGCGCGAGGTTGGTCGCGAATTGTGGACCTGGCTGGCCGAAGGCGCCAATATCTATGTCTGCGGCGACGCCAAACGGATGGCGAAGGATGTCGAACGCGCGCTGGTCGATATCGTGGCGCAGTTCGGCGCACGTACCACCGATGAGGCCGTCAGCTTCGTTGGGGAACTCAAAAAGAAGGGCCGGTTCCAACAGGACGTTTATTGACGGCCATAGTTATGGAAAATCTGAGCGAATAAAATTCTCGTCCGAATCCGGTGCAGAGAATATTTGACTGTGATCGGAGTCCGTCCAAGCGCTCGTATCGCTATTTCGCCGGTCGCCTTGCATCCAGCCGTAAACAGTATTCCATATCCAGCCGATGCGGCGTTGGAGATCGACCATGCGCGAACTATCGGCGGAAGCCCGTTTGCACCTTTACGCGCGTTCCTTATCGGAGCGAACCGCCAGAAGGCTGCATGCGGCTGCGCTCTATGGCGCATTCGCTGTCATCGCAGCCGTGGTGTTTGGCACGCTGTCCTATCATCCCTTCTAGCGTTTGCTCCGGCCGCCGCCCTAACTCGCCTTTCTGAACGGCGCCACCTCAATGCCGCCGTCTTTCAAAGCCTGCCGGACCCCGCGGGCGATATCGACCGCGCCGGGCGTATCGCCATGGATGCACACGGTGTCGGTGCGCATCTTGATCACCTTGCCGGTAATCGACACCACAGCGCCATCCTGCACCATCCGGACCACGCGCTGCGCGATTTCGGACGCATTGTGCAGCACCGCGCCGGGCTTGCGGCGCGACACCAGTGAGCCGTCATCTTCATAGGCGCGATCGGCGAACACCTCGTGTACTATCGGCAGATTGGCAGCTTCGCCCGCCTGCACCAGGCGCGAATTGGCCAGCACCACGAAAATCAGATCGCGATCGACCGCCTTGATGGCGGACGCGATCGCCCGTGCGGTGGTGTCGTCTTCGCAGGCGACGTTCGATAATGCGCCATGCGCCTTGACGTGGGTCACCTTGTGGCCGGCCATGGTCGCGATCGCCTGCAACGCGCCAATCTGGTAGGCGACCAGGTTTTCGATCTCCGACGGCCTCATGCCGGGAAACGGCCGGCGACCAAAGCCGTGCAGATCGCGATAGCCCGGATGCGCGCCGACGCTGACGCCGCGTCCCTTCGCAAGTTCCACGGTCTTGCGCATGATATCGGAATCGCCGGCATGAAAACCGCAGGCGATGTTGACTGAGGTGGCGAGGTCGATCATGGCAGCGTCGTTGCCCATTTCCCACGCGCCAAATCCTTCGCCGAGATCGCAATTAAGATCGATTTTCATCATGTCGTGCCCGCATTCGAATGAAGATTGTCCGTGCCGCCCGGATCAGTCGCGTGCCCGTGCATCTGTCGACGGTGGAATTTGCCACGTTTGGGCATCGACGGCGCTGACGGCGGCGCCGGCGACGTTAGCATCCTGCAGCGCCTCGATGTCGAGATCAAAAATCTCGATGGAACGCATGCGGTCGGGCAGGGTGCGCAGCAATTCCGCGAATTTCCGGGCCTCGGCCTGCGCTTCGGCCATGCCAATCGCCTTGAATCGAAAGCCGCGCCCGGCGGGGATCTGCGCGAGCCGCCCGAGATCGGCCGATATCACGGTTGCGATCTTGGGGTAGCCGCCGCTGGTGCCGCGGTCCGGCATCAAGACGATCGGCTGGCCATTGCCGGGCACCTGGATGCTGCCATTCACCGTGCCGTCGGAAACGATGTTGTGACCGTGCAGGTGCCGGATGACCGGACCTTCAAGCCGGTAGCCCATGCGATCGCTGATCGCCGATATCTTCCATTCGCTGCCCAGAAAGAGAGCCGTGGCGTCCCCGAACTCGTCGTCCTGCGGACCCAACACCACGCGGATCGGCGTATCGTCCAGTTCTGGAAGATCAATCCGGCGCTCGGGCGCATCGCTTGCGGCGGCCGCCTGCAATTCGTCACCGGCCTGCAGTGGACGTGGGTACGGGCTGCCGAGACCGGCGCGCGCGTTGACAGCCAGGCTGCCGAACATCGGCTCACCCTGAATACCGCCCTCGATCGCCAGATAGCTGAAGCAACCGCCGCGCGCAAAGCCCAGCTTCAAGGTCTCGCCGTCCAGCAGGGTCATCGATGTATCGAACGCCACGGCACGGTCCGCGATGTCCGCATTGCGCGGCGCTCCTGCGAGCGCGACGCGAACCGCGCCTTCGCGCGCCGTGAACGCGGCACCAAACGGGCCGATTTCGATGACTGCAGCGAAGGGGGCGTTTCCGACCAGACAATTCGCCGCGGCGAGCGCCAGCCGATCCATCGCACCGCTGGGCGTCAGGCCGTAGCGCTGCGCGCCGTGCCGGCCGCCGTCCTGAACCGAGCTCGCCGGACCGATGGCTGAAATGACCAGTTTGCTCATGAAGCGATCAATTCGGCGACGATCTCGCCCCGTTCCGCAGCGCGGTCCTGTTCCGCGAAGGTTTTGGCATCCACAGGAGAAAACGTGACGCGATCGCCGGGTTCCAGCAGGAAAGTCGGATCGCGATGCAGCTGGTAGGTCCTGACGGCGGTCTGTCCCAGCAGATGCCAGCCGCTCGGGCCGGCGAGACATTGCACGCCGGTCTGCACGCCCCCGATCGAAATGGTGCCGGCCGGTGTCAGCAGGCGCGGATTTTGTCGCCGCGGCATATGCAGTAAATCCTCAAGGCCGCTGAGGTAGGACCATCCGGGCGTAAAGCCGATCATGGCGACACGGTAATCGCCGGCGACGTGCCGGGCCACGATATCATCCGGCGTGGAATTAAGCGTCTTGGCGACGTCCTCAAGATCGATGCCGTGCTCGCCGCCATAAACCACCGGGATGCGCCAGCGCCGGGTACTCGCCACGGGTGGCACCGGGAGCTGCGCTAGCGCGGTGAGTTTTTCACTCAGCGCGTCGAAGCCGATTTGCGCGGGATCATAATGCACCAGCAGGGATCGGTAAGTTGGCACCGTCTCGGTCACGCCCGCGATCGGCTCACATGCGAGGGTCCGATCGAGCGTCAGCACCCGCTGGTTTGCCGCATCATCGATGTTGCGACTGAATTCCACCGTGATCGCGCTGTCGCCACTCGGCAAAAGACGGGGCGGGGTGAGGGGTGCGGCCATGGCCTTATGGACTCCTCGGGGTGATCTTGCGGTTTTCGCTTAATATATAGTGCTTGTCACGCGACCATCGAGGAGCCGCCCTTGACGCGATGCCGATGCCCCGCAAGATGCGCTCGCCCGATCAATCCCTAGCGGAGCTGGTTTTTCGATGCCCTTGACCCCTGAAGCGATTGCGACCCTCTCGCGCGTGTCTACCGCCACCATCACCACCGTTCTGCTCAAGAAGGGTCTGCGAAACGTCTGGCTGCGGGGCTCGCGTCCTCTGCGGCCCGGACAGAAGCGGCTGGTCGGGCCGGCCTTTACATTACGTTTTGTGCCTGCCCGGGAGGATCTGGCGACGCCGGAATCATGGTCCTCGCCGATCTCGACGCGGACCGCAATCGAGGCCATGCCCGAAGGCTGCATCGCCGTGGTCGACGCCATGGGCATCACCGATGCCGGCATTTTCGGCGACATTCTGTGCGCGCGCATGGTCAAGCGCGGGGTAGCGGCGCTGGTGACCGATGGCGTTGTGCGCGATGTCGAGGGCGTGCTCGGCACCGGGCTTGCCGTATGGTGCGACGGCTTCGCAGCTCCGCCGTCAGTCGCAGGGCTGACATTCGTCGGCTGGGGCGAACCGATCGGATGTGGCGGCGTTGCCGTATTTGCTGATGACATTATCGTCGCCGACCAGGATGGCGCCGTGTTGATTCCGCAAGCGCAGCTCGACCACATCCTGGCCGAAGGCCCCGAGCAGGAGCGAATGGAGGGCTGGATCGTCGAGCAGGTCAACAACGGAGCTGTACTGCCGGGTCTTTATCCGATGAACGCCGAAACAAAGGCCCGTTATGCGGCGTCGAAGAAATAATCGCAGCGAACTGGTGCTGCGCCGTTAAATGGAGGTACCGCCATGGATATCCATCTCGCCGGCTCGCGACCGACGCGCCGCGCGCCCAAGGAATATTTCACCGGCACAGTGTGGCAGGATCCGATCATCGCAGCCGCAGCCCCGGCGCGGATCGTCTCGACCCGGGTGGCCTTCGAGCCGGGCGCACGCACGGCCTGGCATTCGCATCCTTTGGGCCAGACATTATACGTCATCTCGGGAATAGGTCGGGTTCAGACCGTGGGTGGACCGGTGCGCGAGATCCGGCCGGGCGATGTGGTCTGGATTCCGCCGGGCGAAAAACACTGGCACGGCGGCTCACCGACCAACGCCATGGTCCACATCGCGATGCAGGAATCGCTGGACGGAAATTATGTCACCTGGATGGAGCAGGTGACCGACGCGGAATATTCCGCACAAGCCGGGGGCTAGCTGCCTCGCCGTAACAGCCGTTGTCTCACCAGCGATTAAATTCGCCGGGCGGTCCAGGTGCCCGAGCACAAGGCGCCGCGCCAGGTGCCCGAACCTGACGTGCCTGTGAGATGCCCGGAGCCGACGGCCCGCTTGATCCCGCTGATCAAGGTCACGCGGATGCTGCCGGCATCGGCGACATGACCCGATGCCGTCACCATCGCGTTGTTTGAAGCAACCTGGCCGTTATTGATCCCGATCGAGACGCTTGTTCCGCCGCCGCAGGCCGAGCTTGTCGAGGCAATCTGGACGTTCCAGGCGCCATCAAAACTTGCGGCCGCAGCGGGTGTAGTGACGGACGCTCCCGCGAGCAACAGGATGCGGGTGACAATGATTGTCTTGCGAAGGCTTGGCATGACGTTTCCCTTTGGTTCGACGCGAATCAAAATCTCACATCGGCATTTCGGGGACTGTGAGGGCTGTCACACTGACGATTGCGAGGGCCGTTTGAGGTGAACCGCGCCGAGTCCCGCTTCAACGGGATGTGCGGCACCGGCAATAGGCCCCGCCGGTGAGGACGAGGCCTTGGCATAGATCGCTGTTCTTTTGCCGTTATTGCGTCTACGAGCGAAAATCCGGCCGGGCTTGATACAGGACGAATCCTGCTCCGCGTCAAGAACACGCGTCGAAAGAAGACTACTAGTTCAGCCGGCTCCAGGTCTGGCCGCCGCAGAACATGCCGCCGAAGGCGCAGCCCTGGACGCGCAGGAATTCCGAGCCTTTCAGCGCGATCGTCAAATCATAATTGCTGCCGGTCTTGGGGTCGTGAATACGTCCATGCCATTTGGCGTCCTTGCCGGGCTTCATATTGATCAGGACCTGTTCGCCATTCTGGCTCGACTTGGTATCGACGGAATACCCGCAAAGATTGGGACCACATGGCTCGACCCGGACCTTGCCCTCTTTCTCTTCGGTCAGCCAAAGGCCGACCGGCGAGGTGGCTGACGGAGCTGCTGAGGTCGCCGGAGCAGGCGTCGGCTGCGCCGGGGCCGTTGCAACGACAGGCGCCGGGGCCGGCCTGGCGACGGGGGCAGCGTCCTGCTCGACCAGCGGCGCCGGCGCGCTGGCTGGAGGCTGCGTTGACGTCGAGGTATCTGCGGGCACAACATTGGCTGTGGCGGTTGAAGGCTCGGGCGATGGGTTCACAGGCGCCGGAGCCTGTTCGGTCCGCATGGCACCCGCATCGGGCGCCTGTAAATCGATTCTGGTCTGCTGCTGAGACGGCTGTTTGCGCGGACGGTTGATATCCTCATCGTTGTGCGAGCGCCGGGTTCGCGGTCCGCTGTTGTCGTAGACGCCCGGTATCGAAATCGTTCCACGATCCGGATCAATTCGAATGGTACGGCCGCCATAATCGAAAGTGTACTGGGCCTGTGCCGCGGAACTCGCCAGCACAATAACGGCGAATGCAAAAAGCGCCCTCATCATAACCTCCTGAGCAGTGGAAACTCAGCCCCGAGCGCACGTCTCGGCAATTTCTTGCAGCGTGAGCTGCATCACTTTCACAATATAAGTCTTGTATTGGTCGCTTTGGTTCAACGCGTTTTCCGAGGCCCGGTCGGGAATGCGGACCCGGTTGATTTTATTCGAACCAAGCGGCGTAGATCTGCTCGAAGCCGGCCGTTGTCGCGAACGGTCTGCAGCCATCGATCGACAAAAGCCGCAAGAGCGGCGTCGCGCTGCAGCCAGTAAGCCTTCTCGGCAACGTCAAACGGCTTGCCCGGATGCACGGCGCATAGCACGCCGGGATGAAGTTTCTGCTGATATCGCGTCTCCGATAAATCCGTCATCATCAGATCGGCAGTGCCGTTGGCGATCTGGTCGAAGATTGTGACATTGTCGCTGTAGGTTGTGATCTCGGCGCTTTTGATGTTGGCGCGGGCAAAGCGCTCGTTGGTGCCGCCGGGATTGACGATTACGCGTGTGCCGGGCTTGTCGATATCGGCGATGGTTTCGTACTTGCCCTTGTCGGCGCAGCGCGCAATCGGGGTCTTGCCATCGAGCATGACGGGCGTAGAGAAAACCCCGTGCCGCTGCCGATCGGGCGTGATCGATATTCCTCCCATCGCGATATCGAACTTGTCGGCGTCAAAATCCTGCATCAACCGCGGCCAGGCGGTTTGAACGTACTCGACCTCGACGCCGAGGGCCTTACCCAGCGCCTCGGCCATATCGACATCAAAGCCGCGGAATCTCGAGGTCGCCTTGTCGAGATAGGCAAATGGCAAATAGTCGCCGGTCATGCCGACGCGCAACGCCCCGCGTTTGACGATGTCGTCGAGGCGAGTGGGCTGTTGGGCATGAGCCAATGCGGCCACCAGGAAAAAGGCGGCGGCGAGGTGGGGCAGGATTCGAACCATCAGGCTTGCTTTAGCACAGCGTCAAACCGCGATGCGACAAAGCCGCGGCGACTACATTTCGCCGCCGTCTTTCCGGACCAGATTGGCCGCGGCGCTACGGCCGGTCATTTCGCTCTTCAGTTGTTCAAATTGCCGCCGCGCCTCGCTCTCACGCTCGTCGACAAACCTGATCGCGGCATCCCCGGCCATTGGTCCGCTGACGATGGACGCCGAGTTTTCGCCAATCGTCTCGTCGACATAATAATCGCCATTATCCTCGCGTCGGACCGTCCACTTGATGCGGATCGTTGCCATCGGGCCGGGCCCGACCTTGTGGTAACCATCGGCCTCAATCAACTCGGGAGCGATCGGCTTTTCCTCGACCGCAGCTTTTTCCGGTTCGATATGGGCGTCCGGTTGATCGCGGATGCTGGCGATGGCCGCGAGCGCATGGTCGGTCGGGTCGCTTTGGCTCAAAACTTCAGCCTCCGGATATTCAGAATCTCGGCCTCAAAACATGACGCCATCGGCGTGAAATGAGTTCCACGGCCGGGTGCTATTTTTCTTTCCTCGGCCTCGAATGCGGCTGAGTTTTGTCGGTTCAGGCGCAAACCGGCGGCAATTTATTCCGCCAGGGGCGCTCCTGTTCGAGTTGGCCCGCCAGCCGGAATAATGTCGCCTCGTCGCCGAAGCGCGACGCGAACATCATGCCGAGCGGCAACCCGGCGGCATTCCAGGCCAGCGGCACCGACATCGCGGGCTGGCCGGACATATTGAACATGGAAGTTCCCGGCATGTAACGCCGCAGGATCGGCGCGATGTGAGACAGATCTTTCGACATCGAGTTGATCTCGCCAATGAGCAGGGGTGGCGAGCAAAGCGTCGGACACAGGAATACGTCGCAGGTCTCGAAGAAGCTGGCGAGGCCACGCGAAATTGCGAAGGCGCCGAGTTGCGCGGCCACATAGTCGGTCGCACTTGCCTTTTGCGCGTTGTGTGCGCTCGCAAGCGTCAATATCTCGAAGTCGCTATCGGTCATTTCGCGGCCGAGCCGCTGTTCGGCAAGCCGCACGCTCAGCGCGGTATTGGCGGCGACAATGGTCGCCATCACGGCTGCCGGATCGGCGGCCAGTTCGGGCGCCCGTTCCTCGACATGATGGCCGAGCCCGGCCAGCAGGGCGGCGACTTCCCGAACCGCTGCCGCAATCTCGGGATCGATGGCGTCGCCATAAGGCGACCTGTCGGTAAAGGCGATCCGCAGCCGGCCGGGATCGCGTCCGACCTCCTGGGAAAAAGGCCGTTCCGGCGGCGGCGCGACATAGGGGCTCGATGCTTCGGGCCCATGGATCGCATCCAGCATGACCGCGCTGTCGCGCACGCTGATGCTTACGACATGACCGCAGGAAAACCCGCCCCAACCTTCGCCGCGATCGGGGCCGAGCGGATTGCGCGCACGGCTCGGTTTCATTCCGAACACGCCGGATGCCGAGGCGGGAATGCGTATCGAACCGCCGCCGTCGCTGGCATGGGCCACGGGAAGAATGCGCGCAGCGACGGCAGCTGCCGCGCCGCCGGAAGAACCTCCGGACGAGTGCTTCAGATTCCAGGGGTTTCGGGTCGGACCGAACAGGCGGGACTCGGTGGTCGGCAACAATCCGAATTCCGGACTGGAGCTTTTTCCGAAGATCGTGACCCCGCTGTCGAGAAAACGCTGGGTCAGGGTGCCGGTATGATCGGCGATGTTCTCCTTGAAAACACTCGCGCCGAAAGTCGTTCGCGTGGTGTCGAGCAGATCGAGGTCCTTCAGCAGAAACGGCACGCCCGTGAAGGGGCCCTCGGGAAGCCCACGATCGATCTGCCGCCTAGCATAGTCGTAATGCTTCACGACCACCGCGTTGATCTCGGGGTCGACTTTTGCGGTGCGGGCGATCGCCTCGTCCAGCAACTCTGTCGCGCTGACTTGCTTCTCGCGGACGAGATCGGCCAATCCGATGCCGTCATAATTGCCGTATTCCCTGAAGGCCATGGCGATACCTGTGTTGCGGACGTTTCATGCGGCGAAGCAGCAAGCCGTCGCGCTCGGATCAACCGAGCACGTCCTGATTGATGACGTTCTGACGAATCGGCTCGCCGTCGAGCGCGCTCAGGATGTTGCGCGCGGTTTGCTCGCTCATCCGGTCGACCGCTTCCCGGGTTACCCCGGCGACGTGCGGTGCAACGATGACGTTGGGGAGCTCGAACAGCGAATGGCCGACCGGGGGCGGCTCCTGCTCGAAGACGTCGAGACCGGCACCTGCGAGCTTGCCGGACACCAGCGCGTCGTACAGCGCCGGCTCGTCGATAATTCCGCCGCGCGCGGTGTTGATCAGATAAGCTGTCGCCTTCATGCGCTTCAACCGCGCCGCATTGAACATTCCGACCGTTTCGGGGGTCTTCGGGCAATGGATGCTGACAAAATCGGCACGCGGCAGTGCGGCATCGAGGTCCGCGACCGGCTCGCAGCCGGCGGCCTTGATCTCGGCGGCCGATTTATAGGGATCATAGACCAGGACGTTCATTTCCATGGCAAGGCAACGCTTGGCGGTTCGCGTGCCGATGCGGCCGAATCCGACGATGAGAACGGTTTTGCCGAACAGATCGAAGGGCAGCTTGCCGAGCCGGGTACCCCATTTTCCCTCTTTTACCAGCGCGTGCATCTCGACGGCGCGCTTGGCGAGCGTCAGCATCATGAACAAGGCCTGCTCTGCGACGGACGGAGAATTAGCGGTGCCTGCCACCATCAGCGGAATCTTGCGGCGGCTCAGCGCCGGAACGTCGACGGCGTCGTAGCCGACGCCGATTCGGGTCACCACCTGCATGTCCTTTGATGCCACGAGCTCCGGCTCGCCAAAGCGGGTCGGGCCGAGCGCCACGCCATGGACCGGCGCCTGCGCCTTGAGCATCGCCTCGAAATCGCCGGCGGAAATCATATTGGGGAATTCAACGACCTCAATGTCGTCCCGCTCCTTGAGCAGGGATCGTCCTTGCTGCGACATCGATTCAGTAATGAAAATTTTCTTCTTGTTGGCCGCCATTCCACCCCCTTCTTGATCTTCTTGTTGCGCGTCCGTCAAAGGACGGCGCCGGTACCCTCGTTTAGCAGGTGCATATTGTTGAGGTCCACTGCCAATCGAAGCGGGCTGCCGTCGCGGGCCCCGGCATTGGGATTACCCGTCCGCAGACCTGCGCTCCCTCAAGCGTGAAATAAATCAGGGTCTCCATCCCCATCGGTTCGGTCACGTCCAACACGGTGTCGAAGGCTTCCACGCCCGGCTCCGGATGCGGCCTTGGCTTCGGTGATGTGCTCCGGCCGCAGCCCGAGCAGCAATTTTTCATTCGCGCGGACATGCCCTGATATCGCGCCGCGCGAGCTGGCCGGCAGCGGGAAGGCGATACGGTCGGTCAACCGGATGTGCAACCTGCCGGCGACGTCCTCAAGCCGGCACGGCACGAAATTCATCGCAGGCGAGCCGATAAAGCCGGCGACAAAGCGGGTGGCCGGATTGTGGTAGAGGTCGTTGGGCGTTCCGATCTGCTCGATGCGGCCGTGGTTCATGACCACGACCCGGTCGGCGAGCGTCATCGCTTCGACCTGGTCGTGGGTGACGTAGACCGTCGTGGTGCGGACTTTCTGGTGCACCTTCTTGATTTCGATCCGCATCTGGACCCGCAGCTTGGCATCGAGGTTGGACAGCGGTTCGTCGAACAGGAAAACCTTGGGGTTGCGCACGATGGCGCGACCCATCGCGACGCGCTGGCGCTGGCCGCCCGACAATTGCTTCGGGCTTCCGGTCGACCAGTTCGGCGATGTCCAGCATGCGTGCGGCCTCGTCGATCCGCGCTCTTGATCTCGGCTTTCGGATAGCGCTTCAGACGCAGTCCGAACGACATGTTCTCCGCAACCGTCATGTGCGGATAAAGCGCGTAGTTCTGGAACACCATCGCGATGTCGCGGTCCTTCGGCGGCACGTCGTTGACGACGTCGCCGCCGATCATGATGTCGCCGTCGGTGATGTCCTCGAGGCCCGCGATCATCCGCAGCGTCGTCGACTTGCCGCAGCCCGACGGGCCCACCAGCACGACGAATTCGTGGTCGGCGATGTCGAGATCGATGCCGCGCACCGCCTCGACGTCGTCATAACGCTTGATAACCTTACGCAACGTCACGTCAGCCATGAGCATCAACCCTTTGTCGCACCGGCGGTCAGGCCGGCGATGTAGTAGTCCATCAGGAAGGCGTAGATGATGAGCGGCGGCGCAGCGCCGAGCAGGGCGCCGGTCATGATCTGTCCCCAGTTGAACACGTCGCCCTTGATCAGGGTGGTGATGATGCCGACCGGCAGCACCAGTTGATCGGTCGAGGTGGTGAAAACCAGCGGATAGAGAAACTGCGCCCATGAGACCGTGAAGGCGAAGATGGTCGCGGCGATCAGGCCGGGCAGCGCCACCGGAATGAAGATCCGCGTCAGGGTCTGAAACCATGACGCGCCGTCGATGATGGCGGCCTCGTCGAGTTCCTTCGGGATCGACGCGAAATAACCGATCATGATCCAGGTGCAGAACGGCACCGTCAGCGTCGGATAGACGATCAGCAGCACGTACCATCGGTTGATCAACTGGATTCCGGTGCAGTCGCCGAACACGGCGAACATCTTGAACAGCGGAATGAACAGCAGGCTGTCAGGAATCAGGTAGGTCAGGAACACGCCGGTCGCGAGCGTCGCCGAACCCCAGAACCGCATCCGCGCCAGCGCGAACGCCGCGGGCACGCTGATCAGCATGGTGATCGTCACCACGAAGATCGAGACCATCGCCGAGTTTCAGGAAGAATGTCAGGAACTGGTTCGATGTCAGCAAGCTCGACGTAGTTCGCCAAGCGTCGGATGGAACACCCACCACGGATTGGTCGCCGCCGAAATCTCCGCGCTGCTCTTGAGCGACGTGATCAGCATGTAAAGCGGCGGCACCAGCGAGAAGATCGCGAACAGCGTGAGGAAGAAGTACGACCATCGCAGCGCCCAGGCGCGGTCGCGGCTCATGCTGCCATATTTGACAGCGCGGGTCGGTGCCGGCCTTGTCGATCACGATCGGCGCTCGTCATCAGGCTTCGTTCCCGCGTTTGTTGATGTCGCGCAGGATGAAGATCGCAGCGACCGCGAGTATCGGCACCATGAACAGCGAGACGCTGGCGCCGAGCGGAATATCGCTGCCCTCGATGCCGACCCTGAACGCCCATGTCGCGAAGATATGGGTGTGGTCGAGCGGTCCGCCGGCGGTGAGGATGCGCACGATGTCGAAATTCGCGAAGGTCACGATCAGTGAGAACAGCGTGGTGATCGCGATGATGTTGCGCATCATCGGCAGCGTCACGTACCAGATCCGCTGCCACCAGTTGGCGCCGTCGATGGCGG
Organism: uncultured Pseudomonadota bacterium; assembly: GCA_963729395.1. Lineage (GTDB taxonomy): Bacteria > Pseudomonadota > Alphaproteobacteria > Rhizobiales > Xanthobacteraceae > Bradyrhizobium. The sequence continues at coordinate 169,835 of CAVSOS010000015.1, read as the reverse complement.
CGGCTTCATAGAGCTGCTCGGGCACCGATTTCAGCGCCGCCAGATACATGATCATGAAGAACGGCGCGCCGTACCAGACATTGACCAGGATGACCGAGAAGCGCGCCCAGTCGGCGTCGCCGGTCCACGGGATCGGCCCGATGCCGAAAAACGACAGCGTGTAGTTGAAGGCGCTGTAGGAGGGATCGAACAGCCACAGCCAGGCCAGCGTGCTCATCGCCGGCGGGATCACCCACGGCACCAGCAGCATGCCGCGCCATTTGCGCTGGCCCTTGGCCGGGATGTTGTGAACGAAATGGGCGACGATGAAGCCGATCAGCGCCTTGAAGATGACGGCCGAGATCGCAAAGATGCAGGACTGCTTCACCACCAGCCAGAAGGTTTCGCGCTTGAACAGGAACTCGAAATTGCCGAAGCCGACGAAGCGCTGCATCGACTTGTTCAGGGTCGCCAGATGCAGGGAGTAGAACGCCGGGATAAAGCACCATGAGCGCGATCAGGAGGATCAGCGGCAGCGTCATGAGAAAGGCGGCGGTCGACTTGCGCTTGAGCGTGGCCCGCAAACTGGAACGCTTGCGCACGACGCGCGCCTGAGCAGCGCTGTTCGGTTGAAATACGACATCAACCATGGTGCGTCTTCCTCGTCCGTTTCATGTCAGAGAGCCGGCGTCCGGAATTGTCTTCCGGACCGATCACCTGAGCGCGGTGATCACGGCTCTCCGTGCGTCGCGTTGACAGCACGATCGTTACTCATGCCACAGCGGCGAGCGGCCGCCGCGGCGAACTGGTCAGCTCCGCATGAAGCCTTCGCATTCGCCTTCCGCCCAGGCCAGCGTCTTTTCCATCGCTTCGCCCTGATAGTACCTCACGCACATTTTTGTCAGGATGGCCTGCGCGTAGATCTGCTGGGCGACCTTCGGTGGCGCCGGCGACGCCGCGATCGACAGGATCTGATGCTTGTAAGGGTTGGGATAGTGGTAGAGCGTTCCCTTCGGCGGTCCTTCCTCGGCCCATGTCTTGAGGGTCGTCAGCTTCTCGAATGCCGGCAGATCGTAACCGCCGCTGGCCGCGACCAACCTCTCAATCGAAGCCGGCTGCGAGAGATGAACGAGCAGGCTCTTGGCCGCTTCCTTGTTCTTGGAGAAATTCCATATGCTCCAGAAGAAAGGCAGGAACGGCGCAAATCGGCCCTTCGGTCCTGCCGGGAAGCCGTGGGTCCAGCACTGCTCCGCAACCTGCGGCGCGTCACGCTTGGCAACCGCCCAGGCGCTCGGCGGATTCATGATCATCGCGCCGCGTGCCGGAAACCAGCCACTTGTTGTTCGAGGCGTCGTCCCACGCCGCCACGTCCGGCGGCAGGAAAGCGATCAGCTTCTTGTAGAATTCGAGCGCCTGCCGCACCTCGTCGGTCTTGACCGTGAGGTTGCCCTTGGCATCGACGAGCTTGGCGCCGAACGGCCTGGAAGAACGCGCCGGCGGTATCGACGCGAGTCGGTGGTCTCTCCGAGCCCGATGCCGAAGGGAAAGCCGCCCTTGTGGCAGGCCTCCGCCGCCTTCAGGAATGTGTCCGTGGTCCAGTTGTCCGCCTTGGGCGGGCTGCCCGCCGGATACATCTCCTGGACGTCGATGCTCGGCATACTTCTTCATCAGGTCGATGCGGGAGCAGGGACCCTTGATCTGGCTGCCGACTGCAGGCGGGAACGCCGAGCCACTTGCCGTCCGACTGGCCGAGATACTGCACCGTGCCGTTCACCTCGCCGTTCTGCTTGATCAGCGGCTCCATGATGTCGTTCACGGGCTCCAGCATGTCGGAATTGGCGTGGGGCCACCATGTCGGCATCGGCAAGGATATCATGGCCGGATTTCGCCTGCAGCTTCGGCAGCGATGGTCACCAGATTCTTGTTGCCCTGGCTGGTGATGAAGTCGATCGCAACCTCGACCTTCTCCTTGGCGGCCCATTCATTGACCAGATCGGAGACAGCCTTGTTGGCGTCCGGGCACCCAGTGATCCCAGAAGCCCATCGTGAGTTTGCCGGCCGCATGAGCGGTTCGAACAAATGGCGCGGTGATCAACGCCGCCGATGACAGCGCGGTGGCAGCTACGAATTGCCGTCGAGAAAGCCTCCTCCGTGACATGGCATTCCCTCCCTGGTGAGCCAACCGTCGTAAGACAGAAATCTCGTTGTTATTCTTTCTTGGTAGTCAGGCAGGCCGGAAACAGCGCTGCGACGCGGGCGAAGATTTCGTGGCGAGGATCAGAGCAGAATTGCCGGCCGCTGTCGAGAAATCAGGTCCTCGAATTTTGAAACAACGTTGTGATCAAATTGGCGGCAGCGGAATTTCCTCAGGCATCGTCGATCTTGAGATCGCGAGCTTAAGCCGACCTGCTGCCAGCGTGACGAAAGATACTGCGCTGCACACCGGAACTGGCGTGGGTCCAAGGGTGATGGCACTGCAGGTTCCGCCTCGGTCGATAAACGCGTAGGTGTCGGATTTTTCATGATCCGGACAGTACGGTGCGTCGGTGGACTTGCTCGGTCCGAAAACGATAATGTCCAGATCAGGCAGATGCTCGTCGCCCAAAATCGTCCCACCGGCCCTTCCCGTTCGACTATGGAGACCAAATAATGATCAGCACGACACCGACCGCGCTTGCGCAGCTAGGATTGCGTTTCGCGCTTGGGGTATTTGTCGCGATGCTTCTCAACCCGCCTTCGGCGGTGGATGCGCAAGGGTTGGTTCAGGGCGCGCAGCAGGGAGCGCAGGAGGGCAACAAGGCGGCCGGGCCGGTCGGTGGGGTGTTGGGTGGCGCAATCGGCGGTGTCGTCGGCGTGTTCACCGGCGTGCTCGGCGTTGCGAACAATGGTCAGGCGCCCGCAGCGAACGGGACCAAGCAGCCCGGTTCCGCGAAGACGGCCAAAGCCGGCAAAGGCGGCAAGGCAACCAAGGCGACGGCGGTGCTGACCCAGGAAGGCGAACCACAACTGAGCGCCGAACAGATCGTCGCCAACAGCGATGCCAACATCGATCGGATCAAGGCTGAATTGAACCTCACGCCCGAGCAGGAGAAGAATTGGACCGCCTTCAATAGCGCGATGCACTATCTCGGCCACAATGGCGCCGACCGCCTCAATCTGAGGATCGCACGTGCAAAGCGTGACCCACCGGACGACATCATCGAGCAGATGCGCAACGAAGCCCAGTTTCTCAACGATCGTGCGCAGGATCAGCGCAATGTCGCTGACGCTGCCGAGCCGCTATTCGCCAGCCTGGACGACAAGCAAAAGGCCATTTTCATCCAGGAAATGGTCCGCCTCAGCCATGAGCGGGGGCTCGACTAAACCGCTTTCCCGCGCGAGTGCTTCAAAATTAAGCATAAGGGGCGTCCGTTCCGATCGAATCGGAGCGGAGAGCAGTTTGCGACGCGCCGCTCGACCAGCCGCGAATAGCCGGGCGCACATGCCCTGGGGTAGGTTGAAAGGCGCGGCACCCGGCTATCCTGCCGCAGCGGCGCGGCCCTTCAACTCGTCATGCAAAGTTGTGAAAAAGCTGACCGTTTCGCGCCGCAGAGATGGCTGTGTCGTGACCTTATGGAGAACCGCCATCCGCTGCAGGTCGTCCGGAAGCGCCGAACGGCACATCAGGCGCTCGGGGAAATTCAGCTCCACGCCGACGCCGTCGGGATCGTGGAGAAATATCTGGGTATCGCCAGTGCGTGGCACGATGCTTTCGCGGAATTTCACGTTCTTCGATCGCAGCCGCTTGCGCACACCGTCGACGTCGGTCGCGGCAAAGGCGATATGGTCGAGGCGGCCGGTGTCGTCGAATTTTTTCTCGGTGCCGCGTACGACGATGCCCTCGCGGGGCTTGCGCGTGCCCATCAGGTGCACGGTGGCGGTGCCGCCCGAATAAAGCCAGTAGCCGGGGAAATCGAGCGGCGGACGATCGCCGTTCTCAAGCCCCAGCACGTCGCAATAGAAGTCCTTGGAGCGCTCCAGATCGGAGGGTTCGATGGTGTAATGCTGCAGTCCGCCCAGTGGCATGGCAGTTCTCCTTAAACGAAGGTCAAGTCGGTATCGAGCGCCCAGCATCCAGGCGCCGACGGTTTCAAAATGGCTGAGCCGGCCCTGCACCTGCTGGGTCACGGTGTGGATGTCGCGGAAGCGGCGTTCCAGCGGGTGGTTTTCGAAGATCGCCGTGGCGCCCGCGGCATTGTAGGCGAAGTCGACCGCCTCGCGCGCCTTGTGGATGGCGTGGGTGGCAGCCATGCGAACGGTCATGCGCTGCTCGACGGTGATGGTGGTCGCCGGCCGAAAGCTCCTTCCAGATGTCGGCCATCGACTGCAGCACGAAGCCTCGCGCGGCGCGGAGATTGACCTCGGCCTGCGCCAGATTGGACTGCACCACGGCATTGTCGCGCAGCGGGCTCTTGTGGCCGCGCGGCACCTTGTTGCGCGCCACATCGATGAAACTGTCGAGCGCGCTGCGGGCGATGCCGCAGGCGACACCCGCGAAGCCGACCTGGTAGCAGGTGCCGGAGCCCATGCGATAAAGCGGGCCATTCTCGCGGCACTCCTGATCGAATTCGCGTGTGATCGAATGGTCGGCGCGGACAAAGAAGTCGTTCGAGCGCGAACTGGTCGCTGGCGGTGCCGCGAAGGCCGACCGTGTTCCAGATGTCGGTCCACTGCACGTCTTCGGCACGCACCAGCATGGTGCGTTCCTGCCCTGGACCATTGGCGTCGAGCCTGGGCGAGCCGTCGGCCTGGTAGATCGGGCAATGGGCGCCGAGCCAGGTCGCATGGCGGCCGCCCGAGGCAAAGGCCCACACGCCCGTGACCCTGTAGCCGCCGTCGCACTCGATGGCTTTGACCTTCGGGCCGGGGCCCCAGGCAAGCACCGCTCGCGGGTCGTTGGCGAAGATCGCATGCGCCACCGGCAGGTCGAGATAGGCCGCCGACATGGCGCAACCGCCGGCCTGGCTCAGGCACCACGCGGTCGACGCGTCGGCTTGGGCGATGGTCTCGATCACATGGAAGAAGGTGAGGGGATCGGTTTCGATCCCGTTCGACGAGCGCGGCAGCAGCAGGCGGAACAGTCCTGCCTCATGGAGTTTGTCGAGCAGCGCCGGCGGCAGCCGGCGCGTGCTCTCGATCTCGTTTGAAGCCGCCGCGACGGCCGGACGAACGGCTTCGGCACGGGCGATCACGGCCGGGTCGCCCGCAAGGTCGGCGGAAGTCGCGATCAAGTATCAAGTTACCCCTTCGAACCGATGTCATGGATAAAGATGTCATGGATAAATCAGGCGGTGACGGCCAGTTCCCTGTCGATCTGCTCGATCGACTTGCCCCGGGTTTCGAACCCGAAGAAATAATACACCACGCCGGTCATCAAGAACCAGCAGCCGAGATAGACGAAAGCCAACGGGACCTTCGGCAACGGCACGTCAGGCTTGAGGTAGTTGCCGGAGCCTACGATCAGGGCAAGTCCGACCGGGCCGATGATCTTGCCGATGCCGCCGAAGCCGTAGGCCGAGCCCATGCCCGATGTTCTGAGGTGTGAGGGCCAGACCTCCGCTGCGTAGGGGCCCACGATCGCGAAGCCGCCGTCGGCGAAGAAGAAGGTCACGGCCAGCAACAGCCAGAACGCCGATGCGCCCATCACCATCGCATCGTAGTGGTAGCCCGCGATGATGGTCATGATCCCGGCGCCGAATCCGAGCAGGCCGCCCGCGGTGCGCCTTCCCATCCATTCCGAGAAAAAGGAGAAGCAGACCCGACCCACGAAGCCGCAGACCGAAAGCAGGATCATCATCCTGGCGGCTTCCTGCGGCGTGACCTTGAGCAGCAGCACGAACAGCGATGGCACCCAGAGTGTGATGCCGTAGACGCCGGTCTGCGCGCCGGCGTTGCCGAGCCAGGAGACGAGCAGGCTGCGCGGATATTTGAAAAGGTCGAGCCAGTTGCTCTTGACGACCGGACCGGCGTCGGCCGCCGTCGGCAATGGCAACGCCGAGGGCTCCATCTGCAGCGCCCAGGCAAGCGACTGGCGAGCCTCCTCATAGCGGCCCTGGCGACAGAGCCAGCGTGGCGATTCCGGGACCCACAGGCGGACCAGCAGGACGAGCAGCGCGGGTAACACGCCGACTGCGAACAGCAGCCGCCACTCGCCGGAGCCCACCACGGCGCCCATCACCGCGCCGAGCGCCACGCCCAGCGGGATGACGCAGGTCACGATGCCGCCCACCCAGCCACGTCTGGAGGAGGGCATGAACTCCTGCACCAGCGGCAGGTCCACGCAATACAGGCCGCCCACGCCGACACCCACGAATAAGCGCATGATCGCGAGATAGATCCAGCCATTGTCCGGCGTAAAATAGAGAAGACCCGTCGCGATCGAGAAGTTCAATACGGTGCCGATAAAGACCTTGCGGCGGCCGACGCGGTCGGCGAGCCAACCCCACGCAAAGGCACCGATGATGGCGCCGATGCCTGAGCTCATCAGCACGATGGCCGACTGGCCGAAGGTGAGCTTCCAAGGCCCGATCAGGAAGGCCAGCACAAAGCCGATCAGGAAGTAATCGAAGAATTCCAGGGCATCGCCGATGATGGCCGCGGCGAGGATCTTGATCTGGTTGGCGGTCAAATTCGTCCGTTGATCGAGGATCTCGAACACGGCGCTTCTCCCTTGACGCTTGTTCGTTTTGAGCGGGCGTTGCGCCTGCGCGCCGATCATGCCGGCAAAGCTACCCCGTCGACATCATGAACGGAAGGGGTGCGGCTTTTCGAAAACGCGAGGGGATTACCCGTATCCAACAGGATAACGAACAAAAATTTGCGATCCCGTGTACCGCACCGATAAGGGGCCGGAAGCGAGCCACGGCAGGCGCGGTTGTCGGCAAGACGGCCGACGGCGGTTCGGCGAGTTCGACCTTAGTCTAGTCCCCGGGGGCTGGCCTCTCGGGTTCTGAATTCCCTCCAACCAACCAGCCTGATTTATTTAATGTTTGAAGCTATTCTTGCCCGCAATTGCCAGTCGAGGCCGCCGTCGATGGAAGAAAAGCGGAAGTACCCACGGACCGAGATCAGTGAGCCGGCTTACGTGTCGTCCGGCGGCTCGGTCATGAGCTGTATGGTTCGAAATATCTCAGCCGAGGGCGCCGCCATCGATATCGAGAACCCCGCCTTCGTACCGGCCCGCTTTCGTCTGGTGATGGCCAACAACTCCTCGGTCTACGAATGCAGAATTGCCTGGATCCGGCAGAAACAAATCGGCCTGACCTTTGTTGCAATGCCGAAAGGGCTTCATCAGGATGATGGGACATGAGCGCCAGTTGCGCGGTCCCAAGGCTGTCGCGCTGTCCGCCCTGTTCCGCGAACGACATGCGGCCCTTGAGCATCTCACCATCGTCTGTGCCATCAATGCAACCTGTTGCTTGAACAGGGTGTCGACCGCGGCATCGGAAAAAACATTTTCTTCGAATGCCGCGCAGCGCGGGCTGCTCGTCGATGCATATTCGACGATAGTCACCCATATCGGCCAGAGAGTCGGTTGGTCCAAAAGCGCGGCAGTAGCGTTTTGTGTTCTGGCGACATCGACAAGATGGAGCGACGCGAAAGCGACGAAAGCGGCGAGTCCGGCCCTAACTCCAATCAGGCGGAAGATACGAGACGGGAGTCAGGACTATTTGGGCTGATCGGTCTTCGGTTGATCGGTCTTGGTCCTGGCGGCTACAATTCATCGCAGGCGTAGCGCGATCGGATTGTGGCGATCGGGATGCGTGATCAACGCCGGGGTGCAATCATAAAGTGCGGGCGCATCGCCTCACGCCGGACACTCGGGAAATTGGCGGGCCACGAACGACGATGATGAGCACTATGTCTACGCCATAGTACTATAATCGGCTGAGCCTGATGGCGCAGTGGCATGATGAAGGCGGTTGCGGTGGGGCGTGTGGTGGCATTCGATCGTGTAGCCGAGCGCGCGGTATCCGGCCCGACGCTTTGCCGCGGATTGACACCCTCCGACGCTTCACGGCACCGATAGTTGTAGTTGCTGGCGGGGTGAACATTGGGTCGGAAGGCCCAGCTATGCGTCCCGTCAGTCAGCGCTCTTCGGGAGCTTGACCGGCTGCAACGGCCAAGTCGCGACGGCGGCTCTGACGGCGACGGAATCTCGAAAGAGGTGCGGGTTTGCGACAAAGTAGGTCGAAGCGGTAAATTCGCCCGGCTTGTAAGCGCGTTCCCGCACAAAGCCCAGAAAGTGCACGCGTTGGCGCATCTCGGCTGCGCCCTCAAGGCTCGTATGTTCGTGGAAAGCACCGGTAATCGGGCGCCCTTTCCAATAATATCTGAATTGTTCGGCAACGTAATTGGCGCCCAATGCGACATGAAGCAGATCATCTTCGCTGCCGCCGTTGAGGAACGTGCGAACATCCACCAGAAGCACCTGGAAGGTATCTCCCGGCTCCCGAAATTTATGCGGTCGCCCGTTACGCTCGCACTTCTGGCAAATCCGCCGTATCGCCTTGAATGTCTCGTCTGTGATGGCGTCTGTTGACAGGTATCGGCTGGTCAATTGGATGCCGTCCTCGACAGGCCGAGAAACTGTGGCCTCTTTCACTGCCTCGGTTTCTCCGAGCCGCATCATCTCCACAGCCCATTGCTGGCCTTTCGACTCAAATCCAAAATCGATCATGGATTTCGCTTCGCCTGGAACTTCATGCCGAGGAGCCACGCCGGCCTGGTGCAGCGCATATGCGAACCGCAGCTCGAACAGCTGGTCCTTCAGTTGCAAAAGGTTATCTAGGTTTTCGCGATTGAGGCCGCCATTCTTGTTGATGCGATCGATAATCGGCCTAACCCATGCCATATCCTTCAGCTCCCCCACTAGCTGTTGGGCAAATTCGGCTTCGCTCGATTCCAACGTGTCCCAGAACATTCAAGCCCCTTGGCCTTGGGTGGTTCCTCTCAATTTTCCGGTCGATTCACACGCGGAGGTCGCCAAGCAACTCACATCTTTCCGATGTGGCGTTTCATCCAGTCGGTGGCTTGTTCCTTCTCGCGGACAGACTCGAGACTTTGCACTGAGCGGCCGTCCGCTTCGATTCTGCTGGCGACTTCATCCTCGCCGAGCCCTAAACCAATGCCTATTTCTTCCCAAAGCTCCGCGGACATTCCGGCAAGGCGTTTGACCTTTTCGCTGGAATGGTAATCACCGGCCTCCCGTGCGGCGTATTTGAGGAATGCGTGCCACTCGGCCACCGCTCTTTCATGGTAACCGCCGAACTCGTCTGGGCGCTTTTCGCGCAGCGCGTATTTAGCCGTTGCAGCAAAATTTACGGCACGCCTGATGTTTGTATAGTAGTAATCTAGGTGGGTACCGCTGGCCAAATATCGGATAGAAGCCAATGTTTGCTCTTTCGCCGTCCCGACTTCCATCGGAGTAGTTATGAGTGACGTTATGTTCGTGTACCCGAGGTAATCACGGTAGATGCACTCAACCGTGACAGCCTGCTGGCGCTCAGCCGTCCGTTCGGCATGCACCTGTTGGACCACGTTCCTCATGGCCTTCGGAAGCTGGAGCACGGCGAGAAATGCCAGTAGCGACAGCGTGGCGGCGGCGAAGGTAAGAATTAAAAGCATTGAATATCCTTCTACTGGTATCATTCCCGAAGCGAAACCGAAATCCCCAGATCAGTAAACCTTAACGTAGGCGGCGCTCACAATGCCATCCGATTGTCCTCCGCATCGGTGGCCGAGCGCGCTGTTTGCAACAGGCGCACGACGGTTCAGCAGCCACTAACCGACGCATCAGCAAGCGATCGGCGTGCGTATGAATTGCATGCGGACTGACGTGTGATGAACAGTTTCCAAGGAAGGAAATATCGTAGTGTGGAGCAGACGTTGGGCGCTCGATTAGGACGGCAAGATAAAAGCACCGCCGTCGGCTGGGTGCATGTGGTTGGGGTGATTTGAGTTTTTGAGCTTCCTCAGAAACGCCCTTGCCATACGTTTTGCTCAAGACATCAAGTATATCAACCATCCGTGCGCCATCCCGCCCATACTTGTCCAGATACCGAGCAAGACCGCTTGCCGCGAAGAGGCCGGACCATCGCCAGTCCCTCAAGGCTGTCGCGGAGACGCGCCACCGCTTCGCGGCTGCGGCCTTGACCGACTGTCGCTGCCCCGGCACGGGCTCGCCAAGCGGTCATGGCTCACGATGAGCGAACCGCTCCTCTCTCGACCGGAGCAACCGGTATCGCATTTGGCAGGTTTTCGCCGCCGGCAGCGCGCGGCTTGGAATCATCCGGTTCCGTAAGCAGCCAAGTTACTGGATGCTGGCGGGATGTCTCATTCTCGCCGCAGGCGGCCCCGACGCGTCAGGTTCGGGATTCCACCCGACGACCTCTTGGACTACGCTACCCCGCCGGAACGTCGTGCGGGCCGGCCGCCCAGGCACGACCTGTCAAGCTGGACCGTCAGCGACGATTGGCCTGAGCGCATTCCGGTCACGGACGCCGAGGTGGACGTGTTCGAGGCATGGTTCGGCGATCTATTCGATGAACTGTTCGGGCCGTGCCGGTGACCGTAAGAGGGAGCATCCGCCATGACCGTGCCGCTGCGTGCCGCTTTGTACCTGCGCGTCTCTACGGCGCGACAGGCCGAGCACGATGTCTCGATCCCGGACCAGAGGCGGCAAGGCGAGGGCTACTGCACCTCGCGCGGCTACCGGCTGGTCGAGACCTATGTCGAGCCTGGCGCATCCGCCACCAACGACCGCCGGCCCGAATTCCAGCGGATGATCGAGGCCGGCACCAGCAAGCCCGCGCCGTTCGACGTGGTGGTGGTCCATTCATTCAGCCGCTTCTTTCGCGACCACTTCGAGCTCGAGTTCTACGTCCGCAAGCTTGCCAAAAACGGCATCAAGCTCGTCTCCATCACCCAGGAGATGGGCGACGATCCCATGCATGTCATGATGCGCCAGATCATGGCGCTGTTCGACGAATACCAGTCCAAGGAGAACGCCAAGCACGTCCTCAGAGCCCTTAAGGAGAACGCGCGGCAGGGCTTCTGGAACGGTTCGCTGCCGCCGATTGGTTACCGTGTGGTCGCGGCCGAGCAGCGCGGGACCAAGATCAAGAAGAAGCTGGAGATCGATCCGCTCCACGCCAATACGGTGCGCCTGATCTACCGGCTCGCCCTGGAGGGCGACGGCACCAGCGGCCCCATGGGGGTCAAGAACATCGCAGTCCATCTCAACAGCCGGCGCATCTTCACGCGCGACGGCGGACGCTGGGGTATCGGACAGGTTCACCGCATCCTGACACGGCCGACCTATATCGGCCGCCACGAGTTCAACAAGCGCAGCAAGAGTAAGGAACTGAAGCCGGTCGGCGAAGTGATCGCCGTCGAGGTTCCAGCTCTAATCGATCAGGTCACGTTCGATGCAGTGCAGGCGCATCTGCGATCGCGCAACCCGAAGGTTACGCCGGCTCGAATCGTCAGCGGGCCGACCCTGCTGACCGGCATCTGTTTCTGCGCCAAATGCGCGGGCGCGATGACGCTCCGGACCGGCAAGGGTAGCCGTTACCGCTACTACACCTGCGCGACCAAGGCCCGGCAGGGCGAGACCGGCTGCGTCGGGCGAAGCGTGCCGATGGAGAAGCTGGACAACCTCGTTGCCGGGCATATCGAACACCGCCTGCTGGCTCCGGAACGGCTGGAGGAAGTTCTCGCCTCTGTACTGGACCGTCGCCAGGAACGCACCGAGCGGCGGCGCGAGCATATCGCCGAACTGAACAAGCGCGCCGCGGAGGCTGACCTCCGTCTCAAGCGGCTCTACGACGCCATCGAGACCGGTGTCGCCGATCTGAACGACCCGGGACTGAAGGAACGTCTCGCCGGTTTGAAGGCGATCCGGGATCAGTCCCAGGCCGACGCCATGCGTGCCCAGGCCGCATTGGAAAGCGCGGCTCAGCAACCCATCACCACGACGATGCTACGCAAGTTCGCAGCCACCGCCCGCCAGCGGATGCGGACTGAAGGCGGCGGCTATCGCCGCGACCACCTGCGTGCCCTGGCCCAGAAGGTCGAGGTTGCCGACCGCGAGGTCCGCATCATGGGATCGAAAAGCGATTTGCTCAGAACACTCGCCGCCATTTCGGGCGTAAAATCGGCTACTGGCGGCGTTCGCAGTTCTGTTCTGGACTGGCGGAAGGGGTGGGATTCGAACCCACGGTACCCTTGCGGGCACGCCGGTTTTCAAGACCGGTGCCTTAAACCACTCGGCCACCCTTCCAAACCACTAGAACTGTTCAGCTATCCAAGAGACGCCTGAGGCCGAAGATGGCTGTTAGCAAGCGCTTTGCCAACCAACGCTCTTGGTGCGCCTGTTTATGGCAGCCTGCGGCGCTTCGTCAACGCGCATGGTCGTGTCGGACCCGCCTTCTCGCCTCCGTCCCGCCGTTCAGGCCTGAGGGCTTTTCCTCAGAGCCACCCGCGCAACGGCGTGCGTCGGGCTTCGAACGCCCGGTACAAATTCGTACCCGCTGCCCCGGGCGGCCCAAACAGCATCGCGTCGGTCGTGCCGCCGGTGCCCCAGAGGAACGCGACGGCGCCTTGATCGATGCCGGCTGAGCGATGGTATAGTTTGACTGCTACCGTTTGTCAGCGGCGATGTCCCGATTGTTGTGACCGCCTTCTCGCTTAGCCGATGGTTTGCGCAGATGCAGAAAATGGAGGACCACATGACCGATCTCACGCACGACATGACCAACAAGATGCCCCGCCGAGGTTTCTTCGGCCGTTTCGCCGGCGCGATGGCACTCGGGCTCGCGGGGTTTGCGGGGACGCCGGTGCGCGCACAATCCGCGGCAGCGCCATCCGACGGGCCGGACTGGCCGGGAGTGCTGAAGGGACGTCATCGCCAGGTGGTGGACGCCTACGCGGCCAACGCCGGATTCCCGCTTGCGTTCGCCTACTCGTTCCTGGTGCCGCACGGACCGCCGAGCGCGAACTCGTTTGCCGCGACGGCGGTCATCGTCCTGCGCCACGGTGCGTTCCCGATCGCGCTCGGCAACGAGATGTGGCAAAAATACAAGATCGGGGAGTCATTCAAGATCCTCGATCCGGAGACCAAGGCGCCGGCGGTCAAGAATCCGTTCCTGCATCCGAAGTCTGGTGTGCTTCTGGTCGACGATATGGCGCTCGACCGGCTGCTCGCGAACGGCACGGTGATCGGCGCCTGCAACGTCGCGCTGCATGCGCAGAGCAAGATGCTCGCCGGCAACGCCGGCGTGAGCGCGGACGAAGCCGCCAAGGAATGGGCGGCAAATGTGGTCCCGGGTATCACCATCATTCCATCCGGAACATGGGGGGTGAACCGCGCGCAGGAAGGCGGCTGCACGTACTGCGCGGGCGGCTGATTTCAACCGGGATGTAACAAACAGAAAACGGCGCTGTCACCAGCGCCGTGCCGGTGCACCTACGCGTGGAACCGGCCTACTTCGACTGGCGCTGCGCTGGATTTCCAACCGGCCGGCGGCTCAGGCTTCTTCGCCCTTGCCAGCCTAACTCTTCGCTTTGGCCGCATTGCCTTCTCGGCATCCTTTTTCCGCTTCTCTTCCTCACGCATCCGGATGCCGGTCCTCAGCTGACATCTGGTTCCAAGATCCGGATTATGAAACGTTTAGTTCTTCAAATGCTTGAGTTGTCATGGGTGCGACGACAACAACCAGGAGAGTAAGTTGCGTAAGACGATTTTGACTTTGATCACCGTCGCCGTGGTTGGTTTAGGCGCAGCAACCGGCGCATCGGCCCGCGGGGGTCGGTTCGGCGGCGGCAGCCACGGCTTTGGCGGCGGCGGTTTCCACGGGGGCGGTTGGCGAGGAGGCTATGGCGGATATGGCTACGGTCTCGGATTGGCAGGATTCGGTCTCGGATACTATGGCGGCTACTACGGCTACGCATATCCCTACGGTTACGATTACCCTTACGGTTATCCCTATGGTGATGACGGCTACGGCGGCTGCCACTTGGCTCAGCAGCGCGTGATGACATCGTCCGGCTGGCGAGTGCGCAACGTGGATGTCTGCGAATAATAGGTAGCGAATGACGGACGAGCGCCAGTTCGTGCAAATGTCAACTGCAAAATTCAACCCCGTCGAGGGATCGGCGGGTTTTTTACTGGTGCGGGCATTTCTGGGCTAATGAAACATATTACCTGTCAGTCGGTTGAATTGCCGCGGGTGCGACGACGCAAACGAGGAGAGGTAACTTGCGCAAAACGATTTTGGCGTTGATGGCTGTTGCCGTGGTTGGCTTAGGTTCTGCGACTGGCGCTTCGGCCAGGGGAGGCGGCGTCGGAGTTGGCGGTTTCGGCGCCGGGGGCGGCTACCCCGCAAGCTTCGGTGGAAACTACGAAGGAGGCGGCGACTGTCGCCTGGTTGCGCATCGCGTCATGACGCGCCACGGCTGGCGAATACGACGAGTTCAGGTCTGCGGCTGATCTTACCGGCCAAAGATGGCTTCTGGTGCGCCTGTTTATGGCAGCCTGCGGCGCTTCGTCAACGAGCGTGGTCGTGTCGGACCGCCTTCCTCCGTCCCGCCGTTCAGGCCTGAGGGCTCTTCCTCAGAGCCAGAAAGACCAGCGCCAGCTATGGATGTGCCGCACCGGCGCCGGCTCCCACGTAAAAGCCGGTCCATGAATTGCTCTGAGGCGACGCCGGGTTGGGAGGCGATGAAATCGGCAGGCTGGTTGCATGTTCCGACGCATAGGCCGACGCCGACGAGAGCGGTAACGACCGCGGTCCGGAGTGCGCTTCAGGCTGGGCTCTTACGGCCCGCTTGCGGCTCTTGGAAGGGTTCACTTGTCCAGCCGGCGACGGCTTTTCAAGCGAACCGCCGGGGTCGGAGCCGGGCGCCAGTGCTTCGCCGGCGAAAGCACCGCTGCAGGCCGTTAGCGAAAAAAATAGCAGTCCGAAAAACACGCGACGCATCGTTGGACCGTCCCAAAATTGCATTCGGAGTTTTGCTAGCCGGGATTCTCGTCAAAAATACGGGATAAGCCGCAACGGCTCCACTTAGGGACCTAACCTCGGAGTTAGCCGCAGCACAATAAGATGCTATCGAACGTACCAAACAACATGAAGGGCAGGGCGCTGTCCTTTGAAAATCATGTGGTTTTGCTGATGATGGACTCGGCCATCACGGCCGCCGGGCGTTCGAATACGGCGCCTTGAGCTACACCGATACGCTGCCGCCGCGAACCTCGCCGCGGAATGTTCTGAGGCATGGCGGGGGCGCGGCTCAGCTCAACCAGCTCCAGTGAATGGACCGCTCTATGGCTCCCCACGGCAGCCATCTAACGCAACCATTAATTCACCACCACCAAGCAGGGGAATCGGGTGAATTTAATCACGCGGCGATGAGGCTTGCGAGATACTCATCGTCCCACCCTGCTGTTTTGCGCCGGAGGCGGATTGAATCCTTGCCCGGGGCCTTTCGGGTGAGATTGTAGGCGATGTGCCGGCAGGTGGCGAAATTGACCGGGGCGTTGTCGGTTCTGACGCGGCATTCGTCGTCGCGAAAGACCATGTCCATGACCCAGTGCAAGGAGTTCTCGATGGCCCAGTGCGCGCGGATCATCGGGCCGACCACAGCGGCCAGCATCACCAGCGAGGTGATGTAGAAGCGCGTCTCGTCGGTGATCTTGCTGTTGATTTCGCGCCGGCTTTCGACCACGACAATGGCGTTCAGGCCCGGCCATTGGTGGCGCGCCTGCAGCCAGTCGACATCGTGGATCACCGTGTAGTTTCGGGCCTCGATACGGCCGTGATCAGCATCGATGGTTTCGTGCGTGCTGATTGTGGTATCCTTGTATTTCAAGGCTTTCTGCTCCTCGACGAAGACCTCGACATCCTCGCGCAGGGTGCCCTGATTGCCCTTCAGCGCGACAATGTAATCGGCCTTTTTCTCGATGATTTTCGTGGCGATGTCACGCTGACAACCCATCGCATCGATCGTCACGACCGCACCCTCGATCGACATCATGTCGAGCAGCGCCGGGATGGCGATGATCTCGTTCGATTTCTTTCACCTTCACCTGGCCCAGCACGATGCGTTGCCGCGCCGCGAAGGCAGAGACCATGTGGATCGCCTCTTTCGAGCCCTTCGTCTGATACGAGCGCCGTGACGTCTTGCCATCGATCGCGATCACCTCCGCGGGCGTGTTCGTCAGCGCCGCGACCCAGGCCACAAAGCAAAGCTGGAAGGCGCGGGCATCGAGCGTGGCGAAGATATCGCCGAGATGATCATGCGAGGGCGTGCCGTTCACATAGGGCCGAAACCGCCGCAGCAGCTCGATCTTCCGCTCGCCAAATCGCGCGATGTCGGTGAACGCCTCCGCGCCCGCAAGAACCGCCAGAAGAATCAGCAGCAGCACCTCCGGCAGCGGGTAATCCACCTTGCCGGCCTGACGATGATCCGGCAACCCGCTGAAATAGTGAAGGAAACTCGTCGTCTCCGTGATCACTGCAAATCGTGTTCCGTCCGAATCCATCACCGTCCTCCACCCTGCGACTTAGTGGATCACAACAGATTCAGCACTTCAGCCTTTTGTCACGATCTGCTTCACCCGATTACCCTGCACCACCAAGCTCTCCCCATTTCCGCCGTGTTCGGGCTGCGATATATTCATATCTTGGTGCGGAAGTGGGCTGCATTGGGGACGTGTAGCGGCTGTGCGCCTCAAGTAGGCATGCGGCCGATGGAATGGTAATTGGGGCGCATGGGGATTTGACGGTCAGATCCGGTTCTACGGGCGGCGCGGGGCGTTGCAGCCGTAGCGGCATGCCTTGTTCGTCGCCAATTGCGCCTCGTCGGGCAAATTCTGCCAGCCGCATCGATCCCAAATATGGCGTTTCCTCGCAGCCCGCGCGTGGTGGCGTTTGGCGATCCCGTGCCCAAGGGCGGTGGCACCTACCGCGTCGGCAAACCCTATACCGTCGCTGGACGGGTCTATGTCCCGGAAGAAGACCGTCAACTATCGCGAGGAGGGCCTGGCCTCCTGGTATGGCGATGATTTCCACGGCCGGCTGACCGCCAATGGCGAAGTTTTCGACATGGCCTCGCTGACCGCCGCCCATCCGACCCTGCCGATGCCGTGCTATGCGCGCGTGACCAATCTCTCCAACGGCAAATCGCTGATCGTTCGCGTCAATGACCGGGGACCCTATCACGGCAACCGGCTGATGGACGTCTCCAGCCGGGCCGCCGAGCTGCTTGAGTTCAAGGGCAACGGCGTCGCGCGGGTGCGGGTCGAATATGTCGGCCGGGCGCCGCTCGAAGGCTCCGACGACCGCCAGCTGATGGCGACCTTGCGCACCGGCGTTCCGGCGCCGTCGCCGTCGCTGGTTCGGGTTGCCTCCGCCCGTCCGTTCGTTCCGGAAACGCCATCCTCGGGCCGCGCGATCCGGGGCGAGGTTCCGATGCCCGAAGGGCGGCCCTACAACCTCGGCAATACCCAGGCCGATCACGCCTCGATCAACGCGACGTCGGAAATGTCCGCCTCCGCCCGCACGCGTTCCAGCGGTCGCGTTCTCGAAAACCCGCGCGCCGTATCGTACGAAGACTGACGGTCGTTACGCCTCCGGCGCCAGGCCGGTTTCCGCCTATGCGCCGGTCGACCCGCATGGACCGAGCGAATTGCTGGCCGGGCGCGGGCTCTATTGAACCCGTTTTTCGCGACGGCTATCCGCCAGAAAAGCAATCAAGGCTGCATTGACCTCATCGGCCCGTTCCTGCTGAACCCAATGCCCGGCGCCGTCGATGATGAGCTTTTGCTTGAGGTTGGGCAGAACCCGCTCCATGTCGGTAACGCGCTTGGCGCCAATCAAACCGGTGATGACGGAATCGTTCGATCCGGCAATGAATAGTGACGGCTGGCTGATCTGGGCATCTTGCCACGGTGCGGTCAATTCCCAGTTGCGATCAAGGTTGCGGTACCAGTTCAGTCCGCCGCGAAAGCCCGACTTGCGGTAGGCCTCGCTGAAATAGGCAAGGTCGGTCTCGGTCAGCCAGTCCGGCAACGGTCTGGTCGCGCTGGCGTCGCCGAGGAATCCCTTGCCGTCCTCGACGAACAATGAGGCCGCCGGATCGGAAAATCCGCGCCCAAGCAGGGTTCGCATCGTCGCATCGACATCGCGCTCCAACTCGTGCTCGGCAACACCGGGCGTCTGAAAATACTGCCAATAGAAATTGGTGATGCCGCTCTGACGCAAGGTTTCGAGCGGCGGGGGAACGCTCAAGCCGGCAACCGCGGAGAAAATATCGGGGCGGAACATCGCCGCGTGCCAGGCAACCGGGGCGCCCCAGTCATGACCGACGACGACGGCACGCTTTTCTCCAAGTGCCGCAACGAGGGCAACCATATCGCCGACGTGATCGAAGATGCTGTAGGCGGCGATATCGGCAGGCGCACTGGTCCGGCCGAAACCGCGCATATCCGGTGCGACGACATGGTAGCCCGCCGCAGCAATCGCCGGAATTTGATGCCGCCAGGAATAGGATAATTCCGGCCAGCCGTGGCAAAGCACCACCAGCGGACCTTCGCCCTGTTCGAGCAGGAATATCTCGATCCCGTTGGCGGAAATGGTGCATGAGGATGGCATCGCTTTTCCGCCTTGTTTCGGAGATTTTCTTTGGCAATCCGTAAGGCCGGCACGATAGGGGTGTTTGAACACCCCCGCAATTGAATCCCGGCACGGCGAGCCCCCGCAAGCGGCGTGTTGTTTGCGCGACTTCCAACTGCTAGAACGCGAGCTTCATGGCACCGCCAATGGCAGTCGAAATATCCCTCTCGCGTAAATCCAGCTTCGCCACGGCATCGGTTTGGCGCCGCCTGATCGCGGGCGTCGTTGTCGCGGCCGTCGGGTGGGGCGGCATGGTGTACGCCGCCAACAACAGCGTGCAGGGCGCCAAGAAGGAAGAGGGCGGCTTCGACGGCGACGCGCCGACCGCGATCCTGATCGAAGCCTCCAGCGGCAGCGTGCTGTTCGAGAAGAACGCGGATGAGCTGCGGGCGCCATCCAGCATGATGAAGCTGATGACCGCCGAGGTGGTCTTCCATGCCATCAAGCAGGGCGAGGTCAAGCTGACCGACGAATATCCGTGTCAGCGAAAATGCCTGGCGCAAGGGCGGCGCGCCCGCAGGCGGCTCGACCATGTTTGCCATCCTGCAACAGCAAGATTGCGGTGGACGACCTGCTGCACGGCGCCATCATTCAGAGCGGCAACGATGCCTGCATCGTGCTGGCGGAGGGGATCGCCGGCAACGAGCGCGCTTTTGCGGACAATGATGACCAAGCGCGCGCGCGAACTCGGGTTGACGCAATCGACCTTTGCCAATTCGAACGGACTGCCCGACCCCGGCAACAAGATGACGGTGCGCGAACTCGCCAAGCTTGCGCGCTACATCATCCAGACCTATCCCGAATTCTACAAACTGTTCGGCGAGACGGAATTCACCTGGAACAAGATCCGGCAATCGAACCGCAATCCGCTGCTGAGTTCCCTCGAGGGAGCCGACGGGCTCAAGACCGGATATACCAAGGAAGGCGGCTACGGCATGGTCGGCTCCGCCGTGCAGAACGGCATACGGCTGATCGTCGTCATCAACGGCCTCGACGATCCCGAAGACCGCGCCTCCGAAGCCAAGAAAATGCTGGAATGGGGATTTCGCAATTTCGAGGCGCGCACCCTGTTCGCGGCCGAGCAGCCGATCGGCTACGCCAAGGTATTTGGCGGCGACAGCCGTTCGGTCAAGCTCGCCAGCCCCGAACCGATCAAGGTGATGGTGCAGAAAAACGGCAACGATAAGTTGATCGCGCGCGTGGTCTATAATGGGCCGGTGCGCGCGCCGATCGAGCCCGGCCAGCAGCGTCGGCCTGGTCAAGGTCTGGCGCGGCGGCAACATCGCCGTGGAGGCGCCGGTCTATGCGGCGGAATCGGTCGGCACGGGATCGACGATGCGGCGCGCGATCGATGGCGTGAGCGAACTTGTCATCGGGATGTTTCGCGCGGGCGTCGAGAAGCTCTGACCATGGCCGAGGCAGCGGTCAAAAGAACTCCCGGGCGCGGACGATTCATCTCCTTTGAGGGCGGCGAGGGATCCGGCAAATCCACCCAGATCAAGAATACTGGCCGAACGTCTCGACGCCGCAAAGCTGCGCGCCATCGTCACGCGCGAGCCCGGCGGATCGCCGGGCGCTGAAATCATTCGGCATCTGGTGTTGTCCGGCATGGGCAAGCTGTTGGGCCCGGACGCGGAGACGCTGCTGTTTGCAGCCGCGCGCGACGACCATGTGCGCACTGTGATCAAGCCGGCGCTCAAGCCAGGGAGTTTGGGTGCTGTGCGACCGCTTTTCGGATTCGACGCGCGCCTATCAGGGCAGGCTGGGGCAAGGTCGCTCCCGACACTCCTCAATGCGATGGAGCGGGTCACCATCGGCGATCTCAAGCCTGATTTGACCATTATTCTCGATGTACCGGTGGAGTCGGCATGCAGCGCGCCGCCGCCCGCCGCGGCAGCGGCGCAGCCCGACAGATTCGAGGCGGAAGACGTCAAGTTTCACCAGCAATTGCGCGACGCGTACCGGCAGATCGCCGCCGACGAGCCGAAGCGATGCGTGCTGATCGATGCCAATCGCCGATGCCAACACGGTTGCCGCGAGCGTATGGGCCGCGTTGCGTGACCGTTTCTTCGCCGTCAGTGCCGGCAACGCGGCCAGTTCGGCATGAGCGCCCGTCAGGTCGAACCGCAGATTTGCGGCCGTCCATCCCCGCGAAACCACCGTGCTGTTCGGGCATCGCGATGCCGAGACTGGCATTGCTGAATGCCTATCGCAGCGGACGGATTCCGCATGCCTGGCTGATCGGGGGCGCGCAGGGCATCGGCAAGGCGACGCTGGCCTATCGAATGGCGCGGTTCGTTCTCGCCCATCGCGATCCGCTCGCCCCCGACGTGCAGCGTGCCGAGACGCTTTGGGTTGATCCCGTCCGATCCGGTCGCGCGCCATGTCGCCGCGGGCGCTCATGGCGGCCTGCTCGACACTCGAACGGACGCCTCAACGACAAGGGCGTGATGCGGACGGTGATCACGGTCGACGAGACGCGGGAGACGATCTCGTTCTTCGGCTCGACCGCGGCGGTCGAAGGCTGGCGGGTCTGCATCGTCGATACCGTCGATGAACTCAATCCCAACGCCGCCAACGCGCTGCTCAAGATTCTCGAGGAGCCGCCGCGGCAATCGCTGTTCCTTCTGGTCAGCCACGCGCCGGCGCGGGTGCTGCCGACCATCCTGTCGCGCTGCCGCAAATTGGCGTTGCGGCCGCTCTCCACCGCCGACGTCATCAAGGCCGCGGCGCAAGCCGCCAGATCTCGCGATCGACGATCCCGCGCTGTCGGAGGCCGCCGAGGCGGCGGAGGGCAGTGTCGCCACGCGCGCTGACGCTGCTTGGTGGCGACGCCGTCAAACTTCACCAGCGGACCGCGGCGCTGCTCGCCACCCTGCCGCAGGTCGATCCGCGTGAACTTCATGCGCTTGGAGACGCGCTCGGCGGCAGCGACCGGGTGGCGCTCGCGGCCTTCATCGACAGCGTCGATCGCTGGGTCAGCGAACGCCTGCGCGCCGACGACGCCAATGCCAATGCGAACTTCCGCGCCTTGCACGGCTGGCGGAGGTGTGGGAAAAGATCAACCGCGCCGCGCGCGACACCGAAGACTACAATCTCGAGCGAAAGCCGCTGGTTTTCTCGGTGTTCGGGCTGCTTGCGGAGGCGACGCGCTAGGCGCTCCGCCGATGGTCAATCCCAACAATCGTGTTCGAGCAATAAAAGGAAATCGTGGTGGCGACGCCGAAGAAAAAAACCGTCAAGAAACGAAAGGCGAAGAAAGCCGGCAAGCCGATACGCGCGACGGCGTCGGCGTCGAAAAACGCCGGCAATGAAGCGCGCGCAGCGATCAAGACCAAAAAGACAACAGAAAAAACGTCGCAGCGAAGAAACGGCTCAAAAAAGACATCTGAAAAAATCGACGAAGAAAACGAAGTCGAATAACCGTGCTCGATACAGAACAAGGCGAGCGAGAAGAGCAACAGGTCATCGGTCGACAAACGCGCAAAGCCTGCCGTCAAGACTAAAGCAAAGCAAAGTCGCAGTCTCCGAATCGCAAGTCGCAATCGTCCTTCTACATCACGACCGCGATCGCCTATCCCAACGGCGTGCCGCATATCGGCCACGCGTATGAGGCGATCGCGACCGACGCGCTGGCGCGCTTTCAGCGGCTCGATGGCAAGGACGTGTTTTTCCTGACCGGCACCGACGAGCATGGGCTGAAGATGATCCAGACCGCCAGAGCGAGAACATGCTGCCGACCGACTCGTTGCCGAGCGCAATGCCGGCCGATTCAAGGCGATGGACGAGCGGCTGAACGTCTCGTTCGACCGCTTTATCCGCACCACCGAAGAGCAGCATCATCGCTCCAGCCAGGCGATCTGGAAGCGGATGGCAGACAACGGCGACATCTATCTCGACAGCTATGCCGGCTGGTATTCCGTGCGCGACGAAGCCTATTACGCCGCGAGACGAAACCATGTCGGCGAGGACAATGTGCGGCGCGGACCGCAGGGCACGCCGGTCGAATGGGTGGAGGAGAAGAGCTATTTCTTCAAGCTTTCCGCCTATCAGGACAAGCTGCTCGCGCTTTACAAGAACGCAGCCGGATTTCATCGGCCCGGATTCGCGCAGGAACGAAGTCGTCAGTTTCGTCAAAAGCGGATTGAAGGACCTGTCGATCTCGCGCACCACCTTCGACTGGGGCGTCAAGGTACCCGGCGACCCCGAACATGTCATGTATGTCTGGGTCGATGCGCTGACCAACTACATCACCGGCGTCGGCTTTCCCGACGAGAACGACCGCGAACTGGCATTACTGGCCGGCCGACGTGCATATCATCGGCAAGGACATCATCCGCTTTCACGCGGTGTACTGGCCGGCCTTCCTGATGTCGGCGGGCATTCGCGTGCAGAAGCGCGTCTATCGCCCACGGATTCCTGTTCAACCGGGGCGAGAAGATGTCGAAATCGGTCGGCAATGTCGTCGATCCCTTCAACCTCGCCGATCAGTACGGCGTCGACCAGATGCGCTATTTCTTCCTGCGCGAGGTGCCGTTCGGGCAGGACGGCAGCTACAATCACGAAGCCATCGTCGCGCGCATCAATGCCGATCTCGCCAACGATCTCGGCAATCTCGCGCAGCGTTCGCTGTCGATGATCGCAAAGCAGTTCGGCGGCGTGTTGCCCGAGCCGGGCGCCTTCAGCGACAACGACAAGGCGATCCTGGCGCAGGCCGACGGCATGATCGCGATCGCGCGAACGGCGATGGCGACCCAGCAGATCCATCAGTGCGCTCAACGCGGTCTGGGCCGTGGTGGCGGAAGCCAACCGCTATTTCGCCGGCGAAGCGCCGTGGGCGCTGGCGAAGACCGATCCCGCAGCGCCAGCGCACGGTGCTGTACGTGACCGCCGAAGTGGTCCGGCAGATCGCCATTCTGACGCAGCCGGCGATGCCCGAGGCGTCGGCGAAAGATGCTCGACATCCTCGGCATTCCCGCCGATCAGCGAGATTTCGCGCGTTTTGGGCGGCGCTGACCGCGGATCAAGGCCGGCACGGTGCTGCCGGCGCCGACGGCGGTCTTTCCGCGCTATATCGAACCGACCGCGGCGTGAACGGTTGGAAAGCCAATGCTCGTCGACAGCCACTGCCATCTCGATTTTCCGGATTTCGCCGACGATCTCGACGGCATCGTCGCGCGGGCCGCGGCCGCGGGCATCGGCCGCATCGTCACCATCTCGACGCGGGTAAGGCGGCTCGGCGGGCTGCTGGCGATCGCGGAGCGATTTCCGAGACGTCTATTGCTCGGTTGGCACCCATCCGCATCAGGCCGATGAAGAAGACGGCATTTCCGCCGATGAACTGATCGAGCTGACGCGCCATCCGAAAGTCGTGGCGCTTGGCGAGGCGGGGCTGGATTATTTCTATCAGCACGGCTCGCGCGAAGCGCAGGAGCGCGGCTTTCGCGCCCATATCGCGGCTGCGCGCGCGACCGGCCTGCCGCTGGTCATTCATACCCGCGAGGCCGATGAAGACTGCGGCCGCATCCTCGAGGACGAGATGGCCAAGGGATCATTTCGCGCCGTGCTGCATTGCTACACCGGCGGGCGGGAACTTGCGATGAAGGCGATCTCGCTTTGGGCCTTTCGATTTCGTTCACGGGAATCCTGACCTTCAAGAAATCGCAGGCGTTGCGCGATCTCGCCGCCGAGCTGCCGGCCGATCGCATCATGGTCGAGACCGACGCGCCGTATCTCGCGCCCGGAAAATTCCGCGGCAAGCGCAACGAGCCTTCCTACGTGGTTGAAATCGCCAAGGTGCTGGCGGAGACGCGCGGGGTCTCGCTGCGAGGAAATTTCGCGGCAGACCACGGCAGAATTTCTTCCGCCTGTTCAGCAAGGTGCCGCCCCTGCGAAAGCTGTCGGCATGACGCTGACCCTGACGATCCTCGGCTGCGGATCCTCCGCCGGCGTTCCGCGTCCGGCGCTTGGCTGGGGCGCGTGCGATCCCAACAATCCGAAGAACCGCCGCCGCCGCTGTTCGCTGCTTGCCGAGCGGACAGCGGATCGCGGCATCACGCGGATCGTGATCGATACCTCGCCCGATCTGCGCGAGCAGTTGATCGACGCCAATGTCGACCACATCGACGCGGTGTTCCTGACCCATGAGCATGCCGACCAGACCCACGGGATCGACGATCTCCGCTCCGTTGTGATGCATCAGCGCAGGCGCATTCCGGTCTATCTGAACCAGTCGACCGCGGAGCACATCCTGCTGCGGTTTTCATATTGCTTTGTCGCGCCGCCCGGCAGCGACTATCCACCGATCCTGGACCATCACGCGATCGAGGCCGGCGAAAGCCGCACCATCGAGGGGAAGGGCGGTCCGGTGACGCTTTCGGCGTTCATCCTGCAGCACGGCAATATCCCGGCACTTGGTTATCGGATCGGCGACGCCGCCTACACGCCCGATGTCAGCGACATCCCGCCCGCAGAGCTGGCCTTTTCTGGAAAATCTCGACCTCTGGATCATCGACGGGCTGCGCTATGCCGGGCATCCCAGCCACTTCAGCGTCGACGACGCGCTGTCCTGGATCGACCGCTTCAAGCCGCGCCGCGCCGTCATCACCAACATGCATTCCGATCTGGACTATGAGGTGCTGCGGCAGAGCCTGCCGGCGAACGTCATTCCAGCCTATGACGGCATGCGGCTGACGCTGGAGCAGGCGGGCTGAAACGGCTTCAGGCCTTATTGCATTGCCAGGATCGGTCGACAAAAAGTCAGCCGGCGCCGGGAGGCGCCGGCTGACCAGTCACTGCATCGGCCTTATTGGCGGTTGTGGCCCTGGTCGTCATCGCGATGGTCATCGGCATCCGCAAGCCGGTCGCGATCGGTTCCCGGCGTGAACGACACGCCCCGGAGGACTTCGCCAAAACGCGCCGTTTGAATGGTCGTGAAGCTTTCGCCAGCGGGAAGGCTCGTTGCGGCCAGGTTGTCGGTGATCATAACCAACTGGTTCGGATCGGCGCCCTGGTCGCCGTCTCCGCTGACGGTCGATGTGATGGCCCAGATCGTCGCGGTGCCGTTGCGATTGACGCGGCCCATCAGGTTCCGAAGGCCCTCGGCGGCGGGCGCCCAGGGCAGACCGGTCTTCGGGTTTTGGCCGGTGGGATAATCCTTCACCGTATAGGGCACGCCGAGGTTCAACCCGGCCTGCAGCACATAGGCCAGTTTCCATGCGCCGAGGCCCGCGTCGAACACCCACTTTTGCAATCCCGCCCCGGTCTGAGCCGCAGCAGCCGTGTATTTGCCGGACACCGGATCAAACGTGTTGGTGCCGTTGCCTTCGTCGGTGACATAGAGTGTCTTGGCGTCGGCGAACCAGACCCCAAACGGAAACGCAGTCGCCGTCTTGGCCCGCGTCGTCGGAAAGCCCTTCAGGATGCACATGTTGTAGGGAACGACTCCGACCGTCTGCAGCTTCGTGGCGTCGTAATAAATGGGCGTGGTGGGAAGGGTCGCGTTTGCTCCCGGCAGACCGACGCCGTTGGGGCACGCCAGTGGCTTGCCGGTCGAGTCGAACCCGGTCGTATCGATAAAGTAGACCGTGTTGATGCCGTTGCCGCCGCTGCCCTTGGTGTGACGTTGTTGGCGACCGTGAGCCCGCGGAAGTTGGTCATCCTTGCCGATCTTGTCCGCCTTTAGCCCGAGTTGGGTGATGTTGAAGCTGCCGACCGGCGTCGGCAAACCCGGATTCTGCGCGCCAAGCGGCGCCCGTTCGGGGGTCAGGATTTGCAATCCTGCGCCAATAATGATTCCGTTTGGCTGCGGATTTGCACCGTTGCCGGCATTGCCGGACATGTAGACGACACGGGCACCGTTTCGGTCGTTCAGGATCGCCGCGCGGCCATTGTTGCCGCTAAATGCATTGGTTTTCGTAAAACGAAACCGTCCATGCTCGTCGACCTCGGCGACCACGCGGGAATAACTTCCGGGGACGGGATTGGTGGGATCGACCACCGCCGGCGTGTTGGAATTCGAGACATCGAGCGCATCGATGGGCGCAAGATATCCCATGAACGTCACCACCCGGCCATCGGTCGACAGATTAAGCGCGATCTCCGATTTGGACGGAAAGCTGGTGACCATCTGATCCGCGGTCGGCGACACCCGGTGATCCGAGCTGTTGGGCACCTCGAGCGAGTTGATCAGTTCGCCGGATGGCTTGAGCTGGTCCAGCACGATCTTTGCGGTGATGCCGAAACTGCCGTCGACCAGCGAATTATCCCAGATATACGGATAGGAACCACCCGCCGTCGCGGTCACACAATTGGGAGCGACACAGTTGGGCGGCAGCAATGTCGTTCCAGCGATGACATTGGCCGGATTGTTGTCATAGACGGAGCGGCTGATCAGCAAATTTCCCGGTCTGAAACCGATGTCATCGTCGTCGGCAAAGGCGCCGGTGCCGCCCACGACTCCCGACAAGAAAACTGTAACGGCCAAACCCGACCGAAAGGCCGTCGGCCCGGCGAACCGGCGCGATCTCGCAACATTCATCGAAATTATCTCCGACTGCTTCGCCAGCAGCAATATGCTGCGGCGGTCGCCGGAAGTTGCCGCTGCTCTGTTACAAGCGTAAGAACGGAATGCGACCGGATGTCGAAAGTCGAGCGCTGGGCTCATTCATATTTCGGTCGCGTGGAACGCGTGGAATCAGCCGTAGCGATTGTTCCAGCTTCAAGCGTTCACGAGGCAGGGCCTCAGGCCGAAATCGCTTTCGCCGAATGAACCTGATCGCGCAGCACGAATTTCTGAATTTTACCGGTGGAGGTCTTTGGTATCGGACCGAACACCACGGCCTTCGGCGTCTTAAAGCCTGACATCTGGCTGCGGCAAAACGCGATGATCTCGGCTTCGGTGGCGCGGGCGTTGTCCTTCAATTCGATGAACGCGCAGGGCACCTCGCCCCATTTCGAATCCGGCTTCGCAACCACCGCGGCGAACAGCACGGCCGGATGCTTGTAGAGCACGTCCTCGACCTCGACCGAGGAGATGTTTTCGCCGCCGGAGATGATGATGTCCTTGGAGCGATCCTTGATGATGACATAGCCATGTTCATCGACCACGCCGAGATCGCCGGTGTGAAACCAGCCGCCGGCAAAGGCCTCCCGGGTGGCTTTCTCGTTCTTCAGATAGCCCTTCATCACGATATTGCCGCGGAACATCACCTCGCCGACGGTTTCACCGTCGCGCGGCACCTGCTGCATGGTTTCGGGGTCGATCACCGTCACATCTTCCTGCAACGGGTAGGGCACCCCCTGCCGGCGCTTGAGCTGCGCGCGTTGATCGGCCGGCAAATCGTCCCAGCCGGGCTGCTCCGCGCAGACCGACGCCGGACCATAGACCTCGGTCAGACCGTAGACATGGGTGAGCTTGATCCCGATGCTTTCGGCGCCTTCCAGCACGGCCACCGGCGGGGCAGCACCCGCAATCAGCCCGACAACGGGCCGCGCCGCTGCGCGCTTTGGCGCATCCGGCGCATTGATCAGCGTGTTATAGACGATCGGCGCGCCACACATATGGGTGACGCCATGTTTTGGGATCAACTCGAAAATCCTGGCGGGATCGACCTTGCGCAGGCAAACGTTAATGCCCGCCGCCGCAGCGATCGTCCACGGAAAGCACCAGCCATTGCAGTGGAACATCGGCAGGGTCCAGAGATAGACCGGATGCTGGCCAAGATTGCCAGCGAGGATATTGCTGACGGCGTTCAGGTAGGCGCCGCGATGGTGGGTCACCACGCCCTTGGGGTTACCGGTGGTTCCGGACGTGTAACTGAGTGCGATGGCGTCCCATTCGTCCGCCGGCAACCGTGCGGCAAAACCCGGATTGCCTTGTGAGAGCGCGTCCTCATATTCGATCTCGCCGATGCGCTTGCCGCCTGCGAAGGCCGCATCGTCGACATCAATGACGAACGGTTTTGGCCCGGTCATCAGGGTGAGCGCCTCGGCGATGACGGCAGCAAATTCCGGGTCGACCAGGATGATTTTGGCGCCGCCATGATCGAGCTGAAAGGCAATGGAGGCGGCGTCCAGCCGGATGTTCAGCGCGTTGAGCACAGCGCCGGCCATCGGGACCGCAAAATGCGCCTCGTTCATCGCCGGGATGTTCGGCAGCATCGCCGCGACCGTATCGCCGCGGCCGATATTCCGGCTGGCCAGAAACGACGCGAAACGCCGGCAGCGCGCATGGGTCTGCGCCCAGGTGAAGACGCGGCCCTCGTAAACGGTGCTGACATGGTTCGGGATAGATGGCCGCGGTGCGCGCCAGGAAGCTCAGGGGCGTCAGCGGCACATAATTCGCCGGCGTCTTGTCGAGGCCAAGGCTGTACTGATTTTGATGGCTGTACTGGTTTTGGACTGCGCTCATCGGCTTTGTCCCATCTATGTTATTTACAAGAACCCGATCGAAATCCAGGGAAAGATCGCAACGACGATCAATCCGATCAGCAGCGCCAGCAGGTAGCCCCAGATCGGCCGGATGCCCTCGGCCGGGTCAACCCGCCCGATGGCGCAGGCGGCATAATAGCCGACTCCGAACGGCGGCGCGAACAATCCCATGCCCATCGCGAGGATGATGATCATGGCATAATGGACCTCGTGCACGCCCACCGCACGCGCGATCGGAAACAACAGCGGCCCGAACAGCACGATGGCCGGAATGCCCTCGAGCACGCTGCCGAGGACGATGAAGGCCACGATCGATACCGCGATGAAGGATGCCGCGCCGCCGGGCAGGCCGGTCATGGCAGCGGCCAGCGCGCGCGAAAAGCCGGATTGGGTCAGGCCCCAGGCCATGCCGGTCGCGGCGCCGATGATCAACAGGATCGCGCCCGACAGGCACGCCGTTTCGACCAGCATGGGCACCATCCGCCGCCAGTCGAAATTGCGGTAGATCAAAAGCCCGTAAATCAGGAAGCCGACGATGAGGGCATAGACGATGCCGATGGTGGACACCTCGGTCGCGGTCGCGATGCCTTCGACCACGGCGTACGCGGATCACGAAGGGCAGCGCCAATGCCGGCAGGGCGACGATGAAGCGCGCGGGCGATCTCGCGGCCGCTCGCCCGGCTGACATGGCGCAGATCCTCGCCGCGGTAGCGCCACCACACCAGCGTGCACAGCGTAATCGCCAGCACCACGCCCGGCAGCAGACCGCCCGTGAACAGGGCGGCGATCGATACGCCGGTTACCGAGCCGATGGTGATCAGCACCAGGCTTGGCGGAATGGTTTCGGTCTGCGCGCCGGTGGCCGCGAGCAGGGCGACGAGATCGCCCGGTCTTGGCGCCGCGCAGCTTCATTTCCGGAAACAGCACCGGCGCCACGGCGGCCATATCGGCGGCCTTGGAGCCCGATATGCCCGACACCAGATACATCGCGCCGACCAGCACGTAATGCAGTCCGCCGCGGACATGACCGAGCAAGCTCGCGAGGAACGCCACCATTGCCCGCGCCATGCCGGTCATCTCGATCAGCAGGCCGAGGAAGACGAACAGCGGTACCGACAGCAGGATCAGGTGGCTCATGCCCTCGTCCATGCGGCCGACCAGCACCGTCAACGGCGTATTCGTCGTCAGCGCCAGGTAGCCATAGGTGGCCAGTCCAAACCCGAAGGCGATTGGCATGCCGGCAAACACGCAAAAGCCGGCCACGCCGACGAAGAAGATGATTAGGTTGATATTGCCGAGCGGCTTCAGCCAGGCCTTCAAAAGCCAGAACACCGCAATCACGACCGCGACCGACAGGATGGCGCCGAGCACGGTGCGGAAATCGCCCGCGCGCGCCAGCCGCAGCAACGCAAACAGCGCCATCAGGCCAATACCGACCGGCAACGCGGCCGCGCGCCAGCTGTTGAGGATCTGCAGCGCCGGCGTGGTGATGAAGCTTTCCTCGTAGGCATAATCGTACGCCGGCCAGACGATCATCAGGAGAAATGCCAGCGCGGCGCAGGTCGCAACCAGATCGAGATAGGCGCGCATGGAAGGTCTTGCGCTGGCCACGATAGCGGTCATCCGCATGTGCTCGGCACGGCGGAACGCCACCGCGGCCCCCAGCATCGCCAGCCAGAGGAACAGGATGGAGGCCAGTTCGTCCGACCAGATCAACGGGCTGTGCAGCCCGTAGCGGGCCGCGACGCCTGCGAACAGGATGACGATCTCGGCCACGACCAGAAGCGCTGCCGGGATCTCAACCAGCATTCCCAGGACATATTCGACGGTCGCCAAAGCCGGACGGCGGCGAGGGGACTGAGCCACCTCGCCGGCCACAAGTTCGGTCAATTCGACATCAGCCATAACGAACCCCTGCACTCAGGGCATGATCCGGGAACGCGTTACGACAGCTTGCCGACGGACTTTTCGAGCAGCGCCCAGGCCTGGTCGCCGTATTTACCCTTCCATTCCGCATAGAACCCGGCCGAACGCAATTTCTCCCGGAATGGCGTCACGTCAGGCTGATTGAACACCAGCCCTTTGGACTCCGAGTTCTCCACGGAGGTTGGCGTTCAGCTCGGCCGTATCCTCGCGTTCCTTCAGCGCCGCGGCGTTGATGTTTTTGGTGACGATGGCGCGAATGTCGTCGGACACCTTCTCCCAGGCGCGCCGATTGGCCAGGAACCAGAAACCGTCCCACATGTGATTTGTCAGCGAGCAATATTTTTGCACCTCGTAGAGCTTCGCCGTCGAGATCAGCGCCAATGGGTTTTCCTGGCCTTCAACAATTTTGGTCTGCAGCGCCGAATAGACCTCGCTGAAATTGATCGAGGCCGGAGAGGCGTCGAACGCCCTGAACATCGAGGTCCAGAGCGGGGAGACCGGCACGCGGATCTTGAAGCCCTTGTAGTCGTCGGGGCTGTTGATCGCCTTGGTCGAGGACGTGGTCTGGCGGAAGCCGTTATCCCAAATCCTGTCCATCGCCACGAGATCGGCCTTGGCGATTTCACCACGCACATAGGCGCCGAGATCGCCGTCCATCGCCTTCCATACCGTGTCGTAGTCCGGGAACGCAAAGCCGATGCCGTTAATCGAGGCTGCCGGAACCAACGTGGCCAGGATCAGGCCGGACAATGTGAAGAACTCGATGCCGCCTGAGCGAATTTGGCTCAGCATGTCGGTGTCGGAACCGAGCTGGTTATTCGGGAAAACCTGCAGGTCGAACCGGCCGTTGGTCTCGGCCTTGATCGCTGCCGACATCTCCTTGGCGCGCACGTTCATCGGATGGGAATCCGGCGCGTTGTTGGCATATTTGTAGGTAAATTCGGCCGTCTCGGCGCGAGCGATCATCGGCGCGCCAAGCCCGCCCAGCACGGCAGAAGCAGCGGATGCCTTGAGAAGCGTGCGTCGTGAAAATCTCATCTGGCGTTTCCCTTGAGGCTTGTTGTTGTTTTGAGATGCCATCCTATACGGACCTGATGCCGCGGGGCCATCAGCGATCTCGATCTCGCGCGCTTATAGGCCGCTCAAAGCGAACGCCCAAACCAAATTGATTTGGCAGGAATTCCACCTAAATATCTGATCTAATTATAGATATAAATATTCCATAATATACCTTATGCGAATCCGTGGTTTCACCGACAGGCAAGGAAGTCAGGCTTCCCCGGGCTGGATGCTTCCCGCGCGTCAGCCCTACCTCCCTTTGAAGCGCGCCTTGCGTCGTTCCAGAAACGCCGCGACGCCTTCCTTGTGATCCTCGGTCAGGCTCGCCAACGCGAACTGGTCGACGTCCATGTGGCTGGCGAGGTCGTCGAGCGCATGCGCCAGACGATTGACAGTCAGCTTGGTCATGGCGACCGACAGCGGCGGCTGAGCCGCGACTTTCGCGGCGAGGGTCATCGCGGCATCGAAAGCCTTGCCGGGATCGGCCACCTCCTCCACCAGACCCCATTCATAGGCTTCAGTGGCGCTGATGCGCTGGTCGGCCAGGATCACGGCCTGCTTGGTGCGCGCCGGTCCCATCAGATGCAGCATGCGCGGAATGCTCTGCCAGCTCATATTCATGCCAAGGCCGATCTCGGGCACGCGGATATGGGCGTCACGGGCCATGACGCGAAAGTCCAGTGCGACCGCCAGCGCCACGCCGCCGCCAATACAGAAGCCCTCGATAGCGCCGATGGTAATCTGCTCCATCTCCTGCCAGGCGCGAGTCAGTCGCGGTCCCAGTTTCAGATGCCGGCGCAGCGCACCGAGATCCATGGTGCTGCGTGACCGTCCTTCGGCGTCCTTCAGGTCGAAGCCGGCGCTGAACGATTTGGCGCCGCCGGTGAGCACCACGACGGAGGTGTCGCTGTCGTCCTCGAAGCTGCGAGCCGCGTCGGTGAGCTGACGCAGCGCTTCCGGCGAAAGCGCATTGATGCCGTCACCACGGTCGAAGCGGACCACGGCGATGCGGCCGTCCGGACCGAGGCCTTTTTCGATGGTCACAAATTCGGTCAACGCGATATCTCCCTGGCCGTGCCGTCGGCCAAAATGCTAGCAGTTCCTGCGCCTCGACATCGACAGAATATTGCGGCTATCCTCGACCCCATGACCGATC
Organism: uncultured Pseudomonadota bacterium; assembly: GCA_963729395.1. Taxonomy (GTDB): domain Bacteria; phylum Pseudomonadota; class Alphaproteobacteria; order Rhizobiales; family Xanthobacteraceae; genus Bradyrhizobium. The sequence continues at coordinate 136,571 of CAVSOS010000015.1, read as the reverse complement.
ATGATCACGAGCATCGTCACCACGATCACGACCATTCGGAGCTGTCCGAAACCGAGCTGCGCGTCCGTGCGCTCGAGACCATCCTGACCGAAAAGGGCTATGTCGATCCTGCAGCACTCGACGCCATTATCCAGGCCTACGAGACGAAAATCGGCCCCCATAACGGCGCGCAGGTGGTTGCCAAAGCCTGGTCCGATCCTGCTTTCAAGCGTGCCTTGCTGGATGACGCCACCAAGGCCGTGAGTGCGCTTGGTCACGTCAGCCGGGTCGGCGATCATCTCGTCGCTGTCGAGAACACGCCGCAGCGCCACAATATGGTCGTGTGTACGCTGTGCTCCTGCTATCCTTGGGAAATGCTGGGGCTACCGCCGGTCTGGTACAAGGCCGCGCCTTACCGTTCCCGCGCGGTCAAAGACCCGCGTGGCGTGCTCGCCGACTTCGGCGTCAGCCTGCCGAGGGAAACCGAGATCCGGGTGTGGGATTCGACCGCCGAGACCCGCTTCCTGGTGTTGCCGATGCGCCCCGAGGGCACCGACGGCTGGAGCGAGCAGCAGCTCGCCGGGCTCGTGACGCGCGACTCGATGATCGGCACGGGTTTCCCAAAGACGCCGGGCGCGCCATCGTGAACGGCGTGCATGACATGGGCGGCATGGACGGTTTCGGCAAGGTCGAACCGGAACCGAACGAGCCGATGTTTCACGCCGAATGGGAAGCGCGCGTGCTGGCGATGGTGCGTGCGATGGGGGCGGCCGGCGCGTTCAACATCGATACCTCCCGCTTCTATCGGGAGACGCTGCCGCCCGATGTCTATCTCTGTAGTTCATATTACAGGAAGTGGCTGCTCGGTCTCGAAGACCTCTTGATCGACAAGGGCTACATCGCGGCCGCGGAAGTCGCTTCCGGCCATGCGTTGGAACCGGCAAAGCCGCTCAAGCACGGCAAGTTCACGCCTGCTGACGTCGAGCGCATCATGATTCGCGGCAAATTCGGACGCCCCGCGCCCGCACCGGCGAAGTTCAAGCCAGGCGATCGCGTGCGTGCGAAGAACATTCATCCGGTAACGCACACCAGGTTGCCGCGCTACGCGCGCGGCCATGTCGGCGTGGTCGAGCGTGACCATGGCTGTCAGGTTTTTCCGGACTCGGCCGCCATGGAAACCGGTGAGAACCCGCAATGGCTCTACACCGTCGTGTTCGATGCCGCCGAGCTATGGGGGCCGGACGCCGATCCGACCGTCCAAGATATCCATTGATGCGTTCGAGCCCTATCTGGAGCCGGCGTCATGATGGACGCGGCCGCAACGCAGGCGACCAGCGCCCTGCCCGGAATCCCGCGCGATGACGACGGGCCGGTGTTTCGCGAACCGTGGGAAGCGCAAGCCTTTGCGATGGCGCTGGCCTTGCATGGGCACGGGCTATTCACCTGGAACGAATGGGCGGCCGCGCTTGCGGAAGAAATCAGGCGCGCGCAGCGAGCCGGCGATCCCGACACCGGCGAAACCTATTACCGGCACTGGCTCGCGACGCTGGAAAGGCTGATCGCCGAAAAGGGCGTCACAACGTCCGATACCCTGCACCGCTATCGCGATGCCTGGGACCATGCCGCGGACCGCACGCCGCATGGTTCGCCGATCGAATTGAAGGCCAAAGACTTCGCGCACCTTTAGAACCGCAACTCCCAAAGGCCGGGCTCATCTTCCGTAAAGCCGTTATCGCGGTAGAGATTTCGTACCGGAATGTTGCGCGACGTCGGCATGATGCGCCCGCGGACGGAGGCCGATATGGCTTTGAGCGCATCGAGAATGTGACGCAGGAAAGTGTGCTCGATACCCATTCCCAGCGCACGGCAACTGAGCACCAGACCGAGGATTTCCCCTTCGGTGATGACGGCGGCCCCTACCAGACCGTGATTGCCGAAGCGATCCGATACGTCGAGCGCAAACAAGCGGGCGTGCTCATTTCCGGCCAGTGCCGCCAGTTCGGCCGCAGAAAACTTGCGGCCGGTGGTGTTGAATTGAGTTGTGCGCAGGAACAGCTCCGCAACCCTTTCCAGTCGCGCGGAGGTCGCGGTTAGACATTCGATCCGGCACTGAATCTGCAGCGATTCGAGATACCGTGCCTCGTCGGAGGTCTCTGCCCGCAGATGCTGCCGTTCGATCTGTGCCTTGACCAGCGTGCTTCGTGTGGCCGCCTCCGCGGTGATGACCGGTAACTGCAAACGAGGGTCGTTGAGAAGCCGGCGCCGGAGGCCGAACATGTCCTCGCCCCAGACTTCAACCTCCGGAAGGCGCTGGCGGACGCGATCGCGTTCGACCGGGTTGTCGTCGATGAACAGGAAGGTATCGAGTGCAAAGCCCAGTTCCTCGGCGATCGAGCGGATATTGCCGACCTTGTCGTCCCAGTTGACGCGCCACATCACGAAATCGTCGGGCGTCAAAAGGCGATGCGTCGGGTGATGATCAGGGTATTTCCAGAGTTCGCGCACGGTGGCTTCGTCATTTTTGCTGACACAGGCGAGCACAATGCCGCGCTTCTTGAGACACAGCAGCGCTTCGTGCAGACCGAAATAGAGCCCGATAAAAGAGAAAGCGCCGCTGATTTCCGGGGTCCAGGCAAAGGGGCTACCGGTCTCGGCCAGCACCCCCGGCCATAATGTGCCGTCGAGGTCGAGGATGACGCATTTCTTGCGCCCGATCCCGGTCACGGTGACCAGCGCATCGATATGTTTCTCCGCCATGACCGCCTCGCGACCATAGGGGTCGCCATCCAGCATCTGCGCCAGCGGAGCCATGTCCGGAAAGATGCCGTGGACGGCGGCCTTTTCGCTTTCCGGCCGTTGCAGCATCCACCCTGGCGAGCCGAAATGGGTAAAGCCCACCTGCCCGTCGTCGAGCATCCGTTCGGAGCCCCTCGCCGCCAGCGCGGCCGCGACGTCAATGACGTAGACGCCAGGAAGCGAATTCGCGAGTTCCGCAAGCGCCACATTGGTCAGCCGGAAACGGGTGCGGTGTCCCTTGATGCCCCGCTCCGCCAGCCCCATCGGCTGAACAGTCGGTTCCGGCAGATTGTCGATCAGGATTGGCGCGGATGTGGTTTCGCGCAATTGCGTCAGAAGCTGCGTGGCGAATGCGATGAAGGCGGCATGGGGGTTGAGACCGTCCGCGAGATCCTCGGCGACAAGGTGCCGGGCCCGCAATGCTCCGATGAAAACCGCGTCATGCCTGCGCTCACCGACAAAACGAATATCGTCCGGAAACGTCGCCGATACGCGCAATTCAACGCCGCGGCGCGCCGCTTCCCGGCGCAGGAAGTCGGCTTCCATCTGGATGTCGCAATCGCCCAGCAGAATGACATCGAGGGTCTGGCCGCCGGCGCCGAAATCGCTCAGGCCATAGGAAGCACCGACCGCCCAGTAGGACGCTGCTCCCTCTTTCAGCGAGCGCCGGTAGCGTTCCAGGATTTCGGCCGGATCGCGCCCATGCCTGGGCGCAAGTTCTGCGCCGACCGTGGCCAGCTCTTCCTCGGGTGTCTTTTCAGTCAGGATCTGCCGGGCCAGCAGGTCCAATACCGTGCGTTCGACCACATCGCGCAAATTCGTCAGCTTGTCCCGCGCATCCGGAAACAACGCCATCATCGCCTCGCAATCTTCGGGAATGCGGCGCGGCTCGGCAAAATATTCGAGAAGAGCGCTGATCTCGCCATTGGCGGGGAGGCGCATGTGGCTGATCGCATGCACGATCAGGGAGCGGTCGTTCCCAACGGGCAACTGATGGATGAAGCGAGATCGGCGCAAGATCATGCTTCGCTATAAACTCGCCGGCTTTATTTGTGGACAGAAAAAAGGTGTGCTGACGATGCAGATAGCACTTCCCTATAGCTCATATTCCAGAGAAGTCGCCGCCTGATTCGCCGATTGCGCCTGGGCCCAACGAAGATCGATGCCTTAGCCCTGGCCTGTCCGCCGGCTCGCATACTCGCGCCAGCCCCTGGCACGTAGCGCACAGGCCGGACATTCACCGCAGCCGTAACCCCAGGCATGCCGGGCACCGCGCTCGCCGAGATAGCAGGTGTGGGAGTGTTCGCGGATCAGGTCGACCAGCCCTGCCCCGCCGAGCTCGTTCGCCAGCCGCCACGTGCTGGCCTTGTCCAGCCACATCAGCGGCGTGTGCAATTCGAACTGCTTGTTCATCCCGAGATTGAGTGCGACCTGTAACGCCTTGATGGTCTCGTCACGGCAATCCGGATAGCCGGAATAATCGGTCTCGCACATGCCGCCGACGATGTGCCGGATGCCACGGCGGTAGGCCAGCGCCGCCGCGAACGTCAGAAATACCAGGTTGCGGCCGGGCACGAAGGTGTTGGGCAGGCCGTCCTCGCCCATTGCAATCGCGACATCGCGCGTCAGTGCGGTGTCGGAAATCGCGGCCAGGGTCGGAATCTCCAGGGTGTGGCTGTCGCCGAGTTTCGCGGCCCAGTCGGTACGCAAGGACTTCATGCCCGCCAGCAGATCGTCGCGGCACGCAAGCTCGATGGCGTGACGTTGCCCGTAATTGAAGCCGAGCATTTCGACGCGCGCAAAGCGCTGCAGCGCCCAGGCGAGGCAGGTGGCGGAATCCTGTCCGCCGGAGAACAGCACCAGCGCGGTTTCGGTTGACGATAGTTCAATCATGGCCGTGGCCATAGCACTCCTCGACCGGAAGGCCAATCGGTGGAAATGGCAACCGGCTCGGGTCGTTTCGCTGGGATCGGCGCGCATCTTGCGGCATATAGGCCCCTCAAATCCAAGCTTCGGTGCACCATGACCCCTTCCCGCGAGATTTCACGCCTGATCGAGATCATGGCGACGCTGCGGACGCCCGGCAGCGGCTGCCCCTGGGACCTCGAACAGGATTTTGCGAGCATCGCGCCCTACACCATCGAGGAAGCCTATGAAGTCGCCGACGCCATCGCGCGCGGCGACCTCGACGATTTGCGTGACGAACTCGGCGATCTCCTGCTGCAGGTGGTGTTTCACGCCCGCATGGCGGAAGAACAGAATGCATTCTCGTTCGGCGACGTGGTCGAGGCCATCACGCGCAAGATGATCCGACGGCATCCGCATGTCTTTGCCGACAAGGACGGACGGTTGACGCCCTCTGACGTGAAGGGCGCCTGGGACCGCATCAAGGCGGAGGAGAAGGCCGAGCGCGCCGCACGGCGGCCGGCCGAGGAAACGGTGCGCAAATCGCTGCTGTCGGGCGTGAAAGCGGGACAACCGGCATTGACTCGCGCGATGGAATTGCAGCGCAGGGCATCCAGCGTCGGCTTCGACTGGAACGATCCGCGCGCAGTGCTGCACAAGATCCGCGAAGAAGCCGACGAGATCGAGGCGGCGCTCGACCGTGGTGACGCCGATGAACTCGCCGGCGAAACCGGTGATCTCCTGTTCGCGCTGGTCAATCTGGCGCGGCACGTCAGCGCCGATCCCGACATCGCGCTGCGCGGCACCAACGCCAAATTCGAACGCCGCTTTGGCTACATCGAGCAAGCGCTCGAAGCGCAGGGACGTTCGCTCGAGACCGCTTCGCTGACAGAAATGGACGCGCTGTGGAATGAGGCGAAGCGCAAGGAGAAGGTTGCTTCGGCGGCATCTGTCCGAACCGAACGAGGCAGCCGGTGAAGGTCGCCGGCCTTCTGGGTGCACGCCTGCCGCACCAGGCCGTCGGGGGATTGAAGCGATTTAGACCGGATGCGGCACGGCATCGAAGCGATGGACGACGATGTCGCGCTTGGTTTCATCGACGCGCACGGTCATCGCGAAGCGGCCGTCGTGAAACTCCTTGTTGAGGATTTCCGAATTGCGATGCAGCCAACTGATGCCGGCGCCGTCGGCGGCGTCGATCGACAGGTCCAGCGTCAAACGGCTCGATGCCAGCCGGTCCTCGATCGCAGCCAATAGCGCGTCAATCCCCTCCCCGGTTTCGGCGGAGACCAGGAAACACGGGCGCTCCGGCGGGCGGCGGGCGGCGATATTTCCAAGGTCTTCGCGTTCTTCGGGGGAGAAGCGATCGATCTTGTTCCAGACTTCGAGGATGCGCTGCCCGGCATCGGGATCAATCCCAAGCTGGCGCAACACCGTATCAACGTCGCGCTGCTGCGCATCGGCATCTTCATGCGAAATGTCGCGGACGTGGAGAATGACATCGGCTTCCAGCACTTCTTCCAATGTCGCGCGAAACGCCGCAACCAGTTGCGTCGGCAGGCTGGAGATGAACCCGACGGTATCCGACAGCATCGCCTTTCCGCCATGCGGCAGGCGCAGCGCGCGCAATGTCGGATCGAGCGTTGCAAACAGCATGTCGGCGGCCTGCACGTCGGCGCGGGTCAGGCGGTTGAAAAGCGTCGACTTTCCGGCATTGGTGTAACCGACCAGCGCCACGACCCGGTACGGCACCCGCTGCCGGCCAGCGCGGTGCAGCCGTCGGGTCGCCTGGACTTTCCTGATTTCGTCTTCAAGGCGCGCGATGCGGTCGCCGATCAGGCGGCGGTCGGCCTCGATCTGGGTTTCGCCGGGCCCCCCCATGAACCCGAAGCCGCCGCGCTGGCGCTCCAGATGGGTCCATGACCGCACCAGGCGGCTGCGTTGATAGTTCAAATGCGCAAGCTCGACCTGCAACGCGCCTTCCCTGGTCTTGGCGCGGCGACCGAAGATTTCCAGGATCAGGCCAGTGCGGTCGAGGACCTTGGTATTCCATGCTTTTTCGAGATTGCGCTGCTGGATCGGCGACAACGAGCAATCCATCACCACGAGTTCGATTTCGTGTCCGGCAATAAGCCCGACGATCTCCTCGACCTTGCCCTTGCCGAGATACGTCGCGGGCCTGATCTGACTGACCGGCGCGATGAGCGCCTGCGCGATCGAAAGATCGATAGCACGCGCTAGGCCGACGGCTTCCTCGAGCCGCGCCTCCGTACCCCGCATGGCATGATGGTCCGTTTGCGCATCGGGATCGCCGCGGCGCATACGCAAATAAGGGCCGATGACGATCACCCGCCCGGTTGCCTTGCCCCCTGCCGACCTCGGGCGGTCGGCGCCCCCTTCAAGATCTCGGGGTTCCAATCAGATCACTCTCAAGCCGGAGCATCCTCGCCGCCTTCGAACAACTGGATCGGGGCGCCGGGCATGATGGTCGAGATCGCGTGCTTGTAGACAAGCTGCGAATGACCGTCGCGCCGAAGCAGCAGGCAGAAATTGTCGAACCAGGTGACAATGCCTTGCAGCTTCACTCCGTTGACCAGAAAGATCGTCAGTGGTGTTTTGGTTTTGCGAACATGATTGAGGAAGGTGTCCTGTAGATTTTGTGCGCGGTCTGCCGCCATTGTTTTTATCCCGCTTGTTGCTTCTTTTTATTGAACCAGACGTAGCCCTCTTGCGGAGCGTCCCCCGGTTGCCGGTTTCCCCTGAGATCCCCCTCTGGGAGCACGGCGGTGTGATTAGAAGGCAGGCTTGGTTTTTAGGCAAGCCGGTTTGCACCTCAACTGCGCCAAACACAGGAGCATTTCATGGGAAAACCCCGGAAAAGAGTGTAAATTTGCGGCCAATCGCATGAAATGCGCTCGCCGGCCGGCATTTAGCCGACGCCGAGGGCCTTGAGCTTGCGATGTAGCGCCGATCGCTCCATGCCGACAAATTCGGCCGTACGGGAAATGTTGCCGGAGAAGCGGCTGATCTGGGCGATCAGATAGTCGCGTTCGAACACTTCCCGCGCCTCCCGTAACGGCAAGCCCATGATGTGCTCGCCATTGTTGCTTGTCGGCATCGCCGGCACCATCGAGCCGACGTCCTGCGGCAGCATATCGGCGGTGATGATCACTTCCGGGCCGCCGCCCGCCAAAATCATCACCCGCTCGACATTGTTGCGAAGCTGGCGGACGTTTCCGGGCCAGACGTGGGATTGCAATACCGCCATCGCGTCCTGGCCGATCTGGCGCTTCGGCAAGCCGGTCGCAACCGAGATCTGATCCATGAAATAATCGATCAGTTCCGGAATATCCTCGCGGCGCTCCGACAATGGCGGCACGCGGATCGGCACCACCGACAGCCGATGATAGAGGTCCTCGCGGAACCGGCCTTCGGCGATCTCCTCTTCCAGATTGCGTGCCGTCGAGGAAATGATGCGAACGTCGACATTGACCTTGGTCGTCCCCCCTGACCGCTGGAACGTCTGATCGACCAGCACCCGCAGAATCTTGTTCTGGGTTTCGCGGGGCATGTCGCCGATTTCATCGATAAAGAGAGTGCCGCCATGGGCTTCTTCCAAAGCCCCCGCCTTGCGTTGTTGCTCGCCATTGGACTGTTCGACGCCGAACAACTCGACTTCCATGCGCTCCGGTGTAATCGCCGCGGCGTTGATGACAACGAATGGCCCGTCGGCGCGACCTGACATGTTGTGCAGCGTGCGTGCGGCCAGTTCCTTGCCGGCCCCCGAAGGGCCTACGATCAGGATTCGGCTATTGGCCTTGGCGGCCCGCTCAATGGTCTGGCGCAGTTGATTCATGCAGGCGGATCGTCCGGTCAGGACACTGGCTGCCGGCGCGAGCTGCTTGAGTTCCTTCACTTCGCGTTTCAGACGGGAGGTTTCCAGCGCCCGGGTCGCGACCAGAATGAGTCGGTCAGATTTGAAGGGCTTTTCGATGAAGTCGTATGCGCCGCGCTTGATCGCTGCGACCGCGGTTTCGATATTGCCGTGTCCGGAAATCATCACCACCGGCACCTCGGCGTGATCCCGCTTTATCTGCTCCAGCAACTGCAATCCATCGAGCTTGCTGCCCTGCAGCCAGATGTCGAGAAACACCAGGTTTGGACGTCGATTGGCGATTTCAGCCAGCGCCGAATCGCTGTCGCGCGCCGTCCGCGTGGTGAAGCCCTCGTCTTCAAGAATGCCGGCAACCAGATCCCGAATATCTGCTTCGTCGTCGACAATCAAAATGTCATTTGCCATGGGTCACGCCTGTCTTGTCAGTTGCCTGTTGCGGCTTCGATTTTTGTTTCGTTGTTAGTCGCGGCTGCCGGTCCAACGGTTCCGGACGCCGGTTGTTTTGTTTCAGGAGCCGGCTCGTTCGCTTCGGGCTTCGGTGCATGGCCCGATATCGCAAACCGCAATCGCATCCAGGCTCCCCGCGCTCCCGGGCGGATGTCCGCGGCATCATTGAGTTCGATCCGGCCGCCGTGGTCTTCCAGCACGCGACCGACGATCGCAAGACCAAGGCCGGTGCCCTTTTCGCGCGTTGTGACGTAGGGTTCCAGCAGACGCGCCCGGCTCACCTTCGGCAGGCCGATGCCGTTATCGATGACGTCGATCACGATGTCATCGTTGTCGCGCGCAGCGATGACATCAATGCGACCCTTCCCGAGCGTCTCGGCCGGAACGGCCTCGATGGCTTCGGTCGCGTTCTTGATGATGTTGGTCAGGGCCTGCGAAATCAGCCGGCGGTCGAACTGCGCCCGCAACGGCTCGTCCTTGATCTCGGCTTCGATGTCGATGTCGGGATGTCCGACCCGCATCAGGAATACGGCCTGCCGCACGGTGTCGGCGACATCCTCACCTTCGATCACCGGCTTAGGCATTCGCGCAAAACGCGAGAATTCATCGACCATACGCCTGATGTCATCGACCTGCCGCACGATCGTGTCGGTGCATTGTTCGAAGACGGCCTTGTCCTCGGTGATCACCTTGCCAAATTTGCGTCGAATGCGCTCGGCCGAAAGCTGGATCGGCGTCAGTGGATTCTTGATCTCGTGCGCGATGCGGCGGGCAACGTCTCCCCATGCCGACGTCCGCTGCGCGGAAACTAGTTCGGTAATGTCGTCAAGCGTGATGATGTAGCTGTCGCGCGACTGGCTGGTCTGCTCGGCGCTGACGCGAACCGAAAGATTGCGTTCATGCCCGTCGCGGTTGATCGTGATCTGGCCCTGAACCAGCCGCTGCGTGCCCTCCCGCGCGGTTTTCATCATGTCGTCGAGTTCGGGCAGCACGTCCGACAGCGGATGACCCAACGTCTCCAATTCCGCATGACCGATCAGCTTCTCGGCCGACCGGTTGAGAATGCCGACGCTGCCGGAAGCATCGACGCCGATGATGCCGGCGCTTGCCGACGACAATACCGCCTCGATGAACCGCCGGCGGCTGTCGATCAGATCGCTTGCGCTTACCAGTTCGTCACGCTGGGTGCGCAGCTCCTGTGTCATCTTGTTGAAAGTCTCGCCGAGTTGCGCGAGATCACCCTCCGAGCGATGGACCGGCACCTGGACATGCAGATCGCCGGTGGAGACGACATTGGCGGCGCTCATGAGGCGACGTATCGGCGCCACCAGCCAGTTGGCGAAATTCAGCCCGATCAGAATGGAGGCTGTCAGGATCGTCAGTGCAATCACGGCGAACATCAGCGCGAAATTCACCTGAATGCCGAGCCGGCGCGACTCGATCTCGGCATATTCGGCGGCACTTGCCTCCGTTTGCTTGAGCTGCGCGACCACGCGCGGATCGAGCATCCGCGCCACGTACAGAAAGGTGTCGTTGAACGCCTTCAGCCGGATCACGGCCGCGACGTAATTCTCTTCGGGCAACACCGCAATCTCGGGTTCGGTTTCCTTGACATTATTCAGGAATTCCGCCGGCGGCGGTGCGAAGGCCAGCTTGATTCCGGTTTGCGCCGTCACCACAACGTTGGTGTCCTTGTCGATCAGCATCGCGCCTGGAAGGTCGCGAGAGGCGGCACTCGCGGTCAGAAGCTCAAGGAACGATTTGCGATCCTGATCGAATAACGGCCGGGCGTGGGATATGTCGTTGGCCATCCCCAGAATGTCGCCACGGATGAGCTGCGCGTGTTCCTGCATATAGGCGCGGGCAATGATCACCGAGTTCTGGATCACCTCGCGGGTCGGGCCTGAAAACAGCCGATCGAAACCGCGGTCGATGGTCACATTGGCGACGATCGACACCAGCACCGCCGGCAGCACCGCGATGATCGAAAACAGGCTTACAATCTGAACGTGCAGCCTCGCCGCCGCACGCCCTCGGCGGCGGGCTTGAACCACCTGCCAGACTTCTCGGACGATGATCCCGACCAGCAAAAGAATGGTGGCCGTATTGATCAGCAGGAAAGAAACAACGACTTCGGGTGTCGGCTGGATCCGTGTCAGGCCGGTGAGCACCACAAAGGTAAGGAAGGTCGATAGCAGGGCCAGCCCAACCGCAAACGGCGCCAGGAACCTCCTCAGGGCCCCCCCTTTGGATTCGGCGAACGTCGGATCGAGCGATGGAGCCGAGGTTTCTGCGCTGGTCATTCCGGCAAAGGATAGCTGAAGGCCTTCCGCTTGCCGGATCATCACCGACAGCAGACTGATGCATTCATACCACAATGTTGCCAAATTGCGACAATTCCACGGCCAGCTACCGTTGAAAACAACGATACGGACAGCCTTGTGCCTTTCGGAAGGGGATTGAAAGGCTTCCAGGGCCCGCTTCGGTTTCGATTAAATCGGAGCGTCCGCCCCGGTATTCCCGATTTTAGCCCTTTCGGCTCACGCGAGCCGGCATCTCCACCCAAGGCGAAGCCGGTGTGAAGGGAAACGCCGCTAGCTACCGCTCCGGTAAACCTGGATGTCCAGATCGCGTATCTTCTTCCGTAACGTGTTGCGGTTAAGTCCGAGCAAATCGGCAGCGCGAATTTGATTGCCCCGGGTAGCCGCCAGCGCCGCGGTGAGCAAGGGCACTTCGATCTCCCGGAGGATCCGGTGATAGAGGCCCGGCGGCGGCACACCGTTCGGGAAGCCCGAGAAATGCGATGAGAGATAGGCTTCGACCGCGCCGCCAAGATTGTCGATCCCCTGATGAGCGTTGCCGCCCGAGGCGACGGCAGGAGGCGCCAGTTCGCCGTCAATGACGGAGCCCGTGATCACGTCCTGCGGATACAAGGCCGCAAGCCGGCGCGCGAGATTTTCCAGTTCGCGCACATTGCCGGGCCAGCGATGCTGCTTCATGCGTTCCAGCGCCAGCGCGTCGAGTTTCTTCGGCGGTAGCCCGTCCTTCTCGGCCAGCGCGAAGAAATGCCGGATCAGGTCGGGCAAATCCTCGATCCGCTCGCGCAGTGGAGGCAGACGCAACGGCACGACGTTCAAGCGGAAGAACAAATCCTCACGGAACAGGCCTTGTTGAATCAGGATGCGCAGGTCCTTGTTGCTCGCAGCGACGATCCGCACATCGGTCTTGATCGGCGTACGGCCGCCCACCGTGGTATATTCGCCCTGCTGCAGCACGCGCAGCAAACGGGTCTGCGCTTCCATCGGCATGTCGCCGATTTCGTCAAGAAACAGCGTTCCCCCCTCGGCCTGTTCAAACCGCCCCGAGGCGCGGGTATTGGCGCCGGTGAAGGCGCCGCGTTCATGACCGAATAATTCGGACTCGATGAGATCGCGGGGAATCGCTGCCATGTTGACGGCGACGAACGGACCGCTGCGCCGCTTGCCGTAATCATGCAGTGCGCGTGCGACAAGCTCCTTGCCCGTACCGGACTCGCCGGAGATCATGACCGTCAGGTCGGTCTGCATCAGGCGCGCCAGCACCCGGTAGATTTCCTGCATCGCGGGCGAACGGCCGACCAGCGGGATCGAGTTCGAACTCTCCTTCATCGGCGTGATTGGCCGCCCGCTCCTTCGGCTCTGCCAGCGCGCGACCGACGATGGCGATCAACTCCTTCAGGTCGAACGGTTTTGGCAGATACTCATAGGCGCCGCGCTCCGACGCGCGGATCGCCGTCATGAAAGTGTTCTGCGCGCTCATCACGATGACGGGCAGGTTCGGTCGCATCTTTTTGATCCGCGGCAACAGATCGAATGCGTTTTCGTCGGGCATCACCACGTCGGTGATGACCAGATCGCCCTCGCCCTGGCTGACCCAACGCCATAACGTCGCCGCGTTCCCGGTCAGCCGTACCTCATATCCGGCACGCGAAAGAGCCTGATTCAGGACGGTGCGAATGGCCGTGTCATCGTCGGCGACAAGTATGCTACCTGCGGGCATCGCTATTCCTCATCTCGTGTTCTGTGAGGCATGCAACGACGTACCCGAAACGTCATCGCGATTGCTTTGATCGAAGTGTTTGGCGGTGCTGAACATCGGCAACAGCACGCGGAAAATGGTCTTCCGCGGCTGGGATTCGCATTCGATAATGCCGCCGTGATCCCCGACGATTTTGGCCACCAGCGCAAGACCCAGTCCACTGCCGGTCTGCTTGGTCGTGACAAATGGATCGAACAGGTTCGGGAGCAGGTCTTCCGGCACGCCGGGGCCGTTGTCCTTGACACAGAACTCGAGCGGCAATGACACGCGCGATTTCTTTCCCGGCACCGACAAGCGAACGCCGGGACGGAAGGCGGTGGTCAGCTGAATTTCGGCATCATTGCCGAGATCGACCACCGCTTCGGCGGCATTCTTGACCAGATTCAGAAATACCTGAATCAACTGGTCCTGGTTGGCGAGCACTGGCGGCAATGACGGATCGTAGTCTTCGACGAAGCGGATATTGCGCGCAAACCCCGATTGCGCGAGCCGCTTGACGTGATCGAGCACCGAATGAATGTTGACGGCGCCGCGCGCCACCGGCCGGTCGTCGCCGAACACTTCCATGCGGTCGACCAGCGTGACAATGCGATCCGCCTCGTCACAGATCAATCGCGTCAGCATGCGGTCTTCCGCTGAGGCCGCCTGCTCGAGCAATTGCGCCGCGCCGCGGATGCCGGACAGCGGATTCTTGATTTCATGCGCCAGCATGGCGGCCAGCGCAATCACCGACCGTGCCGCACTTCGATGCGTCAATTGCCGGTCCATCTTGTCCGCGATGGTGCGCTCCTGCAGCATCACGACGATATGCCCGGGACGTTCGGTCAGCGGCGCGACATGCAGGTCCACCTGGCGATCGCCGCCGATCCGCGGCGTACCCAGATCGACCTTGTATTCGTTGACCGGCGAACCGCTGCTGCGCACCTGGTCGATCAACGCCAGCAACGGGCTGCCGAACGGGACCAGTTCCTTCAGCGACTGACGCTGCAGAAACTGAGTCGAAATCTCGAAAAACGATTCAGCGGCCATATTGGCATCGACGATCTTGCCGTCCGGCGCGACCAGCAGCACCGGATTGGGCAATGCATTCAGGATCGCCTCGCCGTCGGATGGCGCCGGCCGGCGATTTTCTGCGGCTGAAGTCATGCGGCGGCGCTCCATGCAAAATCGTCGAATGCATCTTGAAGAGAGCGATGAACACGGTGCGGATCGTCGGATGTCAGAACCTTCTGTCGCCATGCTTTAAGCGTCGCCGCCGGCGCGCGGCTGCATTGGGCGGCAATTTCCAGCGCCCAGCCGAGATGCTTGCGTGCATGGCGAAGGCCGACACGCAGTCCATAATGCGCGCAAACGTCATCATAAAGCGCTCGGAGATAGTCGAGCTGCTCCGCCAGCGAGGGCGAGGATTCGGCAATACCGGATTCGAGGCGGCGCCCGATCTGGCCGGGCAACCACGGCTGGCCCTGCGCCCCGCGGCCGACCATGACAGCGTCCGCACCAGAGATTTCGAGCGCGGCCAGCGCCTTCTCGAACGAGGTGACGTCGCCATTGACGACGAGCGGAATGCCGATCGCATCCTTGACGGCGCGAACTGCGCTCCAATCGGCTTCGCCCTTGTAGAACTGGCATCGAGTGCGGCCATGCACTGAAATCAGCTGCACGCCTGCGGCCTCAGCGCGACGCGCCAATTCCGGCGCGTTGAGGGAGCGATCGTCCCAACCGAGCCGCATCTTCAACGTCACGGGCACTTTTACGGCGCCAACCGTTGCCTCGATCAAGGTCAATGCGTGATCGGGATCCCGCATCAATGCCGAACCGGACTGGCCGCCTGTCACGTGACGCGCCGGACAGCCCATGTTGATATCGATAATGTCGGCGCCGGCGGCTTCCGCGATGCGCGCGCCTTCCGCCATCCAACCAACTTCGCAGCCCGCGAGTTGAACGATATGCGGACCTATTCCGGTCGCCTCGCATCGCAGCCGCGACATCGCCCGACCGTTGACAAGATCGCTGCTGGCGGTCATTTCCGAGACAACGAGTCCGGCACCTAGGCTTGCGGCCAATCGCCGAAACGGCGCGTCGGTAATCCCCGACATCGGCGCGAGCAGGACCCGGTTGGCGACCTCAATATCACCTATTTTCAATGGCTTAAGGCGTGAGGCTTCCAGAACGGTCACGGACTTCTCATTTTTCTGGCAGACGCTTCCTTGCGACTACCGGGATTCATTTTTGAGCACAAATCTTGTGCAGTCAAGCTTCATGCCTACACTTTAGACAGTTCTGTCAATCTTTCAAGTGCACTGCAACAAAATATGCCTTTCCCACAGCTATCGGGAATTGTTCTGTTTTCGAGCCTCTACATGATAAGGGCAGTGCGTCCGCGAGCCCTGTGCTCCCCCAACCAACCCAGAATCACCGATCATTGAGTCCAATGCCGAAAACAGAGCGGACTGCAGCCATCCTCGTCGCAGCCGGACGCGGGCTTCGTGCCGGTTCGGGAGGTCCGAAGCAATACCGTTCGATCGGCGGACAGAGTGTGATTTACCGCGCCATGCAGCCGTTTTGCCGTCATCCGCAGATCTTCGCAGTACAGCCGGTCTTGAATCCCGATGACATGGCAATGTTTAACGCCGCGGTCAGTACGCTGCGCTATGCGGCTCCGGCCAATGGCGGAGCCACCCGTCAGGCCTCGGTACGCGCCGGACTGGAAGCGCTTGCCGATCAGAAGCCGGACATCGTTCTGATCCACGACGCGGCGCGGCCGTTTGTCACGGCCGCGCTGATTTCGCGTGCGATCGACGCTGCGTCCCTCACCGGCGCGGCCGTTCCCGCGATACCCGTCACCGATACCGTCAAGCTGATCGATGGCGACGGAAATGTCGAAGCAACGCCGGAACGTTCGCGGCTGCGAATTGCACAAACGCCGCAGGCATTCCGGTTCGATGTGATTCTCGACGCCCATCGTCGCGCGGCGGCCGATGGCCTTGCCGACTTCACCGATGACGCCGCGCTTGCCGAGTGGGCGGGATTGACGGTGGCAACCTTTGAAGGCGATCCTGCCAACATGAAACTGACGACGCCGGAAGATTTTGCCCGCGAAGAAGCCCGCCTTGGCGCCATGCTTGGCGATGTCAGAACCGGGAGCGGCTACGATGTCCACGCCTTCGGCGAGGGCGACCATCTGATGATCTGTGGCGTTCGCGTGCCGCACAGCCGCGGCTTTCTTGCGCATTCCGATGGCGATGTCGGCCTCCATGCGCTGGTCGATGCGATCCTCGGCGCACTGGCCGACGGCGACATCGGTTCGCATTTCCCGCCGAGCGATCCGCAATGGAAGGGCGCCGCATCGGACCGCTTTTTGAAATACGCGGTCGATCGCGTCACCGCGCGCGGCGGACGCATCGCCCATCTCGACGTCACCCTGATTTGCGAGCGCCCGAAAGTCGGACCTTACCGCGACGCCATGCGCGCGCGCATCGCCGAGATCGCCGGCCTTGGTCTCTCTCGTGGCCGTCAAAGCGACCACCAGCGAACGGCTCGGATTTACCGGCCGCGAGGAAGGCATCGCCGCCATGGCGAGCGCGACCATCCGCTTGCCCTGGAGCGACAAAGGATGGGACGACAAAGGCGGGAGCGACTGAAATGAGCGGCAGCGACGCCCGCGCCCTCTCCCGCTCGCTGCTCGATCTTTGCCGGATGCGCAAGCTGACCATCGCGACCGCGAAATCCTGCACCGGCGGCCTGGTTGCCGGCGCGCTCACGGATATTCCCGGCTCCTCCGACGTGATCGATCGCGGCTTCGTCACTTATTCCAACGACGCCAAACGCGCGATGCTGGGCGTCAAGACAACGACGCTGGCGACGTTCGGCGCGGTCAGCAAGGAAACCGCAACCGCTATGGCTATCGGCGCGCTGGAGAAGGCCGGCGTCGATCTTGCCGTTGCCATTACCGGCATTGCCGGTCCGGGCGGTGCCACGCCGGGCAAACCCGTTGGCCTGGTACATTTCGCCGTCGCCGCCCGTGACGGCAGAATTCTGCATCGCGAATGCCGCTTTGGCGCGATCGGCCGCAGCACTGTACGCCAGCGCTCCGTCGTGGAGGCCTTGCGAATGCTGATGGAACTTGCGCGCGGACCGCAGGCGCCGACCAAGCCGCGCCGCGAAGCCACCAGCCGGTTGCGCCCGCGCGCGGCGCGGACGTCGCGGCGCAACGCCGTCAAGGGGCGGCGACCGCCGCGCTCGTGATTGGGTCATCACAAAGGCCATCAGGATGGTGTCCTGCCTGACGTGCCGGCTTTTCCATAAACCACATCGGCGCGCTTTTCGAACGCCGCCGCAAATCGTTGAAACGCGGCGTCGAACATGGTCCCCATCAGCAACGCCAGCATCCGGCTTTTGAATTCATAGGCGAGAAAAAACCCAACGTCGCAGGTGTCGTCCGGCTTCGGCTCGAACGACCAGCGGTTCTCCAGGTTGCTGAACGGCCCCTCCAGATACTCGACGAGAATCTTGAGGTTGGATCGGTCCAGCGTTACCCGGCTGGTGAACGCTTCGCGCACCAGCTTGAACGATACCGTCATGTCGGCGATGACGATTTCGGTACCGTCGGGCTTTGGCGTGCGTTGACGTATCTTCAGCGAGCGGCACAGCGGCACGAATTCGGGATAACGCTCGACATCGGCGACCAGATCAAACATCTGCGGCGCGCTGTGGTGAACCCGGCGCTTGCTGGAGAATTTCGGCATGTCCGAGGCTCAGCCGGAGATCGCAGCCCGCGCCGCCCGCAGCCGCACGAAATCGTCGCCGGCGTGATGCGAGGAGCGGGTCAAGGGGCTCGCGGATACCATCAGAAAGCCCTTGGCATAGGCCAGCTTCTCGTAGCCTGCGAATTCATCGGGCGGCACATATCGCATGACGGCATGATGCTTGCGGGTCGGCTGCAGATATTGCCCGATGGTGAGAAAGTCGACGTCGGCCGAGCGCAGGTCATCCATCACCTGCAACACCTCATGACGTTCTTCACCGAGCCCGACCATGATGCCTGACTTGGTAAAGATGGTGGGGTCGATCTCCTTCACCCGCTGCAACAGCCGGATCGAATGGAAATAGCGCGCGCCGGGACGCACCGTGAGATAATGCGACGGCACCGTTTCCAGATTGTGATTGAACACGTCGGGCTTCGCCGCCACCACGACTTCGAGCGCGCCGTCCTTGCGGAGGAAATCCGGCGTCAGGATCTCGATGGTCGTGGTCGGGCAGCGGGCCCGGATCGCGCGAACGGTTTGCGCGAAATGGGCAGCCCCGCCATCGGCGAGATCGTCGCGGTCCACCGAAGTGATCACGATATGGGCGAGCCCGAGCTTGAAGGTGGCTTCGGCGACGTGTTCCGGCTCCAGGGCATCGAGCGCGCCCGGCATGCCGGTCTTGACGTTGCAGAAGGCGCAGGCCCGCGTGCAGGTGTCGCCCATGATCATGAAGGTGGCGTGCTTCTTGTCCCAGCACTCGCCGATGTTCGGACAGCCCGCCTCTTCGCATACCGTGACGAGGCCGTTTTCCTTGACGATTCCGCGGGTATCGGCGTAGCCGCGCGTGTTCGGCGCGCGCACCCTGATCCAGTCCGGCTTCGGCGGCGACAGCGCGTCCGGCCGATTCACCTTTTCAGGGTGACGCGGGCGCAGCGGCGTAGCTGAGACGGTATCGACGACGACGACCATGCAATTTCCGTTCTGGCAGGTACCTTAGCTAATCCGCCTGACCGGGAAGCGCAACCGTCCGGCTTGTTAGTCCCGGGGCTTTAGCATATTGCCATGCCCGACCCATTTCCGCCCTTCCCGGCCGCAGATTGAATGGCTCAAAGCCGCCCAGCTGTCACTCAAACCGAGACCCGTTTGGGCAAGCCGCTCAAGCGTGCGTTCTTTGCCCGCCACGTGCTTGAGGTCGCGCCCGACCTGATCGGCGTGACGATGCTGGTGAACGGCGTCGGCGGCATCATCGTCGAGGTCGAGGCCTACCATCACACCGAACCGGCCGCGCATTCGTTTCGCGGGCCGACGCCGCGCAACAGCGTGATGTTCGGACCGCCCGGCTTTGTCTATGTCTATCGCTCTTACGGCATCCACTGGTGCGTGAACTTTGTCTGCGAAAAGGAAGGCTCGGCCAGCGCGGTGTTGATCCGGGCCCTGCAGCCGACCCACGGTATTCCGGCGATGCGGCGCAGGCGCGGATTGCACGACGAGAAGTCGCTGTGCTCGGGTCCGGGCAAGCTGACTGAAGCGCTCGGGATCACCCACCAGCACAATGCGCTGGCGCTCGACGCACCCCCGTTCGCACTGCATGCGAGACCAGGCATGCCGGATATCGTCGCCGGCGTCCGGATCGGCCTCACCAAGGCGATCGAGCTGCCCTGGCGATATGGACTGAAGGACTCAAAATTTCTCTCCAAGCCTTTTTGACGGCAGCGCGCGATGGCAGGCTCCGCGAAGCAATCCATTCTTCGCAGCCATATGGATTGCTTCGTCGCTTCGCTCCTCGCAACGACGGCAGGATATGCCTCCGCATTCTCGCGGCGCGACGCGCCCGAGTTGTGCATGAATGCTTCAATCCTTCGCCCATAGAGGGCGTGGGGAATGCCGGGTGCCCGTTGCACCCGCAGCCGCGCGTGGTGTGTAGTAAACACGCGCGTTAGTCACCACAGGCGCACCGGGATCACCCGGCATTCCCGCACGCAATGGTTTTAACGGTTTCCTTCGTACTCTCCCCGGTGATCGGGCTTTGTTGTCACCGTCGCCCCGCGGTTATCCGCGAAACTTGACGCCAACCATTGAGGCGTCAGGACCACACGACTTCGCCGTCCGCAAGTCAGCGCTCTCGTCAGCAGCGCCGCCCGCGTCCATCGCATCCCCTGCCCTACGTCCGTGACGATCGCGAAACGCCCCTTGTGTCCGAAAAATCTGCCAGAATGAGCGAACGGGCGGTTCTGTAAAACCGCCCGTCGCTGGAACTGAGCCCGTTACGCCCCAAAGGCGGCAGAGCCTGGTGATCAGAGCGAGGGACAGCTCCGGTGTCCTCCTCAACCCGAACAGTTGAAAGGGCTTCGAGCCCGAACCGAGCAAGGAAGGGAGTGGATGATGGCACAGAACGATCTCGTTGTCGTCGGTATCGATGTGGCCAAGGACAAGGTGGATGCCTGCATTCGCCGGTTCAAATTGCGGCAGACTTTCCCGAACACCCTCCAAGGGCGCCGCAAGCTGACTGTCTGGCTTCGCAAGTACCAAGTGGGCAAGGCGGTGATGGAGGCAAGTGGCGGTTACGAGCGTGAATGGCGCAACGTGCTACACAACGCCGGCATCGAGGTGCGGATTGTCGATCCCAGGCGGGTCCGCAATTTTGCGCTGTCGGCCGGGCGTTTGGCGAAGAACGATCCGATCGACGCGGAGATGATCGCCTGGTTCGCTGAAACGTTTAGCCAGGCACCCGGCCAGGTTCCCGATGCCGCGCGTGAGGAACTCGCAGGGCTGGCGAAAGCGCGCAAGGCTCTGATGGACGTCAAGATCCGACTGCAAGCTCAGAACGAGCATGCAGCACCGGAACCGGCTCGGAAGGCCCATGCGCGCATCTTGAAGAGCCTCGCCGCCGAAATCGACAAGCTTGAGGTCGCAATCTCCGCCAAGATCAAAGCCACACCGGAGTTCGCCGAGCGGGCCGAGATCATCCAGAGTGTTCCGGGCCTCGCGCAAACGACGTCCGCAATCCTTATTGCGGGGATGCCAGAGCTCGGACAGGTCAGCGACGAGGTCGCCGCGGCCTTGGTCGGGCTCGCTCCTTATGACGACGATAGCGGCAAGCGGCGCGGCGAGCGCCACATCAAGGGCGGCCGCCGCTGGGTCAGAAACGCCATCTACATGCCCTGTCTCGGCGCAGCGACACAGAACAACCCGGTGCTTGGGGTCTTCTATCAGCGTCTGATTGCTAAGGGAAAGGAGCCGAAGGTTGCGCTCGTCGCCTGCATGCGCAAGCTGATCATCATCCTCAACACCATGCTCGCACGCCGCCAGAAATGGAATCCTGGCGCTCACGCTATCGCTTGACTGCGAGCGCTCTTACTGCGCTCGGTCCCCGACCAAGCGCATGACCGTCCGCCAGACCGGTAAACGGGCGGGGTCAAGGCCGTCAGCCGCCAAAGGCGGGGGCGCGTCAGCGCCAGCCTTGAGGCCGACCGATGACCGGTCTACCCAACTAACAGCACAGTTGCTCTTGCGGGCGCGGGATGGCGATAGATGTAGAGGTGATTTGGGTCAAAAGAGAATGAGAATATTTTTGCGAGGGGGACTGGACAGGTAGCATCAGCTTGATCCGGTTCAACAAATCACTCTGAGCGCGCAGGGCTGCTTAGCCCAACGGATCGCGTTATCGGGCGCCCGATGACAAGCCTCGGCGCGATCCGGGATAAGGACATAAATAAGGCTGGCTATGCGGTGGGACGTTAGCGCTGCGCTTCAATGCCCAGCCCGCTCCGGCCCTGCTTGTCGGTCGAAACCCTAAGGTACGAAACGAACTCGCCGTTTGCCATGTCCGCAAGGCCCGTTACACAATCTGATGCAACGGACATTAGATCAAGTTGTGTATGGCATACAACGCACGTTGCGGAATCGCGGGGATTCCGTTTTGCATGGCTGATGGTTGATCATAATTTCTCGCATCCCACCATTTGGACCATTCCAGTGTGACCGCATTAGCGACTGAGAGAACCAATGCAAGGTCGACGATTCTTTGAGCGCCTAAGCGCTGCCAACGTTATTCCTCCCGAAGGCGCTTCGAAAGATTGGTTGGTTGGCGCCGAGCGGGACGGCGTGCGGCTCCTTACAAAGGAAGAGCGTGACCACGTGATGCTCTACGCGAACTTCCAAAGCTTGCTAATTATTTCGGTCTTTGGGCGCTCATCAAACCTCGTCAATCCCGACAAGGACAAGCTGAGCAACAGTAGCTTTCACACCGACGAAGCTTGGTGCATGCAGAAAGCATGGGGCGGAGGGCAAGGGCATCAGATGTACCTTGAACCACCCCTCGACTTTCCAGAGGGGCATCCGCTTCATGGCGCAGAACCGATAGTATTCCGGCGGCATTTCGACGGAATGTCGAATTACGACACGCCCATAGAGCTAAGTCAGAAGCTTGTTCATTCACTCGGCCTCCATTTCATAGCTGAGCGAAGCGCATACTGCCGCCTCAATTCAGAGGGTGATCTAGAAGAGGTCATCCAAGTATTTCAAGGCGCCGGTACGGGCGAGTTTGACCACATGCGGACGCTGGTTCTTATCAAGACCAAGCCGCTCGCGGAATTTATGGCTGTGGGCGGATACGAACTTTATCGGAAGTTCGACGTGACCCGATTTGTCCCTGGCTCGTTTTCGCATTGGGAAAGCGCCGAACGTCAATTTGATGACCCTGACCTTTTCTACAATAAGGCACTGTCAGGTGGGAACGCGAGCTACATTCATGGAGGACAAATTCTTCGGCCAAATGTCACGGTTGAAGAACTGATAGAGGAATGGAAGCGTGAGGATGACCCGAATGCACGTCAGTATGAAACGTTCAAAATCCATGACTGGAAAAATGACAGGTTGGTCGAATGGTCTTGCGCCCCCTCCGAAATAAGCAACTATTTCACGAAGTCGGATAAGCCGTTCGAGATATCGCCTGCGTTCTTTAGTCCAAACGTTTTGACCAAGTACAAAGCGGACCCGGACAAGTATGATCTGGGAGATCGTTCGATCACCTGTCGCAATGCTTGGCATGTGAACACTCCACCGGCTAAAGCCGGTGGCTTCAGATTACGGCTTAAAGCCGGATTGGTCCGCCCGTTGGCGGACTCTGATGATGGATGCGCATCAAGTTACCTTGAAATCATCGTCCGGTTCTGGCGCTGTCTGGTTCTTGATATATTCGGCCCATACCTCATCGGTAACGTTTCCGCTGCTGGCGACCCAATATCCTCTGCCCCATAAGTGCTGGCCCCAATAACGCTTGCGCAACACGCCGAACTCGCTCAGCAATTTATGGGAGCTCCGCCCCTTCAGATACTGCACAGCACGTGACACAGACAAACTCGGAGGAATTGACAGAAGCATATGCACGTGGTCTCGATTTATCGCTCCGGCATGAATGATCATCTCGTGAGCACGTGCCGTCTCACGAAGCAATTCCCGACATCGATCCCCGACGTCACCGCCGAGAACCGCAAAACGATATTTCGTCGCCCAGACCACGTGATACTTGCAGTCCCAGACCGTGTGGCTACCGCGCTTGTACCCTTCCATCCTCCCAGTCTACGCTGCAAAATGCCGCTGTCCCAAGCCGCCTAAAGGCGTGGGATTTACTGATCCCCTATCGGGGACTTTAAAGACCTTTGATATCAACGAGGCTGGTCAGGTTCACACTTACGTCGGTTATCTCCAGAATTTGCCGTTCAAAGAGCAGCAGCATTGGAAGCTTCATAACGAGTGGCCGAAGTCTCCGATTTCGAAGCGAGCATTCGCTACGGATTTTAGAGGAGAATGGACTTCCGAGAGTGATCCGCTGCAATCTCTGCGATATGCGGTCTCAGAGCTAGATCGCAATCCCCCGCCTTGGTGGCGTGCGCGAGGATCACAGGTACGCGACAGAGTGCATTATCCCGTAACCACATCCTCCAAGGAATGGGCCGACGAGTTACTTGCGT
Source organism: uncultured Pseudomonadota bacterium (assembly GCA_963729395.1). Taxonomy (GTDB): domain Bacteria; phylum Pseudomonadota; class Alphaproteobacteria; order Rhizobiales; family Xanthobacteraceae; genus Bradyrhizobium. The sequence goes on along the minus strand of CAVSOS010000015.1, from coordinate 112,755 downwards.
TGGACCAAATGGTCGTGGAGGGCTTTGTGGCGACCGAGATTTGCAAGTTGGCGGATGCTTCCGGCATTAAGTTCGAGACGTCCTGGCAGAGCCTCAAACTGGTTCAGGAAATACTTCGGACCAAAGACAGTCTTACAGCGGATCAAACCCTAGAGCCGCTCAGAAGGCTTCATCACCTTAGAAGCAAAGTTCTAGGTCATCACACTGGAGAACGGACGAAGCTGGAAGCAGACGCTTTGAGAGAGCACGGGTCGCTACCCGCACATTTTCGTTCCCTATGCGCGCGGTGCCAGGAGGCTTTTGACCAGATCGTCACGACGCTAAACGGTCTGTGAAGGTTAGGCAGGCGACGTCCGTGCAGGCGGACGGTTCGGCGAGAGATGACGGGTGTTGTGGTAGTTGCAGCCTGCAGAAACAGGGCGGATTGCGCTTCGCCAATCCGCCCTATCTGCTGCTCGCCTTTGGGACGCAAGGTCCGTCTCGGTTATCCGCGCGATCAAAGCGTAAGTTCGTGACGGCCAACGACCATCCAGTGAACCTCGTCCGGACCGTCGGCAAACCGCAAATGGCGCACGTCGGTGTACATATCGGCCAACGGAGTCCATTGCGAGATGCCCGTCGCGCCATGCATCTGAATGGCCTGGTCGATGATCTTGCAGGCACGCTCGGGAACCATGGCCTTGACCATACTTACCCAGATACGCGCTTGCTTGTTGCCGAGCACGTCCATCGCCTTGGCGGCCTTAAGAACCATCAGTCGCATCGCTTCGATTTCGCATCGCGCTTGCGCGATGATCTGAAGATTGCCGCCCAAATGAGCGATCTGCTTGCCGAAGGCTTCGCGTGTAAGGCCGCGTGCGACCATCATGTCGAGTGCCTTCTCGGCCTTTCCGATGGTGCGCATGCAGTGATGAATGCGCCCTGGACCCAGTCGAACCTGCGAAATCTCGAACCCGCGCCCCTCACCGAGCAGAATATTTTCTTTCGGCACCCGAACGTCATTGAAACGCAGATGCATGTGACCGCGGGGAGCATGGTCATGACCGAACACATGCATCGGACCGATAATCTCGACGCCAGGTGTGTCTTTCGGAACAAGGATTTGCGATTGCTGCTTGCTGGGCGCGGCATCGGGGCTGGTCTTGACCATCACGATCATGATCTTGCAGCGCGGGTCGCCGAGACCGGAAATGTAGTATTTCTCGCCGTTGATGACCCATTCGTCGCCGACAAGCTTTGCGGTGGTTGAGATATTCTTGGCGTCTGACGATGCGACGTTGGGCTCGGTCATGGCGTAAGCGGAGCGGATCTCGCCTGCCAGCAGCGGCTTCAGCCATGCCTCCTTCTGCGCGGGGGTGCCCACGCGCTCAAGCACCTCCATATTTCCCGTGTCGGGTGCGGAGCAATTCATGGTCTCCGACGCAAGTGGATTCTTGCCCAACTCGGCCGCAATGTAGGCGTAGTCGAGATTTTTCAGGCCCTCTCCCGTCTCGGCATCGGGGAGAAAAAAGTTCCAGAGACCCTCTTCCTTTGCCTTTTTCTTGGCCTTGCCGAGAATGTCCAACTGCTCAGGCGTGAAGGACCAGCGATCGGTTTCCTTCTCGCCTGCGCGATAGAATTCATGGGACATCGGCTCCACGGTCGTCGCGATGAATTTTCGTACGTGGTCGAACAGCGGCCGAACCTGCTCCGACATCCGTAAGTCGTTCAATTCGTCTTCCGGCGAAAGGGTGTAGGATGTCTGGCGGCTTGCATAAGCAGTCTTCATTGTCGGCGTCCTCTCGATGAAATCATCACGGTCACTGCCATCTCGGATGGATGGCTTGATGGCTTGTTATGGAATTGTACAACCACCCCTGTCGAACACAACTATCGTGCTGATCATTCCGGAAAACCACAGTGCCATAGGCAGCCCGTAGGGCGCGGCATCAACGGCGGATTGCGCTTCGCAAATCCGCCCTGCATGCTGTCATGGCGATCAGACCACCATGTTTCGCTCGATAATCTCGCGATAGAATGATGCGCTCAGTTTGGGCGTGCGACGCTGCGTATTGAAGTCGACCCGGTAGAGCCCGAAGCGTTTTTCATATCCATCCGACCCATTCAAAATTGTCCATCAAACTCCACAGGAAGTACCCGCGCACGGGCACACCCTCGGATGTCGCACGCTGCAACTGCGTCAGATAGTTGCGCAGATACATGATCCGATCCACGTCATAAATATTGCCGTCCGCGGCAGGCTCGTCTGTCGCCGATGTTCCGTTCTCGGTGATGTAGATCGACTTCACGTCCCAAAGCTTCGCCACGTGACGCGGCGCCCAGTACATCGCCTCGGGACCGATCTTGAGCCAGTCCGAATCCATATGTGGAAATGTCGCGGGAAACGGCACCAGGGCAAAGCCGCTCGGGTTATCGGCCGCAACGACGTAATGGTTGGGCATGTAAACATTCAGCCCGACAAAATCGATCGGGGACGAAATGACGCTCAGATCTTCGGCGGTGTATTTCGGGGCGTTCTTGCCGGCGTAGGCCAGGAATCCATCGGTGTATTTTCCCTCCAGCATCACGGTCAGGTAGCCGGCGTTGAGTTCGCGCGTCGCGATCTCCGCCGCGCGTATGTTCGCCGGCGTTTCAATGGCAGGAACGCAGACGACGAGGTTCTCTGCCGGACCGACCTTGGTTCCAGCCCGGCCATGCGCCCGGATCGCTTGCACGGCGAGACCGTGCGCCAGCGCGACATTGTGAAGAGCCTGGTTCAACTCCTGCTGGGGCAGTTTGAGACCTGGGGCGTCCATGCCAGTGCCATAACCGGAATAAAGAAACCTGGAGCATTCATTGATCGTGAAAATATGCTTCACACGATCGCTTAGGCGCTCTGCGACATAACCGGCATAATCCGCAAATGCCTTTGAGGTGTCACGCGACACCCATCCGCCGAAGCGATCCTGAAGCGCCTGAGGCAGATCCCAATGATACATGCGTCGCAAACGGCTCAATGCCATTCGCCAGCAATTCGTCCAGAAGCCGATTGTAGAAATCGAGGCCCTTCGGGTTTGGCGAACCCGTCCCTTCGGGAAAAACGCGAGGCCACGCGATCGAAAAGCGATAGGCCTTTACGCCCATCGCCTTGATTAACTGAACGTCCTCTTTGTAACGGTGATAATGATCGTTGGCGACGTCGGCATAGCTCTGATCCAGAATCTTTCCGCGGGTGTGAGCGAAACGATCCCAAATCGATGGACCTCGCTCGTCTTCGTTGACGGCCCCCTCGATCTGATAGGCCGATGTCGCCGTTCCCCACAGAAAGTCGCTCGGGAAGCCGGAGGAGAGGTTCGGACTCGGCTGACCGTCTCTCAGGCTCGAGCCGATCTGACTGGATTCGGCGGATTTGCGTCGATAATCCGAGAGCCGACCATCCTGCAATCCTGGCAAAATGGCGCCGAGAAAATCTGTTGAAGCATCGCTTCACTGTTGTTGAATAACTTCACTTGTTGGGGCCGAGGCAAATTTGCTATCAGAACAGTCTACCAGCCGCACTGGCGTTCGCGGTCAATCACTGCGTGGACCGCGTATCATAATCGACAAGCTCTCCGGAGGACAGAACCAATCGCCGTTCGCGCGCCGCTGGCGCTTCTCCTGATATCCTCTGAGTGTGATTGCCGGGGTCTGGTGGTGGCTGGCCACGCCGGTCACGCTGGCCCGTGCGCCGATCGATCCCGCGGCGAAACTGGATTGCGTGTCCTATGCGCCGTTCCGGGACGACCAGACTCCGATGACCCCGGGATTGATCGTCAGCCCGGAACAGATCCAGGAAGATCTCGACCGATCTCGCCAAGATTTCCCAACTGCGTCCGCACCTATTCCGTCGACAACGGATTGGAAAAGGTGCCCGAGCTCGCGTCCAAGGTCGGACTGAAAGTTCTGCTGGGTGTTTGGATCGGCAACGGCCGCCTCAAGAACGCGCAACTGATCGACACCGCGGTATCGCTGGCGAAGGCTTATCCCGACGTGATCAAGGCGATCGTCGTTGGCAACGAGGTGCTGCTGCACGGAGAAATGACCCCGTCCGATCTGCGGGACCTCATCCGCTCGGTCAAAGCTCGGGTCAACGTTCCGGTGACCTACGCCGATGTCTGGGAATACTGGCTGCGCTACCGGGAGGTCGCTGACGCGCGTCGATTTCGTGACGATTCATGTCCTGCCCTATTGGGAGGACTTTCCGGTACGGGCCGAAGACGCGGCTGCGCATGTCGTGGCCATTCAGAAGCAGGTGGCCGTCGCCTTTCCCGGCAAGGAAATCCTGATCGGCGAGACCGGTTGGCCGAGCATGGGGCGGATGCGCGAAGGCGCGCTCCCCTCGCGCACCAACCAGGCCCGCGTCATCTCGGAGCTTCTCGATGTGGCGAAGCGCGAAAACTTTCACGTCAACCTGATCGAGGCCTACGACGCGCCATGGAAGCGTGAATGGGAAGGAACTGTGGGCGGCAATTGGGGCTTGTTCGAGGGCAGGATCGCCAGCTGAAATATCCGCCCGGCATCGCCGTCAGCAATTATCCGTTCTGGAAGCTGCAGATGGGAAGCGGCATGGCATTGGCTGTCCTGGTATTCGCCGCAGCCTGGCTGACGTTGAGACGCAGACCCTGGACGCCCCGGCTCGCCTGCTGGATCGCGGTCGGGATATCGGCAACCACGGCCGGAATCCTGCTCGGGGTAGCCGCCGACAAGATGTTTTATGAAAGCTATGGTCTAGGTGGCTGGCTCGGATGGGGTTCGCTGCTGGCGGCCGCGATCGCCTCACCCGTCATTTGCGCCAACGCCTTGATGTCGGGACGGAGCTTGCCGACGTTTCTGGAATTGATCGGCCCGCGCCAAGGCAAAACTCTGTCGGTCCCGACGATGGTTCTGGGACTCGTTCTGACCGTGACCACGCTGATCGCAGCGGAAACCGCGCTGGGCTTGCTGTTCGACCCGCGTTGGCGCGATTTCCCGTTCGCCAGCCTGACCATGGCGGTGGTGCCGTTTTGGACACTGGCGCTGCTCAACCGTCCAAAATCAGGCACGCGTCCGATCGCCGAGGCCGTGTTCGCATGCCTCCTCGGCGCTGCTGCGCTTTATGCCACCTTCAACGAAGGGCTTCCACAACTGGCAGGCCTTGTGGACTTGCCGCAGCTATTTTCTGCTCGGCATGACGCTGTGGCAGGCGCGAAGCGTTGCCGTTGCAGAAACAACATCGACTTTCCCGTCGCCGTTTCGGATGCCGACCCATTCCGCCAGGAAAGCGGACCTGGAATCCGGTCGAGCAGAAGTCATGCGGAGGACCAACGTCGCTGCCGAGCGGATCGGAATCACCGGAGCGGTCGAGCTACCGTGACGGTTCGGATTGAACGGTTCGTAGTTTCGGAGCAAGCCGTTCCGGGCCCCTGAACGCCGGGTCGAACCCTAATTCGCACCTTGCCTTTGCATTCGACACCGCGCCGTCATTCTCGGCGATGTTGTAGACCCCATCACCCCTGCTCGCTGCCAGCAGCACGGCCCGCGCGGCCGCGTCCACTTTGCGCTAACGCGGCCCTTCGGGTCCTGGATTCATGCTCTAGACGGCGCTTTTCAGCCGCTCCAGCGCTTCGAGGATCTTCGCCTTTCGCGCTACCGCCGCCTCGCGCTTTTCCTTTTCCTCTTCGACGATCTCTTCCGGCGCGTTGGCGACGAACTTCTCGTTGGCAAGCTTGGCGTCGACGCGCTTGATGTCGGCGTCGGCCTTGGCCAGTTCCTTGTCGAGCCGCGCCTTCTCCGCGGAAAAATCGATCACGCCTTTGAGCGGCAAGGCCGCGACCTCGCCGCGCACCAGGAGCTGCACCGCGCCTTCCGGCGCGCGATCGGCAAAGGAGATGTCGGCGAGCCGGGCCATCCGCTTGATCGACGTCGTTCCAGCGCTGCGCCCGCTCCCTGGTCTCGGCCGAGGCGCCGGCGAGCACCAGCGGCGTCAGCGTCGCCGGCGGAATGTTCATTTCGGCGCGCACCGAGCGAATGGCGGTGACGAGATCGACCACCCAGCCGATCTCGGCCTCGGCGGCCGCGTCGGTGAATTCGGCCGGCTCGAACGCGAGCAGGACCGGCGGCATCAGCGGATCGTTCGGGCTCGTCGGTCGACATCAGCGCCAGTTGCTCCGGCGTCAACTGCGCTGGCTTTGCGCGACCATGGCGCCAGCGCCAGCAGGCCGTCGCGCCTGGCCGTCACCGCCCACAGCTCTTCGGTGATGAAGGGCATGAACGGATGCAGCAGTTTGAGGATCTCGTCGCGCGCCCACGCCACCATCGCGCGGGTCTCGGACTTGGCGGCGCCCTCCTCGCCCATCAGCACGGGCTTGGCCAGTTCGAGATACCAGTCGCAATAGACGTTCCAGACGAAACGATAGATCGCGCCGCGGCGTCGTTGAATCGGTAGGCTTCGATCGCCTCGGTGACCTCGCGCGTGGCGCGCGCGGTCTCATGCGCGATCCAGCGATTCAGCGTCTGCTTTGCCTTGGTCGGATCGAATCCCGGCGGCAGCACGCAGGCGTTCATCTCGGCGAAGCGGCAGGCGTTCCACAGCTTGGTCGCGAAGTTGCGATTGCCCTCGACGCGCTGCGGCGGAGAGCTTGATGTCGTGGCCCTGCGCCGCCATCGCGCGCCAGCGTGAAGCGCAGCGCGTCGGCGCCGTAATCGTCGATCAGACGCCAAGGGGATCGATGACGTTGCCTTTCGACTTCGACATCTTCGCGCCCTTCTCGTCGCGAACGAGGCGCGTGGATGTAGACGGTCGAGAACGGCACCTCCTTCATGAAATGGAGGCCCATCATCATCATGCGGGCAACCCAGAAGAAGATGATGTCGAAGCCGGTGACGAGCACGTTGGTGGGATAATAGCGCTTCACGTCGGTGTCGTCGTCGGGCCAGCCCAGCGTCGAGAACGGCCACAGCGCCGAGGAGAACCAGGTGTCGAGCACGTCCTCGTCGCGGGTGATGAAGCCGGCGCGCTTGTTGCGGGTCGAGCGCCATCTCCCGCCCCTGCTCCGGCGTGATGACTTCCTGCTCGACGTAATAGCCGAGCGCGTTGCCGACCGCCTCCTCTTCGGTCTCGGCGACGAATACCTTGCCGTCCGGCCCGTACCAGGCCGGAATCTGGTGACCCCACCAGAGCTGGCGGGAGATGCACCAGGGCTGGATGTTCTCCATCCACTCGAAATAGGTCTTTTCCCAGTTCTTCGGCACGAAGGTGGTCGCGCCCGATGCGCACCGCCGCGATGGCGGGCTGCGCCATGCGTCTTGGCATCGACGTACCACTGGTCGGTCAGATAGGGCTCGATGACGACGCCGGAGCGATCGCCATGCGGCACCATGTGGGTGTTCGGCTCGATCCTCTCCAGGAAGCCGAAATCCTCCAGCCGCGCCACGATCCGCTTGCGCGCGGCGAAGCGCTCGACGCCCGTGCAACTCTTCCGCAAGCTGGCCTCGCGCCTTCCGGCAGTCCGCGCAGGTAATCCTCGTTGCCGACCAGCGCGAGTGCGCCCTCCTGATCGAGCACGCTGATCTGCGGCAGATTGTGCCGCCGGCCGACCTCGAAATCGTTGAAATCGTGCGCCGGCGTCACCTTGACCGCGCCCGAGCCCTTTTCCGGATCGGAATATTCATCGGCCACGATCGGAATCCGGCGCCCGACCAGCGGCAGGATGACATGCTTGCCGACCAGATGCGCGTAGCGTTCATCGTCCGGATGCACCGCGACCGCGGTGTCGCCGAGCATGGTCTCCGGCCGCGTGGTGGCGACGACGATGAAGCGTCGTGGGATCGTCGGGATTGAAGGTCTTGCCTTCGAGCGGATAGCGCAGATACCAGAGACTGCCCTTGACCTCGACCTGCTGCACCTCGAGATCGGAGATCGCGGTCAGCAGCTTCGGATCCCAGTTCACCAGCCGCTTGTCCTTGTAGATCAGCCCTTCGCGGTGCAGTTCGACGAACACCTTTACGACGGCGCGCGACAGGCCCTCGTCCATGGTGAAGCGCTCGCGCGACCAGTCGCAGGAGGCGCCGAGCCGCTTCAACTGGTTGACGATGACGCCGCCGCTCTCGGCCTTCCATTGCCAGACGCGCTCGAGGAATTTGGCGCGCCCCATGCTCGCGCCGGCCCGGCTGCTGCCGCTCCATCAATTGCCGCTCGACCACCATCTGGGTCGCGATGCCGGCGTGATCGGTGCCGGGCTGCCACAGCACGTCGCGCCCGCGCATCCGCTCGAAGCGGCACAGGATGTCCTGCAGCGTGTTGTTGAGCGCATGCCCCATGTGCAGCGAGCCCGTCACATTCGGCGGCGGGATCACGATCGTGAACGGCTTGGCTCGCGCCGCTCCGGGCGTCCGGCGCTGAACGCGCGGCTGTCCTCCCAGATCAGGGACATGCGGGCCTTCGATGTCGGCGGGCTGGTAGTTCTTCTCGATCATGGCGATGCAATCGTGGCTATGGAGACGCGCTGGAATAGCCGATTCCAGCTCCAGCGCTATCTGTTTAAGCTGATTTCGGAAACGTTCGCGCAGGTCGAGCGAAGGTCGCTTTCCGGATCGCGCCTAGAAACCCGCCGCGCACGCCAAGTCAACCGCCAAGTCAGCCGGCTCGAAGTGCAGGCGGCCGAAAGCCGGATAGCCTGGCGGGTGGCCGAATCCGGGCGTCACGGCCCTGCACCGCCCGCGCGAAACCCGCTCGATTTCCGCCTTGACGATGCGCTCCACCAGACCCGGCAAATTGTCGTCGAGCCAGGATTTCAGCATCGGCCGCAGCATTTCCTTGACCAGATCTTCCAGCGTCCGCGCGTTGTTGCTGAGCACGGTATTGGCGAGGGTGTTGAAGGCGGATTCGACCGCGGACACGGTCGAGCGCGACAAAATCTGCGGCGCCGGAGCTGCGGGCTTTCGAACGGCGGCGGTTCGAACGCGGGCTGCCGGTGCGCCGCCCTGGCCGCGGCTTCGGCGAATTCGAGATCGTCCTGCCGGTTCGACCTTCTGGAACGCAGGCTGGCGGCGGATCCGGCAGCGCCATCTCGTCGGTCAGTTCAAACACCTCGCCGTCAGGCTGGCGGCGGCCGTATCTCTGCCTCGGAGTGGTCGCCTCGTCGAGGCCGTCCAGCAGCGCGTCGATGTCGTCCTGGCTGTTGGACGCCGCTGGGGCGGCCGGCGGCGGAGCGGCCGCGGTAGGCGGCGGCGCCTTTGCTGCCGCCGCTTGCGCGGCGGGAATGGCCGACGGAGGAATGTCGTTCATCGCAGGCGCCTTCGCAGCCGGCGCCGCTGCGACCGGTTTCTCCGGCTTTGCCGGAGCCGCAGGGCCGGCGGGCTTTTCGGCAGTTGGCGGCTTTGCTTCGTCGTCGGCAATGATGCGCCGGATCGACGCCAAAATCTCCTCCATCGAGGGCTCTTGGACCTTTGCAGGCTGCGTCATCTCCGACTCCACATCATCAACGCCTTCGCATGCGTTTTACACCAAGCAAGACAGGATTTGCCGGTTCCGGATATGCAGGCCGGGATTTTCATCGCACAAGCCCGACTTGTCCCCAGATCAAGCGCCGCTCGACAGATCGCGCGGACCCGCGCCCTGCGCGAAGCATCGAAGCGTCGCTGCCGAAAGGTGCCAGACGCGGCGCGAATTGCTCTGCTGCCCCCAGAAAGGTACGTCAGGGCAACTATTGATTGCAAGCAACGCGCGGGCGCATGATTCGCCAAAGCATCCCTTCGGACCTGGCCTGATGACACAACCGGGTCTGCGACAGGATCGCGCGCTTTCAATGAATTGGAGCGCGATCCCAGTCCAACACAACAACCGCCTTCGCAGATCACGCTATTCGGACGTCGCCGGACTTTCGCCGCGAGCTACAAAGCCGGTGATCAGCGGCCGTCGGGCGTGCGAACGCCGATACCAGCTGTCGCGCACCTGCTGATAATGCACGCTCGGGTCGTAGACGCTGGTCGGCAAGTTTGAGCACCTGCGGCGACAGCCGTCCCACCGCGTTCAAGCACGGCATAGGATGCGACCACGCGATCATGCTGCGCCGTGACGAGCGCGACACGGGCGTTGACCAGCGCCTGCTGGGCGTTGAGCACGTCGAGCGTGGTGCGCTGTCCGGCCTTGGCTTCTTCGCGCACGCCGTTGAGCGCGATCTCCGACGCCGTCACCTGCGACTGGGCCGACGCCACCTGCGCCTTGCCGGCCACCAACTGCCCCCAGGCCGTCACCGTGTTGGCGCGGGTCTGGTCGCGGGTCTGTTCGAGAACGAGACGCTGCTGCGCCAGCGTTTCCTTGGATTGGCGGATCAGCGAATATTCGGCGCCGCCCTGATACACCGGGACAGAGACCTGTGCGATCGCCGACGCGCTAAACGACCGATGGCGCCGTGAACATCGTTGTCTGATAGGCCTGCTGGACGGAGGCCTGCAGCCGTCACCGTCGGCAGCAGCGCGCCCTCGTTCACCTTGACCTGCAGAAAGTTGACGTCGATGCCGTACATCGCCGCCGTCACATTCGGATTTTCGATCAGGCTGAGTTCGACCGCGCCGGGCAGCGTTGCCGGCAAGAAGCGATCGACCGGCGAGCCCGGCGCGAGTGCTTCCGGCTCGTTGCCGATGATGCGGCGGAAATTCGCTCGCGTCGTCGTCAGGGTTGGCTTCGGCGGCCAGCAGCTGCGTCTTGCCGGCGGCGAGCTGCGCCTCCGACTGGGCGACGTCCGTGCGCGTCACTTCGCCGACATTGAAGCGGTCGCGGGTCTGCTTCAGCGTTTGTTCGAGAACGCGGACGTTGCTGCGCTGAACCTCGACGATCGCGGCATCGCGCAGATAGTCCATGTAGATCGTGGCCGCGCTGAGCAGGATCGTCTGTTCGAGCACGCGCAGACCCTCGCGCGCGCCCGAGACCTGGCTCTCCGCGGCGCGGGTCTTGTTGGCGGTCTGATTGCCGTTGTAAAGCGTCTGGGTGACGGTAGCGCCGGCGCTGGGCGGCGGTTTGCGCTCCGTGAAAATCAACGGTCGGGCGTTCCGAAAGTTCGAAAGCGCATCGGTGTATTGATATCCGGCGCTCGCGGTGACCGCGACCTTCGGCCGATAGCCCGACAACGCCTGCGGCACGTTCTCGTCGGTGGACCTGACGGGCGCGCGCTGCGCATTGAGCTGCGGGTTGTTCTGATAGGCGCGCACCAACGCAGCCTCAATCGTGTCGGCCAGGGCCGGCGCCGGACCCACAAACGCCAACAGAAGCACCGCAGCCGCAGCCCCGGTAACGACCTTCACTCCATTCATCCCCGGTAATCCATTCATGCCTTCGCCGGTTCAAGCGCCCCTTGAACCGGGTTGTCATGTCATTCCAAGCAGATATCCGCATCCCGTACCTTATTCCCCGCGCAAGGCGTAAGGAACCCCCCGAGACGCAAGGCAGTGGAAACTCCTGAGTGGGGCATCCGGGCCACACTTTTGATTCAGAACAGGATTTACAGGGATCCGACAGATTTGTGATGTCCGGCGGCTAGAAAACGAATGCCGGCAGCCGCTCAAGCCCAGGCAAGACCGGAACCGCGGCATCGAAAAGCGCCCGGTTCCCGAAATCGTCATGCGAGCGCGTCACGATCATGGCCCGCTGGCGGCTGGGTCATGGCAAAGACCCCGACCAGCCGGCCGCCCTCCCTGAGCTGCCGGTAAAGCCCATCGGGCAGTGATCTCGGTCGCGCCATTGAGGACGATCACGTCAAAGGGCGCGTTCGCCGAATCGCCGTCGGCCGCCGCGGCGGCCTTGACCGTCACATTTCCAAGCCCGAGCTCGGCCAGGCCTGCTTCTGCCTTGGCGCCAGCGACGGGTCGCACTCCGTCGCCGTCACCTGCCCCGCCAGCTTTGCAGCCAGGGCCGCCAGTATAGCCGGACGCGCAACCGACCACCAAGACCTCTGTCGGTGTCCTTGATGTCGGCCGCCTGCAGCATCTTCGCAGTCACCGCCGGCTTGATCAGGAAGCGCTTCGTCGGACCCGCCTTCGCTGACCTCGAGATCGAGATCCAGATAGGCCAGCGCGCGCTGGCTCTGGGGAACAAATGCCTCGCGCGGTACCGCCAGCATCGCATCGATGATTCTGGCTATCGGTGACGTCGCTGGGGCGCACCTGACCATCGACCATTTTCTGGCGCGCGGTCGAAAAACCGGACATTGGACGGACCCTGAAGTCGAGCGGACGCAGCCGCGGGAGGTAGCTTAAGACCGCGTCATCTTTGGTACAAGGATCGGCCAAAACGCAACATGACGATTGCGCCGCGAGCCGCTCCGCCGTTCCTCGCGACCGTTTACGCGATGGAACGCGATCTATTCGATCGTCACAGCGAGCCGGCCGATCAGCCTCGCGACCTCGTCCAGATGTTCGGAATCGTGATCCTCGACGGCTTGCGCCAGCCGGACCAGGCATTCGTCGTCGCTCATCGCGGGTATGTCGCTCGGAACGATCGAAGGCCCCGGCCTTGATGAGATCGGTCTGGATATCGGACATGAAATAACCTCAATGGAATCCGGCGTGATCGCAGAGTCGTCGGTGATTGAGTCGAATTAGCGGTCAATTCGCGGCATGGTTGCGCCGCGAGCATTGCGGCGGCACCTGCGAGACCGCGATTTTTGTAACCCAAGAAGGGACAACAAATCGCTGTGGCACGAGCGGTTTTCCGCCCCCACGGATCGTCGCGTCCGCAGAGCCCATTTCGTCCTTTGCAAGGCTCGGAGGCTTTGTTATACGCTGCCCGCGTGCGAACCCTGGTTTCGCCTATTCCTCGGTAGCTCAGCGGTAGAGCATTCGACTGTTAATCGAATGGTCGCTGGTTCGAATCCAGCCCGGGGAGCCAGCCAAATCAACCACTTAGCCCAAACGCCGAAGATCCTCAGAAATCCGCGTGTCTGCGTTGTGTCTGCAAATCGATTGCGGCGCGGCTGTTTCGTAACCGGTCCGGAGATTTCTCCCCCGGCTTTATCGCCAGCCTCAGGTCGATTCGGTTGAGGCGACATGCGCCATACTGTCGTATGTGCAAACGCCGCCCCGGTTACCCAGAGCGGCGCCGTCGATGAGTTCCGGGAGTTGCGGGCCGCGGATGGGCCCGTTTATCCCGCTTCTTGCCGGCACCGATTAAGAAATGATTAAATTATAGCCGTCATAATACAGTCATGAGAGTTGCAATGGCCGCAGTGGTTGCTCTCCTCATACTCAATTTTGTGGACGAGCACTTTAATGACGCCCGTTATACGCGGGCGGCAACGGTCATACTTTCCAACATTGCCAGACCATTCAGCTAGGCCGCCAACTGAGGCGGCCTCTGAGCCCCGCACTCATTCCTCGAACGGCAGCGTCGCCTGATCTTCTGACCAGTCGATGACCTCGAACATCATTCCGCGCTTGAGCATTTCCGTCTCGAGTTCAGCGGCGTGCAGCTTCCACTCTGGCGTCTCACGAACGCGGAATCGGATTTCCATGCCCTGTCGTTTGAGCGCGTCATCGGCGTCCATGGCCCCGCGGATGGCCTCATACATCATGGTGAGGCTGTCGTTCGTGAACGCCTGATAATTCATCGGGCCAACCTATGAAAAAACCGCCGCTGGGGGTTGAGATCAGCGACGGCTTTCCGATACGCACCACAGTGACCACCTGAAGGTCGCAAACAGCGTGCCCTCGATCGGTTAATCCGTGGTTACGCAGGGGCAAGACCCCTTGAGCTTAAGGGTGGCCAATAGCCCCCTCCACGACTCTCTAGCGGGCGGCTCGGCACATAGCCCCCGCCGAAGGTGTGCCGAGCCTAGCCACGCCGGTGCGCTGGTCGATCCCGACCGGCTGAGATCAATCATGGCAACAATGCGGTCACCTTGGAATGGCGCGGCTGCAACAGTTTCGAACTATCGACCTCAGGATGAACAGCCATGACCGCGCGACGGCCGCACCTTTTGCTCATGGCTTGTTTTCCGCAGCATATCCACAGCGTATCCACAGGGCCGATTGTCGGGATGCGCTTGCGTCCGCTTGCGCTTGCTGCGCAACCGTCCACAGGGGTGCGAAAAACCCGCCGGGCACTAACCGGGCGGGTTCGTCGTCATCGCCTCAGCCACCTCGTGTGCGCGGCGATCCGCTGCCGGTTGCGCTTTCTGACCGATCGGCGCCGGCGCTTCATGACTGGAAGTCCCAGGCGTAGTAGCGCCGCCGGAAGTCTTGGAGCATTTCCTCAAGGTGGGTCACCGCGAACACAAACCGGCCCTGGTCGGAGCTATCGAAGAGCAAAGCTGCGATCTCGCCCATCCGAACGACGTCGCACAAATGGGCTCCATGTCGGCGTAGGCCTTGGCGCGCTTCTCAGCGATCTCGCTGTCGGCGGCTTTGGGGCGCGGCTTCCTGGGTATGGCCTTTTTCCTTTTCACTGCTGCGTCTGCATCTAGGAGCGGAGCGCGCAAAATGTCATCTGTGACTAACCCCCTTTCGGGGCGCTTTCGCTGACGTACAACCCTCGATAGTCTGCACCGATCCAACATGATTCTCGGCAACCAGTGGAGATACCACCATGGGCGATGATGAGAAGCGGTCGGGTACGGATAGGCGAGCCACCAAGGAAAGACGATCCGGGACGGACACACGTTCGGAAGAAGAAAAGCGACTAATAGGCGAACGCCGGTCCCAGAATGATAGGCGATCCGATCAGGACAGAAGAGCCGAACGCGATAACAAATCGAAAGACTGACTGCGAGAAGCCATCCACCGCTTGGTCGAGCTCGGGCTCAAGGCGAAGAAATGACGCCTTGATCGGGATATATAGAAGCGGCTGAGCCTGGTGCAGACGGGCGCGCACGAGCCTTGGGAAAAATAAAGGGAGCATCCCATGAAAGTTTTCCGCACAGCGGCCGTTATTGCGCTGCTGACAGGGCCGGCTTACGCGCAAACTTTGATACAGAGCTTCGATAACAAGACGCCACAGCAGAAGGCTGACGATGAGCTAAGGGAAAAATTCTCCAAGGAACCGCGATCGCCGAAGAAAATACCGGAAGCCGACGCCAAGACGTCGTCTGTCGATCCATGGGGCAACGTGCGCAGCGGAAATGCGGCCAAGAGCTCGACTTCCAAGACGGCCACTTCGGCAAAGCCGCGGACCAAAACCGGCGCCGACGCAAACTGAAAAATCCCGGATTGGGGACCTGTTTCACCAATATCCCGCGCCTCAAGTCGCAGATGGCGCCACGTGAAGCGGCCCGACGCGCGACGATGTCCGGACGACACACGTCGGGGTCCGGCCGCCCGGCACCTAAGTCCGCTCAGCCACGATCGGCAGTGGTTGCATGCAATTCCGAGCCCAGCCCGTAGCGGCTTCCCTTGATGCGCGATCGGCGGAATCATGGGGTATGCCTGCCCTCACCCGCCGGCGATTCTGAGCGCCCCGATTGCTGGCACGTTAATTTCGGCGATGTCCATGTCGGCACGATCGCGTGGCGCACGGGCTGCCCGGTCGAGGTCGACCAAATGGGAATGGAAGTGCAGCTTCTATCCGGGCATGCAGGCACTCCCACGCTTCGCGCTCCTTTGCTAGGGCGCTGCCATGGACACCGATAGGATCGGCCTTATCGTTCTGATTGTCGCCGTCGCGGTGGTTTTCATTGCCGGGAAGTTGCAGCAGCGAAACAAAGCCCCGCCTGGCTGATAGCCTCGCCACAACTCCAGGAAGGCCTCCGGTGAGTCCGTGATTTGCGGGCTGTCTGTGCCGGCCGAATCAGCGCCAACCAGGCGGCGGCCCTCCTAT
Organism: uncultured Pseudomonadota bacterium; assembly: GCA_963729395.1. Lineage (GTDB taxonomy): Bacteria > Pseudomonadota > Alphaproteobacteria > Rhizobiales > Xanthobacteraceae > Bradyrhizobium. The sequence continues at coordinate 96,953 of CAVSOS010000015.1, read as the reverse complement.
TCGTTAGACAGCCCCCAATCACCGTGGTTGTATCGAGCCCGCAGGATAAGCTCAGGGACTGGAAATGAAGCGATTGATGTTCGCCGGCTTACTGGTGCTGATCGCCACGTCTGCCCAGGCTCAAGGCGCGGGCTCGAGCCCCAACAGCCATCCGGGAGTGGCCTACACGACCCTGGGTCCAGCTGGCGCCGGGGGCTACCGAAGCGGCACGCAGCGCGACAGTTACCGCGCCGCCGGCAACACGAAGCCGAATACCGGCGCCGTCGGCTCACGGAACCCGCGGTACTGAACCTGCGATGTAAATCGAAGTAGCCGAGTGACACGCTTCCTTGGGTAGGTGAAGATGCGCCACCCGGCTACGCGGCGCGGGTAAGGCATATGGAGCCAAGATGAATACGTTTGCCCGCCTTCTATTTGTCGGAACCATGCTACTCGCCCGGTGCGCCTGGGCTACGGAACCCTCCCCGGTCGCATTTGCGAAGAGCGTGGTTTCCGAGCGCGGTTCTCAAACCTTTGCGACTGTGAGTTATCCGGACAGAAGCTTGATCGTCGAGTTCCGGCTCGAGCCTTACTCAGCAGGCAAAGCAACCGCGGTCCGGGCTTTTGGCGAGATAACAAAAAAAATCGCACAAGGCGCGTTCAGCAAATTCCCGAAGATCAAGAGCGTCCAGCTCATTGGCAACCTCGCGCTGCGCGATAAGCACGGAAACGATACTGTTGACCGCGCCGTCATGGTAAAGTTTTCAAAAGTGAACGCGGCGACGATCAAGTGGGAAGACGTCGACCCCGCCAACGTCGTCGAGATCGCCGACAAGCACTGGATCTTGCCCGAGTTGAGCGCCGACAAGAAATAATTCACGGATTTCAGCGGTGCCGGGCGCGGTCGCGATTTCAAACGGGCTTTGGCATTCATTCACGCTCGAACACGGCCCGGCAGGCGTCGCTGAGGCTGGCCTTCTGCCGCCGCAGGCAGGCGGTGATGGCCCGAACATTCGGGATCTCACCGGCACAAAGCCGATAGACGTCGGGTGTGCAGGCCCTTTTTTGTTCCGGCGTTCCGGGCTCCGCTGAGGCAGAGCCGATTGCCAGCAGCGCGAGAAGCAGGCCAAGCGTCAAAGCGAGATCGAGCCGGCTCGCTGTGCCCCAAAATTCCGTAAATCTTGCCTCCATGACAGCATCTCCTTGCTTCGCTGGCGCTCTGGAGCGCCGTCCGGCCAAGGCGAATAAGTCAAAGATTGTCCGCGGAATGTGATTTCTCTCACGATTGGTCATGACCGGATCGGTCTAATCTCCGTGCAAGGCGGAAGGAAAAAAGTAACCACGACGGCCGCGGCAGGCCGATCGATACAATTTGAGCAATCACTTCAATCTGGAAACAAAAGACTTTTGAGACCGTGCGCTTCCTGATCTTGGGAGAGCGTGATGAGCGAAGTTGAATTCGACCGATTGCTGGATGCCGTGCGAACGGCGATGGTGCCCGTACAGGAGGACTTTTTGACCTACGCGCCCACCTTCAGTCAGCCGCCGAAGGCCGCCAACGACAACGAACTGGCCTGGGGGTTTATTCCATTTCCGGAAGGGTGGTACGCCGCCTGTTGAAAGCGCTACACGAATTTCTTCCTCTGATCTCTCCAAAGACCATGGCAAGATATTGAATCTTGTCGAAAATTATCATCACGATCGAACTGACATTTTTGCAAAGTGGCGATGGCCGGCTTTCCAGTTCCTGAGTTCCTTCGTCCGTTCGCCGGCTGCCATAATGGAGGTGACGCATCGACCTGCGAACCTCCAAGCATGCATCTCAAAATCGGCAATGGGCTGAATGGCAAGCACCGCATCGTGCATTGCACGAATTGGATAGGCCGTGAAGTTGCCAGCCCGTCATGTCCGAATCATGCGCGGCCGTTGTATGCTGAAGGAGCTCACAGTCTGCACGGTTGGTCGTAGCACGAAACCAACCGCTTCGGCCGCTGGAGTGGTCCGGAAGCTACCCAAATGCGGATAGGCATTGCTGTATTGATCTCTCTTTGGTGCGCGGCCTGCGCCCTGTCAGAAAAGCCCGCAGCATTGGCACCCCAGCAAGCCGCCACGCCGGAAAAAGCGACTCCGGTCGCTGATGCCGCACCCCCCAGATTCGAATGCAGCGACGGGACGATCTCAACTTCGCAATATGGCTGCCTCGTCAACATGGCGCGCGCCCGGCTCCCGCCAGGACAGTCAGCCGACCGGGCACCTTCCAATTCCGCTCCCACGGCGAACCAACCGCCGACAGATGCGACGCGCTGAGCCCGGGCGCCGAAATCCCTTCCCTGATGAAATCTTGTCAGCACGCATCGAAGGCGGAGTGGTTGCCTAAGCGGTTGATGCTGTATATTGATCCCGGCCCATGGGGCCACGTGGCGGAGTGGTTACGCAACGGTCTGCAAAACCGTGTACACCAGTTCAATTCTGGTCGTGGCCTCCACAAAATCAAGGGTCGCCCCTGCCCCGTTCGGCCGATAGGCAAAAAGGCCGCCTCGCGGCAGGCGTTAGACTTGATATCGCGTGGATCAGGCTATCTCTGCCATCGGTGGCACCACCGATGGCATCACGCCAGTCCATAGCTCGCCGACGCGCTCGATCTTCTCGTCAGCCCGCTGCGGGCGCGGCGGCGGACCAGTTCGCAGCGAGATAGAAACGCCTCGGTGACGCGATCGGCCTCGCGGCGGCGTCGAAACCAGATGCGGATGCCAGACTCGTCGCGGGCGGGCTTGATCAGAATGCCGGCCCAGCCCTGAGCACCGAGGAAGTCCGCGGCAAGCGAGACGACGCGGTCGGTCACGCCGACACTATCCGTGCCGAGAGTAAACGCCGGTAACCGCTGCGGGCCTCGCGGCGCGGCCAACTTTAGATCATCGGTGCCGCCGCCAATCCTCACAATTTCGTTGCCCCTAAGCCGTCTGTGTGATTTGTATCGTCCATCGTTCAAAGGGAGAAATTGACGATGAAAGTTTCAACAATCACGTTGGCTACCGTCCTGGCGCTGTCAAGCGCGGGCGCAATGGCACAGAGCGGCGGCGCTTCCCTTGATGAAATGGCCGCAAGCTCGGCGACCCGTTCAGCGATGAACAGCATGCATCATCATCATCGATGGAGCGCAAGCCGCTATAACGGTCATGGAATTAACAGGTTAGGGACTACGACAAACCAGGGACGGAAGTACAACGGCGGATAGGGACCCGCCCGTTAGGCCCTCCGAATCGAATTGATGTGTGTTGGATCGACCTACACCAGCAATCCAGCAAAGTGCGGCGGCCTTGTTTGTTTTGCGAATTCGCATTCTGCCTTGACCGCTCCGGTTTTGACCCCTGTTTTCAATATGTCATTGAGCCGTGACGATCGCCTTGTCCCTCGAGTTCATCGTCATAGCAAGCGGAGATATTGAGGTTTGGCAGGTTCGCTGCCATCCACCATCCAAGCCTGCCAGGGGAGTGGCTTGATGTGCGGGAATGCTCCACCTTCCGCCACTTTTTGCACCACCTTGAGATCGGCGACGGATACCCCGTCGAACGGATTCGGTGGCGACCGCCGCGTGACACATGCAACGGTGTCTCCACTCGGTAGGTTTTCGACCTCCAGCTTGAGGCATCTCCCGCTCCCGATCGGGCCCATGTTCGACTTGCCGTTGTCAACCCGGATGTGAAGCCGACGCTGGTTGAAGGTCCGGGCCTCCCGGACTGCCGCGAGAATGGCACTCGCGCCCCGCGCGTCGTCGACCGTGACGTTACTCTCACCGGTCTACAGCTTGCGGGGCCGGCAAATGCCGCCGCCGGCGTTCGCGCGATCCAAGAATTCTTGATAAGCGACGGTATCTGCAACAGGGATCAATGCGGATGATCGCACGCCTCAAACGGATCGCAGCCTGGCTGAAATCCCGAAAGGTCGAACTTGGTTTGGGCGTGCGGGTCACCGTTGCCGCCATGGGGGCCCTGGTGATCGCCCTGGGATTCGGCCTCAAGCTGCCACTATGGGCGGTGCTCACCTCCATCATCGTGACCCAGATGAGCGTTGGCCGGTCGCTCAAGGCGACCCGCGACTATTTGGTCGGAACTTTGGGCGGCGCGATCTACGGCGGGGCGGTCGCGGTGTTGATCCCGCATTCCGGCGAAGTCACCCTGCTCGTGGTCCTGGTGCTGGCGGTGGCGCCGCTGGCATTCGTCGCCGCCATCAACCCCAGCCTGAATGTGGCGACCGTGACGGCCATCATCGTGCTGCTGCTGCCGGCCATGAACCACGGCAATCCCCTGGACTCCGCGATCGACCGGGTCTTGGAAGTCGCCGTTGGCGCCCTCACCGGCCTGGCGGTGTCGTTTCTGGTGTTGCCTTCGCGGGCGCACAGCCAGATCCGCGCCAGCGCGGCGCGCGTGCTCGAATTGATGGCGTCGGCGCTCAATGAATTGCTCTCGGGCCTGACGCGGAGCCTCGACAATGACGCTCTTCACGGCTTGCAGGACGGCATCGGCGCCGCGCTGGTCGGATTGAACGCGATCGGCGCCGAGGCGGAGCGCGAGCGGGCGGCCCGGCTTTCCGCCGGACCCGATACCGGGCCGCTGCTGCGCACCATCCTGCGGCTGCGGCATGATCTCGTGATGATCGGCCGCGCCAGCGTGGTACCTTTGCCGGCCGATTTACAGAGGCGCCTTGCCGCGCCGCTTGGCGGCGTCAGCGATGCGATGGTCGAATATCTCCGCTTGATGGCCACAGCCCTGCGGACCGGCAGGGGTACGCCCGCCATCTGGCCGGTTCAGGCCGCATTGGAAGCCTATGCTGCCGAAGTCGCCGCGGTGCGCAGCGATGGTCTGACGCGAGGCGTGCCGGGCGACGTCGCAGAGCGTTTTTTCGCGTTGGGATTTTCGCTCGAACAGATGCGGCAGAATTTAAAGGACCTTGAACGCTGCGTGGCCCACTGGAGCGAGTCGTCGGATATGGCGACGAACACGTCGGACGATGAAATCCGTTAGACCGCCACCGTGAGCATCGATCCCGCGTCGCAAGGCCGGTCAGGCGCGTTTGCGGCGGCGGTAATCGCGTTTGGGTTTCGGCCTGGGCGCAAGCTCCGGCAGCACGCTTTGCGCCTCGCGGTATTTTGCCAGCATCCGCTCGAAACTGCCGTGCAGGGTCTCGGCGAGGTCCGGCCGCTTTTCGAGACTGGCAAGCAGCATCGCCGCCGCCTCGATGGTGGACAGGCCGTCGCGACGCGGCTCGCGGCGCAGTGGCCCGTAGCGTGACGGGCGCGCCGGGCCGAGGATGACGCGCTGGCATTTCAGCATCCAGGCATTGCGCCACCACAGCGCCTTGGCCTGGCTCCAGGTCCCGTCGAGCAGCACGATGCCTTCGATGTCCTTCAGGATGGCGCGCTGATTGTCCTCGATTTCGCCCTTGCGATTGATGGCGACGATATCGCGGTCGGTCTCAAGGTCGGCGACTTTGGCCGAACCGAGATAAAGCACCGCCCAGCGCGACGGATCGTGGACCGGCCGCCCGAGCGCCTTGGACAGGCTCGGCCACGACAGCCCGATTTTCAGCACCGCATTCTTGAAATGCAGGGCGGTCAGCCGCGCGGTGCCGAGCGCCCGGTCCTGCTCCTGCGGATGCTGCAGGATCAGCAGAGCAACCCGATTTTCGATCGGCGTAATGCTGTCGCAGATGCACAGCGCCGGCGGCTTGTGGCAGTGCGGACAGTCGGGTGTCGCCTCCGCCGCAACGGGGTCGACCTCAGGTTGGGATTGTTTCGGCATGGCCCGCTATACGCCCTGTGGTTATGCGCTTCAACAAGTCAGGCTGATTCGGCCCTGGTGAGGCCGCCTGCCCCGCCGGATTTGAACGCGTTTGTCGGGCTTCAAGGAGGCGCCGATCACGCCGGAATTTCATGGCTTCCAAGCCATTCTGATGCCGCCCGAAGCGTCCTCCTGCCCAATGTTGCGACCGCGACCGGTTTGAAACCCCGAGAACGCCTCGCCGTATCTTGGGCATCATCGAGGGGGCTGGGAATGCGGGTCGCTATCATCGGAACGGGAATTGCCGGCAACGCGGCGGCCTGGGCCTTGTCGAAACGCTATCCGGTCACGGTCTACGACCGCGAACTTCGGCCAGGCGGACACAGCCACACCGTCACGCTCGACTATGACGGAACGCGGCTGGCGGTCGACATCGGCTTTATCGTCTATAATGAGCTGAATTATCCGGATCTGACGGCGCTGTTTGCGCATTTGGGCGTCGAAACCGTGGAAAGCTGCATGAGCTTTGCGGTCACAGCGGACGCCGGCCGGTTCGAGTGGAAAGGCGGCGGAAACAACTGGCGCGAAACCGCCGGCGGACTGTTTGCCCAGCCCCGCAACCTGCTGTCACCGTCATATCTCTGGATGCTTCGCGACATCCTGACCTTCAACACCCAAAGTATCGCGGATTATGCCGCGGGCAGACTGGCAGGGCTGACGCTGGGCGAGTATTTCAAGCGCAGCCAATTCGCGCCGCGGCTGCTGACCGATTATCTCGCGCCGATGGGGGCCGCGATCTGGTCCGCACCGGCCGCCGAAATGCTGGACTTCCCGGCCGAAAACTTCGTCGCATTCTTCAGCAATCATCGCTGCTGCAATATGATCGCCCGGTCTGGCGCACGGTAAAGGGCGGCAGCCGACGCTATGTCGAGAAACTGACCGTCGGCGTTCCGGGACCAGCTGCGGCTGGGCTGCGCCGTGACCTCGATCGAACGGACGTCGCACGGCGTGGTCGTCAACGACAGTCATGGCAGAAGCGACACTTACGACCACGTCGTGGTCGCATCGCACAGCGACCAGGCGCTGGCGATGCTGTCGGACGCCGACCATCACGAACGCGCCGTTCTCGGCGCCATCGGCTATGCGCCAAATACCGTCTACCTGCATCGCGACATCAGACTGATGCCGAAACGCCGGCGAGCCTGGGCGTCGTGGAATTTCCTGCGCTGGCAGCGCGAGGGCACAGCCGAAAACGACGTCGCGGTAACCTACTGGATGAACCGGCTGCAGGGCATCGACGACGACAAGCCGCTGTTCGTCAGCCTCAACCCTCCGTTCGAACCCGATCCGGCGCTGACCTTCGGCAAATATATCTGCGATCATCCGCAATATAGCGCCGCCGCCTTCGCCGCCCAGAAGCAGCTGGCGGACATTCAGGGCCGGCGTCACACCTGGTTCTGCGGCGCCTGGACCGGATACGGCTTTCACGAGGACGGATTGCGGTCCGGGCTCGCGGTCGCGGAGGCGCTGGGAGCGGCCGTGCCGTGGCGCGCGCCTCCGCCCGAATTGGCGCAAGCCGCGGAGTAGCGATGCCCAGCCCGACCGCCAAACCCGAAATCGATCGCGATACCGAGGACGCTGCGGCTGCGCTCTACTTCGGCAAGGTGATGCACGCGCGCCTGAAACCGATGGGCCATCGCTTCAACTATCGCGTCATGAGCCTGCTGATCGATCTTGACCGCCTCGACGCGGCGGACCGGCAATGTTCCCTGTTCGGTGTGAACCGGGCGGCCCTCTACAGCTTCAACGAGGCCGATCACGGTGAACGCGACGGGTCGTCGCTGCGCGCCTATGCGCAGCGACGCGCCGCCGAGCACGGCATCGATCTGACCGGCGGGCGCGTGCTGCTGCTCTGCTATCCTCGCCTGCTCGGCTACACCTTCAATCCGCTGTCCGTCTATTTCTGCCATCGCGCTGATGGCGGGCTTGCGGTCATGATCTATGAGGTCCGCAACACCTTCGGCGACATCCACGCTTACGTGCTTCCGGTGAAGCCGGCCCAAATCAGCGATGCCGGCATCCGACAGCAGCACGACAAGCTGTTTTATGTCTCTCCTTTCATCGACATGGCGATGCGCTACTATTTCCGCGTTTCGCCACCGGCAGAAAGCGTCAAGCTGCGAATTCTGGAGACCGACCGCGCAGGCCCCCTGCTCGCCGCGACCTTCAACGGCCGCCGCCGCGCCCTGACCACGCCGGCGCTGTTGTGGTCGGTTTTCTCGCTGCCGCTCGTCACTTTGAAAATCACGGCGGCGATCCACTGGGAAGCGTTGCGGCTCTGGCTCAAGGGAGCGCGTCTGGTGCCTCGACCGAATGCCGCAGCTGAGAACGCTGCCGCCAATAGCAGCTTGGCGATCGACGAATGTACTGATTATACTGGAGTAGCGTTAACTGCAGCCTCCAGGAACATGGCGGGTCGGCGGCAAAGCGCTCCAGTTCAGTGAAGGTTGAAAATTGGGTCAACCGCTCAGCTGAACTTGGACACCGAGCCACATCATTTTGATGAATCTGCCGATGTCGAACCTGATCCCGGTGACTCCCGCCAACGTGGAAACGGTGCTTTCCGATTTGCCACGTCTGGTCCGGTTGGCGTTCGGATTCGGATCAAGGCTACGGCGCGGCACGCTCGACGTCACGCTTCCCGACGGCCGCACGCTGCAACTGGGCGGCATGGAGCCCGGTCCGTCGGCGGCCATGAAGCTCTACAATTACGGCTTTGCGTCGCGGCTTCTGAATGGCGGCGACATCGGAATAGCCGAAGCCTATCTGAACGGCGAATGGGACACGCCTGACCTGACGCAGTTTCTCTATCTGTTCTGCGTCAATCACGACCTGATCGAAGCGATGCTCGGCGACAAGCCGCTGATGCGCTTTGTTCAGATCGTCCGCCACTGGTTCAACCGCAATACCAAGCGGCAGGCACGCCGCAATATCTATGCCCATTACGATATCGGCAATGCGTTCTATTCGGCATGGCTCGATCCGAGCATGACCTATTCCTCGGCGCTGTATCGAGGATCACACCCCGGATCTGACGGCCGCGCAAAACAACAAATATCGCCGGCTTGCCGAAGCCATCGATCTGCAGCCCGGCCAGAAGCTGCTGGAGATCGGATGCGGCTGGGGCGGCTTTGCGGAATATGCCGCCAAGACCTGTGGCGTCAGGGTGGTCGGTCTCACGATCAGCAAAGAACAGCGCGACTTTGCGCAGGCGCGCATCCAGGACGCCGGCCTCGCCGACAAGGTCGAAATCCGGCTGCAGGACTATCGCGACGAGCGCGACCGTATGATCGTATCGCCTCGATCGAGATGATCGAGGCGGTCGGCGAGCAGTTCTGGCCCCGATATTTTTCACAGTTGCGCGACCGGCTGCTGCCCGGCGGCCTTGCCGGCATCCAGGCCATCACCATTCAGGACAGCATGTTCCAGACCTATCGGCGCGAGGTCGATTTCATCCAGCGCTACGTTTTTCCCGGCGGCATGCTGCCCTCGCCGCAGATCCTGAAATCGCTGGGCGAGCGGTTCGGCGTTCCCGTCATCCGCGAACGCATTTTCGGGCAAGATTATGCCAAGACGCTGGCGATCTGGCGAAATAATTTCCGCGCGGCCTGGCCGAACCTGATGCCGCTCGGATTCGACGACCGGTTCCGGCGGCTGTGGGAATATTACCTCGCTTATTGCGAGGCCGGATTCCTGTCCGGAAATATCGACGTGCGCCAGGTGGTGTTCGCGAAGTCGGATTGACGGCGCGCTTCGTCCTTCCAAATCCGCGTCACATGCCGTCGGCTTGTGCGCGCTGCGGCGGTCCATTAGGGTCGCGGCGTGATCAGGCAACGAACCGGCACTTCAACCACATGACCATCAACAACGACGTCGTCGAAGCGATCGGCAATACGCCGCTCATCAAGCTGACGCGGGCTTCCGAGGCGACCGGCTGCACCATCCTCGGCAAGGCCGAGTTCATGAATCCCGGCCAGTCGGTGAAGGACCGCGCCGGCAAATGGATGATCCTCGAAGCCGAGAAGCGCGGCGAGTTGAAGCCGGGCGGCCTGGTGCTCGAGGCGACCGCGGGCAATACCGGCATCGGTCTTGCGGTCGTCGCTAGCGCGCGCGGATACCGGACTTTGATCCTGATTCCGCAGACCCAGAGCCAGGAAAAAAAGGATATGCTGCGGCTGTGCGGCGCCGAGCTGATCGAAGTGCCGGCGCTGCCCTTCTCCAATCCGAACAACTATCAGCATGTCGCCAAGCGGTTGGCCGAACAGTTGCGCAAGACCGAGTCGAACGGCGTGCTGTTCGCCGATCAATGGAACAATCTCGATAACGCCAAGGCACATTACGAATTCGACCGGTCCGGAAATCTGGCAGCAGACCGGCGGCAAGATCGACGGCTTCATCTGTTCGGTCGGCACCGGCGGTACGCTCGCCGGCACCAGCCGGGCCTTGAAGGAAAGGAACAAGGACATCGTCGTTGCCTGCGCCGATCCGCACGGATTTGCGATGTACGAATTGTTCAAGCACGGCAAGGCCAAATCGACCCCGGGCGATTCGATCACCGAGGGCATCGGGCTCGGCCGCGTCACGCCCGTGATCGAGACCGCCAGGGTCGATGACGCGTTCCTGATCTCGGACGAAGAAGCCGTGACCGTTATCTACGAATTGCTGCAGCACGAAGGGCTCTGCCTCGGCGGCTCCACGGGCATCAACGTCGCCGGCGCGATCCGGCTCGCCAGGCAACTCGGGCCTGGCCATACCATCGTGACCATTCTCTGCGATTCCGGAAATCGCTATCAGTCGAAACTGTTCAACCCGGAATTCATGCGCTCCAAGAACCTGCCGGTGCCGACGTGGCTGGAAAAGCGCAGCAAGATCGACGTGCCGTTCGAATAAAGCAGGCGAATGGTGAGTGGCAACTCATACCGCGGCCAGCCACTTCGAAAATTCGGTGGCGCAGGTTACTTACCCACCCCCCACACTAATGGTAAGACAATCGTGCGTTTATCGCGAACCGCGACTTCCACCAGATTTTTTCGATGTACCCGATGAAAGCTTCTTAGTTGAAGACTTGAGTTTTGCCGTCATCGAAGCGTGCTTTTTAGACGCTCCGGACCTTTGCGAACGTTTCTCGAGTTCTCTAGTCAGCTTGCCTGACTTCAGGGGATATCCGCCCGCTACCAGCACACCGTTTCTCCACCCGTTTGCCCAAAAATCCTAAGCCACTCAACCCAAGCCAAATTTGCTAACAAAAGATGGATTTTTCATCTTAATGCTACGAATTCCGGAAAGATGAAAATTCGACGTCTGACCCGGGTTTTCCCGCTTGTCCAACGGGTTTCGATCTCGCCGATTCATGGACAGCGATATCACTAATCCGTGTTCCCCCTGTGGCAACGTTAATTCTTTAGCGCCTGCTCCCAATTCTTTCCAGAGGGCAATTTGCCGGGATGGACCGTCGGCAGTGCCCGCTGATCGATTTATCATGGCTAACGAAGTCAAGGTGAGAACGGATGTTCCAGGGTCGTCGGCCAATACCGTTGCATAACGTCCTGGCCATCGACGCTCAAGCTGGGGTCCATCCATCAATAGTGCGACAAGAAGAGTGGGACCCACGCTATTGATGACGGGAAGCACCGGGTCGAAGCGAGCCAAGTCTTCACAAACCAAAGTTGCCAAGCTTGCTCCATGACGAATTACAGTAAAAGAACACCGACGTTTAGAGTCTGTCCGGAGACTTCAGGCGGGATTGCAGAGTTTTCTGAGCATGAGGCGAATTGAGGCGAGGCGCAAGAACGCGAGCGCCTTTCGGTTGAAATTCTCCCAATCCTTGGCAAGCCTTCGGCAGCGATTGAGCCAGGCAATGGTGCGCTCGACGATCCAGCGTTTTGGCAAGACCACAAATCCGCTGACCTGATCGGAGCGTTTGACGATTTCAATCTTGAGATGCGGCAGAACTTTTGCAAGCCCTTTCGCAAATTTTGGCCCTTGATACCCGCTGTCGGCGAACAGCGTCTTCAAAAATGGAAACATACCGAACAATGTCGCCATGACGAGAACGCCTCCATCGCGATCTTGAATGTCGGCGGGATGAACGATGGCGTGGAGCAGAAGGCCTACTGTATCGACAAGAATGTGCCGCTTCTTGCCCTTGATTTTCTTGCCCGCATCGTACCCGTGCGGATCAATGCACGCCCCCCTTTTTCTGCGCTTTTCACGCTCTGGCTGTCGATGATGGCGGCGGTCGGACTGGCTTCCCGCTGCTCTCGTTCGCGACACTGTTGATAGAGCGCGTGGTGGATTCGTTCCAACGTGCCGTCATATGTCCACAGATCGAAGTAGTCGTAGACCGAGCTTTTCGGCGGAAGGTCTTTCGGGATCGCGCGCCACTGACAGCCGGTCGAGAGAATGTACATCAGGCCGTTCACCACCTCCCGCATGATCACCCTGCGCTTGCCACCGCCAGTCTTGCCCGGCGGGATCAGCGGTTCGACCAGTCCCCATTCGTCGTCGGTCAGATCGCTCGGATAGCGCAACTTGCTGCGGTCGTAACGGGCGCGGTTCTTGCTCGTCCACATCGGTGACCCCTCCTCGAATCAGGCCACCTCTCTTGAATCACAGATGATTCATTTGATTCAAGAACTCTTCGGACAGACACTTAGACACATCAATCTGCTCCCACCAATTCCGATCCGGACGAAGAGAATAGCCAAGATTATACCGAGTAATCTGACCTTCATCCAATTTCCATCTATGGTGCTTTACCTGCCTCCAATAGTGTGTCATTTCGCCGCGAAGAAAGCATGCGGTGAATGCTGAGTTTTGAAAATGGCCTGTCGCTGTTTTATCCAAAACGCCCGAAACAAAAAGCTCCAATTTCTTTTTTTTCTTTCCAACCGCTTTTGCGATTTTCTCCACTAGCTTTCCATCAAGAGCAAGTTCGGGGAGGACCACAGCGTGCACTGTGCTTGCTTCTCTTTCCGCTTCGTCAATCATCGCTGCGATAAAACTGGCGACGATTTTGACTCCTAGAGGACGACCATTGTGCGTCAGCCAACTTTGCCGAATAGAGAAGAAACGGTGAAAATTGTCGCTCTTCTCGTTCGGGATAAAGTCACTGGCGGTTATTTGAAACGGAAATGGAATTAATAGTACGTTGAACTGGTCGCTCGGTGCCTGATCCGGCGCCGCAACGAGCCAGCTTGTTTCCACTATTCCCTCGGGAGGAAGCAACGCTAGATGGTGGCTCAACGATCGCAGTGTACATCCGACCGAAGGCGTATTAGTTTTAGGCTGAACACAGCAATATGAGGGTGGGACTCGCCAACAGATACTTTTTGGGAGATGCGGCAAAAAACGCTTTGCCTTTTTCTTTTCATGAAATAGACGCAGGTCTTCAAACGTCACACTCGCGTAAAGTGAATTCTCTCCTTCAAAAAGGATGTCTCCGTCCATGCCTTGGCAGGTTGTGTCTGCGACGACCAATAAAAAAATTACGTCGCGCTTCCAGTTCCAATTACGGGGACGCCTGCCCTTTCCGACCAGTCGGCGCCAGGCCAGGATTACCTCGCGTGGAGGGTCCATTATTGTATCCCACTCTTTGGCCACTTTCGAAACACGCACGCCGAACTTAGGCGCAAACGCATAGGACACATGATCCCACCCCCCGAAAATTCTAATTCAGCGTGCAGTCCGTTATATTCTGCGACGGTCGCAGAAAATGCAAAAAGATCAGGTGGCCATATAGGCGGGTCGACGTTCGCATCTGGCGTTTTCGAGCCATTTGTTCCGTCTGGAAACATGGCATCAAGCACGAGCCGAAAATCGGGAGTGGGCAATGGGTATTCCTAGTTTTATCAGAAAACATGAACTCGCAAAGATTGCATTATATAGCCCCGCTTGCAAATGGCTGTTAAGACGAGTGGGCACCTATCCAAAACTATCCCGAAGCGTCCAAGCAATCTTTCTTCCAATAGAACGTTCGCTATTCGTCGTTCGCCTCACCGCAAGATCTGACTCAAAAACAGCTTGGTCCGCGCGTGCTGCGGGTTGGCGAAGAACTCCGCCGGCGCGTTGGCCTCGATAATCTGCCCGGCGTCCATGAAGACGATGCGATCGGCCACTTCCCGGGCAAATCCCATTTCGTGGGTGACGACCAGCATGGTCATGCCTTCATGGGCAAGATCGACCATGGTGTCGAGCACCTCCTTGACCATTTCGGGATCCAGCGACGAGGTCGGTTCGTCGAACAGCATCACCTTCGGGTTCATGGTCAGGGCGCGCGCGATCGCGACCCGTTGCTGCTGCCCCCCGACAACTGGCCCGGAAACTTATGCGCCTGTTGCGGAATTTTCACGCGCTCGAGATATTTCATGGCCGCGGCTTCGGCATCCTTTTTCGGAAGATGGCGCACCCAGATCGGCGCTAGCGTGCAGTTCTCCAGCACCGTCAGGTGCGGAAACAGATTGAAGCTCTGGAACACCATGCCCACTTCGCGCCGAACGTCGTCGACGCGCCGCAAGTTCGGCCCGAGTTCGATGCCGTCGACGACGATCCGGCCTTCCTGAAATTCCTCAAGCGCGTTGATGCAGCGGATCAAGGTCGATTTGCCCGAACCCGAAGGACCGCAGATCACGATGCGCTCGCCTTTGCCGATATCGAGGTTGATATCGCGCAGCACGTGAAAGTCGCCAAACCACTTGTTGAGGCCGGCAATGCTGACGATCGAATTCGCAGTCATGGTCATTTTCACTCAACTACGGCGGTGTGCGTTTAGCCGGTGCTCGACGAACAGCGAATAGCGCGACATTGCAAAACAGAACACGAAGTAAATCATTCCGGCGAACGCAAAGCCGGTAAACAAGGTCGTCGGCGTCGCCCAGACCGGATCGGCAAACGACGCGCGCAGTTGACCCAAGAGATCGAACAGCGCCACGATCGATACCAGCGAGGTGTCCTTGAACAACGCGATGAAACTGTTGACGAGGCCGGGAATGACATGGCGCAGTGCCTGCGGCATCACGATCAGCGCCGTGGTTTTCCAATAGGAAAGGCCGAGCGCGCTCGCTGCCTCCGCCTGCCCGCGCGGAACAGCCAGCAAGCCGCCGCGAACGACCTCGGCATTATAGGCGCCGGCGAACAGCGCAATACCGATCAAGACACGAACCAGACCATCGACCGTGAAATTTCCGGGCAGGAATAGCGGCAGCATGTAAGTCGCGAAGAACAGCACCGTGATCAAGGGAACGCCGCGCCAGAATTCGATAAACGCAACCGAGAAAATCCGGATCAATGGAATGGTCGAGCGCCGGCCCAATGCCAATGCGATACCGACCGGCATCGATGTAACGATGCCTGTCACCGACACCACCAGCGTCACCAAAAGACCGCCCCAGAGCCGCGTATCGACAACCGGCAGTCCGCCATGATCGAGGCCGAGCGCAGCGATCACAGCACCGACGCCGGCAAACACCGCAAGGCTCGCGATGAGGGTACGCCACCCGTCCCGGATGCTACCATTCAAGACGAACAACAGCACCGAGGCGATAAAGGCGGTAGCGGCGAAGTCGGTCCATACCGGACGGGAAGACGCCTGGATTTGATCGCGGAGCCAAGTCAGCGGCCAGATCAAAAATGAAACGGCGCTACTGAGCAACACGACAAGCTTTCCAAGCAGAACCAGTATGGGCCCGACGACCGCGGCCGCCTCGCCTGCGCTCGTCAGCTTGCGGCCGGCATCCCCTATGCTGTCGACAAATCCCGAAAGCAGGCTCGCCAACCAGCTGACGCCGAAACCGCCCAGTCCGCCGCCACGCAGCAGGAAGAATGCAATCACCGGAAATGCCACAAAGAACAGGCCGGCGTTGACGCCCTTGGCGGGCAGCCGCGGAATCAACAGGGGCAGCAGCAGCAAGGCTGCCAGAATGAACGTCAGATTGACCCGCCATCGTTCGGCTTGTGGATAGAATCCATAGATGAATTGGATGAATTTCGCCTGCACATAGGGCCAGCACGCGCCGACCGCGTGTCCTGCGTTCTCGATGCATGCGCTGCGATCGGCGCCGCGCCAGACCGCGTCGACCAGCAGGAACCTGATCGCCGGTACCACGGTGAACCACAACAGCAGCAGGCTTGCGAGCGTCAGCAGAATATTGGCGGGCGAATCGAACAGGCGTGTGCGCAAAAAACCGACAAGGCCGCTGGTCCTGACCGGCGCGGCGCGCTCGGGAACGAGTTCCTGACGAACGAAGGAAGCTGCGGCAGGGTCGCTCATCAGCCGAGACTCCGGCTGATCCGCCAGCCGTAAAAGCTCATCATCGCGCTGGTAACGAGCGAGATCAAGAGATAGACGCCCATGGTGATGGCGATGATTTCAATCGCCTGGCCGGTCTGGCTCAGCGTCGTGCCCGCGAACACCGAAACCAGATCGGGATATCCGATCGCGACCGCCAATGAAGAATTTTTGGTGAGATTGAGGTATTGATTGGTGAGCGGCGGAAGTATCACCCGCAGCGCCTGTGGCACGACGATCAGGCGCAGCGCCAAACCTCGCGCCAGCCCGAGCGATGAGCCGGCCTCCATCTGCCCCTTGTGCACCGACTGGATTCCGGCCCGCACGATTTCGGCAATGAAGGCGCCGGTGTAGATTGACAGCGCGAGCGTGAGCGCCACGAATTCCGGAATGACGCGCGAGCCTCCGGAGAAATTGAATCCCTTGAGCTGCGGTATCTCAAACGTGACGGGCGCGCCAAAGACAAACCAGGCCATCAACGGCAATCCGATCAACAGGCCGAGGGCATAGGGCCAGATCGCGGGCAATCTGCCGGCCAGAAACAGCTGGCGTCGCGCATAAGTCCGCAACAACCATGAAGCGACGATCGCGGCCAGGAGAGCGGTCGCAAAGGGCACGAAACCGGGGCTGGTAACGGGTTTCGGAACAACCAAACCGCGGTTGCTGAGAAAAATGCCGCCGAACAGCGAGATGCTCTGCCGCGGACCCGGCAGCGCGCCGAGCACGGCGAGATACCAGAACAGTATCTGGAATAGCAGCGGCAGGTTGCGCACCGGCTCGACATAGCCTCCGCAAATGCGCGACAGCAGCCAGTTCGGCGACAGCCGCCCCAGCGCAACAAGGAATCCGATCACGGTGGCGAAGAAGATGCCGATGACCGCTACCACCAGCGTGTTGAGGAGCCCGACCAGAAATACCCGGGCATAGGAATCGGATCCGGAATACGGAATCAGGTTTTGGCTAACGTCAAAGCCGGCCGTATTCGCCAGAAACCCGAAGCCCGACGTGATCCGCTGCGACTGCAGGTTGGCACGGGCGTTGGCCACGATCTCGTAGCCGATCCAGACCAGCGCTGCGGCGAACAACAGCTGAAGGACAAATCCTCCCCAGCCCGCCCGCCCGCCGAGCGCGCGTCCCAGTTTGGCGGCGAACTGCGGCGGTGGCGGTCGGGGTTCGTCGGTGGTCATCGCCGCTATTTGCCGCGATCAGCGGATCGGCGGCGCGTACTGAATTCCGCCCTTGTTCCAAAGCTGATTGAGGCCGCGAGCAATTCCGAGCTTCGAACCGGCGCCGACGTTACGGTCGAAAAATTCGCCGTAATTGCCTACCGCCTTGATGATCCGCGATACCCAATCCTTGGTGAGGCCGAGCTGTTCGCCGAGATTGCCGTCGGTGCCGAACGCTCTCTTGAGCTCCGGCTTGTTCGATTTCGCCATCTCGTCGACGTTTTTTTGGGTAACCCCGAGTTCTTCAGCGTCGATCATCGCAAACAACACCCATTTCACGAGATCAAACCACTGATCGTCGCCATGACGCACCATCGGGCCGAGCGGCTCCTTCGAGATCACCTCCGGAAGGACGCTGTGATCGGCGGGATTTGAAAGCTTCAGGCGCTCGGCATAGAGCTGCGAGACGTCGGCGGTGAAGACGTCGCAGCGTCCGGATTCATAGGCCTTGATGGTTTCGTCCGCACTGCCGAAGGCGATCACCTCATACTTCATATTGTTGCCCTTGAAGTAGTCGGCAAGGTTCTGCTCGTTGGTCGTGCCGGTCTGCACGCAGACCGACGCGCTGTTCAGCTCCAGCGCGGAATTGACCTTGAGGGACTTCTTCACCAGGAAACCCTGACCGTCATAATAGGTCACCCCGGTGAAGTTGGCGCCGAGCGAGGTGTCGCGGGAGAGTGTCCAGGTCGTGTTGCGCGAGAGCAGATCGATCTCACCGCTTTGCAGCGCGGTGAAGCGGTCCTTGGCCGATAGCGGCACGAACTTGACCTTGGTGGGATCGTTGAAGATGGCGGCCGCAATCGCCCGGCAGATATCGACGTCAAGCCCGGTCCAGTTTCCCTTGTCGTCAGGCAGCGAAAAGCCCGGCAAACCCTGACTCACGCCGCAGGACAACGCGCCGCGATCCGTAACCGTCTTGAGCGTCTGGGCCGTGGCGGCCTGCGACCAGAATGCGGCGGCCAGCGCAAGGGTAAAAACCAGGGATACGCGTTTCATGGCAAAGCCTTTCAAGGGTCGCTGAGACGCTTGCTTATCATCGCGTGCGCCGATAGGCCAACCCGGCGATCCACGCCCGCAAAGCCAGGCAGTTCGACGCGCAGCCATGGACCAGCGGTCGCGGCAGGCCCCTCAACGTGCGGCGACTGAATAGCAGGCACGCATCACAGAACGACTGTCGGGACGGGTCAAGGGGTTGACGGCCGTCTTCTGTGTCCTGTTATTACCGAATCCAGCCGATCCCCGCCCCCAGCGGGTCTTCAAGCGACGGCTGCGGCACGGTCAATCCTGGTGGCGGCAAACGCATGAATTCGTCAAGCGACAATGAACGATCGAGCCTGCTGAAAGCGGAAACCGCATTGGTCACGGCGGGCCGCGACACCAAGGCGCAGAAAGGGTTCGTCAATCCCCCCGTCGTCCATGGTTCGACCGTGCTGTATCCGACCGCCGACGATCTGCATGCCCATCGCGGCGAGTTCCAGTATGGCCGTCACGGAACGCCGACGACCAAGGCGCTGCAGGAGGCGATGATGGCGATCGAAGGTCCGCAGTGCGCGGGCGTTGGTCTTGCCCCCTCGGGCCTGTCGGCGATTACCACGACCCTGCTCGCGGTGCTGAAGGCTGGCGATCATCTTTTGGTCTGCGACAACGCCTACCGGCCGACGCGTAATTTTTGCAATGGCATGCTTGCCCGCTACGGTGTCGAGACGACCTATTTCGATCCCCTGATCGGCGCCGGAATCGCCGGCTTGTTCACGCCGAACACCAGGGCGGTGCTTGTCGAAGCACCCGGATCGCAATCCTTCGAAATGCCCGATATTCCTGCCATTGCTGCCGTCGCGCATGGGCGCGGCGCTCTGGTGATCGACGACAACACGTGGGCGACGCCGCTGTTTCATCGCTCGCTGGATCATGGCGTCGATATCAGCATGCAGGCCGCGACCAAATATATCGGCGGGCATTCCGACATCATGTTCGGAACCATTTCGGCAACTGCAAAGGCCTGGCCATCGATCGCCGAAGCGATCCGGCTGCTCGGCGTCTGCGCCGGGCCGGACGACGTGTTTCTGGCGCTGCGCGGCCTGCGCACGCTCGCGGTGCGGCTGGCGCAACATCATCAATCGGGCCTCGAGATGGCGCGATGGCTCGCGGCACGGCCCGAAGTCGTCAAGGTGTTGCACCCGGCCCTGGAAAGCGATCCGGGCCATGCGATCTGGAAACGGGATTTTACCGGAGCGTCCGGCCTGTTCAGCATTGTTCTCAAGCCGGCGCCGCAAAAAGCCGTCGATGCATTGCTCGACACCGTAAAGCTGTTTGGCATGGGCTATTCATGGGGCGGCTTTGAGAGCCTTGTGATTCCGTTTGACTGTGCCGGTTATCGAACGGCTTCAAAATGGGCACCGGGAGGACCGACATTGCGCCTTCACATCGGGCTTGAGAATGTTTCGGATCTCAAGGCCGATCTTGAACGCGGGTTTGAAGCCTTCAATGCCGCATAGCGGCCGCGTCGGCGGCTATCAATCTGTGGCCGACGACTGCCGGCCGTTCACGATAATGAAATACAAATTGCGAATATAGACCACCAACCCGAGCGCTTGCCCTGCGATGAACACTGGGTCCCGGCGATACAACGCATAAACCAGCAGCAGCGCGCCGCCGCCCATCGAGAAAAACCAGAACGCCACCGGCATCACGCTCTTGCGCGCGCGTTCCGATGCGATCCATTGCACCACAAACCGCATGGTGAAAAATCCCTGCGCCACAAATCCCAGAACGACCCAGGCATCGAATTTGATGACAAAGACATCGTGCAGATAGTTCGCGAAGGTGTTGAACAGGTCAGTCATGGCTGGTCACCTCGGTCACAGCGGGCGTCGGCTTCTTGCGGCGGATCAGCCACCACACCCCGGCGAGATCCATGATTCCGATCCATAACCGATCGAAAAAACCGTAGTTTGACACGCCGGAATGGCGGGGCCGATCGATCACGTCGACATAGGCGATTTCGTA
This sequence comes from uncultured Pseudomonadota bacterium, assembly GCA_963729395.1. Classification (GTDB taxonomy): domain Bacteria; phylum Pseudomonadota; class Alphaproteobacteria; order Rhizobiales; family Xanthobacteraceae; genus Bradyrhizobium. The sequence goes on along the minus strand of CAVSOS010000015.1, from coordinate 76,620 downwards.
CCCTTCCCGGCGCACCAGCGCCGGCAGAAAACGATGCAGCCCGTCGAAATATGGCATCGCCAGAAATACCTCGCGCCGAAATGCCTTCAGGCCGCAGCCGGTGTCGCGGGTGCCGTCGTGCAGAATGGCGCTGCGCACACCATTGGCAATGCGCGATTGGATCTTCTTGAAACCGGTGTCCTTGCGCCCGACCCTTTGACCGGCGACGAGGCCGACGCGATCGCCGCCTTGTTCGATGGCCGAGATCAAATCCGGCAGGAACGCCGGATTGTTCTGCCCATCGCCGTCAAGCGTCGCCACGATGGCGCCGCGCGCGGCGCGGACGCCACTGCGCACCGCAGCCGACTGGCCCGACGATGTCGCGTGACGGAGCTGGCGCAGATTGCCGCGCTGCTTCATCAGAGCCGCAAGCCGCTCGGCAGTCGCATCCGTCGAGCCATCATTGACGTAGATGATTTCATAGGCCCATCGACCGTCGAGCGCGGCGGCGATTTCCGCGACCAGCGGGCTCACGTTCTCGGCTTCGTTGCGCACGGGAACGACGATGGAAACCGCCACCGCGGCAGTATCAGAAGACGGCAAATCAACACTCATCGTTTTGAGTTGGCCTACAGCCGGTCCTGTGGCGTCCGCGTTTACGGCGTCCGCTTCTTATGGGGCTGACGCCCCGCGGGCAACCCTTTTACGAGCCCCCAGTGAGGGTCCCGTAAACGGGGCAATTCTGCCCTCGCGGCCGATAGCGAACCCCAAATGGCGGGCGGCGAACCAGTACCGCACACACATCGCACCGACCACACCGAGCAATGCGCCGGCGACCACGTCGCTCGGATGATGGGCCAAGAAGCACGAGGCGGCTGCCCGCAATCAAGACAGCATACAGCAGCATCGGAATCCGAGCCTGCGGCCAGGCTGCGGAAACTGCGAAAGCCAGCGCAAAGCTCGCGATGGCGTGACCCGACGGGAAGCTGGCATAGGCCTCGGTTCCAGCAAAATGGGCGAAGTTGAAGGCGTTGGCTTCGCCACCGGCAAATGGCCGGCCGCGACCGACAATCCATTTGATGACCTCACCAGTGAGTACCGGCACCAGCACCGCAAAAAACACAAACTCAAGATGCGTCCCGAACCTTAGCAGCAGGGATCGCCGGGTTCCCCGCAATCGCGGCGAAATGATTGCGACCGCGAACAGCATCGCTGCCAGGATCCAAAGCACCAGGGCAGCCTTCCCAAAATCGGTGAAGATGCGGACAGGCCAAAGGCTCGCCGTGCCGCGCGGCGGCATCAGGCCAATCTCCCTCGTATCCACCGCATACATCAGCGCGATGATCGCTGCACCGACGATGACGATCAGCAGCAACGCCTGGCGTAGCAGTCGCCTCGCCGCCTCGGCGCGTCGCGAACTGGACGGCGACCGCACCAATTGCGTGACTGACAAAGCTATCAGCGCCACGAGTTGCGAGAAATAATTCGGGGGGGCGCCGGCGTCGGGCTGGGCGGACATCCTACTCCGTGCCCTCGGAGCGGAATACAGCGATGGAAACCGCTCTTCCCTGCGAAATATTATAGCCCTCGATGCGGGCGGCGACATTGTAACGCAGGCCGATGGCTTCGGCGCGTTGGGCAAAACCGCGCTCCGAGCGCGATTCGACCAATGCGAACCTGCAACTGCCCTGCCTCAGGAAATCCGCGGCACCCGATCCGTCGGTCAAAAGGGTCGAGGTGCCGGTCATGAACACCAGGCTCGGCTCCTGGAAGCCTGCGGCAGCGGCCTTCGGTCCGACGCAGACGACATTGCGCAGCGCGCGCGCGATCTCGGCGCTTGGAAACAGCGGAGTCAGCGCCGGCACCACGATGCCATAGATGGCCATGGCCAGAAACATCGCCGCGACCACGGCGTTCAGCAGCGAGCGTTCGGCGCGATTGTCATCGTAAAGCCACCAGGCGAACAGTCCGAAGATCAGAGCCGCCGCCACAAAGGGCCACGCCAGAAACACCGGCTGCCGCGTCAGCATCACTGCCGCGACCACGGCAATGACCGACGTCAGCGCCGGAATGACAAACCACCAAGCTGCCCCGCGCATCAACCATGATCGCGACAACACACGGCGCTCCAGCGCGCCGACCGTCAGGATGGCGATCGCCGGATAGAGCGGCAGCACATAATGCGGCAATTTGGTCAGCACCAGCTCGAACACGATCCAGGACGGGATCAGCCACGCCAGCAGGAACTGCGCGCCCGGCTCTCGCCTCGCCCGCCAGGCCGCCGGCGCTGCCATTGCCGCCAGCGGCGCGCCCGGCCAGAAGGTCACCCAGAACAGCAGCAAATAAACACCCGGCGGAGCGCCATGGGATTCCTGCGCCCCCAGCTTGCTCAGCATGTCGCCGCCGATCGAATTCGAGAAAAAAGCATCGCCGGCGCGCCAGAAGATCGCGATGAACCAGGGCAGCACCAGAACCAGGAGCCACATCAGGCCCCATACCGGGCGCAGCCGCCAAAGCCACGTTGCCGACCGGTCGAAAATCGCCAGCGTGGCAATCGCAAGCCCGACGAACATCACGATCAACGGCCCCTTGAGCAGGATGCCGCCAGCCAGCGCCGTCCAGAAGATCGCTGGCCATATCCATGGCGGATGCTCAGGATCCTCGCCGCGCTGCCATGACAAATACACCCGCGCCAGCGCTCCCATCGCCGCAACGACGGTGAGCAGCAGCATGGCGTCGGTCTTGGCGAGCCGGGCTTCGACGCCAAGCAACACCGAACTGCACATCATGAGGGCAGCCAATATCGCGCCGCGCCGCGTCACGAATGCCAGCGCCGTCCAGTAAGTCAGCAGCACAGCCCCGATGGCGCCGATCAGGGACGGAACGCGGTACAGCCAGATGCGGACCTGCGCCCGCGGCAAGCCCAACCCCGAGGCTATTTCGACCGCGGCTGACTGCAGCCAATAAATGCCGACCGGCTTCTTGTAGCGCACCTCATCCTGGAAACGGATGTCGACGAAATCACCGGTTTCGACCATTTGCTTGGTCGCCTGCGCGAACCGCGCCTCGTCGCGATCGATCGGCGGAATGTTGAAAAATCCGGGCAGAAACAGCAGCAAACCGCACAGAGTGAGGAAGGCGATCGCGCGGACATGGCTGCCCGTGACAAAATCGATCACGCCGATCAGCCGGCTACCGGGATTCACCCGGTTCTTCGGTTCACGCGGCTCTCCAAATCGGGGGCGGGCATAGGTCTCGGCCATTGGCTCCGCATACGCCGAAACCACCATCGCGACAACCGCTTGGCTGGTAGCTACTGAATTCGGACGACAACTGTGTCCGCGGCGCCCGTGGCATCGATGACAGTCAATCTGGCAAAGCCCGGGCCCGGCAAATCGACCAGGCGTTGGCGCCGGCTATCGATTTCGCCTACCGCCGCGCCGTTCACGAGCATGGTCATGGGAAGCACGCCGCCAGCGACTTTAACCGGCATGCCGGAAAATTGGGCTTCGCCCGAATTCGTCACGTCAATCCGCGAACCATTCAATGGAAACTGGATATGCGGTGCCTGCTCGCCACCGGTGCGCACCAGTTCCCCCAAGGGCCGAAATCGTCGCAGCGGCAGCGGAAGTTTGGCATTGCTTGCCATCAGCGCACCCTTCGGCGGCCGCGGCAGGGGCGCCGGCAACTTTCCGGTGCGGGCGAAGGCATCGAACAGAATTGGCGCGGCGGCGGTGCGCCCGACGAGGCCGGGTACCGGGGCGCCATCGGGCCGTCCGACCCAAACCCCGATGGTCATTCGACCGTCGAAGCCAACCGACCAGGCATCGCGGTAGCCATAGCTGGTGCCGGTCTTGAACGCGATCCGGTTGCGTGAAGCATTTTCCGGCGGTGGCGTGCCGATCAGCACATTGCCGACCTGCCAGGCCGCGACCGGATCCATCAGCCGCAACGGATCGCGTTCGTCATCCTTCATGTTCGCGATCTCGCGCAGCGGCCGCGTAGTGCCAAGCCGCGCCAGCCCCGAATAAAGCTGTACCAGATCCTGCAGCGTAATGCCGACGCCACCTAGCCCCATTGCAAGTCCGGGCACCTCTTCCTTCGGCAGCACCAGATTGGCGCCTGCCTGCTTCAACCGCGACGACAGGCGGCTGGCGCCCACGCGATCAAGTAAAGCGACCGCCGGCACGTTCAGGGACAGTTGCAGCGCCTTGCGCACCGGCACCGTCCCCTGGAAAGTCATGTCGAAATCCTGCGGCGCATAGCTGCCGAACCGGATCGGCCGGTCATCGATCAGGCTTTCCGGATGAACGAAGCCGTCCTCGAATGCGAGGCCATATATGAATGGTTTCAGCGTCGATCCCGGCGAGCGCACGGCGCGACTCATATCGACCTGCCCTGCGCGCCGGTCATCGAAATAATCGGGCGATCCCACCCGCGCCAGTACGTTACCGCTTTCATTGTCCACCGCGACGATCGCAACGGAAATATCCGGCCCCAATGCGGCCGCGCGGTCGCGCGCCAACGCCTCGAGCACCTTCTGCAGACTGGAATCCAGTGACAGCGAGATGACGGGCACATCTTTCACAACCGCGATGGCGCGATCAGCGGAATGCGGGGCGAGAATGGGTATCGGCTTGCGCAGCCGCGACACCGGCACCGCCTTGGCTTGAGCGGCGTCTGCTTCCGACACGCGGCCCTCTTCGACCATGCGATCGAGCACCCGGTCCCGCGCGATACGCGCGACTTCCGGATAACGGTCGAGGCGGCGGTTTTCCGGCGATTGCGGCAACGCCACCAGCAGCGCCGATTCCGCCAGCGACAACCGCTTCGGCTCCTTGCCGAAATAAGCGATCGAAGCTGCGCGAATGCCTTCGAGATTGCCGCCGTAGGGCGCCAGCGCCAGATACAGATTGAGAATCTGGTCCTTGCTCAGCTGCCGCTCGATTTCGAGCGCACGGACCATCTGGCGCAACTTGGCATAAACCGATCGCTCCTGCCGCGGCTCCATCAGACGGGCGAGTTGCATCGTGATCGTGGAGCCGCCGGATACGATATGACCACGGGTGACGAGTTGCAGCGCGGCGCGCCCCAGTGCCAGCGGATCGACGCCGGGGTGGGAACGGAAACGTCGGTCTTCATAGCCCAGCAGCAGCTTGAGGTAGGTAGGGTCGACGGCGGTACTGGCGTCGACCGGCAACCGCCAGCGGCCGTCGGCCATGGCATAGGCGCGCAGCAGTTTGCCGTTGCGGTCGACGATGGTGGTAGAGACCTGGCGGGCCTGGGTCAGCGGCAGCGGACCCAGCGAGACAATCCACGTCGCAAGGGCCGTCGCCAGCATCAAGCCGATAGCGGCCAACGCTGCTCCAGCCAGTTTGATCCGCCGCCAGCGTCGCGCGCGGCGTGCCGCCGGCGCTATGACGATCGACATACTCATTTCGCCGGGCGCACCTCGACCGAGCCGGTGCCGGTACGGCCATGGCGCGAGGGGTTGTACATGTCCTCGACATAGGCTTGCGGCAGCACATATTTGCCGGGCGATACCGCCCGCACCACATAGGCCACCGTAAACACCGCCTTGTTGTCGGCGGCACGGTCGATGGCGGCGGTGAAGCGGTCATCGCGGAATTCAGTGTTCGCCGGCTCTTCGCCATCCTCGATCCAGTCCAGCGTGCCGGTGTCACCGGAGGAGACCAGATGTGGATTATCGATCTCGAGGCCGGCCGGCAGATAGTCCGACACCATGATATGACCGAATTCCGGCTTGGCCTCGGTGATCTTCAACACCACCGCGAAGCGATCGTTCTGCTTGGCCTTCGACACATCGGCCGGCTTGCCGTCGAGCGTGAAATAATTGCGCTCGATCTTGAAGCCGTTCGATGCCGCAGGCTCCGGCGTGATCGGCGCGCCGCTGACCGAAACCACCGCCTGCACCGGCGTGTCGCCGGTGTTGACGATCTTGATCGGCTTGCCTGCCATTTCGGCGGCCTTGTAGCTGCGATAGACCGCGGTCTTGACCGGCGTGCCGTCGATCTCGAGGGTCAGCGCTTCCTTGGCGAGCGCCCGCGACGCCAGCACCAGCCAGGCATTCTCCTGGGTCGAAGTGTAGGGCGTCAGACCGCGCGCCACTTCGACGCGCTCGACGGCCTGGCTGAGCGTCGCGCGCGGCGCGTTGCCTTCGCTGGCAAGTGAAACCAGTGCGGCTGCATCGCGCAAGGCGCTGCCATAGTCGACCCGGCCGAACTCCAACGCAGGTTTTGGCGCGAGGCTCTCAAGGGCTGCCGCATAGACCCGCTCGGCCCTGCTTCTGTCGCCGACCAGCGCCAATGCCGCAGCCAGTTGCGACTTTGCGATCGAGGTCGCCAGATTGTTCAGCTTGGTATCGGCCAGGTAACGCAGATCGCCGATGGGTGCGGCGCCGTTGCGGGCGAGCACGTAGAGGCCGTAAGCGAGATCGCGTCCGCCGTCCTTTTCAGGCTCATTGGCATTGACGACCGAGTTGCGGATGCGATCGAGCGCGCTCTTGAACAGGACATCCGGCACCACAAATCCCTTTTCGCGGGCGCGGGTCAGAAAATCCGTGACGTAGGCATCAAGCCAGGCGTCGTCGCCGCCGGCCGTCCACAGTCCGAACGACCCGTTGGAGCCTTGCCGCGCCAGCAGCCGATCGATGGCGTCCCTGATGCGGTCGTCCACCGCCGTGTCCATGGCAAGATGGGCGCCCGCCGCCAGATCATTGACGTAAAGCAGCGGCATCGCCCGGCTGGTGATCTGCTCCGAGCATCCATGCGGATAACGGTCCAGCGCCTTCAGGATGGTCGCGGCATCCAGCGCCGTGGACAGGCTGACGGACAGCGAGACCCCGCCGGTGCCCTGCACCAGATCCGAAAACATGTCGGATGTCAGGGTCAGGCTCTCACCCTTGGCGAGGGTGCGGATCGAGCGGCGCGCCAGAATCTGCGTCGCCGCCTTGACGTCGAGCGCATAATGCCGTGCCAGCGTCAGCCCATCCGGTCCCTTGATATCGACATCGAGTTGTGCGGCACCGGCCCCGCCGGCATCGAGCGCCAGCGACATCGAGGTTCGCTGCTTGGCGGCCAGCTTCACCGTCGTCGCGGGGTTACCTGTCAGCCTGACCGGCCCCGATGCCTTGACGCTGACGGTGTAATCGCCTGGCGCGCCTTCGACATTGTCGAGATCGAAGCTCATGGTGCCGTGATCGCCATTGAGCAGGAAGCGCGGCAGCGTCGCGGTCAGCACGACGGGATCACGGACCGTGACATCTGTGGTGGCGCGACCAAGCTTGGTCGCGGTCCAGGCCACAGCCATCACCCGGGCGGTGCCGGCGAACTCGGGAATATCGAAACTGACCTCCGCCGATCCGTCCGCGCCAACCGTGACAATTCCGGAATACAGCGCCAGCGGCTTCTGGGTCGGCGGACTTCCCTGCAGCTCCGCACCGCCGGAATCGCCGCCGGTCTTGAGCTGGCCGCGCGTCCCCTGCATGCCGTCGATCAGTTGCCCATAGAGGTCGCGGATTTCCGATGTCAGGCGGCGCTGGCCGAGATAATAGTCGTCCGGCGCCGGGGGCTTGTAGTTGGTCAGGTTGAGAATGCCGACATCGACGGCGGCAATAACGATCTTCGCATCCTCGCCGGGATTGAGGCCGCCGAGCTTAACCGGCAGCTTCAAGGTGGTGCCGGGGCGCACCAATGCCGGCGGCGAAAGGTTCACCGTCAGCGTGCGGGTCTTCTTGTCGATGCCGAACCATTTCAGGCCGATGGCCCGCCCCGGCATCCGCATCGCGGCGGCGTCGAGCGGGCGGCGCAGTGTCGCCACCACATAGGCGCCGGTACCCCAATCCTTGCCGACGGGAATCCTGACCTGCGCCGTGCCCTCGTTGATATCGGTGGTTTGCGTGGTCAGCAGCCGGTCGCCCAGCACGTTGATCGTCAGCTTGCCGGCCGAGCGCGCGTTGACCGACACCACTATGGTGTCGCCTGACTGGTATTCCGGCTTGTCGATCGAGGTTTCCAGCAGATCGGGCGTATCGGCGCTGCCGTCGGAATACCAGCCGACATCAAATTGCACGGACGTCAGCGGCCCGTCGGCCTCGGTCGACTTCACGTCGAGCCGATAGCGGCCCGGCTGCGGCGATAGCGTGACCCGCGACGGCTTGTCGGCGGCGATGGTGATATCACCGTCGGCAACGCGGCTAGTCGACTTGATCGGCTCGTATTCCCAAGACGAATTCTGGCGGTACCACTGATACCGGGATTCGATCTTCAACAACTCGAAGCGGAGCCCTTCGCGCGCCAGTGGCTTGCCGTCCGGAGCGACGAAAACAACGTCGAAATCGGCCTTGTCGCCTTCCGCGACGCTCTTGTCGCCGAACAGCGGCTTCACGCCGATCATCGCCGTCGCCGGTGCGACCGGCAGCACCAGTTTGCGCTCGACCGCGCGGCCGCCGGCTTCCGCCATCCGGACGAAGATCTGGGCTTCCTGCGGACGCGTCGAGGTCGGCGGTTTCGCCAGGCTGACGGGAAATGCCGCGACGCCATTGGCGTCGGTCTCGGGCAGGCTTTCCATCGGCGTCTGCTCGTTGCTGGCGGTCTCCTCGTCGGCCACCCCGAACTCGTAACCTGCGAAACCCGGTCGTTCCGAAGCCGGCGCGACCAGCATGTCGCCTTCGAGCTGAAGGCCCGACGCGGGCGCGCCATAGAGGAAATGGCCGTCGACCTTAAGTTCTACAGGAACATCCGCTTCGATTGCTTTATCCTTGGTTGATATATCGAATTCGATCCGCTCGGGAACATAATCCTCGACCATGAAGGTGGTTTCTCCCACCGATGCGGCCTTGGGATCTGTGAACGCTCGCACTCGCCAGGTGCCGGTCGGGACCGCTGAGTTGAGCGCTAGCGCCATGCTCCGTCCGCCGGCGCCTTGATCCGGCAACACGGCGCGACGGAATTCGACGCCGTCGGGGCGCTCGACCAGCAGCGTCAGCGGGCTCCCGGTCACGGCATTGCCCTGGCCGTCGCGCAGCAGCGCCGTGAGATACACCGTCTCGTTGGAACGATAGACACCGCGCTCGGCATAGACGAAGGCGTCGGCGCCCGCGGGCACGGGCCTGCCGGAGACGCCCCGATCCGACAGATCGAACGCGTTGGATTTCAGGCTCAGAAAGGCGTAGTCGGCCTTGTCGGAGGTCACCGTCAACATTGCCGGCGACAGACCGCCCTCGCCGCGCGCGAGCCCGGCCTCGAACAGCACGTGGCCGGACTCATCAGTCTTGCGGGTGGCGAGAATCTCGTTATTGCGCGCGATCAGCCGCACCTCGGCCTTCGCCACGGCTTCGGTCGAGGCCAGCGAATTGATAAAGACGTGAATGCCGTCATTGCCGGAAAACGCCGTAACGCCGAGATCGGAAACGATAAACCACTGCGTCGCCAGTGAACTATCATCGTCGCTGCCCGGACCCTTGGCCGCGGCGGTCATCACGTAAACGCCCGGCTGCAGATCGCCGAGCACCTGGTCGACCGGAAAAGCCGTGGTGATTTCCTGGTTGAGCGTGGTCGCGGTGGCAAGCTCGCCCGACCAGACCTTCACGCCGCGTTCGTCGCCGAGACTGGAAAGTTCGTATTTGCCGAGGGCGTGCTGAAAATCGCTGTCGATCACGGCATTGATCAGGTTGCGATCGCCGATCCTGAACACATCCGCCTTTACCGCCGGGGTGTTGACGCTGACCACGGGGATACCGCGCTGGCCGGTGCGCGGCAGCACATAGGCTCGGCCGGTGAAGCGCACGAACGGCTTGCGGTCGCGCACATAAATATTGAATTCAGCCGATTTCGGCAGGGTTTCCTTGACGGTGGACGGCAGCCCGGCGCGCAAATTGATGTTGTAGCGCTCGCCATGTTTCAGACCATCGACACAAAGCTGTTTTCCTTCCGACGACAGCGCCGGTCTGTCGCTGCCCGCCAGCGTCAGGAACGGGGTGAAATCGGTCCGCTTGGCGAGGTCCTCGGAGAACTGGAAACAGGCGCGCGGCGACGCTGAATCGGAATCGACGGTATAATCCAGCAGCCGGAAACCGTGCTCGTCGCGCATTTTCTCGTACTGGCCGCGCACCTCGGCGACTTCGCGCATATCGAGCGACAACCGGAGCGCATCCAGCGCCGGCCGCCACAGCTTGCGCTCAGACAGGGCGTGGCCGAGTACGGCGAGCGCATCGGCCTCGTCGCCGGCATTTCCAGCGCGCTGATAGGCGATGTAGGCCGCGGTCGAGGCGCGTTCCAGAAGGAAGGTCTCCTCGGTGCCGTTGGATGGCCGAATCTGGAAAATCGTGCGGGCGAGCCTGAGCCAGTTGGCGCTGTCCTCCGGCGTGGTGGCGGCGATTTGCCCGAGGATTTGCAGGCCGGTCCGGAAATCGCTGCGTTTAAAGGCCGCATCGGCATCGGTTCGCAACGTTGCCCCCGATTTGGAGACCGGTCCGGCTTCGCTCTTGATCTGGGCCTCCAGCTTGATCGCCGAATCGGCCAGATCGTCACGTTTGAAGGCTTTGTCCGCCGCCTGCGCCGTGACGAGGCCAAGCACCAGCGTGGCGCAAAGTGTCGCGGCGCGAACCAAACCGATCATGGTGGAACTCCCTGCGGACGAGCGCCGCGTATCGAACAGAAATGCGCGAAAAGGTGACAAACTCATGGCGGTGGAACAAAGGTTGCGAAAACGTCGCATGCGACATAGCCACGGCCGAGCCCTTATCGCGCCGGCGGTGAATTGCGGCGCAGCATTGCGTTGACGGCGGACCCAAGGCAATGGTCCGCCGCTCAGGTTGTCGCTTAATCGGAGAAAATGGTTCGGAACAGGCTTGGCCGGGAAGCGGATTTTTCATATTGGCAGTGGTATGAAGCTGTCGACGGTCCCATAGCTCAACTGGATAGAGTAACGGATTTCTACTCCGTGGGTTGCAGGTTCGAATCCTGCTGGGATCGCCACTGATTTATACTCATAAATCAATCGCTTGCTGTGAGTTTTTGGCTTCGTTCTTTCGGCTTTTTCGTGTTGCAAATCTCCGCAACTTGCTACTAATGATTTCAGTACTTTACCGACTGCTTCCAGGAGGTCCACGCAACACGGGTGCAACATGGTACGTCCGGTTTTGTTCTTGGGATAAGCCGCAATGGACGCGCAGTTTTGGGCGACGGTTTTGCCTTGGGCCACAATCATTTTTTCCGTCTTGGCTTTGGCTTCAACGGGAGGGAGCATCATTGCCCGCGACAAGGTCGCAGCTCAAAAAGATGCCGAAATCAGCAAACTGCAGCCCCGGAAAATAAGCAACGAACAACGCGCCAACCTTATCGAGAAACTAAGATCACACCCCTAAAAAGTGGGCATGGTCACACCTCTGATGGATGGCGAAGCTCGAGATTACGCCGAGTTGCTCGGGGCAATTTTCAAAGACGCCGGATGGGAAGTGGCTCCGGTGAACGCACAGTCTCTCAACACTTTTTCAGGGTATGTTATTTTGGGAGCATCTGACGGTCGAATGGGTGCGACGCTGGATCACATAGCCGCTGCTCTTCGATCAATTGGCGTTGACGTTCGGGCGGAACCCGTTCGGCAAGGGTCGCTCGGGGGACAATTCTTGCCGGACACCGGATATATCATAATCGGGCGCAAGCCCTGATTGGCGCCTCACTTGCCGGCGCTCCTAACTCCCCCCTAGGATAGCAGCAAGCTCGAAATAACGCGCTCACCTCTCGTCGTCCGGATGCGCCCACGGATACGGCTCAATCTCCCGCTGTTTCGTGAGCTTGATCACGAGCACCGGCGGCGAGTACCGCGGAGTCCGGCAAGATCGGCATTTCAGCGCGGCCTCGAGCGCGCTGGCGGGCCGCGCTAATTCGCTAGCGGAGGCTTCCCCGCTGTCAAGGTCAGACGATCGGCCTTGACGAGCACGCGGTCGTTTTCAGGCTGAGGCCTGGCAAAAAAGCTGACAAGCACGAAGGCTGTGCAAAACATCAACCCTATCAACATCACCCTACGGTTCGTGCCTTTGTCGTGAAAATACATGACGCTCACCAAAGCAACAGCGGCGGCCGAACAACTGAATGCTCAGACTGATCGGCTAACCTTACCCAAGTGTTGATTGGACTCTGTGACGTCCGAATTGGTTCAAGGGCCTCGGCCGTGATGCCGGTTTTTTTGTTCCTGGTGACGGCAGCGGCCTTCGACGCTGGATCAGGCTGAGCTGGTCGCCAAAGCGGCATAAAGAAAAAGCCGCCGAGCTGACCCGGCGGCTTCGTTAGAACCGCCGGCGCCTTCCGCACCCTGCCAAGAAACTTCGTTGTAATGTGAACCAGATCACAGGGTCGGGTGACCAATGACCGGTAGCATGGCGTGAATATTTGAGAAGGGGTTGCCCCAGTGACGAAGGTATTGCGCAAGTCCGCGGATAAAGATCAGACCTTGGAAGGAAGACTAAAGGCCATCGCCGATATCAGCTCGACCTTCGCGTCTCAGATTATTGAATTGCTCGAATTGCGAAGGACGGTACGAGAGGCTCAATTGCGAGCGTTGATGCCATGATCGAGGTCGTGACAACTATTCTCCTTTCTTTGAGCATCAGCCTTTTTGCGGCCCACGCGTACGATGCTTACCGCACCCGCTAGAGGACCGAGTTCGCACCGTCGATCTCGCCGCCCATGCCGATCGCGGTATTGAAGAGCGTCTGAGCGAACCGCTCCTGATCGTAATCCGATGGCTGCATTCTTGCGAGCTGCTCCGCTACGGTCCAGGCCTTCAATATCAGCCAGTTCCACTCTTCTTCGAAAATGTCCGCGTCATTCGCGCGCGGTTGATTTTTGATCCCGTGGATTGCGTCGGCGGCGGCCATATGTAGGCATCGTACAGCGCTACGAGAGCCCTGACATCGTTTGCACGTCGAAACTGCCTCAGCGCACGTCCCAGCTTAGGTTCCTTCGCGGTCTTCCTTAGGGGGGCGCGTCGATCAAGTCGAGCGCCTCACCGGGCATGAACGTCGCCGTGCAATCTCGCGACCATCGATCGAGGGATTGGCCCCTGGAGTTTCGGGAGACAGACGCAAATGAACACGAACACCCAGGAACTCGAAATCACCTTGTTGACGGACGCGGAACTTGACGCGGTGGTGGGAGGCGCCCAGGCCAACGATGTAAGCCTGCAAGACTTCCACTTCGTGAAACATGTCGACAAAGCTTCAGCCAAGCTATTTTGAGAACCACTGCCTGCTCGGGTTGGTGCCGCTCAAAGGCCGTTGGTCAGTCACGATCGGTATCCGGAATGTGCGGCTTCGGCACAGAGTGTTGCACAAAATCATCATCGCCCCGGCAAAAGTTTGGCCCTCATAGAAATCCCTTTGACTGTGCATCCCCGCGTGCCGTTAGGTCAGCCGGCTGGGCATTAGGATCAGTTGCCATGTTGGAAGCAGTCACCGCGTTATTCGGAATCATGAGCGCCGGCATTTTCATCGCCCACGCCGTCGACGGTTATCGTTCCCGCGCTTAAGCTCCACCGCGCGACCCCCAAGCCTTAAAGGAAGAAAAATGCGCTCGGCGGGATTTCGTGCGGCTTTGATCGCCATCATTGCCTTGGCCGCCGCCAGCGTTTCTTCTGTCGCCCGAGCGGACAGCGGCACCATCCAGATTTCGGTTTTGAAGGGTGGCTGGTTTATCGGCGCCTCCGGGGGAAGCGGCACGCTGTTCTTTCATGGCCACCGATACCCGCTATCGATCGGCGGGATCGACGCGGGCTTGGTATTCGGGGCGTCACATACCTATCTGTCGGGCCGGGTAAGCAACATTTTCAGCCCCTCGGATGTCGCAGGGGTCTATGGAGCCGGTGGTGCGGGTGCCGCGGTCGGCGTTGGCGTCCGGGCGATCGTACTGACCAACGGCAAGGGGGCCGTTCTGGAGTTGAGCGGCCGGCAAACCGGGCTGATGGTCAATGTCGATCTGAGTGGATTGGCGATCTCGCTGCAGTAGTTGGTACGCCTCCATTTGACGACCGCCGATTTCGGATATTGTCGTCCGGCAATGTGACCTGGCTCACACGCACCGCACGCGCAGTAAGCTACCCATGCCAAACCGGTTCCATCCCGGGGCCGAGATTTGGAGGTCGCAAATGGCTGCCATCACGAAAGTTCTCGCCCGCGCTTTTCCCGTAACGGCGACCGAAACCGACATTCTCGAACAGCTGGCACTGTTGTGCGGCGCCGGCCTGCTGGTATCAGTGCTGGTGATGACCTACGGCGTCGATCTCAGCCCCGGCTTTTTCTAAAGCCCTTTCCGGTCCCGGACACCTTGCTCAGGGCCCGGGATTTTCGAGTGGGCTTGATCCTCGCAATGTTGCGCCGGCCGCCCTTGATCATGTCGGCCAGCGTCACGCTATCCAGCACGTCGGAAATTGCGTCGCGAACTTTCGTCATCATCAGGCGCACGCTGCAGGCCTTGACGTCGCGGCAATCCCGGCACGGCTGATAGGCGGTGCGGCTCGCACAGGCGATCGGCGCCAGCGGGCCGTCAATGGTACGGATCACATGGCCGATCCTGATCTCATTCGGGGCCCGCGCGAGCCGGTAGCCGCCGCCAGGCCCCTTTTGGCTTTGCACGATGCCGGCATTGCGCAATTCGCCGAGAATGGCGTCGAGAAACTTCTTCGGGATGCCGTTCGTTTCGGCGATGTCGATCGCCTGGGTCGTCGCCTGCGAATTGAGCGCGGCGAGGTGCACCAGCGCCTTGAGGCTGTATTTTCCCTTTGCCGTGAGCATTTTTTCAGCGCCTGATAAGGTCGAATAACCTACAAATATCATCGACCATAGCATGGCTTGAACGATTCATCGCGCGGGTGGTGTGGGCCGCCATGCGAGATCATCAGACCACACGTAGATCGTGATGGCCGTCAGGCACAGGACGACGCCGATCCAGAAGATCGGCGAATGATGGATGCGTCGCCAGTCGCGTGGAGGCGTAGCGGGTTTCATTCGATCACCTCATCGGCCCTCTTTTGGCGTCTCCTGTTTTGGTAGTTCCTGGGTCACCGCGTCGCTGACGCTGCGCCAGATCTGATCCTTCAGAGCCGTTAACGGCGGAGACGGCAACATCGTCGGCGGTTCGGGTCGCTTGACGCCATTGACGACGAGACTGGCGATATCAATTTCTCCGTCGGTATAATAGGGGTCACCCCCGCCATTCCGGCCGAATAGGGTTGGACCAATTCCTGAAATCTGGAACAAGGCTTCAACCATCCCCGCCTCGCGCAAATCCTGCATCAACAGGTCGCGCTCGGCATCGATGTTCGGGCCGATGTGATGGGTGACCTGCCCGGTATAATGGCTCAAGCCTACGCCGCGGTCGAACGTCACCGCACCCAGCCAGACCGGACGGCCGTTCGTCCCCTTGTCAAGGACCTGCCACAAGCGGACGTGATGTCGCCGGTCGGCGCTGCGGCCATCCGGCTTTTCGAAAGCGAGCTGTTCCTTTTTCCCTTGGTAATAGAGGGAGCTCACCGGCGCGTCGTGGTAGGGTCGGTCAAGCACCACGCTGCCGACGATCTCGATACTCGTGCGCAAGGTGATGGGGTCGGCCGGAAACCAGCGGGCCGCGTTCATGGCGCGGAGGATGTCATCCCGGCTGCCGACGAGCCCGACGTTGAGCGGATCACCCGGAATGCCTGTCCCGGTACGCGTCACCATCGGCAGCGAGGCGAGCCCAGGTTCATGCTCGTGGTGCCTCCAAAGCGCGGGGAGCACGACATAAGCCAGCAGGAAATAGACGATCGCCACGGCCGCGAAATCGAACAGCCATTGTCGCCTGATTGCAAGCAGCTTCATTCAAATTGCTCTCCGTCAAAGACTTCACGAGCCAGCAGGCCATTCGAACTCAGCGACACGCGTCTTTGCAAGAGAAAGACGAGGCTGCGCCAGGTGTGCCACGGGATTTATTTACTGATCCCGCCAGCGGTGGGATTGTGCCAAGCTTGGCGGATGGAAAACATAGTGCCGTCGGTTCGTGAGTGTTGGTTCAAGGTTTGCCGGATCGCAAAAACCTCCCCGGCGAGGCCCCGATGAAGAACGGACTTTATTCTGTTCATATCCAGATGCTCGACGGCGTGAAGGGCCGGGCCAGCGGTGTGATCATCGTCAGGGATGGCGTGATTCTCGGCGGCGACCCTTATTTCTGGTCGGTTGGCACCTATACGGTGGGGAATGGAACCTGGAAGGGCGATCTCGTCACCAATCAGCACACACCCTACCGCGACAGCATGGCCCGCCCGGTTTTCGGCGGCCGGGAAGTCACGACAGGGTTTTCTGGAACATTTCGCGACGATCAATCGGAAGTTTTCGGAACATCGCTGGTGGGCAGCCGAAGCATCAGTTTTCGCGCGACATTGCGGCGGTTAGCAGATATTTGATGGCGTCCCGGTCTGCACCGCTGTAAAAGCCGCTGCTGGTCCTGCAAGCGCTGATATGTTTGCGCAGGCGCCCGCGAAATCAATCGTCCTACGGCAAACCATGAAAGCGACAAGGCCCGTTCAATGAGTGGATTCAAGGAACCCAGCTTCGCAGACCGGCAGAAGGCGGCGCAGGAAGCGAGGCAAAACATCCTCAACAAGTTTCGCGCCAAACCGGGCCTCGACGATCCTGCGGTCATGAAGCGACAGGCCGAGCGCGAGGCCCTGGCCGCCGAGCGCGCCAAGGCGAGGCTGGCACGCGAAGCCGCCAAGGCCGAGCAGAAGGCCCGCGAGGCGGAGGCCGCGGCACAGGCCGCCGCCCAGCTCGCGCGCGAAAAGGAAGAAGCCGCTGCCCGCGAAATAGCGCTTGAGGCCGAACGCAAGGCCGCGCGCGACGCCCGCTATGCAGCGCGCAAGAAGAAACGAAAATAGCTGTCAGCTTCGAGCGACGTTACGTCCAAGAACGAAACCCTGACTACTTCGCCGCCCGCTTGCTCGCATTGATCGCGGATGCGACGCGGCTGACCGGTGGCCGACCGATCAGACCGCTGATCCCATTGGTGGCCGCCACCAATTTGGTCATGTCGACCCCGGTGGCGATGCCCATGCCTTCCAGCATGTAAACCACGTCCTCGGTCGCGACGTTGCCGGTTGCACCGCGCGCATAGGGGCAGCCACCGAGACCGCCAGCCGCGGAATTGATCACGCGTGCGCCCTCCTCCATGCCTGCATAGAGATTGGCCAGCGCCTGGCCGTAGGTATCGTGGAAGTGCATCGCAAGTTTGGCCATCGGCACGACGCCCGCCACGGCGCGCAACAGACGCCGGGTCTTCACGGGCGTCCCGACGCCGATCGTGTCACCGAGGGAGATTTCATAACAACCGAGATCCCACAACGCCTGCGCAACGTCCACGACCGCCCGTGGCAGCACCTCGCCGTCATAGGGGCAACCCAACACGCAGGAGACATAGCCGCGCACCTTGATGCCATCCGCCTTGGCGCGGTCGATGACCGGCTTGAAGCGCTCGATCGACTCCGCCACCGAGCAATTGATGTTGGCGCGCGAAAGACCTTCGGAGGCCGAAGCGAACACCGCGATCACCTTGGCGCCGGCCGCGCGCGCTGCGTCGTAGCCCTTTTCGTTCGGGACCAGCACATGGAATTCGCTGTCGGGGTAATGGCCGATACCGCGCAGCACCTGGTCGGAATTCATCATTTGCGGGATCGCTTTCGGCGACACAAAGGCCCCGACCTCGACCGTGTGAAGGCCGGCCCCGACCAACGCCTCGATAAAGGCGATGCGAGCCGTGACGCTGACCGGCGTCTTTTCGTTTTGAAGGCCGTCGCGCGGTCCAACCTCGACGATGCGAACCTGATCGCTCATGCTGGTCTCATCCGGCAGCGGGCTCGACCTCGGCGAGCTCGACGCCTTCCTGCACGATATCGCCGACCTTGCATTTGATCGTTTTCAGCACACCCGCGAACGGCGCGCGCAGGGTTTGCTCCATCTTCATCACTTCGAGGGTGAGAATCGGCGCGCCCTTCTCAAGCGTGGCGCCCTCCTCGGCCAGCAACGCCACGACGGTACCCGGCAAGGGTGCCACGATTTTGTCTTCGCCGACCTGTTCCTCGTCGTCGCCGCCGAACGGATCGATCCAGTGCAGATCGATGCGGCCGTTGCGCGTCCGCAAATAGAGTTCGTGCCCTTCGATCACGGACACCACCCGCGATATGACGCCGTCGAGGGTCAAATCGATTTCGCCTTCGGCGTTGACCGAGTAAGCAAAAGCAAACTCCCGGTCACCGACCGTCAGGGTCGAAGATCCAACGCCATAGTGCAGCGTCACCTTGTGCTCGGCCCCCTGGCCGTGACGAAAGGAAAACGCCCGTTGCCGCCGACCGACCGGCATCCAGCCAAAGGTTCGCCACGGCGAGTGCACATCGCTGCCTGCTGCGGTCTTTTCGTCGGCCAGGATGGTGGCCACGGCGGCGCAGAGCTCAAGCTCGCCGGCTTCGTTCGACGCCACCGTCAGGTTCTTCAGCTCGCGCTCGATAAAGCCGGTGTCGATGGCATTGGCGCGCACGTCCGGGTGCGTCACCAGCGCGGAAAGGAATGGGATATTGGTGATGACGCCGCGGACGTCGGTTTGCTGCAGCCCGTGATTGAGCCTGTCGATCGCAGCCTGACGCGTCGGCGCCCAGGCAATCACCTTGGCGAGCATCGCATCGTAATAGGGCGAGACCATATCTCCCTTGCGATAGCCTGAATCGATGCGCAGGCCGTCCACCGCCGGAGGCGTTTGCCAGGTCTTGATACGGCCGACCGACGGCATGAAATTCTTCTGCGGATTTTCCGCGTAAACCCGCGCCTCGATGGCGTGTCCGTGGAATCCGATGTCCTGCTGCGCCAGTGGCAATCTCTCGCCGAACGCCACCCGCAATTGCCATTCGACCAGATTGATCCCCGTGATCAGTTCGGTCACGGGATGCTCGACCTGCAGCCTTGTGTTCATCTCGATGAAGAACACGTCCTTGCCGTTGGACACAAATTCGATGGTGCCGGCGCCGACATAATTGACCGCTGCGGCGGCCTTGCGCGCCGCAGCGCACACGGCCTCGCGTTGTGCGGGACTGAGGGTTGGCGACGGCGCTTCCTCGATCACCTTCTGATGCCGCCGCTGCAACGTGCATTCGCGCTCGAACAGCGACACCAGATTGCCGTGGCTGTCGCCGATCACCTGCACTTCGATGTGACGCGGATTATCAACGTATTTCTCGATCAGCATGCGATCGTCGCCGAAGGCCGCCTTCGCCTCGCGCTTGGCGCTGACGATGGCCGCCGCAAGCTCGCCGGCCGACCGCACGATCCGCATGCCGCGGCCGCCACCCCCGGCGGATGCCTTCACCAGCACCGGAAAGCCGATTCTGTCGGCGGCCGCAGCCAAGGTCGCCTCATCCTGAGCCTCGCCGTGATAACCCGGCACCAGCGGCACGCCGGCCTTTTCCATCAACGCCTTGGATCCGGATTTCGAGCCCATCGCGATCATCATATCGGCGGTAGGACCGACGAACACCAATCCGGCATCGACGCAAGCCTGCGCAAACCCGGCATTTTCCGACAGGAATCCATAACCCGGATGCACGGCTTCGGCGCCGCTCTGGCGAGCCGCTTCGATCACACGCTCGATATTGAGATAGCTGTCACGCGCCCGCGCCGGCCCGAGCAGCACGGCCTCATCGGCTTCGGCGACATGCATCGCACCACGGTCGGCTTCGGAGTAGACCGCGACCGAGCGCAGGCCCATGGCCCGCGCCGTGCGGATCACGCGGCAGGCGATTTCGCCGCGATTGGCGATCAGCAGGCTGTGAAATCGCCGGTATGGCGCGGGACGAACCATCATCACATCCTGAACAGGCCGAAGCGGGTCGGCTCGATCGGCGCATTGGCCGCCGCGGAAAGACCAAGGCCGAGCACCAGCCTGGTATCGGCAGGATCGATCACCCCGTCATCCCAGAGCCGCGCGGTGGCGTAATAGGGATTGCCCTGGGCCTCGAATTGCGCGCGGGTCGGCGCCCGGAACTCGTTCTCCTCCTCAATCGACCAGCTGCCGCCCTTGGCTTCGATATTGTCGCGGCGCAGCTGGCTCAGCACCATTGCCGCCTGCTCGCCGCCCATCACCGAAATGCGGGCGTTTGGCCACATCCAGAGGAACCGCGGGCTGTAGGCGCGACCGCACATTCCGTAATTGCCGGCGCCGTAGGAGCCGCCGATCACCACGGTGAATTTCGGCACGCCCGCGGTCGCGACCGCCGTCACCAACTTGGCGCCATCGCGTGCGATACCGCCAGCCTCGTACTTCTTGCCGACCATGAAGCCGGTGATGTTCTGCAGGAACACCAAAGGGATATTTCGCTGACAGCACAATTCAATGAAGTGGGCGCCCTTCAGCGAACTCTCGCTGAACAGGATTCCGTTGTTGGCGATGATGCCGACCGGATAGCCCCAGATGTGCGCGAACCCGCAAATCAGGGTCTGGCCGTACAGCTTCTTGAATTCGTCGAATTCCGAACCATCGACCAGCCGGGCAATGATGTCGTGCACGTCGAACGGCTTGCGTCCATCGACCGGGACCACGCCATAGATCTCCTCGGGCGCAAATAACGGCTCGCGCGGTTCGCGCATGTTCAGCGCGGCGCGTTGCGGCGGCTTCAGTGTGGCCACGATACGCCGCGCAATTCCAATCGCATGGCTGTCGTTCTGCGCATAGTGATCTGTGACGCCGGATTGCCGTGAGTGCACATCGGCGCCGCCCAGTTCTTCCGCGGTGACGACTTCTCCGGTTGCGGCCTTGACCAGCGGCGGTCCACCGAGAAAAATCGTGCCTTGATTGCGCACGATGATGCTTTCGTCCGACATCGCGGGAACATAGGCCCCCCCGGCGGTGCAGGAACCCATCACGATCGCAATTTGCGGAATGCCTGCAGCCGACATCTGCGCCTGATTATAGAAGATGCGGCCGAAATGCCGCTCGTCGGGGAAAATCTCGTCCTGCTGCGGCAGAAATGCGCCGCCTGAATCCACCATGTAGACGCAAGGCAGATTGTTCTGCCGCGCGACGTCCTGCGCCCGAAGGTGCTTTTTCACCGTCATCGGGTAGTAGGTGCCGCCTTTGATGGTCGCATCATTGGCGACGATCATGCATTCGCGCCCCGATATCCGGCCGACGCCGGTGACGACGCTCGCGGAATGCACATCGCCGCCATACAGCCCGTAGGCGGCGAGCGGCGATAGCTCGAGAAACGCCGTTCCGGGATCGGTCAGCAGATCGACGCGCTGGCGCGCCAGCATCTTGCCGCGCGAGGTGTGCCTGGCGCGCGACGCTTTTCCGCCGCCGCCGGCCACCTCATCGAGCTTCAAACGCAGCTCTGCGACCAATTTTCGCATGGCTTCGGCGTTGCGGGCAAAATCGGACGAGGTGGGATCGATGCTGGAATGAAGCGGCATGGCCTTCGGCAGTTCATGGTACGCCGCAATTTGCGCATGCGGCTCTGGTCATGGTGTCATTGCGTCGCTGTCCGGCGCAACCTCAACTTTCGGTCCTGCCGTAAATGCCGGGATATTTTTGGCAATTCCGGGCCTCAATGGGTCCAGGGGTCGCCGCGCCGGAATGCAAAATTATCAGCGTAGGCGGCTTGCCGGCGTACCGGCGCCTTCGGTTCAATGACCTGATAGGCGATGCCCTCACGCTCGCAATAGGCGACGGCGTCTTCCTTGGTGTCGAAGCGAAGAGTGAGTTGCTGCTTCATGTCGCCGGAACTGGTCCAGCCCATCAATGGCTCGATCGAGCGCGGCTGCTCGGGTTCATAATCGAGCTGCCATTCCCGGGTCTTGGCGGTCCCAGATTGCATCGCGTTTTTGGCGGGCTTAAAGATGCGTGCGGTCATGGTTGATAGGGCCCCCTGAGAAATACAGCTTGGAAGCGCGTGGTGGATGCGGCCAAGATGGTATAAAGCCAATTTTCAGGAATTTGAATCGATGATTCCCGGCTTTGGATGTTACATTTTCAGGACCGGTATAGTCATTATGCCGCGCTGTGACAATCGTGGCCGGTCGTGTCCCCAAGGCCGTCCGGCTGTGATCTTCTTGAAAGCATTATTTTAAGAACGGCACCCATGGAAATCAAAGCAACCCTGCCCCCCAAAGGACGCGATCTTCGCCTCGACCTGTTTCGCGGGATCGCAAACTGGGCGATCTTTCTGGATCACATTCCTGACAATGTCGTGAACTGGATCACCACAAGAAATTATGGCTTCAGCGATGCGGCCGATCTGTTCGTTTTCATTTCGGGATACACCGCCTCTTTTGTCTATGCCCGAATGATGCTGGAACGCGGCTTCATCGTCGGCGCCACACGGCTGACCAAGCGGGTCTGGCAGCTCTATGTCGCGCATATCATCCTGTTCGTGATCTATATTGTTTCGATCGGTTACGTCGCGTTTCGCTACAGCGATCCGGACATCATCAATGAATTCAACGTCGCTGGCCTGGCCGGAGACAACGCGATCGAAACCCTGCGTCAGGGCCTGCTGCTGAAATTCAAGCCGGTCAATCTCGACGTGCTTCCGCTCTACATCGTGCTGATGGGACTATTTCCGCCGGTGCTATGGATGATGCTGCGCCGGCCGGGTTTGACGATGCTGGCCTCGATTGCGCTGTGGCTCACCGCCCGGCACTTCGAATGGAATTTGCCGGCCTACCCAGGCGGCAGCTGGTACTTCAATCCGTACTGCTGGCAGGTGCTTTTTGTGTTCGGCTCGTGGTGCGCGCTGGGCGGAGCAGCGAGGTCGCGGTCGATTATCGATGCGCCTGCCACACTCTACTTCTGCATCGCCTATCTCCTCTTTGCGATGATCATGACAATGGCGGGCAGGTTTCCGGAGTTTGGAGCTCTGTTCCCGCATTGGCTCTATGATACGTTCAATCCCAACGACAAGACCAACCTCGCGCCCTATCGTTTCGTACATTTCGCTGTCATCGTGATCTTGGTCATCAGGTTCGTACCCAAGGACTGGTCTGGTCTGGAATGGCGGGTTTTCGATCCCATTGTGGTCTGCGGTCAGCAGTCCCTCGCCGTGTTCTGCGTCGGCGTCTTCCTGTCCTTTGTCGGACATTTTGAATTGATGTTGAGTTCAGGTTCGCTGTTCGCGCAGATTTTCGTCAGCGTGACCGGAATAGCGATCATGACCATCGTCGCCTACTACATCTCCTGGTCGAAACGGCAGGACAAGCCTCCCAAGCCGGCGGTAGCGGCAGCCAAGGCGGCCTGACAGCGGCCGCCCGATCAGATTCGCTTGGCGTCGCCGCCCGGAGGCGGGTGGTAACCAGGGGAATCGGGTGAATTTAATCACGCGGCGATGAGGCTTGCGAGATACTCATCGTCCCACCCTGCTGTTTTGCGCCGGAGGCGGATTGAATCCTTGCCCGGGGCCTTTCGGGTGAGATTGTAGGCGATGTGCCGGCAGGTGGCGAAATTGACCGGGGCGTTGTCGGTTCTGACGCGGCATTCGTCGTCGCGAAAGACCATGTCCATGACCCAGTGCAAGGAGTTCTCGATGGCCCAGTGCGCGCGGATCATCGGGCCGACCACAGCGGCCAGCATCACCAGCGAGGTGATGTAGAAGCGCGTCTCGTCGGTGATCTTGCTGTTGATTTCGCGCCGGCTTTCGACCACGACAATGGCGTTCAGGCCCGGCCATTGGTGGCGCGCCTGCAGCCAGTCGACATCGTGGATCACCGTGTAGTTTCGGGCCTCGATACGGCCGTGATCAGCATCGATGGTTTCGTGCGTGCTGATTGTGGTATCCTTGTATTTCAAGGCTTTCTGCTCCTCGACGAAGACCTCGACATCCTCGCGCAGGGTGCCCTGATTGCCCTTCAGCGCGACAATGTAATCGGCCTTTTTCTCGATGATTTTCGTGGCGATGTCACGCTGACAACCCATCGCATCGATCGTCACGACCGCACCCTCGATCGACATCATGTCGAGCAGCGCCGGGATGGCGATGATCTCGTTCGATTTCTCGTTCACCTTCACCTGGCCCAGCACGATGCGTTGCCGCGCCGCGAAGGCAGAGACCATGTGGATCGCCTCTTTCGAGCCCTTCGTCTGATACGAGCGCCGTGACGTCTTGCCATCGATCGCGATCACCTCCGCGGGCGTGTTCGTCAGCGCCGCGACCCAGGCCACAAAGCAAAGCTGGAAGGCGCGGGCATCGAGCGTGGCGAAGATATCGCCGAGATGATCATGCGAGGGCGTGCCGTTCACATAGGGCCGAAACCGCCGCAGCAGCTCGATCTTCCGCTCGCCAAATCGCGCGATGTCGGTGAACGCCTCCGCGCCCGCAAGAACCGCCAGAAGAATCAGCAGCAGCACCTCCGGCAGCGGGTAATCCACCTTGCCGGCCTGACGATGATCCGGCAACCCGCTGAAATAGTGAAGGAAACTCGTCGTCTCCGTGATCACTGCAAATCGTGTTCCGTCCGAATCCATCACCGTCCTCCACCCTGCGACTCAGTGGATCACAACAGATTTAGCACTTCAGCCTTTTGTCACGATCTGCTTCACCCGATTACCCTGGGGTGGTTACCGCGGAGGCTTGACCAATCTGCCTTTCGACGAAAATTCGCCCCATTCGGTGGACCAGCCGACCGCATCCTCGTTTCGCTTTCCCTGCAGCGCGAACACGGCGCCCTGCGGGTCGGCGCACCGGGCGATCCAGACGCCATCCGGCAATTCAAGCGGGCCCTCCAAGACCTCGCCGCCAGCGGTCTTCACACGCTCCATGGCTGAGTTGACATTGTCGACATTGAAGTAGAAAAGCCAGAATGGCAGCGGCTCTATCGGGCGTTTGGTGAACATCCCTCCCATCGTCTGTCCGCCGACGGAGAACAGCTGGTAGGTGCGCATCTGACTGATTTCGGCGGCCGCTTTCCGCCAGCCAAAAATCTCGCCGTAGAAGGCGAACGCCTTCTCCCAGTCGACGGCTAGCAACTCATGCCAGCCCACGCGGCCCGGTTTGCCCGGCTCGACGGGTTGTCGTCGGCCGGGCTTCAGCCCCTTGACCAAGCCAAGTGTCGCCGTCTGCGGATCAGCGACGACCGAAATACGGCCGATATTACTGTTGGTCGGCGGAACATACACGGCTCCGCCGAGGCGCTTGATCCGGTCGGCCGTTGCGTCCACGTCGTTGACGACGACATACCCCATCCATCTCGGCCTCGCACCCATCTTCCTGCCCTCCTCGGGCAGGTCCATCAGCCCGCATACCGAGGCGTTTCCAGCGGTGAACACGGTGTAGGCCAGATCCGGAGTTGACGCGTCCTGTGCGCCCCAGCCCACGACTTTGGCGTAAAAGGCCTCGGCAGCCGTCGTGTCTGTCGTAATCAGTTCATACCAGGCAAAGCAACCGGGATAATCGACCACGTCGGTTTCTCCGTTTGCGCCTGCAAAATATCGCAGCGCCGCATTGAGCCAATTCGGAACTTTTTCCGGCGCGTGATCGAGAAGCTAAGGCGTTGAGGCTCAATAATGGCGGGTGGGAACAAATGCAAGAACGGACGCCGCGCTCCGTCGTTCCGCCAGGAACGAAGCGAAATCGACAGCAATGCAACCCCGTCCTGGTCGCAACGACGCGTTCGCGTCGCCGCGATGGATTTCGCCGACGACGTGGATGATGAATAGATCATAAATGATGGGCATTATCGACGTCGTTCATGAACGTGAAATCTTGGCGGCTATGGGCTTGCGGCGTGTCTGCAAGTGGTCGCCTCCTTGCAGGTGGTCAGACGTTGCAGTACGCTTATCGAACTCGAACCATTTAGAAAAAGATGGAGGATTTCGACCATGCCACGAGTGAAGCAGGCTTTGAAGCGAAAGCGTGTGACGAAAGCAGTACCGGCGTTGGGAGCCGCCGGGTTGACATTTTCACTGGTGGGGGGCGCATCGGCATCGGTCGCGCCGATAAGCGACGTGCCGCAGATTCCGAATTATTCACCGCGTCACGAAATCACTCTCAGTGACGAGGAAATCGCCGACGTCAGCCTTGCGACGTTTTATGTCTTCGACAAGGAGAACGCGGCAGCGGCTCAAGGCAGCTTCCAGGTAGCGCATGGCGGCGGTTGCGGCCACGGCTGCGGCGGCGGTGGCCACGGCTGTGGCGGAGGCCACGGCTGCGGTGGTTGCCGCGGCTGCGGTGGCGGCCACGGCTGCCGAGGTTGCGGAGGTTGCGGAGGCGGCTTCGGAGGTTGTGGGATCGGCTTCGGAGGTTGTGGAATCGGCTTCGGATACGGATACGGCTACGGAGCCTGCTGCTTGTCGTGGGGAGCTTGCCGCCTCTGCTAAACCAGACCGCTTTCCGATTGCGTTGATACAGATCGGATTAGCCGTGTTCGACAAGCTCGACCCGGCCAATCCAAATCTTCGGGGTCGGGCTTACGCAGTGCAGCCGAGCGGCTCTTCAAGCGAGGAATGCCAGTTCGCGAGCTGGACGCGGGAGATCCGGTGGTCGGAGAATATGCCCTGCGCCGGCAAAGCGGAGTGTTGGGCAAGATCTACGTGCTGACGGCGTCGCGCGCGATCGCTAAAGGCTTTCGAACGATCACAGTCACGATTTGTTGGGCTCGATCATTGTGAATCATTACGTCGCGGGCCGCCCGCAATGTCCCGACCTGCAACAGCAGAAAGCTGCGGAATCCGCGCCGGGCGCCGACGGGCGACAACAGCCCCGGGCCAGGCGTTACCGCGGAGGCTTGACCAATCTGCCTTTCGATGAAAATTCACCCCATTCGGTGGACCAGCCAACGGCATCCTGGTTTCGCTGCCCCTGCAGCGCGAATGCGGCACCCTGAGGATCTCCGCATCGAGCGATCCAATTGCCACCCGGCATTTCGAGCGGGCCCTCGAAGACCCGACCGCCGCCGGTCTTCACGCGTTCTATGGCCGCATCAATGTCGTCGACATTGATGTAGAAAACCCAGTACGGGACCGGGTCCGTCGGCCGCTTGGTGGACATGCCGCCGATCGTCTGCCCGCCGGCGGAGAACAACTGGTACTCGTCCGCCGGGCCGATTTCCGCACCCGCTCTCTGCCAGCCAAACAGCTCGCCATAGAAAGCAAACGCCTTCTGCCAGTCAGCGGCGAACAACTCATGCCAGCCCACCCGCCCCGGTTTGCCGCGTTCGGTGGGCGGCCGTTGGCCGGTTTTCAGCCCCTGAACCAGGGCCAAGTTGGCGGTTTGCGGGTCAGCGACGACCGAAATGCGGCCGATGTTGCTGTTCGTCGGCGGGACGTACACGGCTCCGCCAAGAACCTTGAGCCGGTCGGTCGTTGCGTCTACGTCCTTGACGCTAACATACCCCATCCACCTTGGTGTCGCACCCTTTCGCGTCGCCTCGTCCGGCAGTTCCATCAACCCGCTGACCGAGGCCTTCCCGGCGGCAAACAAGATGTAATGCAGACCGGGCGTCGACGCGTCCTGCGCACCCCAACCCACGACTTTGGTGTAGAAGGCTTGGGCAGCCGCGACGTCCGTCGTGATCAATTCGTACCAGGCAAAACGTCCATGATAATCGACCATGTCGGTTTCTCCGTTCGGGCCTGCCCAGTCGCGGCGCCGCATTCAGCGGACTTGGATTGAACCGACCTGGCTTCAGTGCCGACACATGATTGTGAGGTCACGTCTCCAGCCTGAGTAAAGAGGGGGTTAAGCGAATGCAAGGATAGACGCGGTGTTCCTCCGATCCCGCCCGCGACCAAACGCAATGAAGCAATCCATACCGATCTGACCTGGACTGTGGGGTCATATGTTGGTCGTTTATTCGCGGCTCCGATGCAAAGCTGTGAAGTGCTCGACGAGGCGTGGCTTAACCAGTGACTGTTCCCGACTTGCGCGTTGAGGTTGTCGGGACAATACGGATCATGAAACAGCGGTGGGATAGATAAATGGCGCCGACGTTATTCATGAACATGAATGCAAGATGAAGAAGTCGTCAACAAGATCACCCGATGCGACCGTCTTGCTCGGCGCATTTGCACAGGGTACAGTTACCCGGCTGGACTCGAACCATTTTTTCAGGGCATGGAGGAGCGACTAATGCGACAAGTGAAACAAGCTTCGAAGCGCAAGCGTATGGCGAAATCCGTTCCGGTGCTAGGCGCCGCCGGATTGACTTTTTCACTAGTGGGCGGCGCATCAGCAGCAGTCGCGCCAACGACGGATGAGGCCAAGACGCCGATCCTTGGACTGGGTCACGAATTCACGCTTGGCGAGGAAGAAATCGCTGACGTCAGTCTGGCGACGTTCTATGTCTTCGACAAGGAAAACGCTGCAGCGGCGGGGAACGACGTACAGGTGGCCTGGCGTGGCTGCGGTGGCCGGGGTTGCGGCGGCCGGGGCTGCCGGGGTTGCAGAGGCTGCGGCGGCGGTTGCGGCGGTTGCGGCGGTTGCGGTTGCGGCTGCCTGTCTTGGGGAGGTTGCCGCCTCTGCTAAGTCAAACCACGTTCCGGTTGCGTTAACAGATCGTTATTGGTCGGGTTCGACGTGGTCGACCCGGCCAATCCATGTTTTCTTCGCGTGCGGGCCGCATAAGCGCGGTAATGCGGCCGCGCATGACGGCCGAATGGGTTCCCAACCTTGTCGAAAAATGCAGGCGCCCGAGCTGGAGGAAATATCTCCGGTGGTCGGAAAAAACGCCCTACAAAACTGAGCCGGAGCGGCAAACAGGCCGGGCGTGCTGACGGCGTGACCCGTGGTCGCCAAACCAAATCGAAGCGCGACGCCGGCAAAGACGTTCCGCAATTCGCGCCGAATTTCTCGGTCTATGTGCTGCCGCCCGACGTCGTCTGCCTCTACTCCGAGGACCGCAAGTTCTTCCTTCACGGCGAGCTTTATTGCGCCCTCGCCTCCGCCATCGGAAAGGGCGGCAAGAGCTTTCCAGAGCTCGTTGGCGAACTGGCGACGGAATTTTCCACCCGACAAGGTCGAGGAAGCTCTCAAGCGGCTTATCGAGCGCCGCTATATCGTTCCGGCATCGCACTCTGCCACCGGCGCTGTATCCGGCTATTGGGCGAGCCTCGGCCTGCCGCCAGGCATGGCGGAGCAAAATCTCGGAAATTGCCGGGTGCGCGTTGAATCGATCGACGTGCAGGGCGCGGCGGAATTCGGTGCCGCCCTGAGCGAACTCGGCGTTCGCGTCGTCAATCGCTCGCCTGACCTGACGGTCACGCTGGTGAACGATTATCTCGAACGACGGCTGGCCGAATTGAACCAGCAGCGCGTGTCGGAGCATTCGCCCTGGCTGCTGGTGCAACCTTCCGGCGCCTTTCCGCTGGTCGGGCCCCGTGTTCAGGCCCGGGAGAGCGCCTGCTGGACCTGCCTGTTCGACCGCATGATCCGAAACCGGGAGGTCAAGGGATTTCTCGACCGCGGACCGGCGCGCCCGGTCGCCATTTCACCGCTTGCCGCGCAACGCGGTCGGACAAGGCGCCATCCAGTTTGCAGCGCTCGAAGTCGCCAAGGCGATCGCGACCGGCTTTCGCACCGAGTTGAACGATCACATCGTCAGTCACGATCTGCTGGGCTCGACCATCGCGAAAGCATTATGTCGCGGCCCGCCCGCAATGCCCGACCTGCGGCAGCAAGAAACTGCGCGACCCGCGCCGTGCGCCAGCTGCCGATCGAGCTTGGTGCCGGCGCCAAGCTGGTCATGACCAGCGGCGGATACCGGACCGTATCGTCGCGGGCCACGGTGGCGCGCTTCCGCAAGCATGTGAGCCCCCTCACCGGAGTGGTCACGCGGCTCGAGCGCATCGAAGCCGATTTGCCGATGAACACCAACTTTTACGCCGCGCACAATTTCTCGGCGCCGGCCCAGAGCGTCGACGAACTCAGGGCGGGACTGACCGGCGGCAGCTTCGGCAAGGGCACCACGGCCGAGCAGGCTGAAGCCAGCGCGCTGATGGAGGCGATCGAGCGTTATTCTGGAATTTTTCAGGGTGACGAGATCAGGGTAACGCGGCGGTTCACGGATTTTGCGCCGGGCGATGCTATTCTCCCCAATGACGTCCTGCTGTTCAGCGACGCGCAATCGCGGCAAGACGCCGGGTCGACGGACGAAACGGGCGAGGCACAAACCGCGCCGGTCGGCGTTCGATCCATCTGCCAAGATAGAGTGGTCGCCGGTTTGGTCGCTGC
This sequence comes from uncultured Pseudomonadota bacterium, assembly GCA_963729395.1. GTDB lineage: Bacteria > Pseudomonadota > Alphaproteobacteria > Rhizobiales > Xanthobacteraceae > Bradyrhizobium. The sequence goes on along the minus strand of CAVSOS010000015.1, from coordinate 46,398 downwards.
GCGATGGACGCTTCAAATACGTTCCAACCACCCTGCTGTATTTTTTCTATAGCGGCCCTGCCGCCTTCCGGGCGGATTCCAACGGTTGCGCGGCCGGCAACACGATTGAGGAAGCCATCGTCCAGGGGTTCCTCGAACTGGTGGAGCGGGATGCCTATGCGATCTGGTGGTACAATCGATCGCAGCGGGCCGAAGTCGATCTCAGCCGCTTCGACAACTCCTACGTCCGCGATCTGCATACCCAGCTCGCCGACGCCGGACGCAAGCTATGGGTACTCGACGTCACCAGCGATCTCGGCGTTCCGACCTATGTAGCGATCTTGCACTGGATGCAAAACGGACAGGAAAATATCGAGTTCGGTTCCGGCGCCCACTTCGACAAGCGCATTGCGTTGCTGCGTACCTTGACCGAGCTCAACCAATTCCTGTCGATCGGCCTGATGGGTGGCGGATCCGGTGAGAAGCCGAGCCTCGATGGCGTCACGCCGTTGCGTCTTCAAGAGTATCCGTTTTTGACACCAAGCAGCCATCCGATCATCTTACCAGCCTCCGACTTGCAGGTCGGCGCTCTCGACAACACGCGCGATCAGGTGCTCGCCTGCGTCGATCTCGCCAGGCGCGCCGGGCCTCGATTTCCTCGTCCTCGATCAGACCCGGCCCGACGTCGAGGTTCCGGTCGTCAGAGTGATCGTTCCCGGACTGCGGCATTTCTATCAGCGCTTCGCACCGGGCCGGCTATACGATGTTCCGGTCAAGCTCGGATTGCGGGATCGGCCGCTGCTGGAAAGCGAACTGACGCCATTCCCTCCCCACAGCTAAAGGTGGTGCCGCTTGCGCGCAGCCGTAAAAAACAAAGGGCGGCGGACAACGGCACCCAGCATATCCGCCCGGCTGAGCGGTCATATCACGCTCGACGCGCAGCCGGACGGGCGTATCGCCGCTTGTTTCGATGGCTATGCGGTCGGCTTGGGAAAATTCAGCGCCGACGCGATGGGGCGCGCGCAGGACCTGCGCAAAGGTCTGCCGCTCAGTTCGTTTGCATCAGACCGCGGCCCGGTTGAGAAGGAAGTCGATCTGCTGGTCCGGCGACTGGCCCGGCGCGGCCTGTTGGAGTACCGCCTCGGGCACACCCGTGACGGCAAGGATCAGGTCGTCATCGAACCGCAGGGTCCGGACTATTGGCCGCAAGCGCCGAAGCTCGGCGATGGCGAGACGATCGTGCTGTCACGGTTCGCCTATTTGCGGCGGCGCGGCAGTGAGATGGTGCTGGAGTCGCCACGCGCCGGTGCGTTGTTCAGAATTTGCGATCCCAGGATCGCCGCCGCCCTTGTTGTGCTATCCACGCCGCAACAACTCAAAAAATTCCGGCGGCAGGACGGCTTTCCGGGGATCGAGCTGCTCGCTTTGCTGGTGGATTGCCAGATCCTGTTCAAGGTCGACGCTGCCGGCGGTGATGGGCTAAGAGCGAGCGAGGGCGACGCCAGCCTCGTTCTTTGGGATTTTCACGATCTCTTGTTCCACACGCATAGCACCGAAGGCCGGCAGGCCAACCCGCTGGGCGGACTTTATCCTTATGCCGGGCTTATACCGCCGCCGCCGGCGGTACGCCCCCGCTGGCCTGGAAAAAAAATCGATCTGCGCAAGCTCACGGCGGAACCTTCGCAGACGATTTCGCCGGTCGCAAAGCTCCTGCGTGACCGTCATTCGACGCGCAGCTTCGACGACCGGCAGCCCATCACGCTGGCCGAGCTTTCCCGGTTTCTCGATAGCACCGCGCGCGTCCAGTCGAGATGGAAAAGCCGGATCGATCTTGGCGGCGGCGGTCCGGTGGTCGCCTATGCTGCAAGGCCGTATCCGTCCGGAGGCAGCGCCTACGAACTCGAGCTCTATCTGGCCGTCGCCAATTGCGCGGGACTTGCGCGCGGATTCTATCACTACGACGCCGACCGGCATGCCCTGGTGCCGATCAGCGGGTCCACGCATGAGCTTGACGCGCAATTGGCGGCAGCCGAATTCGCCATGGGCGCACCCGCGGCCCCCCAGATCCTGATCACGATCGCAGCGCGCTTTGGCCGAGTTTCATGGAAATACAGCTCCGTCGCGTATTCGCTCATCCTGAAGGATGTCGGCGTATTGATCCAGACGCTCTACCTGATGGCGACCGACATGGGGCTGGGCGGATGCGCGATCGGGAGCATCAATATCGACCTGTTCGCAAGGATGACTGGAATCGAGTTCTACGTCGAAGGCCCGGTCGGTCAATTTGCGCTCGGTCGCGGCTCGCCGGACCAGGCGGAAAATGAATGACCCCGAACAAGAACAGGCTGGAAGCCAGCGCCGCGCGCTTGCGGGCCTGGCGATTGCGGTTGTCTTGCTGCTGGTGGGGCTGTGGCTGGCCCACGAATTGACTGCTGCCAGCGAAATGCAGGACTGCCTGATGACAGGCCGCACCAACTGCAATGTTATTGAGCCCTCGGCGCGATAGGCGCGGGTCGGCTACGCGGTCAGGCCATCCACCTAATTACAGGGGTGACGCCGACCATCCTGGCCGCCGTAGTGTGCCGACGATTGCCCGCAATACCGGACGAACCCGTCATAGATACCATAGGGCCGACCCGTCACCGGAACGACAACACGATCGGGCGGAACCGTTGTGCCAGGATAGAAATCGGGCGGGCCGTAATTGTGGAGAAACATATCGTGAGACCAGGCCGCGTGCCGGTGATGATGCCGGACGTGCATGTCCGCGGCGAATGACGGTGCCGATGCCGTCAGCAAAATTGCCGCAGTTGCAAGAAGGTTGATCTTCATTACCGCCCTCGTGGTTCCGCTGGTCACCGCCATTTCGTTTCCAGCTTCGGCCCCGGACTCTACACCGCCTGTGGACGGCTTCAATCGGCAAGCTCACTCAAGCTGAATTCCCAATGCGCTTTCTGCCAGGCAAATCAGGCCCGGGATGCGCCAAGAACCTTGGCGATGGTCATCGCGGTCATGGCTTTCCGATCTGCAGCGCGCTGAGCCTCTAGCCGATCCCTGGCCCCCTCCTCGACCAGCAAATCGATGAGCGCCAACCTTCTCGGCTCGTCGACCGCTTCCGCCAGCAATTTTCGATAGCGGCGGTAGTCAAATCCGGCATCCTGATTACGCATCGCACGCTCCCAGCCACACTCCCCGCACAGTGTTTCTCAAGCCGAGAACGAGAGCAATAGAAAGCCGCGGTTCCGCCGACGGTTTCATCGGCGGGAAGGTTAAAATCGGCCAATCTGGAAAGCGGCTTTCCGGCAGTGGCAGGCCCGAGCGCTAATAGTCTCTTTCGCGGTGCACGTCGTGAACGACGATTCCCATGCCGGCTTCCGGCAAGGTCAGCCAGTCCCGCCGCTTCAGGGTTCGGCGAGTATCGTCAAGGCCGCTTTGCCAGTGCTCGCGCATCGATGTCGCCGAGAATTCGTGGTCCTTGGAATCACCCTCATAGGTTTTCTGCTGATAGATCATCTGCAGGATGGTGATCTCCGGCAGGTGCATCAAGCTGTCGCGCTTGGCACGTTCCTCGTCGCTTAACTGGTCCTGTGGGATCTTCATCAACGCCTTGTAGAGATCGGTCTTCAGATTGTTCATCTGCTTGTAGATGTCGGTGTTGTGCCGGGTGCGTGACGAGTAGACAATGTCCTTATGCCTCGCCAGAACCTCCTGGATGTCGCGGGGCAATACGCCTCGGGCGCTGAACAGATCGACCTGGAACACCAGCGAGTTCATCTTGTCTTCCTGATCCAGCAGATGCTGCAATGGCGTATTGGAGACAATACCGCCATCCCAGAAATGGTCGGTACCTATTCTCACCATCGGAAGGGCCGGCGGCAGCGCACCGCTCGCCATCACATGTTCAGGCCCGATAACTTCCTTCTTGTTGTCGAAATACAAGAAGTTCCCCGTGACGACATTGACGGCGCCGACGGCGAAATGCATTTTGCGGGCGTTGATCAGATCGAAGTCGACCAGTTCGAGCAGCGACTCGCGCAGCGGCGTAGTGTCGTAATAGCTGGTTGCGGTTTTTGCGCCGGCGGGACTGAGCCACGGATTGACTTCGTGCGGCTTGAAGAATCCAGGCTGGCCCAGGGTCGTGGTCATGAGCGAACTCGCAAGATTGCGAGCTTTCCGGTAGATGTCGCCGTCCGGCGTATAATGCCAGACCTTGCGCGACGTAATGCGCTCCCAGAAAGTTCTTAATTTTTCAAGACGATGTTCCCGGGGATTGCCGGCGATGATCGCCGAATTGATGGCGCCGATCGAAACCCCGCATACCCAATCCGGCTCCACGCCCCCTTCATGCAAGGCCTGATAGACCCCGGCCTGATAGGCGCCGAGCGCGCCGCCACCTTGCAGGACGAGTGCGACCCGGTCGCACCGGTCGGGCCGCCACCCGGTTGCAACAGCAGGGTCAGAGCTCGGCGTTCGCGCGTCCATGATTTGACCTTTGAATTCTTGATGGAAATAGCACCCTAGAATTCAGAAGAGCGGTGACATGGTTGTGACAGCACACGGCCGCGACAGCGCGTGGCGCCAAAAATGACTTTTCATTCCGGTGCGCCCGACGTCGGCACAGACCTGTCATAAGGTTGAAGAAAATATCTCACACCTCTGTCAAAGACGGCCGCTAGCAATGGCGCGTCGCGGTAATCGTAGTGAATGGCGTGTTGGTAACGGCTTCTTTCTCGTCAGCCGGACGACCGCGATGTCGCAAGCATCCCCTCTCGATTTGGTCGTGCACATGTTGTCTGGAAAATCTGCCATCGTGACCGGCTCGACCAGCGGAATCGGCCTTGGTATTGCGCGCGGGCTGGCCGCCAATGGCGCCAACATCATGCTCAATGGATTTGGCGATCCGAACGAGATCGAGGCCATCCGCGAGGACATCGCCAACGGCCATAACATCAAGGTACTCTACAGCAACGCCAACATGGCCGATGGCAACGACATCGGCGGGATGATGGCGCTGGCGGAAGAAGAATTCGGCGGCGTCGACATTCTCGTCAACAATGCCGGAATTCAATACGTCGCTCCGATCGAGGATTTTCCGGTGGAGAAGTGGGACGCCATTCTGGCGATCAATCTCTCGAGCGCCTTCCACGCCAGCCGTCTGGCGATCCCCGGGATGAAGAAAAGGTCATGGGGCCGGATCGTCAACATCGCCTCGGCGCATGCGTTGGTCGCCTCCCCCTTCAAGTCGGCGTACGTCGCGGCCAAGCATGGCATCGCGGGCTTCACCAAAACCGCAGCGCTTGAAGTGGCCGAACATGGCATCACCGTGAATGCGGTCTGTCCGGGTTACGTGATGACCCCGCTGGTCGAGAAGCAGATTCCCGAGCAGGCCCAGGCACGCGGCATCACCGAACAGCAGGTGATTTCGGACGTGCTGCTCGCCGCGCAGCCGACCAAGCGCTTCGTGACGGTCGAGGAACTCGCGGCGCTGGTGAATTTTCTTTGCACTGACAATGCCAGGTCGATCACCGGCGCCACGCTGCCCGTCGATGGCGGCTGGACCGCTCACTGAAAAAGGGATTCTCCGATGCGCACGGCAGACATTCTCAAGCTTCCGTCTGTGCCGATGGCGGGTCCAAGCTATCCGGCCGGACCGTATCGGTTCGTCAACCGGGAGTTCCTGGTCATCACCTATGAGACCGATCCCGAACTGATCCGCGCCGGCCTGCCTGAACCACTCGAGCCGATCGATCAGCCGCTGATGCATTATGAATGGATCAAGATGCCGGACAGCTCCGGCTTCGGCAGCTATACTGAATCCGGTCTTGTGATCCCCGCGCGTCTGAACGGCGAAGAGGTTAACTTCGTCTCGCAGATGTATCTCGACGACGATCCACCGATTGCCGCGGGCCGGGAAATCTGGGGCTTTCCGAAAAAATATGCCCATCCGAAACTTGAAGTGGTCAAGGACACGCTGACCGGAACACTGGAATATGCCAATCAGCTCGTCGCCGTGGGAACCATGGGCTACAAGCACGAGGCGATGGCCGGCAACGGCGAGGCCACCCTTGCGACGCTGTCGAAAACCCAGATCAATCTGAAGTTGATCCCCGGCGTCGATGGCCGTGCCGAAGTCTGCCAACTGGTTGCGATCAACCTGACCGATATCAACGTCAAAGGCTCCTGGTTCGGGCCCGGCCGACTGCACCTGGTGCCGCACGTCAATGCGCCGGTGGCCGATTTTCCGGTCCGGCGCGTGATCGGCGCGCATCATTTCCTGGCCGATCTGACGCTGCCCTACGGCCGCGTGGTCCATGACTACAACAAGCAAACCAACGAGCTTGCAGAGGCCGCCGAGTGACGCCAACCGTCCGCGGCTTTGGACGTGGACGGCCTTCCGGTTGGGGAGTTCATCAACAACTCATTGACCGATCTCTTTGCCGAGTGCGCTCACCGTTTTCATCGAAACGGGCCCCGGGCGTCGCCTGATGCAGCGTCTGATCGAGAATCTGCAGCTTGACGGCCATGCGATGCGCTACAGCCAGTTCGTTCCACGGTTGTACAACTATTGCCTGTCGCTCGGATTCCGCCGCGAAAGAATGATGCCTTCGCGTGCGTTCTGTTCCGACGAGAGTCAGGGCTATCCGGTCATTTTGATTGCCCAGCACTTTGGAACCTTTCCATTCGACCACGGCCTGATCGGCGGCAATGTCGCGCTCGATCGGCACGGGCCGCATGCCCATCACGGCGAAGATCTCGTCATCATCCAGGCAAGCCATGTCGGCTATGACGCCGATACCAAGCGGTTCGGCGTCTATCAGCGGCAACGCACCAACAGCCTGGAGTTCGGCGACAATTGCGGAAAGCTCTGCGCGGTGCTGCACTGGTACCAGTTCGAATATCGTCACGCCTGCGAGCACATCCTCTGCGGCAGGCTCGGCGGCGAGCCCGCTATTCTGATCGGCAATCAATTCCTTGACGAAGATCGGCCCGAAGGCCTGTTCCTGAACCTTGACCTGCTGATAGATCGCAGCGCCGGCTTGCTGAAAACCCTGAGCACATCGAATGTATTTCGCGCCGCGCCGGACCTCGTTGAACGCCTGCCCGCGGAAACCTGGGGCGACAAGCCCGAGATCATTGGCCGTCACCTGACTGCCGATCTCTTCTTCTTCCGCCGCGCCGTGACCGCAGGACCTGACGGCCACGACACACTTGAGACGGCGCTTGCCCCCGCCATGCCGGCGTTGGTGACTTCTCGCCATCCCCCGCTTGACGCCGCGCGATACCATACCCAGGCCGAGTTCGATCGCACTTATCGCAGCATCCGGCGCGAGCCGGCCTATCACGAGAAGAACCTGATGTTCATCTCCGGCATCAACATCGACATCTCCCCGCGCGGCGGACTTCCCTTCCCTCTCACCAAATTCGTGCCATGGGCTGCTTATGTCCGTCTTCGTGACGGTCGGAGCTTTCATCTCGAACAGAACGAATTGACCGACACGTTGCGAAAGCAATCGACCGACAACCCCGAACGCATGTTCTTCGATTACGCCATCCGCGACATGAGCGATGCGGAAGGGGTCACGATCGAAACATAATTCGGCCCAGTACCGGCTAAAGCCATCTTGTGATGGTGAAGATGACAAGGCCGACGAGTCCGCCGACTACCGTACCATTGATCCGGATATACTGCAGGTCGCGGCCGACCTGCAGTTCGATCCGGTTGACCAGGGTCTCGGTGTCCCATCTCTCCACCACCTGCGTGATGAACGCGCCGATTTCAACGCGGCGCGGAGCGATGATCCGCAAGGCGGCGATCCGCATCGATTTATTGATCGCGGCGCGAATCTGTTCGTCGCTCGCCATCCGCTGTCCCAGCGCAGCCAAGGCGTGCTCAAGGCCATCGGATATCTGGTTGAGATATGAATCGGAATGCGCGTCGAGCTTGGCTCCGATCTCGGTCCAGAGCTTGTTTACCTGCTGCAGCACGACCGGATTGTGAAGAATCTCGCTTTTGAACGCCTCGCCGCGCGCATACATCTCCGGCTCCGTGGCGAGGTCGTCGATCAGCTTGTCGACGGCAGCCCCAAGCTCGGTACGCCAGGGATGACCGGGATCGCGCATCTCCTCGAGCAGTTGCGTCAACCCGCTCACAATCTTGTCGGCGACGATGGCGTCGACCCATTTGGGAATGAAGCGCGAGGATTTCTGGGTGACGGTCACCTTGATCCGGTCCCGGTTATCCGTGAGCATCCTCGCAACGACGGTGATGGCTCGCTCGACCAGCGCTTGCGTCTCACCCTGCGCCCACAGTACGGACAGCACCTTTGAAGCCAGCGGCGCGGCAGGAATCGCTTCGATTCCGCTCCGTGCCGCGCGCGCCAGGAAAGCGTTGATGTCGTCGCGGGGCAACGCCTGCACAATCTGTGGCAACGCGGTCGCGACGCGCCGCGCAACGCGATTGGCATTTGCCGGATTCGATAGCCAGCGCGCCATCCACCCTACTGGATCGATTTCCCGAATTTTTGCGGTCAGGACCTTCGGCGACAGGAAGTTGTTGGAGATGAAGCGGCCGATCGCGCCGCCGATTTGTTCCTTGTTGTGCGGCACGATCGCCGTATGCGGAATTGGCAGGCCGAGCGGATGGCGGAACAAGGCGACAACGGCGAACCAGTCGGCGCAGGCCCCGATCATCCCCGCCTCTGCGAATGCCCGCAAATAGGCCAACCAAGTCCATTCGAATTTAGTGACGTAGGTCGCGACAAAGATCGCGGACATCAGCGCCAGCAACGCGGTTGCCAAGAGGCGCATCCGACGCAGGTCGCGCAGCCTCGTATCGGGATTCGGAGTTACGGAAACGCCGCCCGACGGCGGTGTCCGGTCGCCGAATGCTCGTTGGACAACGCCAAAATCTCAACCGGTAGCGGTCGGCGACCGCGCGACCAGCTCGGCGTAGCGTCGACGAACATTGTTGACGCCGTAACTGCGTTCAAGTCGGCGGAGGGCAAAATGAGCCTGCGCGATCCGCTGATAGTGATCCATGAAGATGACATTGATGGTGGCTCCGCCCACGGCGCCGAGTATCGGTAATGCGCCCGCTGCAACCTTGTTGGACACAACAAGGCCAAAACGCGACACGATCTCGCTCACCATGTTTCTGACCACGGGCGCCGAAGCATCGAAGGCGCCGCGTTCCGCCACCAGGGCCACAATGTCGCTGGTATATTTACTCAGCAGCGCGCGGGCGGCGTAGTAGCCGACATCGATCTGCTGGTTACGCTTTGTCCCGAGCGCAAAGACTTCGAGACAGGCGAGCCGGGCTTCGATTTTGGACAGATCCTCGCCTTCGTGCCGCGCGATCGCGGCGATTGCACGGAGCATAAACGTGGTGGTCAAGGGCAGTTCGACGGGAAGTGCAGCAATGCCGACGAGCCCGCTCACTCCACCCGTCACACCGGCCAGGAACGAGGAAAACCAGGTCGCCGGCGTCGGCGGTGGTTCGTCCTCAAGGGTGTCGATCGCGACATCGAGGCTCTTCGTCACCGCTGATCGCACCAATACGCCAAGCTGATTATTGGCGACCTTTGGCAGGATACTCAGCACGCGGTTAACAGGAACGCCTGCATAATCCGCAAGCCGCGCGGCGAAATTGGGATTTTCGAGGCTCCTTACCGCCAGCTCCAAGGCGCTGTGGTCGATCCGGGAAAGCTGCGTCGGGGCCAGATCCAGCGACATGTCATTGATAGCGCAGGATGGGACGTATCCCATTCATGCTTGCCAGGATCGCCGAGCCGTTGCTGATCAAGGCCGTGACTTCGGGAGTGATCAATCCGCCCGGCAATGCCAGCGCCAGCGCCACAGTATTGAAACCGGCCACGATCGCGTAATTCTGCCTGATGAGGCGAACCGCACCCTGCGAGATTTCAACCGCCTTGACGAGCTTCCAAAGCGAGTCTTCCATCAGGATGATATCGGCCGACTCGTGCGTGACTTCCGCGCCATGTTTCATGGCGATGCCAACATCGGCGAAACTCAAGGCCGGCGAATCGTTGATGCCGTCGCCGACCATCGCGACCCTTTTTCCCTCGCGCTGCATCTGCTGGATGATTTCGGCCTTGTCGGCCGGCAGCATGTCGGCGAAATGCCGCGTCAATCCGATCTCATTGCAGACCGCGCGCGCCACAACACTGTTGTCGCCGGTCAGCATGACCGTATTCGTGACCCCCATGGCATGGAGTTTCTGGATGACGGGGCGGCTTTCAGAACGAATTTCGTCAGAAAAGGGAACGAGACCCGCGAGCTTGCCGTCGACCGCAATATAAAGGCAGGAGTAGCCGTTTTCGTCTAACGCACCGCGATCCAACGCGGCAGCGTTGACCTTGATGTCGCTCTGGCGCATGAAGCGCTCGTTTCCGACATGCATGTAATAGCCGTTGACTTGGCCTTCGACGCCAAGGCCGACGCGATATTTGGTTTCGTCGCATGCCGGAACGTTAACCGCGAGTTCCCGCGCTCGAGAGCGCAAGGCCTCGGCGACCGGGTGCCGCAGGCGCGTTTCGGCTGCCGCGGCGAGGCCCAGCAGATGGCCCGAGGTGATGTGATCCTGATAGGGAATAACGTCCATCACCGCAGGCGTGCCGCGCGTCAGCGTGCCGGTCTTGTCGAAGACGACGGTGTCGATGCCCGCCAGTTTCTCCATGTGGCCGCCGCTCTTGATGATGATTCCGGCTCGCGCGGCATGGGTCATGGATGACAACACGGATGTCGGCGCCGCGATCCGAATGCCGGTGCCGTAATCGATAATGACGAGTGACAGGAAGCGGTTGAAATCACCAGTGATCGCAGCGGTACCGGCGGCAAGCCCAAGCGTCGGCGTAACCAGGCGATCGGCAAACCGCTCGGCATGATTCTGCATCCGGGTGTCGCCAATCGGCGCGGACTCCACGAGGTGCACGATCTGCGCCGGCCGTCGTCGCCGAGCCCACCCGCAGCGCGCGTACCGTGATCTGGCCGTCTCGAATGACGGTGGCGGCAAACGCGGCCTCGCCTACTCCCTTGTTCACCGGCAGACCTTCGCCGGTGATGGTTTTCTGGTCGATGGTGGCGTGGCCGTCGACGATTTCGCCGTCCACCGAGATCATCTCGCCGGGATAGACCACAACGAGGTCGCCTTCTTCGAGGGCGCTGGCGGCGGTCGCTTCCACCACGCCGTTTCTCAGGACCCAGGCGGACTTGGACTGAAACTCAAGCAACTCGCTGATGGCGCGCCGCTGGCCCGCGGCGGTCAAATCCCGGATCCAGTCACCGAGCTTGATGAGCCAGGTGACAATGCAACCGGCCATCGGAACACCCTGCAGGATCGACGAGCTGATCGCCAATGTGTCGAGAACGTCGATGTTGAGCCTGCGTTCGTTGTCCCACACCTTCCACGCGCGCCGGGCAATCGGCAGTGCGTTCCAAAGCATCAGAGGCAGGTTGATAGCGGTAATCAGCGGATTGGCGCTGAACGCCATCAGCAGCGACACCGTCGGCAGCGCCAGCGGGAATCGCTTCGAAACCACCGGTAAAGCTTGATCCGCGTTTGCCGAGCTTGATGCAGTCTTCGAACCCGACGCGATCAACTTGATGTCGTTCAGGCTGACGTGCTGAAAGCGCTGAAGCATGAAGCGGAGCAACGGCTCCTGAGCCGGATCATATTCAAGGACCAGGCTGGCGCAATCGTAGTTGATACGCGCCGTTTTGATTCCCGCTTGCTTTCCCAGCCAATCGAGAAACATCTCTGCCAGCGGGCGTTTTCGGCATAACAAGGGAACATGGAGCCGAACGCGTCCCGGCATCGAATGACGGACAGAAAATTCCATTCAGCTACATTCCAGAACTTCAGGCCGGCGCATTTGCGGTGGCCGCATCGTCGGTCTCATCCGGGTCCACGCCTTCGGGTGAATTCGCCTCGATCAGATGGTTCAAGCCAAACATCGCGAGTGTCACCCAGACCGGGGTGGCGGCGTTGGCACCAACTTCCAGGATCGTGAAACTGGCAATTCCGACCGCCAGTACGATCTTGAGGTCTATGGTGTTGCTGCTACCTGTCTTGATCTGCTGATCGACCTGTTTGAAGAAATCCACAATTACCCGGGCAGTATGGGAATTTTCGGCAAGAAACTCGGCCTCTTGCTGTATCTTGCTTGCGAGAGCATCGATCTCGTTGCTCGGCGGGGGCCGATAATGTCCACCGGTGTGATGCTCGAGGTGGCCGTGAAATTCATCGTGCTGATCGGTGTCGTAATGGAGCACCAGACTTCCCGTCGCCGGATTAATGATGACCTGCTCGATTCCCGGAATCACGGAAAGCGTCTGTTTCATCTCTTCGAGCAGTTCGGGATTGCCCTTTGCCGAGGGTATCTTCATGCGGACGCGGCCGGGCACTTGATGCGCAACCTGCAGTTTTACGTTGGTCATCATCGATCCCAGATCAGCACTCAGGATAGAGGGCTCAATCGCAACTGACATCGCGGATCAATGGGCATCTGCCATTGCCAGCCGCGGCTCCATCTTCACGCACTTGAACGACAAACCCGAAGTCGGGACAGACGGCATACCGGCCACTCGGGCCGGTATGCAAGTCCATCGCTACCAAAGCTCAAGCCGCGGTGCGCGACTTGCTGGCTCGTGCGCCGTTCGCGCCATCGGCATCTTCGGCACGCACCTCGGCGACGATGTCATGGACGTGCTCTTGGGCCTCGGCGAACGCCTCTTTCGACTTCTGCGCGAGCTTGAAGGTTCCGCGCACCGTCGACTTGAACACCGGGGCAAGCGCGCTTCCCAGTTTAGGCAAATACTTCGGCGCAGCCATTGCGGCCACCCCCAGCACAAGGCCCGGCAACAATGCCGCTTCAAATAGCGCCGCTCCCGCCGCGACGACGACCACCGTCGCCACGGTCTTGTTTATTCCACCATTCTCTTGGTCTTGAGGCTCCTCCACGGCAGCACTCGCATGCGCATCGCCTCGACCATTGTGGATCGCGTCCATCTGAAAATCCTTTTTTCCGCCACCAAAGCAACATGGCCACGCTCATGCTCTGCCCGCGCCAGCCCGCCTCCTCTTCCATAAAGCTGGATTAAAAAAGGTTCATGACAGCCACATGACTTACTTTTCATGATCTGTTCTTAATTCTGCAGCGAAGGCCAAAATGTGCTGTTCGCCAGTCACTTGCGGGCAATCCAGCCTCCGCCCTCGCTCCCGGCGCTTGCGGAGGCGAGCGCTCCGCTGAGAGAGCGCGAGGCCGAGAATAACATGGGGGCTGTGATTGAATGCGCCTCTCTTGGGATCACGGCCCAAAGCAGGCTGAGGACAGTCGAGTGGTGCGTCAGCTTGAGCATCCGCAACGGGCGAAGCAGACGGTGCACCCCCAGGTTGCCAGCGCCTAGAAAGCCGAGCATGTCGCTTCCGGATCTTTGAGGGGCGCGCGACCTCGCGAGGGACATCCGGTGCAGCAAATGTTGTCACACCGCTGACATTCAGATTTGCACATAACGGGCCGCGCGATATCCCGGACCGGAGCCTCCCATGAGCAACAGACCCGTCAATGGCCGGCAGCCGGCCCATGATCGTATCCATGCGGAAATGCTCGACAGCTTCGAGGAGGAACTCGAGCTTGAGATCGACGACGATCGTCTCGACGCGCTGACCAGCGAACTCTCCGGCCACTCCGCCGAGGAAACCATCGAACGAAAGGTCTATTTCAAGGAGCTGTTCCGCCTGCAGGGCGAGCTGGTGAAGCTGCAGGACTGGGTGCAGCACCACAAGCTCAAGGTGGTCGTCATTTTCGAGGGCCGCGACGCCGCCGGCAAGGGCGGCGTCATCAAGCGCATCACCCAGCGGCTGAATCCGCGCGTCTGCCGCGTCGCCGCGCTGCCCGCGCCGAACGAGCGCGAGCGCACGCAATGGTATTTCCAGCGCTACGTCGCGCACCTGCCGGCCGGCGGCGAAATCGTGCTGTTCGACCGCAGCTGGTACAACCGCGCCGGCGTCGAGCGGGTGATGGGCTTCTGCACCGACGACAGGACGTCGAGGAGTTCTTCCGCTCGGTGCCGGAGTTCGAGCGCATGCTGGTGCGCTCCGGCATCATGCTGATCAAATACTGGTTCTCGATCACCGACGAGGAGCAGCACTTGCGCTTCCCCATGCGGATCCACGATCCGCTCAAGCAGTGGAAGCTGAGCCCGATGGACCTGGAGTCGCGCCGCCGCTGGGAGGAGTACACCAAGGCCAAGGAAGCGATGCTGGAGCGCACCCACATCCCCGAAGCGCCGTGGTGGGTGGTCAAGGCCGTCGACAAGAAGAAGGCGCGGCTCAACTGCATCTCGCATCTGCTTGAACAGATCCCTTACCGGGAAATCGCGCGCGATGCCGTGGTCCTGCCGCCCCGCGTCCACAATCCGGACTACCATCGGGGTCCCATTCCGCCGGAAATGTACGTGCCGGCGCGTTACTGACCAAAAACCATCCCGAAGGATGGCGGATTTAAAATACACCCCCGCGATCTCGCGGCGCGATGCGCCCGAGTTGTGCAGGAACTTCTGCCCTCGACAGAATAGAGGGCACAGGGAATGCCGGGCGCCGGTTGCACCCGCGGCCTCGCGTGCAAAGTAGAAAAGCACACGAGTGCGTCACCACAGGTTCACCGGAAACATCCGGCATTCCCTGCGCAATGGTTTTAACGGTTTCCTTCGCGCTCTCCTCGGTGACCGGGCTTTCTTGCCACCGTCGCCTCGCAGATATTTCTACGAAGCTTGACACCAGCGTCGGGGTGTCAGGACCACACGACTTCGCCGTCCGCATCAGCGTTGCTCGTCCGCGCAAAATGTTTGCGCTGCATCGCCATCGCGTCCACCGCATCCCGCACCCAACGTCCGTGACGATCGCGATACGCCCAAGCGGGACGGGATGCGCGGCATATAGCACGTGATTTGGGTTTGAGATCAACCGCGCCGGTTGCGACAGATTGGCACGACGGGCAAAATCGGCGGCCGGGATGACGGCGGAGAAACAGAACTTTAAATTCATCGAGGCTGTTTCAGCCCCGCTCCGCTCGCGAAATAGCTGTTCGGACGTCAGACCCGCGCATCGGCGACGGTTCTGCAAGGCCGACAACGCTGGCGGTCGTCAGGTGTCGCCTGTCAGCGGCAGCTAACGCCGTGGGCGTTCCAACTGCTCCAGCTCACGCTGGCGAGACTTTGACGGTCGGTTGCGACCGGCCGCTTGGTTCGCCGCTCATGGGCAGCGATGCATCGCTCGGATTCCGAGATCTTTCGTTTCAGGATGGCGATGCTTTTCTGGGTTTGATCGCTCGACCCGGCGATATTGCCCGTCTTGAAGTGAGCGATTTCCAGGGCCTTCACGGCATTGCGGTTTTTCCTGAGCTGAACCCTGTGCCAGGCGATGTCGCTGTTGCTGTCGGCAATCATGACGCAGCTGCCGCAATTGATGTTTCGACACCGTTCGGCACCTCAATATCGACTTCAAGCGTCGATACATGCTTGCCCCGGTCCATCCTGACGATGACCTTTTCCGGATCGAGCACGATGTGCCGCGAGACCGCGGCAAGGATTTCGGTCCGCAGCAGTCCCAGTAAATCAGGCTGGCCGCGCAAACCGCGTTCGTGCGCGAGGAGAATCTGCAACCGTTCCCGTGCAACAGGCGCGGAAGCAGTACGGCCACCGATGAGCCGCAGCAGATTCATCATGCCGCCCTCCGTCCCAGTAACCGGTTCATCAAGCCTTTGCGTTCGACCGGCACCGTCATGGCGACGACCTCGCCCATCAGACGACGCACCGCATCGAGTGTAGGCGCGGGCCGGCGCGCTGGCGGCGTTGTTCAGCGTGACCGGTGAACCAACGTTCGACGCGCGCAGGACATCCTGGCTTTCGGGAATGATCCCGAGCAACGGCGTCGCGAGAATTTCAAGAATGTCGTCGATGCTGAGCATTTCACCGCGTGATGCGCGCGCTGAATCATATCGGGTGATCAGTATATGCTTTTCTACGCGTTCGCCCCGCTCGGCCTTCACGGTCTTTGAATTGAGCATTCCAATAATACGGTCGGAGTCACGCACCGATGAAACTTCGGGATTGGTAACGATGACGGCCTCGTCGGCATAGCGCATCGCGAGCATGGCCCCCCGCTCGATGCCCGCCGGGCTATCGCAGAGAATCCAGTCAAATCTGGTGCGCAGCTCGGCGATAATGCTTCCAACCCCCACGTCCGTCAGGGCATCCTTGTCCCGGGTCTGGGACGCAGGAAGCAGCCACAAATTCTCCAGGCGCTTGTCGCGAATCAGAGCTTGCGAGAGCTTTGCGACGCCCTGCACAACATTGATCAGGTCAAACACGACCCGTCGTTCCGCCCCCAATACAAGATCAAGATTCCGCAGACCGACGTCAAAGTCGACGACGACTACTTTTTCCCCCATTTGCGCGAGCGCCGCCCCGAGCGCGGCTGTAGAAGTTGTCTTACCGACGCCGCCCTTGCCGGACGTCACGACCAAGACTTTGGCCATTCTTGTTCTCCCTAGCCGAATTAATTGAGTGGTGCGATTTTCATGATGTCGCCTTCCAGCCATGCCTGGGCCGGACGGTTGCGCAAGGCGACGTCTATTTCTTCAGCCGTCTGGTAGTAGCCGTCGATCGCAAGCAGTTCGGCTTCGATCTTCTGACAGAAGATCCGTGCTGTAGAGTTGCCGCTGAAGCCCGCCATCGCACGGCCGCGAAGCGCTCCATAGACATGGATGGACCCGCAGGCGACAATCTCCGCACCGGAACCGACCGAGCCCAGCACGGTCACATCGCCATCGCTAAAGATCGACTGACCGGAGCGCACCGGGCTATGGAGCACCAGCGAAGCTGACTTCGGCTTCGCTTCCGGCTTCTTGGGCTCGTTTGGCGCGAGCATGCAGTGGCGTCCGCCGGTCAGCAAAGGCGGCATGCTCGTCGTGATGCGAGCGGCATCCACATTCTCGAAACCAAGGACGCGAATGTTCCGTTGTTCCAGGCTTGTGACGAGGTGAGCGATAGCCGATGGGCTGAGGTCCACGGCGGATAGATCCAGCACCACCGGCCTTCCGACAAAAAAGCCGGGCGAACGGGCAAGGGTTGCGTCGATTTCTTCAAGCCAGCCAGCAATCGGCACGACCGGGCAAAAGGTGAACGCGACGTAGGAGCGGCCTCGCATCCGGACTGGTTGACGTGTGGCCTTCGCAATTGCGTCCATCGTGGTCGACTCTCCATCCTTATCGAATGGTTAAGGATCGACGTTCTTGGTTAATGACCGGTTAATTATGCGGTGGTTTCAACAAGCCGCACGGGCGCAATAGCGCTGCCTCAGGCCTCCAGCCATTCCCGGCGGATGGCCGGGTTTGCCGCGCAGCTCCGCCGGCGTGCCCTCGAAAACGATTCGGCCGTGGCCCATCACGTAGAGCCGAGCGCAGATCTTCAATGCGATCGTCAGCTTCTGCTCGACCAGCAGGATGGCAACGCCGCGCCGGGCGATCTCCTCCAGGAGCTCGCCGACCTGCTCCACGATCTTGGGCGCGAGGCCCTCGGTCGGCTCGTCGATCATGATCAGGTCGGGATCGCCCATCAGCGTGCGGCACATCGTCAGCATCTGCTGCTCGCCGCCCGACAGCACGCCGGCCGGATGTGCTGCCGCGCTCCTCGAGGTTGCGGAAACAGCCGGAACATGTCGTCGAAGTTCCAGCGGCCGAATTCTGCCGGCACTGCTTCAAGCCGAGCATCGAGATTCTGGCGCACCGTGAGCGTCGGGAAATATCTGGCGGTTCTCCGGCACGTAGCCGATGCCCGCGTGGGCGATCTGGTCGGCCGCAAGCCTGGCGATGTCCCGGCCGCGGTAGCGCACCGTGCCTTCGGCGGCCACCAGTCCCATGATCGCCTTGCAGGTCGTCGACCGGCCGACGCCGTTGCGCCCGAGCAGGCTGACGATCTCGCCGTCGCCGACCGTTCATGTCCACGCCGTGCAGGATGTGGCTCTTGCCGTAGATAGGCGTGCAGATCGCTTGACAGTCGAGGATCATGCTGGCAGCCAGCGGCGCCCAGATAGGCCTCCTGCACCGCCGCGTTGGCGCGCATCCCGCATGCGGTGGTCCGGAGGCGATGACCTCGCCGTAGACCAGCACGGTAATGACGTGTCGGCCAGGTCGAACACCACGCTCATGTCGTGCTCCACCATCAGCAGGGTCTTGCCCTGGAGTCACGCGCCGGATCAGCTCCACGGCGTTGTCGGTCTCGGTGTTGCTCATGCCGGCGGTCGGCTCGTCCAGCAGGATCACGCTGGCGCCGCCGGCGATGGTGATGCCGATCTCCAGCGCGCGCTGCTCGGCGTAGGTGAGCAGGCCGGCAGCGTGTACGCCGCGGCGCTTGTCGAGCTTGAGATCCTCCAGCATCTGCTCGGTTCGTTCGTTGAAGGTCGCGCTGGGGCCAAGCGGCGTCCAGAACGAATAATGGTAGCCCAGGCTCCAGAGCAGGCGCACAGCGCAGGTTCTCGAACACCGACAGCCGGTGGAAGATCGAGGTGATCTGGAAGCTGCGCGCCAGGCCGAGGCGGTTGATCTCGATGCGGCGGCAGCCCGTCGATGCGCTCGCCGTTCAGCGCGGATGTCGCCTGAGGTGATCGGCGAAGCGGCCGCTGATCAGATTGAACAACGTGGTCTTGCCGGCGCCGTTTGGGCCGATGATGGCGTGGCGTTCGCCCGCCGCGACGTCGAGGTTGACGCCGCTGATGATCTCGGTCTTGCCGAAGGTCTTGTTGACATCGATCAGCGCTGAGCGCGAGCGCGGTCATGCCGCATCTCCCGTGGGCGCGACTTCAGCCATCAGGCGCGTCCCAGACCCGATGGAACGCGCGCGCTTCGACGCCGAAGCCAGCCGCCGCCGCCGAGCAGGCAGAACAGTCGAGATGAGCCACGGCATGCAGCGCGTGGACGTCGATCTTGTTGCCGAACAGCACGAAACGTCTTGCCTTGCGCCTGCGCCGATGGTCAGGAACGACATCAGTTCGACCAGGCCGACGAAGCCGAGCACCACGATCAGATCCGGGCAGCAGACCGCGTAGCATAGGGCAGCAGCGAGCCGGCCCAGCAGACCGGCGCGCGCGACCGGCGCGTGCGCCAGCACCAGGCCCGGTGATGCCGTCGGGCGCGAACATCACCATGGGATGAACAGCACGCCGACATAGACCAGCCAGGAATTCGACAGCAGGCTGACGCCGCTCTGCAGCAGCGTGATCAGCACCGCGCCCAGCAGCGGGCCGCCGAACACCGTGGCGCCGCCGATATAGGCCATCAGCAGCGCGTTCGCCGACAGCGGTGCGGCCAGCGCATCGAAGGTTACGATCTCATAGGTGATGGCGTACAAGCCCGCCGCCGATGCCGGCGAAGAAGCCCGACAGTGCGAATTGCAGGAAGCGCACCATGCGCGGGTCGTAGCCCATGAACTGGGCGCGCTCGAAAGTTGTCGCGCATGGCGTTCGCCATGCGGCCGAGCGGCGTCTGCGTCAGGAAGAACATGGCGAGGGCCGCGAGCACCATCCACGCCACTATCAGATAATAGACCTGGATGGCGGAGCGCGTATTTCAGGCCGAACAGGCTATGGCCGATCATGCGGTTGGCGTTGACGCCGCCCTCGCCGCCGAAGAAATGATGGAACCTCAGTGCGGCCGTCGTCATCAATTCGCCGATCCCGAGCGTGATCATGGCGAACGCCGTCGCGCGCTGCTTGGTCGCCATGTAGCCGAACACGATGGCGAAGCCCCAGGCCGGCGAGGCCGCGCGAGCAGCGGAACGAGCTCCATCGGCACCGGCAGATCGCCGTCGCCGGCCGCGTTGAGGAAATGAATCGTGGCGTAGCCGCCGATGCCGAAGAATGTGGCGTGGCAAAACGAGAACAGCCCGGCCTGCCCCAGCAGCATGTTGTAGCGACAGCGCCAGGATGCTCATCATGCCCATCTGGCTCAGCATCGACACCACAAAGCCGGAGTGCCGGCCCGTGTGCTAGTCGTAAACAGCCAGGGCAGCACACGGCAATCAGCAATACGCGACCAAGGCCAGTAGCGGACGGCGCTCGCAGCCGATGCGCGGCGCTGGCGGCACGCGGGCATCCGGCGCCTGCGTGACGTCGCTCATGTATCCCGCGTCCCCAGCAGGCCGCGCGGCCGGAACAGCAGGATCACGATCATCATCACGATACGGCAACAGCGGCGCCGATCCGCGCCACCGGCATCGTCATGATCTCGCGAAGCAGATCGGTGGCGGACGATCGTGATGCCGAACGGCTTCCGAGCAGGTCGGCGATCGAATAATCGATCACGACCGCGAAGGTCTGCACCATGCCCATCAGGATCGAGGCGATGAAGCAGCCCACCAGCGAACCCAGGCCGCCGAACACCACGACGACGAACACGATCGGGCCCATCGCGTCCGCCATCCCCGGCTCGGTGGTGAGGTAATTGCCGCCGATCACGCCGGCGAGGCCGGCCAGCAGCGAGCCGCCGGCGAACACGATGGTGAAAACCAGCGGCACGTTGTGGCCGAGCGCGCTCGACCATCCCGGATGGGTCAACGCGGCCTGGATGACCAGCCCGATCGCGGGTCTTCTTCAGCAGCAGCCAGATCGCCAGCAGCATGCCGGCGGAGACCAGCAGCATGAAGCCGCGATAGGCCGGGAAGTGTTCGCCGTAGAAGGTAAACAGCGAAAAATCGAGGCTCGGCGGCACCCGATAGGCCATCGGCAGCATGCCCCAGATCATCTGCACGCTGCGCTGGATGATGAAGACGAGCCCGAAGGTGAACAACAGTTCGGCGATATGCCGTTGCTGTGAACCCGTCTGCAGGCCCCAGATCTCGATCGCCGCCCCAAGCGCCCACAAAGGACCGGCGCAACGATCAGCGCCGGAAAGAAACCGATCAACCGGCCGATCTGATAGGCGAGATAGGCGCCGATCATGTAGATGCTGGCATGAGCGAAATTCAACACGCCCATCATGCTGAAGATCAGCGTCAGGCCGCTTGCCAGCATGAACAACAGCATGCCGTAGACGAGGCCGTTGAGCAGGGAAACGAGGACGATTTCCATGACTGCTGTCCGCGCTCCCCGCTGTTTAAATCCTTTCGCGCCAGATCATTCAGGCCGCTTCATCTTGCAGATGGTCGGCAGCGTCAGGTCGGCGGCCGCGTCATGTAGTTTCTTCCAGCCGAAGCCGGTGTGCTCGGCATCATATTTGACGTCCTTGGAGAAGACGCCGCGTAATAGGGCATCAAAAGCTGATGGTCTTCCTTGCGCATGATGGTTTCCTGCCCCAACAGGTCCTTCTCATGCATATCTTCCAGCGCCAGCGCGACCTTCAACGGATCGGTGGAGCCCGCCTTGTTGATCGCCTCGCGTCAGCATGTCCATCATGGTGACGAAATTAACGCCGAACAAGTCGATGTCGTGGCGTGCTCGCGCCAATTCGGTCGACGAATTTCTCGGCCCCCGCCTTGAGATCTTCGACCGGAACGTTGCTGTTGAACTCCATCATCGAGGTCAGCCGGTTCGTCGCCGTCAGCTCCAATCGCGGTGGGACGCGCCGATCAGATGCGAAGAGATACGTGTCGAACCGGACGTCGAGCCCCACATCGACCGCCGGTCTTCATCAACAGGTTCAGGTCGCGGTTCATAGTTGCCGGTGATCGACGCCTGCGCGCCCGACGCCTTGATCTTCGACACATAGGGCGCGAAGTCCTGCATCTTGCCGAACGGCATCAATTCGTCGCCGACGATTTCGATGTCGGGACGAAGCTTGGCGAGCCACTTCTTGGAGTCGCGCTGGATGGACTGCCCAAACAGATAATCCTGATTGAGCAGATAAACGCTTCTTCAGGTCCGGCGGCAGCGACTTGATGCAGGCGGCCGCGCGCATGTCGACGCTGCCGGCGAAGCGGAAATGCCAAAAGTCGCATTGCTCGTTGGTGAGCTCGGTCGCGAGCGCGCCGCAGTTCAGATACAGCACGCGGTTATCGGGGTTGCGCGCATTGTGCTTCGACACGCGTCGATCAGGCAGCACCGACATTCGATCCGGTGCAATGCATCACGAACGGGATATTCTGGTCCGTCATGCTTTTCAGCGCGATCAGCGCTTCGGCCGGCTGCAGCTTGTCGTCGAACGGCACCAGTTCGTACTTGCGGCCGAGCGCGCCGCCGGCGGCATTTTTCCGCGCGATGATGTATTGGAAGTTTTTCAGGAACTCGTCGCCTCCGGACGCGAACGGACCGGAGAATGGGTCGGTGTAGGCGAGCTTGATGGTTTCTTCTGCCACCGCCGGCCATCCCGCAAATAACCAGCAAACGACAGCGAAAGAATAGCAAATCAGGCGCAAACAGCTCGGCATGCCAGTCCTCCCGAATGCACTACCTCTTTGGGTAGTTGTTCTCTTGCTCGGGAGAGTACATTGACGCCCGGGGCGAGTCAATCGCCGCGGCGCACAGCTGGCACGAGCAGTTGCGGACATTATTGTTGCCCGGTTTGGGCATGGACCGGTGCGTGCACGTCGTGTCCGAAATAGACGCGTTCGAGCCGTTGCGGCAGATTTGCCTCGCTGGTCGGTGCCTGCAGCGCGATATGTCCCTGCACCAGCGCGTAAACACGATCGGCGGCGGCGAGCGCTTTTTCCAGCAACTGCTCGACCAGCAGCACCGCGGTGCCCTGCGTGCGCAACCGGGCGATGACGTTGAGGACGCGATCGACCAGTACCGGCGACAATCCCGCTGATGGTTCGTCCAGCATCAGCAGGCGCGGTCGGCGCACCAAACCCTGCGCAACCGTCAGCATTTGTTGCTGGCCGCCGCTGAGCGCGCCGCCGCGCTCATTCCGCTTTTGCGCGATTTCCGGAAAGAACGACAAGGCCTCCTCGACCCGCGAGGCGCGCTCGCCACGCGGCAGGTCGTAAGCGGCCAGCAGGAGATTGTCGGTGACGGAAATCTGCGTGAACACCCGATGCCCTTCGATGACGTGCACGAGCCCGGCGCGTGCGGCCTCGCGCGGCGTGGTGCTCGTCGTGTCGCGACCATCGAAGCGCACTTGTCCCGCGGTCACCGGCAACAATCCCGACAGCGCGCGCAGCAGAGTGGTCTTGCCGGCGCCGTTGGGGCCTAGCAACGCGACGACTTCGCCGCGCGCTACCGCGATGTCGACGCCATGCAGCACGCGGATCTTGCCGTAGCCGGCTTCGAGGGAATTAACCGCGAGCAAGGCTTCAGACGCCGAGGTAAGCACTGACCACCTCCTTGTGGGCGCGGATCTCGGCCGGCGTGCCTGCGGCGAGCACACGCCCGAGATTCAGCACAGTGACCTGGTCGCAAATGTCGAAGATCAGGTCGGCATGATGTTCGACCAGCAATACGGCGGTGCCGCGTCGGCTGATCGCCTTGATCAGCAGTCCCAAGCGTTCGATCTCGTCGCCGGACAGACCCGCGGCCGGCTCGTCGAGCAGCAAAAAGTCCGGATCGAGCATCAGCGCGCGGGCGATCTCGATGAAACGAAGCTCGCTGTGCTGCAGGCGGTCAGCGCGGACGTCAGCCAGCTGCTCCAGCCCGACGACGCCAAGCAGCGTGCGCGCTGAGGCCGTGAGCTTTCGCTCGTCGCGCCAGTGACGCGGCATTGCCAGCAGCGCCTCGATAAACGTCGCTTCGCCTTCGATGGTGCCACCGATCATCACGTTCTGCAGAACGGAGGCAGCGCCGATCACGCGTGGCGTTTGAAAGGTGCGGGCGATGCCACGCAGCGCGCGGACTTCCGGCATTCCGGCCGGCATTGCATCCGTGCCGAGTGCCAGCGTTCCCGCGGACGCCGCGTAATAGCCCGAAATCACGTTCAGCGTAGTGGTCTTGCCGCTGCCGTTGGGACCGATCAGGCCGTGCACCTCGCCCGGCTTCACATCCAGATCGAGACCGTCGATCGCGCGGACGTTGCCGAAACTCAGGACGATGTTGCGCAAGCTAAGTGTCTTGTCGCCCGCGGTCTTGCGCGCGATGTCGCCGAGCGCGGCCGGGCGCGGCACGATGGCGCGGTTACTGGCAAGTGGACGGCGGTTGCGGAAGTCGAGCAGCGCGGCGATACCGCCGGGCATCGCCAGCACGATTGCCAACAGCAGCGCCGCATAGAGGAACGTCGACCATGCCGCAAGGGGGGCCGCGATCTCCGGCAGGATGGTCAGTATGATGGTCCCGAGCATCGGACCCAGAATCGAGCCGCGTCCGCCGATCAGGATCGCAATGAAGAACAGGATCGACAGGTCGAAGGTAAAAGCGTCCGGCGTGATATAGGTCTGCAGGCTCGCGAACAATCCGCCGGCGACGGCCGCCAGCGCGCCGGCGAACAGAAAGATCGCGATCAGCATGCGCGGTTTGGAAATGCCGGTGGCTTCCGCCGCGACTTCGGCGTCGCGGACCGCGATCAGGGCGCGGCCGAAGCGGCTGTGAGCAACGTTCGCACTCATCCAGGTGCAGACGGCCGCGAACGCCACGCAGAGATAGTAGTAGCCCCAGGCGGTATTGAAGGGCGCCGGAAATTCCGGACCGGCAATGCCGATGCCGCCGCCGGTGACGCTCTGCCAGGCCAGTGCAATCTGCGTGACGATGGTGGCGAAGCCCAGCGTCGACATCGCGAAATAGAACGTGCGCAATCGCAAGGCCGGCAAGCCGACGATGACCCCGAACACGGCGCCGACGCAGCCCGCGAGCGGCAATGCGGCGAAAACCGGCACCGGCGCCATGACATTGCCGGCAACCAGCACGCTTGTCGTGTAGGCGCCGAGCGCCAGCAGCGCGACATAGCCGATGGCCAGATGACCGGCGAAGCCGACGACAAGGTTGAGGCCGGAGACCAGCACCCAGTAGATCGCCGCCCGCGTGCCGATCAGCGCCCAGTAGTCGTTGCTGACGAACGGCAGCACCATGGCAACCGCAAGGATGCCGGCAAACGGCGCGAGCTGCGGCAGGATCGCGCGAAAGGCTTGCGTTTCGCTGCGTTCAGAGGCCGTGGTGACCGCGGCCATCACACCCTCCGTGCCGTGGACGAGCCGAACAAACCTTGCGGCGCCGCCAGCAAAACGACGATGAACAGCGCGAACACGGCCACCGAGGAGAAGATGCCGCCGACCAGGAAATTCGCGGCCTGCTGGAACAGGCCAAGCGCGAGACCGCCGATGATGGCGCCACGGTTATTGCCGAGTCCGCCGAGCGCCACCGGCACGAAGCCGTAGAAATTCAACAGCGCGCCATTGGCGAAGAACGCCAGCAGCAACTCGCCGCCGGAAAATCCGGCAACGCCGCCGATAATTCCGGCGAGCGCGTAGCTGGCGACGCGCAGATTGCGTTCGGGCAGACCCAGCGCGCGCGCGGCGAAATTGTCCTCCGCGATCGCCAGGAACGCGCGGCCCACCAGCGTCCGGCGATACAGATATTCAAGGCCGATGATGGTGATCGCGCAGGCGACGACCGGCAGCCAGAACTTTTCGTCCCACACCCCGCTTCCCCATCCGATCAGGCGTGGAAAGGGCTGTGGTTCCGTGCCCCATTTGATCGCCGCCACCTGCTGGATCATCAGCGCAAGTGCCAGTGTCGAAAGTACATAGAGATGCTGGTCGAGGCTCTTGAGTACGGGCCGTACCGCGACGAACTCGGTGATCACCCCGATGATCGCGCACCCAAACAGCGTCAGAAGAAATCCGACCAGGATCGGCATGCCCATCTTCAGCATGAACATCGAGCCGAACACACCACCGAGCATGGCGAGCTGCCCGGCGGTGAAACTCATCACCCTCGAGGTCGAGAACATGGTGTTGTAGGTGATGCCGACGAGCGCGTAGATCGCGCCAGCCGCGAGACCAGTTGCGAGAATCGAGGCGAGCATCTGATGCGCTTTCCGCAGCCTCAGGTATATCCCGGAGCCACCGCGAAGGTGCCGTTCCTGGCGGTAGAGGCCTCCGACATCACGATCTCGTCGGTCGGATAACCGTTGTGCTGGGTCGGCGTGAAGGTGTAGGTGCCGAAGTAGCCCGGATATTTCGACAGCGTATTCCAGTATTTGATGATGTCTTCGCTCTTGGTCGAGCCACCTTCTGCGACAGCCTTGGCAATCAGTTCGATCGCATCGATCCCGCCGGCGACCCACCACAGCAGCGTATCGTTGATCACGACATTGGCCTTGAGCAGACGACCAACGAGATCCTCGCTCTTCGCCGGCAGCTTGCCGGCGCTATTGTAACTGCAGCTCTTGTAGCCGATGGCGTAGACTTTTTTCCAGTTGGCGGGATTCTCGACGAGCCCGGCAATCTCGCCTGATGACATTGACGGATGGCCGACGAACGGAACGTCCCAGTTCATCGCCGCGCGGCTGTTGAACATTCGGGCTTCCATGCCGGTTGAGACGCTCCAGACCACGATCGCTTCGGCGCCGGCGTTCTTGGCGCGCAGCATGTCAGGGGTCATGTCCGGCTGAGTGGAATCGACGTTGGCCTGATAGACCACATCGGCACCATCCTTCTTGAAGGCCGTCACCGACGCACCGAGGGCGGTCACGCCATAACCCGTGGTGTCGCCGATCACGGCAATTTTTTTCGCCCTGAGGATATTGAGGCAATAGTTGCGGACGGCGTCGTCCCATTGGCTGTTCGAAGGCGCCATGCGGAACGCATTCGGGAACTTCTTCGTGTCGATCAGGCTCTCGACAACACAAGGATGAATATCCGGCATCCTGGCGCGCGCCATGATCGGCGTGACGGCAAGCGCCTCGCCCGAATTGAACGGCCCCCAGATCGCGTGGACCTTGACCTGGCTGATCAATTCCTGAGTGGCGTTCACCGCCTTGGTCGGATCGCCCTGGGTATCGCGCATGACGATCTCGATCTTGCGGCCCTTGACGCCGCCGGCGGCGTTGATCGCATCTACAGCGAAGTTCACGCCGCGGTTGAAGCCGATGGTCGGCGCCGAGCTCGGCCCGGTCATCGCGGCCAGGCAGCCGATCTTGATCGGTTCCGACTGCGCGATTGCAGGTTTTGGAAATGGGAGCGTTGCGGCGCTCAGTGCGCTCGCGCTGCCTAACAAAAGGTCACGACGAGAAATGCGCATGAAGGCCTCCGTTTGTTTCCCTTGCCGGCGCCCGTCGTTGCTGCGGGCGTCCGTCTTGTCGTCCTGGCTTGTGAGCGGCTTGAAACCTGAACGGCCAAATTTGAACTTGACCGGGGAGCAATGTCCATAGCAAGGCCGGAAAAAGATCCCGCGAATTACTGGTTCAGGTGCCGGACGTAGTCGTGATTCAAGGTGAAGCCCCAGCCGGGTCGTTCCGGGACGATGGCGTTGCCATCCCTGAACACCAATTCTTCATGATAGAGCTTCGAGAACCACGGCATGTATTCGAGATAGATGGCGTTCGCGAGCGCACCGAGCACCTGGATGCTGGTCTCCGGGAACAGATGGCTTGATACCGGCACATCATGGCTTTCCGCCATGTGGCCGACGCGCATGAATTCGCTGACGCCGCCGACGCGCTGCAGGTCCGGCATCAGGATATCGGCGGAGCGCAATTCCAGCATGCGGCGAAAACCGTAGCGGGTGTACTCGGTCTCGCCGCTGGCGACAGGCGTGTCGAGCGCGGCGGATACTCGCGCAAGACCTTCGAGATCCCACGCCGGCAGCGGCTCCTCGAACCACGTCAGGTCGAATGGCTCGAGCATGCGGCCAAGCCGGATCGCTTGCGCCTCGTTGAGACCCTGATTGGCGTCGGCCATCAGTTTGATATGGGGGCCGATTGCATCGCGTACCGCCTTCACACGCATGATGTCGGTGTTCGGATCGGGCGAACCGAGCCGCATCTTCATGGCCTTGAAACCCTGCGCGACGAAGCGTTCGGCTTCGGCCACCAGTTCGTCGGTGGATGACGAAAGCCACAGCCCGGCGCTCTGATAGGCCGGCACAACCGTCTTTGCTCCGCCCAGCAATCGATACAGCGGAAGGCCAGAGGCCTTGCCGAGCGCATCCCAGAGTGCGCCGTCGAGCGCGGATATGCCGACCACCGGTACTCCCTTGTGGCCGAGGAAATTGTATCCTTCCAGGCGCGTGCCCAGAAATCCGCGATATGGCCTGCATCGCGTCCGACAACCAGATCGTCCAATTCATCGACCATCTGACGCAGTACCTTGGTGCGCCGGCCATTGAGCGTGAAGATGAGGTTCTCGCCGGTGATGCCGGCATCGGTCCTGACCGAAACAAGAATACAGCCGAAACTGTGGATCGGGCCGAGCGCGCTACCGATCGGACTGGCGAGCGGCACGAGTACCGGAAGGGTTTCTACGGCGGTTACCTTCATGGCTTCGGCCTTCGCTCGGTGCGAGTCGCCGTGCCCACGGCAAAACGTTTGAGAATGTCGGGATCGGGATCGCAGCCAAGACCCGGGCCATCCGGAACCCGCACTCTCCCATCGACGGCGCGGACCCAAGGATCGAATGGATTGGCTTCCATGTCGAGCCAGAGAACTTCGATCATCGGCTTCTCGACCAATGCCGCCGCGACATGAATCGTGGCGACGAAGCCGGGTCCGAAATACGGGCTGTGTGGCATGACCTCGATGCCGTGCGCCTGACACAAATAAATCACCCTGACCATTTCGCCGACGCCGCCGATCTTGCTGACGCTCGGCTGCGCGATGTCGATGGCGCCGGCTTCGATCAGCGATTTGAAGCCGAACAGGCCGGCGACGTTTTCCCCCGCGGCAATCGGGATGCCGCAATCGCGCACGCTGGCCAACCCGTGAACGTCCTCCGGGGGCCAGACCGGCTCCTCGAGCCAGAGCAGTTCATCCTTGCGGAGTGCGGCGGCCATCTCGCGGGCAACCGGCGGCGACCACGCGCAATTCACGTCGAGCATGATGCGCGCACCGTCTGCGACGGACACATCCTGGGCCGCGCGCACGGCGTCGCGGGTGACTTCATGCAACTTGATATGCCGATAACCTTGCGCGCAGGCCGCCGCTGTATTCCTTGCGACGAGGGCATCATCGCCATACCACAGAAGGCTGGCATAGGCCGGCAGGTCACCGGTCCGGCTGCCGCCGAGCAGACGCCACAGCGGTTGTCCGGCCCGCTTGCCGAGCAGATCCCACAAGGCGATCTCGACCCCGGAGAAGGCGTAGACGAACGACCCGTTGCGCCCGAGCAGATGCGTGCCGTGCAGAATGGCGCGGCTGAGAGCGTTGATGTCGCCCGCGTCACGTCCGATGAGCAGCGGTGCAACGATGGTATCGAGGGCTGCCTTGGTCGCGGGGATTGCGGCGTGCCCGAAGGCTTCGCCCCAACCGACGAGACCGTCGTCGGTCTCGACCTTCACCACGAGAATCTCGAGATGGTCCCAGGGCTGGCCCGCGAACAACGGATGCGGGCCACCCATGTCGAAGGGAAGCGCGACAACAAGGCTTTCGATTGCGGTGATCAGCATGCAGACCCTGCGAAGAGAATAAGGGCAGGATAGCGTCGCCGCTTGCCCGACGTTTTGCAACCGTTCGGGACAAAATCTCCGAAACAAAATTTTTTGAGTCAGTGGGAACTCGTGGATGGTTGTTGACCAAGCCCAGCGCCAGCGATCAGTGGGGATCCCAGGTCGGCGCGTCGGGAACAGTCCGCCCTCGGCAAAGCCGATGCCATAGATCAGGATCACCCCGAACACGAAGCTGATCAGGCCCGACGCTACGCGGAGCCGCCAGTTGAATTTCGGCAGATTGACCGCCGTGAACGCAAACGGCGCCGACAGCATCAGCGTGATCAGCATCATTCCGACGATCTGCCGAACCCGAACAGCGAGTGCGCGGATGATGGAGAGGACCATCAAGGCGGCGGCGGCCGATCCTGCAAGGCCGTGCACAAGGCCGACCGCGAACGGTCGCAGCCATTCATAGAACGCGATCCGCCCGAGCCAAGACGGTTATCCCCGGCCATAGCCTGACCTTCCTTGACGTGTGACATCCAGCTTTCCCGTCGCTGGAGCCGGGTTGGCACGATGTTCGCATGTGCTGGACACACACCGTCCCCGGCATGGAGCGCCTATTGAGCGAAGTCGTCCGATTTGTCTCGAAATCCGATCTCGATCGGGCCCGTTTGATCCGAGAGGCCCGCGCTATCTACGAGAGTATTTTCCCGCCGGCAGCTCCGGTCAGTGAGCCGCGAGACCCCAAGCGCTGATCGGCCGCTGGCGAGCCGTGCGCGGAAGCGCAACCGGCAACGGATCGCGGCTCATGCGATGCGGCTTGGGCGATAACAACGGGCGGCCGGACTTACATCCGCGGCCAGTCGCAAGCCCGCCGCGTGAACCGGTGGGTTTTCCTGTTGGCTAGCGGCTCACAAGCACAGACCCAGAATTTTCATGCGACAAGCCTCTTCGTCGCGACGAGACGTCGTCCGGTGTGCCGCTGATGATGCTGACTGGGAGCGTTCCCCACTCGTAATCACCATGGCCCAGTAGGTTCGGTGCGTCGTCGGACTTTTTGCGCTGGCGACGCCAACTTTTAATGCTCCAGGCATTAAGAGATTTTTCCGATGCTCTGGCGAATCAACCCATTGATCAAGTGTTTTTGGGAAGGTGTCGTAGCCATAGGCGATATTCTCTGCAGACCGCTGGGATTTCGCCGCAGCCACCCGCGAAGCGAACGGCGCAAGCGCGGTATTATGATCAAGCAGGTCCTTTGCCGCCATTGCGGCGGCCTGCTCATGCGCAATTCGGTTGAGAGTGGAGTCCGGGGTGACGCGCCCTTCGCCGTGTTGAAGGCGGTAACTCGAGATCATCTCCGCTGGAGATGCAGGCGCCGGCTGCGCGAACGCCGAACTGCAAAGGGCAAGCGTGAGCCATAAAGAAATTGGCAAGGCAGATTTCATTGATGCTCCAATCCAATATAGCCGGCGTTGGTCATCGGGCCTGGCGAACTGGCTGCTCGCCAACCTCCCCAGCAACCCGAGCCCAGTGGGCGCGGGTTCAGGCCCGCGCCCACTGATTTCGGTTCGGCGCCTCGCGATGGTATTAACCGGTATGACATCCGCGAATTGATGATGCCCGTGGACCATCAGCCGAACGAACTTGAACCAAGTGTAGAACGGATACTGGGCGCGCAGCGGAGCCGAAAGCGCGGCACTTTCGCAATTGTTGCGTTGTTCGTGGTCGCATTTGCGGCGGCTGTGTATGTTTGGCTCAACTATGACGGCATTGCGCAAGTTGTTTCCTCGGCCGCGCAGCCAGCAACGGCTCAGCCGGTGGTTAGCCATCGAGAAACGGTTCCTCTTGAGGATTTTCAGACTTTCCAAAAACAGACCGCAGATTCGCTAACATCCGTGAACCATAATTTGGTCGCCCAAAAGGCCGATCTGCAGCGTCTCTCGGAACAAGTGTCCGCGTTGGCGGCAAGGCTCGAGGCGATGCAAAGTACCGTGTCGACTGCGCCGCCTCAACAAACCGTTCCCGCGCGGTCGCCTGTTCCCGCAGAACGGAAGAAGCCATCAGCCCCAAAAGCGGGACCCATCTCCGTTGGAGGCGCACCTCTGCCGCCTAATCCAACCGACGGCCATTAAGCGCTGCCGGCGCCGTCAGCCGGTGGCTGAGGCCCGCTGCGCCGGCGCTGGCCAAGATCAGCACCAAGCCGATCATACCATCGCTTCTATTGTCGATAACGCCCAGCGAGTACGCGTGTGGATAACTCGGGATCTCTGCCAGAATTGTCCAGAATATTGAACGATTTATAAAAGACCATTTTTAGGCGTGACCTGTGAACAACCGATGGGGATCGGCTGCAAGGCGCAGCCCGATACCCGCGCCGCGAAGGCAGCGGGCTTCTGTCCCGCGCTGCTCATCTGTGGTGTGGCGGCATTGGAATATTGGCAACGGTGCCCTGGAGGGCATCCAGCTTCTCGGTCAGCGTTGCGATCAACTCGGATAGCCTTTTCGTCTCCGCCTTCTGGGCAGCGAGCTGGTCCTGAACGACCTGTAGCTGGTCGACGGCCTCCTGCTGTGTCACCTGCAGACCCTTCGCCGTCTCAAGAATCTCGTCCGAGACTTGCTCGCGCGCTGCTGTCGACACAGCGCTGGCGCTGGAAGGCAATGCTGCCACCGTGCTGCTGCCGAAGCCCCAAAACAGCGCGCAGCCGAGGCCTATCAATATGATGGCCAGCGCTACGGCGACGACCCGCAATCGGCGAATCCCTATGACAGCGCGATCCTCTTGATGTCTCTGACGAGAAAACGAAGCATCTACCATGGTGAACACTCGCTGGCGCCTTAGCCGGTCTCTCGCCGCTGCCCCAAAAATGCTTTTCGCTATCTTCCCAAGGTCTTCGCAATTCAATTTTCCGCGAAGATTGGATGTGCGATATATCGGCTAAGCTATTGAATTTATTGGTCGGGGCAGCTGGATTCGAACCAACGACCTGCAGTACCCAAAACTGCCGCGCTACCAGGCTGCGCTATACCCCGAATATCCCAGGAAACGATGTCGATACACGCTAAAGCCAGCACCAGCAAGGCGCTGCAGGCCGCTTCAGCGGTGGTTAAACAGCGGATGCGCAACCCGGTCTCCCGGCGCGATCCCGTATTTTTGCGCGGTACCGGCGATCACCTCCAGCACCCCTTTCGCCAGTCCCCCTGACGGGATGATCTTGGTGGACAGCGGTTCGGTGTTTTCAGCAATTCGCAGGATCCGGCCGTCGGCCCGGATGAAAATCATGTCGAGTGGAATGTAGGTATTTTTCATCCACATCGAGACTTCCTGTTCCGGCGAGAAATCGAACAGCATCCCCTTCCCGTCCGCCAATTCCTTGCGGTACATCAGGCCGGTGGTTTTCTCTTCTTCGGTGGTCGCCATCTCGACCGAAAAAACCTGCACGCCGGACTTGGTGGCGATCTCAAGCGTCTGGAAGCTCGCCGCCCGGGCGCCAAAGCCCAAGAACGCGCAAAGCGCGGCGACCGCGGCGAAGGCGATCCAGATGCCGCGCCCGCGGAAACTGCCGATCAAAAACCCGATAGGAATTCATGGACAACGCTCTCACCCCGGCCGTGAAGGATTTCGGGCGGACCCTAGCCCGACGATCGTGGCAAATACCAGACCACGTGCAAGACCGCGTGGGGCAAGCTTTTTGACATCCGGCTGGAGTTTCAGATCGGCGGCGAGGAAGCGCACGACACCACGAGTGGCGGGATCCAGTGCGACTGAAAGTCCTTTAGTGTGAAGAAAGCCCTCTAGTGCGAAGAAAGCCCTGGCGAGCCGGTTTCCGGCTGGATTTCGGCGGCCATCATGCCCTTGGAGCCGGGCCCAAACCGGACCAGCACGAACTGGCCGGGGCGCAACTCGGTCATCCCGAAGCGGCGCAATGTTTCCATATGTACAAATATGTCCGGCGTCCCCTCGCCACAGGTCAGGAAGCCGAAACCGCGCAGGCGGTTGAACCATTTGACCTGCGCCCGCTCCAGACCGCTGGTCGGGGTCACGCTGACATGGGTACGCGGCGGCAGCATTTGCGCTGGATGGATCGCGGTTGATTCATCCATCGAGAGAATGCGGAACGCCTGATAACCCTTCGCGCGCTGCACGCATTCGCATACCAGCCGCGCGCCTTCATAGGCGGTTTGATAGCCGTCACGCCGCAGCACGGTGACGTGCAGAAGCACATCCGGCCAGCCATTGTCGGGAACGATGAAGCCGTAGCCCTTTGATGCATCGAACCATTTGATGACGCCGCTGATCTCGACGAGGTTTGCGGCGCTATCGCCGAGACCGGCAAACGCTTCGATCGTCGGATCGCGCTCGGTGCCGCCTGCAAACTCACCCGGACCAAGCCTGCTGGATCCCGTCCCGCTTGACGGGCCCCCGAGCTTCTTGGACTCAAATCCGTCCGACCCCATGACCCCGGACCCCACACTTCATCGACGGCCCGTCATGTTTGCGACAGCGCCGACACATGCGTCCATCCATGATAATTCATGACGACGCCACGCGAATCTCTCGAATCAAAGATAACACTCCCGCTTGTGGCGCATAGATAAAAAACGAATTTGCCGGAAGCTATGAACAGGCTTGCACAGCCGCGAATCAATTGGGCATTAGTTGCCTACGAACGGCCCAAGCGTCTCGCCAATGTCGTGGCGGATGATCAGATCGGCAATGTCATCCTGTTCGGTGGGTTCATTGTTGATGATAACCAATTTTGCTCCGCAGTTCTTGGCCATCAGCGGAAACCCCGCCGCAGGCCAGACCACCAGCGACGAGCCGATCGCAAGGAACAGATCGCAATGCTGGGCAAGCTCGGCGGCACGACGCATCGCATCTTCCGGCATCGCCTGCCCGAACGAGATGGTGGCGGTCTTTACCGGCTCGTCGCAGAGGGTGCAGTCGGGCGCACCACCCATCGCGTCGAAGCGCTGCTTGACCCACGCCAGATCATAAGCCTCTCCGCAGCCGATGCAGCGGGCATACGTGGTATTTCCGTGAAGCTCGACAACGTGATCGGTCGCGAAACCGGAGATCTGATGCAAATTGTCGATATTCTGGGTAACGACGGCGGGAATCTTTCCGGCCCTGTACAGCGACGCCAGCGCGCGGTGACCGCGTCCTGGCCGCGCCGCGGCGAAAGTCGGTTCCATCGCAAAACGCCGCCGCCACGCCTCATCCCGGGCGTCCGGGCTGGCAACGAATTCATCGAACGGGATCGGACGGTTGCGAGTCCACAATCCACCGGGAGAACGAAAATCGGGAATGCCGCATTCGGTCGAAATGCCGGCACCCGTAAAGGGAACAATAATGGAAGCTTCAGCGATCATGTCGCCGAGTTGTTCCACGCCGCTGCAAAGATCCGTTGCGATCACGGGAATAATCCGAAAGGTTGGCCGCGCTGATTATAGCACGGCCCGTCGGATCGCACCCTCGATGTCCGGACCGTTGGACCGCGCCTGCAGGCGCTAATTCTCAGGCCGCTTTGGCGACCGGTTCCTTTGCTTCATCGGCTTTCTTCTCGTCGCTCTTCCGGGCCTTGGCGACCACCGGTGCTGGTTGCGATTTTCGCGCCGGTTTGCCGTATTGCGACAGCTTTTCCAGTTCGGCTTCGAGTTCGGCCTGTCGTGCAGCGACCTTTTCCGCCAATTTTTCGGTTGCGTTGTCGCGCAAGCTTGCGAGTTCCTCGATGCTCAACGCTTCCAGATCGATCTTTGCCATACAGGCCTCCCGTTTTCTTTTGGCTACCGGGAAGGTGCGCGAGCTACAAGGACGACACCGATCTTATCAACCGCCAACGCTTGAGCAAACTAGTACCGCCGATCTGAAGTTCCTGCACCACTTGCCGCAAACTCATCCCAGGAACTTCAGATCGAAAAGCGGTACTAGAATCATAGATTTGCTAGTGCCCCTTCTGCATCCGAAGTTCGTGCAAGAGCATGCTGCAACGTATCACGAACTTCGGATGCGGGGCACTAGACGATCACAATCCTGCAACGCCCTGTCCCAATTCGCGCCCCAATTTCGTTTGCCAATGGAGATGGGACAAGAATCAATAAAGGGATGGGCATGACCGAACAGGAAGACCGCCTCACTCGCGAGCGGAAAGAAATCGCTGCGCGCGTCGCAAGCTTCAAAGCGACCCAGGAAAAATTCAAACGTGACCGCGAAGAATATTGCGTGGCCACGCTGGAGAATGCCCGCAATGGATCCGACGGCAAGTCGTTCTGGTCCTAGGCCAGCTTTTCAAGCACGCTGAGGCGTTTCCCATCCAAATCGATGCCTCTCCGTGCAGAGGCGCAGTCAACAATCCGCGGGCGATAAAACGCAGGCCGTAGCCAGGCAGCAAAAAAAGCTCGGAGCGATGCTCCGGGCATTTTATTACCAGTACCGCCAATAGTGGTGCCGAAAGTACGGCGCGCCATAACCATAATAGGCATAGGGCCCATATCCGGGTCCGTAGTAGCCGTAATACGCAGGTCCGTAGTAACGCGGACCGTAGCCGTAATATCCGTAGCCCGGCCCGTAGTAACCGTAAGGTCCATAGGCGCCATAGGCTCCCGCCGCCAGCGCGTCCGCGGCCAGGCCGATCCCCGGCCCCCAGCCTCGCGCTTGCGCCGGCGCGGACACCGCGGTTGCGCCAACTGTGGCAACCGTCGCCAAAATTGCCAGTGCCTTTTTCACGCGCAGTTCCTCCGTTGAAATGGTTTGAGATAATGTAGGCGGTTTTTGTTGGTTGCAGCGGGAACCCGGGTCCGCTGCAAAAAAATCATGAGATTTGGGCACATGAGCGGCCGCAAATGGCGATCACGGCGTTGGGATCGGGGCTACGTCGAACCATTCGCTGGCTCGCGCGACATAACGGAACTGGGGCATTGCAATTTCCAGTTCTACGACAACGCCGCCGGGCATCATTTCAGCCCGGCGGCGTTGTTGGTTTGGCCGCCAGTCGCATCATCCTCATCGCGTCGGCAAATCCACGTCGACTGTGCGGCAGATGACTGGGGTTGCGGGTTGGGCTTGAGCAGCAAGTCCGTATTGCCGCTTGAAGTCAGCTAAGTCCGCCAACGGCTGCCCTTGGAGGGCGGGATATTGTCATGAGGCTTGAGCGTCAGTCCTTGCCAAAAGCCGTAACCGGCAAGGCCGATCAGAACAAACCCTCCGATGACCATCAGACCCTGCAACATGGACGTTGGGCGTCGCGCGCCGCGGTTAGGTTCAATCATCAGGGGGGTAGAAATAGCCTCTGGAGGAGCTCAGTTAAGGCAAACACCATTTGAGAACGCGCGGCGCGGTAAAAGGAGCGTGAGGGTGATTGCCCCTCTCCAGCCTGCCCCTTGTAACACGGTCGACGCCGCCTATGTCTGTGCAACTTGATGGTCGAGCCTTCCGGGGCTCCCGTCGCGAAGGCCCTGCTGACACCCCTCGGCAGGGCTTTTGCTTGCCAGGACGTGCGGAGAAACGGATGCCAGCCAGAGCGATTCTAGTTGCCGTCGTGTTCTCGCTATCGAGTCCGGCTTTTGCTGATTGCAGGGAGCCCGAGACCGGCACGAAGAATATTCCGGTATTTTCACCACCTCTCAGCGAGGTCGTGACCGGCGCGGGCCGTCTTCAGTTTTACTCGGCTCCGAACACAAACTGCGCGATGGCGGGGGTGTTTACCATCCCGAAGGATGAACTCATCACATATGCCCAGTCGAACGATGGTTGGTCATCTGTGATGTATTCCAACCCCAAGACCGGCGACACCGTCTCGGGCTGGGTGAGGTCATCTCGCCTGAAGGCAACAGGAACCGTCGGACACTAATCCTCCCCAGCCACGCGGCCTCGGTTAAGTCGCGCGCGGACGTGCTTGCCAAGTGCGGTGCGATCCGCCCGCAACGCCCTGCCCTCGCCGGCGTTTTGCTGCTATTGAATTTCCCGAACCCGGCAACAATCTCATCTCAAAATATCAGGGAGCAAGAAAACATGCGTTATCTTCACACCATGCTGCGCGTCCGCAATCTCGATGCCGCGCTGAAATTCTATCAGGATGCCCTGGGATTGAAGGAGGTCCGCCGCGTCGACAACGACAAGGCGAAATTCACGCTGGTGTTCCTGTGCGCGGCCGAGGACGAAGGCTTGCTGAAAGCATCGAAGGGACGCGGCGCGCCGCTGGTCGAACTCACCTATAATTGGGATGAGGAAAAATACGGCGAGGATCGCTATTTCGGCCATCTCGCCTATGAGGTCGACGACATTTACGCCACCTGCGACCGGTTGATGAAACTCGGCATCACTATCAACCGTCCGCCGCGCGACGGCCAGATGGCCTTTGTCCGCTCGCCGGATCTGCATTCGATCGAGCTCTTGCAGAAGGGCGATGCGAAGCCGCCGGCGGAGCCGTGGACCTCAATGCCGAACACTGGACATTGGTGAGCCGCGTTCTGCCAGGTTGCCGGAACCTAACCTTCCCCTTCTCGTTGTCGAATTGACTGAGGATTCAAGCAGGCGAAAATGGGACGAGGACTTTTGCTTTGGCTACTCGGCGTGCCGATTCCGGTGATTATTCTGTTGTGGCTATTCTTCGGTCGCTGATCGATAACAACGTGTCAGGTTTGCGTTAGGAACGTAAGGCTCCGCCATTTTTGGCGGAGTCCGATTTTCAGAACATCGCCATCAGAAGCCATACGCGGCGCGATTTTTCTCGAAGATTCCGGTATGACCGGCACGGGTCAATGAGCAGGAGCCGCGCGTCGTGCCGAACAGCAATCAGAAACATCTGACGATCTGGGGCCGAGCCAACTCGGTCAATGTTCAAAAAGTGCTGTGGTGCCTGAGCGAGCTTGATCTCGCCTATGACCGCATCGATGCCGGCATGGCGTTCGGCCGCAACCACGAGCCGGATTATCTCGCCATGAATCCGAACGGACGAATTCCGACCCTAGTGGACGACGATTTCGTGCTCTGGGAATCGAATTCGATCATGCGCTACCTTGTGCTCGCCTACGCGCCGCAATCGCCGCTTTATCCGCAGGCGCCGAAGCTGCGCGCCGGCATCGACCGGTGGCTGGACTGGACGCTTTCGACCTTGCAGCCGGTCGAGCGGCCGGTGTTCTGGGCGCTGGTTCGAACCCCGGTCGAAGCCCGCGACATCGGTGTGATCCAGAAAGATGCTGATGCCGCAGCCGCTGAATGGCGTATCGTCGACGCCGAGCTGGCGACGCGGAGCTTCATCGCAGCCGATCATTTTACCTTGGCCGATATTGCGCTCGGCGCCTATGCCAGGCGCTGGTTCGGTGTCGAAGGCATCGCCAAACCAAGGCTGGCGCATCTCGAGCGCTGGTTCGCGCAGTTCTCAGGCCGGTCGGGATTCAGGCAATTCGTCGCGCCGCCACTGTCGTGAAAGAATCCTCACGGTCATTTCCGGGCGGGCTCGTTTGCCTCGCGCCCATGAATAACATGGGAAGCTTGAACGCTCGAATAGCAGAATGCAGACAATCAGCATAAGGGTGACGGCCGCCACGACCAGACGGGTCGTCCAGGTCACGCCGCGACTGACCCACCAAAGCATCGCGCAACCCATCATGACGGGAACGAGGATATCGAGTTGCAACGGGCTTACCCCTGTCGCCGCTCAGCGTGCGCCGACGGAGCCGCCGACTCCGACACTTACCGAGCCGCTGATGTGCACGCACATCCCGGTGCCTTCGACCTTGACGTAGTCCAGGCCATAGGCGGCGCACGAATTGCCGGCGCGAGGCTGCTTCACCGGAAGCAACTTGCCTGGGGCTATGGGCGGGTCCCTCTTCGGATTGCCGGACTGAGCCAGCTCCATCGAGGTCGGCAGCAGGCAACAACGATCGCAACGAGAATGCTTCGCATCCGGCTTCTTATCGCGTCCGACCTGTCGATGCTACCGGACGAATTTGACGCCTACTGACTTTCCGCGGCGCCAGACCACGGCACAGTTTCGCCCGGTCCGGGCATCGCGCGAAAACGCCAGCCGCAACTTCGCGGGCAATATGTCGGGATCGTCAACCGTGATCTTGGCGCCCGAGGTGGAGATATCCTGCACCATGCACTGGCGCGCCGCAAAACCACCTTCGAGGGTGATCCATGCGGGCTGGCGCAGCGATTTGCGCGCTTCCCGCTTCTTGGTCACAGCCATCATTCCGGTTGTCCCTAAAACCACAGCCCTACGCCGGTAGGCTTTAGAAACCGTTGAGGCCTCGCGAGAATTTCTTGGATTCTCGTGGTGCGGAACAGGTCCGATCTACCCACAAACGGGATTTCCAGCGGCTTGCCCGCCCGCGCAAACGCCACTATACGTTCGCCGCCGCCGCCCGGATCGCCTCGTCACGATCCAGGTTCGGCACGGCGCCAACGCGGCCTCAAAGTGTTGATTTGCCGGATATATTTGACCAAAGCGAAACGGCAATGCCGCGACCGGGCCGGTCGCGGCGAAGCGGACGTTTTCGCTCCCTTCGTCTATCGGTTAGGACGCCACCCTTTCACGGTGGAGAGAGCGGTTCGATTCCGCTAGGGAGCGCCATTATTTTCAATGGCTTAGCTCCTGATACTTCCAGCATGTCCAATGTCGACCGCGGGGCCTAAGTTCTGCCAGAAGGCCCCTCCGCGACTTTAGAGCGTTTTCCAGCGAAGTGGATACCGGTTCGCGTGAAGAAAACGCGTCAAAATATGGAGATAGAGCCTCCGTTCCGATTCAATCGGAACGGAAAAGGCTCTACGCAGCCCGCGGGTGAGTCCGGGATGTCTGGGCTCAAACGAGAACGGCCCCAGCGCTGCGCGCTGAGACCGTTCTTTGGGGGGCGTTGGTCCACGCGGCCGCCGGCCCAAGGAATCTCACCCGTCGGTCGCGTCCCCTGCGGAACATCGACGCCCCGGGCGGCACTGCCATTGCGGGCCGACATTCCGTCTCTATTAAGAAGGCCGCCTGGCCTTGGCGACCCTCTCTTTTCTGCGACTTTACCAACAGGGGCGGCACCAGCACCTGTATGGACCACAGGCCCTGACAAAGCCCGGTCCACACCAGCGGCCCCAACCGCGGCAAGCCGTTTCATGAATCGGCGAGAAGTTTTTAGCTGCGTTCGGAAGGGTGTTGCCCGAAGCAGTTACGGCATTGGCTGAGCAACCCATCGAATTCAAAGCTAGAATTGCTGCTGCTGCCACTATGGTAATGGATAGTTTTCGCATAGCCTCTCCTTAAGTCCAGGTTTGCGTCCCCGCCATAGTTTATCCATATTTGCTTTCCCGTCCACCGCACCTGTTTCGTCCGTACCCTTGCTGTTTGTGAAACTCCTGCTTTCGCTCAGCGCGAAGGGAGTGCGGATCTCATTGATCGTCAAACAACTTGGCCGGACCAATCCGTTGCCGGTTGCGCTTCCTGACCGATCGGCGCCGGCGCCTCACGACGTCGGCCCGTATTTGCCGTGCTTCGTGATTTCTCGAAGAGAGAGCCGCACCGTTCGGAGCAGGTCGAAAGCCAGCGCGCGAGCAGCATCGCCAGCGGCGCCCCGGCGCATCGCGTTCCTACGATGAAAACCTCATGCCGGACCATTTTTCTCGTTCGCGACCGCGCCTTCATCATAGTGGCAGGGAGAAGAAAAACAGTATGGTTCTCGTGTTGAATGCGCCGATGCCGCGATGACGGCCGACAACCCGTCAGTTCACCGGCGGCCCCATGGGATCACCGCCCAGACGCGCTCGTGAAGGTAATACCAGGCAATTTTGGTCGCGACCTCAAGGCCGGCGATTGATCCCGCGATTTCAACCCTGCCCGTCACGAACCAGCTGATCGCGAAGGTATCGAGCGTTCCCATGGCCCGCCAACTGATGGCTTTGAGGACCGACCTCGTGTGCGTCTCTGCTCCGCGAAACGAACCCACCCGTGAATGCCCCCTCGGTTGACGACGCCAGAACCTAACACGCCGGCACCTTCTGCGTGTCCGCCGCATGTCTTGCGCAGCACGACGAAGCACATTTGCGGCAGCACCACGGATAAGTTTGCCAAAAATGGGAAAGTCCCCAAGGAAACGGTCCGCCATTACATGCATTTCGCTCAAAGAAATCCAGAAAACTCTTTGATTGAATTAAATAATCGCAATTCAGTCGAGATTGCACGCATTCCTGACAGGTTCCGCTGGCGCAAACCGAGATTGAAACAAAAGAGGTTGAAATAGAACTTCTTGCCCCTATTCGTTACCATTTGCGCGCTGACCCAAAGCGCCGCCCGGACGGCGAAATGCAAATCGGTCATGGATCATCTAGGAGGTCGGCAAAACTGCCCTGCTTCTGATCGCCGCCGTTATCGAAACAAGAGTGTGTTTTTCACTTGATGAACCTGCTCACCTCCCTTCCCACCGTCATAGGCACCGCGGCCGTCGCGCCTGCGCTGCTGGTGCTGTGGCTCGTGGTCGCCGCGGACGAGCGACCCGGCCCACCCGCCAAGGTCTGGACCGCGTTTTTCCTGGGCGCTGCCAGCATTTCGTTGCTGGGCGTCGCGCGGGCGCCGTTCATGTCGATCCTCGCGGCCCCCGAAAACCCCTGGGTCGCCCAGGCATTGCATTCGATATTCGGCGTCGCCCTGCCGGAGGAAACAGTCAAGATTCTTGTCATCGTCGCCGTCTCGGCGCGGCGCCGTCCCTTCGCGGATCCGATGGACACCGTGGTCTATGGCGCCGCGGCCGGTCTCGGCTTTGCGGCCTATGAAAACCTCGCTTATCTCGTGGAGCACGCCGAGATGTGGCGGGCGCTGGCGGCGTTGCGCAGCGTCCTGACGGTGCCGTTCCACGGCGCGCTCGGCATTATCGCCGGCGCCTATCTCGCGATCGGGCGTTCCGGCACAGCACTTGGGGCGCACCGGCATCACCGCGACTGGGCGCGCGTCTCAAGCCGCCTTCTGATCCTGTTCGCGCCACTCGCGCTGCACGCCGGTTTCGATTTCCCGCTGCTGACGCTGCAGCAAACCCCCGATATCGCCGGATCCACCCGGCTCATCCTGGGATCGGTGAGCGTTCTGATCGGGCTCAGCTCGATTGCGTTTGCCGTACGGCTGGTGTGGCGGGTCGGTCATCATCACGCGCCCCGCACCGAAACCGCCCGGGTGCGGCTGAGCCAGTTGCGACGGATGTGGGCGCTGCTCGTCGTGGGTGGCGCCGCCGGATTTGTCGGCCTGGTCTTCGTGCTGACTTCGATCCATCATTGGCTGGTAAATCCAGAACGCAACGTTGCGCTGGTTCTGGTACCGATCGGCTTCGTGTCCATCCTGATCGGCATCGCCCTGCTGGTGATTACCGCGGCGACCTATATCCTCGGTCGCAATCGAATGCGCACGACATCGCAGGCGTTTTCGAGCCATGGCTAGGCAAAACCGCTATCCGATTTTGCCGATCGTGCCCGGATGTTGCCAATCCCCGCGCCCGCGTCATTGAACAAATTTGTCTACGCAGCGTTGCCGCAAGCTATAGTATCACATCATTGCGCAGTGGCGGCATCGGAGATTTTCAATGACCCTTCCCCAGGACATCACCAATCTGCAATCCAAGATGAGCGCCGCGGTTCGCGAGCATTGGAAGGCCTTCCTGTTTGAAGGCATTCTGCTGGTGATTTTGGGACTCGCGGCGATGATCGTGCCGCCGCTTGCCAGCCTCGCCGTCACCATTTTTCTGGGTTGGATGTTCTTGATCAGCGGCATCGTCGGCCTGATCCTGACCTTCTGGGCGCGGCAGATGCCGGGCTTCTGGTGGTCGCTGATTTCGGCGGCGTTGGCGGTCGGCGCCGGCATCATCCTGTTGGCCCGGCCGGTGCAGGGCACGCTGACCCTCACCATCGTGGTCGGTGCCTATTTCCTGGCCGAAGGGGTCACCACCATCATGTATGCGCTGGAGCATCGCCGCGAATTGTCGGAACGGTGGTCGTGGCTGCTGGCAGCTGGACTGATGGATATCCTGATTGCCGGCATCATCATCGCAGGACTGCCAGGATCGGCGCTCTGGGCCGTCGGATTACTGGCGGGCATCAATCTGTTGTTCGGCGGCGCCGCCCTGATCGGCGTGGCGCTCGCCGCGCGCAAGGCCTGATCAGCAGCCGCGACAAATGCTCTTGATCTTGCGGTCGAGGGCAGCATCCTCGCGATCGACCTGACTGTTCGGATCACTCAGGTTTTTCTCCGAAGGCACCTGATCGCTGCGGGGCTGGCGGTGACCTATCGGAGCTTCGGGAATCGGCCGCGACGGTCTTACGGATGGCGTTGAGGATCCTGGGCTTCCGGTCTGCGCCGTCGCCGCGGAACTGAGGATCAGTAACGTCACTACTGTGACAAGTCTTCGCATTTGAACTCTCCAGGCTAGTTCTGGGGCTGCCGTTCGGCGCTTTCTCCCTCTGTCATCTCTCGATCAAGACGTCGGAGGATAGAGATGAACGTCGCCGCAATAATCGACAACACGATAGCGCATTTCTGGATGTTGTTGTCGCCGTTCTTTTGAAAAAGTATCTGCCGACGACAGGTAATTCGGGCCTACAGGCGCCTTGCCGTGGCCGCCGGGAATGTCGAGCACATAATCCGGCTGACACAATCCGGACACCCGCCCCCTCAAGTTCCTGATCAGGTCCTGACCGTGCGCCAGCGTTGTGCGCAGATGCGCGGTACCGGGCGCGAGATCGCCGTGATGCAGGTAATAGGGCTTGATCCGGCATTCAACGAAAGCACGCATCAGCGCTTCCAGCGTCGCGGCATCGTCATTGACGCCGCGGAGCAGCACCGACTGACTCACCATCGGAATGCCGGCATCGATGATGCCGGCGCATGCGGCACGCGCCTTGTCGGTCAATTCCCTGGCGTGATTGGCATGCAGGGCAACCCATGTCGTCGCGCCCTTGACCTTCAACGCGGCGACCATCTCGGCGCTGATGCGCGCGGGATCGGCGACCGGCACCCGGCTATGAATCCGGATGATCCGGACATGATCGATCGCGGCGATATCCGTCATGACCCGGGTGAGCCGTCGCGGCGACAGCATCAAGGGGTCGCCGCCGGTCAGGATCACTTCCCATATTTCCGGATGTGCGCGGATATAGCCGAGCGCGCCGCGGTAGGCGGCCGGCGAAAGCGAATTCTCCTTGCCCGGGCCGACCATCTCACGGCGAAAGCAAAAGCGGCAATATACTGCGCAGACATGGACCAGTTTGAACAGCACCCGATCGGGATAG
This sequence comes from uncultured Pseudomonadota bacterium, assembly GCA_963729395.1. Classification (GTDB taxonomy): domain Bacteria; phylum Pseudomonadota; class Alphaproteobacteria; order Rhizobiales; family Xanthobacteraceae; genus Bradyrhizobium. The sequence continues at coordinate 1,648 of CAVSOS010000015.1, read as the reverse complement.
CGATGCACAATGCCGGCGACCGGCGAATGCGCGTGATCGCCGATTGGATCGGCATTCTCGCCGGGCTGCGCCACCAGTTCCTCGGCACTTGGAATGAACTGTCGCGCGATCGGATCGCCGGGGTCACCGGGTTCGATCAGCGCCGCAATATCCGCGGTCACGGCCACCGCATAACGCGAAGCAACCTTTTCAAGATCGGCAAGATCGGCTGCAGGCGCCAGACCGCGAGCGACCAGTTTGGCCGGCCGCCGCAACGTGGCTGACTTGCGATCAATCCTTTTCATGCGTCCGTACCCGGCGGCGTCCACACCACCTGATCGAGCCTGACGGCGCCGCTGGCCAGCATCACCAGCCGGTCGAAGCCAAGTGCGATGCCGCTGGCTTCGGGCATCTGCGCCATGGCCAGAAGAAAATCCTCGTCGAGCGGGTAGCGCTCGCCGTAGCGCCGCTGCTTTTCGTCCATCGCCAACGAAAACCGGCGGCGTTGCTCCGCAGGATCGGTCAATTCACCGAATCCGTTGGCGAGTTCGACGCCGCAGGCATAGATCTCGAAGCGTTCGGCGACGCGCGGGTCGGACTGTTTTGCGCGCGCCAGCGCGGCTTCGGGTGTCGGGTATTCAAACAGGACCGTCAGCCGCCCCTGCCCCAGATTTGGCTCGACATGCTCGACCAGGACCTTGCTGAAGATGTCCGACCAGGTATCGTCCTCGGTGATCCGCACAAGCGCCCTTGCCGCAGCGGCCAGCGCCGCACGATCGCCCTCGCCGTTCGCAACAGTGGATAGCAGATCGATGCCGGCAAAGCGGTCGAAAGCTGCGGCCACGGTCAGAAGCTCCGGCTCGGCAAACGGATCGGCGATCTTGCCGCGAAACGAAAAACGTCCGATGCCGGTGGCCTGCGCCGCATGGGCGATAACGACCACGCTGTCGGCCATGACCGCGTCATAGGTCGCATTGGCCCGGTACCATTCCAGCATGGTGAATTCGGGAAGATGCAGATCGCCGCGTTCCCGGTCGCGAAACACCCGCGCAAATTCGAAAATTCTCTGCTCTCCGGCGGCCAGCAGTTTCTTGCAGGCGAATTCCGGCGACGTCCGCAGGTATCGCGTCGCGCGCGGCGCCATCGGCGCCGGCAAGTTCCGTGCGAGGCGCATGCAGATGGGTCTCATTTCCGGGCGACACCTGCAGAATTCCGGTCTCGACCTCGACAAAGCCCTGCTCCTCGAACCACGCCCGGAGCGCCTTGGCAATGGCGCCGCGCGCCATCAGAAATGGCCTGACATCGGCATGCCGCGCGGCGGACCACCAGGGCGAGAGTTGATCGTTTCCGGCCATCAACGAGCCGCCCCGCCAGCCCGTAAAACGCTGGCATAGGCCGACAAAATCAGTATGTTGCAGCCCGAAACCGCTTCGCTGGCCTCGGGACGCCCATGTCCGGATTGGTCCCGGGCCAGAATATCAGGAAAAGCAGCTTTGAAAGTCATCGCCAGTTCTATTCGCAAGGGCAACGTCATTGAGCAAGACGGCAAGCTTTATGTGGTTCTGACCGCCGAGAACATCCACCCCGGCAAGGGAACGCCGGTCAGCCAGATCGAAATGCGCCGAATCAGCGACGGGGTAAAGGTTTCCGAGCGCTACAAGACCACGGA
>CAVSOS010000014.1:0-31521 GCA_963729395.1 uncultured Pseudomonadota bacterium | reverse complement strand
AGGGGAATTGGGTGAATTTAATCACGCGGCGATGAGGCTTGCGAGATACTCATCGTCCCACCCTGCTGTTTTGCGCCGGAGGCGGATTGAATCCTTGCCCGGGGCCTTTCGGGTGAGATTGTAGGCGATGTGCCGGCAGGTGGCGAAATTGACCGGGGCGTTGTCGGTTCTGACGCGGCATTCGTCGTCGCGAAAGACCATGTCCATGACCCAGTGCAAGGAGTTCTCGATGGCCCAGTGCGCGCGGATCATCGGGCCGACCACAGCGGCCAGCATCACCAGCGAGGTGATGTAGAAGCGCGTCTCGTCGGTGATCTTGCTGTTGATTTCGCGCCGGCTTTCGACCACGACAATGGCGTTCAGGCCCGGCCATTGGTGGCGCGCCTGCAGCCAGTCGACATCGTGGATCACCGTGTAGTTTCGGGCCTCGATACGGCCGTGATCAGCATCGATGGTTTCGTGCGTGCTGATTGTGGTATCCTTGTATTTCAAGGCTTTCTGCTCCTCGACGAAGACCTCGACATCCTCGCGCAGGGTGCCCTGATTGCCCTTCAGCGCGACAATGTAATCGGCCTTTTTCTCGATGATTTTCGTGGCGATGTCACGCTGACAACCCATCGCATCGATCGTCACGACCGCACCCTCGATCGACATCATGTCGAGCAGCGCCGGGATGGCGATGATCTCGTTCGATTTCTCGTTCACCTTCACCTGGCCCAGCACGATGCGTTGCCGCGCCGCGAAGGCAGAGACCATGTGGATCGCCTCTTTCGAGCCCTTCGTCTGATACGAGCGCCGTGACGTCTTGCCATCGATCGCGATCACCTCCGCGGGCGTGTTCGTCAGCGCCGCGACCCAGGCCACAAAGCAAAGCTGGAAGGCGCGGGCATCGAGCGTGGCGAAGATATCGCCGAGATGATCATGCGAGGGCGTGCCGTTCACATAGGGCCGAAACCGCCGCAGCAGCTCGATCTTCCGCTCGCCAAATCGCGCGATGTCGGTGAACGCCTCCGCGCCCGCAAGAACCGCCAGAAGAATCAGCAGCAGCACCTCCGGCAGCGGGTAATCCACCTTGCCGGCCTGACGATGATCCGGCAACCCGCTGAAATAGTGAAGGAAACTCGTCGTCTCCGTGATCACTGCAAATCGTGTTCCGTCCGAATCCATCACCGTCCTCCACCCTGCGACTCAGTGGATCACAACAGATTTAGCACTTCAGCCTTTTGTCACGATCTGCTTCACCCGATTACCCTGCAAGCTACCGTAAACCGGCTCGCCGTTACTGGAGCTGCGTGGTAGTCGTGGTGGTGGTAGTCGTGGTGGTTGTTGTCGTCGGTGCAGCTGTTGTGGTTGTCGTCGTCGTTCCAGACAGCGCCGCGTGCGCAGGCGCGATGATCGATTCCACCACCGGCTTGGTCCACCGTGCCGGCAATTCGATCAGCGTGGCAACGCCACCGACCACAATTGTGATTTTCTTGACGACATCCCTGCGGCTCGTGTCCTGATTTACTTTATGCACCAACCTAAAAAGAATTGAATATACCCGACGGAAAATGCCTAATACGGGCGATCTAAAGCAGAATTCCTACATGAGCTCAAGCATATAGTAATAGTTTTCCGACGCGGCCAATGCGTGCTTTTTTTCTACCCTGGGACGTACAATATTTTACTTCCCTCTCAAGAGGTGGGATCCATCACCCCGGATTTGCCTTCAGTCCCGCCGCCTCGATGCCTGCGATCGCGCAGGCCTCATCATTGTCGGAGGTATCGCCGCTGATACCGACGGCGCCAAGCAGCGCGCCGCCGTCCTGAATCAGCACGCCGCCCGGCACCGGCACCATCCGGCCTTGCGCCAGCGTATTCGCCGCGCCGATGAAATAGGCCTGCTCCTGCGCCCGCTGGAACAGCGCCCGCGATCCCATGCCCATCGCCAGCGCTCCGTAAGCCTTGCCATGGGCAATTTCGGCGCGCATGAGGCTGGTGCCGTCCTGTGCGGCGGTGACTTTGACACAGCCGCGCACATCGAGAACGGTCGCGACGAGGGGCTTGAGCTTCTTCTCAATCCCTTTGGCAAGGGCGGCATCGAGAATTTTGCGGGCAACGTCGAGAGTGAGTTCAGCCATCGAGAGCTTCCTTTGCGGCAGCGGAGAGGGGTGGGTTGGATTGCGCGCTGTCGAGGCTCATCGCCAGCACGCGCGCGACGTGCAGGGCGCCACGCTCCGCACCATCCTTGATCTGATGCCGGCACGAGGTGCCGTCCGCAACGATTAGCGCGGTGGCATCGGCGCGCCGGATCGCTGGCAGTAGTGATAGTTCGGCCATATCCATCGAGGCCTGATAGGTGTCGGCGCCGTATCCGAAGGCGCCGGCCATGCCGCAACAACTCGACTCGATGGTTTCGACGTTCAAATCGGGAACCAGCCGAAGAACCTGCTCGACCGACTTGAACGCACCGAATGATTTCTGATGGCAGTGGCCGTGGACCAGGGCCTTCCCGCCAATACGACCGAGCGGCAGCCGCAGGCGACCGGCCGCGGCCTCGCGCGCCAGAAACTCCTCGAACAATAGCGCGTGCGCGCTGACACTTTTCGCGGTGGCATCGGCGCGCAGCGAAAGAAGTTCGTCGCGAAGGGTCAAAAGACAGCTCGGCTCCAGGCCGACGATGGGTACGCCGCGCAGCGCGAGGGGCGCATAGGTAGCGACCAGCCGATCGAGTTCGGTGCGTGCGTGGTCGACCAGGCCCGCCGAGAGAAAGGTCCGCCCGCAGCACAACGGCCGACCACCATCCGCGGGCCTTGGGATGTGGACACGGTATCCGCCCTCGACCAGCACGCGCAGCGCAGCGTCGAGATTCTCACGCTCGTAGGCGCGGTTGAAGGTGTCGGCAAACAACACGACTTCACGGCCGTCGGCTGGGCCGACGGCGTCGACGTCGGATATGAATACGTCGCGCCGCCACTGCGGCAACGCGCGCCGCGCGCTGATGCCGGCGAATTTTTCCGACAGCCTGCGCAGCAAGGGGCTGTTGTTGCGCAGGTTGGCGAGCGAAGCAAAGCGCGATGCCAAGCCGGCATAATGCGGCAGAAAGCCCACCAGCCGGTCGCCGCAGCGAAAGCCCGTGCCTGGCGGTGCGGGCTGCGAGAACCTCGATCTTCATCTTGGCCATGTCGACGCCGGTCGGGCATTCGTGGCGGCAGGCCTTGCAGGAGACGCAGAGCTTCAGCGTCTCCGCCATCTCGTCGGAGGCCAGCGCGTCCGGCCCCAACTGGCCGGAGATCGCCAGCCGCAGCGTGTTAGCCCGGCCGCGCGTAACATCCTTCTCGTTGCGGGTGGCGCGATAGGACGGACACATCACGCCGCCCTCGAGTTTGCGGCAGGCGCCGTTGTTGTTGCACATCTCGACGGCGCCCTGGAAGCCGCCGCCGGCGCCGGGATAAGCCGACCAGTCGAGCGCCGTCTTCAGTTCCGTGACGCGATAGTCCGGCGGATAGCGAAACAGCTCCCGGTCGTCCATTCGGGGCGGATCGACGATCTTGCCGGGATTGAGCACATTGCCGGGATCGAAGCGGTGCTTGACCTCCCTGAAGTCGTCGATGATGCGTGCGCCGAACATCGCCTCGTGGAATTCCGAGCGCACGATGCCGTCGCCATGCTCGCCGGAATGCGAGCCCTTGTATTCGCGCACCATCGCGAAGGTTTCTTCGGCGATGGCGCGCATCGCCTTGACGTCCTTTTCGAGTTTCAGGTTCAGGACCGGGCGCACATGCAGGCAGCCTTCGGAAGCATGCGCATACATGGTGCCGCGCGTGCCGTGCTTGGCGAAGATCGCGTTGAGCCGTTCGGTATAGTCGGCCAGATGCGGCAGCGGCACCGCGCAATCCTCGACGAAGGAGACCGGCTTGCCCTCCTGCTTCATCGACATCATGACGTTGAGGCCGGCGGCGCGAAACTCGGCGATGCCGGTCTGCAGCGCGGGCTCGATGATCTCGACCACGCCGCCCCATTTGCGCTGCGGGTTGTTCCAGCCGAAGCCGAGATCGCGCCATCAGCTCGCCGAGCTGCCTCAATCGCGCGAGATTGTCGGCCTGATCCTCTTCGGCAAATTCGACGATCAGCACCGCATCGGGATCGCCGCGCGACGGCGGTCGCAATGATCGGCTTGAACATCGCGATCTCGCGCGCCAGCGCCAGCATGGTGCGATCGACCAGCTCCACCGCGATGGGACGCAGCTTGACCAGATGCTGGGCGGCATCCATCGCCTCGTAGAAACTGCCGAAATGGCAGACGCCGAGCACCTTGTTGCGGATCACCGGCCACAGCTTCAGCTCGACCTGGGTGGTGAAGGCGAGCGTGCCCTCGGAGCCGACCAGCAGATGCGCCAGTTGTTGGCGCGTTGCGCGGCACCAGCGCATCGAGATTGTAGCCGCCGACGCGGCGCTGCACTTTCGGAAATCTCTCGGCGATCTCGGCCGGCCTCGCGCGCGCCGAGAGCCAGCATGTCGGCGAAACAGATCGCAAGCCGCTGTCGCTCGAGTTCAGCTGCGCGAGATCGCGCGGCGACCTCGCCGAAATGCAGCATGCGTGCCGTCGGCCAGGGCGGCGTCCATCGACAGCGTGTTGTCGCGCATGGTGCCGTAGCGCAGCGAGCGGCCGCCGCAGGAATTGTTGCCGGCCATGCCACCGATGGTGGCGCGCGACGCGGTGGAGACGTCGACCGGAAACCACAGGCCATGCTGCTCTCAGCTGCCGGTTGAGATCGTCCAGCACGATGCCCGGCTCGACCACGCAGGTGCGATTCTCGGCGTCGATCGAGATGACGCGGTTCAGGTGCTTGGAGAAATCGACGACGATGCCGTGATTGACGGTCTGGCCGCATTGCGAGGTGCCGCCGCCGCGCGGCGTGACGATCCGGCCGTCGTCGCTGGCGATGCGAGCGCCCGCAGCGCTTCGTCGATGGTGCGCGGCACCACCACGCCCGCCGGCATGATCTGGTAGAACGACGCGTCGGTGGCATAGCGGCCGCGGTTGAACCGGTCGAAGAAAACCTCACCGGTAATCTCGCGGCCGAGCCGCGCGGAAAGGGCGCTGTTTTCAGCCGGTTTTCGGACTTTTTCGGCCCGCGCCGTCGCCATCGCCTCAATCTCGTGTGATCCCCTCATCTCTTGCATCCGGGGGTTCGCCTTTGCAAGGCAAAGCCGCCTTCTTGCGCATTGACGGTGCCGGCCGGGCGGGGGACAAGCCCGCCAAATAATGATATTCGAGCCTTGCGGAACCAAGATAATCCCGGGAAGGACGCGCCATGACCGTGCACACTGGAAGGCATTTTCTCCAGATTCCAGGACCGACCAACATACCCGACCGGGTGCTGCGGGCGATGGATATGCCGACCATGGATCATCGCGGTCCCGAATTCGGACAACTCGGCCTTGAGGTGCTGGCGGCCGCGCAGCGCGTCTTCCGCACCAAACAACCGGTTATCATCTACCCCTCGTCAGGCACCGGCGCCTGGGAAGCCGCGATCGTCAATGTCCTGTCGCCCGGCGACAAGGTCCTGATGGCCGAAACCGGCCAGTTCGCGGTGCTGTGGCGCGGTATCGCGGAGAAATTCAAGCTCGATATCGATTTCATTCCGGGGGACTGGCGCCGCGGCGCCGATCTGGACCAGATCGAAGCCCGGCTTGCGGCCGATTCCCGGCACCGCATCAAGGCGGTGATGATCGTGCACAACGAGACCTCGACCGGTTGCGTCACCCATCCGCTCGAGGTCCGCAAAGCCATCGATCGGGCGAAGCATCCGGCGCTGTTCATGGTCGATACGATTTCCGGCCTCGGTTCGCTGGAATACGAACACGACGCCTGGGGTATCGATGTTTCGGTCGCCGGTTCGCAGAAGGGGCTGATGCTGCCGCCGGGCCTTGGCTTCAACGCGGTGTCGGAAAAGGCGCTCGCGGTGGCGAAGGCCAATCCGTCGATGCGATCATATTGGGACTGGCAGGAGGTCATTGCGATCAACAAGGTCGGCACCTGGCCCTATACACCTGCGATCAATCTTTTGTTTGGATTGAAGGAAGCCATTGCGATGCTCGAGGAGGAGGGGCTCGACAACGTCTTCGCGCGGCACAAGCGTCACAGCGCGGCGACGCGCGCGGCGGTCAAAGTGTGGGGACTGGAAACGCAGTGTCAGGATCCGCTGGCGCATTCGCCTGCGTTAACCGGCGTGGCGATGCCTGACGGCCACGACGCCGACCATTTCCGGAAAGTCGTGCTGGAGAATTTCGATATGTCGCTCGGCACCGGCCTCAACAAGATCAAGGGCAGGGTGTTCCGCATCGGCCATATCGGCCATTTCAACGATCTGATGCTGATGGGAACGTTGGCGGGCGTCGAGATGGGTCTCGATCTGGCCAAGGTACCGCATCGCGACGGCGGAGTCCTGGCCGCGATGGAAGTCCTGAAAGGGCGCGAGGTGGTGTCGATGCCGAAATCAAAGGCTGCCGTTGCGTAGGCGAGCATGCAGTCTTTACCAGGCGCGCGAATGGACGTGCGCTCCGGGAATCCCTCCCGTCAATACGGCATGAATCCATACAACAACAGAAAGAGCGCGCGATGAACGCCCCGGTACCAGCGACTGAAGACCTGATCTATGTGGTTGAGAACGGTATCGCCCGGTTGACTTTTAACCGTCCGCAAGCACGCAACGCGCTGACCTTTGTGATGTACGAGCAGATGGCGGCGATCTGCGAGGCCATCAACGCCGACCGCTCGATCAAGGCGATGATCCTCACCGGGGCCGGCGACAAGGCGTTCGCCTCCGGCACCGACATTTCGCAGTTCCGTGCCTTCAAGACCGCCCAGGATGCGCTCGACTATGAGGCGCGGATCGATCGCGTGCTCGGCGCGCTGGAAAGCTGCCGGGTGCCGACCATCGCGGCCATCGCGGGGGCCTGCACCGGCGGCGGCGCCGGGATTGCCGCTTGCTGCGACATCCGGATCGGCACCGCGGCGGCAAGGATCGGCTTTCCGATCGCGCGGACGCTTGGCAACTGCCTGTCGATGTCCAATATCAGCCGGCTCACTGCGCTGGTCGGTCCGGCGCGAACCAAGGATCTGATTTTCACGGCACGGCTGATCGAGGCCCCCGAGGCGCTGGCGCTCGGGCTGCTCAACGAGGTGGTGCCTGATGTCGCCACGCTGCAACGCCGCGCCGAGGAGACAGCGAAGCTGGTGGCAGGCCATGCGCCGATCACGCTCGAAGTCACCAAGGAAGCCGTGCGCCGTATCCGGCGGACGCTGACACGCGACGAGGGCGAGGATCTGATTCTTCGCGCCTATATGAGCGAGGATTTCCGGGAGGGGATGGATGCCTTCCTCAACAAGCGGACGCCGAACTGGAAGGGCAAATAGCAACCGGTAATTGCTTGTGAACGGACTGGCCGGCTCGATCACGACGCCGGCAAGCGTTCTGATGTTCTGGTCTGTCAGCGAAATGTCGCTTTGGCGGGCCCGCAGAACGCTCTGCCGCCGTCACACCACCTTGGCTTGCCTCAGCTTCGCGATTTCGTCTGCGCTAAAGCCGAACTCGGCAAGCACCTCCTCGGTCTGCTCGCCGAATTCCGGCGGGCGAGCCGCCATTTTGCTGGGGGTGCGCGACAGCGTGACGGGCTGGCCGACCAAACGGATATGACGGTTCTCGGCATTGGGCACGTCCTGCGCGATGCCGAGATGCGTGACCTGGGCGTCCCCGAACACCTGGTCGATCGAATAGATCGGGCCGCAGGGCACGCCGGCGGCGTTGAGTTCCCTGACCCAGGTGTCGGTGGATTTCTTTTCGGTAAGCGCGTTGATCTTGGCGTTGAGTGCATCGCGGTTTTTCGAGCGTGTCGGCGCGGTGGCATATTCGGGGCGGGTCGGCAGGTCCGGCGCTCCGATCGCTTCGGCGCAGCGCTCCCAGATCCGTCCCCCCGTCGTGGCAATGTTGATGTAGCCGTCCGAGGTCTTGAACACGCCGGTGGGAATGCTGGTCGGATGGTCATTGCCGGCCTGCTTCGGCACTTCCTCTTCCATCAACCAGCGCGAAGCCTGAAAATCCAGCATGAAGATCTGTGCCTGCAGCAGCGAGGTCTGCACCCACTGACCTTCACCAGAGACATCGCGTTCGAGCAGGGCGGTCAGGATGCCGATCGCACAGAACAGCCCGGCTGCGAGATCTGCGACGGGAATGCCGACCCGCATCGGCCCCTCGCCGGGGGCGCCGGTGATCGACATCAAGCCGCCCATGCCCTGGGCGATCTGATCGAAGCCCGGACGTTTGTGATAGGGGCCATCCTGCCCGAACCCGGAGATGCTGCCATAGACGATGCGCGGGTTGATCTTGCGCAGGCTGTCATAGTCGATGCCGAGCCGCGCTTTGACGTCGGGGCGAAAGTTCTCCACCACGACGTCAGCCTTTTCCGCCAGCCGCCGGAAAACTTCGAGACCCTTGGGGTCCTTCAGGTTAAGCGCGATCGCCCGCTTGTTGCGATGCAGGTTCTGGAAATCCGAACCATGGCGCGGCCCCCCGGGTTGCTCGCCGGCAGCGTCTTCCGTCAAGGCGTCGATCTTGATGACATTGGCGCCCCAATCCGCGAGCTGCCGCACGCAGGTCGGCCCGGAGCGGACGCGGGTGAGATCGAGCACGGTGAAGCGGGAGAGGGCCTGGGAGGCGCGCGGGAACGGCATTCAGATACTCCGGTATGGACCAGGGCCGGGGATAGCAATGTGGGCGCCACAATCGCGGTATTCTCGTGGGCCTGCCGCAAGGCGCAACGAACGTTACCGCGAGCCGCGCTGGAGCAGAATTCGTATTACTGAAGGCGTGTCCGTTCGGCAACAGCTGCCAGCCGTTTGGCGGCGAATCCCGGTGCGGCGGCCCCAAATCGGCGGTTTCCGCCGGGAATGAGCGACCGCAGAGCCGGTTCTGTACCCCGCTGACCTATCGACATCTTTCCGCCGGGCTGGTAGCCCGCTGACGATGCCAGAGAGGTTTTGGCCTTGATCGAAGCGCCGGTAGATGCACGCGGCATGAGTGAGGCTCTGGCGAGCGCCTCCGGCCCAGGCCGGGCGCGCACGGCTGATCGCGGGGTGGTCCGCCAATCTGATCCAGATGATCCTGGGAGTCACCCAGCAGGTCGCGCTGGTTCCGGTTTTTCTGCACTTCTGGAGCGGCGAAGTGCTGGCCGCGTGGCTCGTGATCTATGCCGCCGGCAATCTCGTTCGATCGCCGACGCTGGCCTGCAGTTTCGCGCGATCAACCGGTTTCTTGGTTTCAAAGTCGAGCGTCGATTGCGACGGCCGGACCGCGCGATTTTACGCGGCGATGCTGCGGATCTATCAGGGGCTTGCCGGCGCTCTCGTCATTCTGCTGCTGGTTGGCACGCAGTTTCTTTCCCCCTCCGCCGTGCTGGGATTTCAGGCCATTGCGAATTTTGACGCCGCCTTTGTCGTGATGACGGCGGGCATGTTTGCTGACGCTGCCGTCCAACCTGGTGTCGGGCCTGTACCGCGCGCGCGGCCTCTATGGGCGCGCCGTGAAAGCGCAGAACTGGGGCATGCTGGTCGGGGCAGCTCGGTCAATTGATCGCGATCGTCGCAACGAAAGCCTGCTGGCTGTGACCGCTGCCTATGTCGCGGCCAGGTCGCTCGTCTGCGTCTACTTTCTCGCTATCGATGCTCCCCGCCTGTTTCCGTTTTTGCGCTCGAATACGGGTCAGGCATTCGGGGCGCTGGATCCGTCGGCCAGTTTCGCATAGGCTGCTCCGTTTGCCGTCGCGGGCGCGACCGAACTCGCATTGGTCAATCTGCCCGGTCTTGCTGGTCAGCGCTTTCGTGTCCGACCGCATGGCCGTGGCGCAATGGGGCCTTACCCGCGATTGCCGCAGGACTGCTGCGGGCGCTCTGCGTCCAAACCACGCTTCCCCTGGCGGCCGAACTTGGCCACGACTATGCGGTCGGGCTTGAAGGACCAGCTGCGGAGCCTCTACGCGCGCGGATCGGTGTTCGTCACCCTGCTGGCGAGCGTCGTGGTGTCAGGCCTTTTGCCGTTCTGGCCGGATTTTTTCGCGCTCTGGACCCATGGCGCGATTCCCTACGATTCGTCGCTGCGATCACATTGCTGATCGGCACCAGCGCGATCGCGCCGTCGATCCTGGCGCTGGGCTACGCCAATTACAGCAATCGCGGAGACCTTCTGGTGCGGACCAAAGGACTTCAGCTTGGCCGTATTTCTGACGCTGTCGGTGCTGCTGATCCCGCCGCTGGGACCGCTGGGCGCGGCGATCGCGGTCGTCGCGAGCGATCTTCTGGTTCAGTTCGGGCTGCTCGGGCGTCATCATGATCAGGCAAACGCTGGCGCGGCCGTTTCGCCATGTTGCTTTTCTGGCAGCGGTGATGATCCTCGTGACGTCAGGGGGCTGGGCGCTGGGAACGGTCATCCGGTCATGGATGCCGGGCACCGGACTGGTGCGCTTTGCCGGCGAGTGCGCGCTGTGGCTGATTGGTCGTTGCCTTGGTCGCGAGCCCGCTGGCGAGCGCACAAATCCGCGAGAGCCTGATCGCCGAAATTCCGCAATGAAGATATTTGCAGGCCGGATGCGGGCAATTGGCTTCCACGCAATTCGGCTTGACCTCGGTAAAATTCGCCGGTTGAGTCCTCGTCAAATCCAGCTGGCAACCGTCGGGATACCGAGCTTGTGAGGCTCTTCCAGAATGCGCGATATTATCCTTCGCTGCGCCCGAAAATTCGCGAACTGACCAAGGACTGTTCGACGTTTGCCGGCAAAATCAACGCGTTTTTGAATTTTCGGGAATCGGCAGCGCACATTCTCCTGCCGGTGGATCAGCGGGCCGAATGGGCGTTTTTCACCAACGGCGACGATCGGGACGTTCAGCGAGTTTGGGCACGCGAGCACGGCCTGAAGTCGGCGCGCATCGCTTGGACGATATCCTGCACGCGCAGATTGAAGAGCACCGCGCGGACGTGTTCTACAATCTCGATGCGACCGGCTGGGATGCGAGATTTTATCAAGCGTCTCCCGGGCTGCGTGAAAAACGCCATCGCCTGGCATGCCGCGCCGTTCCGCAATGTATCGTTCTCCGGCTATGATCTTGTCGTCTGCAACTTCCCGTCCATTCTCGCGGCGATGAGCGAGCAGGGATGCCGGACCGAGTATTTCTTTCCCGCCTATGATCCGGAGTTTGCGCCGTTTGCAGCCGCCAGGACCGGCCGGTCGACGTGTTGTTCGTTGGGGGGTATTCGCGCCATCACAGGCGGCGGGCGGCGGTGTTGGAAGCGGTGGCGAAGCTGGCGGGCGAATACAATGTCGTGTATCGCCTGGATCGGTCGCGCCTGTGCCGGCTGGCGGAATCGCCGTTGGGTCACCTTCTGCCCCTGGCAAGCCACCGCAGGCCGCCGGCCATCCGGGCAATCACCGCAGGCAACCGATATTCGGACGGGACTACTATGAGGCGCTTTCGAGCGGCTAAGATCGTGCTGAACGGTGCAATCGATATGGCTCGGGCGCGGATCGGGGCAATATGCGTTGCTTTGAGGCGCTGGGGAGCGGATCGCTGCTGCTCTCGGACGCACGGCAATTATCCTGAAGGCATGAGGGACGGCGAGACCATCGTGACCTACAACTCGCCGGAGCATGCCGTGAGAGCAGATCAGGACCTTGCTCGCGGCTTCCGAGAAAGATTAGCTATCGCGCGTGCGGGCCATGAAATGGTATCGACCCGCTATTCAAAAGAAGCCCAGTGGCAGCGCTTCGAGGCGCTCGTCGCTTCGATCTAGAAGGTCGACTAGTGTCAGACAGTTTTCTTCCGATTTCGAAACCGTTCATCGGCGCGCGGGAAAAGGAACTCGTGCTGGATGCGCTGGATTCCGGATGGGTGTCGTCGATCGGGAAATACATCGACGAGTTCGAGGCCAGCTTCGCGCGCTATTGCGGAACCGAATATGCCCTTGCCGTGAGTAACGGCACCACCGGCCTTCACCTTGCGCTGGCGGCGCTGGGGCTGCAAGCCGGGCGATGAGGTGATCGTTCCCGATCTGACCTTCGTTGCGACGGCGAACGCGGTCGCCTACACCGGCGCGACGCCGGTTCTGGCCGATATCGACGCCGACACGCTCTGCATTGATCCCGCGTCGGTCAAATCGCTGATCTCGGAAAGAACGAAGGCGATCATTCCGGTTCATCTCTATGGTCATCCCGCCGACATGGATGCCTTGACTGGAAATTGGCCAGGCGCACGGCGTGGACATCATCGAAGACGCAGCCGAGGCGCATGGCGCCGAATACAGGGGTCGCAGGGTAGGTGGGCTCGGCAAGTGTGGTGTCTTCAGTTTCTACGGAAACAAGGTCATTACGACCGGCGAAGGCGGCATGCTGACCACCAATGACCGGGGAATTCTATCAGCGTGCCAGACGGTTGCGCGATCATGCCATGAGTCCGCAGCGGCGATATTTTCACGAAGAGCGCGGATTCAACTATCGGATCACCAATCTGCAGGCGGCGCTTGGCGTTGCGCAGCTGGAGCGCATCGATGATTTTCTCGACCGCCGGGCCGAGATCATGAGTTGGTATGAACAGGAGATCGCCACCACCGATCGCGTTCGGCTCAATCGGGTAAAGAACTGGGCGAAAAGCGCATTCTGGATGGTCTGTCTGGAGGTTGACTGGTTTGACGAAGCGCGGCGGGACGCGTTCATGCAGGCACTGAAGGCGCGCGGTATCGACAGCCGGCCCTATTTCTGTACGATGTCTTCGATGCCGATGTATAAGCAGGCACCGATGCCGATCTCGGCCTGCAAGGCGCAGATAGGGCTGAACCTGCCGTCCTATTTTGAACTGACGAAGCGCGAAGTCCAGCGAATTGGATCTGACGTGAACGAGATTCTCAAGGAGATGCGTCCGGCATGAATGGCAGCGGCGAAAGATTCCGGTCGGCGCGAACCGTCGATGCGACCCGTGCTTGCCATTTGATGCGACGCTGCCGGACGGCTCGGTGCGCAGCGACACCGATTCGCCTTCTGACGGAGTAACGGGTGTGACGATCAAGCTCGGCGTTCTCGCGCTCGCTGGACCGGATAATGGCGGTACGTACCAGTATACGCTGTCGATGCTGCAAGCGCTGCGCCACACCAGCGGTTTTAAGATCACGCTGTATGGAAATCCGCAAAATCCGGATTTTACCGAGCTTGGTTACCCGATTTGCGATTTCTCGGAATTGCGCGCTTCAGCAATTGACGGCGCTGATCGCCGATAGAATGCGCATCAGGCTGCCGGATCCGTTCTCGTCGCAGGATATCCTGCTCGCGCCGATCTATTCGTTGGCATTGCTGCATACGTCGAGGCCGTTTGCCTACACGCTGCATGATCTGCAGGAGAACTATTACCCGGAGAATTTTTCCTGGTGGCAACGGACCTGGCGATATCAGGTCCACTCTCGGTTGTCTGGGTCGTGCACGGCGCGTCGATCTGCAAATCGTCTTATGTGAAAACAGACATCATTCGTTCTTTCGGCGTGCCCGAGGATCGGATTGCGGTGATAGCGGCTCCCCCGCTGCGACAGTTCCTCGCAGATGAGACCGACGAGCAGTTACAAGCGACGCGAGTCCGATTGCGTTTGCCGGAGAAGTTCCTGTTCTACCCGGCGCAATTCTGGACGCACAAGAATCATTTGCGGCTGATCGATGCGTTTCGAGAGGTTGCGGCCGAAGTCCCGGACTTGAAACTGGTTCTTACAGGAAAAAAACGCGACCAATACGAAACAGTAATGCGCGCCGTCGATGCATTCGGACTGAACGAACGCGTTTGCCATCTTGGCTATGTGGAGCAGGATGACCTGCAGGCGATTTACAGGCTGGCGACGGCTTTGGTTATGCCGTCGCTGTTCGAAAGCGTAAGCATCCCCATCTATGAAGCATTCCAGGTTGGGACCCCGGTTGCGGCTTCCGGTATTCTTGCCATCCCCGAACAAGTCGGCGATGCCGGCTTGTTATTCGATCCAAAATCGGTAGCCTCGATCAAGGACGCCATTCTGAGAATTGTAAGGGATCCTGCGGCGGCGCGCCTGCTCGGAAAAAGCGGGCGAGACCGGATGCTGGCGATGACGCCGGAGCGCTATGGCGCCCAATTGCAGAGTTTATTGCTTGAGTTGCGATAGCGATATTGCGAGCAGCGATGGCGTGGAGGGTCAAAATTCGAACGTGAATTCGGGAAGCCGGGGATTGTTGGGCTGGTCAAGTCCGGGAATCGGATATTTCAGGTGCGATGGCGGCGGCGGCGAGCTGAAAAATCGCTTGTTAAGGAACGTAATTTCCGGGGCGATCGGAAAACCGGACGGCGTCGTGCCTCCCATGTTATTGCCGTGAATATGCACGATATAGAAGTCACGCTTGATTTTCTCGACGAGGGAATTAAATCGCACCGAAAGGATATCGACGTCATGGAATTCGATAGCGATTGAGACTATATCTGGGGAATGCCGGAGTACGTCGTCGAGGATACGGTACTCGCTGCCCTCGATGTCGATTTTCACAAAAACGGGGCACTTCGCCGGCAGACGGCCGAACGCATCCTCGACGGTAGCGCTGTTGTCCTGGTTGTCGCGCCAGATCCTTTGCCGGAAATGAATTTTATCTCCCCGGAAAAAAAATATGTAGTCGATCCACGTAACGGCCCTTCGCAGTGCGCGTGTCCTGAATTGCAGAACGAACCGCATCAACTGACCGATCGAGTACTCAAAGGCGGTTCGAAGCGAGACCGTGTGATCGTAGCAATGAACAACGGCGTTCGCATTGTGCTTTTTGAAGTCGCGCTCAAAGGTCCAGTCGTGGGAAAGGCCGAACGAGAGCAGTGCACTGGCTGCTCTGACGGCACCAAGTGGGACAACATATCCACCGTCATTGGCGCCTCCGATCCGCGCGAGCTGCTCACACGCTACAGGATGAAAATCGGAGAGTTGAACTGGATCGCCAATCCCCGGATTTCACTCTTGCGTATGAATTGGTCGTATCCACCGTTTCGAATACCTTGTCTGTTAAGCCGGTTCACGCCTGGGGCTGGATCAGGTCGTTGGGGTGTTTTGCCGGACTGTCGTTGGCGAATTTCGTTGTCTGACGGTTTGCTTCGAACATCGCGGGTGGCGTGATCTACCATAAAGCGGTTCGGCGTTTCTAGGCGGGGTTCGGCGCGTTGCTGGACCTCGGCTGCAAATGTTGTTTCACAAAGGTCTCCAGGTTGCCACCTGAAAAGAGGTAACCTCGCAGGCCGGCGGACCGCGCGGCCTCGAGGTCGCTCGCCTTGTCGCCGACCAGGATGCTGTCATCCGTGTTGACAGGGAAACGGCTGAGCAAATCCGTGATCATTCCCGCGGCGGGCTTGCGTCGATCGCTCACGCGGCGATATCGCTCGATGGTACCGTCAGGGTGATCCGGGCAGTATTCGAACGCATCGATATGTGCGCCCATCATAGCCATCTCGTCGGCCATCCAGCGGTGCAGGGCCTGAACGTCGCTTTCTTCGTAGAGGCCCCTTGCGACGCCTGATTGATTGCTGACGACGAACGCGAAATAGCCGGCGTCGTTGACCGCCTTGACGGCCTCGCGGGCGCCGTCGATCCATTTCAGCTTGCCCGCCTCGAAGATGTAGCCCGTGTCATGATTTAGAACGCCGTCGCGGTCGAAGAAGACGGCCGGACGCCTCAAGCGCTCTTTCAACCCGGCCTCCGCGCCTGCGTGGTCCCGGGCGATACCGATGTCGATGAAATACCCGCGGTAGCACGTGCCCTTCAAGGCGCCGGTTGCCGCAAGCGCAGGCAAGATGTCCTGTTCGAGCGAAGCGGGGGGGAGGTCGATGCCGTCAATGACGGACCGGTCGATCACGTAGACCCCGGCGTCGGCCGGACCGGTTGCGCCGTGGCCGGGCGCGAGGAACGCGCGAACCCGGTCGTTTTCCAGGACAACATGGTGGGATCGGTCGCCGAAAGCTTCGGCGCGCAGTGCCATATGGACGAGGCTGGAGTCTGCACGCCACACCAGATCGAGAAGATTGAAATCGAAAAATGAAGCGCCGTTGAGAAGCAGAAACCGCTTCTGCAACAGACCGGCCGCATGAGCCAGGGCACCTGCTGTCCCGAGCGGCTCTTGTACCAGCGCGACCGTAAGGCGTGAGCGTCCCCTGACTGTGCCAGCATAGCCAGCCAGAACCTGCTTGGCCTGATGGCTCGCCAGCAGCAGAATTTCCTCGAACGCATCATACCGTGCGATTTCATCGATCAGCGTATCGAGAAACGGACGGCCGCCGGCATGCAACATCGACTTCGGTGTTGTTACGGTTCGGCTGCCAGGCGGCGTGTCGGGTCGCGCGCCAAGTCCTCCGACCAGGACGACAGCTTGCCTCAGCACAGGCCATCCTCGACGAAACTGCAAAGCAGGTGCCCAAAGGCAATATCAAAACTGAACATTGGTCACGACACTACCACCGCCGAACGCCGTACAACAATCAGAAATCCCCTCGGCAGGGGCGCCGTCGTCGAGAGCTCTTTTTGGCGGACGATGGCTCGATCAGCCGGTCGCCATGTCGGTCAGCTGCAGGACGAGGGCCCTCCAAGCGCGTGCGGACAGGCCGAACACCGGGTTGCTCAGGCCGTTGTCTGGCCGCTGGCCTCGATGTGCACCGGCCGGTCATGGCAGGACGTCTTTGTTCGGTCGTCTGCTTCGAACATCGCGCGCGGCGTGATGTACCATAGCAGAAAGAGGATCGCGGCGCCGTGGGTGAGCAGGGCCGTCGTTAGGGGTACATCCAGAAGAACCTGCGGCAGGATTGCCCCTGAGACCAGGACAAAGCCACTCGGCAGTCCGGCGGATAAACGATTGCCGAGAGCAAATACGAGTCCGCAGATGAATGCGGTAACAGGCGCGAACAATCCTCCTACCGATGCGATACCCTCCGTCGCGAACAGCGAAGCATTAAAATTGCCGAGCTTGTAGGCCTCGTGCATCACGATCGATAGCTGATCCTGATAGGGGCAATGCGCGATACGTTTCAATGCCGATATCTGACAAAAATATGTGAGATCATGCCGGGAGAAAAAGTCGTTGTAGATGTCCATCGCGGTTGCGGGAATCGTGATCATCCGAAAATTAACGATGGAAAAATACTGTGCCGCATGTGCTTTAAACAGACTGATCAAAACAATTCCCGCCAGCATGGGCATAAGCCGCGACAGGACAACGATGATTTTGGTTTCAACGAATTTTGTCAGCGACAACATGAAGACAAGCCAAAGCGGCGTGAACAGGGCGAGCTTGCTGAGGGTAATCGGATAGAACAAAAGCAAGAGAATCAGAACAGCGCCAGCTCGCCAGTACGCCTTGCGTGCGGTAAAGCCAGCAAAGGCAAACGGTAACAATGCGCTGGAGGTTATTCCGATCAAATACCTCAATATCGTCGGGGATTCAATTTTCTCCCGGAAGTAGTTGATATCTTCGATGGCAACGAATCGAAAATTGTATGTAGCGCCAACAGCGACGATGGCGACGCCCAGCATGAGAATCAATATCAAGAGCCGGTCAAACGCCCTTGCCGACAGAACGTTTCGTTGCCGGATCGGCGCAGAGATAAACAGGGCCGGCAAAAGAAATGCGATAGCCGATGCCGCAGCCGAAAATCCGGCACGCTGATGATTATAGTTCATGTCAGAAAAGTAGTTCAGCCAGAGGTAACCAAGGATCATCGTATAGAAATAGAATCCGACAAAGTAGCCGAAACTGAAGCGCGCAAATACAAAAAGCGGCGAAGCCAAACCGAATACTGCAGCTACGGCGATAGCTCCGTACAATCGATCTGGGTCGTAGAAGACATGAAACTTTGTGGGATCGAACGTGGCCGCGTAATGGAAGCGCGCGACGTAGACTAGAGATACGCAACAGACCGCGATGTGCGTGCAAATCAAGATTGCCAGTCTGAGGCGTTCGCGGGACGGCTGGTTAGTATCCATCAAATTGCTCACGGTATTTGTGCGTCCGACCGGGGTCGGCAACGACAGCGCGATGATAGGCGCGCGCAGTGGAAGATGTACCGGGGTAGGCTTGTTCCCCGTGCGCCTCGACGAGCGTAATGATAGCCTCCAGCAGCTCCAGATGCGCGCCCCACGGATTTCATCAACGCATTCAATTGCGGCAGCGTGTCTCAAAACGGTGAAGGGTCTAACCCCTACGAATTCGTCAAAACGTGGCCCCAGAACGGTTCGGACTAAATCCGAGCCGTCAAACATCGGGACTAAGCAACTAGGCTAATACGACAGCCGTCGGGGACGCGGAAGTTGCTCATTTGCTCGGGGATCAAGCGCGGGATTATTGACTTGAACCCATCAGGTCGGAACATCTGTGTCTTGCTTTGGGCGGACCTCAGATGGCTCAGACGGCTTCCAGCCGATTGCCAGAAACTTGGATGGATAGGCTACAAGGGGACAGCCGAGCCTTTCCCACACGGCCTTCTGACCAACAGCTTTGAGAGCCAGCTCAAGCCACCTTTCCGGTATTGGCAGGAGCCTGGACGATCTGCCCAAACTGGCGCGGTGACGCCTAAGGAGATCGGCAACAGTCACCGGCGTCGGATCCGATACGATGAATGTCTCGTCGCGGGCGCGGGAATTGCTCAGCGCCGTTCCGATGGCCGAATTGAAATTCTGGACCGACAGCACGGATCGTCGAGCCTTCAACGTTTTGAACGGCAATGGAATCGGCAGGCGCGAGATCCTGAAGACGGTCGCAAAGTTTCCTTTTGCGCCTTCGCCATAAATCACGACGGGACGCAGGATCGTAAACGGAACACCTGCCGCGCGAACGGCCTTTTCGGCGGCGAGCTTTGATCTTCCGTAGGCATTGTTAGGTCTTGGAGGTTCATCCTCGGTCAGTTCATGATCCGAACTCGATCCGGACTGCGCGGCAATGGACGAGACGAAAATCAGGTGCTTGGTACCGCAGCGGAATGCGGCCTCAGCGAGTGCCGCGGTGGCCCTATGATTGACCCAGTCGTATAAGTCGTCGCTTGCAAATTGATGAGCAATTCCAGCGAGATGGACAACGGTATCACAGATTTTCAGTAAAGGTTGCCAATCGAACGGCGCGGATAAGTCCGGAAGCTGGACAGCGACGATGTTCGGGTTTTCAAATGTCGCAGCCGCTCTTGAAGCGGCGATCACTTTGTAGCCTTGCGCAGCGAGATAAGGTACGAGATGCCGGCCGACGAAGCCGTCGGAGCCGGTTACGAGCACCCTAGTTTGACCGTTCATCTGAGCCACGAGTCGAAGTCCCGCCGTGAATAACTGTCGCCCAAGGTTACTAAATTGATGACATATTTTCCACCACGCACATTCTGGAAATCTTGGGCAATAAGCTTGAAGAAGGCATCATCATCTATCGGCGAATGGCGTCAGCCATAGACTGACAAATCACGTCGGGCAAATCAAAAGTCTAACAATTGAAACATTGTGTCGAAGTCTCGAGCCGGTCATATAGCTGTGATTCGATTCGCGGGCACGCCGACGATCAAAACCCGACGGCTCCGGAGAAGGTGTTCGGCTCAAAAACCCAAAAACGTAGCTTACGCCAATTGCATGATATGGGTTTCCTCAAATTGGCCGTCAATAATCTAAGTTGCAAGCGGTCGTTGGGATTATCGACTGCGGCATACCTTGACTGAAATGCTATGGGTCCCGCGCTCGATCCAGTTGGGACTCACCGTAGGAGTTTGCGAGATACTTTGTGTGCTGCTAAACCTAGCTCGACCGGTTGTCAGCCGAGACCGCCTTCGGGCGGTCTTTTGTTTACCTCGGCGCCTCACCTTTCTGCGTTCCCATTGGCAGGTATGAAACGAAATGTATGTGATTGGGATTAGCTCGGGGATCAAGCACGGTCACCATGACGGCGCCGCGGTTCTGCTTCGCGATGGAGAGCTGGTTGCGGCGGCGGAGGAAGAGCGTTTCACATTGTCAAAACACGCTCGCGGGGAGCTTCCGCGCGGCGCGATCGGCTTTTGCCTGAAGCAGGCGGGCATCACCATTCAGGACGCAGACTGGATTTGCTCGCCGCTGAAAACCTACGTCAATTATGCCCAGCGCTTGACTGAATATTTCAAATACCAATTCGGCCACAGCCCGAAAATCGAACTCTACGATCACCACCTTTGTCACGCCGCGAGCAGCTTCTACGGATCGGGCTTTCCGGAGGCGACGGTCATCTGCTTCGATTTTTCCGGCGATTCAAGTTCCGGGGTTGTCGTACACGCCAAGGGCGACACTTTTCGCGAATTGACGCGCTTTGGCAGGCACAACAGCCTCGGGCTGTTTTACGGCATGCTCACGCAGTATCTCGGATATCAAATGACCAACGACGAATACAAGGTCATGGGCCTGTCGTCGTACGGAAGTCCGCGTTACCTGGATCAATTCGCCGCCATTCTGCGCCCGGACGGGATGAGTTATGAACTTGACGGAGCGCTCGACAAGCGTTTGCGGGACAAGGAAATCTTCACCAGCGATTTTTCGACGCGGCAAGAGCGAATTTTTACGGAGAAGATGGAGGACCTATTGGGTCCTCGGCGGGTTCGCGGACAGCCGTTAGATCAGCGTTTCACGGATATTGCGGCCAGCGGCCAGAAACAGCTTGAGGTGGTCGCTACGCATGTCACGCGAGCAGCCATTGAGGCCTCCGGCTGTACCGACGTCTGCCTGGCCGGCGGGGTAGGCTTGAACTGCAAAATGAATATGGAAATTGCCGCTGAGCCATCTGTCGGCAGGCTTTACGTTCCGCCGGTGCCGCACGACGCCGGTGTCGCACTCGGAGCCGCGATGCTTAAAAGCGCCGAAGCGGGCCACAGGATCGCGCCGCTGACCCATGCCTATTGGGGGCCTGAATATTCAAACGATGCGATCAAGGAGACGCTCGAAAAGATCGGCGCCCGTTATGAGGTGATCGACGACCCTGCCACCCGTTGCGTCACCGACCTTGTCGACCAAAAGACGGTCGGTTGGTTTCAGGGCCGCATGGAGTACGGACCGCGTGCGCTTGGCAATCGATCCATCATTGCAGACCCCCGTTCGGCAGGGATGAAGGATCGGATCAACGTCAGTATCAAATATCGGGAGGAGTTTCGGCCGTTTTGCCCGTCGGTGCTGTTCGAGCGCCAGGCGGAGTATTTTGGCGACACATTTGACGCGCCGTTCATGGTGGTGACATTCCCGGTAAACGACAGTGTTAAACAGAAGATCCCGGCGGTGGTTCATGTCGACGGTACCGCGCGAATTCAAAGCGTCCATCCGCAGACCAACCCGCTTTACAGCCGTCTGATCGGCGAGTTCGCCAAAGTAAGTTCGGTGCCCATGCTGATCAACACCAGCCTCAATATCAACGAGCAACCGATGGTAAACTCGCCCCTCGAGGCCCTGCACACCTATTTCTGTTCCGGTCTCGATGTGCTTTTCCTCGGCCCTTACCGGTTGTCAAAGTCGAACTGACGTTGAAGCAGCCGCAATTAGCGTCGGTTGGCGTTCGAACGTGAAGTTCGGGAAGCCAGCCCGCACAAACCCGGGGGCAACGTCATCGGGCTTTCAGGGTCAGCTGGAAGGTTTGGAGAATTGTTCGAGATATTCCTGAATCTGCAGAGCAAGTTGAGCCGGATTTGTACCGACGGTCCTTAGATGCAATTCCGGATTGCCCGGTGGTTCATAGGGGGATTCTATGCCAGTGAAATTGCGCAGCTCTCCGGAAATCGCTCTTTTATATAGGCCTTTTGGATCTTGGCGGATGCATTCTTCCAAGGGGGTGTCGACGAAAATCTCTATGAATTCCCCTGGCTCCATTAAATCTCGATCAAGCGATCGCTCCGCGCGAAAGGGGGAGATGAATGACACAATGGCGATCAATCCTGCTTCTGTCATCAACTTGGTGACCTCAGCCACACGGCGGATGTTCTCGACACGATCCGCATCGACGAAGCCTAGATCACGATTTAATCCGTGAGGGATATTGTCCCCATCGAGCAGGATCGTGTGGCGCCCGCTCGCATGCAGAAGCTTTTCCAAATTGTTGGCAATCGTCGACTTGCCGGATCCAGAGAGGCCTGTTAGCCACAAGACCGCGGGGCGTTGGTTCATCAACTCCGAGCGCGATCGCTTACTTACTTCAAGCGTTTGCCAAGGGATGTTCGCACCGCGCCGGAGAGCAAAATCGATCATACCGGCACCGACCGTTGCATTGGAAAAGCGGTCAATCAAGATGAAGTTGCCGGTGATCTGGTTGTCCTGATAAGCATCGAAGGCGATTGGTGCTTGCAGGGAAAGATTACAGACACCGAACTCATTCATGCCAAGCGACTTCGCAGCAATGTGCGCGAAGCTCTGGATATCGATGCTATACTTCAGCTTGGTAACATATGCTGAGACGCTATCGCATTCTGTCCGTAGGATAGCCGCGACCTGGAATGAGTGGGTTGCTGTCGAACCAGATGATATGTGCCTGTAACTGATCGGTGACATCGGGAAGTTGATCCGGCGTGACAAGCATGTTGCCGCGCGAGACATCCACCTGATCCTCAAGTACCAGGGTGACGGCCTGACCTTCGTGCGCAGAGGAAAGGGAGCCGTCCATGGTGACGATTTCCTTGATGCGCGGGAGCTGCCCCGACTTGGCGACCGTCACTGCATCCCCGACGGCAATATGGCCGGACGCGATTTGACCGGCGAAACCGCGAAAGTCGAGATTTGGCCGCGACACATACTGCACCGGAAGGCGGAAAGGTTTGTCCAGATAGTCGTCGTGAACAGTTACCGTCTCCAGCTGTTGCAACAACGCCGGCCCGAAATACCAAGGCGTATTGGCAGACCGGTTTATCACGTTGTCGCCATAACGAGCCGATAGCGGAATGGGCTGGATCGTGGCAAAGCCGAGGTCTTTGGTGAACTGCATGTATTCAGAGACAATATGATCAAATGTTGCTTGATCGAATTCGACCAGGTCGATCTTGTTGATAGCAAGTACGATGTGGCGGATGCCCAGAAGGGATACGATAAGCGATTGGCGCCGTGTCTGCGGCAGAATGCCTTTACGGGCGTCAACGAGGACGATAGCGAGATCCGCTGCGGAGGCACACGTTGCCATGTTACGTGTATACTCTTCATGTCCCGGCGCATCGGCGACGATGAACTTGCGCTTCTCAGTGGCGAAGAAGCGATAGGCGACGTCGATTGTTATGCCTTGCTCACGCTCGGCCTCAAGCCCATCGACCAGGAAAGCAAAGTCTATATCCTCGCCTGTTGTCGCATGCCTGACGCTGTCCCGCTCGAGAGCGGCCAATTGGTCCTCGGCGATGAGCTTGGTGTCGTAAAGCAGGCGACCGATCAGGGTGGACTTGCCATCATCGACCGAGCCGCAGGTGAGGAAGCGAAGAAGCGACTTGTCTTCCTGGTGACGAAGGTAGTTTGCCACGCAACCGGAAGGGTCAGGATGAGAGGTACTATCCATCAAAAATAGCCTCCCTTCTTCTTCTTCTCCATCGAACTTGCCTCGTCACCGTCGATAAGGCGGCCTTGCCGCTCGGATGTTCGCGCAGCGATCATCTCCGCCACGATTTCTTCAAGGGTTGCGGCCTCGGATTCGATGGCGCCGGTCAAGGGATAGCAGCCAAGCGTGCGGAAGCGGACCAGCCTTTCCTCGACCACATCGTTCGGGCCCAGCGGCATTCGCTCGTCATCGACCATAATTAGCGTTCCATCCCGTTCGACCACCGGGCGCTTCTTCGCGAAATACAATGGAACGACCGGGATGTTTTCCTTGAGGATGTATTGCCAGACGTCGAGCTCGGTCCAGTTCGACAGCGGGAAAACACGGATGGATTTGCCTGGATTGATCCGGGTATTGTAGGTTTTCCACATTTCCGGACGTTGTTTTTTTGGATCCCAAGCGTGCTGGCTGTTGCGGAAGGAGAAGATACGCTCCTTAGCGCGCGACTTTTCCTTGTCCCTTCTCGCGCCGCCAAATGCGGCGTCGAAGCTATATTTGTCGAGTGCTTGTCTGAGCCCAAGTGTCTTCATGACATGGGTATGGATGTTCGACCCATGCACAAAGGGGCTGATTCCCTGTTCAATACCGTCCGGGTTGATGTGGACGAGGAGATTGATTCCGAGTTCGTTCGCCATCCGGTCGCGGAATTCAATCATTTCCCGGAATTTCCAAGTCGTGTCGACATGAAGGAAAGGGAAGGGCGGCTTCGTCGGATAGAAGGCCTTCATGGCTAAATGCAGCATCACTGACGAGTTTTTGCCTATGGAATAGAGCATCACAGGCTTCGCGAAGTTCGCAGCTACCTCTCTGAAGATATGAATGGCTTCGGCTTCAAGACGTTTAAGGTGAGAAAAATCCAAAGCAATAATTCCGAGTCAGGTCGAAAGATTACCGAATCACGTTTGACAATTGTGCAGCGAAGGAGATTTGCTTCTGCCTCTCAGCGTGTAGGCGGCGACGCAAAAGTTTGGGCGTAAGCACGCCCCCCTGCGGCATCTCGTTCTTCCCAGCATCATAGATGTTCCGCGGCATTCGGTCCATGAGATATGGTCGCTTGGAGCAGACCGGACGGCTCGGGCGCTCAAGCCTTCGTTCAAGCTTCTTTGGGCCTATTTGCTGAGCGCCTAGCGCTGGCATGGGGTCGCGACCATGGTACCCGTGCTGGCAAAAGGCAAGAGTGACTGCTGTCGGGGCAGGGTAATCGGGTGAAGCAGATCGTGACAAAAGGCTGAAGTGCTGAATTTGTTGTGATCCACTGAGTTGCAGGGTGGAGGACGGTGATGGATTCGGACGGAACACGATTTGCAGTGATCACGGAGACGACGAGTTTCCTTCACTATTTCAGCGGGTTGCCGGATCATCGTCAGGCCGGCAAGGTGGATTACCCGCTGCCGGAGGTGCTGCTGCTGATTCTTCTGGCGGTTCTTGCGGGCGCGGAGGCGTTCACCGACATCGCGCGATTTGGCGAGCGGAAGATCGAGCTGCTGCGGCGGTTTCGGCCCTATGTGAACGGCACGCCCTCGCATGATCATCTCGGCGATATCTTCGCCACGCTCGATGCCCGCGCCTTCCAGCTTTGCTTTGTGGCCTGGGTCGCGGCGCTGACGAACACGCCCGCGGAGGTGATCGCGATCGATGGCAAGACGTCACGGCGCTCGTATCAGACGAAGGGCTCGAAAGAGGCGATCCACATGGTCTCTGCCTTCGCGGCGCGGCAACGCATCGTGCTGGGCCAGGTGAAGGTGAACGAGAAATCGAACGAGATCATCGCCATCCCGGCGCTGCTCGACATGATGTCGATCGAGGGTGCGGTCGTGACGATCGATGCGATGGGTTGTCAGCGTGACATCGCCACGAAAATCATCGAGAAAAAGGCCGATTACATTGTCGCGCTGAAGGGCAATCAGGGCACCCTGCGCGAGGATGTCGAGGTCTTCGTCGAGGAGCAGAAAGCCTTGAAATACAAGGATACCACAATCAGCACGCACGAAACCATCGATGCTGATCACGGCCGTATCGAGGCCCGAAACTACACGGTGATCCACGATGTCGACTGGCTGCAGGCACGCCACCAATGGCCGGGCCTGAACGCCATTGTCGTGGTCGAAAGCCGGCGCGAAATCAACAGCAAGATCACCGACGAGACGCGCTTCTACATCACCTCGCTGGTGATGCTGGCCGCTGTGGTCGGCCCGATGATCCGCGCGCACTGGGCCATCGAGAACTCCTTGCACTGGGTCATGGACATGGTCTTTCGCGACGACGAATGCCGCGTCAGAACCGACAACGCCCCGGTCAATTTCGCCACCTGCCGGCACATCGCCTACAATCTCACCCGAAAGGCCCCGGGCAAGGATTTAATCCGCCTCCGGCGCAAAACAGCAGGGTGGGACGATGAGTATCTCGCAAGCCTCATCGCCGCGTGATTAAATTCACCCGATTCCCCTGCTGTCGGGGCCGGTGTTCTATTACTCGAGCGTCCCAGGCGCATCCAGCCACCTACGCCGGCATTTTGTGTTTCTGGGTGCATCTTTTGCAAGCCGATTGACGGGGATCTTCCATGCCGGCACTTACGGCGGCTATGGCAAGCGCTACGGGGCCGCTGGTCCGATTGCCTGCTGAACGCATGCCCGCGGCCGTTCTTCGCGATGGGGGATCCGGCTGGAAACGCTCGTTGCGAGTTCGACAAGGCGAGTTCGGTGCCCATGCTGATTAACATCAGCCTCAACATCGACGAGCAGCCGATGGTAAATACGTCCCTGGAGGCTCTGCACACCTATTGCTGCTCTGGTTTGGATGTGCTTTTCCTTGGTTCCTACCGTTTGTTAAGGTCTGGTTTGAGAGTGGCTATTTCGCGCGCCGCCGCCGAAACATAATTTGAAGAACCGAAGATCGGCCCGCAGGAGGAAATTTGCTTTACCCAGATGGGGAAAATCGATGAGGAGACATCTTTTAATTGCGGGAACTAGCCGATCCGGAACTAGCTTCCTCGTTCGGTATCTCGCGGCATTAGGGCTGGACACCCATTTGTCGCGATCAGAAGGTTGGAATGAGAACGCTCAAGCGGGTCTGGAAGATTTCGTGCTGCATGGCAGCGACCACCCTTATGTCGCCAAAAGTCCGTGGCTCTACGAGCATATCGACCAAGTTTTGGCGCGTGACGACATCAAGATCGACGGCGTCATCATCCCGATGAGAGACATCGTTGAGGCTTCCGTCAGCCGCACTATTTTGGAAATGCAAAACGCGCATCAAGTGCTTCCCACGTTGGTCGATGAGGTGAAGATGTGGGAAACCTTCGCGCACACACCTGGCGGAGTTGTATTTTCTTTGAATCCTTTGGACCAGGCTCGGCTTCTCGCGTTGGGATTCCACAATCTCGTCTACTCCCTCACCCTCGCCGAAATTCCGATTTATTTGATCGCGTTTCCGAGGATCATTGACGATTTTGAGTATCTGTTCCGGCATCTTCGACCGATTATCCCTCCAGACGTCAGAGAAGATCGGGCTCGCGAAGTCTTCCGTCAAATCGCGGATCGCTCCAAAGTTAGAACGTCGTCAGAACTTTTATCTGAAAAGAAGCAAATTGCCGTCGTGGCAAAATATCCATCAAACGATTCAATTGAACTCGCTGCCCTCAGGAGAGAAGTGAAGCGTCTGCGGTTGGAGAGCGAGCCGAAATCGAGTGGATTCATTGCCTCGGAGGCATACCTCCATCCTCACGTATTGCTACCCGACAGAGATATAGTTCAGCGCTTTAAGCCAACGGCTCGGCTAGACAAAATCTCAGTGAAATTTGTGACTTTTGGTCGTTCGCCAACCAGGTACATGATCAGTTGGCGAATCATGGCTTATCTCGAAGAAAATACGCCCGTTGAGCTTGGCTCTGGGCAGCTTGACGCCAGCAGCCTTGAGGATTGGGGGATGGTCGATCTCCCGTTTGCTGCTCATGACGAAGATGTTCCCCGAGAAATAGAAGTGTCATTTCGAGCGGACGCGACATCCCCAACGCCAGCGCCGGTTGGCATTCCTCTTTATCTATCCAAGCCGAATAGCGCGGTGCCGGCAGCAAGGATTAGGAATGAGCCCGAACCAACCGGGGCTCAAATTGGGTTATTGTTGCATTATCGAGCGTAGCGTTAATCAATCCTATTGTGAAAGCTGCATCCGCAAACCAATCCGCTTTACAGCCGCCTCATTGGCGAATTCGCCAAGGCGAGTTCGATACCCATGCTGATCAATACCAGCCTCAACATCAACGAGCAGCCAATGGTGAATTCTCCCCTGGAGGCTCTCCACACCTATTTCTGCTCTGGCCTAGAGCTCGTTCCACTTGATATGGGTCACTGCACGTATCCGGCATGTCGAAAGTAGTTCGCGCACTGCTCGGGTGCAAATGTCTTGATGAGCCTGCCGATCAGCTTCATCAGCGTTGTCACGGTGCGAGCGGCTCCCTTGCACAGCGCTGTCTTCAGCTTCGAGAATGCCATTTCGATCGGATTGAGGTCGGGCGAGTAGGCCGGCAAATAGCGCACCTTGGCGCCGACCGCTTCGACCGCCTGGCGAACGCCGTCGATCTTGTGGGTGCGCAGGTTATCCATGAAGACGATATCGCCTTTGCGCAGCGTCGGCGCGAGGATCTGCTCAACATAAGCGAGGAACGATGGCCCATCCATCGCGCCGTCAATGACATAAGGCGCCGTCAGGCCATTGATGCGCAGCGCGGCAACGAGCGTCAGCGTCTTCCAGTGGCCGTGCGGCACGCTCGCAACGAGACGCTCGCCACGCGGTGAGCGGCCGCGATGCCGGACCATCTTGGTCGTAACCGCCGTCTCGTCGATGAAGACGAGGCGCGGCGCATCAAGCTTGGATTGCTCGACCTTCAGCGCGGCACGCGCTGCAGCGACATCAGGACGATCCTGTTCGGCGGCGTGCAGAGTTTTTTTGAACGTGATGTCGTGGCGTTCGTAGAAGCGCCAGACCGAGGTCGTACCGGTTTTCAGCCGCTTCTCGGACTTGAGCCGCGCGCGAATCTCTTCGAGCGTCGAGTCCGGCTCCGCTGCGACCAGATCAAGCAGCCATTGGCGATGCGCCTCGAGCGGCGAGCGGCTGTGGCCCGTGCCGGGCAATGCCGCTACACTGCCCGTTGTCGCCCAGCGCTCGATCCAGCGGATGGCGGTCGACGCGCCGAGACCGAGCACCCGCGCCGCTTCCCGTCTGCTCTCGCCGTCTTCGACAAGCGCGACCGCCCGCGCCCTGAGGTCCTTCGAGTATCCCTTCGCCATCGCCCGACCTCGCCGTTGCTGTCAAAGCAACTCGAATCTGATTTGCGCGCCTCTGGGAACCCCCTTACTGTTCCGATTCACATCAACCGAAAACCGCTCTAGATGTGCTCTTCCTCGGCCCCTACCGGCTCTCAAAATCAAACTGAAAGAGGATCCCGAATCCTCTTATCGGGGCATCATGCCCGCGAGATCCTTTCCGAATGGCAGCACGACGATACTATGGTTAGAGCGCGCGGCGCGATCAATAATTCTTAACCCAGCCAAGCTCAACGCTTCCGACATGCAACGGGACGGAACGCATGAGATATTGTGGGGTTCCGCGCCCCGTCACTTTGCATCACGGAGTTGACGGTTCGAGTCCCTCCGCGCTCACCAATGAAACCGGGCACTTCTTGAATTATTGCCCCTTCCCGCGACCGGCCCGTGTCTGCACTTTGTCTACATATTGATTGCTGCACGAATGTCTAAGAGTTCGACTTATAATGTTTTAGGGTGCTGATCATGCTCTGGCGAGACTACGCGAGAGCAACTTGACGCTGGCGATCATAAGCCACGCTTCGGCGCTTGCAATCGTTGCCTCGAAGTCTTTTGCAAGACGACGGTTGCGGTTGAGCCAGGCGATGGTTCGTTCGACGACCCAGCGGCGTGGCAACAATTTGAAGCCTTTGGCGGCATCGGATCGTTTGACGATCTCGATGGTCCAGCGGCCGATTGAGGCAAGCGCCTTTTTGAGTTTCGGACCGGCATAGCCACCATCGGCGAAGACATGACGCAACCACGGGAAAGCACTTCGGATCAACTGGAGAAGCGCGGGTGCGCCGTCGCGATCTTGTACGCTGGCTTCATGCACGATGCCTGCGATCAGAAAGCCTGCGGTGTCAGTGAGAAGGTGCCGTTTGCGTCCTTTGATCTTCTTGCCGGCATCGAACCCGCGCGGACCACCAGCCTCGGTGGTTTTAACCGACTGGCTGTCGATCACTCCTGCGGTGGGACTTGCCTCCCGGCCATCAGCCTCACGCGCCATCATGACAAGATGGTGGTTGATCTTCTGCCAGGTGCCGTCGTCGCGCCACCGATAGAAGTACCGCTGCACCGTCGTATAAGGCGGAAACTCCTTCGGTAACAACCGCCACTGGCAACCGCTCTGAGCGATGAAAAAGATCGAATTCACCAATGCCCGCATCGCCGTCACACCTGGCCGGCCGCGACGATTGAGCTATCGCCAAATTTTGGTGACGGAGGGACCGGTCAGGCGGCGGCGGCGGTTATGAGCTGACGGTCGGTCGGCTTGGCGATGACCTCGATCCCATCGTTGAATGTTACACCGAGAACGAGTTTTGGCAACTGGTTGTGGCCATCGAGACGACGCCAGCTTTTCTGCGCGCCTTCGAGCAATTTGAAGACCATCGCGAGCGCAGTCTTGTTCGACAGACAGCCCTTCGACCGGATCGTGCGGTGGCGAACGGTGGCAAAGGTGCTTTCGATGGGGTTGGTCGTTCGCAGGTGTTTCCAGTGTTCGGCCGGGAAGTCGTAGAAGGCGAGCAGCGCGTCTCGATCCTGGCTCAGGCAGTCCGCCGCCTTCGCGTATTTCAGCGCGTAGCTCTCCACGAACGCGTCGAACGCCAGTTCGGCGATGGCCTTGGTTTCGGCCATCCAGATCTCCTGCAACGCGCGTTTGGCTTTGGGCTGCTGGCTCTTCGGTAATTTGGCGAGCACGTTCGCGGTCTTGTGCACCCAGCAGCGCTGCTCGCGCGTTTTCGGCCAGACCTCGCCAGCGGCTTTCCAGAACCCGAGCGCGCCGTCGGCGACGACGAGTTGCGGCGGCACATCGAGCCCGCGCCGCTTCAGATCGAGCAGCAGATCGCGCCAGTCGTGCGCACTCTCGCGGGCGCCATCGGTGAAGCCGACCAGTTCCTTGCGGCCTTCCGGCGTCGCGCCGATCAGAACCAGGATGCATTGCTTTTCGTCTTCGAGGCGCGCCTGGAGATGGATGCCATCGGCCCAGATGTAGACATAGCGCTTCGCCGACAGATCGCGCTTCTGCCAGGCGGCGTGCTCGTCGAGCCAGCCGTCCTTCAGCCGGCCGATGGCGGATGCTGACAACCCAGCGGCATCCTTGCCGAGCAGCGCAGCCAGCGCCTCGGAGAAGTCGCCGGTCGATATCCCCTTCAGGTAAAGGATCGGCAGCAATGTCTCGATCGATTTCGACCGGCGCATATAGGGCGGCAGGATCGACGGCGAGAACCGGATACGGTCGGGATCGTCGGCGGCCGCATCGCGATCGCGCACACGCGGCTGGTGGACGGCGACCGGACCGATACCGGTCATCACCTCGCGCTCCGGCAGGTGACCGTGGCGGACGACGCGTTGGTGGCCGTCCTCGGTCTTCAAATCGGCATGCTTGCACAGAAAGTCGCTGACCTCGGCCTCGATCGCCTGGGCGAGCAGAGAACGCGCCCCATTGCGTAAGATTTCGGTGAGTTGGTCGTCGACGTTTCCTGGCTGAATCAGCTGGACGATGTTATCTTTGGACACGGCATATCGCTCCTTTGGTGGAGAAGTGGAGGCTTCAAGCACCCCCACGATATGCCGCCTTTCCGATTCCCGCCGTCACCAACTTTCGGCGATAGCT
>CAVSOS010000013.1:0-69129 GCA_963729395.1 uncultured Pseudomonadota bacterium | reverse complement strand
TCC
This sequence comes from uncultured Pseudomonadota bacterium, assembly GCA_963729395.1. Classification (GTDB taxonomy): domain Bacteria; phylum Pseudomonadota; class Alphaproteobacteria; order Rhizobiales; family Xanthobacteraceae; genus Bradyrhizobium. The sequence goes on along the minus strand of CAVSOS010000013.1, from coordinate 69,126 downwards.
CAACTGGGGGGTAACGTGATCAAATAGCCGTTATAGATCAAGGGCGGTGAGCAAAAGGTCTTCACTACAAGGCCCGGGCCGGTGCCTTCGCGATCGCGGCGGTGATCCTTGGAGGGGGCTGGGGCGGCATTTCAAGATTGAGTTGGCTAACAAGGAGCTTCTGATCGACGTTCAACTCGGTGTAGCGGCTGAGGATCAGAGTTCTTCCCTCCGTGGTGGGGAAGTGAACATCCAGCATCTGGATGGCGGCAAACTTGTCGAGCACCGCCCTCGGCGTGAGGCCACCCGCCAACGGCCTGAGCCTTGCACGCAACGTGACGTGGAGACAGTAGGCCAGGAAGGCGACGAAGATGTGAGCTTCGACCCGCTCGATGGTTTGATGGAAGATCGGGCGCACTTCCAGGTCGCCCTTGAGGTTCTTGAACGCCGCCTCGATTTCAGTCAGCTGGATGTAGAACTTCCACAGCTTCTCCGGCTGGTGTTCGTACAGATTGGTGCGCAGCAGATAGCGACCCTCGCGGCGGCGCACTTTGCGTAGCTTGTCGCGGTTGAGCGCGTAGCCGAAGCTGGCAATCTGCGGATCCACTTCGATGTCCACCAGCCGCCACGCCGCCCTTGCCTTGTCCCGCGCGGCGCCGAGTTTCATCAATAGCTCTTCGCGCTTCAGGCGCATGGCGGAGAGCTCCTTGAGCCGGCCCCACAGCCATTTCAGCTTGCGCCGCCGCATCGCGCGTTCCTTGTCGATGCGGGCACGGCTGCGAGCCAGCACATAGAGCTCCTGCTCGTCCGGCAAGAGCTTGACGTCGACCCCATCGCGTACCGCTTGCCACGGCCGCTCGAGCAAAGCTTTTTCCAGTTTGGTCAGTCTTCCTTTCGGAGTGCCTACCAGATATGAGATCGGCGGATCGGATTGCCGCATCTCTGCCAGCACCTCGTCGGTCGGAATGCCGCGATCCATCACCCAGATGCGCTGGGCCTTGCCGGACTGGTTTTCGATTTTCTGCAGGAAGCCGCGCAACGTCGTGTTGTCGGCGGTATTGCCGGGCAAAACTTCATACGCCAGCGGAAAGCCTTCGGGCGTCACGATCAGGGCGATCACCACCTGCACGCAATCACTGCGCTTGTCGCGGCTGTAGCCGTAACGGCGCTTGTCGTTCTCGTCATCCGGCGGGGCCGATTCGAAATAGGTGCTGGTCAAGTCGTAGAGCAGAACCTCGAAGCTGGCGCCGAACAGATCCTGCCAGCGTTGCCGCAGGTGGCTGAACAACGCGGTCTTGTGCGGCAGCACCTTGTCCAGACAGCGATACAGCGCGTTCTTCGACACCAGCGAATAATCCTCGCCGAGAAGATCCCCCATCGCGCTCTGCTCGAACCATTGCCGATGCAGCCGCCATTCGCTGCCGGGATCGATCAACCGGTAGCACACCAACGTCTGCAGGATATGCCGCCAGCTGGTTCCCTGGCGCGAGTCCGGCAGCCGCTCCGTCCAGAACCGGTCGAGCTCCAGTTGCTCGTAGAGATGACACGAAAGCCAGCAGGCTCCCCATTGCCGCGGGCGGCGTAATTCCATGCCATCGAGCCGTACCTGCAGCCCGTAGCCCCGGGCGTGCTCCGGAACGCCTTGCCCGGCAGGAAACAGCGCGAGTTGCCGATGTTGCTGGCTGCCTTCGTCAAAAGCATCGACCACCCGGCACCAGGCCTCGCGCTGGCTGTCGTTGATCTCTCCGAGATAAAGCACCGGCCGCTGTACCACCCGACCACCAGCACAACGCTTGCTCGCGACAATGCTCCAGTAACGGTGCTCCTTGCCGTCCTTACGTCGCCGAGTGAATCGCAAATACATCGGCGCCGATCCTACCCGGAACGAAACGCCGGAAAAGGTAGTAGGTCTTCACTACAACGATTTTCGATCCCCCACCCCTTGCAATGATTCAGCTTTTGCCTCGGCGACACATCGAAAATCGCAAATTCTGAGGTCCAGTTGGGAAAGTTGGGCTAGGGCGCAGGAGGTTCCCATGCAACGGTCCATTGCAGCCATCCTTGGGGCGCTATCCGTCCTCAACGGTGCCATGATGCTGTTCGCCGGCCCCTTCTGGTACGAGAGTGTGCCAGGGGCGTCCGAGACCGGCCCCTACAATCCGCACTTTGTCCAGGACATTGGCGCGGCATTCCTGATTGCCGGTGTTGCGCTGGCCGCCCGGGCATGGCGGCCGCTGTACTGGCCCGCAGCGGTGGCCGGCGCGGGTTTCATGGCCACCCACTCCTTGATCCATCTGGTGGCGATCGTAGCCGGGCACGATCATCACGCCGGATTCGACCTCGCCGCGGTCGTGCTTCCGTCGGCACTCGCCCTTTATTCCGCCTTCCCGAACCAAGGAGAACGTCATGCGTAGTTGGATCGCGCGCCGCATGCTGCGTGCAACGAGCAAGCGCTATGGTTACGACGCGAGTTATCTTGAAATGATGCTCCGGGAGTCGCCGTCCGCATTCTTCAAATTCGCACCCGTGGCAAAGGCTTCCGGCCATCGTGAGGTGGTCCCGGTGGAAGCCAGTTTCGCAGCCAAAATCGTCGGTGCCCTGGCGGAGGATTGCGGTCCCTGCACCCAATTGGCCGTCGACATGGCGTTGGAAGCGGGAATGCCAAAGGATCAGATCGAGGCGGTACTGCGCCGCGACCTGCGGTCGATGAACAGCGCGACAATTCTCGGGTTCCGGTTTGCCGACGCGGTGGTGCGTCGGTCCGCTGACGACGACGAACATCGCAACGCCATTCGCGCCCGCTGGGGCGAGAAAGGCGTGATCGATTTGACGATGGCGCTTCAAATGGGCCGAATGTTTCCTATGGTAAAATCCGCTCTTGGTTACGCAAAGGAGTGCCGGCGGGTTACTGTGAATGGACACAACGTCGATGTCGTCAAACAGGCTGCATGAAGGTGATCCGCTAGCGCCCCATCGCGGGCGGCTACTCGGACTTGCCTATCGCATGCTCGGCAGCCGCAGCGATGCGGAAGACGTGGTGCAGGACGCCTACCTCCGCTTTGCCGGCGCGCAGGACGTTCACAACCGGGAAGCCTTCCTCGTGACCGTCGTCACCCGGCTGTGTCTCGACCGGCTCAAAAGCGCCAAGGCGCAACGGGAAACCTATGTCGGGCCATGGCTTCCCGAGCCGGTTTTTGATGCGGAAGGTCTTTCGCCGGACGCGGCGACCGAATTGGCTGAAGATCTCTCGTTCGCGCTGCTGCTGGCGCTGGACCGGCTGTCGCCGCTGGAGCGCGCGGCCTTTCTGTTGCACGACGTGTTTGACATGCAGTTCTCGGAGGTCGCGCGGATGATCGACCGGACCGAGGCGGCCTGCCGACAATTGGCGACACGGGCCCGCCGTGCCGTGCGCGACGCGCGTCCGACCCCATCAGCGACACCGGATAGCCACGCGCGCCTCCTGAGTGCGTTCGGCGACGCCGTCGCCAGCGGTGACGTATCGCGCCTGGCCGGGTTGCTGCGCGAGGACGCGATCGCAATGACCGATGGCGGTGGTCGCAAGTCCGCCGCGCTGAATCCGATCAGAGGCGCCGACAAGGTCGCGCGTTTCTTCATCGGCGTGGCAGGTAAAAACAGCGGCCGCAACATTCGCATCGAACCGACAACAATCAACGGAACCGTGGGCGCCCTGCTCTACATGGACGGCGAAATCGATCATAGCCTGAGCCTGACGATCGACGGCGACCGGATTGCCGCGATCTACATCGTGCGTAATCCCGATAAACTGCGTCACGCCGCGGGCTTCAGCCAACACTGAGCCGCTGCGCGCCCGGCGCGCTGAGCGGATACTCAACTTACCGGATGAGCGAGCGGCCGGCCTGCAAAAAACGCCTCGAGATTGGCGATCACGCAGTCCTGCATCGCGATATGCGATTCGATGGTATGGCCGCCGACATGCGGGGTCAGCACGACATTCGGAAAGGCAGTCAGCGCGTCGGGCGCATGCGGCTCGCTTTCGAACACGTCAAGCCCGGCGCCGGCGATGGTCTTGTCGGTCAACGCAGCAACCAGCGCCGGCTGGTCGATGACGGAGCCTCGCGAGATATTGACGACATAGCCGTCCTTGCCGAGCTTCTGCAGGATCCCGGCATCGACGGCGTGATGGGTATCGGCTCCGGCGCGAATCGCAATCATCAGCACGCTGCACCATTCCGCCAACGCTTCCAGGCTCGGAAAGTGGCGATACGGCACATCGTGCTTGCGGCGGCTGAAATAGCCGACCTCGGTCTCGAATGCCGCGGCGCGCGCGGCGATCTTGCGGCCGATCTCGCCCATGCCGTAAACCCCGATACGGCGCCCGGGATTGCCGGGCTGCGGGCTCATCAGCGACGATGGTTTGGCGGCAGCCCAGTTGCCGCTTCGCACATAGTCATCCGCCGGCAGCAAGGGCCGCGTCACGGCCAGCATCAATGTCACCGCCAGATCGGCAACGGCGGCCGCATTCGCCGCTGGACTATGGCCGACCGCAATTCCACGCTGAGCCGCCGCCGCAAGATCGATCCCGTCATACCCGGTGCCGTAGCAGACGATCGCCGCGAGCTTCGGCAGCGTATCCATCGCCGCCGCGCCGAGCGGCGTGCCGCCCGCCGTGATCAGGGCGCGGACACCAGCGAGTTGTTCGTTGGTGAAAACCTCAGCCAGCGGCTTTCCGGCGGCGTCCATCAGATCGAAGCGCTGCCCGATGCGCACCAGCATCGCTTTCGGAAAACGTGAATGGATCAAAACCTTGTCGGACATCGACGCATCCTGCACGATTTCAAAGCAAAGGGCGGGACGGGTTGCCCCGTTCCGCCCTGGTTCATCTGAAAGCGGCCCGCAACCCCGGGGCTAACCGAGCAGGCTGCCCGGCTCAACCTTCACGCCCGGCCCCATGGTGGAGGAAACCGCCACGCGCTGGATGTAGGTGCCCTTCGAACCCGACGGCTTTGCCTTGGCGACCGCGTCCGCCAGCGCCTTGACGTTCTGCACCAGCTTTTCTTCCGAGAACGACGCCTTGCCGATGCCGGCCTGCACGATGCCGGCCTTCTCGACCCGGAATTCGACCGAACCGCCCTTGGCGCCCTTGACGGCGTTGGCGACATCCATCGTCACGGTGCCGATCTTCGGATTCGGCATCATGCCGCGCGGTCCCAGCACTTTGCCGAGCCGCCCGACCAGCGGCATCATGTCCGGCGTTGCGATGCAGCGGTCGAAATCGATGGTACCGCCCTGCACTTTCTCAACCAGGTCCTCGGCGCCGACCACGTCGGCACCCGCCGCCTTGGCTTCCTCGGCCTTGGCGCCGCGGGCAAACACGCCGACGCGCAAGGTGCGGCCGGTGCCGTTCGGCAGCGTCACCACCCCGCGCACCATCTGGTCGGCATGGCGCGGATCGACGCCGAGATTGATCGCAATCTCGACCGTTTCGTCGAACTTCGACTTGGCGCGTTCCTTGACCATCTTGATGGCATCCGCGAGCGGATAGAGCTTCTCGCGGTCGACGCCCTCGCGGGCCTTCTTCAAACGTTTTCCGATTGCCATGACCCGTTACCCCGCAACTTCAAGACCCATCGAACGGGCGGAGCCCTCGACCATCTTCATGGCCAACTCGATGGTATCGCAATTGAGATCCTTCATCTTCTTCTCGGCGATCTCGCGCACCTGCGCGCGTGTCACCGCGCCGGCCTTGTCGCGGCCCGGAGCTTTCGATCCGGACTGGATTTTGGCGGCCTGCTTGAGAAAGAAAGACATCGGGGGCGTCTTCATCTCGAAGGTGAACGAACGATCGGCGTAGATCGTGATCACCACCGGAATCGGGGTATTCTTCTCTTCCTTCTGCGTCTGCGCGTTGAACGCCTTGCAGAATTCCATGATGTTGAGGCCGCGCTGACCAAGCGCGGGTCCGATCGGGGGCGAAGGGTTCGCCGCACCGGCCGGCACCTGCAATTTCAGGTATCCGGTCACTTTCTTTGCCATCTAGCACTCCTCATGTTGCTCCGGAGGATTCCGGAAGCTTCACAGGACCGTGGTGCGGTTCGCATGACGGCTGGCGACCGTCAGTCCCCTTCCACGGCTGTTCTCCCTCGCCCGCCATGGCGGAGCGAAGGGCCACGATCAGACCTTCTCGACCTGACCGAATTCCAGTTCGACCGGCGTGGCGCGGCCGAAGATCGACACCGCGACCTTCACGCGCGAGCGCGCCTCGTCGATTTCCTCGACCACACCGGAGAACGACGCGAACGGCCCATCGGCCACGCGCACATTCTCGCCGATCTCGAACGACACCGACGCCTTCGGGCGCTCCACGCCTTCCTGCACCTGATGCAGGATCCGCATGGCTTCGGCTTCCGAGATCGGCATCGGCTTGTTTTCCGCGCCGAGGAAGCCCGTCACCTTCGGGGTATTCTTGATGAGATGGAACGCTTCGTCGGTCAGCGTCATCTTGACCAGGACATAGCCCGGGAAGAATTTGCGCTCGGCGTCGACTTTGCGGCCGCGGCGCACTTCAGTGACCTTTTCGGTCGGCACCAGCACCTGCTCGAACAAATCTTCAAGCCCGCGCTGCTTGGATTGCTCGCGGATCGATTCCGCGACCTTCTTTTCGAAGTTCGAATAGGCGTGGACGATGTACCAGCGCTTGTCCATCATTTGAGTTCCGGCGCTTGCCATCAGTGGATGCCGAGCAAAAAGGTGACGAGATAGCGGATGATCTGATCCGCGGCGAAAAAGAAAATCGAAGCCAGCGCCACCATCACGAACACCATGATCGTGGTGATGGTCGTCTCACGGCGGGTCGGCCAGGTGACCTTGGCGGTCTCCGAGCGCACTTCCTGCAGGAATTTGAACGGGCTGAATGCCATCGTCGATGATCCGCGTCCGTCGTAAGACGATTTATCGGTTTAAGGGAAGCCGAACAGCCTTCTTGCGCCCAGCCCTCTCTTGAAGGATGAGCCGGCAAGCGGGCTCGATTGTTCGGGGAATTCAAAGCCGCGCCGGATATCCGTCAAAGCGGGCCGGCTGCAGGTGCCGCTATGTACTGCGGGAGGGGGCAAAGGTCAAGATAGGCGGAACTGGCAGGGGCGGCAGGGCTCGAACCTGCGACAACCGGTTTTGGAGACCGGTACTCTACCAACTGAGCTACACCCCTATCGGAACCAAGCGTCGCCGCTGATCTGCCGTTTCAAGCATAGGCAAAGGCCAGATTGCAAGGGCGAAGCGGTTAACGCCCTGTTCAACCCAGCCCTGTTCAACACCCGTGTTCTGCGCCAGACTTGACCATACCCCGATGATATCGATCCGGCCAACAACAAGAGCAAGAGGGAGAGAGACCATGACCGCGCAAACCGCCGCCAAACACCCCGCCGCCCCGCAGACCCCGCCGCTCCCCCAGGCCAAACCGGAATCGCTCGGGCTTTCTCCGGTCCGGTTGCAGCGGATGTCGGACGCGTTCAAGCGCGACATCGAGAAGGGAACCACCCCGGGCGTGACCATGATGGTGGCGCGCCGCGGTCAGATCGGCTGGTTCGACGCGCTCGGCCGGCAAAATCCCGCCAGCCCCGCGCCGATGGCGCACAATACCCTGTTCCGCATCTTCTCCATGACCAAGCCGATCGTCTCCGTCGGCATCATGATGCTGCTCGAGGAAGGCTACTTCCTGCTCAACGATCCGATTGCGAAATACATTCCGGAATTTTCGGAACAGAAGGTCGGCGTCGAAAACAACGGCAGGCTCGAGCTCGTGCCGCTGAAGCGGCCGATCACGATCCAGGACCTGTTGCGGCACACCTCGGGCATCGCCTACGAGCATACCGGCAACGGCCTGGTGCAGCAGCTTTACCAGCAGTCGCGCGTACGCAGCCGCAAGATCAGCAATGCCGAACACGCCGCATTGGTCGCGAGCATGCCGCTGATGTGCCAGCCCGGCGCCGAATGGAACTACAGCCGCTCCACCGACATTCTCGGCCGCGTCATCGAAGTCGTGTCCGGAAAAACCCTGGGCGCCTTCCTGACCGAGCGCATCCTCGCGCCCTTGCAGATGGCCGAGACCGCATTTCACACCGGGCCCGAGAATGCCGATCGGCTCGCCGAGCCGTTCCCGGTCGATCCCTGGAGCGGCGAAAAAGTGCAGCTCTTCAACATGCTGGAAACGCCGGTGATGGAATCCGGCGGCGGGGGCCTCGTCTCCACCACCATGGATTACGCGCGGTTCTGCCAGATGCTGCTCAATGGCGGCGTGCTCGACGGCAACCGGATCATCGGCCGCAAGACCCTGCAATTGATGGCGTCCAACCATCTCGATCCCGGCGTGAAGCTCGAATCCCATCTGGTGCCGGCGGGTCACAGCTTCGGCCTCGGCTTTGCGGTGCGAACCACGGAAGGAATGGCGCCCTTCGCCGGCTCGGTCGGCCAGTTCTTCTGGAGCGGGATGGCTGGAACCTTTTTCTGGATCGATCCGAAGGAAGAGCTGTTTGCCGTCTTCATGTCGCAGGGCCCCGGCCAGCGCGAATATTTCCGTTCGCTGGTGCGCAGTCTGGTCTACGCGGCGGTGGAGTGAATCATTCGCTGACAAAATAGTTGCGTCGTCCCGGCGCACGCCGGGACCCATAACCCCTAGCCTCTCTGTAACGACGTGTCCTCGGCAGCAAGCCAACAGCGGCGACGCGGCGTATGGGTCCCGGCCTGCGAGCCTGTGAACCTATCTGAAGGCGGGCGCCTGCGGGCGGCGGGTAATGTTGGGGAGGCAATCCGGTTTCACGCTGCGGAAGCAGGCATTGCCCTCAAGCGCAGGGCAATGATGAGGTTGTGGGCGAGCGCGTGCCATAGCCCGATCGCTTGCACCTTGGCAAGTCCTCGCACCAGAAGCGTGCCGAAGCCCCGGTTCTTGAGGTTTGCGTTGACCCGTTCGATCCGCCCCCTCTTTTTCATGATCGCCTCTGCCTCGTTCGTGGTCATCCGCTGCCGCCAGTCCTTGATCGTCTGCGGCTCTTTTTCTCGCTGCTTTTGCCGCGCCAGCAGCGTCTTCGGCTTGACGTCGGTGCGATCCCTGGGTGGATGAATGTAGACGCCGACGGGCGTTTCAGGCCGGTTGCTGAGGGTTGCAATATCATCGATCTGCGCGAAGCCGGTGTCCGCCAGCACGCGTTTGATCGGCCGCCCGAGCCGTTGCTCGCTCGCCTCGAACATGGGCCGCACCAGACCGCTGTCGTTGCGCCGGTCCGTCGCCATGATCGCGGTGACGAAGCCATGATCCGTCGTTGCTGCAATCTGCACATTGTAGCTCGCCCGCACCGCTCCGTCCGCGCACCGCATGCGCCGCGCCTGCGGATCGGTGAGCGACGCCCGTGCCTCTTTTTGCTTGGCTACCTCTTTCGGGCTCTGCTTGGCGCGTTTGGCTTTCTCCGCTTCGATCTCGGCCAGTTTGGCACGTGCCTTTTCGATCCGCTCCTGCGTCTCGCGCAGGCCTCGTGCCCGCGCCGCTTGGGTGCGCTTGGAACTCGCCGCCGGGTCCGCATCGACCTCGGCTTTCAAGGCGACGACACGGGCCTTCGCGGCCGCCTCCGCCTCGTCCAGACGCAGCGCGCGCTTGTACGAGCTCTTGCCCGCAGAAGCTTTGATTTTGGTGCCGTCGACAACGATCTCGTCGGCGTCAAACAGTCTCTCCGCCATGAACACTGCCAGCGTTTCGGTGAGCAGAGCGTCGAGCACATCGGCATGCGCCACCCGGAAGTCCGCAAGCCCGTGGTAGTTGACCGGCACGCCGCACGCGACCCAGCGATAGGCCAGATCCTGGCTGGTCAACCGGTCCAGTTCCCGCGCCGAGCCAACCCCGTCCATCGTCGCCAAAAGCCACAACGCAAACAGCACACGCGGGTCGGCGGCAGGCCGACCCGCCGTCCCCTCACGCGCTTCGACCTTGTCGTAAAGCACCGTCAAATCGAGCGTCTCGACGAACCCCACCACCAATCGCGCACGATGGTCCGGTGCCAACCAGCCATCCGGATTGATCAGGTCCCACGACAGTTGGGCCCGGTTCGCAACCACAACCCGAGCCTTGCCTCGTCCCGCCATGTTTCTGATCCATCAAAACTGTCGCTGCCCACACCTCCAGTGAATCACAGTTCGTCGGAAATTGAGACGATTTCTTCACAGGCTCCTGCGCCGGGACGACGGGATACTTTTTGCAACGTCAGCTGATCGTCGCGCCGCCGTCGATCACGATGGTTTGCCCGGTCATGAAGCTCCCCGCCGCCGAGGCCAGAAATACCGCCGCGCCGGCGATTTCGTCGGGCTCGCCGATCCGCAGCAGCGGCGAGCGCGCGGTGGAGGCCTTCAGCGTTTCCGGATTGTCCCACAGCGCCTTGGCAAAGTCGGTCTTGATCAGGCCCGGCGCGATGCAATTGACGCGGACATTGTGCGGGCCATATTCGCAGGCCAGGTTGCGCGCGAGCTGCATGTCGGCGGCCTTTGAAATCGCATAGGCGCCGAGCACCGTCGAACCCTTGAGGCCGCCGATCGACGAGATGATGGTGATCGAGCCGTCCTTGCGCGCGATCATCTGCGGCACCACGAGGCTGATCAGCCAGTGATTGGCGACGATGTTGTTGTCGAGGATCTTGCGGAACTGGTCGTCGGAAATTCCAGCCTGCGGCCCATAATAGGGATTCGACGCGGCATTGCAGACCAGGATGTCGATCGTGCCGAACACGCGGTTGGTTTCCTCGGTGAGATTCTTCAGATCGTCCTTGGTCGAGATGTTCGCCGCCACCGCCAGCGCCACCTGCTTGCCGGCCTTGTCGTTGATCGCCTTTGCCACCGCGTCGCAGGCCTGCTGCTTGCGCGACGAGATCACCACCCTGGCGCCATGCTCGGCCATCCTTTCGGCGATGGCGCGGCCGATGCCGCGCGAGGAGCCGGTGACGACGGCGACTTTTCCGGTCATATCGAACAAGGTCATGCGTTTCTCCCAGAGTGAAGTTTGTGGTTTCGATTTTGAGCTAAGCAGCGTTCACGAGGTCAGACAACAATGCTTCAGGCAAGCTTGGCTTCAGGCAAGCTTGGTTTCCGGCACGATTTCGGGACCTGCCGGCTGATGCATGGCGGCATGCCGCGGATCCGCGATCCAGGGCTGCTGGTTGACCATCGGAAGCCGCCAGTTCGCCTGGCCGGCACTTGCGAAATGATCGAGCCGCGTCACCGAGCAATTGTCGATATCGAAGGCAAGCCCCTTGGCGGGCTCGCCGCCGAGCGCAAGGCCAAGCGCGGCCTTGATGGTCCCGCCGTGCGCGACCGCGATCACGTCCTTGCCGGCCGCTTCGACGTTGATGCGCTCGATCGCACCCTTCACGCGATTGTAGAGATCCACGAAACTTTCGCCGCCGGGCGCGGGCACATCGATATCGGCGAACCAGTGACTGCCGACCAGCCGGCTGGCGAGGAAGGCCGCTCGATTCATGCCCTGCCACTGGCCGAGATGCTGTTCGGCAAAGGCTGCGACGTGGGGCATCGCCGAAGGTCTTGGAAATCCGGCGGCCCAGATCGCGTCCGCGGTCTGGTGCGTGCGCATCAGGCTGCTCGCATACCAAACCGCGTTGCGCGGCAGGATTTTCGCGACCGCCTCGAACACCTCGCGATCGCTGGTATCGCAGGCAATATCCTTCTGGCCGTATATGTTGCCGCCGTCACTGCGGACCGGCGCATGGCGCACCCACCACCAGCGCGTTGCGACGACTGCCGATTGGTCTTGGTTGGACATCGCAAAATTCCTTCAATACTGTGCCGTGTCGTACGTCAGGGCACGCATCGTCTCAATAGAGCGTTTTCCAGCGAAGTGGAAACCGGTTCGCGTAAAGAAAACGCGTCAAAGGAAAGGCTCTAGCGTTGACATGACTTTGACGTTTGAAATCTTGTTTGAAATTCCGTGGTGCGGCAAGCGCCGGCCGGCATAAACGATCAGGGAGAAACTTCATGGGCCGCCTCGAGGGCAAATCCGTCATCATCACCGGCGCCGGCAGCGGCATCGGCCGCGCGGCATCGCTGTTGTTCACCAAAGAGGGTGCCAAACTGATCGCGGTCGACCGCACCGAAGGCGTCAAGGAAACCGTCGAGCAGGTGCGCAAGGCCGGCGGTACCGCGGAAGCCGTGATGGCCGATGCCGGTTCGGAAAAGGACGTGATGGCCTTCATCGACAAGGCGGTGTCCGCCTACGGCCGGCTCGACGCGATCTGGGCCAATGCCGGCATCAGCGGCGGGCTGGTGCCGCTGCCCGAACAGACCGTCGAGCACTGGCAGGAAATCCTGCGCATCAATCTGATCGGTCCTTTTCTGGCGGTCAAATATGCGATGCCGCACATGATCAGGCAGAAATACGGTTCGATCGTCTGCACCGCCTCGGTGGCGGGCCTGAAGGCCGGCGCCAGCGGTCATCCCTATGCGGCGAGCAAGGCCGGCGTCATCAGCCTGGTGCAGACCACCGCCTATTCGCTGTCCGGCACCGGCGTGCGGATCAATGCGGTGTGTCCCGGCCTGATCGAAACCGGCATGACCAAGCCGATCTTCGACAACGCCAAGGAGCGCGGCACCGACGGCAAGATCGGCCAGCTCAATCCGCTCAAGCGCGCCGGGCAACCGCACGAACTGGCGGCGATGGGATTGTTCCTCGCCAGCGACGACGCTTCTTACGTCAACGGTCAGGCGATCCCGGTCGACGGCGGCCTCACCGCCTCGATGCCCTATGCGGGCAAGCCGATTTGAGGGCTCGTGCCCCGGATGCAGCGCAACGCGCCGCTCTTGCGGCGTGGTGCGCTGCTGATCCGGGGTCCATCTTGTTCTGACATGTCGTTCTGACTTCGGATGGGTCCCGGCTCTGCGGCGCATCGTTAAGAGACGCTGCACCGCGTCCGGGACACGCACCGCTTCGTAGCCCGGATGAGCGCAGCGACATCCGGGAACGAACGCAGCGCGGCCCCGGATTTCGCGTTCGCTCATCCGGGCTACGGACAACGGATTCATTTTCCAAACAGCCAAGGAACGCACGTCCACCTTCTCGCGGCGCGAAGCACCCGAGTTTTGCAGGAAGAAGCCCTCGAAAATCAGAGGGCGCAGGAAAAGCCGGGTGCCCGTTGCACCCGCAGCCGCGTGCGCAGTGGTAGAAAGCACACGCGTTAGTCACCACAGGTTCACCGGAACACCCGGCCTTCCCTGCGCAATGGTTTTAACGGTTTCCTTCGTGCTCTCGCCGGTGACCGGGCTTGATTGCCACCGTCGCTCTCGCGAATTCCTTCGCCAAGAACTTGACGCCAGCGTCGGGGCGTCACGACCACACGACTTCGCCGTCCGCGCGCAATGTCATTCGTCCTTTGACATGCCGCGTCCACCGCATCCCGCGCCCAACGTCCGTGACGATCGCGATACGCCCCTTGTGTCCGAAAAATCTGCCAGAATGAGCGAACGGGCGGTTCTGTAAAACCGCCCGTCGCTGGAACTGAGCCCGTTACGCCCCAAAGGCGGCAGAGCCTGGTGATCAGAGCGAGGGACAGCTCCGGTGTCCTCCTCAACCCGAACAGTTGAAAGGGCTTCGAGCCCGAACCGAGCAAGGAAGGGAGTGGATGATGGCACAGAACGATCTCGTTGTCGTCGGTATCGATGTGGCCAAGGACAAGGTGGATGCCTGCATTCGCCGGTTCAAATTGCGGCAGACTTTCCCGAACACCCTCCAAGGGCGCCGCAAGCTGACTGTCTGGCTTCGCAAGTACCAAGTGGGCAAGGCGGTGATGGAGGCAAGTGGCGGTTACGAGCGTGAATGGCGCAACGTGCTACACAACGCCGGCATCGAGGTGCGGATTGTCGATCCCAGGCGGGTCCGCAATTTTGCGCTGTCGGCCGGGCGTTTGGCGAAGAACGATCCGATCGACGCGGAGATGATCGCCTGGTTCGCTGAAACGTTTAGCCAGGCACCCGGCCAGGTTCCCGATGCCGCGCGTGAGGAACTCGCAGGGCTGGCGAAAGCGCGCAAGGCTCTGATGGACGTCAAGATCCGACTGCAAGCTCAGAACGAGCATGCAGCACCGGAACCGGCTCGGAAGGCCCATGCGCGCATCTTGAAGAGCCTCGCCGCCGAAATCGACAAGCTTGAGGTCGCAATCTCCGCCAAGATCAAAGCCACACCGGAGTTCGCCGAGCGGGCCGAGATCATCCAGAGTGTTCCGGGCCTCGCGCAAACGACGTCCGCAATCCTTATTGCGGGGATGCCAGAGCTCGGACAGGTCAGCGACGAGGTCGCCGCGGCCTTGGTCGGGCTCGCTCCTTATGACGACGATAGCGGCAAGCGGCGCGGCGAGCGCCACATCAAGGGCGGCCGCCGCTGGGTCAGAAACGCCATCTACATGCCCTGTCTCGGCGCAGCGACACAGAACAACCCGGTGCTTGGGGTCTTCTATCAGCGTCTGATTGCTAAGGGAAAGGAGCCGAAGGTTGCGCTCGTCGCCTGCATGCGCAAGCTGATCATCATCCTCAACACCATGCTCGCACGCCGCCAGAAATGGAATCCTGGCGCTCACGCTATCGCTTGACTGCGAGCGCTCTTACTGCGCTCGGTCCCCGACCAAGCGCATGACCGTCCGCCAGACCGGTAAACGGGCGGGGTCAAGGCCGTCAGCCGCCAAAGGCGGGGGCGCGTCAGCGCCAGCCTTGAGGCCGACCGATGACCGGTCTACCCAACTAACAGCACAGTTGCTCTTGCGGGCGCGGGATGGCGATAGATGTAGAAGTGATTTGGGTCAGAAGTGAACGGGAATATTTTTGCGAGCGGGGCTGGACAGGCCGTTGAGTGATTTGCCCGTCAGGCAGAACGGTTTGCAGAACTGGTGGAGTAGCCAGCTCGAACGAGAACGTTGTGCCCCGGATGCTGCGCAGCGTGCAACGCTGAGCTGCTGATCCGGGGGTCCATCGCGTTCTGACTTCTTTGTTCTGATTTCTTGTTCTCACTTCGCGTGGGTCCCGGCTCTGCGGTGCACCGTCAAGCGACGCTGCACCGCGTCCGGGACACGGCTACACCGCCCCCGCCTTCTGCGCGTATTCCCACGAGGCCTTTGACAGCGGCACCGTGCGCTTGGCGGATTCCATCGCCTTGGCGTTCGCCGCGGTGCCGTCGCGAACGCGGCCGGCGATGCCCTGGGTGATGCCGGCGAGCCGGAACAGATTGTAGGAAAAATACCAGTTCAGGTCGGGAACGGCGCTGCCGGTGACGTTGCAATAGATCTGCGCCGCCTCTTCCATGCTCGGAATGTTCAGCGCCTTGAGGTCGACATTGGCGAGACCGGGCATGGTCCACTGCATCAGCAGATAGGTGAAGTCCGCCATCGGATCGCCGAGCGTCGACAGTTCCCAGTCCAGCACCGCCATGCACCCGCGGCTCGGTGGCGTGGAAGATCATGTTGTCGAGGCGATAGTCGCCGTGGACGATCGAAACGCGCTCCTGCTGCGGCACGGTTTTCGGCAGCCATTCGATGAGCTTTTCGAATTCGGGAATGTGCTGGGTTTCGGACGCCCGGTATTGCTTGGTCCAGCGATCGACCTGGCGCGCGAAATAATTGCCGGGCTTGCCGAAATCGCCAAGCCCGATCGCCTGCGGATCGTAG
The DNA here is from genome assembly GCA_963729395.1 of uncultured Pseudomonadota bacterium. Classification (GTDB taxonomy): domain Bacteria; phylum Pseudomonadota; class Alphaproteobacteria; order Rhizobiales; family Xanthobacteraceae; genus Bradyrhizobium. The sequence continues at coordinate 53,473 of CAVSOS010000013.1, read as the reverse complement.
CTGTGCAGTTTCGCCAGCGTCTCGATCTTGCTGGTGAAGATCGCGCGCCGCGCCTCCGGCGTCTGGCTCGGCAGCGTCGGATCCCAGAACACCCGGCCCTCTTCCATCGACATGATGTAGAACGCCGCGCCGATCACGCTGTCGTCGGTGCACAGCGCATAGGCCTTCGCGACCGGAAAGCCCTGCTTGCCGAGCGCGGCGATGACCCGGAATTCGCGATCGACCGCATGCGCCGACGGCAGCAACTTTGCCGAACGGCTTGCGGCGCATCACATAGGAGCGGCCGGGCGTATCGAGCCGATAGGTCGGGTTCGACTGACCGCCCTTGAATTGCAGGACGGTCAGCGGTCCCTGATAGCCCTCGACGTTTTCGCGCATCCAGCCGTCGAGGCGCGCCTCGTCGATCCGATGCCGCTCCTCGACCGGCTTGGTGCCGGAAAACTCCTCGTCTCTCCTGACGCCGTCAGCCACGATGACGCTCCCTCATTTTTTTGCGGGAGCGCCATTTGTGGGGCTCCCCTTAGTGCGTAGTGGAAGCGTTGGCATACTTCCGAAGTTCAAGTCTGGCAATGGCGCGGTTATGGACCTCGTCCGGGCCGTCGGCCAGGCGCATCGTGCGCATGGAGGCATAGTCCCGCGCCAGGCCGGCATCGTCGGACACGCCGGCCGCGCCGAACGCCTGGATGGCGTTGTCGATGATCTTCAGCGCCATGTTGGGCGCCGCCACCTTGATCATGGCGATCTCGAGCTGCGCGGTCTTGTTGCCGACCTTGTCCATCATGTCGGCGGCCTTCAGGCACAGCAGCCGGTTCATCTCGATGTCGGTGCGGGCCTCGGCGATGCGCTGTTCCCAGATCGAGTATTCGATGATCTTCTTGCCGAACGCGGTGCGCGACGACAGCCGCTTGACCATCTTCTCCAGCGCTTCCTCGGCCTTGCCGATGGTGCGCATGCAGTGATGGATGCGGCCGGGGCCGAGACGACCCTGTGCGATTTCAAAGCCCCTGCCCTCGCCGAGCAGAATATTGCCGGCGGGAACCCGGACGTTCTCCAGCAGCACCTGGGCATGGCCGTGCGGCGCATCGTCGAAGCCGAACACCGGCAGCATCTTCTCGATCTTGACGCCCTTGGCGTCGCGCGGCACCAGAATCTGCGACTGCTGCTGATGGCGCGGCAGGCTGGGATCGGTCTTGCCCATCACGATCATGACCTGGCAGCGCGGATCGCCCATGCCGGACGACCACCATTTGCGGCCGTTGATCACATAGTGGTCGCCGTCGCGCTTGATGCTGGTTTCGATGTTGGTGGCATCCGATGACGCCACCGCGGGCTCGGTCATCAGGAACGCGGAGCGGATTTCGCCGTCCATCAGGGGACGCAGCCACTTCCGCTTGTGCTCCTTGGTGCCGTACCGCATCAACACTTCCATGTTGCCGGTATCGGGCGCGGAACAGTTGAACACTTCCGAAGCCCAGCCGATATGGCCCATCTGCTCTGCGAGCGGCGCATATTCCAGATTGGTCAATCCCGCGCCACGGAATTCATCGTCCTCATGCGACGACGGCGGCATGAACATGTTCCACAGACCTTCGGCGCGCGCTTTTTTCTTCAGATCCTCCAGCACCGGAATCGTCTTCCAGCGATCGCCCTCGGCGTCCTGCTTCTGGTAGATCGGCACCGCGGGCCGGACGTGATTGTGCATGAACGATTCCACGCGGTTGAGCCATTCGCGCTGACGGTCAGACATGTTGAAGTCCATTGGGCGTTCCTCACATTTTTCAGGCGGAAATTGTTGGCGGCACTGTCTCCCCGCAGCCTGTTCACCGCAAGACCATATAAAACTATTTATCGCGCCTTTCGGCGCGGCGATGACGGCCGGCGTGGCATTTGCTGGCGCGGCAACGCGTCAAGTGCATTGACATTCCAGCCTTCAAACTATAGTTTCATACAACTGTTTGAATTGCAACTCTCCGCATTTTGCGGTGGTGCATAGTGGCCATGACATGCCGACGGACCATACCAGAGCCGCAATCCTCACCTCCGCCGAACGGCTTTACGCCGATCGCGGCTTCGCCGACGTCACGCTGCGCGATATCGTCGCCGCCGCCGACGTCAACCTTGCGGCGGTGAACTATCATTTCGGCTCCAAGGACGAACTGATCGCCGAATTGTTCGTCACCCGCAGTCTTGCCACCAACCGCCAGCGGCTCAACGAATTGAAGGCCGCCGAAGCGGCCGGCGGCGGACGCGCCGCGATCGACGCCATCTTCCGCGCGCTGGTCGGGCCGACCCTGCGCGGCTGCCTCGGCCCCGACAATGAGCGCTCGACGGCGGCGCGCTTCATGATCCGGGCCTCGATCGAATTGGTGCCGCCGATCCGCCGGATCAAGAATCGCGAAATCGATCATTTGCGGAAATTCGCCGCCGCGATGCGGCGCTCGCTGCCCGGCCGCGACGAGGTCGAACTCTATTGGGCATTGCATTTTGCGCTGGCGATGGCGCACCAGACCATCCGCGACAGCGAGCGACTGATCAAACTGTCGGAGGGATCGTGCGATCTCAACGACGTCGCAGGCATCCTCGACCGCATCGTCGCGGTCTCGGTGATGGCGCTGACAGCTCGCGAGGCGGACAAGAAGGCGCCCGCCAGACTGGTCGCGCGCGACGCGCGGTAGTTCTCCTGAACCAGGTCATGAACTCATCATCAGAGTGGTCGGCGGATGTCGGCCTTGGTGCGCATTCCGCGTTTGCCCAAGTGCGAACCTGGAGCGTTTTCCAGCGAATGCCTGCCCCGGACTCGATCCGGGGTGGATACCGGTTCGCGTGAAGAAAACACGTCAAAATAAGGAGATAGAGCCTCCGTTCCGATTCAATCGGAACGGAAAAGGCTCTAGTATTCCCCGTCTGATACGGGTGCGTTCGAACCGGTCCGGTTGTTGCGCTCCTGGCCTACCTTCTGGAGGTAAGCGACGATGTCGCGGCGAGACGGAGTGTCGAGCACGCGCACCGGCATGCGTGCGCCGGGCAAGAATTTTTGGGGGTCGGCCAGCCACTGGTCGAGATTATGCGCGGACCAGGTGAGACCTGCGGTCATTAGTGCTGTCGAATAATGGTATCCGGGGGCCGAGCCGGCCCGGCGGCCGACCACTCCGCCAAGCATGGGGCCGGTCTTGTTGCTGTCCATCGAGTGACATGCGGTGCACCGTTCGGTGAAGAGTTGCTGGCCATGGACGGTATCCGGCGCAGCATTGGCCAGGAAGCGCGAAAGATTCTTTCCTTGGGACGGATTCACCGAGCGCAGGAACGTATAGCTGAGCGTGATCGTATCGACGTGGATGTTATCCGAAATCCTTGGCAAACGCCGGATCGACGAAAAAGACAACGGGCATGTCGATCTTCTGATGCGGGTCGAGGCGTTCTTCGTTGAAGCAGAAGCATTGAATTTTGTTGAAATAGATACCGCTCGTCTCCGGCGTGACGTTGAAGGTCGCGTGCCCGACGATCAACTCGTTGCTGAGATTCTCGGCTGTGAAGAATACGAGCTTTTGTTCGCCGAGGCGAACAGTCACGGAGCGCTGTTCCGGTTCGAACCGCCACGGCAAGTCCGGCGCGACGTTGCTGTCGAACGCAACCGTCACCGTCTTATCGGAGGTGGCAGTCGGGTCGGAATACGCCCGCTGCGTCGTTCCTCCGTATCCGGTTGCGCCGCAGAATGCGCGGTACAGTTCTGGCGAATAGGCCACTAGCCCGAACATGATGCCGAGCACGACGAAGCAAGGCACAAGAACATTCAGGTTTTTCCGGTAGCGCGGCTCCATCTCCATTCCTTGCGTTGGCCGCCCCCGGCGCCTTCGGGATGTAAACCGATGCGGCGTGGCCGTCCACCGAGGAATGAGATCAAGCCTCGCGCAACCAACGGGCTTTTGGTCGTGTTTGACGCGTTTGTGATCTCGTGCTGATTGGAACTGAGGTCTGCTGGACTTTGTCAATCATCCGTTGTCCCGCTCGGGACAATCGCATCCTTTTGACGGTCGTCTGCCCATTTCCGGTCTCCCGACAGGCCGACCTTTTCATGGTTCGTCGGAATGTCTCAAGCGTGCAGCAATCAGGCGATCGGGCAAAGGAAGCATTGCAGTTGCGCCGAGCAAAGCCTGCAGGCAACTCGGCAGTTTGATTATATTGCAGGCCGGGCGTGAACACTCCACCGGCTAAAGCCGGTGGCTTCAGATTACGGCTTAAAGCCGGATTGGTCCGCCCGTTGGCGGACTCTGATGATGGATGCGCATCAAGTTACCTTGAAATCATCGTCCGGTTCTGGCGCTGTCTGGTTCTTGATATATTCGGCCCATACCTCATCGGTAACGTTTCCGCTGCTGGCGACCCAATATCCTCTGCCCCATAAGTGCTGGCCCCAATAACGCTTGCGCAACACGCCGTACTCGCTCAGCAATTTATGGGAGCTCCGCCCCTTCAGATACTGCACAGCACGTGACACAGACAAACTCGGAGGAATCGACAGAAGCATATGCACGTGGTCTCGATTTATCGCTCCGGCATGAATGATCATCTCGTGAGCACGTGCCGTCTCACGAAGCAATTCCCGACATCGATCCCCGACGTCACCGCCGAGAACCGCAAAACGATATTTCGTCGCCCAGACCACGTGATACTTGCAGTCCCAGACCGTGTGGCTACCGCGCTTGTACCCTTCCATCCTCCCAGTCTACGCTGCAAAATGCCGCTGTCCCAAGCCGCCTAAAGGCGTGGGATTTACTGATCCCCTATCGGGGACTTTAAAAACCTGAACCGGTTCCAGGTCGAATTGGTCTTCTGCGATGAAAACAGTCTTAATCTCGGGGGCCGGCATCGCCGGACCAACGCTTGTCTTCTGGCTGAAAGCAGCCGGCTTCGAGCCGACGCTAATTGAGCGCGCGCCTGCGCTGCGCAGCGGAGGTTATGTGATCGACTTCTGGGGTCTTGGCTACGACATTGCCGAGCGGATGGGGCTGATCGCCAAGATCAATCGCATTGGCTACAAAGTGCGGGAACTGCGGATCGTGAACGATCGCGGCCGGCGCGCAGCGGGCTTTGGAACCAAGCTCTTCACGGAGTTGACCGGCGGGCGATACGTGACGCTCCCCCGAAGCGAGCTTTCGCGTTTGCTGTTCGAAAAAATCAAAGACACCGCGGAAGTCATTTTCGACGACGAGATTGTCGGCCTTAAGGAGCATCCCGACTGCGTGGGGGTTCAACTAAAGCATTCGGGCGAACGTCAGTTCGACCTCGTGATCGGCGCCGATGGCCTGCACTCGAGCGTTCGCAAACTTACTTTTGGCGCGCCGCAGCAGCTTCGAGAAAGACCTCGGCTACATCGTCGCCGCATTCGAGGCCCATGGTTATCGGCCGCGCGACGAAGATGTGTATCTGATGTACGGACAACCGGGAAGGATGGTTGGGCGCTTTACGCTGCGCGATGACCAAACGCTGTTCTTGTTCGTTTTCGCAGCCGACGGCGATCCGTTGCCTTCGACGCTCGATGAGCAGAAGGCCATGTTGCACAGAAAATATGCCGCCGGCAGGTGGGAATGCCCGTCGGTCATGGCGCAACTGCATCGCGCAACCGAACTTTATTTCGACCGCGTTAGTCAGATCAAGATGAGAAGCTGGTCAAAGGGGCGCATCGCCCTCATCGGAGATGCTGCCTTCTGCGTCTCCCTCCTGGCCGGACAAGGTTCTGCATTGGCGATGGTCTCGGCCTACGTGCTGGCGGGTGAGCTCGCCCAGGCGGGCGGGCAATATCCACAAGCCTTCGACAATTGCGAAGCGCGCTTGCGCCCCTTCATCGAGATAAAACAGCGAGGCGCCGAACGCTTCGCCGGCGCCTTTGCACCGAAGACCCGATGGGGCCTCAGTTTCCGCAATCAAGTGATAAGGGCATTTGCGATTCCCGGGCTTGCAACGCTTGCCATCGGCCGCGAGATCAGCGACACCTTGCAGCTTCCCGAATATGATTTTCGGTCGTTTCAGCACCTGACACCACGTCGCTAGCTTCTTGCTCCACCGGTGGACGAGCCATTTGCGTGGCTGGCGGCGAACAAGGCTTCCTGGGATTTGCCCGCCTCCACAATTCTTTGCCAAGCCTCCGGTGTCACCGCGTAAGGCCCGACGGCACCGGTATGGAACTTTCGCCAGAGCGGCGGATAGGTGAGCGTCGCCGCGAGCGCGAGCGCAAGCGGGACTGCGGCGACGGGATCGCCGCTGAGCGGCGTCAGTTCCTCGGCCGACCCGACATAGGCGCCGCGTGAAAAGATCGCGTTCAGCGTTTCGCACAGCACCGCGCGCCGTTTTCCGCTTTGTTCCGCCGCGCCGAGAATGGCAATGAGCGCCTGATGCGTGCGCACGCCGGGCCGTCCCGCCGGCTGCTCGGGCGCATACCTGGCACCGGCGACGTTAAGCATGGCGCCAACAAGATCGACGCCCGCGGCGAGCGCATTTGCCGGCTCGACGAGGCGCGGATTGACGTCGATGATCTTCGGCCCGTCATCGCTCACGATCACGTCCATCGACAGCCCGCCATGCCAGTCGAGCGCCGCGACGAGTTTGGCGAGCAGCACCGGGATTTCCGGCAGCGTGACGCTTTCTTTCAGCGCGGCGCCGCCGCCCACGCCCTCGCGCAAACGCAGGCAGGCGTGCTGCGCGACGAGCCGCCCGCGTTGCGCTACCGCCTGAACCATGGCGAGCTGCCCGCTGGCTTGTGTCTGCACGATCAATTCGCCCGCGCCGAGCCCGAAGGCGTGCGCGGCGTCGGCCAGTTCCTCCGGCGTTTTCACCCGCCGCACGCCGGAACTCGCCGTGCTCACCGGCCGCTTCACGAAGGCCGGAAAATTCTTCACGCGCGAGAGATCGTCGGCTGAAGCGATCACCAGCGTTTCGGGCTGCGGCGCGCCGATTTCCGACAGCGCGCGAAACGCGGAAACCTTGTCCTGCACTCGCATGAGGGCGGCGAAGGGCGGAACGACCGTGCGGAGCGTCAGGCGCGACTCCAGCGCCGACAGAACTGTGACCTGCTCCTGGGTCGGAAACAGCAGATCGATTCGCCTTTCCGCGACGATGCGTTCGGCGGCGTCGAGCCAGCCGAATGGATCGAGCCCGAAACGCGGAACCGCGTGCACAGCGCGCACATGCCGCGTGAAACGCGTCAGGCAGAGGGCAGTCGAGGACAGAATCTCGACCTGATGGCCGAGCGCGCCGAGCCGGCCCGCGACCTGCCGCGACGTGAGCCCGGAGCCTTCGGTGAGCAGGATGCGCATGAGAAATTGTCGCCGGTTGCAGAACACGGTTCGCGGGCAGACTAAACCGTCCTTCTTCGTCGCTCCAGCATGCGACAGGACTGATGTGAGGAGTGGGTCAATCGCGTCGGCCGACGAGCCGAACATGACGATGCCGATGAGGGCGAAGCCTGCGGTCCGCGCGATCGGCATCCGGTGCCCGCCATGGTCATAGAGGCTCGGGCCGCTGTGACGTGGATCACGGACCGCCGCCTCGTTACCATCCACAAGGACGTGGATGGCACTCGAGACGCCTTGATCGCTCGGGGGCAGTACATCGAACGCAACCTCGTCGCCTGCGGGCCGATCGCGTCACCTTGGGAGCCGGTCACTTCCCGATTACACCCAACTCCGGATATGTCGCCGCGCCGCAGTAACTGACGCTATGTGCCGACAGGCGACATCGCCTACCGATGGGTCCGCCTATTGGGCCGGCTAATAGAAAAGCCGCCGTTGGCGTCCGAGACCAACGGCGGCTCTGATGGGCACTGCACCAGAAAGCAGCTTTCGCAAGTTGAATGAACTTGGTTAATAAACAACTATCGACAGTCATATCCCTCTTGGCTTCGGCAGTGATGATATTTCGTCTTACGCACTTGCCGCAACGGTTGGCTTCGCCGGCGCCGCCCGCAGCAGTGCCGCTTACGACTGCATTAACGAAATTCACCTAAATTTATTTGGGGCAACGTGTTCGAACATACTTCGGACTAACGTGAGGTGGGGCTGTGGATATTCTCCTCATATTGGTGGGCCTGCTGATGGCGTTCGTCGTCGCCAGCTGGTCCTGTGCAAACTCATATTTCGAGAAGGGGCGACTTCGAGGCATGGAAGAAGCCACACGCGAGATCGTGAGGGGTTTGAGTTCGCACTACGAACTTGAAGGTCAGGCTATTCCCGAGCGCGTGGCAAAGGCAGCCGAGGGGATCAAAGCCGTCTCGAAAAAACGTCGGAAAACAAGCAAGGGTTCGACCGATCCTTATCACGCGCAGCTTTGGATATTTGGCGACGCGATTGGCGAGGCATGCTGGATTAAGGGCCATGCTGCCGGCGTAAGAAGGAAAGCTCCGGCGGAGGGAAAGCTTCGCGTCGATCTATCATTAAACGAGCTATTGCAACTTGGCCGGCTGGCGCATCTCGGCTTTCAAAACATGATGCCCAACTATCGCAGCTTCGAAATTCATCGATTCAGCGGCGAGGAAGATGCGCAGGAGGCCGCAATGGCAGTCGGCAAGATCGAGGTTGCTGTTCCCGCGAAGGCGCGACCGTTCGCTGATCTTTCAGTTCAACTCACGGCCCGACAGAAGTTAATCCGCGATTGGTGGCAGGCGGTGCCTCGTCGGCTGACCGCTTGACTGAATTGAAGGGTTCGGGGCACAGCGGAAACGACATCTCGTCGATTGATGGCACGATTGAAGGCCCATGGTCCAATCGGGCGAGTTCATCAACCAGCATAAGCAGGCGTGGCGGGATTTCCGACGCTTCCCGGCCAAGGACTTCACGCAGCCGCTCGCCTATCTCGTCGCAAATCGCACGGCAATGAATGTGGTCGAGCATCATAGCTGTAGCGCTGCCGTTCGGCATAACGCCTCTCATTGGTTCAGGCTTGATTTAATACGGCTGAAATCTGAAAAGAGTAAATTTGCTTCCGGCAATCTGGGAACTGGTGAAGAATCGGTAAAATCCCAGGCAGCGGGCCGCGCGGTCGCCCTGGAAACCAAGCCATCAGTTGACCGCCTGATGCGCCAACGGGCCTTGCCCTCCCGGCCGGGCAGCTTGCCGGTCTACAGCAACGTGCCCCGGAGGATCAGGGAAGCGACCGAGAAATAGATCACCAATCCCGTGACGTCGACCAGGGTCGCGACGAACGGCGCCGACGCGCTGGCCGGATCGAAGCCGATCCGTTGCAGGATGAACGGGAGCATCGATCCGGTCAGCGAACCGAACATGACGATGCCGATGAGGGCCAAGCCTACGGTCAGCGCGACCAGCATCCAGTGCTCGCCGTAGTCGTAGAGGCCCAGATACTGCCACAGCGAAATGCGGACGATGCCGACCAGGCCCAGCATCGCCCCCAGCGCCAGTCCATTGGGGATTTCCCGAAGCGCCACGCGCCACCAGTCCCTGGTTTCAAGCTCGCGCAAGGCCAATGCGCGGATCAGAAGCGATGTGGCTTGAGATCCGGAATTGCCTCCCGAACTCATGATCAGCGGTATGAACAGCGTCAGCACGATCGCCTTCTCAAGCTCGCCCTCGTAGCCCTGCATCGCCGATGCCGTCAGCATTTCGGACAGGAACAGCGCGCACAGCCAGCCGCCGCGCTTTTTCATCATCTGCCAGAAGCCGACCTCCATATACGGCTCGTCGATCGCCGCCATGCCGCCGAATTTCTGCACGTCCTCGGTATTTTCCTGCACGATGGCGTCGATGACGTCGTCGACGGTGACAATGCCGATGACCCGGTCGTGGTCCACCACCGGCACCGCGAGCAAGTCGTATTTCGAGATCAGCCGCGCAACATCTTCCCGGTCCATGAGGGGGGTCACGGTGATCACTCGGCCCGGCCGGGCAACCGAGAGCACCGGCGCTTCCGGATCGGCGGTGATGAGCCGGCGCAGGGAAATGGTCTTGACCAGCTTCTTGCTAACGGGATCCAGCACATAGATCGCATAGACCGTTTCCCGGCTGCTCTCCACGTGCCGGATATAGTCGAGCGTCTGCCGCACCGTATAGGTCGAGGGCACGCTGGCAAACTCCGTCGTCATGATCGATCCGGCGGTGCCCTTGGGATATTGCAACAGCCGGCGGATATTGACCCTGGCGTCGGCGTCCAGGAGATCGAGCAGCTCGGAACTGTGCGGCTCTTCCACCTGGTGGAATATGTCGGCAACCCGGTCGGCCGACACGCCGGCAAGCAGCTTTGCGGCCGCATCCCGCGGCATCAGTGTGATGAGTTCGGGTTCGCGGTCCAACCCCGGCTGGTCGAGCACTTCAATGGCGAGATCGGTCGGCAGATGAAGCAAAACCCCGGCTGCGAGTTCTGCAGCCACGTCGTTGAGAGCTTCGACGATGTCGGGCGCACGTTCGTCGATCATGCTGGCGGCGAGGAACGCAGGATCGACCATGTCGTCGGGCTTCGCCGCCGGATCCGGGGCGTCAAGGTCGGTCATGATTTCATATCTCCGTGCAGAAGACCGACCGATATCACTTCAGACCCGCGCCGATAAGCGCGACGCCGGCGGCGTCTTGACGGTCATCAAGAGGATTGAAACACCAGCTGTCCTGGTCTTTCCTGATGGTATAGCAGTGCATGATTTATTCGCTAGCCGGCCTCTTATCCATATGGCGCTGACTTTGATCATTGTGACAGCCGTCGCCGTCATTTGCCTGGCGGAGCGCAGCGCTGAGCACCTTAAATTGGCTGTTGCCGCGCTGTGTTGGATTGCTGCGGTCTTGCTGTTCGTCGTTGCCGATCTTGAAAGAGCTATCCTGCTATCGTCGATCCTGGTGGCGGCAATCTTCGGCGCGTCAAACGTCAAGTACAGGCATAGCGGGCTGAAACTAACCGTGACAGATTTGCCGCTGGCGTTTGCGGGAACGGTGCCGTTTTTTATGGTCCAATATCCGCTCGCCGTCACAGCCTTTTTCGCCGGAGCCATCGTCGCCGTCCTGGCCGCAGTCGCAGCATGGCTCTACGTGGCCGGGCCGCCGGTTTCCCTGGAACTCCAGGTTATTCTATTCGCCCTTGCCTCTATTGGCTTATTTGCGGCAGATCGGACAGGCGGCGGGCCGGCTTCGTTCCGGCGCATTGCAGCTCAGCGGCGGTGTTTTTTTTCGACCTTCATAGCCTCCCTTCTCGACCCACTTTCGTGGCGGCAGTTCGGCGGGCTCGTCCTGAGCGATATCGCCGAGGATCCGTTGCCGCTGATGCCGGCCATACCAGCGCGCACCCTCGACTATCCCGACATTATCGTGATCCAGCACGAATTGATCTTCGATCCGCGCTTATTCGGGCTCCCGGTTGAACCAATCGTCGAAGCATTCCTGTCTCCGAAAAACGGCCTCCATGGAACCCTCAACGTCGATATCTTCGGCGGCGGGTCGTGGCAATCCGAATTCAGCCTGCTAACCGGCCTCTCCAGCGCGAGCTTCGGTTCAAACGCCTATTTTCTTTTCAAGAGAGGCGTCGGCCGATTCCGCAACAGTCTTCCAGAGACGCTGACAGCACTCGGGTATGGTGCAATGCTGGCGTCCAGCTGCCGTCGCAGCTTTCTCAACTACGATGAGTTTTACCGTGCAATCGGCATCGGCGAACGCATTTTCATCGATGATTTTGATCCGCCGTTCGATGTCGATCAATTCGAAGCGACATATTCCGATGCATTGTTTCTGGAAGCAGCACTCGAAGTTCATATGAAAAGGATTGCCGGCGATGCGGCGCCGCGGTTTTTATATGCGCTAACGAACTTCAATCACGGCCCTCACAACCGAAGGCTGGGCGCGCCGGAGCGGTTTGAGAGCGAACGAGCCTTTGCTGCCGCCAGCCTCCCCGATGCTTACTATGCCGAATACTACGCCCGACTCGCAGAAACCGCGGCGACCTGGAACAGGCTCAAATCCGAGCTTTCGACTCGTTTTCCCGGACGTCCAATGCTGATCATCCACTACGGAGATCATCAACCCGTGATGGCGCGGCGGATCGAGGCAAAAATCAAGCTTCCCGTCGATGCACGACGCCAGTTTCGCACCTTCTATGCCATCGAAACCCTGAACGGCTGCTCCGACCGACTTGTCCCCGGCCGCGGCCCGGACCTGGATATTGCCTTTCTTGGAACAGTCGCCTTGCAGCAGGCTGGTCTGCCGCTTGACGAGATCTTCGCGACGCGCGCGAGCCTTCTCAAGCATTGCGGCGAAGCCTATTTCGCGTCGCCCTCGGAGCGGAAACGCCGCTTCCACCGTACCCTGGTGGATCTCGGGATTATCGACGTCGCGCCAACCCCGCGACATCAATACTAAGCCGCCAGCATCGCTTACGGAGTGACCGGCGAGCCGGTCGGCAGAGTAACGCCCGCCTCGCCGGCCGTTTGCCGCAACAAGTCCGGACGATCCGAGATAATTCCTTCCACTCCGATTTCGATCATTCGCGCCATATCCGCAGGCTTGTTGACGGTCCAGACCACGACCGAGAGGCCGAGGCGATGAGATCTCGGATATCAGCTCGGCATTGACATCGCCGAAGTGGGGCGACCAGATCGCGCCACCGGCCGCCTTGATCGTGCGCGGAAGTGAATGGCCGTACTCGGCGGGATTGAAGCCAGCCGTCCACTCCGAAGCCCTGTCCAGCGAAATGGTCGCACCTGATCCTTTTTGCAGAGTGAGATAGACTGTCGGTATCGCGGGCGCCAATTTCTGCACCAGCTGCAATGTCCGCCAGTCAAAGGACTGAATCGTGACGCGGTCGCTGAACTTCTCGGCCTGGAGCAGATCCAAGAGCAGCGTGACGAAGCGCTGCGGCTCCGGCGACTGCTCCGGGTGATTGGGATCGATTTTGGTTTCGATATTGAGCCGCACATGGCTGTCGCCCGATTTCCGCACCAGGGCCAGGACTTCGCTGAGTGTTGGAATCCGCGTTCCCGGCACCGCGTGCTGATCGGGAAACTGTGCCGCGTAGGCGCTGCCAGGCCTGATCTGACCTACGTCATAGGTCTTGACCTCTGCGAGCGACAATTGAACGAAGGGAGTGCCGGGCGGCGCCACATAGACGCCGTCTGTATTACGGGCGAGGTCCGGATTGAGCCCGCGCTCGTGCGAGACCACGATCGCACCATCTTTGGTAACGCCAATATCGAGTTCCAGCGTGGTCACGCCCATCGTGAGCGCGTTCGCAAAGGCGGGCAGCGTGTTCTCGGGAAACAGCGCCCGCCCCCCGCGGTGCGCCTCAATGTCAAAAGCCATAATATCAAAAGCCATGGCGGCTCCATTGATGAAAGAACAAAAGACGAGCGCGACGATTGCCCAAGCACGCGTGACGACCATGACTGATTTCTTCTTTCACCGATACGGGCCAGCGCCCGCGGTCCGCGCGCTGACAATCCTCAAGGTAATGTTGCGTCGGCTTGCCTGAAACCGCGCTTTCAGCTACAATTTAGATGCCGAAAAAGACATGGCCGGCTTGGTAAGCCCGGCCAATTCCTGACCACCGGGAATTCTATCCGCCACTTTGTGGTTTGGATCCACGGCCGGACGCAGTGACAGAGAATGTCACGGTGCCGGCGGTTCGTGGAAACCTTGCTTTCGGCTCTCCCGGCATCGTCGGCTTCATCTGCGCCCGTCCCTCAACCATGAACGGATGATGCCAATGCAACTGAAACACCTCAATCTCGCTACTTCCGATGTGGGCGGCCTCGTGCTGTTCTTCGAGCGGTTCTTCGGGCTCAAGCGCCTCGCTACGCGCGGACAGGATGCCTTCGCACTGATGTGCAATCAGGATGAATTCGTCCTGACGTTGATGAAGGCGAAAAAGCACGACCCGGCCGCGTATCCGGAAACGTTTCATGTCGGCTTCTATGTCGGCGCCCGCGACGCCGTGCAGGCCAAGCATGATGAACTTGCGCAAGCCGGCCTGTCGCCGGAAACGGTTCAGGACCTGAGCCGGGGCGGCAGCCGCGTCACCACCTTCTATTGCAACGCTCCGGGCGGCGTCGTGATCGAGATCGCCACGCCACCCGGACTGGCTGTTGAATAGAAACGCGTCGCCGAACCGGCCGGTGCGCCCATCGCGCTGTGAGTGAGAAAAGACGGGGCGCACGCTTTGTCCGGTTTCCGATGCGTGCGCTCCTTCCAACGCGTGACCCGTTAGACGACAACTGATGGTCTTAGGCGGGCAGCGGCCAGGTGATGTCCCGACCCTTCAACTCGCGGTAGCGACGTGCATTCGCGCGCAAACTCTTGGGATCCGACATGCCCCGCGACAGCCAATCCAGATCGAGTCGCGCCGCTGAATCGATTGCGGCCATCGTCGTTGCCTGTAAGGCGCGCTTGGCAAATGAATAGGCCGGATAGCAGTCAGGCGTCACATGAGCGGCCCAGGCAACGGCGGCATCCAGAAGCTGGTCCGGCGCCACCTTCTTCTGCACGACGCCCATCCGGCTTGCGGCCTCCAGATCGTAAACCTGACCGAAAAGCGTGAACTCGGACGCGGCCTGCGTGCCGATCGCGTATTTGATGATCTCGCAATAAACCGCTGGCATCGGAATTCCGATCGGCACCTCATTCAATGAAAATTGCAGAGCGCCTTCGGTCGCGATCCGATAGTCGCAGTCGATCGCCGTGATGAACCCGCCCGCATAAGCATGGCCATTGATTGCCGCGACGGTGGGTCGGGAATAGGTAAACAGACGAAGATTGGTAGCGCGATAAGCCGCGAACCAACCATCGATCTCCTTGAGATTGCGGCGCGCGTACATCGCGAAGTGATGATCCAGATCGAGTCCTGCCGAGAACACTTTCCCCATCCCGGTCAGAACGACGGCACAGTCATCGAACTCGGTTTCGAGGCGATCGAACGCGGCATGAAGATCGTCAAAGAATGCCGGGTTTTGCGCATTGACCTTGTTGGTATTCATCGTCACGACAGCGACGTGGTCGTGTTTACGCTCGATGCTCCAAGGCATGTTATACTCCTTCAGAATTGGTGGGCGGCCGGCTCACGCGAGAGCCGAAGCTGCGCTCACAAAGATTGAGTACTGACTTCGCATCGCGATTTCGACAGCGCTGGACAATTTTATAACGTTGTTATACAATGAGATCAATCGTTATAAATGCTAAGTTAGCGACTTTGCAAGTTCGATATCTTCGCCGGGAACAGCGACTCGGGCGTTATGAGCGAGCGCAGGCTCGACACGCCGGGTGCAGGACCGAGCCGGCCCTTTCCTTCAAAAAGGAACGATGGGGATGATCTATGGGTTGACCCGACGGGCAAGTCGCGGCGACAAACGACGGTGACATCGGCGGGAGCGGTCCCCCGATGGTTCGTGAAGTAGAACAGCGAAAAGGCGGCGCTACGTATGGCAAGCGCTTCGGATCCGGAAATCGAAAGGCGCAAGGCCGCCATGAGCGCCTTCAAGCGGGAACTCATTCGAGAAGCCGCCAAGCGTGTCTTCGTCAAGGTCGGCCTGCATGAAACCTCCGTTCGTGAGATTGCCAAAGCGGCGGGATACACGACCGGAGCCATCTATGCTCAGTATGCGAGCAAGGAGGACGTCTACGCCGATATCCTCCGCGAGTCCTTGACTAGTATGGCAGACGCCGTCGAGCAGGCGGCGGCCGCCGCCCAGGTTGGTCGGAAAGGTGCTGCTGCCCTCCGCGCCTGGTTCGAATATTTCCGCGAAAGGCCAGCCGAGTACGATCTCGGTTTCTACCTGTACGGCGGGGCCAAGCCTGCCGGCGTCGGCAAGGATCTGAACCGGGAGTTGAATGTCAGGCTGAAGCGCGTTTATGCCGCCGCTGCTGACGCGCTGGAAGCCGACGGTCTGGTCAAGGCTTCGGAAAAGCATGAGAAGGCGGTCGCCGGAGCGTCCTGGATGTTCGGCGTGCTGCTCATGTTCAGGACCGGTCGTCTGAAAATCCTGTCGTTAGATGTGGACCAGCTGGTCGACGAATGTCTGGCAACCTTCTACCGAGGAACAGTGGGGCCCAGTTCCAGGCGTTCCCGCGACTGAGCGCGGCCGCCAGCCTCAAAAAGGCGCTCCCAGTCTAAGTCGCTGTTCTTCGGCTCGTGATAGCTGCGCCGTAGTAGCGCAGCGTTTGCTTTTCTCGTCGCGCCTTGACATACATATTATAACGATGTTATCGAA
Source organism: uncultured Pseudomonadota bacterium (assembly GCA_963729395.1). Classification (GTDB taxonomy): domain Bacteria; phylum Pseudomonadota; class Alphaproteobacteria; order Rhizobiales; family Xanthobacteraceae; genus Bradyrhizobium. The sequence goes on along the minus strand of CAVSOS010000013.1, from coordinate 37,293 downwards.
AACTATCATCGTTATGTCATTTGTGGCAACGGCAGGGTCGACCTCCGTGTTCACCCGACGCCTCGCCCCCTTTATGCTACTAACCCAATGGCATACCCATGATTCAACTCCACACCTGGCCGACCCCCAACGGTCACAAGATCCAGATCATGCTTGAGGAAGTCGGTGTGCCCTACACGGTATGTCCGGTCGACATCATCCGTGGCGCTCAGTTCAATCCGCAGTATCTCGCTCTCAACCCGAACAACAAAGTACCGACGATCGTCGATGAAGACGGTCCGGGCGGCAAACCGCTCACGGTATTTGAGACAGGCGCGATCCTGATATACCTCGCCGACAAGACGGGACAATTGATGCCATCAGACCCCCGATCGCGCTCCGAGGTGATGCAATGGCTCATGTGGCAGATGGGAGGCCTTGGTCCGATGCTCGGCCAGGCGCAGCATTTCCATCGCTACGCCACAGAGAAAGTGCCTTACGCAATTGAGCGGTACACCAAGGAAGGCCGGCGCCTGTTGGGCGCGATCAAAGTCGCTGAATTGCCTGGAGCGGGTGAAGGGAATCGAACCCTCGTATTCAGCTTGGAAGTCTCGAAATACTGCAGTGTTTTCAAAGGCCGTTCTGACATTTTTCAGCTTTTTGACCTCTTGGGATCCCTACGGAATTTCTCGTTGTCAGAATGGCGGTTGCGAGCCCCATGGTCGCAGAACCGTCGGCTCGGGCGCGAGGTAGGTTCAAAGCGGGGACATGCAACCATCTCAAATTGCTATTCGAGGTCGCCACATGAACTGAGGGACAGGTCGACCTGACCGTTGGTTTTCCATCCGATCGATGGTGCGCGTACTTTATTCAAGCGTAGTCATCTCCCACAGCCGTGCGAGCTGTGCCTATCCGGGAAACTCGCCAAGCACGGCGCCCAGGTTCAGCTCGGTGCGGCCCGGTATTTGGGCGCCCTGCCGAAACAGCCATTGAAGCCGGCCCACAAATTCTGGGTTTGCAAGCGTCGCACGGAAAGCCTTCGACTCCGCGATGAGGGCATCTTCTGCAGGAAGAAATGACCTGTTGACGAATGCTTTGACGTTTCGCAATCCGACTGAAGGAAAGCTGGCAATCCGACTGGCCAGCGCATCGACGAAGGCGGTCAATTCGTCATCGGGCAAGGCCCGATTGACCCAGCCATACTGCTCCGCGATTGTAGCGCTGTAGTCCGCACCAGACAGCATCACTTCCAACGCCCGGGCCCGACCCAGCAGCGCCGGGAGCCGCTGCGTGCCACCGGCACCCGGGTGAAGTCCAACCCCGACCTCCGGCTGACCGAAGAACGCATTCTGCCTGGAGGCGAAGCGCAGATCGAGCGCCAGACAAAATTCGCTGCCGCCGCCGCGAACACGGCCGCGTATTTCGCCAATCGTCACTTGCGGAAGGGCAGCCAGACGCACCAACAAGCGAAACAGCGGAACCGGCGGAGGCGCGTCGGCTTTCGGAAACGACTTCGACGACAGGTCGAAATGATTGACGAAGTAGTCGGGAAGACTGCTGCGGAATACGACGACCTTGATTTCGTCACTGGCTTCGAGGTCTTCACAAAGCGCGGTGAGGTCCTTCATGAACTCCAGATCGACCAGGTTCACCGGAGGGTTGCTGATCTCTATCAGCGCGACACCACCTCGGTCGCTGCGCAGAAACGTGACAAAGCTATGCATCGTCGCTCTCGCTCCCGACATGGCGCCGGTTTTTACTCGGGGAAACCGGCCGCAGCACGGTGAGCCGCGCGTGCCATCAGATATGCCTTGCCCCGCTTGCGGATTTCGCTGTCGCCGCTTCCGCCGATGTAGGCGCCGATGTCCGCGAGGCCGAAAACCTTGCCGCGCGCGCCCATGTTTCCTTCCGGCCACTCGGTGATCATCACGAAGATGCTCGGAAACACGCTGTCCGGATCTTTCGGCACTTCAACGCCAAACGTCTCGAACACCGCCTCAAAAACCGCCTTTTGAACCATCGCTTTTCTGGCGCCGCTCAGCGAGCCTTCCGGTACATGGACGTTGGCCAGAAACTTGCCGGGTGGTGCCACATAGGTATTGTCGAATGTTCCGCCAATCGCCCAAGAGTCCTCAGCCACTTCGTAGAACATGACCCACGATATCGAACGTGCCTTTGGACCGTCCGCTCCGGCCCCACCCTCGATTTCGACAACAACGTGCGTCAACTTCTCCGCCAGCAACTTCTTCTGGGCCTTGCTCAGCGAGCCCTCAGGATAATGGAAGTGAATCATAGGCATCGGATTTCCTTTCGCATTTCGGTCGTTATGTCGGTCTCAGGCAAGGTGTTCGCGGAACCAGGCGATCGCAGCTTGCGACGCCTGGTTAAAACTTGACGCATGCACGTCGAAATGTCCGCCCGGCTCATCCACCTTTTGGATTTTCATGCCCACCAGTGATGACATCCCGTTGCTTGAGACGTTGCCATCCTTTGCCGCCAGCAGAAGTCGAAGGTTGGATATATTGGCGACGGCCGCCGGCACGCACACTCGTTCCCGTCCGTCCAACATCGGCTTTGCTGCCTTCCTTCGACGGTCCATTGCAATTTTGGACCATTGCATGTAGATGATTGCCATCATCTTGAATAAGGATGATGTACATCATCTACATTGTCAAGCCGCTTTTTTTAAGGAAACCGTATGGGTACGTCGCAGGAGCAAAAACAGAAGACTTATCAACGGCTGCTAGCGATTGCGGCGAGAGTATTCCGGCGGAAAGGACTGGACGGTCTCAGCGTGCCTGAACTCATGAAGGCGGCCGGGTTGACCCACGGCGGCTTCTATCGGCATTTTGCTTCTCGCGACGATCTCGTAACCAGCGCGCTGGACCGTGCCTTCGATGATGCGCGCGTTGATTTGTTCGAGGAGCTCAAGCCGGACTCCAAAGGAAGCCTCCTCCCCGGCTTTGTAGACGCGTATTTGAGCACTCCGCACAGAGATAACCCCGGACGGGGATGTGTATTGGCTTCGCTTTCTGCAGATATTCAACGCAGCAATAAGGACGCGCGCGGCGTCTACACGAAGAGATTCAAGCGATACGTCGAGGAGATCAAGGAGCTGATGGACGACGAGGCCGGGAGCGAGAGAGCGATGGCTCTCCTCTCTCTTCTTGCCGGCTCAGTCATTATCTCCCGCGCGCTTTCCGACGACGCGCTTTCAAAATCGGTACTGGATGCCGCGCATAAACTGGCGCGTGACGCTGTCAAGACGGAGAGATGAAGTTGATCTTGGGCCTGAGACGATCATCACCGTTCGCCCGCAGCGCTTGTGCATTCCGCAATTGGTTGCGGGTGATTTGAACCTACGAAACTAAGCCATTGATTTTGATGGGGCGACAGCTCGACCTTAAGAGCAAAAACCAAGCAATCCATTGAGATTGCTTGGCTTTTGGTATCGGTCTTGGCTGCGGGGACAGGATTTGAACCTGTGACCCTCTGGTGTATAAGTCGATGTCTCGAGCCTAGGTTAAGCGATTGGTCAAATCCGAGCGGCTCACCAGTTCCGGGACCGAGGTGCAGATCACCGTCGCAGAAGGCTACTGCCAACTGATCGTCTCTTCGCAAGCCTTGTGTTCGACCTGTCCTATTTTTACGCCATCGTCGCCGATCTCCCGACGCCCGTTCAATACCTCTTCTCCAAACCAGTATATTCGTTTTTGATGAGCTCGCACCTCAGTCGGTCCAGAGCAGTGAGGGGAATACGACAGCGTATCAAGAGACCCGCGAAACGGTCGATCGGAAAGTGAGCATCAAAACATGTAAAGCAGCCCATTTGTCAGAATGAAATCCGACCCTGTCGCTAAGTCTATGAAAGCGCTGGAGCGGGTGAAGGGAATCGAACCCTCGTATTCAGCTTGGAAGGCTGCTGCTCTACCATTGAGCTACACCCGCATCTCGGCCGATCACCTATCACGCCCGGCAGGCCGCCTCAACCGCTATGCGCCGGTCGGGACCCGAAACCACCGCCGTTCCCCAAGCCGCTCCTTGCCGCCCTTAACAGGCGCCGAATCGGCGCCTATATTGATGTTTCCATCAACAACGAAAGGAGGTGATCCAGTGTTTTACACCAAGCGCTGTCACCTCGCTGGGATCGCCCGCTAGGCTTGCTTAGGCCTGGCAACAGGGCGCTCTCAGCGCCTGGACCAGCGAGTTACAAAAGTTGGGACGCGACGGGGTCACCCCGTCGCGTCTTTTTTTGTTTTGTCCTTTGTTTTGGCCACCCTCAATGCGGTCTGTGCTGGGAAGAAAAACCTGGGCGTCGCTTTGGCCTATTTCGCCAGATAGGGGCAGCCGCCCTCGGCCATCGGACGAAACGCGTCGTCACCGGCAACGGTCGCGAGATACTCGTAGAGATCCCATTTCTGCTTGGACTCTTCCGGCTTCTTGATCCGCATCAGATACATGTCGTGCACCATGCGGCCGTCTTCGCGGACCTTGCCGCCGTGTGCGAAAAAATCATGGACCGGCATCTTGCGCATCTGCGCGATCACGGTCTCGGGATCGACCGAGTTGGTCGCCGCTACCGCCTTGAAGTAATGCCGCAGCGAGGAATTGACGCCGGCCTGATAGGCCGTCGGCATCGCGCCGTGCCGCTTGAAAAACTCGTTGCTGAACGCCCGCGTCTCGGGCGTGCGGTCCCAGTAGAACGAGTCGGTGAACAGGAGGTCATGGGCATGCGCAAGGCCGAGCGCCGGCACGTCGGTCAGCGTCACCTGCAACGCGACGATCTGCATGCTCTGGCGGATGTTGAACTCATCGGCCTGCGCGATCGCGTTGCGGAAATCCGCGCCGGCATTGGCAAGCGCCAGAATTTTCGCGCCCGACGATTGCGCCTGCAGCAGGAAGGACGAAAAATCCGCGGTGTTGAAGGGATGCCGGACCGCGCCAAGCACCTTGCCGCCGGATGTGAGCACCGCCTTGGTCGCATCGCGTTCCAGCGCCTGACCGAACGCATAATCGGCGGTGAGGAAGAACCACGGCGTGCCGCCGCGCGCGACCACCGCCTTGGCGGTCGCATTGGAGGAGGCGTAGGTGTCGTAGGTCCAGTGCACGCTGGTCGGCGAGCATTGCTTGCCGGTGAGGTCGGAAGAACCCGAACCTGAAATCAGGAACAGCTTCTTGCGCTCGCGCGTCAGGTTCTGGATCGCCAGCGCCACCGAAGACGTGACGCCTTCGGCGATGACATCGACATGCTTGTTGTCGATCCAGTCGCGGACGATGGCGACGCCGACATCCGGCTTGTCCTGATGATCGGCGGAAATGATCTCGATGCGGCGGCCGGCGACCGTCCCGCCAATATCCTCCGCCGCCATTTGCGCTGAGATCACCGAGCCCGGACCGTTGCCGTCGGCGTATTGGCCGCTCATGTCGGTAATGATGCCGACCCGCAGCACGCCATCTTCGGCCCGCGCCCAGCTTGAGGCGCCGAGCAGCAACAGGCCGGCGGCAAGGGTCGTGATGGCAAGGGTCTTGATGGCATGGGTCTTGATGGCATGCAACGTCACGCGGTTCCTCCGTGGAAGTCTGGGGTGGGAAGATACTGGTAGACATCCCGGCGCGGGTTGACAAGGCGGGTGAACGATGGTTCGCGCTCGCGGTAGGCCTACCGGATCAACGCCCCTTGCACCTTTGTCGAACTCGAACGGTTTGACAGTTCGGTGTGCATCTCAGCAATAGCGTTCAATCCCTTGCCGCCTTCCGTGCCCTCAATGATTTGATTGACGGCTACGGCGACACCCAGGCAAGCCATCGACAGATATTCGTATGTCTCCTCGACCTCCTCCGGCCGAACAACTGGATCGGTATCGAAGCGAGCTATCGCCAAATTTTGGTGACGGAGGGACCGGTCAGGCGGCGGCGGTTATGAGCTGACGGTCGGTCGGCTTGGCGATGACCTCGATCCCATCGTTGAATGTTACACCGAGAACGAGTTTTGGCAACTGGTTGTGGCCATCGAGACGACGCCAGCTTTTCTGCGCGCCTTCGAGCAATTTGAAGACCATCGCGAGCGCAGTCTTGTTCGACAGACAGCCCTTCGACCGGATCGTGCGGTGGCGAACGGTGGCAAAGGTGCTTTCGATGGGGTTGGTCGTTCGCAGGTGTTTCCAGTGTTCGGCCGGGAAGTCGTAGAAGGCGAGCAGCGCGTCTCGATCCTGGCTCAGGCAGTCCGCCGCCTTCGCGTATTTCAGCGCGTAGCTCTCCACGAACGCGTCGAACGCCAGTTCGGCGATGGCCTTGGTTTCGGCCATCCAGATCTCCTGCAACGCGCGTTTGGCTTTGGGCTGCTGGCTCTTCGGTAATTTGGCGAGCACGTTCGCGGTCTTGTGCACCCAGCAGCGCTGCTCGCGCGTTTTCGGCCAGACCTCGCCAGCGGCTTTCCAGAACCCGAGCGCGCCGTCGGCGACGACGAGTTGCGGCGGCACATCGAGCCCGCGCCGCTTCAGATCGAGCAGCAGATCGCGCCAGTCGTGCGCACTCTCGCGGGCGCCATCGGTGAAGCCGACCAGTTCCTTGCGGCCTTCCGGCGTCGCGCCGATCAGAACCAGGATGCATTGCTTTTCGTCTTCGAGGCGCGCCTGGAGATGGATGCCATCGGCCCAGATGTAGACATAGCGCTTCGCCGACAGATCGCGCTTCTGCCAGGCGGCGTGCTCGTCGAGCCAGCCGTCCTTCAGCCGGCCGATGGCGGATGCTGACAACCCAGCGGCATCCTTGCCGAGCAGCGCAGCCAGCGCCTCGGAGAAGTCGCCGGTCGATATCCCCTTCAGGTAAAGGATCGGCAGCAATGTCTCGATCGATTTCGACCGGCGCATATAGGGCGGCAGGATCGACGGCGAGAACCGGATACGGTCGGGATCGTCGGCGGCCGCATCGCGATCGCGCACACGCGGCTGGTGGACGGCGACCGGACCGATACCGGTCATCACCTCGCGCTCCGGCAGGTGACCGTGGCGGACGACGCGTTGGTGGCCGTCCTCGGTCTTCAAATCGGCATGCTTGCACAGAAAGTCGCTGACCTCGGCCTCGATCGCCTGGGCGAGCAGAGAACGCGCCCCATTGCGTAAGATTTCGGTGAGTTGGTCGTCGACGTTTCCTGGCTGAATCAGCTGGACGATGTTATCTTTGGACACAGCATATCGCTCCTTTGGTGGAGAAGTGGAGGCTTCAAGCACCCCCACGATATGCCGCCTTTCCGATTCCCGCCGTCACCAACTTTCGGCGATAGCTCTATCGAAGCCGGCGCCATCGGGACTGCGATGAGATACGACGTATCGATTAAGTGCTGTCACCGAAGGGTGAGCCGAGTCTGACGACAGTTGAGAGTAGAGGACATAGGTTCTGGCGAAGTCATCTCGAATTTTTGCAACGCTCTTCGGATTCAGCATCGCGTTGGCAACCTTGCTTTTATTTAGATCGCGCATGGTGGCCCGCAGCCGATCCTCGACTTCTTTATCGAGATCGAACTCATTAAAGAGAGTTTGACCGATTGCTTGCCGGTGGCTTAGCTCGTCATCCCGCATTTTTTTGACGAATTCTTCTCCGTTCTCGACCAGACCAACGACCCAATACAGGTTTTCGAGACAGCAACGCGCAATGGTCCGTGCCTCGACGATGCGCTTCGCATCCAACAAGATCATCGAACCTTTCAGGTTGGACATCGTTCGCGACAACAGGGTCAGTGCTAAGTATTTGGGGTCAGCGAACCCATCGGCCGTGATCTTTACATCTGCAGTCGCAAAAATCGCGTAGATGCAGGCGACGATATTATCGCAATGAGATTTCCAGTCCTTGACTAGTCGACCGTGAAATATGCTGAAGCGCCTGATCGGGCAGGGAAACCGGGCGATTTTCGGCAATAGGATTTGCCGGAAATTGGGGGTTCGGCAGCGATTTTCTTGCAAATTCGAGTTTGGGATTCCCACGAATCTGAAGCCGTGATTCTCTGCTTTCGCGGGTAATGAGCGGAGGATTCGATGCGGCCACGGGAGCGTCGGGAGAGCGGCGAGCAGGATCTGTTTCGGTCGCGGCTCGATCAGGTCATCAATATGGACCACGCGCTGGTGAAGCTGGCGCGGACGATCGACTGGAGGTTTCTGGAAGAGAAATTCGGCGCGGTGTACGCCGATGGCACTGGCCGGCCGCCGCTGCCGACCCGGCTGATGGCGGGGCTTGCGATCCTCAAGCACACCTACAACCTCAGCGACGAGGTGGTGTGCGAGCAGTGGATCGAGAACCCGTACTACCAATACTTCTGCGGGGAGGAGTTTTTCCAGCACCGGCTGCCGCTCGATCGCTCCTCGATGACCAACTGGCGCAACCGCATGGGCGAGGAGCGGCTGCAGGCGCTGTTGCAGGAGAGCCTGGCGGTCGCAACCAGGACTGGCGCGATGAAAGCCGGCGATCTCGCCCGCGTCATTGTCGATACCACGGTGCAACCGAAAAACATCACCTTCCCAACCGACGCCAAACTTCTGAATCGGGCCCGTGAGAAACTGGTGAAGCTGGCCAAGAAGCTGGGCGTCGATTTGCGCCAGTCTTACACGCGGGTCGGCAAGTTCGCCCTGATCCAGCATCAGCGTTACGCCCATGCCAAGCAGTTCAAACGCGCCAACAGGGCTTTGCGCAAGCTCAAGACTTATCTTGGCCGCGTCATCCGGGACATTGCCCGCAAGATCGACGGCGATCCCGGTCTCGAAACCAAATTTGCCTGGCTGCTGAGCCTGGCGCGGCGTGTGCGCGCTCAGGAGCGCGGACAGCGTGGCCCCAAGGTCTACAGCCTGCACGCGCCCGAGGTGGAATGCATCGGCAAGGGCAAGCCGCACAAGCCTTACGAGTTCGGCGTCAAGGTCAGCGTTACCACCACCCTCAAGCACAGCAAGGGCGGCCAGTTCGTCGTCCATGCGCAAGCGCTGCCAGGCAACCCCTATGATGGCCATACGCTGGCCGCCGTCATTCCGGCGATCGAGCAACTCGTCGGCAATACCATCGAACGGGCCCACACCGATGCCGGTTACCGCGGCCACAACGCGCCGTCCGAATATAAGTTCAAAGTCTACACGTCCAGGCAGAAGCGTCGCGTGACGCCGGCCATCAAACGAGAGATGAAACGGCGCGCCGCCGTCGAGCCCGTCATCGGCCATACCAAGGAGGAGCACCGAATGGGCCGCAACTACCTTGCCGGACGCCACGGCGACGCCAACAACGCTGTCCTCGCCGCGGCCGGTTACAACTTCCGCCGCCTCATCAGGTGGCTGAACGATTTTTTACGCCTCGTTCTGGCCCTGCTCTTCGTGCAGTCAAAATCGTTGCCCACATGAAAAGCGCGTTCTTCACGGTCGACTGACTAGCGTACGCATGGTCATCGTTAGTTCGTAGTGATCGAGATAATTTGCTTGAAACCCTTGAACTTCTCTACGGAAGAACCTGCATGCTGGCGTTCAGCGTGAAATTGTTTTCGAATTCCGCGAACCGTCTCGCGACTTCGTCAATTCGCCAATATCGCTGCTCGGCAGTTTTAGTGTGCTCGCCGTCACGCCTTGCATTTTCGTTAGCGACCGAACGCGGAATAAGAAAAATCCGACGTTTGGTCTCGATGCCAGCCGGCAGGATGACAATGGCAAGCCAATCGAAATCGTCCTTCATCCAGTACTCAACAAAAGCCGATCCCTTCTTAAAGGTTCGAGACTTTACCGAGATGCGAAGCGGTTCCGATCCGTCGCGCGATTGCGCAACAACATCATAACCGGGCCAGTTGTCGGGTACTTTCAGTGCCGGAATACCGGCGAGCGTCAGTTCGGCCGCGACCAACATCTCGCAAGCGTCGCCCATTTGCTTAGACGAATACGGTCGTTCTACGGACGTGCTAGTCACCTGCAGATCATCACCTTTTCCTTGGCTGGAATATTCCGCGCAAGCGCTGACCTCCAAGTCAGTCATAGCACTCGAATACGCTTACCCTCAATATAACCTTGCCCTTCGATCACGAACCACGAAGCAAGTTCTCTGCTCCATATTTTTTCAGCTTCCTCAAACAAGGCTAGGGCCTCGATGGGCTCGCCCTTATCGGTCAGCACAAGACGATATCGGTACGACCCGAGTGGCTGCCCTGCCATGAACGATCCTGCCATGGCAGGGTGGTACTCCCAAACATCCCGCGTCTGTATATCCGGGTCATCTTTTTTGAGACGAAAGTGCTTCGATCCGTTGCAAAGCTGCCAACAGACGCGAAGCGGGCGATACTTGTCCCGAAGTACTTGCTGAAACTGTTCGAGGGTATTTAGCGGCGTCCCGAACTGATCCGAGATTAGCCGCTTGATCTCCTCGTCAACGAACTCCCACGTCCAGTCGGTTAGATGCCAGCACGTCACCGCACAGTTGAAGGCGTGGTAAGCTGGCACGTGCATCAGTGCCACCGGTTGTTTCGTTTCGAGCGACGCCCGTAGCTGGCCGATTTCCCAATGCAGCTTGATCAACAAGTGGTCTGGTGTCGCCAAAGCGAAGACTTTGGACGGCGGCTGCGGCAGTTCGTCTAGCTCAGGTACCCTCATTATTGGCCTGACCTCACCGCTGTGCTGCTTCCCATGCTTTCCAATTCTGGGTAGCAGCTTGGCGTTGGGAAGCAACCATCCTCTAAGCTATTGAATTTGTTGGTGGGGGAAGAAGGACTCGAACCTTCGAAGTCATAAGACGGCTGATTTACAGTCAGCTCCCTTTGCCACTCGGGACACTCCCCCGCTCAACAGCATCGCAACCCATCCGCCGAAATGGCGGCAATAAGGCCATGGATGACGTTAAAACCGGGCGCCGATGGCGAGCTCCCGGTTGGCGCGTTTATGGGGGAAGGGCGATGGCAAAGTCAACCAATGGGGGCTGTTAATGCGGCCCCTTCAGGCCCGAAATTGCCATTATCCGGAACCCGTGAGACAAGCCCATGATGAGCGATCGCGATCGAAAGCCGCCATTTCAGCGCGGCGGCGGCAAAGGCCCCGACAAGCGCCGCGAATCCGGCCGCCGGACGCCCCGGCGCGACCGCGATCCGGGCTCGGACGGGCCGGTCGTCCTGTATGGCTGGCACACGGTGGCGGCGGCGCTCGCCAATCCGCAGCGCCGGATTCGCAAGCTGTGGCTCTCCGAAAATGCCGCCCGCCGCCTGGCTGACGACCATATTGACACCCGCGTGCCCCCGGAAATCGTCCGGCCGAGCCTGATCGACCAGCGGCTCGGTCCGGACGCCGTGCATCAGGGACTGCTGGCCGAGGCCGATCCCCTGCCCTCGCCGGACATCGATACGCTGCCGCTTGAGGGCATCGTGCTGGTGCTCGACCAGATCACCGATCCGCACAATGTCGGCGCGATCCTGCGCTCGGCGGCGGCGTTCGCGGTCAAGGCGATCGTCACCACAGCGCGGCACAGCCCCGAAGCGACCGGCGTGCTGGCGAAATCCGCGTCGGGCGCGCTGGAGCTGGTGCCGATCGTGTCGGTGCAAAATCTGGCGCGCGCGCTCACCGAATTGAACGACCAGGGTTTCATGACCGTCGGCCTCGATAGCCAGGGCAGCGAGGATCTCGGCGCGGTGAAGCTGCGGCAACCGCTGGCGCTGGTGCTCGGCGCCGAAGGCAAGGGCCTGCGCCAGTTGACGCGCGAGACCTGCAGCGTGGTCGCACGTCTCGACATGCCCGGCGAGATCAAGAGCCTCAACGTCTCGAACGCCGCGGTGCTGGCGCTTTATATCGGCGCCAGCCGGCTCGGCCTGATGGGCTGACAAGAAAAACGCCCGCTCGCGGAGCGCGAACGGGCGCCGAAATTTTCCCTCAAATATGGCGATCAGTCATAGCGGCGCAGCGTGTGTTCGCGATAGCCGTAGAAGCCATGATGCGCGTGCCAGTGATGGAAGTACGCATGGCGCCGATAGCCGTAATAATAGGGGTAGTGGCGATAGCCGTGCCAGCCGTACACTGTGCCTTCCCGGTAGGTCGGATAGGGCGCGAAGTCGCCGGGACCGGTATAGGTCGGACCCTGATCGGCGTAGTAATATTGCTGCACCGGATCGGGCAGCCGCTCATAGGCCCAGCCGCCGCAGCCGGTGTAGCAACCGGAATAGACCGGGGCCGGGATGTAGACCTGCGCGCACGGGCTGACATAGCCGACATCATAGCCGCACGCCATCGCGGGCGCACTCGCGGCCACTACCGCGATGGCTGCTACCAATCCTGAAATCGTCTGACGCATTACTCTCTCCTGTCGATCTGTTTCTTGTTGGCGTGGATTCGGTAGTGAAGGCTTTTCATCAGGGAACCCTTTGCCCTCTTCGCTGCCCCGGGTTTTGCGGCTGGTTGGTATACTCGCGCGGCATGCCCATGTTGCCGCTTTGCGGGGCAACGATCACCGGCGGCGGATAAAGCGGCACCTCGGGTTGCGCCAATGGCGGGGCGGACTGTGCGGACCATGACCGGTCATAGCTTGGTGCGGGCTTCGGCAGCTTGCGGTTGGCCGGAGGCTCGATTTCAAGACGGCCGTAGCCCGGCACGTGGCCCAAACTCGGATAGTAGTGACCGACGCTGGGCTCGACATCGAAATAGCGGCCGCCATAAACCGTTGGCTGCATATGCACACCCTTACCGAGGCCGAAGTCGCCCTCGACGACGGCATAGGACGCATCGACGCCGTTCATAATGATAGGCACGCCGGGGCGGCCGGGGATCACGATATCGAAGCCCTCGCCGGCCAGAGCCGGCAGCGCGGTTCCGATCAAAAGTGCCAGTGCAAGTCCAGCGCGCATCGTTCCAAGTTCCGAGTTCTGGCGGCAACCTAACCGAACGTGGGGCGCCAAGGGTTAAAGCCGCGGCCCAAACTGCCGGTAAGCCTAACGCGGAAGCATGGCTGCTCGCTCAATTGCAAAGCATCGCGATATCGAAATGTTAACGTCGCGACGCACGTGCGATCGTGACACAAAACCGTTGCGTAATTCTTCATCGCGCCAGCCGCCAGTGCGGTCGCCGGCCGCACGATGCAACACGACGTTTTTTGAATTACCGACCGGTGCAGGCTCGCAAATACCGCGTCCGTGCATCCCGTTCGGCGCCGGCTGCGCCATAGTCAGCGCCAAGGCACCACTCGTAATGAACCGGAAAATCCGCTGACCAGCGGGCGCCCTGCAGGCCACCTCCGCAGCGAGGGTTGGATAATGCTCCGCGCACCTGATTGAGGGCGGCCTGGGCATAATGTCGGCAGAAACCCGGATCCGCGGCGCTAGCGGCGGTCAGTCCGGACATCAGAAACGCTGATAAGAAACACGCAGCAATTACCGGCAGCCTGTTCGCCATGTCGCTTCCCCCTGGAACACCGTGATTCCCCGGCCCAATGTAACATCGTCAACAGCGGCCACCAAGCACGGCAGGCATCCCCGGCGGGGCGCCGATTTTCCCTCCCCCTCGGACTCCGTTCTGCATCTGCGAGAGGGCTTCGCACTGCACCCTGAAGGCGCGTTGGTCTCCCAGTCTTTTTCTTTTGTGTGCGGCAACCGCCGTCCCGGCGACGATGGGCCGGTAATTGTTTCTGAATTGTGAAACCGGTCCCGATCGCCGACAAAACAGCGTCGCATGCGCCGTTGCCGGGAGCGTCGTATGCGGCCAAACGAGACGGACGCTGTCAGATGCGCCAACACGATTGCACATCAGTGTGGACAGCTCTGCCCCACACGCATGATACCGCGTGCACCGCAAGATGGACGCAAGGCGCGGCGATGCTATAATCTTTCAACGGGCCTTCTGAGCGCGGTATGGACGCGCATCGCAGACTAATCCCCAGCACATCGCCGCACACATTTTTTTTCCTGCGTGCGGCACGTTCGTCCTCACCACAGATGCTCGTATATGCTTTTTTCAAGCCCGATACATACGGGCGCAAAGGAGGAAACATGGACAGACGCGCATTTCTGGCAACTACTGCGGCGGGCGCAATGTTGGCAACAACGAGAGGTGCATTCGCCGAAACCGAAGGCCCCCCGGGCAATACCAGCGTCCCGTTGCACGCGACAGGCGAGGACCGGCTTCCGCTCGGGCCGTTGCCTAACACCCGGTATCCGGACACTCATATCGAGGCCCTCGACAAGAAGCGCTTCAAGGGCAGCGTCGGCACCGGCGCCGTCGAGCGGGTCGCTACCGGTTTTCGCTGGGCCGAAGGCCCGGCTTATTTCGCCGCTGGCCGCTATCTGATTTTCAGCGATATTCCGAACAACCGGATGATGCGCCTGATCGAGGACGACAATCACCTCAGCGTCTTCCGCACGCCGTCGTACAACTCGAACGGCAACACCGTCGATCGGGAAGGCAGATTAGTCAGTTGCGAGCACGGCGGCCGGCGCGTGGTACGCACCGAACACGATGGCACTATCACCGTGGTTGCCGACCGCTACAACGGCAAGCGGATCAATTCGCCCAACGACGTCGTGGTCGCCTCCAACGGATCGATCTGGTTCACCGATCCGACCTATGGCAGCGACGGAAACTACGAAGGCCTGAAAGCCGACCGTGAACTGGACAAGCACGGCGTCTATCGCGTCGATCCGCAGAGCGGCGCGGTCACAATGGTGGTCGACGATTTCGTGGAGCCGAATGGTCTCTGCTTCTCGCCGGACGAAAAGAAACTGTACATCATCGACAGCGGCATCACCCATGGCGGTCCCGCCCATATCCGCTCCTTCGACATCGATATCGCCACCGGCAAGGCGACCAACGGGAAAGTCTTCGCGGAGGGCTTCGCTCCCGGACTCACCGACGGCGTGCGCTGCGACGTTGAGGGCAACGTCTGGTGCAGCATGGGTTGGGCCGACCCGAAGGAAGATGGCGTCCGCTGCTACCACTCCGGCGGCGACCTGCTCGGCAAGATCCATTTGCCGGAAACCTGCGCCAACCTGACCTTCGGTGGACTGCTGCACAACCGATTGTACATGTGTGCGAGCACCTCGGTCTATGCGTGCTATGTTGGGGTTCAGGGCGCGCAACGGCCCTCCTGATCCAGATCAACCCCAAACGGCCCCGGCGCCCGCGCCGGGGCCGTTTTGTTTTGGGTGCATCTCAAAACAATTCCGCGCCGGACCAGCGATCGGTGCGTTAACGCAGCCCTGCTGGCGTTCGAAAATCGCTTCGTGGTTCAGTTGGCTTATCGGCCTAAAAGCATCAGGGAGCAAAGATGACGAAGCAGGCAGGCTTGATTGCGCTCGTTGCGCTGGGATTGACGCTCTCGGCCGCCGCGCAAGCGCAGACCACCAGGCGAACCGAACTGACCAAAGGCGATTTGACCGGAACGAACATGGAAATCGTGGTCGGAACCATTGAAGCGGCTCCGGGCACTTCGGCGATCCTGCACACCCATGCCGGCGAAGAAGCCGTTTACGTCCTCAGCGGCGCCACCGCCGTCACGCCTGACGGCAAGCCGATCGTATTCGAGGCGGGCACGGCCAAGATCAATGTTCGTGACGTTCCGCACGGCGCATTCACGGTTACCGGCGACAAAACCCTCAAGCTTCTCACCGTCCATATCGTCGACAAGGGAAAGCCGCTGTATATTCCCGTTAAGCCTTAGCGGCCGATCGGGAAAGCCGCCGGGACCATCGGCCAAAAGGGCTTATCGATCGGGTCAATTGAGCGCCAAGGTTGCCAAAACGTTCGTCGATTGATAACGACAGCGCGTTGAAACTTCGATCAAACGCCGGTTTAGCTCGGCGGTAGAGCAGCGGTTTTGTAAGCAAAAAGTGATGTATTTTCATGGGGTTGCACCATGCCCCATGGTGCCCGCCTCCCCTTGATTGCACTGAAATTTTCTGCGCATGAGCACTCATCGCGCACCGAGGTATTCCGCGCGCTTTGGTACCCACGAAGTACCCGGCCATGGCAACTGTTGTAATAACCGATGCTCTGCTGCGCTCCCTCAAGGTCGGGGAACGCACGGATTTCTGGGACGCCAAAGTACCGGGCTTCGGCGTGCGGGTGAGCGCCAGGCGGAAGGTCTTCATCGCCAAGGTGAACAATCGCCGGCACACGATCGGCACGTATCCCGACCTCTCGCTCGCAGAGGCGCGGCGCAAGGCGCTCGCGATCAAAGCGAAGGCACGCGACGTACCCGCCTGCGAGGTAACCTTCGAAGCCGCGTACGAAACCTTCAAACTTGCGCACATTGCGCTCAAGACCGAGCGCACTCAGTATGACTATACGCGCGTTCTCGACAAATACTATGTACCCGTCTTGCGAAAGCTGCCCCTCTCGCGCATCATGAACACACAGATCGCGAAGATCACCGACCCCTTGCTGGACCGGCCAACCGAATATGCCCACGTCCTGGCTGTGGCACGGATGTTCTTGCGTTGGTGCGTCCGGCCGCCCCGGCAGTACATCCCTCACTCGCCGCTCGAAGGTTTGCAGCTACCGCGCTACATCCCCCGTGACCGGGTTCTCTCTGATGACGAGCTCGTCCGGGTCTGGCGCGCTGCCGACGAGATCGGCTCTCCCTTCGGGACGATCACCAAGCTCTGCATCCTCCTGGGCCAGCGACGGAGCCAAACAGCGGCAATTGAAAGATCGTGGATCGACCGGCAGAACCTGACGATCGCCTTCCCGCGCGACGCCATGAAAGGCAGGAGGTCCCACGTCGTGCCGTGTGGGGAAATGGCCGCTTCGATCTTGAAAGAAGAAACGCCTGAAATTGGCGAACTTCTCTTCCCGGCACGTGGATTCACGGATCGATCTCTGAACGGCTGGTCGAAATGCACCGAAGAGCTTCGCAAGAAGCTCTCGGACATGCCGCACTTCGTGTTGCATGATCTGCGCCGGACGTTCGCCTCGGGCTTACAGCGCCTCGGCGTTCGGCTCGAAGTGACCGAGGCGCTGCTGGGGCACGTATCCGGTAGCCTCGGCGGCATCCGGGGCGTGTACCAACGATATGACTATGCGAAAGAAAAGCGCGAGGCGGTCGCGCTCTGGGAAGCGCATGTGAGATCGCTTCTGGCAAAAGACCGCAAGGTGCCGGCGGTTCGCGCTGCTTAAAATCTCGGAGGGGAGAAACGATTATGCCATTTGAAATTATTGGTTCGGTCATGTTTATCGGGCAATGCGATAAAGAGCAGCTTCTATATACGCTGGCTTTTGAAACCCTCGTATCGAGGCTTGAACCGGCATTGAAAAAAGCTTTCCAATAAAGTCAGAACTGGAACGCCTGCACGCTCATCGAGCAGGAAGTTTACACGGTCGATGTTTTGCCTGATCCACTGCCCTACATTGGCTTCATTGATTTGCGCAAAGCCTGGGCTCTCGCGATCCGCAAGCAGCGATTTCGCAAGGTTGCTATTGGAACTGCCGGGATTGTAGTGCTGGCTGGTGTAACGAGCTTGGCTCTTGGCGCCGACTTTGCCGATCTTGAGTACGTCGTCTCCTTTTGAGAAGACGTAAACAGCCATCTTGCCACTAGGTAAGGTTGTGGGCGGCGTATGGGGCGCTGGTAAGCTCTCTATTACAATTGCACCGCTAACAAGCTCTACGCCGGCAAGGCGGGTAACAGCGCGAAAATCCTCAATCGCCTGATTCGGGTTCCAGGACATTGCGGCATTCTAAATCGGGCCGCCGCTCTGTCCAACGCGGAAGAGTAGTCCATTCACACGCCCCTACAAGCAAACCTGCACACATCCCTGCACTACGCGTGCAGGCATCGTGTGCGGGTATGGGTCAAGAAATCGCATTGATGTCCAAATACTTGCCTGACAGACCGATCGCGTTACGTGCCCCGACCACTCCAGTCCTGTCGTCCTTCTTCCATTTCATTTCAGAACGCCGCCAGTAACCGAAGCGTCTCGCATCCTTCTGTTCGACCTCAGAGGCCCATCCTTCCGTCCCGATCCGAGCTTCTGGAGGCCAGCGCGCGCAGGCGCCGTCAATGCTGCCGAAAGGCACCGAAGGCTCGGCATTGACGGCGACGAGCACGCTGGCACGCTTGCGAAGCATCGGGCAAGAAAATGCAGACCCCGGGCAAAGAACTCGGCTCACGCGCGGCTGCGAACTCGGCGAGCGGCGTAGTCGGACGCATGAGCGGGAACGCGGAAAACTCGTGAGCGTCTCGAAGTGCACGTCCGGATGCTTTTTCTAAGCAGCCACGAACGTTGCTCTTTCGAGTGACGGTTACGAGTTTTTCAACCAAAGACGTTCGAGAGCGGCCAAACTTTCAACAGTTGCGCGCCGCGCATCACAAACGAACACATGACTAGACGCGAGAAAACAATCGTTGTTGGCATATTCTCGCGTCTAGTCACGGGTCCGTTCGTGGATACGCTCTCTCTGTGGACAAGCGATTCGACAATTTCCGAAACGGAGTCAGAATCCCGAGTCCATACCGAACGTATGCGATATTTCATCTACTGCAGGAAATCGAGCGAAGCCGAAGATCGGCAGGTCGCTTCGATCGAGTCGCAACTGACCACCCTGAAGCGCACATTCGGCGAGCGCCATGATATCGAGATCGTCCGGGTGTTCGAGGAAGCGTACAGCGCAAAAGCGCCTGGCCGTCCTGTTTTCAGTGAAATGGTCGCCGAAATCGAGAAAGGCCGCGCCGAGGGCATCGTCGCATGGGCGCCGGATTGCCTCGCCCGCAACTCCGTGGACGGCGGCCGCATCATCTACCTCCTCGATACCGGCTCAATTAAGGACCTGAAGTTCGCGACGTACACGTTTGAGAACGGCAGCCAGGGCAAGTTCATGCTGCAGATCATGTTCGGGCAGTCGAAGTATTATTCGGACGCCCTCTCCGAGAACGTGAAGCGGGGCAACCGAACCAAGCTGGAGAAGGGCTGGCGTCCCAATCATGCGCCGCTTGGCTATCGCAACGATCCTGTTTCAAGGACGATCGTGAATGACCCGGAGCGCTTCGACCTCATCCGCCGAATGTTCGAGGAAATATTGGCGGGGACGCCTGTATCGCGCGTCCGGAACATGGCGAATGACGAATGGGGATTCCGCACGCCACTCAGAAAGCGCATCGGCGGAAAGCCGATCACGCTGAGCTGGGTGTACAAAGTCCTGCGCAATCCCTTCTATGCCGGTCTCATTCCTTGGGCCGGGAAGATCTATCCCGGCAAGCATGAGCCGATCGTTACGATCGACGAATTCGAGCGCGCCCAGGCGATCATCAGGAAACGCGGGAAAGCGAAGCCCAAGACCAAAGAATTCGCCTATACCGGCATGATCCGCTGCGGCGAGTGCGGCATGCTCGTAACGGCTGAGGACAAGGTCAATCGCTTCGGCTCCCACTACACCTACTACCACTGCACCAAGCGCCGCTCCGATTACCACTGCTCTCAGCGGTGTATACGAGTTGAGCAGTTGGAGGAACAGATCGAAGCGTTCCTCACGACGCTCACGCTGCCAAGCAGACTACATACTTGGGCGCTCGCGCGGATGGAGGAGCTCCATATTGATCGTAAGGAACTGGAGGAAGCGCGCCGCAAATCACTTGAGAGATTGATCGCCGATACCGACCGGGCGCTCGACACGCTCACGTCGCTGCGCCTGCGCGATCTGATATCGGACGAGAAGTTCGTTGTGGAGCGTCAGAAGCTTGAAATGGAGAACCTGAAGCTTCAGGAACAATTGAAGCAGGATACGGGCGATGCGTCCGAACCCGCACGACTCTTGGTATCGTTCAGCGCCAGAGCCGCGGAATCTTTTCGCAGCGGCGACGCACAGACAAAACGCCGCATTCTCGACTTAGTCGGTTCGAACCTTTTACTGAAAGACCGGACGCTCAACATTGAAGCCAAGAAACCATTGCGTCAGGTCGCGGACATTTCAAATACTACTCAGCTGCGGGCGGCCATGGAAGACATCAGAAGTTTGTATGTCGGGCGCGATCCGGAGTTTATGGCAATCTTGGACAATATTCGCAGGATCGATGCTATGCACGGAAGCCGATCGGCTGACGGGGCGGGTCGTCCAACGGCGTAAGTATAACCTCTTGCTCGTCTCTCCTGGCGAGCCCTTCGTAGAGGGTAACCAGACGGAACGCCATCTCACGGGCCTGCGCTCGATCGATATGCTCGCCGAACTCTTCCTTGTATATCCCGATGAACTCATCGAGTGCTTCGTCAGTGATACGCATGAGACGAGCATGAACGATAGCGGCGAGTCCCGCTAGACACGATTTCATGCCGCTTGGGAAAGTCCTCACGTATCTTTTGTCCCCACGCTGGACTGAGGACATGCGCCGTAATGATATGATGCACAGTATCCAATCAACATGAACCCCCGCCGCCGTACATCGATCGCAGCGACGCTCTTCCTCGCCCTCCTTACCCTCTCCTCCCTGGCACGCGCGCAAACCCTGACCCCAGCCCAGCTCCTATTGCAGACACTGAACGCTCCCTCCTCCAGCACTCCTGGAGCAGTCGCTTCTTCAACCCCCGTTGTCGCAACCACCACCGCCACACTCTCCACCACCAAAGCAGCGCGAGCTATCGCCAAATTTTGGTGACGGAGGGACCGGTCAGGCGGCGGCGGTTATGAGCTGACGGTCGGTCGGCTTGGCGATGACCTCGATCCCATCGTTGAATGTTACACCGAGAACGAGTTTTGGCAACTGGTTGTGGCCATCGAGACGACGCCAGCTTTTCTGCGCGCCTTCGAGCAATTTGAAGACCATCGCGAGCGCAGTCTTGTTCGACAGACAGCCCTTCGACCGGATCGTGCGGTGGCGAACGGTGGCAAAGGTGCTTTCGATGGGGTTGGTCGTTCGCAGGTGTTTCCAGTGTTCGGCCGGGAAGTCGTAGAAGGCGAGCAGCGCGTCTCGATCCTGGCTCAGGCAGTCCGCCGCCTTCGCGTATTTCAGCGCGTAGCTCTCCACGAACGCGTCGAACGCCAGTTCGGCGATGGCCTTGGTTTCGGCCATCCAGATCTCCTGCAACGCGCGTTTGGCTTTGGGCTGCTGGCTCTTCGGTAATTTGGCGAGCACGTTCGCGGTCTTGTGCACCCAGCAGCGCTGCTCGCGCGTTTTCGGCCAGACCTCGCCAGCGGCTTTCCAGAACCCGAGCGCGCCGTCGGCGACGACGAGTTGCGGCGGCACATCGAGCCCGCGCCGCTTCAGATCGAGCAGCAGATCGCGCCAGTCGTGCGCACTCTCGCGGGCGCCATCGGTGAAGCCGACCAGTTCCTTGCGGCCTTCCGGCGTCGCGCCGATCAGAACCAGGATGCATTGCTTTTCGTCTTCGAGGCGCGCCTGGAGATGGATGCCATCGGCCCAGATGTAGACATAGCGCTTCGCCGACAGATCGCGCTTCTGCCAGGCGGCGTGCTCGTCGAGCCAGCCGTCCTTCAGCCGGCCGATGGCGGATGCTGACAACCCAGCGGCATCCTTGCCGAGCAGCGCAGCCAGCGCCTCGGAGAAGTCGCCGGTCGATATCCCCTTCAGGTAAAGGATCGGCAGCAATGTCTCGATCGATTTCGACCGGCGCATATAGGGCGGCAGGATCGACGGCGAGAACCGGATACGGTCGGGATCGTCGGCGGCCGCATCGCGATCGCGCACACGCGGCTGGTGGACGGCGACCGGACCGATACCGGTCATCACCTCGCGCTCCGGCAGGTGACCGTGGCGGACGACGCGTTGGTGGCCGTCCTCGGTCTTCAAATCGGCATGCTTGCACAGAAAGTCGCTGACCTCGGCCTCGATCGCCTGGGCGAGCAGAGAACGCGCCCCATTGCGTAAGATTTCGGTGAGTTGGTCGTCGACGTTTCCTGGCTGAATCAGCTGGACGATGTTATCTTTGGACACGGCATATCGCTCCTTTGGTGGAGAAGTGGAGGCTTCAAGCACCCCCACGATATGCCGCCTTTCCAATTCCCGCCGTCACCAACTTTCGGCGATAGCTCAAGCAGCGCTCCTGAGATCTCTCTACGCCGAACTCGCAATACTCGAAGCCCAGATCGCCGCGATCGAAGGACAGAGTACTGCGACAACGACTACAGCCACACCCCCGACGTTCACCCGGAACCTCACGCTGTACGCTCAAGGCCCGGACGTCCTCCAGCTCCAGCAGTTCCTCAACGCGCAAGGGTTCCTCCTCGCACAGACAGGTCCCGGCTCTCCCGGCAAAGAAACGACATTCTTCGGACCTCTCGCTCAAGGCGCATTGATACGCTACCAGAAAGCGCACAACCTCCCTGCTACAGGATTCTTCGGCCCTGTGACCAGAGCGTTCATCGTCTCATCCACGCCTGGCCCGACTACTACCGAGACCTCACCGATAGCTCCTGCCATGATCGCAACGAGCAGTGCAGCCTCAAGTACCAAGTCCGCAAGCTCCACGACGGCCACCCCGGCAAGTCCGATCGTGCCAACTACGCCCTCGTCCAACAGTTACAGCCCCGGCTTTGGCGGCGGGGGAACCACTACAACGCCCGCTCCTACCTGTGCGCTCTCCGCCGCACCTGCGAACATCGACATCGGCAGCAGCACCGCGCTCACGTGGACTTCCAGCAACGCCTCATCCGCCTCTCTAAACCAGGGAGTAGGGTCAGTTGTCACCGCGGGCTCCCGGAGTGTCTCGCCGACGACAACCACGACCTACACGCTCAGCCTGAGTGGCGCAGGGGGCACCGGCACCTGCACCGCGACCGTTGTCGCTACCGATACCCAGGCGCCGACGCAACCGAGCAACGTCACTGCGGTCGCCGCGTCCCTGAGCGAACTTGATCTCTCCTGGACCGCCGCCACCGACAACGTCGGCGTTGCAGGCTACCAGATATTCCGCGACGGCACGCAGGTGGCGACCGACACCAGCGGTACCACCTATGCCGACACCGGTCTCGCCGCCAGCTCAACCCACGCATACATCGTCAAAGCCTACGACGCTGCAGGCAATACCTCCGCCGCCTCGAACACCGCGACCTCAACGACCGGGGTGTGGGCTGACGGGTTTGCGGGTGCGCCGGTTGGCGGAAACGTCCAGTACTCGAACTTCTTCACTAGTCGAGCACTTCAGAGCGGACAGACCTATGCCACACGTCCGCCGTGGAGAGTGGCGGGGGTCGACTATCCCGTTGGCATCCCATCTGCAACAGTCTTGAAAGATCCCTCGACTGCAACCCTCCCTGCCGGGTGTTCATACAGCTCAAATACCGTGACATGTAATAGCACTGGCAGCCTGACTATAAACGGGTACGACTTTAGTTTGCATAATTGCATTTATCTCGACATCTATAACTATACCGGCACGATCACAATCGAGAATAGCAACTTTGCCATGGGATCAAGTACAGCCTGCCAGAGCCAGTACGGTCTATTTGACTTGGAGCCCAGTACGAATGGTAGTTCCCTCATCGTGCAAAACAATGTGTTCAACGATAATGCGCCGACATTCCCGACACTTACCAACTATTTTGATGTATGGGATACGTACCGCACGTCTGGCACGTCGTTGTATCAATACAATGCATTTCTTGCATCGATCGGGCGCCCGATCGAAACGGCCAGCGCAGGAAATTGGACGGCACAATATAATTATTTTGAAGGCATAAATTACGGCAATGCCACACACGGCGAGATCGAGATCATGGGGTCAACCGGAACTAACGTCAATTTCACATCAGAGTTTAATACCAGTCTCATGCCGGCGAATTATGGAGGCGGCGCGACTTCGATTTGGTATATATCGGACGGTAGCACCAACGGTCAGACCTTCGGCACAGTGAACTTGGAAAATAATACGAATGTTACTAACCTCTTCGGAGGATCGGGAGGGAGTGTGGTCGTGTCGGTCGCTGATACGGAGTTTGCCTACAATCCTGTGACGACGGCAAACATTCTTAATAACTATATTGATCCGACGGGTTCGTTCTTCTGCTATGTGAACTCAACCACTGCGACAACCACGAACGTGGTTGGCAACATCAATCTGACGGACGACTCAACCATTAGTGATTTTACGCAAGCCAACTGTCACGGGCACCATTAGACCTAAATCAGCAAGGCCTGACCTCTGGACCGCTACAATTATTTCGACTACTCCGGCGCCTACGGGCCGTACTACGATACGATGACCGCATGGACCAACACCGGCAACATTGATATGAGCACTGGCGCGACCATTACTCCCTAACTACACTGGGGACCATCGAACCGCCGCCCCCGAGAAGACCATGCGCGTACTCACAGTACGGGATCGGCGCCATCGCCATCGCTCCGTACTTCGGCTACAACGTGCCGGACGCATGGACTACCCAATCCGACGGAGGCCTGAGCAGTTTATTCACGGAGATAAACCAGGGCGGCCTCGCACCGGGCGGCTATACCGGAGGCATCACAGCGCAGGCAGCAGCCAAAGCGCGATACGACGACGCCTGCGCCACACCGAAAGGGCTTAATGTGTTTTGACCGGCGGGTCTAGCGGCCACCTCATAGTCAATTCAAATCGTCCGGCGCATCATCAAATTTCTTGAGCATCCTCGCTCTAACGACGATCTTTCGAGGCGAGCGAAGCGCATTCCTTCTTGATATCGTCGAACCAAACCTTTTTGCCGTCAGGCTCCTCGATGTATTTGACGTCGGTATTGTTTTGCCATTTTCCACACGCGTCTCTGATAGCATCCGCGCGAGATTTGAACGCAGGCGTTTTGAGCTCCTTGCCCGATTGTAAAAAACATACAATCCAACCCATTCCTGTGCTCTTTTTAGAGTTCACGCTGCGGAATCCCTTGCTCCTTAGACCACTGCCACATGGCGCGGTCCAATTCGCGAAGAGTGACACCGTTCTTGACCGCAATATCTTTGCAATGTCTCAAGTAAGACAAATACAATTTAATCGTCACGCTCGATGCGTACACGTCTAGAGCGTGCAGTGCGCGCCAATCGATGATCGTATGGTCGTCGGGCTTTGCTGTTGCGAGGATGGCAGTCGCAACCGGAACGTCCACGCCGCTCAGACCGGTCAACACGGCGACGGCGGCCCTTGGCGTTTCCGCCTCAAGAGCCAGCTTCAATGCATCGGCAATTTCGTCGTCGCTATTTTTGGTCAACCTACTTCGACCGCGCCCTTTTGTCTTCCATTCGAAGATTGCCTCTAGATTTGCCCGACTAAAGTCTCCGCCGCATATGCGCTCGCCTGCATCAAGAGCAGTCTTATCCTCTTTGAAGTCGTAACGCGCCGCCAACCCCCGGATATCTTTCGCCGCGAATTGAAGATTGAACATCGGCTCTTGCATCATCCCTTTGTAGCACATTCGTTGGCTGATAACCCGGTATCTCGAAAACGCATGGCCCGACATTAGGATCGACGACCACAAGGCTACCTCAACGGCTGCCACCTCTTCCGCCTCTCGGTAATCCCAAGTAAGGTCCAAGCCTCGTCCCAGATTCCCACGTGCGATACGTTGGGGCACATGCCCCTTGCCCTCACGAGTGCGTGAATATATGGAGAACGAAAAGCGGTACCCAAACAGTACCCAAAGCGATAGACCAAAACGCTAACCCATTGATTTCACTTCATTCGCCGGTTTAGCTCAGCGGTAGAGCAGCGGTTTTGTAAACCGAAGGTCGGGAGTTCAATCCTCTCAACCGGCACCGGCAATTTAGCGGACATTTTAGGTACGCGACTGAGGCGGCTGTTGGCGCGGCTTAACGCGCCGGCGAGGGTGGCCGGGCCTCTGACAAACACCTAAACAGCGCCCTCGTGCCGCTCGGCAATTGCTTCGAAAGCCAAGATCGGTCGCTGCTTTGATCTTGGACAATGCGTCTGATAGCCGACCGAACGCGCCCGTTGGACGATCCGCTTCCAGCACTATGGAGCTTTTGCCACGAATCATTCTCACATTCGATTCGGCCATGCTTGGGATGTGATCCGACGGCTTTGGTCAGGCCCGACGTGTGTCGTCCGGACATCGTCGCGCGTCGGGCTTCGTTCCCGAAGGCAGCCCATGGGCGAGATCAGCCAGTTTATTGCATGCCGTTCGACCTGACCGAGGACGGGCTGGTCGCGGGCGAGCCTTTCAAGTGTGCACCCCCGGCATCGGCCATAGAGCGGGCCAAAGGGTATTGGCAGGTGCTCGGTCACTCCGGAGCCGTGGCGTTCATTCGCACCGGCTATCCAGGCCCGCGTATCACCGTGCTCAGGACATTCGGCACCGTGCCAGATCGTTTGCCAGAATAGAAACGAGGCCCGGCCTTCCAAGACGTGGCTGAAATCGAAAAACCCGCGCTCAGTGATGCCGTGCGACGTGAGCGCGGGGAACGGCCAAATTAGCGTGTGCGCCGTACTCGCGAGAACGCACTTTTTCGATGCAATCGAGACGGTCCTCCAGCGAAGCAATGGTGACCGTGAGATTGCGGCGGCGTGTGTCCAGATCATCCGCATCCGCGCGTGGATGGTTCTTGGCGGCGTCAAGAGCATCAACTGTATGAGCAAGGTCCGTAATCAGCCTCGTGATCTGCCTCACGGCCTCTGTCGACACAATGCCGCTCTCAGTAGCGACGTGAACCTGATGTTTCATTTCAAGTCCCTCCAGGGAATAATTGCCCCAACAGATTGAACCCGGAGCAGTTCGACGAAATTGGGGTCCCCATTCGCGAATGTGGAGGCGAGGTTAAAAATTGGGGACCCGTAATCCATCAAATTTTCTAGATGTGACCCGTGCGCTGTCTGATGTTGGGCACGTTCGAGGCATGCCGACCGGTGCTGCCCGATGTCGGGAAGACCGGAAGTGAGCGGCGCGCGGCCAAAGTGGCGCGATTGACCCATCTGAGACATGAGGACCCCATGATTTGTGCAGCGCGCATGGCCGCACGGGGCGCTCGATGCGCCGCGCATATTCCTTGACATCTGCTGACAGCGGCCGACAAATCAGGCACACAGGCCAGACAGCTTTTGCTGTCGATGAAGTGTTGACACGGCCATGGTGGACAACAGGGAGTAGGTGCGATGAGAGCTTGCTCAATTATCGGACTGCTGTTTGCAGCAGTGGTGTTGGCGACGATTCCAGTCTCGCCGCAGGTGACACCGCGCGGCGTGGAGTTAAGCGTTGATCAAGCGCAGGCCTACACGTACCGGCGCGCCCGCGTGACTGCGCGTCGTGTCGGCCGTCGCGAGTACCGCCATACGCGTCGCGCCGTGCGGCGTGGTGTCTATTAGCGGAGCGCGATGGGCAAGGGTGGCGAAACTAGACCTTATGGTGGGCCCCGAACCGTCGGTGCCGCGCAAGTTTCGTGTCGCCTTCACCAGCCGCCGCGCCGCGCGTGACTCTCTGCAACGCATTTTCGCATGGCCCACCGAAAAGGTGCTGATGGCCCACGGCACACCTGTAGAAAAGGATGCCCAAGCATTCCTGCGCCGAGCGTCAAAGGGAGGACCGATCAAATGCCGATGTCTCGAACTCTAAGGGTACCGATTGCTGCCGCAGCGGTTCTTGTTGGTATGCTGCTGTCCGCGCCGGCCTTCGCGCAAGCGCATATCCGCGGCACGCTGACCGACGTCAAGGACGGAACGATCGGCGTTCAAACTGTCAAGGGCGAAACGGTCTCGATCAAACTCGCCAGCGACGCTGGCCTTTTCCTGGTGACAAAGGCCGACATGAGCGCCATCCAGTCTGGCAAGTTCGTCGGCATCACCTCGATTGAGCAGGACGGCAAGCGCGTCGCACGCGAGGTTCATGTGTTTGATGAATCTTTGCGCGGTCTGGCCGAAGGGCACTATCCATGGGATCTCGAATCCAAGCCGAATATGATGACTAACGCCAATATCTCTAAAGTCGAGGAAGTTGGAACGGACCGTGTGCTCAAGGTTGACTACAAAGGCGGAGAACAGACGATCACCATACCGACGAGCGCGACGGTTGTCGCCTTCGACAAAGCGCCGGCCGACCAGCTCGCAGTTGGGCGCAAGGTCTTCGTCGTTATGAAGAAGGACGGCTCAGAAGCCGCCGCGGTCGTGATCGGCGCTGAGGGTGTGAGGCCGCCGATGTAATCGCAAACAATCACGACCCTCTCTGCGAAAGCGCCGCTTACGCTCGCCGTAGTCAGGATAGTGTACTGCTTGGCGACATAGCTGCCATTGGCATCAACCGCATAAAGCGACCCGCCCGCAGGCGCGTATCTATTCAATACGCGCCCGCGGGCGACAGCCGTTGTTCGGTCTTCAGATCGCCAGTTGCTTGCCGATCGGCAGCGACCGGATGCGCTTGCCGGTGGCGGCGAAGATCGCGTTGATCAGCGCCGGAGCAAATGGCGGCACGCCAGGCTCGCCGACACCACTGGGCGGCTTATCAGCATCCGCCGGCATGATGTGGACGTTGGTGACCAGCGGCGCTTCGTCGATACGCACAACAGGGAAACCGTCGAAATTGCCCTGCACCACCCTGCCGTTCTTGAAGCTGATCTCGCCGTGCTTGGCGAGGCTGAGCCCCATGATCGCCGCGCCCTCGATCTGCGACTGGATCCGCTCGGGATTGACGAACGTTCCGCAATCGATCGCGGTATCGACACGTTCGACCCTGAGATCGCCCTTGTCACTGACCGATACCTCGACAATGGTCGCGACATAACTGACGAAGCTGCGGTGCGCGGCGATGCCGAGCCCGTGCCCCTTCGGCACCTTGCGACCCCATTCACCCTTGTCCGCCACCAGTTCGACGACGCCGCGCAAGCGGCCAGCGTCGATCGGATAGCTTTCCAGCGGCTCGCCGTAGTTCCAGAATTCCTTCACTGAATCGTTGAGCTTGACGATGCGCGGCTCACCGATCAGTTCCAGAAGCATGTCTTTGGGATCGCGCCCCGTGGCCTGCGCGATTTCCGCTACCATCGATTGCACCGCGAAGCCGTGCGGAATGTTGGAAACCGAACGAAACCAGCCGATGCGGGTATGCGCCGCAACTTCCGGATTCTCGCAGCGAATGTTGGCGATCTGGAACGGCAGATCCACGAATCCCATGCCAAGTTCGATGGGAAATTCATGCACGGATTTGGCCACGAAGGTCGAAAGAATGGTCGGCGCCGCACTGCGGTGCCGCCATGCGATCACCTTGCCGCTCTTGTCGAGGCCGGCTTCGATTCGCTCCGCCGAAACGGTGTGAAGGAAGTCGTGGCGGAGATCGTCCTCCCGCGTCCACTGCACCTTGACCGGTGCACCAACCGCCCGCGAGAGCAATGCCGCCTCCAGCACGAAGTCGCATTTCGACTTGCGGCCGAAGCCGCCGCCCAGCAACGTCACGTTGACGGTGACATTCTCGACGGGGATTTCGAGCGTCTTCGCCAGATCGTCGCGGGTGCCACCCGGGCTTTGTACGGGAGCCCAGACCTCGACCTTGCCGTCGGCGAAATTGGCGGTCGCCGCCGGCGGCTCCATGCTCGCGTGAGCCAGATGCGGCAAATAATATTCGCCGGTGATGATCTTGTCGGCGCTCTTGAACGCCGCTTCGACATCGCCATCGTCGCGAACGACGAGCCCGGGCTTGCGCGCCGCTGCCTCGAGTTCGGCGCGGTAGGCCTTGGAGTTGTAGCTTGGCATTGGCCCCGTCATCCCAGACGATCTTCAGGGCATCGCGTCCCTTGATCGCCGCACCGGTATTCCGCGCGATCACGGCAACGCCGCCGAGCGGCTGGAATTTAGAGGGCCAGGGCCAGCCCTTCGCCTCCATCACCTTCTCGACTCCAGACACCTTCAAAGCATCCGCCGAGTCGAACGACACCACCTTGCCGCCGACGACCGGAGGACGGGCAATGACAGCGTATTTCATGCCCGGCAGACGCACATCGGCGCCGTATTCCGCTTTCCCCGTGGTGATGTCGTGGAGATCGACAATGCTGACCGCTCCTTTGCCGATATAGCGGAAGTCCTTTGGGTCTTTCAGTTTCAGGGTATCGATGGCCGGGACCGGTTGGGCCGCGGCATCCGAAGCCAACTCGCCAAAGCCGAGATGACGTCCGCTGGAAGCATGGACCACCTCATGATTGACCGCCTTCACCTCGGAAACCGGCACGCCCCATCGCTTGGCAGCGGCGGCTTCCAGCATGCCGCGCGCCGACGCACCGATCTGGCGCATCGGTATCAAATAGTGTCGCGTGCTGCGTGAACCGTCGGTATCCTGGTTGCCGAATTTGGCTTCGTCGCCATGGGCCTGCTTGACATGAACCCGCGACCAGTCGGCTTCCATCTCGTCGGCGACGACCATCGGAAGGCTGGTGCGGATGCCGGTGCCCATTTCGGAACGATGGGCCACGATGGTCACCGTTCCGTCCGAGCGCGATGGCCACGAACACGCGCGGATCCACCACCGTGCCGTGCGGCATCTTGCCGGCACCTGTGGTATAGGCCGCCATGGCCTGGCGTGACATGACGGGCGCGGCGAGCACGAGACCGCCGACAATGCCGAGGCCCTTCAATACGCCGCGACGCGAGACGTTCTCGACCTTGATGCTATTGGTCTTGCTGGGGTTTGCGATGAAATTCATGATCACACCCCCGTCGATGCGAGTTGCACGGCCGCTTCGATCCGCTGATAGCAGCCGCAGCGGCAGATGTTGCCCGCCATGGCCTCGCGAATCTGGTGGTGGGTCGGCTTCGGATTTTCGTGCAGCAATGCAGCGGCCTGCATGATCTGCCCGGACTGACAGAAGCCGCATTGCGGTACGTTCACCTGACGCCAGGCCTTTTGCACGACATGGTCGCCGGTCGGATGCAGACCTTCGATCGTCGTGACTTCCCGTCCCGCGGCATCCGAGACCGCCGTGATGCAGGACCGCACAGCCTGCCCGTCGACCATGACCGTGCAGGCGCCGCACAGGGCCTGACCGCAGCCAAACTTGGCGCCGGTCAACCCGACTTCGTCACGCAGGAACCAGAGGAGCGAAAGCGCCGGATCGCCGTCCCAGCTTTGTTCTTTTCCGTTTATCTTCACTTTAATCATGATGTTCCTCGCTCTTTTAAGCTGCGACCCGGCTTCGGCGAGAGCGAGAACATATTTCCCAGCCGCCCGACGCCATCGTCCGGATCTTGTGGAGATCGACCCACCCGGCAAAGGAAGCCGGAAGAGGCCTGGATCTTGATTTTGAAGAGACCTCCTTCTGGAAGACACTTCCTTGTGGAAGTGAGCCTTGTTCTGGAAGCGACTTGAACGCCTGAAAATGACCTGAGTTTTATAACGTAACCTGGCCACTCCCTCCGAGCGGCCAGGTAACTATTGCATTGCGATTACTTCTTGACGGCGAACACCCAAACCACGCCGCCTTGAGGCACGTTATTCTCGATACCGATATGGTTACCCACCAGCGCGTCCTGGATGCGTTGCGCGTCAACGCCCCAGCCCGACTGAATGGCGATATATTCGGTGCCGTCGACTTCGTAGGCCATCGGCATGCCCATGATGCCGGAGTTGGTCTTTTGCTCCCACAGGACTTCGCCGGTCTTGGCATCGAAGGCCCGGAACATCCGGTCGTTGGTGCCTCCTACGAAGACAAGATCGCCCGCGGTCGCGGTCACCGACCCGAACAGCTGCGATTTGGCGAAGTTATGCGACCAGGCCTTCTTTCCGGTCGCCGGATCCCACGCCTGCAGCTCACCATAGTGATCGGAGCCCGGAACAACCGTCAGACCGATATCTTCGGGCTTGGTCCCGAGCCAAAGCTGGCCTGGAACCAATGGCACCTTCTCGCCGGTAAAGCCGCCGCAGAAATTCTCGTTGGCGGGAACGTAGACCAATCCGGTTTTCTGGCTATAGGACGCCGACGGCCAATCCTTGCCGCCCCACAAGGAGGGACAGAACTCAACCCGCTTGCCGACCGACGGTTTATGCGCGACGTCGACGATCGGCTTGCCGGTCTCGGCCTCGATGCCCTTCCAGACATTGGTTTTGACGAAGGGCCAGCCGGCCACATAATTGATGCTGTCCGGCTTACGTTCGAGTATCCAGAAGATCGCGTCGCGGCCGGGATGGATGAGGCTCTTGAACGTGCGGCCATCCCTCTTCAGATCGACCAGCATCGGCGCATCCACCTCGTCCCAATCCCATAAATCGTTTTGATGGTACTGGTGGAATGCCTTGATCTTGCCGCTGTCGGGATCGAGCCCGAGTACGGAGCTGGTATAGAGATTGTCACCGGGATGAGCTCCACCCGGCCACGGTGCGGCGTTACCGACGCCCCAATAGATAGTCTTGGTGTCCCTGTCGTAGGTACCGGTCATCCAGGCGGATCCGCCGCCCGTTTTCCAGTCATCGCCAGTCCACGTGTCATGGCCGGGCTCGCCCTCGCCCGGGATGGTGAAGGTCCGCCACAATTCCTTGCCGCTATTGGCGTCGAACGCGACGACGTAGCCGCGCACGCCGAGTTCGCCGCCGGAACCGCCAACGATAACTTTTCCGTCCACTACCAATGGCATCAGAGTCATGTACTGACCCTTCTTGTAGTCCTGGACTTTCGTGTCCCAAACCACTTTGCCGGTTTTAGCGTCGAGCGCGACGACGTGATCGTCGGTCGTGGCGAGATAGAGCTTATCCTGCCACAATCCTACGCCGCGGCTGGTCGGATGCAATTGAAAGAGATCTTCAGGAAGCTGGCGCTTGTACCGCCAGTACTCGTCGCCGGTTTTGGCGTTGAGGGCGATCACCTGCCCCATCGGGGTCGCGACGAACATCACGCCATTGTTGACGATCGGAGGAGCCTCGTGGCCCTCGATGACACCGGTCGAGAACGTCCAAACCGGCGTCAGGTTTTTTACGTTCGACGTGTTGATCTGGTCGAGCGGGCTGTATCCCTGACCATCATAGGTCCGGCGATACAGCATCCAATTGCCCGGTTCGGGATTATTGAGGCGATCGGCGGTCACCGGGCTGTAATTTTCAATCGGGCCGGCGACGGCGGCGATCGAGATCAGGCATGTGGACCCGACCAGACTCGACAATAGCCATTGCTTCATGGTCATAGATGCTACCTCCCTGTTTGTTTCTCTTCACGATTTTATATTTTGCAATCTTATATTTTATAATTGTGCGGAAACGAATGCGGCGGCGTGTCGCCATTACCCTGCTTGCTGGGCACCTACCTTTCCAATGAATGGTGCGGCCACGGTGAGTGAGCAGTCGGCTATTGCCAGCGGAAGCGCCGCGAGACGCCGGGGCGCTGGCCCAAACACGACCTCCGCACCTTGCCGGGGATCATACTCGGAATTGTGACAAGGGCATTTGAAGACGTCCTTGTCGCCCTCTTCCCCTTTCTCCCAGCCTGTGACCGGACATCCGGCGTGGGCACAGATCGCTGAATAGGCGACGATACCGTCGCCTATTCGGCCATTTGCGCACATGCGGGTTGTCCGGTCACCGCCTGGGTGAAGGGAGAGCAGGGCGACAAGAACGTCTTCAAATGCATGTGCCACAATTCCGAATATGACCCGCGGCAAGGCGCGCTGGTCGTGTTCGGGCCGGCGCCCCGGCGCCTGGCGGCGCTGCCGCTGGCGCTCGCCGATGGCGCGCTCACCGTCGCCGCGCCATTCGTTGGAAAGGTAGGCGCCCAGCAGGGATGAGGCCGCATTGGGATTTCTGCACGACCATAAAGTGAAAAAGAAACAAAACAGGGAGGTAGCATCTCATGAATATCAAACAATGGCTGTTGTCGGGCTCCGTCGCGCTCACATGCCTGGTCGCACCGGCCGCCGTCGCGGGTCCCATCGAAAATTACAGCCCGGTGACGCGGCGCGTCTCGAAAAGCCCGAACCCGGCAACTGGATGCTGTATCGCCGGACCTATGATGGGCAGGGCTACAGCCCGCTCGACCAGATCAACACCTCGAACGTCAAGAGCCTGACACCGGTATGGACGTTCTCCACCGGTGTCGTCGAAGGCCACGAAGCGCCTCCGATCATCAACAATGGCGTGATGTTCGTCGCAACCCCGATGGGACAGGTGATCGCGCTCAATGCCAAAACCGGCGACGAGTACTGGCGGTACAAGCGCCAGCTTCCCGATGATCTCTTTCAATTGCATCCGACCAGCCGCGGCGTCGGCCTGTGGCAGGACAAGCTCTATCTCGCCACCACGGATGATCACCTCGTCGCGCTCGATGCCAAGACCGGCAAGGTGGTCTGGGACACGAAGGTTCAGGATTACAAGAAGGGTCAGTACCTGACCCTGATGCCGTTGGTCGTCGACGGCAAGGTCATTGTCGGGGGCTCCGGCGGCGAGTTCGGCGTGCGCGGCTATGTCGTCGCGTTCGACGCCAAGGGCGGCAAGGAATTGTGGCGGACCTTCACCATTCCTGGCGAAGGCGAGCCGGGCCATGAAACGTGGAGTGGCGACGACTGGAAGTCGGGCGGCGGATCGGCCTGGATGACCGGCAATACGACAGGGCGACCAAGACTATTTACTGGGCGTCGGTAACGCCGCGCCGTGGCCGGGCGGAACCCATCCGGGCGACAAATCTTTACCAGCTCCGTGCTCGGGCTCGATCCCGACAGCGGCAAGATCAAGCCTACCACCAGTACCATCAGAACGATTCCTGGGATTGGGACGAAGTGGATGCCCCGATGCTGGTCGACCTGTAGAGGGATGGCCGGTCGTTCAAGAGCCTCATCCATCCCGGCCGCGACGCGATCTTCTGGATACTCGAACGTAAGCCGGACAGCATCAATTATGTGGCCGGCTGGCCCTTCGTCAAAACCAATGTCTGGAAGGGCATCGAGGCCAAGACCGCAAGCCGATCGTCGACGTCGCGCATAAACCGTCGGTCGGCAAGCGGGTTGAGTTCTGTCCCTCCTTGTGGGGGGCGAGGATTGGCCGTGGGCATCCTATAGCCAGAAAACCGGATCGGTCTACGCCCCCGCCAAGGTTTGTGCGGCGGCTTTACCGCGAGAAGCTGCCATTGGTTGCAGGCCAGCTTTGGCTCGGGGCCAAGCCCGAAGATATCGGTCTGACGGTTGTTCCGGGCTCCGATCACTATGGTGAGCTGCAGGCGTGGGATCCGGCGACGGAAATTAGGCCTGGTGCTAACTTCGCCAAATCGCGCCTGTTCGGGTCGGTAACCGCGACCGCGGGCAATCTTGTCTTGCCTACGAGGCACCAACGACCGGATGTTCCGGGCCTTCGATGCCAAGCCGGCGAAGTCCTGTGGGAGCAAAAGACCAACTCCCGCATCATGGGCATCCCGATGGCCTACGAAGTCGACGGCACCGAATATATCGCCATTCAGTCGGGCTGGGGCGTTACCTCGCAACGCATCCAGGACGCGCTGGTGGGTAACCATATCGGTATTGAGAATAACGTGCCTCAAGGCGGCGTGGTTTGGTTGTTCACCTCAAGAAGTAATCGCAATGCAATAGTTACCTGGCCGCTCGGAGGGAGTGGCCAGGTTACGTTATAAAACTCAGGTCATTTTCAGGCGTTCAAGTCGCTTCAGAACAAGGCTCACTTCCACAAGGAAGTGTCTTCCAGAAGGGAGTCTCTTCAAAATCAAGTCCGGCCTCTTCCGGCTTCCTTTGCCGGGTGGTCGATCTCCACAAGATCCGGACGATGGGGTCGGGCGGCTGGGAAATCTGTGCTCGCTCTCGCCGAAGCCGCTAGCACTTAAAAGAGCGAGGAACATCATGATTAAAGTGAAGATAAACGGAAAAGAACAAAGCTGGGACGGCGATCCGGCGCTTTCGCTCCTCTGGTTCCTGCGTGACGAAGTCGGGTTGACCGGCGCCAAGTTTGGCTGCGGTCAGGCCCTGTGCGGCGCCTGCACGGTCATGGTCGACGGGCAGGCTGTGCGGTCCTGCATCACGGCGGTCTCGGATGCCGCGGGACGGGAAGTCACGACGATCGAAGGTCTGCATCCGACCGGCGACCATGTCGTGCAAAAGGCCTGGCGTCAGGTGAACGTACCGCAATGCGGCTTCTTCAGTCCGGGCAGATCATGCAGGCCGCTGCATTGCTGCACGAAAATCCGAAGCCGACCCACCACCAAATTCGCGAGGCCATGGCGGGCAACATCTGCCGCTGCGGCTGCTATCAGCGGATCGAAGCGGCCGTGCAACTCGCATCGACGGGGGTGTGATCATGAATTTCATCGCAAACCCCGGCCAGACCAATAGCATCAAGGTCGAGAACGTCTCGCGTCGCGGCGTATGAAGGGCCTCGGCATTTGGGCGGTCTCGTGCTCGCCGCGCCCTCATGTCACGCCAGGCCATGGCGGCCTATACACAGGTGCCGGCAAGATGCCGCACGGCACGGTGGTGGATCCGCGCGTGTTCGTGGCCATCGCCTCCGACGGAACGGTGACCATCGTGGCCTCGTTCCGAAATGGGCACCGGCATCCGCACCAGCCTTCCGATGGTCGTCGCCGACGAGATGGAGCCGACTGGTCGCGGGTTCATGTCAAGCAGGCCCATGGCGACGAAGCCAAATTCGGCGACCAGGATACCGACGGTTCACGCAGCACGCGACACTATTTATACCGATGCGCCAGATCGGTGCGTCGGCGCGCGGCATGCTGGAAGCCGCGGCTGCCAAGCGATGGGGCGTGCCGGTTTCCGAGGTGAAGGCGGTCAATGCATGAGGTGGTCCATGCTTCCAGCGGACGTCATCTCGGCTTTGGCGAGTTGGCTTCGGAGCCGCGGCCCAACCGGTCCCGGCCATCGATACCCTGAAACTGAAAGACCCAAAGGACTTCCGCTATATCGGCAAGGAGCGGTCAGCATTGTCGATCTCCACGACATCACCACGGGGAAAGCGGAATACGGCGCCGATGTGCGTCTGCCGGGCATGAAATACGCTGTCATTGCCCGTCCTCCGGTCGTCGGCGGCAAGGTGGTGTCGTTCAACTCGGCGGATGCTTTGAAGGTGTCTGGAGTCGAGAAGGTGATGGAGGCGAAGGGCTGGCCCTGGCCCTCTAAATTCCAGCCGCTCGGCGGCGTTGCCGTGATCGCGCGGAATACCGGTGCGGCGATCAAGGGACGCGATGCCCCTGAATAAAGTCTGGGATGACGGGGCCAATGCGAAGCTACGAACTCCAAGGCCTGCCGCACCAAAGGAGCGTTGAGGCAGCGGCGCGGGAGCCAGGGCTTCATCGTTCGCGACGATGGCGATGTCGAAGCGGCGTTCCAATGAGAGCACCGAGCAAGATCATCACCGGCGAATATTATTTGCCTGATCTGGCTCACGCGAGCATGGAGCCGCCGGCGGCGACCGGGCCCACGGCAAGGTCGAGTCTGGGCTCCCGTACAAAGCCCGGGGTAGGGCGCCCCGCGACGATCTGGCGAAGACGCTCGAAATC
>CAVSOS010000012.1:0-136116 GCA_963729395.1 uncultured Pseudomonadota bacterium | reverse complement strand
AAGCCAGGCTATGCCGCAGTATCACGAACATCCCGAAAACGCTGACAAGTCTCATCGGCGGCTCCTTTAAAAACGCTTTAAAAGTTTAGATAATTTGGCGCGCGGCCTCAATCAGATGCCGCGTACTTTGCCTGTGACGGCGGAGACCGGCAGGAACAGCGGGGGTTCCTGCACATTGGCCTCGGTCGTGGTACGCGCGCCGGTGAGGATCGGCTGGATGTTGGCCTTGCCGACCGCCTCGCGCATCGCGCTCTCGGCCACCGCCTTCACGGTGCCTTCGGGATTCTGGATGTTGAACAGATAGTCGGCGACGCCTTTCGGCTTGATGCGCCACAGCACGGTGAAATCGACATCGACGATGTTCTCGTCGCCGGTGAGCATCAGGCTTTCTTCCGGCACGTCGCGCATGGTCCGGCCGCGCCGCGCCGGATCGTCGATCAGCGTCATGCCGATCGAGAGGTGGAGACGCGCAGCGCCTTCGGCAGCAGCACGGTCTCGATCGGATACGGCAGATGATAGTTCAGCCCGGGCTGCCGCATCGCGGACATACTTGCCGAAGCGCAGCACGACGCCGAGTTCTTCGGACTGCACGCGGTAAAAGCCGGACATGCCCCAGATCGCGAGCGCGCCGACCAGCAGCAGCGCGATGCCGAGGCCGCTGAAATAGCCGCCCGGCAACAACTGCTGCAGCCGGTCCTGGCCGCGGCGCAGAAGGTCTTCGAGATCGGGCGGCCTCGGCCCCACCGGCTGCGGGCCGGAGCCCCAAGGCCCTTTCGGACCCGAACCCCATGGGCCTCCGCCTTGATTCTTCCACGGCATCGACAACTCTCCTTCGCGGGGCCAGGGCCAAAACGCCCAGCCTCGCAACGTCTGCGGGGCCTTATAGGGGACGGCCCCGGCGCTTACAACGCAAGCTTATTGCTCGCAGCAGCTATGCCCGAACCGATAATTGTCAATGTAAACATCGCCGAACGGAGTTAATGCGCCCTTCGCCGGCGATATGTCACATAGGAAAAGTCCGCGCTGTCGTCCGGACCGGACGAATTTTGCACGCGCGCCACCTCCTCCCAGTCCGCAGGTTCAATTGCGGCAAAATATGTATCGCCCTCGGGCCGGGCGTGAACTTCGGTGATCTCCAGGCGGTCCGCGATATCCATCCATTGCGCATAGATTTCGGCGCCGCCGATGACCGCGATTTCAGTGGCCGAACGCCGCAGCGCGTCGCCGGTCGCAACTGCGCGGGCATCGGCCAGCGACGTCGTCACTACCGCGCCCGCAGCTGCGAAAATTCGCATCGCGCGTCACCACGATATTGGTGCGCCCGGGAAGCGGCCGGCGCAGCGACATGAAGGTCTTGCGGCCCATCACCACCGGCCTGTCCATCGTCATCGCCTTTAAGCGCTGCTGATCGGTCTTCAGCCGCCATGGGATAGCGCCGGCCGCGCCGATCACGCCGTTGTCGGCGACCGCGACAATGAGAACGATCTCGAGAAATGCCACTGCGAGTACGGCTACACGCTAGGCGACGCGAAGATGCGTCATTAACTCCGGCGCAAGATAAACCGGAATGACGCTTTCAAAATATTGTCCTCCAGTAAAAGTCGTATCAATCCGTCGTCCGATATAAGGCTCAACACGAATGTAGGAGCCGAGCGCCCGGGCACGCTCAATCTGCCGGCTATCAACAGCGGGATCGGAGAGGGAGAACGCCGAGCGATAGGGAGCCTCGACCAACAAAGCGGTAGCCTCCTTGATCAGTCGACGCTCCTCGCCAGGTGACGTCGGCACTAACATCAGCGTCCAACGTCCATCCTCCTCACGAAACTCCCAATAGGCCGCAAGCACGGGGCTTCCTCGCCTGATCAACTCCTTGACCAGTCTTTCAGACGCCTCGACCTTTCGATCTCCTAGCGCTTCTGTAACCATTGCAGCAATCCTTTGTCAGCCGCCGCCACTGCCTCCAGCATAGTCGCCGCGGCGTCAGCGGTCCAAATCTCATAACGCGCATGCTCTGACCACTTGCTTATGATGGCCCAGCTCTCTCTCAGCCCGGAATTTTCATTCATATCATCCTCGATCGGGCTCTTTAGGCCAGCGAGGCTCAGGAGATCCTTGAGATTGTGTGTATAGATACTGTTAGCTCGAGATTTATCAGGAATCTCGTTTGCGCGAAAGCCCGCTGCGATAACCGCTTTGAGCTCGCACTCGATAGCGTATCCCGCCAAATAATAGGCACCAGATGGAAGCCCGCTCTCTAAAAGTAACTTAGCCTCGGCAAGCCGTGCCTTAGCAAGTTCCTGAAACGTGGCTCGGTCCTGACTCATTTAGCCCTCTACCACTTTCGCTTGCTACAGGCCTTGATCTGCGGGTTGCTATTCACAGCCTTCTAAAGCGTCCCTTGCGCCAGCGCCGTCAGCGCCGGACCGCCGACCCGGCACACGGTCCATTCGTCCATCAGGACCGCGCCGAGCGACTTGTAGAATTCGATCGAGGGCGTGTTCCAGTCCAGCACCGACCATTGCAATCGCGACCAGCCGTTGGCCACGCACTGCTTCGCCAGATGCGACCAGCAACGCCTTGCCGATGCCCTTGCCGCGCAGCGCGGGACGGACGAACA
Source organism: uncultured Pseudomonadota bacterium (assembly GCA_963729395.1). GTDB lineage: Bacteria > Pseudomonadota > Alphaproteobacteria > Rhizobiales > Xanthobacteraceae > Bradyrhizobium. The sequence goes on along the minus strand of CAVSOS010000012.1, from coordinate 133,499 downwards.
GGTCCTCCAGATAAATCCCGGAGCGGCCGCTGAAGGTCGAAAAATTGATGAACCAGACCGCAAAGCCGGCCAGCTTGACCATTCCACTCCGCGATGTCGCAGAACAGCCGCGGATTGGCTGCCGAACAGCGCATCGCCGATCGTCGCCTCGGTGGCCTCGACCTCGTGCGAGCAGATTCTCATATTCGGCGAGTTCGCGAACAAAGCGACAGGACCAGTCCCGCTTCGTCGGGACGCGCGCGGCGGATGATCAGGGACATTCAATCGCTCACACCGCGACTCATACAGCCACCTCGGCCCTGATATGCGGGTGCGGGTCGTAGCCTTCGAGCACGAAGTCTTCGTAGCGGAACGCGAAGATATCCTTCACCGTCGGGATTGATCTTCATCGCCGGCAGCGGCCGCGTCGGGCGCGTCAGTTGCAGCCGCGCCTGATCGAGATGGTTCGAATAAAGATGCGCGTCGCCGAAGGAGTGAATGAAGTCGCCGGGCTTCAGGCCCGTCACCTGCGCGACCATCATGGTCAGCAGCGCATAGGAGGCGATGTTGAAGGGCACGCCGAGAAACACGTCCGCCGAGCGCTGATAGAGCTGGCAGGACAATTTGCCGTTCGCGACATAGAACTGGAACAGGCAATGACACGGCGGCAGCGCCATCTTGTCGACGTCGGCCGGATTCCACGCGCTGACGATCAGGCGCCGCGAATCCGGATTGCGCCGGATCATGTCGATGACATTGGCGATCTGGTCGATGCTTCGCCCGTCCGGCGCCGGCCAGGAGCGCCACTGCGATCCATAGACCGGGCCGAGATCGCCGTTGGCGTCGGCCCATTCGTCCCAGATCGTAACGCCGTGGTCCCTGAGATATTTGATGTTGGTGTCGCCTTTGAGAAACCACAGCAGCTCGTGAATGATCGATTTCAGCGGCAGCTTCTTGGTGGTCAGCATCGGAAATCCGGCCGCCAGATTGAAGCGCATCTGGTGGCCGAAGATCGACAGCGTGCCGGTGCCGGTGCGGTCGCGCTTCTCCGCGCCGTCACTGAAGATCCGTTCGAGCAGGTCGTGATACTGATTCATGGCGTTGACGTCAGGCGCCCTTGGAGATAGGCGAGCCTAGGGCGAAGGCAAGTTTTAGCGGCCGGGCCGGCCGATCCGACAGCGGCGATTCGGCCGAGCCGAATCGATTATACCCGGAAAAATGAGCATCCGGCCGGCAAACGGCAAGGGTCCGGGCAGGGAACCGCTCTTGGGCAGTTGGCCGGGCGGCAATTTTCACCCGATCAAGCCGGCAAAACCCGAGACATCCGCCGGCGAGCAGCATCCAGAGCGGATTGAGCCGCGTCACGGAGGCCAGCACGCGCGGCGCCGGCGGTGACGAGCGCGGCGGCCAGGTCCGGTCGGAGGTCAGCGCCAGAATCGAAGCCGCTGGCGCCCATCAACCCGATCGAAAGCGGAACCAGCGCCGCCTGGATGATGGCGGGCCAGCGCGCACTGGCTCGATCGCGCCAGAAAGCGGCTCACGCACATAGGCCAGCACCGCGGTCGGGACGCACATCGAAAGCGTTGCGACCAGCGCGCCGGCGACGCCGGCGACGGAATAGCCGATCAGGGTGACGATCAGCACGTTCGGCCCCGGCGACAGCTGCGATATCGCGTAGACGTCGGCGAATTGCTTGTCGGTCAGCCAGTGCTGGACGTCGACCGCGACCCGGTGCATTTCCGGGATCGCGGAATTGGCGCCGCCGACCGCGAACAGCGACATCAGGGCGAAGGTCCATGCCAGCGTCAAGAAGCGGATTGCGTGCCTGAATTCATGCCGCGGCCCTTCCGCCGCATCGCGAAGGTGATGGCGATGCTGAGCGGGAATCGCCAGCAGCAGGACCGCCGGCAGCGGCAGCCGCAACAAGCCGATCGCGACAAACACCGCCAGCCATGACCACAAGCCCGACCACATCGCGCCGCTTGATCAGCGGCCATCATCATCCGGAACACGACCGGCGATCAAAAGCCCGACCGCCGCGCAGGACACGCCCGGCCAGGATGCGCCGCAACGCGTCGATTTCGCCGAAGCGCTGCATACAGCGCCGCCAGCACCGTCACGATCACGACGGGAGGACCGACCAGCCCGGCAAACGCCGCGATAGCGCCCGGCAATGCCGCGAAAGCGCGATCCGAACACAACGACTGAGGTTGACGATGTTCGGGCCCGGCAGAAAATGGCACAGCGCGAAGGTCTCGTTGAACTCGTCCGCGGTCATCCAGCGGTGCTGATCGACGATGCCGCGCCGCGCAAAGACCAGCACGCCGCCGAAACCCGCCAGCGACATTTTGGCGAACGCGACAAACAGCGCGATCAGGCTGGGCGGAGATGATGTCGGGAGATCCGGCGCCGGGACGGCGGCCGGCGGCGAATCCGGGGGCATGGTTGAAAATTTAGAGCGGCGGCCACGCAGGCGCCAACCCATATTCGGCGTATTCCACCCTTTGGATGGCCGTTCCAGTCGCCGATGACGGACCTTGAGGGCTCTGTTTTTCTCAACCTTTTGCCACCCTATATTGAGGGTGCCGGTTCGCCGGCTATGGAAATAAATTGCCGTCGCAATAAACCATTCGGACCCGGGGGCAGTACCCGGCGCCTCCACCCAAGCCCGCCCTGCGAACGCGGCGGGCTTCGGCGGGGGCGAAACAGGATCGACGAGGGCGTAAAGGGCGTGTTTTTTCCCGGTATGGTTCCGCCGTTATCGGGCTATGCAATAGTTGCAAACGACAACTATGCTCCGGTTGCTCAGGCCGCGTAAGCGGTTTGAAAAACCAAGTCTGAAGTCCTAGTGGGTTAAGCTCCGCTAGGCGGGGTTCGGAGGCACCTGGCAACAGAAGCCTCCACTTCAATTTGCCTGGCCTGGACGCGCTTTGTGCTGGAATTTTCAGCCACCGGCGGCAAGCCTGCTGACCTCGGCCCGCCGCCGGGGTAGCATGGCGGCGAGTGGGCGAGTCGGACGACCGGCATCGCCGCCGATCCGCCGGCAACATTTCGAACGCGACAGGACCGACCCATGGCGACCGATCATATCCGATACGACGTGCTGGCGCGCGACGCGCTGCGCGGGGTGCTGCGCCGCGTGTTGACCGACGCCGCCGAGCACGGCCTGCCGGGCGAACATCATTTCTTCATCACCTTCCTGTCCACCGCCGAGGGCGTGAAGCTGTCGCCGCGGCTGCTCGCGCAATATCCGGAAGAGATGACGGTCATCCTGCAGCACCAGTTCTGGGACCTGGTGGTGACGGAGGATCGTTTCGAAGTCGGCCTGTCGTTCGGCGGCATTCCCGAGCGGCTGGTGGTTCCGTTCAGCTCGATCAAGAGCTTCTTCGATCCGTCGGTGCAGTTCGGCCTGCAGTTCGAGCCGTCCGATGCCGCGCGCCGAAACGCCGACCGACAAACCTTCCGGCGGTCGCCGGCGCCCGCCGCCGGTTCCGGCACCCCAGACGGCCGCTGAGACCTCGGGACGAGCCGGCAAAGCCCGAGCGAGGGCGCCGAAGTCGTGCGGCTGGATCGTTTCCGCAAGAAATAATCCGCGCCCAGCGAAATCCTGCAACGAAATGCTGCGCACGCTGTAGAATGCCGCCGCGCGCCCGTTGCGCAACGGATTTGATGGCATGGCTCGATCGACAATCACAGCGCGCATCCCGCTGCCACGCGCTCGGAGACCGACAGCTTCGGCCCGATCGAGGTTCCCGCCGATCGCTATTGGGGCGCGCAGACCGAGCGGTCGCGGCAGAATTTCCGCATCGGCCACGACCGGATGCCGATGGCCGATCATTCGCGCGCTCGGCATCGTCAAGCTCGCCGCGGCGGAAACCAATCGCGAACTCGGGCTGCTCGACCAGCGCCGCGCCCGCGCCATCATCCGCGCCGCGCGCGAGGTGATCGACGGCAAGCTCGACGATCATTTTCCGCTGGTGGTCTGGCAGACCGGCTCCGGCACCCAAACCAACATGAACCTCAACGAGGTGATCGCCAACCGCGCCAACGAATTGCTCGGCGGCAAGCTCGGCGCCAAGGCAGCCGGTTCATCCCAACGATCACGTCAATATGAGCCAGTCGTCGAACGACTCCTTCCCGACCGCGATGCACATCGCCGCCGCGATGCGCATCACCGACGATCTCATTCCGGCGCTCGAGACGAACTGCACCGCGCGCTGCGCGACAAGGAGAAGGCGTTCGCCGACATCGTCAAGATCGGCCGCACCCATACCCAGGACGCGACGCCGCTGACGCTCGGCCAGGAATTTTCCGGCTATGCCGCGCAGGTCGAGAGCGGCATCGCGCGGCTGCGCGCTGGCGCTCAGGGATTTGTATCCGCTGGCGCAAGGCGGCACCGCCGTCGGCACCGGCCTCAATTCGAAGCCGAAATTCGCGCGGGCTGTTTGCCAGGCATGTCGCCAAGATCACCAAGCTGCCCTTCACCAGCGCCGCCAACAAGTTCGAGGCGCTGGCCTCCAACGACGCCTATGTCTTCGCGCATGGCGCCATCAATGCGGTGGCCACCGGCCTGTTCAAGATCGCCAACGATATCCGCTTGCTCGGGTCGGGCCCGCGTTCCGGCCTCGGGGAACTGATCCTGCCCGAGAACGAGCCGGGCTCCTCGATCATGCCGGGCAAGGTCAACCCGACGCAGTGCGAGGCGATGACCATGGTTTGCTGCCAGGTGTTCGGCAACCATGCGGCCATCACCGTCGCCGGCAGCCAGGGCCATTTCGAGCTGAACGTCTACAAGCCGGTACTGGCATATTGCATGATGCATTCCATCCAACTGCTGGCCGACGTCGCCCGCTCATTCACCGAGCATTGCGTCGAGGGGATCCAGCGCCGACGAAAAGCGCATCCGGGAACTGATGGAACGCTCGCTGATGCTGGTGACCGCGCTTGCGCCCAAGATCGGCTACGACAACGCCGCAAAGGTCGCCAAATCGGCGCATGCCCGCGGAACCACCTTGAAAGAAGAGGCTGTGCGGCTGGGCTTTGTTTCCGCGGAGGAATTCGACCGGCTGGTGCAGCCGGAGAAAATGACCCGCCCGGGCTGATCGGCCCGTGTTACCGGACGACCGGCCTGACTTTGAATATACGCCTAAAGAATTAGGATGTCTGATATCGCCTAAAGACTTAGACCGGGTACAGCAAAATATTTCGTCGGCAGATCTGCGGGCACGGAATCCTCGTGGTAGCAGGCACGCGAGGAATTGTCGTTTAATGCGCACGATCAGCGAGACACCCGCGGTATTTTGGATGCGCTATGCAGCAGCGCCGGTGACGCGGGATCATTCCTCAATGACGGCCTGACGCATGCCGCATGATCGCATGATGGGGACCGGCATGGGGGATGTAGTCAACCTGAAGCAATTCAAGAAGCGCGCCGAACGGGATCAGTCGGAGCAACAGGCCGAAGCCAATCGGACGCGGTTCGGCCGAACCAAATCCGAACGCATTCAGGACGAACGGCGCGCGCACCGCGCCAACGACCTACTGGATCAGCACCGGATCGACGGCGAGGACGCGTCATGAAATCGCCCGTCGTGAAACGCTCGATCGTGGTCGCCGGCCACAAGACCAGCGTCAGCCTCGAAGAGGCATTCTGGAACGGCATGAAGGAAATCTCCGGACTTCGGAACATGACGCTGTCCGAACTGGTGGGCGAGATCGACAGCAACCGCCAGCAAGGCAATCTGTCTTCCGCGATTCGCCTCTTCGTGCTCGATTATTTTCGAACCCGTGCCGGGTCCGTCCCGCCCGACGCAAAACCGCAGGGATCGTGATCCGGGCGCGCCCCATTGGCCATCGGGCGTCTGTTTGCAGCATTCTGTTTACAATCACTCTAAGGTAACGCTCCATTCCGACCGCTGCGCTTGACCTATCGATCCGCCATTGGAAAGACAGGTCATGACCAGCACGGAACGAAACGACGCTCGCCCGCAAATGCCGCTGGGATTGGCCAAGCGCGGCTATTCGGGCGTGATCCACCACCTCGCCGCCGACGATGCAGCTTCCGCGCTGTCGGCCATCGAACTCGAAAGCCGGCTGATCGAACTCGGCTTCGTCGAGGGCGCCAGGGTCGAGGTACTGCACGAAGGCATCGTCGGGCGCGATCCGATCGCCGTACGCGTCGAGAACGTCACCATCGCGGTCCGCCGGCGCGAGGCGATGGCCATCATTGTCGCCTGACGACACGGTACCGCGCCATGGAAGCCCCGTTGATGCATCTCGCCCTGGTGGGCACGCCCAACAGCGGCAAGACCTCGCTGTTCAATGCGCTGACCGGCAGCCGCCAGAAGGTCGCGAACTATCCCGGCGTGACGGTGGAGCGCAAGGAAGGCATCGTTCGTCACCCCGCTGGGGCGTCAGGTTTCGCTGGTCGATCTGCCCGGCACCTATTCGCTGCGCGGCCGCAGCCCCGATGAAGAGATCACCCGCGACGTCGTGCTCGGCCGCACGCCCGGCGAGGCCGTGCCGGATCTCGTGCTCTGCGTGGCCGATTCCACCAATCTGCGGCTGACCATCCGTCTGGTGCTCGAGCTCAAGAGCACCGGCCGGCCGCTGATGCTGGTGCTCAACATGTTCGACATCGCCACCCGCCGCGGCGTCACCGTGGACGTGGCGCGGCTGTCCGAGGCGCTCGGCGTACCCGTCGTCACCTCGATCGCGGTGCGCAAGGGCGGCACCGCCGATCTGTTGCGGCGGACCGACGAGATCTGCCGGCGCAGGCGCCGGTCCCCCTGCAGCAAAATCTCTGGCAGCCGCTCACGGTCGCCGGAGCTGCGCGCCACCCAGCGCGAGGCCGACCGCATCATCGCGGCGACCATCAGCCTGCCGGCGAGGCCCGACACCTGGACCGCGCGGATCGATGCGGTGGTGCTGCACCCGGTGGCGGGGCTCGCGATCCTGGCGCTGATCCTGTTCGTGATGTTCCAGGCGGTGTTCGCCTGGGCGCAGCCGCTGATGGAGCTGCTGTCGGCCGCCTTCACCGCGCTCGGGTCAACTGGTGCACGACACGCTGCCCGCGGGCCTGCTGCAAAGCTTCCTGCAGAACGGCGTGATCTCCGGCGTCGGCAGCGTCATCGTGTTCCTGCCGCAGATCATCATCATCTTCCTGTTCATCCTGCTGCTGGAAGATTTCGGCTACATGGCGCGCGCGGCGTTCCTGATGGACCGCATCATGGGCGGCGCCGGCCTGCACGGCCGCGCCTTCATTCCCGCTGCTCTCAAGCTTCGCCTGCGCCATCCCGGGCATCATGGCGACGCGCGTGATCGACAATCGCCGCGACCGGCTGACCACCATCCTGATCGCGCCGCTGATGACCTGTTCGGCGCGGATTCCGGTCTACACGCTGATCATCTCCGCCTTCATCCCTGCCGAGCAGGTCTGGGGCTGGGTCAATCTGCAGGGTCTGGTGATGTTCGGCCTCTATGCGGCGGGCATCGCCAGCGCGCTCGGCGTGTCGTTCCTGATCAAGTTCTTCATGTGGCGCGACTACGCGCCGGCGCCGTTCATGCTGGAACTGCCTGACTACAAGATGCCGCGCGCGCGCAGCATCGCCATCGGCGTCTATACGCGGGCGAAGATGTTCCTGCAGCGGGCCGGCACCACGATCTTCTCGATGATGGTGCTGATCTGGTTTCTGGCGTCGTTTCCGACGCCGCCGGCGGGCGCCGAACGGCCCGGCCATCAATTACAGCCTCGCCGCCATGATCGGCAAGGCGCTGGAGCCGCTGCTGGCGCCGCTCGGCTTCAACTGGCAGATCGCGGTGGCGCTGATCCCGGGCATGGCGGCGCGCGAAGTCGCGGTCGCCGCGCTCGGCACCGTCTATGCGATCGAGGGCGGCAAGGAAGCCGCCGAGCAGATCGGCCAGGTGCTCGCCACCAAATGGAGCCTCGCCACCGCGCTGTCGCTGCTCGCCTGGTACATCTTCGCCCCGCAATGCGCTTCCACGCTGGCCGTGATCCGCCGCGAGACCGGAAGCTGGAAATGGATGGCGGTCACCTTCGGCTACATGTTCGCGCTCGCCTATGCCGCGAGTCTCGCGACCTACAACATCGCCTACGCGCTCGGCGCCGGGTGAATTCTTGAGGCCGCGTCATTTTTTGCAAGCTCATTGCGACACCGCGGAAAGCGCGAGCAGCGACAGCAACAGCGCCGGCGGCATCACCGCAAGGCCGAGCTTGAGAAACCGCGATGCGCCGACGTGCTCTCCCTCGCGCCGCAGCGCGATCAGCCAGAGAATGGTGGCCAGCGAGCCGGTCACCGACAGGTTGGGACCGAGATCGACGCCGATCAGGATCGCTCCGGTGACATGGGCCGGAACCTGCGCGATTTGACTGGTGGTCGCCGCGATCAGACCCATCGGCAGATTGTTCACAAGGTTCGATGCGACGGCGACGACAATGCCGGTGATCCAGGATGTGATCTGCGGCGAGGTCGTCGAGGCTTGCTTCAGTAGCCGCGCCAGCGCCGGCAACACGCCGGTGCGGTTCAGGCCTTCGACCAGGATGAACAAACCGGCCACCAGCGGCAGCACCGACCAGGAAATGTCCTTCAGCACCGGCAGCGGCGACTGCCGCGCGATGATCAGAACGAGCGTCGTCACGATCGCGCCGGCGACGAAGGTGGGCAATCCGAGAGCCGAACCCCGCGCCGATGCCGCCAGCAGCACGACCGCCGTCATCGCGATTCCCAATGCTGCGAGTTGGCCGCCGCGGCGGAGCGGCGCGATGTCGCCGACCGCGGCGACGGCTGCGTCGAGCGCACGGCGTTGCGTCAGCCGCAGCACCGCATAGGTCACCACGATCGCGACGACGGACGGCAATGCGAAGATGCGCAGCCACTCCGATAGCGGCGGCATCTGCGCGCCGAACACGACAAGGTTGGCGGGATTGGAGATCGGCAGCACGAAGCTCGCCGCATTGGCGATGAACGCGCAAATGAACAGATACGGCAAGGGCTCAACTTTGGCGGCGCGGGTCGCGGCGTAGACCGCCGGCGTCAGAACCACCGCCGTGGCATCGTTCGACAGCAAAACCGTCACGATGGTGCCCACCACATAGACGATCAGAAACAGCCGTTTCGCCGAGCCATGCGAGTGCCGCACCGCCCACGCCGCGAGCCAGTCGAACAAGCCCTCCTGCCGCGCCACTTCCGCCAGCAGCATCATGCCGACCAGGAAGAAATAAACGTCGATGCCCTTGCCGGCGGCCGCCAGCGCATCCGGCCACGGCAACAGATTGAGCAACACCAGCAATGCGGCGCCGGCCACCGCCCAGATGAACTCCGGCAGATTCCACGGCCGAATGATCACGCCGAAGGTTGCCAGCGTCGCAATTCCCCAGGTGGCGGCATGGGACTCGGGAATCATTGCGCACCCGCCAGTGCGGTCGCCATCAGACGCTCTTCCGGCCCTTTCAGCCGCGCGCAGGCCCGTTTGAGGACCGCGGCGAATCCAAGCCACAAGGCAATCGAGCCGAGCGCAAAGCTGCCGAGAATAACAAACATCGCGCTATAGCCGATCCCTTGTGCCATCCAGCCGCCAATCGCGGGGCTGAGCGAGGCGCCAAGACCTTGTACGGTCATCACCGCGCCCTGGCCGGCGTTGACGCGCCCGGTGCCGGAGAGGATGCGCGCAACGAGGCCGGGGACGGCCACGCTCTGCAGGCCGGCGCCAATCCCGTCAAGTATTTGAACGGGATATACACCCCATTTGTTCATCACGCAGGCCGCGAGCACGCCCCGGATCGGCAGCGCGATGAACGAAATCAGCAGCACCAGCCAGTACCCTTCCCTCTCGGCAAGGCGCATCGCGATCAGGGACACAAGGATCATCGTGCCTTGCGCCACAACGATGGTGGTCGCGACAAAGCCGGCCGGATCCGCCTGCTTGGCGGAGACCACGGCAAGTCCGTACAACGGAAGCATGGCGGCATTGCCGAGATGAAAAAAGGCCAGCGCCGCGGCCAGAATCAGCAACGGCTTGCATTCAAGCAGCAGGGTGATGCCGCCGACCTTGCCATTGTCTTCGCCATCCTTGTTGAGCCCGCGCGCCTCGTCGTCGTCGATCGCGGCACTCGGGATCATCAGGACCGAAACGATCGAAAGAACACCGAATATCGCTGCCAGCGCCAACACAGCCGGAAAGCCTAACATCCATCCAAGCAGGCCGGACAGGCCGGCGCCGACCATGTTGCCGGCATGGTTGAACGCCTGGTTGTGTCCGTTTTGCCGGTTGAACCCGGCCTGACGAACCATTCCGAGCGTGATGCCAGAGACCGCGGGTCCGATCGCCGCACCGGCAATCGCGGTTGAAACCTGTGACAGCGTCACCAGCCAGAAACCTTGCGAAAGCAGAACGATGCCGGACGCAATCACCGTGCAAATGCCGGGGATGATGATGCAGAGCCTTTTGTGCCTGATAGCATCGACCAGCGCGCCCGCGGGCGTGGTCATCAGCATTCCGGCGACGCCGCCGACGGTCATGACGGTGCCTATCAGCCCGCTCTCCCAGCCATGCGCCAACAGAAACACGCCGAGGAACGGGCCGATGCCCGCCTGCATGTCCGCCATGAAGAAATTCAGCGACAGCAGCGGCCGGATGCCCCTGGAGGTGATCGCCTCTTTCGACGGTCGATTCACATTGCGCTCCTGTTGATGCTCAAGAGCCGCCCCACTTGTGCGCATTCAAAATTTCGATATCAGGGTGATACCAGCGACCATCAGCGCCGCGCCGGCGATACGGCCGCCACTGATATCGTGGGGCTCCATCCCGAACAGTCCGTAACGGTCGATCGCCAGCGACATCAGGATGTTCGCAGTGATGGTCAATCCGGCAAAGGCGCCGGCGCCGACCTTGCCGACGAACAGCAATCCGGCAATGACCGCGAACGCACCGACGACGCCGCCAAGCGGCGCCCACCACGGCATCTGCGCCAGACCTCGCTCGCTGGGCAGCGGATGCGGCAGGCACATCAGAACGCAGGCCAGCAGCGCCACGATCGGCAGAAAGGAAACGAGGCTCGCAAGCCATGGATTTTCGAGCGAAACCCGTAGCGCATTGTTCATGGGTGGACCCCACGCCTGCAACGCGCCGGCGATCAGGATAATGGGATAAAGCCAGGCCGCACCGATATTCTGCATCACTCAATTTCCATGACTCTTGCCGGCGATCGGCGAATTGCGCCGTCGTCAATGTTCAGGACGATGTTTCGATCCGTGCTTTTTGCCGCCGTGTTTCGCTGCCTTGCGGTCTGGACCATGTTTCGGCTTCCCGGCTTCGACCGGCTTGATTGTTTCGGTGGATGCGCCGATCGCGCGGGCTTCGATCACCGTGCCAAATGAAGTGGTGGCACCGTCGCCATTGACCGAAATCCTGGCGCCCTTCTTGAGCAGATCGGGAAAGCGCTTTGCCTCGTGCGGCGGCAACCGGATGATGCGCCCGTCCTCCAGAACCGCACCGCGCGTCTCGCCCTTGGGGCCGTGAATGGCCTGCTTGACGATGCCCTGGGCACTCATGGGGCTATAACTGGCCCGCTCGAAGGCATCGTCATCCTCACGGACATCCGGACCCTCATCGAGAATTCGGCCCGCCGCAGTGTCGATCGCAATGGCGGCAACCATCGCAACGCCGCGTGGCCGAATCCCACGCACTTTGACCTGGCCGCCAGGGCGGAGATCGCGCAGCAGCCGGGAGGAAAGATGCGGCGGTACATGGACCTCGCCGCCGTCGGTCAGCAGAAATCCATCGGCCTCGCCGTGCTTGTTGACCAGGAATTGGCCCACGGTGCCGGCGATTTCAGGCAGATAGTCGGGATCGATCCAATGCATCATAGGGCTCCTGGGCGTTCGACTGTCGGACAGTCCTGCCGAGGTCATCGCAAGGCGCGTGCCAACGCCTGAAGCATTGATCGAAAAGGCTTATCTTGATGCAGCGATCTGACGATGTGTCGCCTATCGCGACGATCGGCGTCGTAAATGCGGACGCTTCGGTTCGTGCGCGGGCATCATTGGCTCGAGAGCAACTCGGCACAAGGCCCCTGGCAAGCCGATCGGCGCGTGCTCGCAACTACCGATGCTGATTTAGTTGGCCCCGCCGTTCCGCTTGCCGAGGCCATATTTCTCGGCCTTGGCATGCAGAAGCTGGCGATGAATTCCGAGCCGGCGGGCCGCCTCGGCGCGGTTGCCCCTGGAGTTGGCCAGCGCTTGCGCGATCATGCGGCGTTCGAGATTTTCCACCGCGGCGGAAAGATCGGCGCTGTTGCCGCTTCCGTCTCCTTTGTCCGAGACGGTTGCCGTCAGAAAGCCGAGATCATGCGCGGTGACGATGTCGCTGCGGCACATGACCGCAACGCGTTCCATGGCGTTTCTCAGTTCGCGCACATTTCCGGGCCATGCATAGCGGACGAGCTGTCGCGCGGCGTCTTCCGACAATTGCTTCTTTGGCGACGAGGCGAGCGCCAGGAAATGCTCGGCAAGCGGCAGAATATCGGCGCCGCGCCTGCGCAACGGCTGCAGTTCGATCGGCACGACATTGAGCCGGTAAAACAGATCCTCCCGGAATTGGCCCTGCTTGACCCATTGCTCCAGGTCGCGGTGCGTGGCGGCGACGATGCGCACGTCAATTTTTTCCGGCCGGCCTCCGACCGGCGTGACGACGCGTTCCTGGATCGCGCGCAGGATCTTGGCCTGCATTGCAAGATCCATGTCGCCGATTTCGTCCAGGAATAATGTCCCTCCATGCGCCTCGCGGAATGCACCCTTGCGCTCAACAACCGCGCCGGTGAATGCGCCCTTGACGTGGCCGAACAACTCGCTCTCCAGCAAGTCCGGCGGGATCGCCGCGCAATTCAGCGCCATGAATGGCCCCGCGCTCCGGGCGCCGACGCGATGGATGGTGCGTGCGACGACTTCCTTGCCCGTGCCGGTTTCGCCGGTGATCAGCACCGTGGCATCGCTGTCGGCGACCAGGCCGATGGTTTTCTGCACCTCGCGCATGCTGTTGCTTGAACCGATCAGGTCCTCGGGCACGCTGTCTGCATCGACCGGGTCGAGCCGGCTTGATCTGGGCGCCCTCGATCGAAGCATGCGCTCCAGCAGCGACGCCAGATCGTCCCGTCCCACCGGCTTGGTAAGGTGATCGAACGCGCCGAGGCGCATGGCTTCGATGGTATTGGCGGCGGTCGCATAGGCGGTGATGATGGCGACGGGCAGCCTTGTGCCGCCCGCTTCCTTGCGCAATCGCGTCAGCACCTGCAGCCCATCCATGTCCGGCATCCGCAGATCGAGCAGTGCCGCGTCCGGATTTGTCTGCGCCGCGACGGCCAGAGCCTCGTGTCCCGAGGATGCAACGACGGGCGCATAACCGAGATCACGAACGGCATCGGACAGGCCGTCCCTTAACGCTTTTTCGTCGTCCACGATCAGCACGATCGTCATGACTGGTCTCCGGCCGGAAACTCCAGCGTGAAGGTCGTGCCGTTGCTGCGGTGTTCGAGCATCACGCGACCGCCATGCGCTTCGGCGACCTCGCGCACAATGGCAAGTCCGAGTCCTGTCCCGTCCGGCCTGCCAGTCGCGAACGGTTCGAACATATGCGCACGAATGGCGGGCGGCACGCCATTGCCGGCATCGGCCACGGACAGGTTGAGATCGCGCTGGGTGGTTCGCGCACGGAGCACGATCGGCGTACCGTCGTCCGAATTCTGAATGGCGTTGAGGATCAGGTTGTCGAGCGCGCGCCCGATCTGCGCTTTGTCGAACATGACCGGCGTTGCAAGGCGCGGCGGACAATCCACCGTGATGGCGCGCCGCCCCGCCTGCTCGCGAAACAGCGCTGCATGCTCCGCAAGGAAGTCGTCGATATCCGTCACCGGCTCGCGCTTGATCGCGGACCGCTGCACCGAACGGAGTAGATTTTGCAGCAACTGATCCATGCGTCCCACTTGTTCGACCACGACCCGCAATGCGTCCGTCGACCGGCTGCGGTCCGATTCATTGGCGAGGGCATTCTCGGCCTTTAACCTCATGGCAGCGATCGGGTTCCGAATTTCGTGAGCCACGCCGGCCACGACCCGGCCCAACGCGGCAAGGCGTTCGCCATCCGCCACGCGCTGGAGCAGGTCTACCGTCCGGCGCCGGGCCTCGGTCGCCTTTGCTCCGGCGCCGTTGATGGCTCCGATAATGCGATCAAGGTCGCGCTGTCCGGTCAAATCAAGCACCGGCAGGTCGTCCGCGCCGCCCGCCAGCGCCGCTTCGACAGCGTGCAGGCGCTGCGACCAACGCCACAGCACGCGGCCAAGCAAAGCTGCCGATCCCAGCAGCACCACAAGCAGAAATCCCAATCCGGTGGTCGCCAGAAGAAACGGCCGGCCGCCGACGGTGACGACCCGCGTCATCGCCCAGGCGGTCGTATTGGCCGCAGGACCAACCATCGGGCAAGCCGTGATCAGCAGCACCTGCGAGCGTGAATCCCGCTTCCACTCGAGCCGGCGCCGCGCCGCAGCCGAGCCTTCCGCAATCTGGCGAATGGTCGGCTCCTCGGCTGGCGGAAGGTCGGTCTTTTGCCCGCTGCCTTCGTAGGTCGGATACGCATAGGCCAGCGAGCCCGTATCGCTCTGCCAAACCCCGCCTTCCACGCCCGGGAACAAGGCAAGCGCACGATCAACGGCAACGGCATAGTCGGCTTTGGTTCTGGCGGCCGCTCCCGATGAATTGGTCTCCCGGATGATGGCATCGCAGGCGCGGGCGATGCTGGTAGCGGCGCGGTCGGTTCGCTGGGTCGTCGTCTCCTCGTAAAGGGCAATGAGCATTGCGCCTACGACCAAGGCGGCGACGAGAAACAGTCCCCAACACACCGCAAACCAGGCAACGATCGAACGCGGCAATATCAATCTCCCGGGCCCGCGCATCAGTCCGCGCGCTAGAACAACGGTCGTGGTGGAGGGACGGCCGGTGGCGTCAGCACGAGAGGCGGCCGCGGCTTCGGCGGCCGCAGCACGCCGGGGGCCGGACGGACCTCGATCGGTGGCGGCAGCGGAGCAATCTGCTGACTGACCACGGGCGCATTGGCGTTGGGGGGCGCGGCTGCTGTCGGCGGCGCTGCCGCGGTTGGTGGCGCTGCTGCTGCTGGCGGACGCGGAACACCGGCCCTGGGCTTCGGCTGCAACCGCCGCGGATCACGACCGGAAATGGGGGGCTCCGAAAGCGGTTGGCCAGGCAAGGCCGTATCCGGCGTTGCATACGGCGGAATCGCCGCCGGCAATGCCGCGGGCGTTTCGCCGCGCTCAATCGAATCCAGCCGGCGGGTTTCGCGATCGATCGCCCTTACCGCCAGCCATGACGACAGCGCCGCAACGTCGACGGTGCGATTGAGGGCGTCGGGCGAGCCCGCGGCGAACAACTGTATTTCGGGACGGCTGGTCGACGCCCCGCCCGCCGTCGATGCCAGTTCGGCACGAATGTCGGCCTGGTCGGCGGGAATATCGTAGCCGCCGGACACGATGGCGCGCGCGTCCTTGGCATCGAGCGTGGTCGCGCCAACGCGAAGCCGGCCGTCCCTGATACTGAACGGAATCTGCGCCGAGGCGACCGACAACGCGCCGGCCGACAACGCCGGCTCGACGATCTGCCGCAACCGGGCGTCGTCGGTCGCCTGCCCGGCGTCGCTGGCGCGGATCGCAACCTCGAATGCGCGCGGATTGAGTCCGGCAATGCCGGCGGATTCCAGTGTCACGGTCCCGCTTCCGGACAACGCCCCGGTCAACGCCGATGCGCTACGGCCCTGGCTCGCCAGCGTCATCTGCATCGACGCGCGGCCTGCCGGCATCGCCAGGCCGCGATAGCGCAACGCTGCGCCATCGACGCCCTTGAACTGAACGCGCGCATTCAACGCAATTCCGTCCGCCGCCGGTTTCGCATCGAGGCTGGCTGTTGCTTCGCCGCCGCCGATGGTGCCCTTGATTGCGTCGAACGTCAGCGATTGACCGTCGCTCTTGACCGTGCCGCTGATCGGCCGCAATTCGCCGCCGCCGGGAAGCGTGCCGCGCAGCGCCTGAAACGCGACATGACCGCGCCAGCCCTTCAGCAGCCCCGCACCGAGCGGCTCAGACGCATCGCGCCCCGCCGCACCAATGGCAAGTGCAAATACCGGCGCAAGATCGAGCGCGTCGAGGCCGACCTCGCCTTCCACGTCGCTTTCCTCGCCGAGGGTCAACGCCAGGCGTCCGCGCAGCCGCGCGCCCGATATCGCGCTATCGAGATCATCGAAGATCAGCTTGCTGCCGGTGAGCGACACGCGCGAGGACAGGCTGATGTTCCGAACCAGCGTGTCTGACGGCTTGAGATCCAACAGCGGTGCGAAGTTGGCGCGGCGAACCGTGAGACTGACACTGGCCCTGGGCTCCGACGCCCAAGGCTCCGCGGTCCCCTGCGCTTCGGCGTCGAGGCCGGCTCCTGATATCCTGGCTTTCAGCCGCAGCGGCGCGCGCCATACGCCGGTGACGGACCCTTGAAATTGCGCCGGACCTTCGCCCACCGCGATCGCGCGATCGAGCCCCAGCAAGACCAGCAATGGACGGCCCTGCTCCGACGACAGTTTCGATTCAATGCCGATTTCGCTGCGCCGGAGCTTGTCGAGATCGATCGCGCGGATCGCCGCGATGTCAGGCTTTGCGGTGAAGGTGGCAACGCCCTTGAGCTGGGGCGCGTCGAGATCGAGAACGGCACGCACGCTGGCACGATCGGCGTGTTCGGCGTTCTTGTCGAGATCGAGCGTCAGCTTGAGGCGCGCGGGACCCGGACTCGTCCCCAGCGAATTGAGCCGCGATACGAAATGAGGTGCAAATGGTGCGATCAGGCCGGTGATCCGGGCCAGCGACGCCGCTGTCGAATTCAGCGCCAGCCGCCCGGTGGCGTGGACGTGGTCGAAATTGCCCGTGCCTTCCACGGTCACACCGTTCGCCTGGCCGATTTTCAGTTGATCGAGCGTGACCGTCTTCGGCCCGTAGCCGAGCTTTGCGATCAACGGCTGCAATTCCTGACCGGCCGACAGGGCGCGACCGATATCGAGCGACAGCTGCGCTTCGTCCGGCCACTCGGCTTGCGGGCCCGCAACCGAGCGCACGAATGCCATTGCGGCATCGAGATCGAGACGTTCCGCCTTCAACTCGGCATCGATCCGGGAGCCGCCGCTGGCCGATGGGTTGGAGAATGCGACCCGGCCGGTAGACAGCGCCGCCATCGATTTCGGCATTCATGGCGTCGATCGCGAAGCGGTTCGGGCCGACGCTGACATTGCCGCGCAGTTGCAGCGGCTTTTGACTGCGATAGGTGAGCTCGCTGCGGCCCTGCAACCACGTCACCAGCGTATCCGGATCGGATGATTCGACGTCGAGCGCGCCTTTGAAACTGCCGGAGGGACCGGGCGGCGCGTCGATGCCGCTCAGGTCAACGCGGGTCGCGCCGGGTGCGCGAAAATCCAGCCGGTCGATGGTCCAGGATTTGGTATCGGCATGCAGGTCGGCGGCAACATTCTGCAGCGGGCGTCCGCCCAGCATGATCTGCTCGGAACTGAACTCGACGCGTGCCGGGATCGGAGCCTGCGGGAGCGCGGCCATCAGCGCGCGCAGCCCCGGCAACAATAGTATCGGCTCGGCGGCGTGATCCTTGTCATTATTATTGGCGAAGAACCTGTCAGCATCGAGCTGCCGCGCCGAGAGCACGGCGTGAAGCAGTGGCGAGGCGCCAAAGCGCATGTCGGCCTGTCCCGTGAATTTCAGCGCGGTGTCCTCGGGGCCGTAGCTCGTCTCGAGTTGTTCGAACTCGCGCGCTGGCCGGATCAGCCTTGACCTTGGCCGATATCCGCCACGGCGTCGGCGCCGCGTCGGCGCCTTTTGCATTCGGCGCCGCCGGAACCGACAAGGTCGCCACACCTTCGAACCGTGGCGCCCGCGTCACAAACCTGAGCACGCCGTCAAGGTCGGCGGACAGTGCGCGCGCGCCAGGGTCGAGGTTGAGATGAATCCGGGTGCCCTCGCCGTCGACGCTCTGGCCGGAAGAGATGCGGAACGGATAACGCGTGCCGGACAGCGTGAAGTTGCCGTCGCCGCGCACCGACCCCGCCAGCGAGCGGACGTCGCCGCCGAAGGCGATATCGTTCAATTCCAGCGTCCCGCGGCTGGCGGCGTCATGCAGCGCGATGCGGCCGGTCAGGTTCAAGCGGTCGATCGAAAGCGATCCCAGATTGAAGGTTCCGGTCGAGACCGGCCAGTCGATCCTGCCCTGCGGGTCGAGGCCAAGATCGAGCGCCAGGCCGTTGATCGTCAATTCGTTGGCGCGCCATTCGCCGCGCATCAGCGAGCCCAGGCTGAACTCGACGTCGAGCTTGTCGGCGCGAACCTTGCCGAGGTCGTTGGCGCCGCCGACCACGACGGAGCGCAGCCGCAGCGACGGCGTCGGCAGCAGCCGGGCATCGAGCGCGCCGCCGACACGCACCGGCGCGCCGATCACCCGCGTGGCCTCGGCCTCGAACTGCGGCCGGAACTGATTCCAGTCGATGAAATACGGCCCGACCAGCGCCGCGATCAGCGCAATGATGAAGGCAATCGCCAATCCGAGCAGCGTCGTCTGCACGGTGTCTCCCCTCGAGCACGTTCCGTTGCGTCGATCATGCGGGCATGAGGCGGTTCATTCGCCAGGCAGCCTATGCCTTTGCAAAAGCGAGCTGAAACCGTCCGTCCACCGGCCGCACTGAAATCAACGCCGGAGCAGCGTCATATATAGAGACAACTGTGGCGAAGTCACAGCAACCCTGCGTTACGGCCTGACGCCGCCGCGGTCACCAGCTTGCGGGCAGCGCCTTGAGGCCACGCAACACAAAGGTCGGCCGCCATTGCGGATTTGCGGCGTCGTCCAGCCGCAGATCCGGCAGCCGGCGCAGCAAGGTCGAGATCGCGATTTCCGCCTCGATGCGCGCCAGCTGGGCGCCGAGGCAGAAGTGAATGCCCCCGCCAAACGACAGCGGGCGCACATTCGGGCGGGTGATATCGAGCTGATCCGGCCGATCGGGATACACCGCCGGGTCGCGATTGGCCGAACCCAGCAGGCAAAGCACGCTCTCGCCTTTCGGAATTTTCTTGCCGCCGAGGTCGTCGATGTCTTCCAGCGCCACCCGGCCGGCCATTTGCACCGAGGAGTCGTAACGCAGGAACTCCTCGATCGCGTTGGTGATGAGGCCGGGATTGGCCTTGAGCAGCGCGAGCTGATCGGGATTGCGGTGCAGCGCCAGCAGCCCGTTGCCGATCAGATTGACCGTGGTCTCGTGCCCGGCGCCGAACAACAGAATGATGTTGGCGGTCAACTCCTCGTTGGAGAGCTTGCTGCCGTCTTCCTCGGCCTGCACCAGTTGCGTGGTCAGGTCGTCGCCCGGGCTGCTTCCGGCGCAGCTCGAACAGTTGCTGGAAATACATCTGGGCCATCGCGATTGCCGGCATTGCCCTGCGCGATTTCGGCCGGCGACAGCGGCACCGGATCGAGCAGGCGTCCGCCATCGCGCGAGCTCTTGTAAAAGGCCTCGCGGTGATCCTCGGGAATTCCGAGCATGTCGCAGATGATCGTCACCGGCAGCCGGAACGCAAAATCCTCGATCAGATCCATGTGGCCCTGCGGCGACGATGCGATCGAGCGTTTCGTCGACGATCTGCTGGATGCGCGGACGCATGTCCTCGACCCGGCGCGCGGTGAAGGCCTTCACCACCAGGCCGCGCAACCGGGTATGGTCGGGCGGATCCTGCTGCAGCATCCAGTGGCTCATGCTGCGGAAGATCGGCTCCTCCATGATCTTCGGCCCGTAGCGCCGCATCGTCCGCTCGACAAAATCCTTGCCGAAACGCTTGTCGCGCAGCACCAGGCTGGCCTCGGCGTGCCGGCTCGCGACGAACGGACCGAACGGCGTGACGTGCATCGGATCGGTGGTGCGCAGCCGCGCATAATGCGGATAGGGATCGCGAATGAATTCCGGCGCCAGCGGATTGAAAAGCGGCTCGGTCGTCGCGGCCTGAACATGCTCGTTCATGGGAACCCTCGATGTGTTGCGCGCTGAAAAAATTTGCATATGCAGCGCATGGGCACTTTTTCAAAGACCCGACGACGCGGTGATCCGTACATTCTCATCCGATACACTATTGTATCGAGTTGCATCGTGCCCTAAAATGGCAGAATGTCAAGAGTTCGAACCAGACCGACCCGGGACGATACCTGCGAAAAGCTGTTCGAAGCGGCGGCGCGCGTCTTCGAAGACCAGGAAATCGGCGGCGCCAGCATCGAGGCCATTGCGGCCGCGGCCGGCTTTACGCGCGGCGCGTTTTATTCGAATTTCAAGAGCAAGGACGAGTTGATCATCGCCATGCTTGAAGATCACGTCGCGCAATCCATTCGACGTAATCTCGATCTTCTCGATAGACACAAAAATCTCGCGGATTTTATCGACGCGCTGAAGACCATCGACGGGAGCCATCAGGATCCGCTCGCGCGTTCCCCGCTTTTGCACATGGAGATGATCCTGTTTGTGGCGCGGGCCGAAAAGCGCCGGCCCGACCTCGCCAAGCGGCTGCGCGCCCGGAGAAAACTGATCGTCGATATCGTCGAGACCACGTTGAAGAACAATGGCAAGAACGGATCGCTGAACCCGACATGGACCGGCGCGATCGTGCTGGCGCTGGAGGACGGCTTTCGTCTGCACCGCCTGATCGATCCGGAGACCACGCCGGCGGACAGCTTCCTGCGCGCGATCAGCGATCTGCAGAGAAGCATGGGAATTTCATCGGCCTGACGAAGGCCCAGTCTTTTGTTTTGACGTGTTTACTTTACGCGAACCGGTATTCACCCCGCATCAAGTGCGGGGCAGGCTTTCGCTCGAAAACGTTCTAAGCGGCGCCAGCGCTGGCCTTTACCTTATGCAACTGGCCCGCGACCGCGCGGATTTTGCCGGGTGACGCCATCCAGATCGCCAGCGCGGATAATCCGCTGATGGCGATACCGATCGCAAAGGCCAAGGTATAATTCCCGGAAAGGTCGTGCAGAATACCGGTGACCCACGGGCCCGCAGCACCTCCGACAATGGCCGCGAGCATCACGGTACCGAAAATGCTGCCATAATGTTTGCCCTGGAATATCTCCACCACGACTGCCCCGATGACGGAAGTCAGGCCGTAGCCGAGCACGCCCTGCGCCAGCACCATGACGTAGACCAGCAGCAATGTCGGCGCGTGCGCCATCGCGATCAGGGCCGCATAGCAGATCGCAAAACCGAGGCAGCTCGCGGTCCATATCCATTCGCGCCCGAGCCGGTCCGAGAGATGTCCAAGCAACGATCTGGCCGGGAATGCCGAGCAGGCTGACCGCGCCCAACGCCCAGACCGCGACGCCCGGGCTGAAACCGATGTCCAGAAGATATTTGGTCTGGTGAACCTGCACCGCGTACCAGACATACAATGCGCAGAAATAACCGACCGCGAGCCACCAGAAGCGCGCCGTGCGAAGCGCGCGGCCCAGGGTCCAGTCGATGTCGGCCCAATCGGGGTCGACGATATTCGAGATCGGCTTCGCCGATGAAGCCGAAGGCGCCGCATCGCCGTCCGGCTGAAGCCCGATGTCCTCCGGCCGCTTGCGCAGCAACAGGTTGATCGGCGCAAGCACGACCAGCACCAGAATGCCCATCGCCGTGCAGGCGGTTCGCCAGCCGGTCTGTTCGATCATGTGCTGCACCCACGGCAGCAAGGTGATCGAGCCGAGTCCGACGCCGGCGAATGCCAGCCCCATCGCAAGGCCGCGCCGGCGATTGAACCAGTTGGGCAGGAACAGCGATTGACCGGAATAGCCGAGGCAGATGCTGCCGGAGCCGACCAGCACCCCGATGGTCAGATAAAGATGCCAGGGCTGCGTCGTCAGCGGCGCCAGCAGCAAGCCTCCCGCCATCAACGCGACGCCAAGCTCCATCACGGTACGGGGACCGGCACGATCCATCATGCGGCCGATCAGCGGGCTGACGGCGGCGGAAACCAGAAAGCCGAACGAGAAGGCGCCGGCGGTGACGCCGCGCTCCCATCCGAACTCGTTGATGATGGGCGGAAACAACAACGAGAACGACGTGCGCGCGTTCACGCCGATCGCCATGGTCACGAATGTCACGGCGATGATGATCCAGCCGTAAAAGAAAGGAAGCCGCATCGGCATGACGTTCCAACTGAGCGGCAATCAGACGACGGACGTCTCTTGCCGGGTTTGCCCGCTATCGTTACGTCATTCTGGCCGGTGAATTGATGATCATGACGTCGCCGGGCGGCCGGCGTTGCACCGATACCATTTGCCCCTTGCCCGCTGACGCGCATTGTTGTGATGCTTGGTTGCGTGCCGGCGCCGAGCGCCGATGCGCGCACGATAAAAATCAGGCCGCGCTGCCAAAGCGATGGCCGACGGAGGAAACGACCATGTTGACCATGTCCCATGCTGCAGGTGCGAACGAGCCGGCGGTTCGCGACATCACGCTGGGCGAATTGCTGCAATGGGCGGCGGAAACCACGCCCGGACCGGGTGGCGCTGATCGCAGGCGTCCCCGACAAGGCCAATCGCCGGCAATGGACCTACGCGGAATTATACGCGCAGTCGTTGCGCACCGCGCGGGCGCTGCGGACGCGCTTCGAGCCGGGCGAACGGGTCGCGATCTGGGCCCACAACATTCCCGAATGGATCATGGTGGAATTCGGCGCCGCCATGGCGGGCGTCATTCTGGTGACCGTCAACCCCGGCTTCAGGTCGAACGAGGTCGAATATGTTTTGAAGCAGTCGCGCTCCGCCGGCATCATGGTGGTGACGGAATTCCGCGGCAATCCGATGCTGGCGACGGCCCAGGCGCTGATCTCCCGCTGCCCCGAATTGCGGGAGATCATTGCGTTCGACCGATGGGATGCATTTCTGGAATCGGGCGACATCGCCAAGCCTGAGCTTCCGAAAGTGCGATCGACCGATCCGGTGATGATCCAGTACACATCCGGGACCACGGGATTTCCCAAAGGCGCCCTGCTTCATCATCGCGGCCTCGTCAACAATGGAGCGCACACCGCGGACCGCGCCGGCATCCCCGACGGCGCCGTCCAGGTGACCACCATGCCGCTTTTCCACACCGGCGGCTGTGTCTGTTGCGTGCTCGGCGCCCTCGCCCGGCGCGCCACGCAAGTGTTGGTCGAGGCCTTCGAACCCGGCCTTGTGCTCGAACTCATGGACACCTACCGCGTGCAACGCGATACTCGGCGTGCCGACCATGCTGGTCGCGATGATGGAGCATCCGTCGTTTGCCAACGTCGATCTTTCCTCGATCAAGGCGATCTATTCCGGCGGATCGACGGTGCCGGCTTCCATCGTCACCGCTCTCGAACAAAAACTGGGCGCCCCCTTCACCATCGTGTTCGGCCAGACCGAATGCTCGCCGGTCGCCGCTGATGACCTGGGCCACCGATACCATCACCGACAAGGCCGAGACCATCGGCTCGCCGATGCCGAACGTCGAGGTCAAGATCGTCAATCCGGACACCGGAGAGACCGTTCCGATCGGCGAGATCGGCGAGATCTGCACGCGCGGCTATCACATCATGCACGGTTATTTCGAGAACGAGGCGGCGACGGCAGCGGCGATCGACGCCGACGGCTGGCTGCACACCGGCGATCTCGGCGCGATGGATGGCCGCGGCTATTGCACCGTCGAGGGAAGGCTGAAGGACATGATCATCCGCGGCGGCGAAAACATCTACCCGCGTGAACTTGAGGAATTGCTGTTCCGCCATCCCAAGGTCGGAGACATCGCCGTCGTCGGATTGCCGGACCCAAGATGGGGCGAGGTCGTATCGGCGTTTATCCGTCCCGCGCCCGGCCATTCGATCGACAAGAACGAACTGCATGACTATGCCCGCGAGCATCTCGCCCCGCACAAGACCCCGCGCCACTGGTTCGTCGTCGAGACCATGCCGCTCACCGGCTCCGGCAAGATTCAAAAATTCAAGCTGCGCGAACAATGGTCGAAGGGCGAAGTGATGGAGCTTTGAGAAGCGACGGCACTTGTTGGGGGAGCGACAGCATCCGGCGCGCTGGGGCAACCCGCCGGCTAGGCCGTCGCGGGTGGGATTTTTATTTCCAGATATTGAAACCCCTACCGCCCCCGGAACCGGTCAAACTGTCGCGGCTTCGAGCCCACAGGGTTAATCAACCATTAATTCTGTTCTGTCAGTGATGCCGTCATCGCCTGCTTTCCGGTGCCTACAGAGGATATCAATGACCAACATCATGAGCATCCTGCAGTCGAGCTACTCGGCTGCATCGTCACAGAACCTCATCCCGGTGGGAGCGAAATTCGCCAAGGTCGATCCGACAAAGTACACGGGCACCTGGACCGGCAAGGACAGCTCCGGCAAGCCATTCTCGCTGGTGATCAGCAAGGTCAGCGGTTATCGCGCCAATGTGACGTACCAGAGCGCCGCCGGCGGCCAGCAGTATCAACGGGTGTTCATCTCCACCAAAAGCCAGTTTCGCATCGGCAATTCGAGCTTCATACTGACGGGGACCAACACCGCGCAGGTGAATACCATTTTGACCGATCCAACCACCGGCATACAGTCGGAGGAGAAGGCCTCCGCTACCCGAACGACCACCTGAGCGACCCGGCCACGGCGTTCGACAATCGAAATGCCTGAAACCTCGTCGGACGCCATCCCCTCAACGCTCGACCTGAAGGCTACCGGCCGCTTCTGGCTCGCCATCGTGCTTACCGGGCTGGGCACCGGAGCCAGCGCCGCCGCCCTCGCCCTGATATTGCAATCCGTACAACATACGATGTGGCCAGGCGCCACCCTGCTGGATGCCGCGCGCGAGGCAGCACCCTGGCGGCATATCCTTGTTCTTTTGGGCGCGGGCTTTTTGACCGGCGCAGGTCAGCTGCTCCTGGTTCGGCTGACCAGCAGCAACAGCATCGACATCACCGAGGCGATCTGGTTCTCCGCCGGAAGGCTGCCGGCATGGCGAACCCTCGGCAGCGCCGTATTATCGGTGATATTGGTCGGAATGGGCGCGTCGCTCGGCCGCGAAGGCGCCCCCAAGCAGGCCGGCGCGGTGATCGCCAATAGGCTGTCAGACCATGCCAGCCTGTCCGACGAACAGCGCCGGCTGCTGGTTGCTTGCGGCGCGGGTGCCGGCATGGCCGCCGCCTATGGCGTTCCATTGGGCGGCGCGCTGTTCGCACTCGAGGTCTTGCGCGGGATGCTGGCCTTGCGGCTGGTGCTGCCTGCGCTGCTCACGTCGGTCATCGCGACGCTGACCGCGTGGCTGGTGCTGCCGAACACGCCGACCTATGTCATTCCTCACTTCGACAATTCCGCAGCCAATCTGGCGCTGGCGCTTCTCGTTGGTCCGATCGCCGGTCTGGTGTCGGTCGGGTTCGTGCGAGCGATCGCCTGGGCCGATCGAAACCGGCCCAAGCGCCGGCGACGGCTGGCAGCGCCGATCCTGGCGCTCGGGCTGCTCGGGCTGGTATCGATCCCGTTTCCACAATTGCTCGGAAACGGCAAGGATATCGCCCAGCTCGTTTTTGCGGACCAAATTCCGTTCACGCTTCTGCTGATGCTGCTGGCTCTCAAGCCGGCCGCGACGCTGTTGTGCCTCGGCAGCGGGGTACCCGGAGGCCTGTTTACGCCGTCGGTGGCCTTGGGCGCCCTGCTGGGCGCGGTGGTCGGCCACGCATGCTTTCTGGTGTGGCCCGACGTGCAGCCGGCGCTGGTTGCGATTGTCGGCGCCGGAGCCGTACTGGCCGCCACCACCCAGGGACCGATCTCGGCGGTGGTGTTGATGATGGAATTGACCGGTCAGGACCGGTCGTTCATCGCGCCGTTGCTGCTGGCCGTGGTGGTTGCGACGCTGGTGTCGCGATTGATCGAACCTCGCTCGATCTACGATGCCAGGCTAACCGACGCGGAGATTGCGCAGCGGCAGGCGTTGCGCGAGCCGGCCAGGCACGGATACCCGGCATACCCTAAGCCGCCGGCAGGATCTTCCCAGGATTAAAGATGTTCTGCGGATCGAGCGCCTGCTTCACCGCGCGCATGGCGTCGATCGCCTCGGGGCCGAGCTCGGCCTTGAGGTATTTCTGCTTGCCCTGCCCGATGCCGTGCTCGCCGGTGCAGGTGCCGCCCATCGCCTGCGCGCGTTCGACCAGGCGATGCATGAAGTCCTCGCCGCGCGCCATCTCGTCGCGATCATCGACGTCGCACAGCAGCGAGCAGTGGAAATTGCCGTCGCCGACATGGCCGACGATCGGCGACTGCAGATTGAGCCGTTTCAGATCCGCTTCGGTTTCGGTGACGCAATCGGCCAGCCGCGAAATCGGCACGCAGACGTCGGTCGCCACCACGCCGGCGCCGGGACGCAAGCGCCTTCACCGCCCAATAGGCGTCGTGCCGCGCCTGCCACAGCTTGGTGCGATCCTCCGGCCGCGTGGTCCAGGTGAAATCGCCGCCGCCGCATTCCTTGGCGATCTCGCTGAAATTCCTCGACTGCTCGGCGACCTCGTTCTCGCTGCCGTGAAATTCCAGCAGCAGCAGCGGCGTCTCCGGCAGCGACAGTTTCGAATAGGAATTGCAGGCCCGCACCTGCTCGGCGTTGAGCAGTTCGATGCGCGCGACGGGAATGCCGGTCTGGATCGCCAGAATCGTCGCCTGGCAGGCGCCGCGCACGGTCTCGAACGAACAGGCCGCGGCCGCGATGGTTTCGGGAATGCCGCGCAGCTTGATGGTGAGTTCGGCGATGATCCCGAGCGTGCCCTCGGCGCCGACGAACAGATGCGTCAGGTCGTAACCGGCGGAGGATTTCTTCGCCCGCGTGCCGGTCGTGATGATCTCGCCATCGCCGCGCACCACCTTGAGCGCCAGCACGTTGTCGCGCATGGTGCCGTAGCGCACCGCATTGGTGCCGGACGCGCGGGTCGACGCCATGCCGCCCAGCGAGGCATCGGCGCCGGGATCGATCGGAAAGAACACGCCCTGGTCGCGCAAATGCTCGTTCAGCGCCTTGCGGGTGACGCCGGGCTGGATCACGCAGTCGAGGTCCTCGGCGTGGACTTCCAGCACCTTGTTCATGTCGCGCAGGTCGATGCAGATGCCGCCGGCCGGCGCGTTGACCTGGCCCTCCAGCGAGGTGCCGGTGCCGAACGCGATCACGGGAACGCCGTATTGAGCGCAAATCCGCACCACGTCCTGGATGTCGGACGTCTCCTGCGCCATCACCACCGCGTCCGGCGGCTGCGACGCCAGCCAGGTCGTGGTGTGGGCGTGCTGCTCGCGCACCGCCTTCGACGTGATGAGCCGGTTGCCGAACCGCGCGGCGAGCGCTTCGATGGCCGCCGCCAGCGCCTGCGGCTCCGGACGCTTCAAATTGATTGGTGATGGTTATTCCCACAGCGATATCCTCCCGGCAGGAACACCGTGGCAAAGGATATATAAGGGGTCAAGGGATCATGGATTGCAACCAACGGGGATGAGCGTATGACGAGTGTTGCCGCCGGCGACGATGTGCTGCTCCGGCCCGCACCATTCCTGTCGTCGGTGATGCAGATCGAGCCGCAATGGATCGACTATAACGGCCATCTCAACATGGCCTATTACAACGTGATGTTCGACCGCGCCATCGACGAATTATGGCTCAAGCTCGGGATCGGGCCCGGCTACATGAAGGAGCGCCACGGCTCGACCTTCACCGCCGAATGCCATGTGCGCTACTTGCGGGAGATTCATCTCGGCGATCCCGTGCAGGTTTCGATCCTGCTGGTCGCCGCCGACGAAAAGCGGCTGCATACCTTTGAGGAATTGCGCCACGCCACCGAGGGCTGGCTGTCCGCCACCTCGGAAAACATGACCATCCATATCGACATGACGGCGCGAAAGACCGCGCCGTTTCCGCCCGATATCCGCGCCCGCATCGAGGCCCTGGTCGAATGCCCACTGCGGCGATTGCCGCGCCCCGAGGGCATCGGCAGCAAGATCGCGATGCCCGCAAAATAGCAAGCGCGGTTCCAAGCAAATGTTCCAGCCTGAAACCCGCGAAAATGCGGTCATCGAAGCAACAAAATTGCGGCTAAAGGCCGAAACAGGCGTGCCGGGGACGACGGGATAACTCCTGTCAAATCCGCCGCCAAAGCCCTATATGGCCCTCAATCCTGCTATGAAGGCTCCCCTTCACGGCCCCGCGGTGCCATCGTGGGCGGAAGACGAATTCGCAATGACCGAGCCGAACAAGCTGACCCATCACGGCGTCCCCGACCACCAGCCCGCGGCTGGCGGCATTGCCGCGCGCGCCCGGGCGGCTGCGACCCCGCAATATCTCGCCGGCCTCAATCCCGAGCAGCGCGAGGCGGTGGAAACGCTGGACGGCCCGGTGCTGGTGCTGGCCGGCGCCGGCACCGGCAAGACCCGCGTGCTGACCTGCCGCATCGCCCATATCCTCAGCACGGGCCGCGCGCGGCCGGGCGAAATCCTCTCGGTCACCTTCACCAACAAGGCCGCGCGCGAGATGAAACTGCGCCTCGGCCACATGCTCGGCCAGGCCGTCGAAGGCATGCCGTGGCTCGGCACCTTTCATTCGATCGGCGGACGCATCCTGCGCACCCATGCCGAGACTGGTGCAGCTGAAATCCAATTTCACCGTGCTCGACGTCGACGATCAGGTCCGCCTGCTGAAGCAGCTGCTGCAGGCCGAGAACATCGACGACAAGCGCTGGCCGGCGCGGATGCTGGCCGGCCTGATCGACGGCTGGAAGAATCGCGGATTGACGCCGTCGCAGGTGCCGCCGGGCGAAGCCGCGGTGTTCGGCAACGGCAAGGGCGGCAAGCTCTATGCGAGCTATCAGGAGCGGCTGAAGATCCTCAACGCCGCCGATTTCGGCGATCTGCTGTTGGAAAACATCCGGCTGTTCCGCGAACACCCCGATGTGCTCCGGCAATACCAGAACCGCTTCAAGTTCATTCTGGTCGACGAATATCAGGACACCAACGTCGCGCAGTATCTCTGGCTGCGGCTGTTGGCGCAGGCGCCGTCGAAGCCGGGCGCCTCTTCCCCGTCACCTCGTCCCCGCTTGCGGGGAGAGGTCGACTGCACGCCAGTCATTCGGGGAGGCATCGCTGAGGCGAACTCCGATCGTCGAGCATTCGGCGAGGTACCCCCTCACCCCGACCCTCTCCCCGCAAGCGGGGCGAGGGAGAGATCGCGCATCCCGGAATGACGCCGCAGCGCCCCCAAGAACATCTGCTGCGTCGGCGACGACGACCAGTCGATCTATGGCTGGCGCGGCGCGGAGGTCGACAACATCCTGCGCTTCGAGCACGACTTTCCCGGCGCCAAAGTCATCCGGCTCGAGCGCAACTACCGCTCCACCGGCCATATCCTCGCCGCCGCCTCGCATCTGATCGCGCATAATGAAGGCCGGCTCGGCAAGACGCTGCGCACCGAAGACGTCGACGGCGAAAAGGTCACCGTCACCGGCGCCTGGGATTCCGAGGAGGAAGCCCGCGCCATCGGCGAGGAGATCGAGGAGCTGCAGCGCGCCGGCCACAAGCTCAACGACATCGCCATCCTGGTGCGGGCCTCGTTCCAGATGCGCGAATTCGAAGACCGCTTCGTCACGCTCGGCCTGCCCTATCGCGTGATCGGCGGTCCGCGATTCTACGAGCGCGCCGAAATCCGCGACGCGCTGGCGTATCTGCGCGTGATCAATTCGCCGGCCGACGATCTCGCCTTCGAGCGCATCGTCAATGTGCCCAAGCGCGGTCTCGGCGATGCCACGGTGCAGATGCTGCACGACCATGCCCGCAAGCGCCGTATTCCGCTGTTCGAGGCCGCCCGCGCCGTGGTCGAAACCGACGAACTGAAACCGAAGGCGCGCGGCTCGCTGCGCGACCTTATCGCCAGTTTCGATCGCTGGCGCGCGCAGCGCGAGGTGACCTCGCATACCGAGCTGGCCGAAATCGTGCTCGACGAGAGCGGCTATACCGAGATGTGGCAGAAGGACCGTTCCGCCGACGCCGCCGGACGGCTCGAGAACCTCAAGGAGCTGGTGCGCTCGATGGAGGAGTTCGAGAACCTGCAGGGCTTCCTCGAACACATCTCGCTGGTGATGGACCGCGACGGCGGCGCGGAGGACGATGCGGTGTCGCTGATGACGCTGCATTCGGCCAAGGGCCTGGAATTCGACAACGTGTTCCTGCCCGGCTGGGAGGAAGGCCTGTTTCCGAGCCAGCGCACGCTCGACGAACAGGGCCGCGCCGGCCTCGAAGAAGAGCGCCGCCTCGCCCATGTCGGCCTGACCCGCGCCCGCCGCCGCGCCAAGCTCTATTTCGCCACCAACCGGCGGATTCACGGCACCTGGTCGACCACGATTCCGTCGCGCTTCCTCGACGAATTGCCGGCGCACAATGTCGAGATCACCGAATCCAAGGGCGGCTCGGGCTGGGGCGGCAGCAGCGGCTACGGCCCCTCGCGCTTCGACAATGTCGAATCGTTCGGCTCGAGCTATACGACGCCGGGCTGGCAGCGCGCGCAGGCCAACCGCGCCCGCGGCCAAGGCGGCCGCAATGGACAGGCCGGCGGCGGCTTCAACGAAAGCCAGTCGCCGTTTTCGACTCGCGCAGCGATCCAGCCGGCGCGCTTTTCGCGCGCAACAAGCGCGCGCCCGATGACCATCGAAGGCGAGCTGATCGCGAAATCCACCGGCACCACCTCGGAGTTCTCGCTCGGCGACCGCGTGTTTCACCAGAAATTCGGCTACGGCAAGGTGGTGAAGATCGACGGCAACAAGCTCACCATCGCCTTCGAGAAGGCCGGCGAGAAGAAGGTGGTCGATAGTTTTGTGGAGCGGGTGTGAGCTCTGCTACTTCCCGCCCAAAACATCTCCGAACAGCACCCAGGACTTTCCGTCAAACCGCGCCATCTGGATTTGCCGGATCGGCGTGACGTTGTGCGGATCGGTATAGATCTTTATGCCGGGAAGCAGCATCGGCATCGCGACACCGTCCAACGACGTCGCCTGTTTGATGATGTTGTCGCGGGAAAGATCATCTCTGCAATTTTGCAGCACCAGGGCCATGATCTGCGCCGCCGTGTAGCCCTGCACGTTGTACAGATCACCGGTGGAGGCGTTCGGCTGGTACTTCTTCATCCAGGCCAGCCAGTCTTTCAGCGCGGGATCGTCCGCCCAGCGCGCGTCGTTGGGATCCTTCAAGTAAAGCCCGGTCACCACGCCGATCGCATTCTCGATGCCCAGCCGGCTCCAGCACCGCGGAGAAGGAATTCGAAACCGACGGCAGGATGATCAGCGGCTTCCAGCCCATGCTGGCGGCTTTCTTGATGGCCTGGGCTGCGAATTTGGGCGTCGCCTCGGCGAAGAAAACATCGGCGCCGGATTCCCGCATGGTGACCATCTGGGAATCGATCGTCGGATCGGACGTCAGATAGGTCGTTTCCGAGACGAGCTGACCGACATGTTCGCCCAATCCCGCCTTGAATCCCCTGACGTAATCCTTGCCGGCGTCCTCGTTGGGCGCGATAACCGCGATCTTGGCGTCCGGTCTGGTTTGCAGGATGATACTGTGCATAGAGACGGCCCTCCAGTTCATAGGTCGGATTGAAACCGACCGTCCACGGGAAATGTTCAGGGTCGTTCCACCGCGTCGCGCCCGATGACACGAAAAGCTGCGGGATGCGCTTGGCGTTGAGATATTTCTGAACGGAGATGTTGGGCGCGGTACCGACCGCGCTGAACATCGCCAGCACTTCGTCCTGCTCCACCAGCTTGCGGGTCTGTTCAACGGTCTTGGCCGGCGAATAGGCGTCATCCATGGTCAGGAAATCGACCTTGCGCCCGTTGATGCCGCCTTGGTCGTTCAGCATCTGAAAGTAGGCGGCCTCGGCACGCGCGATTGTGCCATAGGCGGAGGCCGGTCCGCCGTAAGGCGCGGTATTTCCGATTTTGATGGTGGTCTCGGCCGCGCCGCCATCGGTGATCGGCATCAACAAGAGCGCTGCGGCGACAAGCGATCCGGCCAGAAGTCTGCTGCGGGTTGGCAAGGTTTTTTATCCTTCTTTTTGTTTCCTCAACGCCACGCAACATATTTTAATTGGTTCGCCCCACGCAATCGCCGAAAACTTTCCGTGGGCCGGCAATTGGCACTTCACCGGTAACGGTACGAGTAAGCGCAATGAGTTTGCCATCATATCATCGTAAAGAAGCCGCCAACCGGCCCGATCGGGTTCGGACGGGCGAAAAAGGCGGTCGATAATTTCGTCGGGCGGGCGTACTTTTCCCGGAGCGGTCCTGGCCCACGATTTTGTTTGCGACCCGTCGCAGGCCTTGACCATCCACAACTTCATCGGGTCAGATGAACCCATGATCCAAGGCCGATTCATCCTGCTCATTCTGGCATTCGTCGCGCCGTCGGTGGCGGCGGCGGAAACGATGAGTTTTGGAGACGCAGCAGCCATACTGGGCAAGAGCTGCGGCCAGGATATCGATGACACTTGCCGTGGCGTCAATTTCGAATCCAGCCGCCTGAAAGACTGTCTTTATCGCAATCAGGACAGCATGTCGGCGCAATGCAAGGTTGACTATATCCGGGCGTTCGATGCGATCCAGAAACGTATTGCGGCGCGCGCCGTCGTCGCCAGGCAGTGCGAATACGAGATCGTCAAGAAGTGCCACGGCAAGGCCAAGGAAGCCAACAAGTCGCTGGAATGCCTGCTGGCGACGCCCAACGTCAGCGCCAGATGCAACCAGGCCATCGGCGATGCGGGGTATCGGTGATGCGGCCGCGAACCATCCGCGATATTTGCCTGATGGCGGGCGCCTTGATCGTGTTCGCGGCCCCCGCATCTCCGGCACGCGCGCAGGCGCCTTTCACCACGGACGACGTGATCAATCGGCTGGCTGGCCTGGAAACCGCCCCGGATCTGGATATCGCGGCGATACGCCAGCGCGCGCTTGATCGGGTCAAGTCGAAAGCGGAAGCGGTCGCGTTGAAGCGGCCACGGGTTGCCCCCGAACTTCTCAAATTGCCGCAGCTTCTGTTCGAGGTACAATTCGATCCCGACTCGGCAATCGTCAGGCCGCAATCCTACCAGACGCTCGGCCTGATCGCCGATGCCATGGTCCGCGCGGCGATGCTTCCTTACGGATTCCTGATTGTCGGCCGCACCGAATCGGTCGGCAGGCGCGATTACAATTTGACCTTGAGCCAGAGAAGAGCCGACTCGATCCGGGACGTACTGGTGACGACTTTCAAGATTTCGCCAAAACGTATTCAAGCGGTCGGCCTGGGCGAGGAGCAATTGCAGGACGCCAACCAGCCGTCGGCGGCGATCAACCGGCAATTCCAGATCGTGACCATCGCGAAGGCGCCCTAGCCTCAGCCCGCATAGAAAGAGATTTTCGCTCCGTCAGCATCATCTCGGGCAATTGCACAATCGTCGCGGCATTCCTATCTGTTACCGGCCCTACCTGACCCAAGCCGCTGCTTGGTCCCCTTCCGCGTTTCCAATTCAGATTATCAACCCCACCCATGTCATCCATCATATCCGTTTCCAATCTGTCGAAGACCTATGGCTCCGGTTTCAAGGCGCTGAACGGCATCAATCTCGACATCCGCCGCGGCGAGATCTTCGCGCTGCTGGGACCGAACGGCGCCGGCAAGACCACGCTGATCAGCATCATCTGCGGCATCGCCAATCCGAGCCAGGGCAGCGTCATCGGTCGACGGCCACGACATCATCAGCGATCTATCGCGCCGCGCGGTCGCTGATCGGCCTGGTGCCGCAGGAACTGCACACCGACGCCTTCGAATCGGTATGGGCGACCGTCAGCTTCAGCCGCGGCCTGTTCGGCAAGCCGAAAAATCCCGCGCATATCGAAAAGGTGCTGAAGGACCTGTCGCTGTGGGACAAGAAGGACGCCAAGATCGTCACGCTGTCCGGCGGCATGAAGCGCCGGGTGATGATCGCGAAGGCGCTGTCGCACGAGCCGCAGATCCTGTTTCTCGACGAGCCGACCGCGGGCGTCGACGTCGAATTGCGCAAGGGCATGTGGGAAGTGGTGCGGACGCTGCAGGCCTCCGGCGTCACCATCATCCTCACCACGCATTACATCGACGAGGCCGAGGAGATGGCCGACCGCGTCGGCGTCATCAACAAGGGCGAGATCATCCTGGTCGAGGACAAGGCGAACCTGATGCAGAAGCTCGGCAAGAAGCAGCTGAAGCTGCATCTGCAGGGCAAGATCGATGCGCTTCCCGCGTCGCTCGCGGCCTACAATCTCGAACTGTCCAATGGCGGCAGCGAGCTGACCTACAATTACGACACCAAGGGCGAGCGCACCGGCATCACCAGCCTGCTCAGCGACCTCCGGGGCGCCGGCATCCGCTTCTACGGACCTCGACACCACCCAGAGTTCGCTGGAAGACATCTTTGTCAGCCTGGTGAGGGCGCCATGAATTTCAGGGCCATCCGCGCGATCTACCTGTTCGAGATGGCGCGCACCTGGCGCACGCTGGTGCAGAGCATCGTTTCGCCGGTGGTTTCGACCTCGCTGTATTTCGTGGTGTTCGGCGCGGCGATCGGCTCGCGCATCACCCAGGTCGAGGGCGTCAGCTACGGCACCTTCATCGTGCCGGGGCTGGTGATGCTGTCGGTGCTGACACAGAGCATCGCCAACGCCTCGTTCGGCATCTACTTTCCGAAATTCGTCGGCACGATCTACGAGATTGCTGTCGGCGCCGATCTCCTATTTCGAGATCGTGCTCGGCTATGTCGGCGCGGCGGCGACCAAATCGATCATCCTCGGCCTGATCATTCTCGCCACCGCCGGCCTGTTCGTGCCGCTGCAGATTCATCATCCGTGGTGGATGCTGACCTTCCTGGTGCTGACCGCGGTGACCTTCAGCCTGTTCGGCTTCATCATCGGCATCTGGGCCGACGGCTTCGAAAAGCTGCAGATGATCCCGATGCTGGTGGTGACGCCGCTGACTTTCCTCGGCGGCAGCTTCTACTCGGTGAACATGCTGCCGTCGGGCTGGCGCACCATCACGCTGCTCAATCCGGTGGTCTATCTGATCAGCGGCTTCCGCTGGAGCTTCTACGAAATCGCCGACGTCAGCGTCG
Source organism: uncultured Pseudomonadota bacterium (assembly GCA_963729395.1). GTDB lineage: Bacteria > Pseudomonadota > Alphaproteobacteria > Rhizobiales > Xanthobacteraceae > Bradyrhizobium. Next base: position 98,238 of record CAVSOS010000012.1, on the reverse strand, counting down.
GCGTCAGCGTCGGCATGACGCTGACGTTCCTCGCCATCTGCATGGCCACGGTGTGGTGGATCTTCAAGACCGGCTACCGGCTGAAGAACTGAGATCAGCACGCAAACACAAGGTCATTCCGGGGCGCATCGAGGATGCGAACCTCAGATGCGCGATTGCGCATCGGGGAACGACGGTTGCGTAGAAAGCAGAAACCTGTCGGTAGCAGTGGAAGTGGCTGTGGCGATCGTTGAGAGCCGTATCAATGATAATGATGGTGGTGCCGATAATGACGGTGATACCGATAGCCACCAATTCCGAGGACGCCATTGACGGCGCCCACCGCGCCGCCGACACCGGCGCCGACCGCGCCGCCAACGACGGCGCCCACCGGGCCTGCCGCGCGGCCCCCTCGCGCTCGCCCTGCTGAGCGCCGCCCTCTGCGCCGACGACGCCCTGCGCATGCCCGGCATGGGGAATCGCGAGCAAGGCGAGAACGAGCGCTGCGGCTGCAAGCGGGAGCTTGATGCGCAAGCCGGTTGTCGGCATCGCTGCGATCGTCTTCGTCGTGTTCATACTGTTCATCTAGATTAATTCCTTGGGCTTGGCCGCTACGGGTCCCGCGGAGCGGGCATATGTAACGCCGACGCGACCAAAAGGTTGCGCCACCATGGGAAATTGGAAAACGGAGTGAATCGGCGGAGTCGGAGCCGCTCGAAAACAATGCCGCCGCCAGATTAAACCGTGCCTCCGCCATGTTTGCGCCCCGCCGTGCATTAACGATGCGCCCGGCGGGCCACTGGAACCAAGCCCGGTTTTCAGGCATATATGAGCTGGCGGGGACGGTCGGAGCGGCACTGCAGTTAAGGCCCGGAGGCCAGAGGTAAAATGCGTTCCTTCCTCGTTGCTTTTGCTGGTCTGATGCTTTTCTCGCCACCGGCGCCGCGCAGGCCAAAGTTTCCATCACCGTCGACAAGGACACGCAGATGATGACCGTCGCGGTCGACGGCATCCAACGCTACCAGTGGCCGGTCTCGACCGGCAATCCCTCGCACGAAACGCCGAACGGCAGCTTCCGCGCCTTCCGGATGGAGGAAGACCACTACTCCAAGGAGTTCGACGACGCGCCGATGCCGCACTCGATCTTCTTCACCAAGATCGGTCATGCCATTCACGGCACCGAATCCGAAGGCCGGCTCGGCACGCCGGTGTCACATGGCTGCGTGCGGCTGTCGCGCGCCAACGCCTCGACGCTGTATGCGCTGGTGGAGCAGCAAGGCGTGCTCAACACCACCGTGACGCTGACCGGCTCGGCCTCAGGTCGCGCTGGCGCGCAATCCGCGCACCCGGGCGGACAATCGCCGTCGCGCGCCGCGACCCGGCCGCGCAATACGCTCCGCAATATAACGCCGCCGGCGAGCCGTGGTCATAACGCCGCGGCAGTTGCCGCCCGCACCACAATACGCCCCGCAGGTGCAGCGCCGATGACGGTTATATCTATCCGGCCGACGGCAGTTCGGACGGCGCGCGCTATCCGGCGCCGCGCAGCAGCCGGCGCCTTACGACGCGCGGGCCAATCAGCAGCCGCAGCAATATTACGACAATAACGGCTATCTGGTGCAATCCGCCCCACCGGGCTATGCGCCGCGACCGTATTACCAGCCGCGTGGATTGTTCGAATAGGACAATCTGCGCGTTCGGATTGATCTAGCCGGCGGCCGCGTGCGGCGACGGCCTCCGTGCGATCAGGTCGATTTCGATGAGAGCGTCATAGGCGAGCCCGGTGACGCCGACGCAGGTGCGGGCCGGGAGCCGGTCTTCCGCGAAATAGCTTCGATACACGTCGTTCATCGCCGCATAGTCCTGGCTGAAGCGGGTCAGATAGATTCGCGCCATGGCGACATGCTCAAGGCCGAGCCCGACGCCGGCCAGCACGATCCGCAGGTTGGCCATCACCGCATGGGTCTGGGCTACAATACCCTCAGGCAACACGCCGGGCGCGCCGGGTGTGTCCGGCATCTGGCCCGTGACGAAGACGAAGCCGTCGGTCTCGACCGCATGGCTGAAAGGCGCAACCGGTTTCGGGCCGCCGGCAATCATGTGAAATTTCATCAGCGACGTCTCGTTCTCGGAATCGATGTCATGTCGCAAACAGGCGCTTGCTCAAGATGGCATGAACACCCCAATTGCCGTCGACCACCTGCGTGACGCCGAAATCCACCGCCGCCGAGATCAGCGCGATCGCCTCGTCCTCGCTCAATCCCCTGGTGCTCATCAGAAATCGCCGAACCTTGCGAAACGCGTCCTTCATCGCAAGATCGAGCGATGATTTCGCATAGACCTCGCTTTGCCCCTTGGCGCCGAATTCGGCGAGATAATTCGGATGGCTGAATCCGGTCAGCACCCAGTCGGTCTCCGTCTCGATCAGCGGATAGGTCAGGTCCGCGAACGGACGACCGGCGAGATCGGCCTTCTTGTGCAGCACGACCCGAAACGTGCCGGTCATCGAACATTCGATCGCCGTTCCGCTCAACTCGCCGTCGCCCTGTGCGGCGTGAGGGTCGCCGATGGATAGCAAGGCTTCGGGGACGGAAACCGGGAGATAGACCGCGGCGCCCTTGCCCAGCCGCCAGTTATCGAGGTTGCCGCCGAAATAGGCCGGCGGCACGGAATTGACCAGGCCGGGCTCGCGCGGCGCTACCCCGATGACGCCGAAATGCGGCCGCAATGGAATCCGGATACCGTCGAGCACGCCATGCCGCCGTCGGATCGTCTCGGGGGCGACTGGCACGCCCGGATAGTCGTAGGTTTGATGCAGCACGCCGGATGGATCGGTTTGCGGCTGCCATCGATAGGAATAGATCGCCTCTGCGTGCGGCTCCTCGCCGGTGAAGATCTCGTAGATGGTGACGGCTTCGCGGGGCTTTGGCTCCGAGAGAAACTCGTCGTAATGGTAGCCCCACCAGGCCGCGACGCTGCTGCCGAAAATCCGTCCCTGCTGATCCGGATTGCGGCTCGGGCGCGGCACCATGTCGAGGATGCGAACTTCGAGAACGTCGCCGGGTTCGGCACCCCTTACCGCAATCGGTCCGGTGCAGATGTGCACGCCGAACCCTTCTCCGGCGCCGCGACCGTAGATCGACGCGTCCATCGGACCGGCGCCGCGGCGATCGACGCCCTTTCCCGCCGGCGTCCAGCGAAACACGCTCTCGGCGCCTGGATCGCCAGCGATCATGCGTTCGGGATCGTCGGAGGCGTGCTGGCTCAAGGTCTCGACCGTGATGGTGTCGCCCGAAACGATCTCGACCAGCGGCTTTAGCGCGCGGCTGAAAAATCCCCAGTGCACATGCGCGGCATCGACCGGGAGATGATGATGCGCCGGCCGGCCCGCTTGCGGCACAGCCAATTCCACCGGCTCCGGCTCGGGTGTGATGACCGGAGCCAGTTGGTGCGGACGCAACTGCGCAATCGCATCCTGCGGCCAGCCGCGCTGCCCGGCCCGGACGCCGAGCCCCGACAGGCGTTCGAGTTCGCGCTGCCGGAACGCGCGGGGCGACAACCCGAACCGGTCGCGAAACGAGCGGCTGAAATGCGCCGCGTCGCTGAAGCCGCACCCGAAGGCGATATCGGACACCGATCGATGTGCCTCGGCGGGATTGGCAAGGTCGGCCCAGCAGCGCTGCAGCCGGCGCTCCCGCAGATAATGCGTGAAATTGTCCCCAGTGCCTTCAAACAGCTTCTGAAGATAGCGCTCCGAAATGCCCTCCATCTGCGCGACGCGCGCCGGCGTGAGTTCGGGATCGCCAAGCTTGCGTTCGATGGCCTCGTAAATGCGATGAAGCAGCGCGGGCTGGGTGCCAATGCCGATCACCTCGGCAGCGCTGGGCCGTTGCTGGCGCGAAAGCGCGAGCAGCATCTCGGCGAGGCTCAGCCCGATGGTGTTCCAGGCTTCCGGCGGCAAGCTTTCAAGGGTTTCGGAAGCCGCTTCCAGCGTGCGGCAAAGAACGTCGGCCAGCCCCCCCGCGGCGACGATGGTGGCGGCCCTGCATTCCGGCACGCTGATCTTGCGGCCGCCAAAGGTTTCGGCCGTCACCGACAGCACGATCGCGCGGATGCCGCGGTGAAACGCCACCTGCCAGCCGCTCTGACGGGGCAGCAGCAGGATGCAGCCGGCTGGAACGTTTTGCGGCGATCCGCCGGCCTTGAGCACCGCGCCGTCTTCGGTCGGCAGCAGGACGATCGGAAGCTCGGCGCGTCGCGGCAGCGCTGAGAAAACCTGCGGGCCCGCGGCAAAGCGCATCAGCCCGACGCTATCCAGCGAGGCGCGGGACAACGCCGTGGCATGCTCGCCATGCATGGCCGATAGCGGCGAGGATCGCAGTCCGAAACCGCTCAAGACGTCCTGCCAGGCTTCGGTCCTGTCGCCCTCGCAATACGACTCGCTGGTAAACGGCCGAATACTCATGCCTCGGACGAAGCAACCGTCGTGCCAAAGACAGGACAATAGCAGCCCGCCGGCGCTTCGGGCGCCGGTAGGGCAGTCAGGGCCGGAACGGCCGGTTTCAGCCGTCACTCATTCTCCTTATGTGCAGCTGAAGACATTCTTCCGGATCGAGCCGTGCACGCCCCAATTGGCATCGACGACCTGGGTGACGCCGAAATCGGCCGCGACCGACATCAGCGCGATCGCTTCGTCCTCGCTCATGTGGTGAACGGTCATCAGGAAGCGGCGGAGCTTGCGAAAGGCATCGCGCATCGCCTGGTCCAGGCTCGAATGATTGGCGATCTCGGTCTGGGCGTTGGGGCCGAGTTCGGCGAGATAGTTCGGAAAGGTAAAGCCGTAGACCGACCACTGCTGCGTCCGTCTCCAGCATCGGATGGGTCGAGCCCTTCCAGCACGGTGCCGCCGAGATCGCGCTTCTTGTGCAGGATGAATTCGAAATCGCCGGTCAGCGATGTTTCGATCGCGGTGCCGCCGAGTTCGCTGTCGCCCTGCGCCGCATGCGGATCGCCGACCGAGAAAAAGGCGCCGGGCACCGCGACCGGATAGTACATCCGCGCGCCCTTGCCGATGCGCCAGTCGTCGATATTGCCGCCGGTATAGCCGGGCGGAATCGAGCTGACGAAATCGGCCTCCGACGGCGCCAGCCCCATGGTGCCGAAATGCAGCCGCGCCGGCACCTTGACGTTGGGCAGGATGTTCTCGCGCTTTCGCACCAGGCTGTGATCGACCCGCACGCCGGGATAATCGATGGTCGGATGGACGATCCCGTCGGGATCGGTCTGCGGCGTCCAGACGTAATTATAGACCGCCTTCGCGAACGGCTCGCCCGAGGTATCGAGCTCGAAGATCGTGATCACCTCGCGCGGCTTCGGCTCCTCGATCAGGTCGTGATAGTGAAAGCCCCATGATGGCCGCGGCGTTGGAGCCGAAGCAGCGGCCGGCATGGCAGGCATTGCAGCTCGGACGCGGCCGGACGTCGAGGATGCGGACCTCCAGAATGTCGCCGGGCTCGGCGTTCTCGATCGCCACCGGGCCGGTGAGAAGATGAACGCCGACGCCTTCGCCGGAACCGCGCAGGAACGGACCTTCGGCCGGCCCCGCGCCGCGGCGGACCACCGCTTTGTGCTCCTTGGTCCAGTGAAAGACGCTCTCGGCGCCCGGATCGTTGGCGATCATCCGCTCATAGTCGTCGTTGGCGTGGTGCGTCAGCGTTTCGATGGTGGCGCGGTCGCCGGACTTCAGCGTCAGGGCCGGTTTGACCTTCTTGCTGAAATAGCCCCACTGGACGTTGGCGGGCGAAACGGGAAGAAGATGATGCTTCATGCAATGGCCTCGGCTAACGCTTGCGGACGCAAGTTTGTTTGGGGTGAAGGGACGGCATCTGATAATCCGGCGGCGGCCTGCCGCCGCGTCATGCAGGCGCCACGGTCGGTCTGTCGGCCTCCATCACGCTGAGAAAACGCGCGGTGATCGGGTTGCGCGGGTTGGTGAGAACCTCATGCGCCGGTCCCTCCTCGATGATGGAGCCGCCGCTGAGAAACACGACGCGATCGGCGACTTCGTCTGCAAAGCGCAATTGGTGGGTCGAGATGATCATGGTCAGGCCGTCCTCGACCGCCAGTCGCCGGATCACTTCCAGCACTTCGTTGACCAGTTCCGGATCGAGCGCCGAGGTCGGCTCGTCGAGCAGCAGCACGCTGGGATTGGGCGCGATCGCCCGCGCGATCGCGACGCGCTGCTGCTGACCGCCGGACAGATGCCTCGGCAAGGCGTCGGCGCGTTCGCTGAGGCCGACGCGTTCGAGCAGGTCGCGGGCGCGGCGGTCGGCCTCGGTCCGGGAAAGGCCATGGACCCAGCGCAGCGGACCGGCCACATTCTCCAGCGCGGTCAGATGACCGAACAGATTGAATTGCTGGAACACCATGCCGACGCCGACGCTGGCGCGCTCTTCGGCAATGGCCCGCGGCGACAGCGGCTTGCCGTCGCCCCGGAAGCCCATGCGGCGGCCACCCACCTTGACGATTCCGGCGTCCCAACCTTCGAGATGGTTGATACATCTCAAGAGCGTGCTTTTGCCCGACCCGCTGGGACCGAGCAGTGCCACGACCTCGCCGACGCGAACCGTCAGATCGACGCCGGCGAGAACCGGCTGACTGGTGTAGGCCTTGTACAAACCGCTGACCTCGACCGCGACATCGTTGCGCGTCAGCGTCGCGGACCGTTTGGTCCGGTCCGCCCGCGAGACCTTGGCTTCCTTGGATGCCAGGTACGGAACGGCTTCGCCGGATTGGGTGGCGGCTATCGGCGCCGCCGCAATCGGCTCCAGCACCGATGGCGCGCGGTACCAGGGCAGCAGGCGGACCCAACCATTCTCCGTCGCGGGCCGGTCGAGATCGAGCGCCCGTTCCGCCAGCAACTGGATCAGGCTGACCGCGGTGGTGAGCACCAGATAGATCAGCCCGGAGGCGAAGAAGATGGAAAAGAAGTCGAACGTCGAGGAAGCAAGCTGCGTGCTCCTCAGCGTCAGTTCCGGCACCGAGATCACGCTCGCCAGCGACGAATTCTTCAGGGCGCTGACGGTTTCGTTGCCGAAAGCCGGAATCATCATGCGGATGGCCTGCGGCGCGATGATGCGGCGCATCAGCAAGCCCGGCGTCATGCCGAGCGCCTGGCCGGCCAGCACCTGACCGCGGTCGATGCCGAGCACGCCGGCGCGAAGCATCTCAGCGATGAAGGGCGCCTCATTGGCGGCGAGCGCCAGCCCAGCGGCGCCGACTGCGCTGAGCTTGAGGCCGATCTGCGGTAACGCGTCGTAGGCGAACACCATCTGCAGGATCAACGGCGTGCCGCGGAAGATCACGGTATAGCCCCGGGCGAATGCCGCCAGCAGCCAGAACCGGCTGAGCTGCATCGCCGCGAGGACCAGACCGAGGATCAGTCCGCCGACCAGTCCGAGGGCGGTCACCGCCAAAGTGAACCAGATGCCCGCGATCAGGTACGGCAGACTGAGATAGTGCAGGAACAGCGACATCAGTTGACCGAGAGAATGTCCGGTTCCTTGAAGTTGTTCACGTCGAGATCCCACTTCTTGAGCAGCGCCATGTGAGTGCCGTCCTTCTGAAGTGCGATCAGCGCGGCCATCACCGCGTCGCGGAATTCAGGCTTGTTCTTCGGCACGGCGATGCCGACCGAATAGGGGATCGTCACCGCGATCGCCTTCTCCAGCTTGTCGGGATTGGCCTTCACCGCCTGGTCGACGGTGTTGACGTCGTTGACATAGGTGTCGGCGCGGCCGGCCAGGATCGCCTGGATGCAATTGGCGTTGTTGTCGTAGAGCTGCAGCGTCGGCTCGGGCTTGCCTTCCGCCTTGCACTTCGGAATCAGGCCTGAACCAGCGGGACTTCGACGAAGCCGGTATTCTCCGCGGCAGCGGCGCCGCACATCGAGGTGTTGATGCCGGTGATCTTCTTCGGATTGCCCTTGGCGACCAGCACGCCGTCGAACACCTTCGAATAGGTGATGAAGTCGGCGGCCTTGGCACGCTCTTTGGTGGCATAGATATCGGAAATGACGATATCGGCCTGCCCGCTCGACAAGGTCGTCAGCAGGGCAGCGAATGTGACCGCCTTGTAGGTCAGCTTGAAGCCGAGGCAATCGCCGATCTGCTCGCCAAGATCGATGTCGAAGCCGACATATTTGCTCGGGATCCTTCGGATCGATCGCTTCATAGCCCGGCGTGTGCGGATTGATCGCGTTGACCAGCGTCTTGCCCTTCCAGGCCGGATATTTCGCCTGCAGCGCTACGCACGCTGCGGGCGCTGCCTGGGCTTGGCCCGCCAGGCCAAGCGCCATCAGGCACGCCCCGCCGATCGCAAGGCTGCGGGCAAGGCTTCGGCAACGACTGGCCGATCCGGTCCTGTCCTGGAAGCTGCGCAAATTCTCGAACAGATTTCCTAGCATCATGGGAACAAACTCCTCTGTTGCTGACGAGCAGGTTCGCTCGGCAAGGCTGACTCCCCAAAGGCTAGAAGGAGCGAGGCGTGAAAGCTTGTCTGCAGCCGCACAAACCCTTGCAGCCAGCGTCCCAATTTTTGGGCATACGCCGCATCTTTTCTGGGCTGACCGCACAATCGCCGGTCATTCATGCGCGAGAGATCGCGTCCACTCTGCAGATGTCGCTTCAGCGGCGCGCGCGATAGGCTTGGACCGGTACCCACCCCGGATCATGTCCGGGGCGAGCTTCGCTCAAAACGCCGGGTTTTTAGAACCCGAATGAAATCAGCCGGCGAACGATTCCGCCGATGCTGGCATGATGACGCCGGTGGTAATGTCGTGTCGTCGACGTGGGTTCCGTCAGACGACGACGACGCGGTCCGGCCGGGCCCGATGGCCTCGAACTGCGCCTTCTGCTCGTCGGTCAAATTTCCATAAAGGTCGTCAAGCGCCGCCTTCACGGTCTCGACCGCTTGCAGCATGGTATCGAGCCGCTTGCCGACGGCGGCGAGCCGCGCGGGCGGCGTCAACGCGCGTCGTCAGGCGCGCAGGAGGCCTTGAGCATGTCCGCCGCCTTGGCGCTGGCGTCCTTCAGGTCGGCAAGGCTCGCGCGCTGCGCTTCGGTCGGATGCAGTCGTTGCTCGATCTCGGCGGCCGGCCAGTCCGGCGCGCCGGGCTGTGCGCAGCCGCAGGCCTGGGCGAGCGAGCCCTCGGCGTTGGGCCGCCTTCGGCTACGCCGCTGCTCTTCACGCTGATCCTGGCCGAGCGCATTCAGCCGCGCCTTCTGCTCGTCATTGAGGAGGCCGTAGAAATGATCCAGCGGCGGCTGCACGATACCGACCGCCGCGATCATCGCCTCGAGGCGCGACTGCATGGCGGCGAGCCGGCCAGGCGCGGTCAACACGATTTTCGTCGGACATGCGGCCTTGATGGTTTGCGCCGCCTTCACCGAAGCGTTGGCGAGATCATCGAGCGCCGAGCGCTGGGCGTCGTTTGGCTGAATAGCCTGCTGGATTTGATCGATCGGCAGGCCCGCGATGTCCCGGCTGTCCTCGCCGCACATTTGCGACAGTTCATCCGGTGGCGGATTTGCCGCGCTGCGGACGGCGCCGGCGCCGCGCCTCCGGAATAGCCGCCGCCACCCTGCGGCAGATAGCCGGTCAGGTCGTCATAGCCGTAAGGGGCGAAGAGGCCGGCATAGATGTCGCCATAGCCGTAGCCCCAGAACGAAGGATCGTAGCCGTAACCCCACATCGCGTAGTCGGAGATGTCGTAAAAGGCGAATGGCCAGAACAGCGGGCCGACCCAGCCATAGCCGCCATTGCCGTGCCGCCACCATCCGCCCTGCGAGTCCCACCCTGCCAGTTCCCACCCTGCCGGTTCGCCAGCCCCGCCGTTGCCGCGCTCGCCGCGATTTGCGCGCGGGTGCCTGGGATTGCGCAAGGCGCCCCGGTTGTGCAATGCGCCCGCGACGGCGCGCGACCTCAGCGCGCGGCGAACGGCCGCGGATCTGATGCTTGCGTTCCGGCCGGCCAGATTCCCCGCGGAATTGCGGCCGGCAAACGAACGATTGCCGGCGAAACCGGACCTGGCAGACCGCGGACCGGCCACCGAAGTCGCTCCGCCGCCGCCGAAATGCGTCCCGCCCCTGCGCATTCCGCCAAAATGTCCACCTCCAAAGTGTCCACCGCCAAAGTGTCCGCCGCCGAAGTGCGGCCACCGCGAAATGCCCACCCCCGAAGTGTCCACCGCCAAAATGACCGCCACCGAAATGACCGCCGCCACCAAAGTGACCACCACCGCCAAAATGGCCGCCACCGCCGTGACCGCCTCCGCCGCCATGTCCACCGCCTCCGCCGCCGCGTAGCCGCCGCATACACCGCGCCCGAAAGCGCGATCGAAAGAACAATCACGGAAAGGAATTTGAGTTTTGACACGGCACCCTCCTCCAGCGCCCAAGCCTTGCTTCCCGGAAGCTGCACTAACCCGCAGGAAGCGGCACACTTGCGACAACCCGCGGCGCCTGACAACGCCCCGACAAAACCCGCCGTTCCCGCATCAACCCGAATTTATGGCGAGCTCAGACCGCTGTTCACGCCTTGAGGATCACTGCTCGCCGTCGCGCAGCCGCCGGTAGACCGCGCCGAGCACGTTGGAATAATCGTCGGTCCAGACCCGCTGGTTCTCGTCGGCCTCGGTCTCCTCCCACTGGTCGGACGACGCCAGTTTGCCGACATCGGCTTCCTCGCGCGCCGAGACCACGACCGAGGTCGCGAAGATGTATTCGCTGTCGCGGCCGGAATCCTCGCTGTAGACCCAGCTCTTGAGATCATTGGCCTCGGCGATGCCGACGACGACGCTGGCCAGTTCCAGATGCCGGTTCGAGACGTGCATCAGCACCGCGCCCTGCGGCGCGAGCTTGTCCTTGTAGATCTTCATCGCCTCTCTCGGTGGCGAGATGGATCGGGATCGCGTCCGACGAATAGGCATCGACGATGATCAGATCGTAGATGCCGTCGGGCTCGCGGGCGAAGGTCAGCCGCGCGTCGCCCATCACCGGCTTCAGATCCGGCTCGCAGTTCCTGATGTAGGTGAAATATCTGGGATCGCGCGCGGTATCGACCATCGACTGATCGATCTCGAAGAATTTCCAGGTCTCGCCCGGCTCGGAGGCGCAGGTCAGCGTGCCGGCGCCAAGGCCGATCACCGCGACGCGAAGCGGCGCGCCCTTGCGCTCGCGGATCGCCGTGATCGCCTGACCGATGCCGCCATCCTTGTGGTAATAGGTGATCGGCTCGGGCCGCCCGGAGACCGGCGTGCCGTCGTCGTTCTGGAATTTCTGCGGCGCCGTGGATCGTGGTGCCGTGCATCAGCACGTGATACTGGCCGTGCGGCGTCACCACGATCTTGTGGACGCCGAAGAAGCTGCGCACGGTTTCCACCCGCCCGTCGTCGGCCGGATAGAGCCGGATCAGCACCAGCGCCAGCGCCGCCAGTGGCAAACGATCTTCCAGCGGTCGGCGTTCGAGCACGAGCGCCAGCAGCATGCCGAGAGCACGCCGACCGCGCCGACCACCTAGACCCGCTGCTCCTCGAGCCAGTCGAACACTCGTGACCTTGCCGTCCGAACAGGACGGCGCGATCAGCGCCACCGCGAGCACGGCGAGAGACGGCCAGTACCAGCGGCTCCAGCCGCGGCAACCGCTCGCTGCCGCCGGGCGGCCGGCACAACGCCGCCAGCGCCAGCAGGATCGGGTATTCCGCGACCCAGGAAAACGTAACGGCGCGATCAGGCCGGCGAACAAGCCGCCGACCATGCCGCCGAACGACAGCGCGACATAGAAGCCGGTGAGATATTTCGCGGCCGGGCGGGTGCGCGCCAGTTCGCCATGGCAGGCCATCGCGATGACGAAGAAACAGAGCTGATGGCCGCCGAGCGTCAGCAGCAGATTCTGCTCGCCGCCGATCGCCAGCAGCACGATGACGCCCGCGATCGCCAGCGGCTGCAGCCATCAACATCCATTTGTGCGGCAGCAGCGGGCGCGACTGGAACACCAGCACCCAGGTCAACAGATAGAGCGACAGCGGCAGCACCCACAGCAACGGCGCCGCGGCGACGTCGGTGGAAATATGCGCGGTCACCGCGATCAACAGGCCCGACGGCACCGCGGCGAGGAAGATCCAGCGCGCGCGCAAGCTCCAGGCCGGCGCCGGCGCGTCGGTATCCTCGGCCAGCGTATCCACCGCGGCCGACGCCGGCGAGCGCAACAGCAGCACGCCGCAGGCCGCGATCAGGACGATCAGCAGGCCATAGCCGCCGGTCCAGATCAGGTTCTGCGTGCGCAGCGTGAACATCGGCTCCAGCAGCACCGGATAGGACAACAGCGCCAGGAAGCTGCCGATATTGGAGGAGGCATAGAGAAAATAGGGATCGGGGCCGTTGGGATGGCCGGTGCGGACGAACCAGGCCTGCAGCAGCGGATTGTTCGCCGCCAGCGCGAAGAACGGCAGCCCGATCGAGACCGCGAACAGGCCGAGCAGCCAGAACGCATAGCCTGAGGTCGGCGGTTCGCCCCACCCGCTCGCAATCGACAGCGGCAGCGTCAGCAGCGCGATCAGCAGCAGCACCAGATGCATCGCCGACCGGGATCATGCGGTTGCGGCAGCCGCATCAGGTAATGCGCATAGGCATAGCCGGCGAGCAGCAGCGACTGGAAGAACACCATCGCCACCGACCACACCGCGGGCGAACCGCCGAGCCGCGGCAGCACCATCTTGGTGAACAGCGGCTGCACCGAGAACAGCAGCAACGCGCTGACGAAGATCGCGGCCGTATAGACCACCAGCACCAGCCGGTTTCGCGCTCGCGGAAGGCCGGTCCGCGGCCGCGGACGGATCAGGCTGCGTCATGAAAACTCCGGCAAAGCGTTTTCAGGCCAAAACGCGTCAAACGAAAGGCTTCCGGCGGGCGCCGGGAGCGGCTAATGGAGCATAGGGCGGCGCGGCGGGCAATCCGGGGTCGAGACGGCGAAACTGCAAGTGTGCAGGCTGATGCTAGCGTTCCGGAACTTCGAAACGTCAACGTCATTCCGGAGGTCGCAGAGCGCAATCCCGGAATGACGGAGCAGCTACATGAACCGAGCCATGAACGAAACAGACGTTGTCATCATCGGCGCCGGGCATAACGGCCTCACCTGCGCGGCCTATCTCGCGATGGCCGGCCTGCGCGTGAAGGTCGTCGAGCGCCGCAAGGTGGTGGGCGGAGCGGCGGTCACCGAGGAATTTCATCCCGGGCTTCCGCAATTCGGTCGCGGCCTACACCGTCAGCCTGCTCAACCCGCAGATCATTGCGGACTTGAAGCTGGCCGAGCACGGCCTGCGGATCGTCGAGCGCCGCGCGCAGAATTTCCTGCCCGCCCCCGATGGCAGCTATCTGCTGACCGGCGAAGGCCGCACCCACGCAGTCGGTGGCAAAGCTCAGCGAACGCGACGCCGGACGAGCCTCGAAGCGTTCACGCCGCGAGCTCGAAGTGATCGCCGACGTGCTGCGCGCCTTCGTGCTGCGCGCGCCGCCGAACATCGTGGAAGGGTTCGGTACTCGGCGCGATCCGCGAAGCCTTCAACGCGCTCGGCACCGCCAACATCCTGCGCCGGCTTTCGCTGGAACAGCAACGCTCGCTGCTCGACCTGTTCACGCGCTCGGCCGGCGAGATGCTGGACGACGTCTTCGAGAGCGACCTGGTGAAGGCGCTGTTCGGCTTCGACGCCATCGTCGGCAATTATGCCAGCCCCTATGCGGCGGGTTCGGCCTACGTGATGCTGCATCATGCGTTCGGCGAGGTGAACGGCAAGAAGGGCGTCTGGGGCCATGCCATCGGCGGCATGGGCGCGATCACGCAGGCCATGGCGCGCGCCGCGCGCGGCCATGGCGCCGAGATCGCGCTGGAGGCCGGCGTCCGCGAGGTGATCGTCGAGCGCGACCGCGCGGTCGGCGTCATCCTCGACAATGGCGAGACCGATCCGCGCCAGATACGTCGCCTCCAGCGTCAATCCGAAACTGCTGTACACGCGGCTTTTGCCGTCCGATGCGCTGCCGGCGCGAGTTTCTCGCGCGCATCAAGAACTGGCGCAACGGCTCCGGCACGTTCCGGATCAATGTCGCGCTCAGCGCCCTGCCCTCGTTCACGGCGCTGCCCGGGCGCGGGCGATCATCTCACCGCCGGCATCATCATCGCGCCCAGCCTCGACTATATGGACCGCGCCTGGCAGGACGCGCGCGACCATGGCTGGAGCCGCGAGCCGGTGGTCGAGGTGCTGATCCCCTCGACGCTGGACGAGACGCTCGCGCCCGCCGGGCCAGCATGTCGCGAGCCTGTTCTGCCAGCACGTCGCGCCGGAATTACCCGACGGACGATCATGGGACGACCACCGCGAGGAAGTCGCCGATCTCATGATCGCGACGGTGGACAAATACGCGCCGGGCTTTGCCGCCAGCGTGATCGGGCGGCAGATCCTGTCGCCGCTCGATCTGGAGCGCCAGTTCGGCCTGCTGGGCGGCGACATCTTCCACGGCGCGCTGACGCTGAACCAGTTGTTCTCGGCGCGGCCGATGCTCGGCCATGCCGATTATCGCGGGCCGCTGAAGGGCCTCTACCATTGCGGCAGCGGCGCCCATCCCGGCGGCGGCGTCACCGGCGCCCCCGGCCACAACGCCGCGCGGGTGATCCTGCGGCGATCACCGGGCGCTGTTCGGGTGAGCGGATAAGCGCGTGGACAAGCCGGTGGACAGGCTGTGGAAAACTTGTTGAAGACTTGCGTATGACCCGGTGGATTGGATTGACGCCTACCGGCAACAAGCCTCAATCGTCCGCCAATCGCTTCAGGGTGGCGCGAAAGCCCAGGCTTCTTGTGCCCACCAGGGAGGTGCCGAACACCTCCGCGCCGTCATCCGTAAACGTCCCCGAAAACCCGCTGGTGACTTCCTGCCCGCCGGACAGCGGGCGTGCGAACGGATCCGGCAGCGGCGTGTGCTGATTGGTGGTGAACTCGCCCTTCCAGGTCCCGTCGCCCGACGGTGTAGGTGCCGATCGACCAGAAATAGGGACCGCCGCCGATCAGCGACCCGTCCCGCAGGATGATCACCCCGCCGTCGCGGCCCTTCACGCCGTCAAGCATATGCATGTGGAGCGAATAAAGCCCATTCCGCATTGAGAACACTGTCCCTTCGCGAAGCGAGGATACAGCCCGGGGACGTGGCCGTCGAGCCGCGCAGATGTCACGCTTCGCTGTGGAAACAGGCCGGCAAACCCTTGAATCGACACGGTATGTTTCGGTGTATAAGGCTGTGGACAAGCCTTGTGTGCGATGTGGACAGGCTGTGCTCGCGCAAGATCACGCCCCGGAATGACGAACATGGAATTGATCGTCATGCCCGGCACAAGGCAGCCTTGTGCCGGGCATCCACGTCTTAACTGCGCCAACCCCAGGAAAGACGTGGATGGCCGGGACATAGCCCGGCCATGACGACTGCGCTGATGATCGGCGCGTCATTTTACAAACTCGCCCGTCGTCGGGCAAATCACCAACTCACTGTCCAGCCCTTCTCGCAAAAATATTGCCCCTTCTCTTTTCACCCAAATCACTTCCATAGTCTCGCCATCCCGGCCCACACAGAGGGGCGTTTCGCGATCGTCACGAACGTAGGGCTCGGGATGCGATGGACGCGGAAGCACGACAGCGCAAACATCTTGCGCGGACGAACGACGCTGACGCGGACGGCGAAGCCGTGTGGTCCTGACGCCCCGACGCTGGCGTCAAGTCTCGCAGGATGATCTGCGGGGCGAGGGTGGCAAGAAAGCCCGGTCACCCGGGAGAGCGCGGAGGAAACCGTTAAAACCATTCGCGTGCGGGAATGCCGGGTGATCCCGGTGCGACCGTGGTGACTAACGCGCGTGCTACCTATTCTACACGCGCGGCTGCGGGTGCATCGGGCACCCGGCATTCCCCACGCCCTTTGTTTCGGGGCGGAGCATTCATGCAAAACCCGGGCGCAATGCGTCGCGGGAACGCGAAGGTATGTTTTGCTGTCATTGCGAAGGCTCCGCGACGAAGATTCCATGGGGAGTGGATAGCGACCAAGTCTGAGGCCAGACTGAGGTTGCTGAAACCACTCAACCTGGAGACAACGATGTTGCTCGATCATCCTTCCGACGGACTGGCCGCTATCCGCACGCATATTGGCGCAATTTTTGTGTCGTTGGAACTGAGCCGTTCGAACTGGCTGGTGACGTCGCTGTCGCCGGGCAAGGGCGAGAAGATGTCCAAGCACAGCGTCGCGGCCGGCGATGTTGCCGGCTTGATGAAGCTGTTCGCAGACCTCCGGCGCAAGGCGGAGGCCAGGACCGGTGAGAGTTATCCGATCATCACGATTGAGGAGGCCGGGCTGGACGGGTTCTGGCTGCACCGTGTTCTGCAACAGAACGGCATTGAGAGCTACGTGGTCGATCCGGCCTCGATCGCGATGCCGCGACGGCGCAGGCGGGCCAAGACGGACCGGCTCGACGGTGAGACGCTGCTGCGGGCGCTTCTCGCCTACAAGCGCGGCGAGCCGCGGGTGTGCGCGATGGTGGTTGCGCCTTCGCCGGAGGAAGAAGACCGGCGAAGGCTGTGTCGCGAGCGCCAGACACTGATCGCCGAGCGGATCACCCATGTGAACCGGATCAAGGGGCTGCTGTTCGCGCAGGGGATATCCGACTACGGGCCGCTGCGGCGCGATCGGCGGGCGCGGCTTGCGGCGTTGCGCACCGGAGATGGACGGGTGCTGCCGTCGCATTTGAAGGCGCAGATCGGCCGCGAGCTTGATCGGATCGAACTGCTTCTGGAACAGATCAAGGCGGTCGAGGTCGGACGGGATGCTCTGCTGGCCGCAGCCAGGAAGCCTGCAGAGAAGCCCGCAGACGGAAAGGCCGCGCCGGAGCCGGTGGCGATGCTGCTGGCTTTGAAAGGGCTCGGCGCCAACTTCGCCGCCGTTCTCTGGTCGGAGGCGTTCTACCGGCAGTTCGCCAACCGCCGCCAGGTCGCCGCCTATGCGGGCCTTGCGGCAACGCCCTGGCAAAGCGGAGGCATCCGGCACGAGCAGGGCGTGTCGAAGGCCGGCAATCCCAGGCTGCGGACCACGATGATCCAGCTCGCCTGGCTGTGGATACGTCACCAGCCGCAGTCGGCCCTGACGCGCTGGTTCAAGGAGCGTAGCCCGCAAGGCCGCAAGCGCGCGATCGTGGCGCTGGCGCGCAAGCTTCTCGTGGCGTTGTGGAAGTATATCACCCAAGGCCTCGTCATCGAGGGGGCTGTGATGAAGCCAGCCGCCTGATCCGGGACCGGGCCCAGCGGCAAGCTCCGTCGCCCGCACGCAACGAAAGAACCATAACCTATCTGCCGAGGCCCGATCAGTCTCGGAAGATCCGGGTGGACGAACCGATGGATTGCATGGCTTCAAACGCCGCAACGAAGAATGGCCTCGTCCTCTCGAGCCTGCCCGCCGCAAGCGGAATCCTGGTGCGGTCGCCTCGCGCGACGACCTAATGTGAGTTTGATCTGGCAAGCAACCCAGATCGCCGAACCGGCTCGAACCTTGGATCGCAAATGCGAGGATTGCAGATGCCCTGACCCAACCGCCAACACGAGGAGTTCCTGTCGTGCCCGACCGACCAGGCACGATGACGTGCTCGATCAACTCAAGGCCAAGCCGCTGCGCGCCGGCCCTAAAGCGCCGGCCTTGGCTTGATCTGCGCGCGTCATCCTGCACCGCCCGTGGTCGGAACGAAGAGGTGGCCGCAGTCGAACAAAAAAGTGACTCCTCATCTTGACTCACACATTCCCCATGTGAGCAATCCATGAGGCGGCAAGAAAGCAAGAGTGGATTGCTTCGCTTCGCTTCGCTCGCAATGACGTTGTTGATAAGCCTGTGCAAATGAGAGCGATTAACTGTGAATAATCCGGATAAGTTCGGTGTATATCGCTGTGAACAGCTGCTCGGCTCCTTCATGACGCTCTCGATCTTGCCTTTTGCTTTTCCAGGCCTTTGATGACCTCCACCCTCACCCCCAGCACCCACCGAGCCACCTTCGCCATCGGCGACGAACACGTCGCCAAGCGCGTGGTCGATCTGCTGAACGAGAGTTTTTTCGAGGGCCAGGCCGCGATCGCCGCGTTCGAGCGGCCCGGCGACGGGCGCTGGGACATCACCGTGCATTTTGCCGAACCGCCCGACGAGACATCGATCCGCGAACTCGTCGGCATCGCCGCCGGCGACGACGTCGCGCAGGAGATCGCGTTCGATACTGTCGAAGCCAGGGACTGGGTCAAGGCCACGCTGGAGGAGCTGGTGCCGGTGCGCGCCGGGCGCTTCATCGTGCACGGCCAACATGACCGCTCGACCATTCCGCCCAACAAGCTCGGCATCGAGATCGAGGCGGCGCTGGCGTTCGGCACCGGCCATCACGGCACCACGCGCGGCTGCCTGCTGCTGCTCGATCACGTGCTGAAGGCGTTATCGCCCCCGGCGCGTGCTCGATCTGGGCACCGGCACCGGCGTGCTGGCGATCGCGGCGGCGAAGGCGTTGCGCGCCAAAGTATTGGCCAGCGACATCGATCCGCTATCGGTGCGGGTGGCGCGCGACAACGCCCGGCTCAACGTTACGGGGAATTGGGTGACGACGATCCAGGCCACCGGATTTTCGGCGCCGCAATTCGCAAGCCGCGGCCCGTTCGATCTGGTGCTGGCGAATATTCTGGCCAACCCGCTGCGGCAGATGGCGACGCAGATGGCTCATCATCTGGCGCCATCGGGCTTGGTCATTCTTTCGGGGCTGCTGCCGCATCAGGCGCAAAGCGTGATCGCGGCCTACCGCGCGCGCGGGCTGGTTCTGAAGCGGCATCTCCAAATCGAAGGCTGGAGCAGCCTTCTGATGCGCAAGGTGTAGAGATTATTAAGTCGTTCCGCGACGGGCGAAGCGCGAACCCGGAATCTCAGATGCGCAGAATATCGAGATTCCGGATATGGTCCTGCGGACCATTCCGGAATGACGAACGCTATATTTTGATTAGGGCTAATCCTGCGACCTTGGCCCGCGGCGGGCGATGATGCCCTTGTCCTCGCGGAGCGTCAGCTTCAGCGCGCCGCGACGAAACGATCCAGAATCTGGACGATGACACCGCGTGGCTTCTTCTCAACGGCAGGAAGCGGACCGCGTCCAACCTGCGGCGATACCTTCTCGGGCGAGATCTTCTCAAACGTAAAAGCAGGCATTGTGTATCCCCTCGTCGTTGAGTTGAAACACTCCTGGAAATCCCCGAGATCGAACCGCCAAAGACCGAACTTCCCAACAACTCGTCAGATCAACTGCCTGTGCCAGCAAAGTGTTCTATCCCGTCTAATGCAGATGAAACTATTCAAGCATAATCTATGCCAAATTGAGGCGATCAGCGCTCGCATTGCGGACTTCCTCCCACAAACCTAGAACGTCTTCTGTTCCGATCAAATCGGAACGGAAGAAGTTCTTCTCCTTCATTTGACGCGTTTTCTTCACGCGAACCGGTATCCACTTCGCTGGAAAACGCTCTAAAGTAGCCAGACGATGTTCGAAGCCCATTTCCAGACATTCGAGGAACCCGAAAGCGGCGTTGCGCTGACGCGCGCGGCTGTCCGCCTTTCGCGAGGAACTGGCGCGGCGGAAGCTGACCGGATTCGTGATCCCCCGCGCCGACCAGCAGCAAAACGAATATGTCGCGCCGTCCGAAGAGCGGCTGGCCTGGCTGACCGGCTTTACCGGCTCCGCCGGCCTTGCCATCGTGCTGACGCCGGCAGGCCGCGGTCTTCGTCGATGGCCGCTATACGCTGCAGGCCGCCAAGCAGGTCGACGCCAAGGCCTGGAGCATCGAGCCGCTGGTCGATCCGCCGCCCGGAGACCTGGCTGGCCAAACATCTCGCCGCCGGCGACCGCCTCGGATTTGATCCGTGGCTGCATACTTCGGCGGCAGCCGAACGGCTGGCGGCGGCCTGCGCCAAGGCCGGCGCGGAACTGATCGCGGTCGACAGCAACCCGCTGGATTCCGTGTGGACCGAACGCCCGGCGCCGCCGCTCGGCCCGGTCACCGTTCATGGCACGCAATTTTCCGGCGAAGCCGAGGCCGACAAGCTCCGGCGTATCCGGCTTGAGATCGACACGGCTCGGCGTCGATGCGCTGGTGCTGTCGGATTCGCATGCGGTGGCGTGGACCTTCAATATCCGCGGCGCCGACGTCTCGCATACGCCGCTGCCGCTGTCCTATGCGCTGGTGCCGAAGGACGGCCGCCCCACGGTGTTCATCGATCACCGCAAACTGTCCAACAGCGCCCGCGACCATCTCGAACAATCCGCCGATGTCGCCGAGCCGGACGCGCTGACGCCGAAGCTGACGCGAGCTCGCGCAGCACGGCGCCTCGATCGCGCTCGACAGCGCGACCGCCGCCGATGCCCTGAGCCGCCTGATCGTCGCCGCCGGCGGCAAGCCGGTGCGCGGCAGCGATCCGGTCAGCCTGCTCAAGGCGGTCAAGAACGCGACCGAGATCGAAGGCACCAGGACCGCGCATCGGCGCGACGCGGTGGCGCTGGCGCGGTTCCTCGCCTGGATCGACCGCGAGGCGCCCTCGGGCGCGCTGACCGAGATCGACGCGGTCGAGGCGCTGGAGACGTTCCGCCGCGACACCGGCGCGCTGAAGGATGTCTCGTTCCCGACCATCGCCGGCACCGGACCGAACGGCGCCATCGTGCATTACCGCGTCACCCGCAAGACCAACCGCCGCATCGTGCCCGGCGACCTCTTGCTGATCGATTCCGGCGCGCAATATGAAGACGGCACCACCGACGTCACCCGCACCATCGCGATCGGCAACGCCGACGCGCGGAGATGCGCGACCGCTTCACCCGCGTGCTGCGCGGCCATATCGCGATCGCCCGCGCGGTCTTTCCCGACGGCACCACCGGCGCGCAGATCGACTACGCTGGCGCGGCAATTCCTGTGGCAGGCCGGCATCGATTTCGATCACGGCACCGGCCACGGCGTCGGCAGCTATCTGTCGGTGCATGAAGGCCCGGCGCGGATTTCCAAGCTCGGCACCACGCCGCTCCGGCGCGGCATGATCCTGTCCAACGAGCCCGGCTACTACAAGACCGATGGGTTCGGTATCCGGATCGAGAATCTCGAGCTGGTGGTCGGCGCCGACATCGCCGGCGCCGAGAAGCCGGTGAACGCCTTCGAGACGCTGACGCTGGCGCCGATCGATCGCCGGCTGATCGACCTGAACATGCTGAGCGCCGAAGAGCTGCGCTGGCTCAACGACTATCACGCCCGGGTGCGCCACGAGGTTCGTCCCTGCTCGACGAGGCCACCCAAACCTGGCTCGACACCGCGACCGCGCCGCTCGCCTGTACCTAAGCTTTGATTCATGAATTTGAGTTCGTCCACACCTCTCCTATGGGGAGAGGTCGGCGCGAAGCGCCGGGTGAGGGGTTACGATCTATCGTTAGGCCGTAACCCCTCACCCCAACCCTCTCCCCACGGGAGAGGGAGCGAGCGCACCGCGGTTGTTGCGATCTCAGACTCAATAGGCCTCCCGAAAACGGAATAGCCGCATTCCGAAACGAGCGTATTCGCGCCGAACGATGGCGTTACAGTTCGATTCACGAGATTGGATCGGACCTGGATGCATGGAGTGACGGGCAAGCCGCCCGGAGCGGCGAAAGACAATACCGGCAACGCGACATCCCGGATCATGTTGCTGCTGCTTGTCGCCATGACGGGCGTGGCGCCGATTTCGCTGTACATGCTGGTGCCGGCGCTGCCCATGCTTGCCACCACGTTCGGGCGCAACATTTCGATCGCGCAGATGACGGTGTCGCTCTACATGGTCGGCATCGCCTGTTCGCAGATCATCATGGGCCCGCTGTCGGACCGGTTCGGACGCCGCCCGGTGCTGCTCGCGGGCCTCGGACTGATGGTGGTGGCGAGCGTCGGCTGCATCTTCGCCGAGACCCTGCCGCAATTGATCGCGGCGCGTTTTCTGCAAGCGCTGGGCGGCGCCACCGGCATGGTGGTCGAGCCGCGCCATTATTCGCGATCTCTATCCCCATGAACGCGTCGGCGCCATGATCAGCCTTGTGATCGCGGTGATGATGATCGCGCAGATGTTGAGCCCGCTCACCGGCGGCCTGCTGGAGACCGCCTTCGGCTGGCGCGCGATCTTCTACGCCATCACCGCCGCATCCATCCTGGTTACCGCAGGGATCGCGCTGGCGCTGCCGGAGACGCGTCGCGACCGAACCGAGGACGGCGGATTTCGCGGCGATGTCGGCAACCTGATCGCCAGCCGCCCCTTCATCGGCTATGTGCTGTGCCAGGTGCTGGCTTCGCAGATCATTTTCGCCTTCGCCGGCGGCGGGCCATATATCGTGGTCACCCAGATGGGGCGCTCCGGCGCCGAATACGGCGCATGGTTTGCGACCACCGGCTTCGCCTTTCTGATCGGCAACCTTTGCTGCGTGCGCTTCGCGCCGCGCCATTCGCTGGAAAAACTGATCTGGTTCGGGCTCGCGCTGCAACTGTTCGGCAGCCTGCTCAATTTGCTCTGGGGCGTCACCGGCTTAAATCAGGCGCCGCCCTGGCTGTTCGGCACGCAGATGCTGGTGATGTTCGCCAACGCCTTTGTGATGTCGAATTCGGCGGCCGGCGCCATCAGCGTCCGCCCCGAGGCCGCGGGCACCGCATCGGGCGCGATGGGATTCCTGCAGATGGGGATCGGCGCGCTGCTCTCGCAATTCGGCGCTTATCTCGGTGGCCATTTCGCAACGCCGGTGCCGCTCAACATCGCCATCGTCGTGCTGTCGATCGCCTGCGCCTCGACCATGATTTTCCTCGTTCCGCGCCGCACCGTGATCGTCAGCGAGGAACTGATCGAACAGGCGGAGGAGGAAGAGTGCTGTAGGGCTCGCTTCGTAGCGGGGAAGCGCCTCACTCCCCGATCAGCTTGAGCCATTCGTCTTCGGTCAGCACGGTTGTCGCCATGTTTCTGTGCCTCAACCAATTTGGAGCCAGCACTAGAACCCGTACCTGCGACGAGATAGTCCGTCTTCTTCGACACCGAGCCTGACGCCTTGGCGCCGAGCCGTTCGGCCATCGCCTTGGCTTCGTCGCGCGTCATCTTCTCCAGCGAGCCGGTGAAGACGACGGTCTTGCCGGCGACCTTTGAATTGCTCTTCGGCTTTTCGGCATCGAGGATGGTGACTTCCCGGGTCAGCCGCTCGACGATGCCGCGATTATGGCTCTCGCCGAAATAGGCGGCGATGCTGGCGATCACGGTGTCGCCGATCTGGTCCAGCGCATCCATCTCGGCGATGGCCTCCTCGTCGCCCTTGGCGACCTTGAGGCAGGCGTCGTGAAATGCCTCCCAGGAGCCGTAGCCGCGCGCCAGCGCCAGCGCCGTGGTCTCGCCGACATGGCGCATGCCGAGCGCGTAGATGAAGCGCTCCAGCGAGATGCTGCCGCCGCTCCTCGATCGCGGCAAACAGATTGCGCACCGAAGTCTCGCCATAGCCTTCGACTGTCTCGAGCTTGATCCTGGCGTTGCGCGTCGGCAGCGTGAAGATATCGGCCGGCTCCTTCACCCAGCCCTGTTCGAAAAAGAACTCGATCTGCTTTTCGCCAAGCCCCTCGATGTCGAAGGCGCGGCGCGAGGCGAACAGTTTCAGATGCTCGATCTTCTGGTAGGGACAGGCGAACTCGCCGGTGCAGCGGGCGCGCGCGCCCTCCTCGCCGGTCGCGGTTTCCTCGCGCACCACGTCGGTGTGCAGCGGGCACGGACATTTCTTCGGAAAATGAAACGACTTGCGCGTCCTTCGGCCGCTTGTCGATCACGACATCGACCACCTGCGGAATCACGTCGCCGGCGCGCTGGATGACGACGGTATCGCCGATCCTGATGTCGCGGCCCTCGCGCAACTGCTCGCCGTCGCCGCCGATGCCCTTGATGTAATCCTCGTTGTGCAGCGTGACGTTCTGCACGATGACGCCGCCGACGCCGACCGGCTCGAGCTTGCCGACCGGCGTGAACGAGCCGGTGCGCCCGACCTGGATCTCGATATCCCGCAGCACGGTCATGGCGCGCTCGGCCGGGAATTTGTGCGCGATCGCCCAGCGCGGCGTGCGCGAGACGAAGCCGAGCCGCTCCTGCCAGTCGATGCGGTCGACCTTGTAGACGACGCCGTCGATGTCGTAGTCGAGCTTGCGAGCGCTGCTCCTCGATCTTGCGATGAAACGCGATCAACTGCTCGACCGAATGGCAGATCTTGGTCAGCGGATTGGTCTTGAAGCCGCAGCGCTCGAACCAGTCGATCATGCCGGATTGCGTGTCGGCCGGCATCTCCGCCATCTCGCCCCAGGCGTAGGCGAAGAAGCCGAGCGGACGCGAGGCGGTGATGGCGGGATCCTTCTGGCGCAGCGAGCCGGCCGCCGAATTGCGCGGATTGGCGAAGATGGTTTCGCCGGCCGCCTTCTGCCGCTCGTTGAGCGCGAGAAACGCCTTCTTGGTCATGTAGACCTCGCCGCGCACCTCGCAGATGTCGGGCACGTTGCGGCCTTTCAGTTTCTTCGGCACGTCCTCCAGCGTGCGGATATTGGCGGTGACGTCCTCGCCCTCGGCGCCGTCGCCGCGCGTAGCGGCGGTGACGAGTTCGCCGCCCTCGTAGCGCAGCGACATCGAAAGCCCGTCGATCTTCGGCTCGGCGGAGAAGTCGATCCTGTCGTCGTCGCCGAGCTTCAGGAAGCGGCGGATGCGGCCGACGAAGTCGAGCGACGTCCTCTTCGGCAAAGGCGTTGTCGAGCGACAGCATCGGCACCGCGTGCCGGACCTTCTTGAATTTGCCCGGACGGCGCCGCGCCGATTTTCTGCGACGGCGATTCGCTGGTGACGAATTCCGGAAACCGCGCCTCGATGGCGTTGAAGCGCTGGCGCAGCGCGTCGTATTCGGCGTCGGAAATCTTCGGCGCGTCGTCCTGATAGTAGGCGCTTGTCGTGCCGCTCGATCTCGAGCGCCAGCCGCTTGTGCTCGACCTTGGCCTGGGCCTTGGTGAGCGTCGGCGACGTCGGGGAGTGCCTTGGGTTTTGCTGCTTTGGCCATGGCCGATAAGTCGACGAATTTGCTGGAAGGCCGATTCTGGCCATGCTCTGCGCGGGGAGAGGTCGAAGGCAGCGCGACGGAGATTCCGGTGAAGGGCGAGGCACCTTGTTCAATCACTGGCAGCCTCGCACGATAGAGCCCCTCACCCGACCCTCTCCCCGGAATGAGCGGGGCGAGGGAGTACCTCACGCCGTCGCCGCCTTCAACAGCCGCTCCGCCGCCGCCCTCGCCTCGGCGGTGATCTCGGCGCCGGCCAGCATGCGGGCGATTTCCTCGCGGCGGTGGTCGGCGGCGAGCGCATTGACGCGGGTGGCGACGCGCTTGCCCTTGTCGAGCGCATCCTTGGAAATCAGCAAATGCTGGTCGGCCCGCGCGGCGACCTGCGGCGCGTGCGTCACCGCCATCACCTGCACCTTGCCCGCCAGCCGCGCCAGCCGCGCGCCGATCGCGTCCGCCACCGCGCCGCCGACGCCGGTGTCGATTTCGTCGAACACCAGCGTCGGCGCCGAGCCGCGGTCGGACAGCACGACCTTGAGCGCCAGCAGAAACCGCGACAGCTCGCCGCCGGAGGCGACCTTCATCAGCGGCCCGGCCTTGGTGCCGGGATTGGTCTGGACCCAGAATTCGACGCGATCGAAGCCTTGCGGCCCCGGCGATTTCGGATCGGATTCGACTTGCGTGGTGAATTTGGCGCGCTCCAGCTTCAGCGGCGCGAGTTCGGCATTGACCGCCTTGTTGAGCTTTTCGGCCGATTTGGTGCGCGCGGCCGAGAGCTTGGCCGCGGCGCCGCTGTAGTGCTTGTCGGCCTCGGCGGCTGCCGCCTCCAGCTTCTTCAACTGATCGGCGCCGGCGTCGATCAGCGCCACGTCGGCGGCATATTTCGCGGCCAGCGCCGCCAGGCCATCGACCGGCGTGGAGTATTTGCGCGACGCGGCGCGCAGCGCGAACAGCCGCTCCTCGATGCGTTCGAGCTCGGCGGGATCGAAATCCGCTGCGATCAGCGCGGCGTTGAGGTGCTGGTCGGCCTCCTCCAGCGCGTTGATGGCGGCATCGATCGCCCTCACCGCGGGCTCGACCAGCGCGGGCGCATTGGCCGGCGCGGCGTTCCAGCCGGCGCACCGCCGCCGACAGGGCTGCGACCGGCGAATGATGGCCGCCCACGGCGTCCTGCGCCTCGCGCAGATCGGCGGCAATCTTCTCGCCCTGCATCATCGCGGTGCGCCGCTCGGCGAGCGCGGTCTCCTCGCCGTCCCTGGGCGCCAGCTTCTTCAGTTCGTCGGAGGCATGGCGCAGATAATCCGCCTCGCGCGCGGCGCGCTCCATGCCCGCGCGATGCTCGTCGAGCACCGTGTTGGCCGCGCGCCGCGTCGTCCCACAGCTGCTCCAGCGCGGCGACGTCCTTCTCGAGACCGGCAAAGGCATCCAGCAGGCGACGATGGGTCGAGGCATCGACCAGCGCGCGCTCGTCATGCTGGCCGTGGATCTCGACCAAGTGCCGAGCCGACCGCCTTCAGGGTCTGCACGCTGATCGCCTGATCGTTGATGAAGGCGCGGGTGCGGCCATCGGCAAGCTGCACGCGGCGCAGGATCATCTCGCCGGAATCTTCGGAACTCGCCTCGTCGAGCCCGTTGTCGCTGAGGATCGCCGAGGCCGGATGGCCCTTCGGGACATCGAACACCGCGGTGACCTGGCCCTGCTCCGCGCCGTGACGGACGAGGCCGGCATCGCCGCGGCCGCCGAGCGCCAGCGCGAACGCATCGAGCAGAATGGATTTGCCCGCGCCGGTTTCGCCGGTCAGCACCGCAAGCCCACGGGAAAACTCGATATCGAGCCGTTCGATCAGGACGATGTCACGGATCGAAAGACGCGCCAGCATGCGAGATCAGTTCCTAGCCGAGACCCAGTTTCTTGAAGGCCCTGGAGATATAGGAACCCTTGTTCTCGCTCGGCTCGACTCCGCCGGACTTTACAAGATTATAGGCGTCCTTGTACCAGGGGCTGTCGGGAAAATTGTGCCCGAGCACGGCGGCGGCGGTTTGCGCCTCGCCGACGATGCCGATCGCCATATAGGCCTCGGTGAGCCGGGCCAGCGCTTCCTCGACATGCCGCGTGGTCTGGTACTGGGTGACCACGGTCTTGAAGCGGTTGATGGCGGCGGTGTAGTCGCGCTTTTGCATGTAATAGCGGCCGACGATTCATTTCGCGGCCCGCGAGCTGGTCGCGCGCGCCTTCCAGCTTGGCCTTGGCGCTGACGGCATATTCCGATGTCGGATATTTGCGTACCACCTCTTCAAGCGCGGCGATCGCCTTCTCGGTGCGGCCCTGGTCGCGGGAAATATCCTGGATCTGGTCGTAGTGGGAGGCCGCGATCAGATATTGCGCATAGGCGGCATCGGGGCTGCCCGGGATGCAGGGTGACGTAGCGGGTCGCGGCGCCGATGCAGCTGTCATAGTCGCCGGCATTGTAAAAGGCGTAGGCCGACATCAGCAGCGATTTGCGCGCCAAGTCGGAATAAGGATGCTGGCGGTCGACTTCCTCGAATTTCTTCGACGCCGCCTTCGGATCCTTCTTCTCGTTCATGAGGAACAAGCCCTCATTATAGAGCTTGTCCGCGGGCTCTTCGACGGAGGTCTCGTCCTTGCTGAACATCTTGTCCCACAACGACGAGAATCGCCGGCGCATCGCGCCGAGCGGCATCGCCAGCACAACGAGGCCCGCGACCAGGCGACAACTGCCGGCCAAGCCGATTGAAGCCCGAGCGAGGCGACATTTTGCGTAGTTCGAGCATCACACGCTGTGCCGACATGAATTCAAGACCTGATGCCTGTGATGCGGCGGCCGCCGCGCGCCATGACCTTGGTCATCAACGCAGTGAATAGCCTTGCCGATGGCGCCACGCCATGCAACCGCGAGCCTGTGTAGCCGAAAAAAGTCCGTTAACCAACCGGATACGCAGGCAATTCGCCCGGATTAAGGCGACGGGATGGCAATGCGCCAGTGTGGTTACTGGGACCGGTGGGCCAGCGAAATGGAACGCATCGAGACGCTGTCAGGAGACCCAGGAAGTCGCTCAAGATGAACGGAAAACCCGCGAGGATTATGCTCGGAAGGCATTCGGGAGGTTTTGCGGACGTGCGCGATCAGGAGACGCTCAGGAGACGTCAGAGACGCTCAGGAGACGTCGGGGCCGTAGGCCGGGGCGATCATGCCGCCGACCATGCCGCTGCCGACTTCGGCGTGCCCGCGGGAGCGACGCGCGGTTTCGGCCTCGACCACCCGCCAAGCGCTGCGATCGGCCATCAGGGCCGTCAGCACCGCATGGTTGAGCTTGTGGCCGCCGCGCACCGAGCGATAGGCGCCGAGCAAGCGGCAGACCGGCCAGCGCGAGATCGCCGATCGCGTCGAGAACCTTGTGGCGCACGCATTCGTCGCTGTAGCGCAGCCCTTCGGTGTTGAGCAGGCGGGTCTCGTCGAACACCACCGAATTCTCGAACGACGAGCCGAGCGCAAAGCCGGCGCTCCAGAGCCGCGCCACGTCATTCATGAAGCCGAAGGTCCGGGCGCGGCAAATCTCGCGGCGGAATCTTTCGGGGCTGAGATCGAGCGCATAGTTCTGGCGGCCGATCACCGGATTGGCGAAGTCAATTTCGACTTCGGCGCGGAAGCCGGCCGCATAGGGCCGCAACTCGCCGAACGAATCGCCCATCGCGACCTGAACCGGCTTCAGCACCTGGATGAAACGGCGCGGCGCCGATTGGGTAACGATACCGGCCTGATCGATCGCGGCGACGAAAGCTGCGGCGCTGCCGTCCATGATCGGAACTTCAGGACCGTCGACTTCGATGGTGGCGTTATCGACGCCCATGCCGCGCAAGGCCGCCAGCACATGCTCGGCGGTGGAGACCAGCGGACCTTCGCGGTCGCCCAGCACGGTGGCGAATTCGGTGGCGATCACGGATTCGGCGGTAGCCTGAACCTCGCGGTCGCAGCCATCCAGTCCGGTGCGGACAAAAACAAAACCCGCATCGACAGATGCAGGTCCGAGGGTCAAATTGACAGGTAAACCAGAATGAACGCCGACGCCCGTCACGGTGGCTTGCGACCGAAGCGTTGTCTGCCGGCTAAATTTCATTCGAAAACCGCCCACTACCGACTTACCAAGAGATCGAACCACCGCAGATCAGAGTTCCGCGTGCTGATTCGTCTCGAAGTATCCCCAAGTCACGGCAGACCATAATCACTGCCCCAAAGACGCGCCAACTCACGCTTTTTTACCGATTGTTACCCTATCTCTGCCGCATTCGCGCCAAAGCTTAACCAAATTCCGGCACGCGGACGGCGCCGATTTCGGTCCCGCTCACCTCACCATGAAATACATAATTAATCATTTAATATCAGTTGCTTGACGAGAATTTCGATGCTGCCTCGCCGCTCAAAAGAAAAGGTCCCGGCTGGTGCAGCCGGGACCTTTTTCGTCGTCAGGATTGTAACAAACCTCAGTTGACCTGCCGGCGCAGGAAGGCCGGGATATCAAGATGGTCGTCGCCCTGTGGCGCCGGCGGCAACAGGTGCCGGGCGGCCGTGGACGTCCAATCCCTGCGGCGCCGGCCGGCGAGCATATTCCGATACCGGCTCATTGGCTGCGATTTGCTGCGCGACGCGTGCGCTGCGGCTTCCGCTCCGGCAGCGGCGGCATCGGCGGCATTGCCGGACCCGAGGCGCGGGCCGCGATCGGCGGCTCGGTCTCTTCGTCGCGGCGGCCGAGGCCGACATTGGCGAGGCGCTGCAGCAGCGACATCCGGGTCTTTTGCGGATGCTCCTCCTCGACGTCGCCGCGGGCCTGCCGGATTTCGTTCTGCGCCGGCATCGGCAGATCCTCGAATTTCGGCATCCTCGGCGCGCGGAGCCGGCGCACGTTCGGCCGCCTGCGGAATGAAGGTCTCGGGCGGCGCGGGCTCATGCGGCTCGACCGCGCGCGACATCATGGTCCGGGAACAGTGACGGCTTCTGCGCGATCGGGCGAACCGTGACGTCGCCATAGGACGCCGGCTGCAGCGGCGCCGGTACGGCTGCGGGACCTCCGGCGCGACCGCCGCGGCGATCGCGGCGAGCGCGGCGCGTTCGACACTGCTGGAGACGCGCTGCGGCGCGGCCGGCAGCGGCCTGCGGCGCGGCTCGTTGCCTCCAGTTTCTGGGCGCGTTCGGCAAGCCGCGCATTGTCGGCACGCAGCCGCGCCGTCAGATCGGCCAGGCGGGTGTCCGGCGTGCGCGGTCGGAGCCGCGGCATTGGTCGCGGTTGCGGCCGGCGCGGCGGCGTTGCGCGAGATCAGCGCCTGTTCGATGCCGGTGGCGACGACGGAGACGCGGATGATGCCATCGAGGGTCTCGTCGAAGGTGGCGCCGACGATGATGTTGGCGTCCTGATCGACCTCCTCGCGAATCCGGGTCGCGGCTTCGTCGACCTCGAACAGCGTCAGGTCCTTGCCGCCGGTGATCGAGATCAGCAGGCCGCGGGCGCCCTTCATCGAGGAGTCGTCGATCAGCGGGTTGGCGATCGCGGCCTCGGCGGCGGTCAAGGCGCGCTTCTCGCCGGAGGCCTCGCCGGTGCCCATCATCGCCTTGCCCATTTCGCGCATCACGGCGCGGACGTCGGCGAAGTCGAGATTGATCAGGCCTTCCTTGACCATCAGGTCGGTGATGCAGGCGACGCCCGAATAGAGCACCTGGTCGGCCATCGCGAAGGCGTCGGCGAAGGTGGTCTTTTCGTTGGCGACCCGGAACAGGTTCTGGTTCGGGATGATCAGCAGCGTATCGACCACCTTGTGGAGTTCGGCGATGCCGGACTCGGCGGTGCGCATGCGGCGCTGGCCTTCGAAGTGGAACGGCTTGGTGACGACGCCGACGGTGAGGATGCCCATGTCGCGCGCGGTCTTGGCGATGACCGGTGCCGCGCCGGTGCCGGTGCCGCCGCCCATGCCGGCGGTGACGAACACCATGTTGGCGCCGGAGAGATGATCGCGGATTTCGTCGATGACTTCCTGGGCCGCGGCCGCGCCGACATCGGGCTGCGAACCGGCGCCGAGGCCCTGGGTGACCTGGGTGCCCATCTGGACGATGCGCTGCGCCTTCGACATGGTGAGCGCCTGCGCGTCGGTATTGGCGACGACGAAATCGACCCCCTGCAGTCCGGCGGTGATCATGTTGTTGACGGCATTGCCGCCCGCGCCGCCGACGCCGAATACGGTAATCCGGGGCTTCAGCTCGCTGATGTCAGGGGGTGTTAGATTGAGTGCCATGGTTGCCTCTCGATTACGCGCGCGTTGGTTCGCCCCGGCCGACGGCCGCGGGAGTTGGTGGAAGTCGAATGGATGCGGAAAAGGTTCATCAGAAGCCCTCACGAAGCCATCGTCCGACTTTTCCGAAATAGCCGTCAGTCCCTGTCCTGAGTTGCCGCGTATGCCGCGGTTCGACGTGTTCAAGATGGGCGTATTGGGGATAGACCAGCAGGCCCGAGGGCACCGCGAACGACGCGCTCTTCGCCTCATTGGGCAGCCGGCCAAAGCCGAGCGGACGGCCGATCCGCACCGGGCGGCCGAGAATCCGGGTTGCAAGCTCGAGGATACCGGTGAGCTGCGAGGCGCCACCGCTCAGGACAACTCGCGCCTTCGGCTCTGCCGCAAAGGGGGAATCCGCCAGCCGGTCCCTGACCATCTCAAAAATCTCCTCGGCACGGTGCCGAACGATGTTCGCGATCGTGGCGCGGGACACGATCTGCGGAACATCCCGCTCGTTGTCGCCGGCGGTCGGCACCGACATCAACTCGCGCGCGTCGGACCCGCCGGTCAGCACGGTGCCATATAACGTCTTGATTCGCTCGGCATCTGCAATGCATGCGCTGAGGCCGCGCGCAAGATCCATGGTGATGTGTTGCCCGCCGACCGCAAATCCGCTGGCATGCACGAAGCGCCCGCCGGAATAGGTCGCGATCGTGGTGGTGCCCGCCCCCATTTCCACCACGGCGGCGCCGAGATCGGCCTCGTCGTCGGTCAGGACCGACAGGCCCGCCACATAGGGGCTCGCCGCCATGGCTTCGACGTTGAGATGGCAGCGCTCGACCACCAGCATCAGGTTCTTGGCGACCGTCGCGTCCGCCGTGACGACGTTCATGTCGACGCCGAATTGCCGCGCCACCATGCCGCGTGGGATCGCGAATGCCCTTGACGCCGTCGAGCGCATAGCCGACCGGCAGCGCATGCAGCACGGTGCGGCCCTCGCCGGTGGCGTGGCGCATGCCGGCAGAGGTGACGCGGGCGACGTCGGCGGCGGTGACCGCGCCGCCCCGAATGTCGGCCGCGGCCTCGATCAGTTGGCCCTGCAGCCGCCCGGCCGAAACCGACAGCAGCACCGATTCAACCCGGACCTTGGCCATGCGCTCGGCCAGCGCCACCGCCTGGCGCACCGCCTGTTCGCATTCGGCGAGATCGACGACCGCGCCGGCCTTGACGCCGCGCGACTGGATCTGGCTGTACCCGATCAGCTCGACCGCATGGCTGCGTCCGCGCAGGGCGTCGTTCGGCGGGCACGGCTTCAGCCGCGCGATCATGCAGGCGATCTTGCTGGTGCCGATATCGAGCGAGGCCACCAGCGCGGTGCGCTTCTGCGGCATCGGGCGCGTCTTCGGCGTCTGGTTGCGATCAAGGCCGGTCATGCGTCACCGACCTTCTTCTTCGGCTTCTTGTCCTTGAACAGTTCTTCGCGGGCCTTGGCCGCGTCGTCGGACAATTGCACCGTCAGCCGGTCCGGCAGCCGCATGTCGACGGCGACGATATCGCGGGAGAACAGCCGGTCCTCCTTGTCGAGCGTGCTCAACGTCGCCAGCGCGTTGCCGACGTCGTTTTCCGGCAGCCGGATATCGAGACCGTCCTTGAGCCGCAGGTTCCAGCGCCGCTCGCCGACGAAGACCGCGGCCTTGGTCACCGACACGCACCTGCGGATAGCGCGCCAGCAGCGCCAGGAAATCCCTGGCGCGGGTTTCGGCGCCCTTGCCGACCACCAGCGGCAGCGAGAGGAAGCGGCGCGACACGTAGGGCTCGCAGCACCGCGCCGTCATCCGCGATCACCGACAGGCGGCCGTCCTGCTGCCACAGCGCGAAGGCCGAGCGCTCGACGATATCGATCTGCAGCTGGCCGGGATAAAGCTTCAGCACCGTCGCCTCGGCGATCCAGGGATTGGCCTTCAGCCTGTCGCGCACGGCGGCGGCGTCGAGGAACAACAGCGAGGAGCGGCCGTTGACGCCGCCGATCGCGAGCACCTCGTCCTGGGACAATTGCTTGCGGCCGTTGATCGCGACCGTCGTGATCCGAAATCCGGCCGAATTGGCCAGCGCATTGCGGGTGTCGCTCAGGGCCGAGGTGAATTCCTCGACATGGCCGCCCTTGACGATGCCGAAACCGGCGCTGCCAAGCAGCAACAGTACGGTCGCGGCGACGCCGGCGCGGCGCGGAAATAGCGCTCCAGAAGCGCGATCAGGCGGGGCGGATCTGTTCGCGTTGCAGACGTCGTTTGGCGGCCGCGCGCTTCGAGAGTTCGACGGACGCGCGTTTTGCGGCCAGCCACTCGCGCAGCAGCACGACCGCGCCGATGGCGGCCGCTTTCAGGTCAGCTTGGGGCCTCGGCGATCTCAGCGATCGAGCGAGGCGTCCTGCACCATCCATTGCACGAGCTCGTCAAATGTTGTGCCCGCAAAAGCTTGCGAGTTCTGGCACAGATGACGTCTCGGTCATGCCGGGCTGGGTGTCGGACCTCAAGGCAGAAGAGGCCACCTGTTCCCTCGATGCGGTCGTCGAAGCGGAAATCCGCAACAGCTCACGCCCCGGCAGCCAAGCGCCACATGCGCCGCCAGCGTTAACCTTCGGACTTCCTGGTAAACAAAGGGTAAATCAGGCCCAGGCAGGAGCGCGTTTTGATCCGCCTGCTGAAGACTTTGCCCGGTAATCGTTAGGATTTTAGTAACGTTGAGCGGACCAGCCTCCGGCCCGGTCGCCGTTAGTCGGCGCTACTTTCTGCGCGCGTCTTTCGCGCCAGCACGATCTGATCCTGCAGGAAATCGGCAAACTCGATCCCCTGCGCCTTGAGCGCCTTCGGATAGAGCGAGGCCTTGGTCAGGCCCGGCAAGGTGTTGGTTTCCAGATAGATCGGCCCCTTGCGCGGAGACGATGAAATCGGTGCGCGAATAGCCGGCGCATGACAGCGCGCGGTGCGCCCGCAGCGCCTGATCCATGATCTGCGCGCTGATTTCAGGCGCAAAGCGGCCCGGGCAGATCTCCTGGGTCGACTTGAGCAGATATTTGGCGGTGTAGTCGAAGGCGCCTTCCGCCGGAACGATCTCGATCGGCGGCAGCGAAAACACCGAGCCGTCCGACTGCTCCAGCACGCCGCAGGTCGGCTTCGACGCCGGAGATGAACGGCTCGATCAGATATTCCTCTGTCCTGGCGGCATTGCGGACGGCGACGATGTCCTGCTTCGCATTGACGAAGATCAGGCCATAGCTCGATCCGTCGCGCGCGGGCTTGGCGATCAGCTTGCCGTATTCGGCGAACGCCGCTTCGATATCTTCCAGCGCGATGCCGGCCGGCGCCTTCACGCCCGCGATCGCGGCAAAGCGCTTCGCCGCCACCTTGTCGAAGGCGAGATGCGAGGAGGCCGAGCCGGAACCGGTGAAGGGAACGCCGCGCATTTCGCACATCGCCTGAAGCTCGCCGTTCTCCGCCCGTGCCGCCATGCAGGCCGAGCACCAGCAGGCGGTCCTCGGCCTTGGCCTTGTCCAGCGCCTGCTTCGATGTGCCGACGCCGCGGCGTACCCGGCTTGAATGGATCCTCGAACGGCCGCGCATGTTTCAGAAGCGCCTGCGAGCGGACCTCATGGACGGTGTCGTCGACGTCCCAGAACCACAGATCGGCTTCGGGCAACGCCGAATGCAGCGCCTGAGCGGTCGCCACCGAGACCAGGCGCTCCTTGTTGGTGCCGCCGAAAAGGATGGTGATGCGCATCAGCCTGGCCCGATTCCGATCCGCTTGATTTCCCAGTGTAGCTCAATTCCGGAATTTTCTTTTACCCGCGCGCGAACGGTCTCGCCCAAGCGTCTCGATATCATGGCCGGTCGCCTGCCCGGTGTTGATCAGGAAATTGCAGTGCATTTCCGACACCTGCGCGCCGCCGACGCGCAAGCCGCGGCAGCCGGCGGCGTCGATCAGCTTCCAGGCGCTGTGGCCGGGCGGATTCTTGAAGGTCGAGCCGCCGGTCTTTTCGCGGATCGGCTGCGCGGTCTCGCGGTGGGTTTGCACCTCGTTCATCCGCGCGCGGATCGCCTCGGGTGCGGCGATGGCCCCGCGAAAGCGCGCCGAGGTGAAGATGACGGAAGGATCGACGCCGCTAGTTGCGGTAGACGAATTTCATGTCGGCATTGGCTGAAGTGATGCTTCTTGCCGTCGCGGCCGATGCCGGACGCCTCGATCAGGACATCCTTGGTCTCCGCGCCATTGGCGCCGGCATTCATGCGCAGCGCGCCGCCGATGGTGCCGGGAATGCCGAAGAAGAATTCCAGCCCGCTGATATTGGCCGCCGCCGCCGTTTCGGCCACGCGCTTGTCGAGCGCGGCGGCGCCGGCGCTGACGATATCGCCTTCCGCGCTGGTCTCGCCGAAACCGCGCGGCGACAGGCGGATCACCACGCCCGGCATGCCGCCATCGCGCACGATCAGATTGGAGCCGACGCCGACGACGTAGACCGGCAAGCTCGGCGGGCAAGATGCTGCGAGGAAATAAGCGAGGTCATCTTCATCCGCCGGCGTGAACAGCACCTGCGCCGGCCCGCCGACCCGAAACCAGGTCAGTTCGGCCAGCGACTGGTTGGCCAGCAGCCGCCCGCGCAGTTGCGGCATCGCGGCTTTGAGATCGGGCGTGATGTCGGGGAAGGTCGCCACCTCTACCCCAGCGCCTTCAATTCGCCCGGCAGGGCGTAGGCCCATTGCGTGATATTGCCGGCGCCGAGGCAGACGACGAGGTCGCCGCGGCCGGCGATGCCGTGAATCACGCTTGGCGAGTTCAGCGGACTTCTGCAGCGGGATCACCTCGCGATGGCCGTGCGCGCGCAGGCCGAGCACGAAATGGTCGCGGTCGATGCCCGCAATCGGCGCCTCGCCGGCCGGATAGACCTCGGCGACCACGACGGTGTCGGCGTCGTTGAAGCAGGTGCAGAACTCCTCGAACAGCGATTGCAGGCGGGTGAAGCGATGCGGCTGCACCACGGCGATGATCTTGCCATTGGTGGATTCGCGCGCCGCCCTCAGCACCGCGGCGATCTCGACGGGGTGATGGCCGTAGTCGTCGATGACGGTGACGCCGTTCCATTCGCCGGTCTTGGTGAAGCGCCGCTTCACGCCGCCGAAGCCCGCGATCGCCTTGCGGATGACGTCGTCGGCCAAGTCCGAGTTCATGCGCGACCGCGATCGCCGCGGTGGCGTTGAGCGCGTTGTGCCGTCCCGGCATCGGCAGATGGATATCCGCGATCTCATGCACGGCATCGGTCTTGCGATCGCGGAACGCGACCTTGAATTGCGAGCCGCCGCCCGATCGGAGTGAGATCGACGAGCCGCGCATCGGCCTGCGGATTTTCGCCATAGGTGATGATGCGGCGATCCTCGATCTTGCCGACGAGGCTCTGCACCACCGGATGATCGATGCACATCACGGCGAAACCGTAGAACGGCACGTTCTCGACGAAATTGCGGAACGCGTCCTGCACCGCCTCGAACGTCTTGAAATGATCGAGATGCTCGGGATCGACATTGGTGACGATGGCGACATCGGCCGGCAGCTTCAGGAAGGTGCCGTCGCTTTCGTCGGCCTCCACCACCATCCATTCGCCGGCCCCGAGCCGGGCATTGGTGCCATAGGCGTTGATGATGCCGCCATTGATCACGGTCGGATCGAGATCGCCGGCATCGAGCAAGGCCGCGACCATCGAGGTCGTGGTGGTCTTGCCATGGGTGCCGGCGATCGCGACGCAGCTTTTCAGCCGCATCAGTTCGGCCAGCATTTCGGCGCGGCGCACCACCGGAATGCGCTGGGCGCGCGCCGCCATCAGTTCGGGATTGTCGCGCTTGATCGCGGTCGACACCACCAGCACGTCGGCGCCCGCGACGTTCTCGGCCTTGTGGCCGACCGCGATCTTGATGCCCTTGTCGCGCAGGCGGTTGACGTTGGCGCTCTCGGAGGCGTCCGAGCCCTGCACGGTGTAGCCGAGATTGCACAGGACCTCGGCGATGCCGCTCATGCCGATACCGCCGATCCCGACGAAGTGAATGGGTCCGATCTCGCGCGGCAGTCTCATGAGTATGTTTCCTATGGTCTCGTCACGCTCGGCATAGCCGCCGAATGACGGCTCGCCGACGATCCGCTATTCCGCGAAGCACGGCAATTCAAATCAGCCGCACAGAGTATGTACTGGATGCCCCGCTTTGCGAAGGCGCTGACAAGGGCTTTTTCGCGTCAGATTCCCGCCACTTTCATCACCAGATCGGCCATCCGCTCGGCGGCATCCAGCCGGCCGACGCTGCGCGCGGCGGCGGCCATCGCGGCAAGCCGCGCCGGCTCGGCCGCCAGCGCGGAGATTTCGGCCGCCAGCCGGTCGGAGGTGAATTCCGCTCTGCGGAATCCGCAAGCGCGCCGCTCGACCTGGGCCAGCACGCCGGCATTGGCGAACTGGTCCTGATCGATCGAACCGGGCAACGGCACCAGGATCGAAGGGCGGCCGATGGCGCCGAGTTCGGCGACGGTGCCGGCGCCGGAGCGCGACACCACCAGATGGTGCGACGCGAGCCGCGCCGGCAGATCGGTAAAGAACGGCGCCAGTTCGGCCTTGATCTTGAGCCGGTCGTAGACCGCGCGCACCCGCGCCATGTCCTCTTCGCGCACCTGCTGGGTGAGCATCAGCCGGCTCCACAGCGACGGTTCCAGCCGCTCGATCGCGCCGGGCACGATATCGGCCATCACCCGCGCGCCCTGGCTGCCGCCGACCACGAGCAGCCGGAACGGCCCGGCCGGCTCGGGCGCGGCGATATTTCACCGCGGCGGCCGCGAGGATCGCCGGGCGCATCGGCGTGCCGACGGTGGTCGTCTTGCCGCCAGCGCCGGATCGCGATCGAGCACGCCCGGCAGCGAGGTCGCGATCGCGCTGACGCGGCCCGACAGAAACCGGTTGGCGCGGCCGAGCACGGCATTGGCTTCGTGAATGAGGCCGGGCACGCCGAACAGCCGCGCCGCGAGCAGCGGCGGCACGGTCGGATAGCCGCCGAAGCCGACCACGGCGGCGGGCTTCAGCCGGCGCATCAGATTGAGCGCCACCAGCGGTGCCGGCGGCGAGCATCGACGCCGGTACGGGCCAGCGACCACGGCGTGCGGCCGCGCACGGTCTCGCTCGGCACCACGTCGATCATGTCCCTGGAGAACAATCCGCTGTAACGCAGCGCGCGGGCAGTCGGTGGCGAGGCGCACGCGAAAGCCGCGCCTGATCAGTTCGACGCCCAGCGCCTCGGCGGGAAACAGATGGCCGCCGGTGCCGCCCGCGGCCAGCAGAATCAAAGGCGCAGTGGTCATTGGGGCCAATCGGATTGCGACGTCACGTCGTTGTCTCGCGCATGACGGCAAAGCGCGTCCTCGCCGTCGAGGTCAAGCGTAACTGCGCGCCGCGTTGGCGTCGCCGATCGATTCCATCTCGGTGCGCGGCCGCTGCCGCGTCAGCGCCAGCATCATGCCGACGCCATAGGCCAGCGAGACGATCGACGAGCCGCCATAGGAGATGAACGGCAGCGTCATGCCCTTGGCCGGGATCAGTTGCAGATTGACCGACATGTTGATCGCGGCCTGCACGCCGAACAGGATCGCCAGGCCCGACGCGGCAAACCGCGCGAACATATCCTCGGTCGCATAGGCGCGCGACAGCGCGCGGATCACGATGAAGGCGAACAGCGCGAGCAGCACCAGGCAAAGGATGATTCCGAATTCCTCCGCCGCGACCGCGAACACGAAATCGGTGTGGCTGTCCGGCAGGCTGCGCTTGGCGATGCCTTCGCCGGGCCCAAGCCCGAACCAGCCGCCGTTGTAGAACGCCTCCATCGCGGTATCGACCTGAAAGGTGTCGCCCGACGCCGGATTCATGAAGCGCTTGATGCGGCCGGCGACGTGCGGCACCAGCAGATAGGCGCCGAACAGCCCGGCGCTCGCCGCGCCCGCAAGCCCCAGCACCCAGATCATCCGCATGCCCGGCGATGAAGAACAGGGCGCCCCACACCATCAGGATCAGCATGGTCTGGCCGAAATCAGGCTCCATCACCAACAGCGAGACCAGCATCAGCAGCAGCACCAGCGCCATCGAGGTCGCCGGCATTTCCGGCCGCCGCGTCGATTCCGCAAACAGCCACGCCGCCAGCACCACGAAGGCGGGCTTGGCGGATTCGGAGGCCTGGATGTTGACGCCGATCAGCGTGATCCAGCGCCGCGAGCCCTTGACCTCGGGGCCGATCAGCAGCGTCGCCACGATCAGCACGATGCTGACCGCGAACACGATCAGCGCGGTGCGCCGGATCTGCCGCGGCGACAGGAACGACACCCCGATCAGCACGATGAAGGACGGCAGCAGAAACAGCACGTGGCGGTTGAAGAAATGAAACGGATCGAGCCCGATCCGGGTCGCCACCGGCGGGCTCGCCGCCAGCGACAGGATGATGCCGCCCAGCATCAGCGCGATGATCGCCGCGAGCTGCAGGCGGTCCACGGTCCACCACCATTCGCGAAAGGGGTTGCGTTGTTCGCGGGAGAGCATGGGCATTCCTGAGGCCGAGGTTTGCCCATTGGTCGCCCATGATGGTTTCCAAGGGGTTAACGGATTGGAGATGTTTTGAACGAGTTGCGGCCTCGCGAATCCCTCACACCACCGGCTTGACGCCGGGCAGCGCGGTGACGAGGTCGCGGAACGCCGCGCCGCGGATTTCGAAATTGCGGTACTGGTCGAACGAGGCGCAGGCCGGCGACAGCAGCACCACCGGATCGGCAAGTCCGGAGGCCTCCGCATCGCGCGCCGCGTGCGCCACCGCGACGTCGAGCGTTTCGCGAGATTTCGTGCGGCACGCGGTCGCCGAGCGTGGCCGGCGAATTCCTGCGCCGCCTCGCCGATCAGATAGGCCTTGCGGATGCGCGGGAAATATTCGGCCAGGCTGGTGATGCCGCCGAGCTTCGGCTTGCCGCCGGCGATCCAGAAAATATCGGCGAAGGACGACAGCGCATGCGCGGCCGCGTCCGCATTGGTGCCCTTGGAGTCGTTGACGAACAGCACGCTGCCGCGGCGGCCGACCTGTTCCATGCGGTGCGCGAGGCCGGGAAAGCTGCGCAAGGCCGTCCTGCAGGATTTCGGTCGAGACGCCGAGCGCGAGCGCGCAGGCCGACGGCGCAGGCCGCGTTCTGCGCATTGTGCAGGCCGCGCAGCGAGCCGATGCCGCCGATCCGCTGCGATCTCGCTGCGCGCGCCGCCGGAAGCACGCCAGATGATTTCGTGATCGACATAGACGCCGTCAGGCAGCGGATTCTTCACCGAGACCCGGACCACGCGCTTGCCGGCCTGCTCGATCCGGTCGGCGGTGTTGCGGCACCATCCGTCGTCGACGCCGACGATCGCGGTGCCCTGCGGCTGCACGCCGGCGACCAGACGCTCCTTCACCGCGGCATAATGTTCGAGCGTGCCGTGACGATCGATATGGTCTTCGCTGACATTGAGCAGGATGCCGACGGTGGGATCGAGCGACGGGCGTGAGATCGATCTGATACGACGACATCTCGATGACATGGACCCGCCCCATGCGCGGCGGCTCCAGCGACAGGATCGCGGTGCCGATATTGCCGCCCATCTGGGTGTCGTAACCGGCGACCCGCATCAGATGCGCGATCAGCGCGGTGGTGGTCGATTTGCCGTTGGTGCCGGTGATGGCGACGAACGGCGCATCCGGCGCATGACGGCGTCGTTCGCGGCAGAACAGCTCGATATCGCCGATCACCTCGACGCCGGCCTGCGCGCCGCCAGCACGGTCCAGTGCGGCGCGGGATGGGTGAGCGGCGCGCCGGGCGTCAGCACCAGCGCGGCGAAACGCGCCCACGATACGCTTGCGCAAATCCGCGGTGACAAAGCCGGCCTGCGCCGCCTCGGCGAGCTTTTCGGCACCGTCGTCGCCGGCGATCACTTCGGCGCCGCCCGCCTTCAGGGCGTGGCAGCTCGCCAGCCCCGATCCGCCGAGGCCGAACACCGCGACCGTCTTGCCCGCGAAGGAGGTGACGGGGATCAATTGTTCACCGCAGCTTCAGCGTGGAGAGGCCGGCCAGCGCCAGCATCACCGAGATGATCCAGAACCGGATCACGATTTGCGGCTCGGTCCAGCCCAGCTGCTCGAAATGATGATGGATCGGCGCCATCCGGAAGATGCGCTTGCCGGTGAGCTTGAACGACACCACCTGCACGATCACCGAGACCGCTTCCAGCACGAACAGCCCGCCGATCACGGCCAGCACGATCTCGTGCTTGACCGCGACCGCGATCGAGCCGAGCATGCCGCCGAGCGCGAGCGAGCCGGTGTCGCCCATGAAGATCGACGCCGGCGGCGCGTTGAACCAGAGGAATCCCAGTCCCGCGCCGAGCACCGCGCCGCACAGCACCGCGAGTTCGCCGGTGCCGGCGACGTAATTGATCTGCAGATAGTCCGAGAACACCGCGTTGCCGGCGAGATAGGCGATCAGGCCGAAGCTTGCGGCCGCGATCATCACCGGCACGATGGCGAGACCGTCGAGGCCGTCGGTCAGGTTGACCGCGTTGCCGGCGCCGACAATGATGAAGGCGCCGAAGATCACGAAGAACCAGCCGAAATTCAGCACCACGTCCTTGAAGAACGGGATCACCAGCGAGGTCGAGAACGGCGTCGCGTCCGAGCCGGACCAGCGCGTAGCAGGCGGCCAGCGCGATCACCGCTTCGATCGCAAGCCGGATGCGGCCGGCAAAGCCGCTATGGCGTCTGCTTGGTCACCTTCAGATAATCGTCGTAGAAGCCGACGAAGCCGAAGCCGAGCGTCACCGCCAGCACGATCCAGACATAGGGATTGAGCGGATTGGCCCACAGCACCGTCGACGACCACCAGCCCCGGAAAGGATCATCAGCCCGCCCATCGTCGGCGTGCCCTTCTTGGTGATGAGATGCGATTGCGGACCGTCGGTGCGGATCGGCTGGCCCTTGCCCTGGCGAAGCCGCAAGTGATCGATGATCCAGGGACCGAACAGGAACACGAACAGCGCCCCGGTCACCATCGCCCCGCCGGTGCGAAAGGTGATGTAGCGAAACACGTTCAGAAACTGTGCAACCGCCCAAGCCGGGAACGGTATTGGAAAGATCAATCAGCCAGTAAAACATTCAAATCCGCCCTATACCGCGGCTTCGTCGAGCGCGGCCTTGCCGGGAAAGCGCTTTTCGAGCGCGTTGACGATCGTTTTCATCTTCGAGCCGAGCGAGCCCTTGACCATGATCGCGTCGCCGGCGCGAATGGCGGCAACGGCCTGCGCTTCGAGATTCGCCGCGCTATCGGCATAGCCGCCCCGCTTGCCCGTGGAAAGAGCGTCCCACAGATTGCGCATCAGCGGGCCACAACAATACACCAGATCGATGTGATTGGCCTTGATGGCCTCGTTCAGGCCGCGATGCAGCTTCGGCGCTGGTCGGACCGAGTTCGAGCATATCGCCGAGCATCGCGATGCGCCGGCCATGCGGGCCGACCGCGGCCTGGCCGAGCACGCTCAGCGCCGCCGCCATCGACGCCGGATTGGCATTATAGCTTTCGTCGATCAAGGTGGCCTCGCCGCTGGCGACTTCCAGCGTACGCCGGACACCGCGGCCCGCCGCCGGCTCGATCTGCGACAGCGACAGCGACGCCAGCGCCAGATCGGCGCCCGCAAGCGACGCCGCCGCCAGCACCGCGAGCGAGTTCATCGCCATGTGGCGGCCCGGCATGCCGAGCTTGTAGGTGACTTCATGGCCG
Source organism: uncultured Pseudomonadota bacterium (assembly GCA_963729395.1). Lineage (GTDB taxonomy): Bacteria > Pseudomonadota > Alphaproteobacteria > Rhizobiales > Xanthobacteraceae > Bradyrhizobium. The sequence continues at coordinate 54,920 of CAVSOS010000012.1, read as the reverse complement.
AGAATATCGGCGTGCACCGCCGAGCAGGCGGCATGCAGCGAGACGTCGATCAGCCGCGCGTCGGATTTCCTGTTGGCGCCGAACGAGACGATGCGCGAGATGCCGAGTTTCTTGGCGCGGCGCTGGTCAGCCGGGCGAACTGCGAATTGTCGCGGTTGAGCACCACCGCGCCGCCGGGCTCCAGCCCTGCGAAGATTTCCGCCTTGGCATCGGCGATCGCCTCGATGCCGGCAAAGAACTCCAGATGCACCGGCTCGACCGTGGTGATGATCGCGACCTGCGGCCGCACCATCTTCACCAGCGGCTCGATTTCGCCGGCGTGGTTCATGCCGATCTCGAAGATCGCAAAGCGCACCGTGGCCGGGCAGCGCGCCAGCGACAGCGGCACGCCCCAGTGATTGTTGAACGACGCGGCCGAGGCATGGGTCGGCCCTTGCGCGCCCAGCACACGCCGCAGCGCTTCCTTGGTCGAGGTCTTGCCGACCGAGCCAGTGACCGCGATCACCTGCGCATCGAGCCGCGCGCGCGCGGCACGCGCAAGATCGACGAGACCGGCGAGCACGTCCTCCACCACCAATAGCGGCGCGTCGGCTTGCGAACTTGTCGCGCTGCGCTGCTTCGACCACCGCCAGCGCTGCGCCCGCCTTCAACGCGGCCGCGACGAAATCATGTCCGTCATGAACGTCGCCCTTGATCGCGAAATAGGCTTCGCCCGGCGCGACGGTGCGGCTGTCGATGGAAATGCCCGTGACCGCTTCCGGCAACGCGCCGTTGCTGGCGGCGCGCATCGCTGCCGCCATCGCCGACGAAGTCCAAAGCGGCGTCGCGCTCATGCGACCCTCGGCGCCAGCGCTGACGCAACCGCATCGTGATCGCTGAACGGCAAGACGCGGTCGCCGACAATCTGTCCGGTCTCGTGGCCCTTGCCGGCGATCAGCAGCGCATCGCCCTGCCTGCAGGCCGGCAATCGCGGTCCGGATCGCCTCGGCGCGGTCGCCGATCTCGCTGGCGCCGTTCGCGGCGGCTCAGGATCGCGGCGCGGATCAGGTCGGGATTTTCGCTGCGCGGATTGTCGTCGGTGACGATGACGCTGATCGGCATTCTCGGCCGCGATCGCGCCCATCAAGGGACGCTTGCCGGCATCGCGGTCGCCGCCGGCGCCGAACACCACGACGAGGCTTGCGTCTCGCATAGGGCCGCAACGCCTGCAGCGCCTTCGCCAGCGCATCGGGCTTGTGCGCGTAGTCGACGAAGATCGGCGCGCCGTTGCGCTCGCCGACCTGCTCCAGCCGGCCCTTGGCGCCTTCGAGATGTTCGAGCGCGGCGAAACACCTGTCCGGCGCGCTGCCGGTGCCGATCGCAAGGCCGGCGGCGACCAGCGCATTCTCGATCTGGAATTCGCCGACCAGCGGCAGCCGGATGGCATGCTTGCGGCCGCGATGTTCAATCGTCGAGTTTCTGCGCAAAACCGTCGATGCCGGCCGTCGACCAGGCGGATGCCCTCGCCTGCGCCGTCGCCCTTGCGGCCGACCGTGATCGAGCCGCAAGCTTCGCTGCGCGCGCCGCATCGATCACCTGCTGCGAACAGTCATGATCGGCCGAGATCACCGCCGCGCCATCGGCGGCGACGAGATCGCGGAACAGCCTGAGCTTGGCGGCAAGATAATGCGCGACGTCGGGATGGTAATCCATGTGGTCGCGCGACAGGTTGGTGAACCCGCCGGCGCCGATCCGCACGCCATCCAGCCGATACTGGTCGAGCCCGTGCGATGACGCCTCGAAGGCGAGATGGGTGACGCCCTCGCGCGCGATTTCGTCGAGCTGCCGATGCAGCGCGATCGGATCCGGCGTCGTCAGCGATCCGTAGACGGTGCGCTTCGGCGACACCAGCCCGATGGTGCCGATGCTGGCCGAGGCATGACCGAGCCGCTGCCAGATCTGGCGCGTGAAGGCGGCGACCGAGGTCTTGCCGCTGGTGCCGGTGACGGCCGCGATGGTCGCGGGCTGCCGCGGATAGAATTTCGCCGCCGCCAGCGCCAGCGCGCGGCGCGGATTGGGCGTGCTGACGAACGGCACGCGGCGGACGCCTGCGGGCGGATGCTCGCCCGCTATCGCAACGGCGCCGGAGGCGATCGCGGCATCGATGAAGCGCGCGCCATCGGTCTTGGCTGCCGGAGAGCGCGAAGAACAGATCGCCCGGCTTGACCGCGCGGCTGTCCACCGCCAGGCCGGTGACCTCGGTCGCAGCAACGACCGATACCTGCGACCGCCTGCGGGTCGATCGTGGCGTCATCGCTGAAAAGGTCGCGGAGTTCGATGGTCTTCCAGTCCGGCCGGCGCGCGAGTGCCCCGTTATCGAAAAATCCGTCACGCGGCGCCGGGCTTTAATGGTACGCCTTACTGGGTTCCCTTCGATGCCGCAAGAATAAGGCGGTCGGACGGCGGCAGATCGAAGCGCGGCTCGATGCCCAGAAGCGGCGCGATGCGGGCGATCACATTGCCGCCGGTCGGCACCGCGTTCCAGCCGGAAGTGATGAAACCGTAGGTTTCCTTCAGCGACTGCGGCTCGTCCAGCATGACCAGAAGCTGGTAGCGGGGATTGTCGGCGGGCAGGATCGCGGTGAAGGCGGTGAGCACGCGCTTCTTGGCGTAGCGGCCGTTGATGACCTTTTCGGCGGTGCCGGTCTTGCCGCCGATGTAATAGCCCTTGACGTCGGCCTTTCTGCGCGGTGCCGATCTCGGCATTCAGCCGCATCAGGAATCGCATCTTCTCGGAGGTCTCCGGCTTGATCACCCGCTTTGCGATCGCCATGGCCTCCTGCTTCGGTGCGCTTCAGGAAGGTCGGCGGAATCAGGTAGCCGCCATTCACCAGCGCGTCGATGCCCATCACCGCCTGCAGCGGCGCCACCGCGATGCCGTGACCGAAGGCGATCGTCACCGTGTTCAACTCGCCCCAGTGTCGCGGCACGATCGGCGAAGCGCTCTCCGGCAATTCGGTGCGCAGCCGATCGAGCTGTCCCATCTTGCGCAGGAATGCCTTGTGCGCCTCGACGCCTTGCGCCAGCGCGATCCGCGCCGCGCCGACGTTGGACGAGAAGGTGAAGACCTCCTTCATGTTGAGGAAGCGGCCCTTCGGCTCGTCGTCATGGATCGCGAACTTGCCGTAATGCAGCGGACCGCGCGCATCCCACAGCGAGTTGAGATCGTACTTGCCGGAATCCAGCGCCATCGCCAGCGTGAAGGCCTTGAAGGTCGATCCCATCTCGTAGACGCCGGTCGTCAGCCGATTGATGCGATCGGGATCGTGCGCCTCTTTCGGATTGTTGGGATCGAAATCCGGCACCGACACCATCGCCACGATCTCGCCGGTCCTGACATTGGAGACGAGGCCGGAGGCCGCCTTGGCGTGGAATTTTTCCTTGGCCTTGAGCAATTCGTCGCGCAGCGCGTGTTCGACGCGCAGGTCGACCGACAATTCCACCGGCCGCTGCAGGCGATCGGTGGCGAAGCCGGCGCGATGCAGATCGGCGAGGCCGTTGCTGTCGAGCCATTTCTCCATCCCGGCGATGCCCTGGTTGTCGATGTTGACGAGGCCGATCAGATGCGCGACTTCGTTGCCGGTGGGATAGACGCGCTTGTTCTCGCGCAGGAAGCCGATGCCGGGAATGCCGAGGCGGTGAATTTCCTGCTGCTGCTGCGGCGTGATTTCGCGCTTCAGCCAGACGAAGCCCTTCTCGACCGACAGCCGCTCGCGCACCTCGCCGGTGTCGAGATCCGGCAGCGTCGCGGTGAGAAGCTCGATCGCCTCGTCCTTGTCGATGATGCGGCGCGGTTCGCCGAACAGGCTCGGCGCCTTGACGTCGGTGGCGAGAATCTCGCCGTTGCGGTCGACGATATCCGGCCGCGCGGTCGCGATCGCGTCCTGCGACGCGGTGCGGCGCGCGCCGTGACTGTCGCCGCCGGTCGCGAACATCACCAGCCGTCCGCCGATCACGGCATAGATCGCAGCGAACGCCAGGATGGCAAAGCCGACGCGGGCGCGCGCCTTCGCGGCGCGGTCGACGTTGCGCCCGTACAGCAGGCTGCGGATCAGCCGCTGCCGCCATGGCTCGGTGGGCTTGACCTTGGTGCTGCAGCGCGGAGCCGGTCATTGCTGATCCTCCGGCGCCGGCACCGAGCCCGTCACGGCCGCGGCGTCGGCAGCGGCATCGATGGTCTGGATCATCGCGCCGATCGGATCGGGATCGCCGGGCCTGACAAAGTTCGGCGGCCGCTCGGGCAGGTTCTTCAGCGGAATCATATTGCGTGGCATTGAGCGGCTTCAGCGGCAGATGACGTTCGGCGAGACCCTGCAGCCGCAGCGGCGCGTCGAGCCTGGCCCATTCCGCGCGCAGCACCGCGATGGCGTCGCGCTGCTCGCGAATTTCCGCATGCAGCCGCAGCACGCGCTCGGTGCGATCGGTCGATTCCATCTTGATCCGGTAGACATAGGCGGCGGCGAACACCAGCACGCCGATCACGAGGAGATGGAGGATCCGCATGGTCAGCCTCCCCTCATCACGTCGTCGAGGGTGGGCCATGCCGGCAATGCGGCGCGCGGCATGCGCGGGCGCATCGGTGCGCTCGGCCGCGCGCAGCTTGGCCGAGCGCGCGCGCGGATTGGCGGCAATCTCCTCGTGCATCCGCGCGTGACCGGACGCTTGGTCAGGATGACAAAGCTTGGCGCGGCCTGCGCGATCTCCGGCAGATGCCGCGATCCGCCGCCGGCCTTGGCGCGTTCGGTCAGGAAATTCTTGACGATGCGGTCTTCCAGCGAATGAAACGACACCACCACCAGCCGGCCGCCCGGCTTCAGCACGCGTTCCGCCGCCGCGAGCGCCAGATGCAGTTCGTCGAGTTCCTGGTTGACGAAAATCCGCAAGCCCTGAAACGTCCGCGTCGCCGGGTGAATTTCGCCCGGCTTCGACCGCACCACCTTGGCGACGATATCGGCCAGCGCCCGGGTGGTCGTGATCGGCGCTTCCTTGCGCGCGGCGACGATGGCGCGGGCGACGCCGCGGGAATGACGCTCTTCGCCGAAGATGTAGATGATGTTGGCGAGATCGGCCTCGGAGGCCTTCGCGATCACATCCGCCGCGGTCGGACCATCATGGCCCATCCGCATGTCGAGCGGGCCGTCGAGGCGAAACGAGAAGCCGCGCTCGGCCTGGTCGAGCTGCATCGAGGACACGCCGACGTCCATCACGACGCCGTCGACCGCTGGAAGCCCCTGCGCGGCGCAAACCTCGGCGAGGTTGGAAAACCGGTCCTCGACCAGCGTTAGCCGGCCGCCCGATCGATCGACCAGATCGAACCCGCCCGCGATCGCCGACCGGTCGCGGTCGATGCCGATCACCCGGGTTCCGGCGATATCGAGGATGGCCCGGCTATAGCCGCCGGCCCCGAAGGTGGCGTCGACATAGATGCCGCCGTCGCGCGGGCTTCAGCATGCTCGACCGCCTGGCGGCCAAGCACGGGAATATGACGCGTGGCGGGTCCGGATTCATGCCGCCTGCCCCGGAAGCTGTCCGGGTGCAAAATGCGGAAATTGGACGCGAACGGGCCCATTGCGCCTCAAATCTCTTGCGGCTTCATGCGCGGCGCTTGTTCCGGTCGAAAAGCCTCCGGTCGAAAAGCCATGGCGCGGCACGATTGCCGATCCTGCGCGATCCCAAGATCGCAAACCCTGATTTCCCCGACGGAATTTGGTGGGCTGCCATGGGATTTCGAGCGTCAAATGGGGCCTCGGCCGTCCCCCAAACCGGTTCGGCTCTTCACCACTTAGTAACGGCAGTTAGCGTTAAGAAAACGTTGACGGTCCGCGGCCGGATTAATGCGCATTATGATTCTCGCGGCGCTGAGCCGAGGGGCCAGCCGGTCGGCCACAGCCGCCAGTCCATCGCGGTGATGCGTTCCCGCACACACTCGGCTAAAATGCGATCGCGATGGCCGGCTATCGCGATTGCGCTCGACGGCGTCATGAAGGAATAGTAAAGTGCGTTCTATTTTGAAAACGCACTATTGCCGTTCTCCTGCCCGGTTTGAGCTGTTCCATGTCCCTTGGTTCGTTCGCATCTGCTGGTTCTGATTCGAAGCGTCAACGCGCCGCTCCCGCTTCCCAGGCCAATCGCGAACATGAAGACATTCACCCCCGATTCCTCGATCGCTTCCGACGTCATCCCGTTCGGCGAATTATGGCGAGCGGAACAAGGGCCGTCTGCCCGACATGATCCTGCTGCACTACACCGGAATGCCCGATGTCGAAGGCGCGATCGCGCAACTCTGCACGGCGGGCACCGATGTCTCCGCGCATTACATCGTTCTGGAAGACGGCCGCATCGTGCAATGCGTCCCGGAAGCCAAGCGCGCCTGGCATGCCGGCGTGGCGTCCTGGGCGGGCGAGGAAGACATCAATTCCTGTTCGATCGGCGTCGAGATCGTCAATCGCGGCCATGACTGGGGCTATCCGGAATTTCCGCTGCGCCAGATCGCCGCCGTGATCGCGCTGTGCCGCGGCATCATGCTCCGCCGCAAGGTGCCGTCGCATCGCGTGCTGGCGCATTCCGACGTCGCGCCCTCCCGCAAGAAAGACCCCGGCGAGAAATTTCCGTGGCATTCGCTGGCCAATTCGGGCGTCGGCCATTGGGTGCAGCCGGCGCCGATCGTGCGCGGCGAAACGCTCAAGCTCGGCACCATCAGCGACGACGTCGCGATCTGCAGCAGGCGCTCGCCAGATACGGCTACGGCGTCCCGATCAACGGCAAATACGACGCCGCGACCATGGAAGTGGTCACCGCTTTCCAGCGTCACTTTCGCCCCGCCCGCGTCGACGGCGTCGCCGATCATTCGACGCTGACCACCTTGCAGTCGCTGCTGGCGAGTTTGCCTGACGAGGCGATGGCGGTCGCGGCGAAGTAGTTGCAAGCTCCAGACACGCTGGATTAGAAGAAATCGTCATTCCGGGGCGCGCCAACGGGTCCGCGCGAAGCGCAGCCCGATGACAGGCTCCGCGCGAGCCCGGAATTTATAACCCCTGCAGGGCGTATGGATTCCGGGCCTGCGCCAAGACGGCGCATCCCGGAATGACGAAATCTCATTCTCCCCGCTTCCGTTCCGATCCTCATTTCCGCCAGCCGCCGCGCGTAAAGCCGCCGCAGCGGCTCGAGTTGCGTCGCTGCGGTCGCAGCGAGATAAGCCGTCGCGCGCCGCGTCATGCCGGCCGAGCCGGCGCAACAGGTCGGCGCGGACCGCCGGCAGCAATTCGTAGCCATCGAGTCCGCCGCGCGCCTCCAGCGCGTCGATCAGGTCGAGCGCGCGCGCCGGTCCGTCCACCATCGAAATCGCCGCGGCGTGATTGAGCTCGATCACCGGCGACGGGCTGATCCGCAGCAGCACTTCGTAAAGACCGGCGATCTGCGGCCAGTCGGTGTCTTCGATAATTCGGCGCGCGCGCATGCAGTGCGGCGATCGCCGCCTGCACCGCATAGGCCTCGGGGCGGCCCGGCAGCCGCAACGCGTCCTCCACCAGCTTCAAACCTTCGGCGATCTGGCAACTGGTCCCACAGCGCGCGATCCTGCTCTTCCAAAAGCACGATGTCGCCGCCCGCGGTCTGCGCGCCCGGCGCGGCGCGCATCGTGCAGCAGCATCAGCGCGAGCAAGCCCTTGACCTCGCCCCGTTGCGGCATCAGCGCGTCGAGCAGGCGGCCCAGCCGGATCGCTTCGCGCGCGAGATCCGGCCGCATCAGATCCTCGCCCGAGGTTGCGACATAGCCCTCGGTGAAGACGAGATAGATCACCGCGAGCACCCCGCGCAGCCGCGGCTCCAGCGCGTCGCGATCCGGCACCTCGTAGGGAATGCCGGCGAGCCGGATTTTCTGCTTGGCGCGGACCAGACGCTGCGCCATGGCCTCCTCGCTGACCAGAAAGGCGCGCGCGACCTGCGCCGTGGTCAGCCCGCAGACCGTGCGCAGCGTCAGCGCGACCTGGACTTCGGCGGCGAAGGCCGGATGGCAGCAGGTGAAGATCAGCCGCAGCATGTCGTCGTCGAGCGCGGCGCCTCGCTGTCCTCGTCGGAGGCCGCCGCGTTGAGCAGCAATTCGTGCGTCAGTTCCGCCTGCTTGCCGCGAAACGTGATTTGCCGGCGGACCCGGTCGATCGCCTTGTTGCGCCCGACATTGACCAGCCACGCCCGCGGATTGGACGGCGGATCGGCGGCGGGCCAGCGTTCCAGCGCGACCGCAAATGCATCCTGCAGCGCGTCCTGGGCGAGATCGAAATCGCCGACGAGGCGGATCAGCGTCGCCAGCGCCCGCCCCGCCTCGTCGCGAAATATTTTTTCGATTTCGGTGGATGTCATGCGGTTGCGCCATCCGGCAACGTCATTCCGGGAGCGTCCGAAGGACCAGACCCGGAATCCGAGATTCCCCGATGTGCAATTGCACATCTGAGGTTCGCTTCGCGCCCTCAGCGACAAGCGCGATGCGCTTGCGCGGGGAATGACGGCGAGCCGTCAATTATAAACCATGATCGGCCTGACCTCGATCGAACCCGTCTTGGCGCCGGGAATCCGCGCGGCGATGGCAAGCGCGGCGTCGAGATCCTTGGCCTCGATCAGATAATAGCCGCCGAGCTGCTCGCGGGTCTCCGCGAACGGACCATCGGTCGTCAGCGTCTTGCCGTCGCGGACACGCACGGTGGTCGCGGTCGTCGATCGGCTGCAGCCCGTCGCCGGCCTTGAAATTGCCGCTCTGGATGATGGACTGCGTAAACGCACCATATTCCGCCGACATTTTCTGTCGCGCCGCGGCGTCCATTTTGCCGAGTTCGGCTTCGTTCCGATAGATCATCAACAAATACTGCATCGCGTTAACTCCTTTTGATCGGCTGTTATCGCCGACATCCAGTCGAACGAGCCAACCGCCAAACGACATCTTCAGGATAATTTATTTTGGGCCGGCGCCGGAGGCGTTATCGGCTTGACGCGGCGCGCCCCAACCCCCATGCCTTATATCGTCAGTCGGCCGGACGGCCGCTCCGGCGATCACCGAAAGGTGGCTGGAGAGGAAAGTCCGGGCTCCATCGACATACGGTGCCGGATAACGTCCGGCGGGGGCGACCCCAGGGACAGTGCCACAGAGAACGAACCGCTTCCCCCACCCTCCCCTACCCCTTGCGAAGGGATGGGAGGGGCAGTAAGGGTGAAAAGGTGCGGTAAGAGCGCACCGCGGGTCCGGCGACGGAAACGGCATGGCAAACCACACCGGGAGCAAGACCGAATAGGGACGGCAACGCGGGCTGTTCGCGCAAGCGAAAACACCGCAGGGCGATGTCAGGCTCGCCGTCCGGGTAGGTTGCTCGAGGCAACGTGCAAACGTTGTCCCAGAGGAATGGCCGTCACGTATCGTCTGCGCAAGCGGGCGGTGCCCTACAGAACCCGGCTTACAGGCTGGCTGATATCTTGCGTCGAGGCGTTTTCCGGCGAAGTGGAGTTCCGTTTCGCGTCAAGAAAGCACACCTTGCCAAAAATGAGGGGTTCGGCGCCAACACGCCGGACCCCTCGCCAATTTTACTGCTTGACCAATGACATGCGCCTTGCGGTCGGGCGTATCCCCGGCGTCGTTTGCCTTGCGGCCGCCTTACCTTGGTACTAATGCTTAAATGATAGACCGATGTTGGTCGGAGAGGTCGTCTTGAAACACTCATTGCGTTGTATGCCTGTCATCGTTGTGTTCGCCGGCCTCGCGATGGTCGCCGCCGGCTGCTCGGATTCGCGCATGGCGGCGAACAACGCAGCTGCGAATAGCGACGAGGCCCAGTCATTGGGCGAACGGACCGGTTACGGCACGAGGAGTGGCGGATATACCACCGATGTCTACACCGAGCTCAAGGGCTCGTTGCAACGCGCCCCAAGGCCGCAAACGGCGGCATCCGGCCCGGTCCAGCCGGGGCAGCCTGCGACTCCCGCCGGCGTTAACGGGCAACAAGTGGCCGCTGCTTCCGGTCCTAGCGTCGTCCAGCAACCCGCCGGCCCGCCGCCCAAGGATCCGACGCCCACGGCTTACGGCATCTCCAGCGACGGGCCCACCACTGACGTCGCTACTTGGTTATTTGGACCCCGGAATCACTGAACAGCCGGTCGGTTGGCGCCAACGCCTGACCGCGCAATTCCTCTCAAGCTAATCGGCGGAACATGCCTCGGCCTGCGGAGCGAGAGAGCACAAGTATGCTCACCTCACTCCGCCGCGACGCGATCGAATTCCGTCGCCCGGCGCACGGCGCGCAACGAAATGATAATTTGCAAGGCACTTGAATTTGCAAGGCACTTGCCGCATTTGCGCCGCAACTCATCGAGCGCTTTCGTTTGATTTGGCCAGGGGCCTGTGTTGAGCTTCGGTCAAGCCGTCAGCAAGACGGATCGAAACAGGGAGCAGCTTGCATGGCTGGACCAGGCCTGAAATTCGTGCATTTTTGGGTGGCGACAGCCGCGCTCGGCATCGCCGCCGGCTCGGGGTCGCCGGCGTCCGCGCAATCCAAGGAGCCGATCAAGATCGGCGTCATCGCCGAGATCCAGTCGATCGCGGGCGCGGCGACGCCGGGTGGGGCCCAGATCGCCGCCGACGAAATCAATGCCAAGGGCGGCGTCGATGGCCGCAAGATCGAGATCGTCTCGTACGACAACAAGAGTTCGTCGGCAGATTCGGTGCGAGCCTTTCAACGCGCGGTCTCGGACGACAAGGTGAGCGCGGTGATAGCCAGCTATATCAGCGAGGTCGTGCTGGCGCTGGAGCCATGGGCGGCGCGGCTTCACATGCCGCTGATCACGCCCGGTGCTGCCAGCAACGAAATCACCCGTCCGATCCATACCGACTATGACAAGAACAAATACACCTTCCATGGCTATCTGACCTCGGCGGTGCAGGCGCTCGCGGTTTGCGATGCTGCCAAGGACCTTTTGGTCGACGGCATGAAAATGAAGACCGCTGTGATTATGAGCGAGGACGCGGCGTGGACCAAGCCGCTGGATGTCGGCTTTGAAGAGTGTCTGCCCAAAGCGGGATTGAAAGTGCTCGATCATATCCGCTTCTCGCCGGACACCACGGATTTCACGCCGATCTTCAACCAGATCGAGGCAAAGAAGCCGGACGTGATCGTGACCGGCATCTCGCATGTCGGCGTGCAGCCGACGGTGCAATGGAAAAACCAGCAGGTGCCGATCCCGATCTTCGGCATTAGCGCGCAGGCGTTGAGCCCGACATTCTGGGGCGACACCAACGGCGCGGCCGAAGGCATTCCGTCGCTGGCGGTTGCGACCTCCTCGACCCCGGTGACACCGAAGACCAAGCCTTTCGCGGCCGCCTTCAAGGCCCGGTTCGGCACCGACCCGGCCTATACCGGCTATACAGCGTATGACGACGTCTACATCCTCGCCGACGCCATCAAGCGGGCCGGTTCGACCGACCCGGACAAGATGGTCGCCGAACTGGAAAAGACCGATTACGTCGGAACGATCGGGCGCCTGCAGTTCTACGGCCGCGACGATCAGTTCACCCACGGCCTCAAATACGGGCCGGACAATGTGAGCGGAATGGTCTTTCAGTGGCAGGACGGCAAGCAGGTCACGGTATGGCCGGCCAGGATTGCCGAAGGCAAGTTGAAATATCCGGCGTTTGCCCGACCGACCAATTGATCGACCGGAGCAGCCGCGAAGGGCCCGCGACAAGCATCGTCGCGGGCTTCGATTATCGTGCGGCAGCGCTCAGTCATGGGTATGGTTGGCTGGCGACAGGTGGAAGTTCGCGAAAGCGCGGGGCTGGATGGGACGGCCTCCGAGCGACTTAATGCACTACTCTGTCTGGCACAAAACGGAAGTGCCTGTCGCCGCCGCGATGAAAGACCAAAGCACGTGAGCCGATCGGATTTACTGAATGAGTAACGTTGCGTCGACAGACCGAAAAGCTGCGCGCCGCCTTGATACTTTCAGGCGCTTGCTCACCCATGTCAGCGAGCGCATCCTGCCCGATATCGGCTTCGTGCTGTGGGACGGCTCCACGGTACCGGCCGATCTTTCGGCGGACGCATTGGCGCTCGTGATCGCTGATGAAGGCGCCGTGGCGGCGATGATACGGCGGCCGAGCGTCGACACCTTCCTCAATCTCTGGGTGACGTCACGGTTCGACCTCCGCAACGGATCGTTTTTCGATCTCGTGGCGCGCCGGCCAAAGGCCCGCACCAGGACACTGATGAAGTCTCTCGACAAGCGTCTGGCGCTGGCGGCCACGACAAAATTCCTGCTCGTGCCGCGCGGCGGGCCGTGGCCACTGGAGGCCGTCCGCGGCGACAAGGCGGGAACCGACGGGACCGAAGCGGCCAACAAGAAGAACGTCCACTACCATTATGACCTCTCCAATCAATTCTATGCGCTCTTCCTCGATCCGGAGATGGTGTACAGCTGCGGCTATTTCAGAGACTGGAACAACGACCTTGCGACCGCTCAGCGCGACAAGCTCGATATGATCTGCCGCAAATTGCGCCTTCAGCCCGGGGAAAGCCTGCTCGACATCGGCTGCGGCTGGGGTGCACTTGTCTGTCACGCCGCCGAGCACTTCGGCGTTCGCGCCCATGGCGTGACATTGGCAGAGGAACAATTCGCGTATGCAAGGGAAAAGGTTGCGCGGCTCGGTCTCGTAGACAAGGTGACGCTCGAACTGCGCGACCATAGCGCTGTGGAGGGCAGCTTTGACAAGATCGCCTCGATCGGGATGTTCGAGCACGTCGGCGAAGCCAATCACCGGGCATATTTCCAGAGCGTCAACCGCTTGCTGAAGCCGGGTGGCCTGTATCTTCATCATTCCATCGCGCTGCGCGCGCCGGCCTATGAACGGTTTCGTCGAGGCCGCCGACGCGACCGGGCAGCCGCCGGCGCGATTGGCCGCTACATTTTTCCAGGCGGCGAACTCGATCATCTGGGCATGTCGATTGCCAACCTGGAGCATCACGGCTTTGAAGTGCATGACGTCGAGGCGTGGCGCGAGCACTATGCCCGCACCACCCGGCTCTGGCACGATCGCCTGTCGGCGAACCGCGCGGCGGCAGAACGCGAGGTCGGTAGCGAGAAGACCAGGCTGTGGATCGCCTATCTCGCGGTGGTCTCGATCGCCTTTACGCAAGGCACCATCGGGATCTTTCAGACGCTGGCCTCGCGCCGTGTGCGCGGGCCCTCCGGCGTGCCGCCGACCCGTGCCGACCTCTACCGCTGAGGCTCGACTCGAACGGCGTCGGTGACGGTCGCCCAAGGAACTTCGGCGTGCCCCCCTGGTTTCCACTCGCGCCAGCAAAACCTCCAGTTTTATTTGTCGACTCCCTGACACAATGGGTGTGTAAGTGACTGAGAGTGTCGTACCTCCGACCATGGATAAGTTCCTCCACGACGAGAACTTGAAATTACTCCACAAGCGGCTGATGGAAACGACCGACGAAAAACAACGTCGGGTACTTCAAAATCTCATCGCCGAACACGAGGCCAATTACCGGGAGTGGCAGCTCGGATCCCGGTCGGCGTAAATCGAGCTCTCCCGGCGAAATGAAGCGTTTGACCCAAAGAGACATTCGCAAGCTGAAATGCTAAACTGTTTCTTCAAGTCCAAGGAGGTTTAGCTTGCCTCTGACGATCCGAGCCCCAACTATTGCTGAGCTGTCCAGCCTTTCCGATCTGTGTTTCAGGTCTAAAGCCGTCTGGGGCTACGACCAGGAATTCATGGAAGCATGTCGCGGCGAGTTGTCGTTTGAACCGCGCGACTTGGCGTTGACGCCCATCGCAGTTGCCGAACATAACGGCAAGCCAATCGGTGTTGCACAGGTAAAAGTCGTCGATGGTGAGGCGGATTTGCTGAAACTATTCGTCGAGCCCAGCGCGCTTCGCAGTGGCACCGGCAAGGCGCTGCTCGTTTGGGTTACCGACATCGCGAAAAAACTGGGTGCCACGCGACTAACCATCGATGCGGATCCCGATGCGGTTCCGTTCTACCGCAGGATGGGAGCTTACGATGTCGGCGAAGCGCCGTCTGGCTCGGTGCCGGGAAGGATGTTGCCGAAACTAGCGATGAACCTTTGCCCTGCGGACCAGCCTGAAGATCCGAAACCGGCAGCACATCGCGTCATTTTGCGGCGACGCAACGATTCAGCCGCTTTCAGAGCGAAGCGGATTTCTGCGCACTGCGTCTACAGAATCGTATTAATGATTTCCACGCTTTAATGCGCGGGTTCCGAAGAAAGCATCGCGGGTTTCTTCAGCAGCATGACCAGGAGGGTGAGGCCGAAATAGAACATCGTCAGCATGAAGAAAGCGTCGCCATAGCCCATCACCACGGCCTGCCGGTGCACGATCTGGGACAATTGCTTCATCGCCATCAGCGCGGCATCGCCCATGCCCTGCATGCGCTGGGTGAACATGTCGAGCGTTTCGGTCGCAATCGCGTTGCCCCAGTTCACCCGCTCCTGCAACCGCGAGATATGCAGGTCGGTGCGGTCGTTCAGCACCTGATTGATGATCGCGAGCCCCACCGCGCCGCCGAGATTGCGCGTCAGGTTGAACAGCCCCGACGCGTTCTTCACCCGATCCGGCGCGCAACGTCCCGAGCGAGATATTGTTGGTCGGCACCATCGCGAACATCATGCCGATGCCGCGCAGGATCTGCGGCACCAGCAGCTCGTAGAAATCATAGTCGCGGGTGATCCAGGTCATCTGCCAGGAGCCGAGCGCGAAAATGATGAGGCCGGCCGCGATGATCAGGCGCATGTCGATCCTGAGCATCAGCCGCCCCACGATCGGTGCGATCGAGAAACATGGTGATGCCGGAGACGAACATGGTCTCGCCGATCATCAGCGCGCTGTAGCCGCGCACTTCGGCGAGATAACGCGGATACATGTAGGTGAGGCCGTAGAGGCCGATGCCGACGCAGAACGAGATCATGCAGCCGACGCCGAAATTGCGGTCGGTGAAGGCCCTGATATCGACGATCGGCTCTTCCGCGGTCAGCACCCGGTAGAAGAAAGCGATGGCGGAAAGCCCGCAAACCCAGGCGCAGATCGCGACCGAGGTATCCTGCAGCCACTCATATTGCGGCCCTTCCTCGAGCACATATTCGAGCGAACCCAGAAACCCCGCCATCGCGATCAGGCCAAACCAGTCGAAGCGATCGAGCAGCTCGAAATTCGGCTGGTCGAAATCGACCAGCGCCAGCACGCCGATGGTGATGCCGATGCCGGGGACGACGTTGATGAAGAACAGCCAGTGCCATGACATCGCGTCGGTGATGTAGCCGCCGACCGTCGGGCCGATGGTCGGCGCCAGCGTGGCGACCAGACCGATGATCGGGCCGACGATATAGAATTTGGAGCGCGGAAACACCGTATAGGCCGATGCGAACACGGTCGGGATCATGCCCGCGCCCAAAAACCCCTGGATCGCGCGCCAGAGGATCATCTGCTCGATCGACGAGGCGAATCCGCACAGGAAGCTCGCGACGGTGAAGCCGGCAGGCGGAAATCGCAAACAATAGCCGCGTGCCGAGCGCGCGCGACAGGAATCCGGACAACGGGATCGCGATCACTTCCGCGATCAGATACGCGGTCTGGACCCACGACACCTCGGTCGAGCTCGCCGACAGCCCGGCCTGGATATCGGTGAGCGATGCCGAGACGATCTGGATGTCCAGGATCGACATGAACATCCCGAACACCATGATCAGAAACGCCACCAGCCGCCGCGGCGCGATGCGCTCGGACGGAGCCGCAGCGGCATCCATCATCATCGTCGGCGGTGCGGTGGTGGCGTCAGCCATGGTTTGCTCGGGTCAGGACGTGCTCGCGAACCGGGCGCGCCGCCCGATGCGCCAATTATTGCGGATGGGTCATCATCGGCGCGTCGAGATCGGCGTCGTTGTCGGCATCCGCAGCGCCGGCGTGGGTATCGACGGTGGCATAGACCGACATGCCCGCGCGCAACAGGTTCTGCCTCGCGACGTCTTTCGGCACGCGAATGCGAACCGGAAGCCGCTGCACGATCTTGGTGAAGTTGCCGGTGGCGTTGTCCGGCGGCAGCAGCGTGAATACCGAGCCTGCCGCGGGCGCGATGCTGTCGACCAAGCCTGCGAATTTGCGATGGCCATAGGCATCCACCGAGATCGTCACCGGCTGGCCCGGACGGATGCGCTTGAGCTGCGTCTCCTTGAAATTGGCATCGATGAACACATCATCGAGCGGCACCACATTGCCGAGCCGTTGCCCGACCACGATGTAGTCGCCGGTCGAGACCAGGCGGTTGGAGAAGGTGCCGTCGACCGGCGCGCGCACCGAGGTGAAGTCGAGGTCGCGCTCGGCCTTGGCCAGAGAGGTCTGCAGTTCCGCAAGTTGCGCGCGGGCCTCCTCCTGCTGCGCCTTGGTGACTTCGACGTTGTCGCGGGCGGCGTCATAGGCCGCCTGCGCCGATTTCACCGCCGCCGCCCCCTGATCGCGGCCGGCTTCGGACACTTCGAACGTCGCACGTGAGGCGAATCCCTTGGCGCTCAGCGCTTGTTGGCGGTCGTAATCGAGGCCGGCACGCTTCAGGCCGGCCTCCGCGGAGGCAAGCTGCGCGCTGGCCTGCTCGACGGCACTTTGAAATGCCATGACCTGACGGCCGATGCGATCGATGGTGGCCTGCTGGGTCGCGATTTTGGTCCGCACGGCATCGACCGCGATGCGGTAGTCGCCGTCGTCGATTTGGAAGATCACGTCGCCGGTCCGCACCACCACGTTATCGCCGGGGAGAATGGCTGCGACGTGGCCGGCCACCCGCGCGCCGAGCGTGGTATTGTTGGCCCGCACATAGGCGTCGTCGGTGCTGACGAAAAAGCGTCCCACCAGAAAATAATGCACGCCATAGGCCGCGACGGCGAGCGCGAGCAGCGTGCCGATGCCGATCAAGACCCGCTTGCGCTTGCCGGGTTTCGGCGCCTCGGGACTGGAAGCAACCGCCGGCGCTGCGGGCGGCGTATCCGTCGCCGGCCGGTCCGGCGTCTCGGCGGGGCGGCGCGCGACAGTCTCATCTGCCAGATGAGCACGAAGCGATTCGAGCGGAGCCGGGGCAACGTCGCGCGCGAACCCGCCTTCGGCCGTATCCGGCTCGGCGCGAACAATACGCGCGGCCTGGTCTCTCGCTGCGGCCATCACGGCCTCCTTGTTACGAAGTCGCGATGCCGGCGCAGCCAAAAACAGGCCTCGCCCCTCGCCAGCTTTCAAATTAGCATTGACCGAACGGTTCGGTCAAGGTATATCTTCACGACATCGATTATGCGCCTGAGTTCCACCCGAGGCGTTACCAAGCTTGAATTCCTTCAGAGAAGCTAAACCAATGGTTGCAAACCGCCCCGCCCCCCTGCGCGTTGCCACTGAAGAGGACAGTTCAAAGCGCCGGCAAATTCTCGACGGTGCCAGCAAGGTCTTCATGGACCTCGGCTTTGACGGCGCCAGCATGGGCGAGATCGCCCGCGCCGCCGGCGTCTCCAAGGGGACGCTTTATGTCTATTTCGCCGACAAGAACCGGCTGTTCGAAGCCATCGTCGAGCGGGAAACCTTCGAGCAGCGCAAGCTGGATTTCAATTTCGACCCCGAACGCGACGTCGCCACGACGCTTCGGGAGTTCGGCCAGGCCTATATCGAGCTGCTGTGCCGGCCCGGCGGCGGATCGGCGATCCGCACCGTGATGGCCATCGCCGAACGGATGCCGGATGTCGGCCGCCGCTTTTACGAGCATGTGCTGGAGAAGACCATCAGCCGCCTTGCCGCCTATCTCGAGTCGCGCGTCAAGGCCAAGGATCTGGCGATCGACGACTGCCAGCTGGCGGCGGCGCAATTCATGCTCATGTGCCAGGCATCACTGTTTCTGCCGTTTGTTTTTCAGGCGGCGCCGCCGCCTTCGGTCGAGCGCATGGCGCAAGTGGTTGAAAGTGCAAGGAGGATGTTCCTCGCGGCCTATCAGACCAGGCCCGCCTGAGTCCGGGCGCCACGCCGGGCGCGCCTTTTGGATTTGACATTTCGTCAACTTTTGTCAAAATCGTCAAATGAGCGCCCGTACCCGCATTCTCGATGCCGCGATGCTCGTATTCCGCCGCCACGGTTTCCGGCGGTCGTCGATCGAGCAGGCGGCGGAGGCCGCCGGCCTGACGCGA
Organism: uncultured Pseudomonadota bacterium; assembly: GCA_963729395.1. GTDB lineage: Bacteria > Pseudomonadota > Alphaproteobacteria > Rhizobiales > Xanthobacteraceae > Bradyrhizobium. The sequence continues at coordinate 36,672 of CAVSOS010000012.1, read as the reverse complement.
CAGGCGCTCTACCACCACTTCAAATCCAAGGAAGAGCTGTTCCGCGCCGTCATCGAGCGGCTGTACGAGAACGCCCTTGCCACGGAAATCGCGGCGGCGAACGCCGCGGAGAAGGCCGGCGGCAGCCTCGCCGATATTCTCGTCGCCCAGCTTACCTGGCGGCTCAGGCTGGCGATCACTTCGTTGGAGGGCTCGCCCCATATCGAGGAATTGTTTTCCGAGCATCTGGTTCAGGGCCGCGACCTCTACCAGAAATATGCCGGCCTCTATGACGCGCAGGTGGTCGCGACGATCGAACGGGTCTGCCGCAACCAGCGGCTCGTGCTCGCGCCAGGCATGACCTCCCGCGATCTCTCGCGATACGTCGTGATGGCCATCAACGGGACCAAGTCCGCCTATCCGGCGATGCAGCCCGTCGATGCCTTCTTCAAGGATCTTGAAATCATGGTGCGAACGCTGGTCTCCGGCGCCGTCGCCGCGCCCAGGCCGCCTTCGGTCAAGCCGCGTTCGACCAAGGCGCGTTCGATCAAACCGCCCGCCGCGAAAAAATCCACCCGCACCAAACCTGGAGATCGCAAATGAGCACGATGACGATCAACGGCCGCGTAGAGCCGCTGCCCGATGATCCCGATGCGCTTCTGATCGATGTGGTGCGGGACACCCTCGAGCTGACCGGAACCAAGCTCGTGTGCGGCGCCGGCGTGTGCGGCGCCTGCACCGTGCTGGTGGATGGCGCGCCGGTGGTGAGCTGCCTGATGCCGGCGCGCGCCGCGGCGGATAAATCAGTGATCACGGTCGAAGGCATCGGCGCCGTCAGGCTCGCACCCGGTGCAGAAAGCGTTCATGGCGCATGATGCCCTGCAATGCGGGTTCTGTACGCCCGGCTTCATTGTCGAGGCGACCGCATTTCACGATCGCTGGCGGCAGACAAAAGGAACGGCGACACCGTCGCGGGAGGAAATCGGCGCGGCACTTTCAGGTCATCTGTGCCGCTGCGGCGCCTATGACGGCATCTTCCGCGCCGTCGCCGAGGCCTGCGCGGGCCGCTTTGACGGCGATGGCGCCGTCTCGCCACGCGTCGAAGCGCGGCAGAAAGTGACGGGGGCTGCGAAATACACCGTCGATATCCATCATGACGGACAGCTGGAAGGCGTCATCCTGCGCTCGCAGCTCGCGCACGCCCGGATTGCCGAACTGGACCTCGCGCCGGCGCTTTCGATCCCCGGCGCGGCCGCGGCAATCACCTTGCTCGGCGACGACCGCATCGTTCGCTATGTCGGCCAGCCAATTGCAGCGGTCGCCGCTAGGGATCGAAAGACCGCACTTGAGGCCATCGCCGCCATCCGGATCACGAGCGAACGCCTGCCGTCGGTGATCGGACTGGACGCCGCGCGCCAAAGCGATGCGCCGATCGTGTTCGAAAAATCGAACCGCAAGAAGGCCGGCGACGTCTCGGAAGGCGCTGCGGCGCCGGCGCCCTGGAAACAGAACGTCCGGGGGCCATCCTCGGCCTTCTCGCACCGGGCGAAGAAAGCGCGAAGCTGGGTCGGCACCGCGCGCGAGGCGCGAAATCCGTTGCTGGTCGAAGGGACCTTCCGGACCGGCACGCAATCCCATGCGTGCCTCGAGCCGCATGCCTGCGTCGCCCGCTTCGATGGCGATCGCCTCACCGTGCACGCCTCGACGCAAGCGGTGTTCCATTTGATGGAGCTGATCGCCAAACGCTACAAGCTCGAACACGACAAGGTGCGGGTGATCGCCGATCATGTCGGCGGCGGCTTCGGCGCCAAGGCCAGCCTCGGCATGGAAACCATCGCAGCGATTGAACTGGCGCGCGCGGCCAAGGCGGCGGTCAGGATCGCGTATGACCGGCATGAGGAGCTTTCTGTCACCGGCTACCGGCCGGCGACCGAAATCAAGATCGCGCTGCTGCCATCGGAGCAAGGCGGCCTCAAGGCGCTGTCGCTCACGGCCCATGCCGACACTGGCGCTGCGATCAATTCGACCATCGCAGCACTCGCGCGCCTGATCTATCCGGCGGAAGCCAAGGAGCTCGCCGATTTCGACGTCATCAGCAACTTGCCGCCCGGCGCGCCGTTTCGCGGTCCCGGCGGACCACCGATGGCCTTCGCGCTGGAACAGGCGATCGACGAGGCCGCGCTGCGCATGAAGCTCGATCCGATCGAGCTACGCAAACGCTGGGATCCCAATCCCAATCGCCAGCGTCTGTACGATTGGGCATCCGGGCTCGAAGTCTGGCGCAACCGGCCGCCGGCATCGCAGACCGGCCGCTATCGCCGCGGCGTCGGTGTCGCCACCGGATACTGGCTTTACCTCTGGCAGCCCGGCTCGAAGGTCGAACTGGCGGTCAAGGACGGACGCCTCATTGCGAGCACCGCGATCCAGGATATCGGCACCGGCAGCCGCACCGTGATCGCCAATACCGTGGCCCACGAATTCGGATTGGAACCGCATGAGATCGAGGTCCGGATCGGGGATTCCAATTTGCCGGAAGGCCCGGGATCAGGCGGCAGCCGGACCACGGCTTCGGTCGTGCCGCCGACGCTGCTGGCCGTTCAAAAGCTCAAGGCCGCGATCGAACGCAATGCCAAGCGGCCGCCGATCGCGGGCTCCAACGCGCCGTGGCGCGAGTTGCTCGCCGCTTCGCCCGATCTCACCGCGTCAGCGGAAAGGCCGGAGGACGACAAGCGAATGGCCCCGGGGATCCGGTCGCCGCTGAAGGAGGCGGGCTTCATGGGGATAATCTTCGGCTGGATGATGCGCCGTTTCAACAATCTCGCGGTGGGAGGCGGCGTCCCGAGCTCGGTGCAGGTGATCGAGGTGGAAGTCGATACCTGGCTCGGCCACGTCCGCGTGCTGAACGTCCACACCGGCATTGCGGTCGGAAAGATCGCAGCACCCGCGCTGGCCCGCAGTCAGGCGACGGGCTCGGTGATCCAGGGCATCGGCTATGCGCTCTACGAAGCGCGCGAAACCGATCCGCGCACCGGCGACATCCTATCCGCGGGAATGGAGGACTACCGCATTCCCGGCATCGCCGACACGCCGCCGATCGACGTGCATTTCGACGAAGGCGGCTTCGACCATGTGCTGGGCGGCAGCGTCGGTATCGGCGAGGTCGCAACCGTGCCGACCTCGCCGGCGATCGCGAACGCCATTTACAACGCCACCGGCATCCGCCTCACCGAGATTCCGAGTCCGGCCTGACCGGCTGATCGCCGCACTGAAAGGGAGGGCCGCCGCATGACGTCCGCATCCATGACCGCCTTCGCCGAGGTTTCCGAATTCCGCGCCGCCGGCACCGATCTTTCCGAACGGCGGCGCAGCGGACTTTCGCGGGGACCACTGATCGATATTGCGGCCGCACCCGACACCATCGGAATCGACTGGACCGCGGATGGCGCCGCGCGCATCGGCGCCTTCACCACGATCGCTGCGATCGCCGCCGACGCCCGCATCGCGCAGGCCTATCCGGGCCTTGCGGCGTCCGCGCAAGGTCTCGCGACGCCGCAAATTCGTCATCTCGCGACGCTCGGCGGCAACCTCGCCCAGCGCTCGCGATGCTGGTACTATCGCAATCCGCATATCGCCTGCCTCAAGAAGGGCGGAACGGATTGTCCCGCCCGCAGCGGCAATCATCTTTACGGCGTGGCCTTCGATCTCGGTCCCTGCGTGGCGCCGCATCCCTCGACCATGGCAGCAGCATTGCTGGCGTACGACGCCAAAATCATCACCGACCGGAGAAGCGGGCTGACGGTCGGCGAGGTGTTCGGCGACGGCTCCAACGGCGCGGCCGACCACGCGCTCTTATCCGGCGAAATGATCCGCGGCATCGAACTTCCAGCGCCGGTCCAAGGCGAGCGCGCGCTTTACAAGCGCGCGATCGGCCGCAGCTATGCGGAGTGGCCGCTGGTCGAGGTTTGTGCCCGCGCCGTCGTCGCGGCCGGCTCGTTCCAGTTCATCCGCATCACCGCCGGCGGTATTGCGCCGGTCCCGCTTCGTCTCGCCGCGTCCGAAACCGTCTTGCAGGGAGCGGCGGCCAATGCGGCGACAATTGCCGATGCGGCAAAGCAAGCGACGACGGGAGCCAAACCGTTGCCGATGACGGGGTACAAGCTCGATCTGTTGAGCGGGGTCGTTCACGATCTTCTGGAGCGACTCGCAGCATAGAGCGAGCGTCAGGCAGAAGTCCGCTCGATCGGGGATTGCCGGCCGGCAATCCTACTCGTCCTCGAATTCGTCTTCCTCGTTGACCTTGTTGCCGGCGCGACGAGGTTTTGCCGCCAGCGAGCCTGTGACCATCGGCTCGCGCGAAGCATAGGGATTGCGCTGCGCAGCCCGTGCGGCGACCTCCTCGCCGGACATCGCCGCCGGCTCGCAGATCATGCCGCCGCGAGGCGCGGCGCATCAGGTCGACGTGGATGTGATCGTAGTGATAGACGTTGGAGCCCGGCGCCAGCACGGTGGTGAACTGCTGGCAGGCGGCGGCCTGCACGTCGCGCAGAAAGCCCTGCTCTTCCGGCATGCCCTTCCAGCCATCCTTGACCGAAATGCGCCGTCCGTCGGCGAGCGTGAAGGCCGCGATGTCGAGCGCATTGCCGAAGGCGTGCTCGGAAATATGCGCGCTCGGATTGCCGTTCATGCCGCGGCAGGAATAGGCCGAGATCTGCTTGATCTCGACCACGCGCGCGCCGAACCAGCGCATCGCGGCGGGCTGCACGGAATCGGCGAGCCAGCGGTCGAGCACCGAGACGATCGGACAGGCCAGCGTCGCCGCCGGCTTGACCGCCACCGGCCCGAAGGCGTCGACCGAATTGCCCTGCGCGGGTCCAAGCCGCGGCAGCGGCGCAGCCTGCGGCGGATAGGCCGAGCCGGCACTCTCCGAGGACGGCGCCGAATAGCGGTCGCGCGGCGGATAGGCCTGTGCGCCATAAGGCTGCCGGACGCCCTGCTCTGCGGATTCCGGCGTGCCCTCGGGCGGCAGTTCGATTTCGTCTTCCTCCGGCGCGACGCCGGGCGCGGTCAATGAAATCGGACCGCTGGAGCGCGGCGCCGTAGCCGGGCTGGCGCATCGCGTCTGCCGGGATAGGGCGGCGGCTGGCGGCGGCGGCTTGCGAGATCGGCCAGCGCGGCTGGTTGCCGATGGTGCCGGGCGGCCGCAGATCATCGTCGGCAAAGCCGAAACTGCCGCTGCCTTCGCCGAGCGCTGCGACCTTGAGCGGAAACTCCGCGCCGCAGATGCCGGGACCCGAAATCGGGTCGATCCGGACCAGTTCGGCGCTCTCCTTGACCGCGCCGGATTTCAGGCATGCGATTTCGGCCTCGGCCCGCCACGGTTCGCGCTCCGCGGACTGAAAAAATCCGCGGCCGCAGCCCGCCAACGAGACAAGGACGAAGGAGCCGACGAGATACAAACGAACTCCGCGCGTCATCCGCGCAGCGTTCAACGAATTTATTTAAGGACTCTTCAACGTGTTGATTTCACGAATTCTTTAACCACGTTGCGCGGCGCTCGCGATGCGATGCCGGAGAGACAGCAGACGCTGACTTTTTCCGGCCGGAACGCGATCGCTATCTTGATGTTAGTGCGGGCAGCGACGTGAACCAGGGAGCTTTCCCATGATCTACGCCGGTCCTTTCGTCAGCAGACTGAGCGTTGTTACCGCCTATGTCGCATTTGCCCTTGTCGGCGCGATCGTGCTCGGCGTGTTCTAGATTTTACCACACATACTACGCCCTTGCCGGCGCAAGAGCGCGTGACGTCGGCGAATTTGGCTTCGACAACGGGCCGCCATCGCGGGATGCCGCAAGCCTATCCGTTACGACCTTGGCACCCATAATGTCCGGCGCGAGGCCGCGAGCTTCTCCGGCGTGGCAGCGATTCGGCTCCAGACATTGCCGGAACAGAAAAACCGGCCGAGCGCGCAGGCTTCGACCCGAAGCGAATCCGGCCCCTGCATGGCGATGGTCGCATAGTAAGTGCTGCCGCTGTCGCGGCTGTAGATGTTGCCGGACCATTCGGACGCCGTCTTCGGCTTCATGTTGATCAGCACCGTCTCGCCATTGGTCGTTCGACGATGGATTGAGGACATAGCCGCACAGCGCGAGGCCGCAGCGTTCGATCCGAACCGATCCCTTGTTGCCTTCGGTCTGCCAGTCGCCGAGCGGCGCTTCGGATGGATCATCGTCTGTCTCCTGCAAAACCTGAACAGGATCTGGGGCGGGAGCCGGCGGCACGGCCTGGGTTGGCTTATCGGCGGCCGGGGTCACCGGGAGCGGCTTGGGCTGCAACGGCTTCGGCTGCTGTATGTTGGCGGGCTGAATTCTCGATGGCAGCGGCGCGGCGGTGGCCGGCGCGGCGGTTGCGGCTACCTGGGCTACCGCTGGAGGCGGCGGCGCGGAGGCGACGGGTTCGGTTGCGGGTTTGCTCACCGGCTGAATGACCGGGGGTGACGCGACCTGTTGTGGTCGCCGCTGCAGGAGGTTTCGCCGGCGCGGTCGCGTCGGAGGCATCGTCGATGTCGTCATATCGATCGCGCCCGCCGTGCGATTTATAAATTCCCGGAATTGATACCGAGACGCAGGACGGGGAATTACAGTCCCGCGGCGCTTCGATGGTGATCCGGTGGCCGGCAACGACGAACGAAAACGAATTGCCTGCCTGCGCGGATGAGCTGAGCGCCATCAGCACGACCAGATAAAAAAATCGCTTCATCAGAAAGTCTCCCGGCTTTTCCGGGAAACTAGGCGCCCGGAAGCGATTGCGAATGTGATTTGAATCACCGTTCAGGCGGCCGCGGGCACCGTCACATCGCCGTGATGCGGATCACAGAAACGGGTGCTGGCCGGGCGTAGGGTTCGGGCAGGTTCACCAGCCCGCTTTCAGGAGGCTCTCATGAAGAAGCTTTATGTTCTCGCCGCACTGCTGATGGCCAGCACGGCCGCCCACGCCGGCAATTCGATTTCCTTCGAGATCAACGGAAACCGAGTCCGTATCGAGGTGCCGAGGAATTGCGACTCGCTGTCGTGCATGCAGATTTCGGCTCCCGGCCTTTCCGGGTCCGGTTTCGGCTTCAAGGACAAATCCGATGACGATGATGTCGCCGCGAGGTCGGATTTGCCGGCGCCGAAAGCAGCGCCCGCTCCCGTCGTTCAGGCAGCGGTACCGCAACCCTCCGCGCCTGCGGTGAACAACACGCCAGCCGCCTCCACCGCGGTTGCGACTACCCCTCCCGCGCCGGCCGTGACCAACGATGTTGCGCCGGCAGCTCCGGTTGCGGTCGCGAATGTCGCTCCGACGCAGGCCGCCGCGGCTGCCGCTCCGGTTGAGACGCCGACCACCCCGATCGGGGTATGGGCCACCGAAGAAAACAAGGGAAACGTCCGGGTCGAGCCGTGCGGACCCAATTTGTGCGGCTATGCCGAGAAGACCGGCGCGAAGATCCTCATCAACATGAAGCCTTCGAATAGCAAATGGACCGGCCGGATCCACGATCCGGACAGCGGCCGGGATTACGACTCGACGATCGCGATGAAGGGACCGAATGCGATGCGGGTTCAGGGCTGCGCCTTCGGCGGAATGTTCTGCGGCGGCCAAACCTGGAAGCGGGTCAGCTAGAAATACGCAACAATCTTGCGGAGAGGCCTTGCGGATCTGCCGCCGGGCCTTTTTGCTGCATTCATCCGGCATTCAGCCACCGGAGTCCTCTATCGAGGGGTCCTCTATCGAACCGCCGCCGCCAGTTCCCTCCCTGCTCAGGACCCTGTCGTGATGACGCATCGGCTTCCATTTGCGATCTGGCTTTTCGGCTGTTTGATGCTGGCCGGCAGGGCGAATGTCTTCGCGATGCCGTCTCCGATCGAGGCGGGAGATATGTCGGCCGCTATGAACGCGCCGTCCGGCTCGACCGGATTAGCGCAGGCGCAAACGGCACCGACACCCGCGCCGGCCGCAACACCCGCGCCAGCCGCCGCGCCCGCGCAGGTGGCGCCCGCCGAGCCGATCGGCAACGTCGCGACGCTGACCGGCAGCGCCACCGTCACCCGCAACAACACGTCGACGCCGCTCAAGCTGCAGGACGACATCTATCTCAACGATGTGCTGCAGACGTCGGCCAATTCCACGCTCGGCGTCACCTTCAACGACGCCACCACCTTCAATCTCACCGCCAATGCGACGATCACGGTCGACAATTATCGTCTATGAGGACGGCGGCAAGCAGAACGACGCGCTGTTCGATATCGCCAGGGGCACGATCGCGTTTGTCGCCGCCGCCGTCGCCAAGACCGGCGACATGAAAATATCGACGCCAACCGCGACGCTCGGCATTCGCGGCACCACCGGCCTGGTCGAGGTGCCGCAAGACGCGTCGGCCGCCAGCGCCAACAATGTCGCGATCAAGCTCTATCCCGATCCCGACGGCAGGGTCGGGCATATCGACGTCAGCGATCGCAACGGCGCGCGGCTCGGTTCGCTCACGCAAGGAGCCAGCGGCTTTACGATCCGGCCCGGCGCCGGCGGCCGCTTCACCGCGGCGCCGCTGGTGATTTCGCCGCAGCAGGCGCTGCGCGATCAGGGCATCGTGCGCCAGGTCCATGCCGCGCAGAGCGTCGGCCGCGCAGATCGTCGACCCAGCAGCGCGCCTTGCGGCAGGCCAATCCGGCGAGGAATAATAATCTGCGCAACAACAACCCGGCGCGTCAGCCCGGCTTGCAGCGGCAGAACGGTCTGCCGCAGCAACGGCAGGGTTTGCCGCAGCAGCGTCAAGGCTTGCCGCAACAGCGTCAGGGTTTGCAGAACCGGCCAGGCCAGCCGGGACAACCGCAGCCACCGGGCTTGCAGCGACAAGGCGTGCAACGACAGAACGTGCAACCCGGCGCGCCCGGTTTGGTGCGACCCGGATTGCAAGGGCTGGGCGCGCCAGGCCTGCAGCGCACCGGACCGCAAAACCGGCCTGGGTTCCTGCAACGGCGGCCGCCTGCGCCGAAGGGCAAGCCACCGCCGAAGCCAAAGCGCTAGGACGGACGCAGTCGAATCGTAATCGCGCTTTCACCGTCCGCATCGTTCGAGACGCGCCGCGCTGCCGCGTTCGGGTATCGATATGCGCTCTATCAGCGGGCCCAAAGATTTGATTAGTCTGGGTTTATCCCTGAATTTTACCTCGTGCGATGTTGGCGGCTTCCACTGTTCAAAAATTTAACGACCGCAATACGGGCACCCGCCGCCAGGAAGAGGGCCCATCGAGACTCCAAGATCCTTTCGGATGTTTTCATCCAACCGACCCTTGATCTCATAACCTTTCGTCGCCCCCAGGAATTCTTTTTTTTGCGCGTCCGACAGCGCTTCGAAGGATTTCAAAGTCCGTTTCACCTTATCATCCATTAGATTTCTCCCTAATTGCCGCCACAGACGGCGCACTTTAATTTAGGAAACCAAGGCGCATTCGGTTGTTTTGGCCTGTTTCCACAGACACACTCCCGTTGCATCTCGATCAGCCCTGAACGCATCCCAAATTGCTTTTCGCTTGCTGTAATACCCATTCCCGCGTCACGGACATCTGTGACTGACTGCTGTTGAGTAATAAGGTTATACTCGACGGCAAGATTCTGTGTGTCTCCTTTTCCTAACTTCGTCCATGCCTGTTTCAGCAGAAAACTGGCACGTGTGGCGTTGACGTCATCCGCAAGCTCCTCGTCCCACCTGGCGAGCAGCGACCAGGCCACTAACAGGGCCTGCAGAACCGCGGTGAAACCGAGCAGCCCAACTGCGAAGGCTCGGTAAGGTCTTAAAGACTCAAGCACGTCCGAACCCAAGAGGTAAGCCAAGAGGATTGGGACGCCTAAACCCACAAAATCTCGCAGGTGAGTTTTCCATCGTAGACGTGAAGCCCTGCGTTCGAACACGGCCCGCGTACCTTCAGCATGCAAAGCGTTATCCCAAGCGGTTTTTCGCCGCTCCAAGTCGTCCATCTACGTGGCTCCAATCTCACATCAACGCGAGATTCCGCTTTTAGCAAGCGCCTGCCGAATACGCCCAACACGACGTAATTTATCTGAACGGAAGGTCACAGTCCCATTTTCTCTAAAACTTACACCGGTCAGGCGGCGAGTTTTTTTCCTCCTGCGCGCGGAACGGGATAGACCATAAAAAATCGGTCTGCACATAGAACAGCGCGTTATTTTTATTGAAATCCGCAGCGTTTGGAATCCCTATATTCGTCGTCTGGAGCGGGCCGTCTTGAGCCGCTATTATCTGACCCCTCTTATCCCGTGCCAACTTCCCGGAAGCGTTCCTTTCCGGCTCGGGATTTCCATGCGCGCTAGCATGGCAGGTCATGCAAAGACGACTTTTCGAATCCAAACTCTACATAGTGATCAGAGACGATCGTTGGCTCTCCCGTCGCCTTGATGAAATCAGTTTGGACACCTCCCAATTTATAATTTGCCCAAACTGTACCGTCCGTCTCCTTTGGCCGGCCGAAGTTGTCAGTCGTCTCATATGGATCGGCAGGCTCGTCAACGTGATGAAACGTCGCCCAAAACCAATTTGGAGTATCTTTAGTCAAGATGTGGAGTGCGGTGAGACCGTACGTCTTTCCTTTTGCGGAGCCACTGTAATATTTGGAAGGCAGTCCATTTTTTATATCGTCCGCGGTAAATTCAACCCATACAGCTTTTACTTCTATGGACTCCGCTGGAAAAGAAATCGGCGGTTTCTTGCCACCGAGCACAGCGGCGGCATACCGAGAAAGCCCGTCAAAGCTATACAAACAGTTTTCCTTGATGAACTCATAAGTTGAGATGAACTCATAAGTTGACCTGTTCATATGAGTTTCGCCGATGCCACCCCGTCCAGCGAATACGCCCTGATTGGGCTCGGGGTCGAGCGCAATTCGAGGAGCAAAGATACTTGCCGGGCCGTGCGGCGAATCATCTGGAACAGCCCCCTGATATGCTCGATCAAGATGTAAATCGCTCCAATCCGGCGGCTCTGATCCGTCGGCGAGAAACACTTCCGTTCTCGCGAGCCTCCACGTCTCCCAAACTGACACCGTTCCGGGCGCTCCTAAAGGCTTTGAGCAATCGGGTTCGCCCCTTGCAGCATTGATATCTTTCGCCGGATGAACCAGCGTAAGGAAGAGATCCCAAGCATGCTTGTCCGGGAAATCAAGTGCGTCACTTCGGTTCGGCGTAAAGCGACAATTGTTGGTTATTGAAGACGCCGACTGTGACCAGGCTGGCGTTGTCGAGATAATGATCGCAAGAATTATCAAAGAACGCTGGATTGTCATCTGCAGGCCCTTCATGAGAGACCGTTGCTACGGAAGTTTTCCGTCTTTCATCCACTGTTGAAATAAGTTCACGTTCGAGCGCGGCCATGCGCCGTCGCAGGGCATTTTTCCACTATCCAGTTTACTGAAAATATCGTCGGCGTTGTCGACCACGTCCTCATATTTAGAAAGATCGAACGGAGGACGACCGAATGTCAGCATTGAAGAGACGTCTTTGTCTCTGAAAAGTGGTCGTATGTTCGCAGTATAACTCATTGGCATCGGAAAAAATCCCAGCAATGAATACGAGCATATCATTGCCAAAAAACTTAGAATTGTACAGAGCGTTTGGCGATTTTTCTTTGACCCCAAACAAAAGTGCGGCGGGGGCTTGTCGCGCCTGCGGCGAGGGGGCAAGCCTCCGCCGAAGCCAAAGCGGACGTTTAGGGAAGAGCGCTATTCTGAAAAAAGGAAGCTCAAAAGCGCGTTGAGGCCGCGCTACGCGCTGCGTGGCGGACGTCGCACAAGCCCCCAAAAGGGATAAGCCTAACCAGAATCTCCCAATTTAAGGGCGGCTTAAGAGAGAAGTTCTTTGTTATTCGGAAGAACGCCGGTCTCATCGCTCAGGCAGTGGCGCGAGGAATCGCTGAGCATCAGCGTCCGCCGGTTGGGCGGATACTTTCTCGTCGCTATTCCGCGATTGAGAGTGAGACTAGCTGCTCTTGAAGTGCTCATGTGAAGCAATGTGTATTGCTGCCCGCTCTAAGTGTCTGTCCGAAGAGTTCTTGAATCATATGAAATCATCTGTGATTCAAGAGTGGTGGCCTGATTCGAGGAGGGGTCACCGATGTGGACGAGCAAGAACCGCGCCCGTTACGACCGCAGCAAGTTGCGATATCCGAGCGATTTGACCGACGGCGAATGGAGACTGGTCGAACCGCTGATCCCGCCGGGCAAAACTGGTGGTGGCAAGCGCACGGTGATCATGCGGGAGGTGGTGAACGGCCTCATGTACATTCTCTCTACCGGCTGTCAGTGGCGCGCGATCCCGAAAGATCTGCCGCCGAAAAGCTCGGTCTACGGCTACTTCGATCTGTGGACATATGACGGCACATTGGAACGAATCCACTACGCGCTCTATGAACAGTGTCGCGAACGAGAGCAGCGGGAAGCCAGTCCGACCGCCGCCATCATCGACAGCCAGAGCGTGAAAAGCGCGGAAAAGGGGGGCGTGCATTGATCCGAACGGGTACGATGCGGGCAAGAAGATCAAAGGCAAGAAGCGGCACATTCTTGTCGATACAGTAGGCCTCCTGCTCCACGCCATCGTTCATCCGGCCGACATTCAAGATCGCGATGGAGGCGTTCTCGTCATGGCGACACTGTTCGGCATGTTTCCATTTTTGAAGACGCTCTTCGCCGACAGCGGATATCAAGGACCGAAATTTGCGAAAGCGCTTGCAAAGGTTCTGCCGCATCTCGACATTGAAATCGTCAAACGTTCCGATCAGGCCAGCGGATTTGTGGTCTTGCCCAAACGCTGGATCGTCGAGCGTACCATTGCCTGGCTCAATCGCTGCCGAAGGCTTGCCAAGGATTGGGAGAATCTCAACCGAAAGGCTCTGGCGTTCTTGCGCCTCGCATCAATCCGCCTCATGCTCAGAAAACTCTGCAATCCGGCCTAAAGTCTCCGGACGGAACTCTAAGACGAATTTTGGATGGTGGCACCCGCGGCAAGGTGGAAATACGGCGTCGTAGATACAGGTTACTTCATGTATCTGGGTATGCTTTGGGTCGTGGACCACTCGATAAATTCCAGAGTGGGGGACTTTGTCGCCGGGTTTAAATACGTCGCCTATGCGAGCCATCTGAAATCTCCGGTTGTGATGCTGGTACCACAACCTAAAAGATTAGACTAGAGAAGTCTAGCGAATTCCGGGAATCGGGTACCAATTCCTACCTCAGTCGCCCGATTCATTCAGATTGCAGGGTAGAGGTGCTTGAGTTTGATACGGGCATTGGGGGTAGAGAATTGCCAATTGGCCTTGGTGTGGTTGGCATTGCGGTCGTGCGCCCATGCGGCGATTTCCTCGACGAGGGTCTGTTTATCGGCAATCCGACGGTCGAGGCACTGGGACGTGAGGACGCCGAGTTCGGACTCTGCCAGATCAAGCCAACTACCGTGCTTTGGGGTGTAGTGCCATTCGAAGCGCTCGACCAGTCGCCTGGCCTCGGCGGCTGGAAACGCTTCGTAGAGTGACCCCTTGCCGTGGATGTTGAGATTGTCCTGGACCAGTACGACGGTCTTGGCGTTGGCGAAGTAGTGATCGGCCAATTCTTTCAAGACGTGAGCGTAGTCCACGGCGGTATGGCGATCGGTGACCTTGACGTGGCGCCAGCCTTCGAGCGGTGCAAACATCATGAAGATGTTGGCGGTGCCGTTGCGCTCGTACTCGTAATCGCAGCGGACCGGGCGTCCCCGCTTCATCGGGACCGGCAGGCGCGTCTCGGCAAGGAACTGCTTGGAGGTCTCGTCCAGACACACCAGCGGGTAATCGGGATCGCGTGGCCGCGTATAGACCGCCAGCACATCTTCCATGGCGGCTACGAACGCGCCATTGGCCTTCGGCGGGATGACCCAGCACTGCTGGCGATGGGGCTGGAGAATGTTTTTTTTAGTGCCCGCCCAATCGTCGAGTCGCTGGCGCGATCGACAATTTGCAGCTCCACGACCTTTTTCTCCAACAGCTGCAAGCTCCAGCGCGCGCGTCCCTTGGGAGGTTTGGAACAAGCCAGCGCAATCAGTTTGGCTTCTTTCTCGCCGTCAAAAATCCGTGCAACCGCCGGTGTCGCCCGTTGCTTGCGGCTCAACACAGCCTCGAAGCCTTCTTCCACCAGTTGCTTCCGGACCCGGTAAACCATCGATGCGCTGGTCTCTAGCGCCTTGATAATCCGGTTGTCACTCCAGCCTTCACCGGCTTCCGACACATCGGCCTTCAACAATATCCGCGCCTTCAGCAGCCGCTGCGCTGCGCTCTTGCCTTTGCGTATCAGCGCTTCGAGTTGCTCACGTTCCTCACTGCTCAGCCGCACAACATACTTCTTTACCGAAATGTCCTTCGCAGCCATCATTGCCTCCGCCGCATCCGATGCGACCAAAGCGAATCACAAAATTCATGTCCTTGCAAATTGATTGAAGCGGGCGACTAGTCCGCGGCTTTGGTTTTTCAGCCGGGCGCACCGGCGCAAGAAGCGCAGCCGCTTAAACTCCCGCTTGCGCGACTTAACTAGCCGCCCCAACGATCTTTCGCACCAAGGACTGATCCGCAAAAAATGGCGCGCCTCAGGCAGCCCGCCACAGCCAATCGCGCACGATCTGCACCAGGTTGACGTGCCGGTCTCGGCCTGTTGCAGACGCAGCCTCGTTCTCGGGTTCGGGCTCGGCGGCTGTCACCACGGAGATTTCCTCCGCGGGTTGAGGCGCGATCCCAGGCGTCCTCGCGCAGTCGGGCGATTGAGCCTCAGTTGGTTCGACCGCCCGCATTTCGACTGGTTGAACTTCGACCGGTTGGCTTTCGATTGTTGGAGTCTCGACTGATGGAGCTTCGACTTCAACACGATCGTTCCCGACCATCAAAGGCATATCCATCTCGGCCGGCGACGCCAGCGCATCTGGCCGCGGTGCAAGTGGTGCCGGGATTGTCAGCGGCGGTTGAGGCGCGATTGCCGGCCGGCGCCGGCGCTTGACGAGAACCGGTGGCTTTCTGGGCTTGGGCCGGCGTTGGAACCGGGCGAGAGCCGCAGACTCAAGCGCGAGCGGTCCGACATTGGCAAGAAATGCGCGCTCATAGGCGCGGGAAAGCCGCTCGACCGCGGCATCGAGCGGCAGCCAGTCGACGGCCCTGACATCGTCCATCAGTTCGTGACGACGGCTCGCCGCTGGTTTCCATGCGCCAGTAATGAACGACCTTGAACCGTCCGCCGGACTCATAGACCAGCGTTCCCAGAAATTCGTGCACGGACACTTCATGCCCGGTTTCTTCCAGCACCTCGCGCTCGGCGGCGTCCCGCGGCGTTTCGCCGTCGTCGAGCTTGCCCTTGGGAAGAACCCATTCGTTGCGCTTGCGCAGGCGCACCACCGCGATCAGCGGCGTTTCCTCCTGCCGCAGCACAATACCTCCCGCCGCCAGAACCGGCGCTCGCGCCATCTCAATCCCTTCTGCAATTTTCGAATCGTGTTCGAGCGCAACTGATATAGTGAAGCGCGCTGGCAAAATCGAGACCAGCTACCTGCTTCGGTCGAAATCCGTCGCCTGATATTCAAGCGGGCTTTCGCATCAAGCGGCTGGCCGGCGAAGATCCGCGCGCCTTCGCGCACATTGTCACAGAACTCGAAATGATCCGGCGCCAGCACGATGATGGTCGAGCCGTGCTCGAACCAGCCGAGTTCGTCGCCCTTGCGCACGTTGACGTCGCAGGGGAACACGGTCGGCCCGCGCGTCTGCGCATTGAGCACGATGTCGAGGAAATGCAGCCGGATGCTCGCCACCAGGATCGCCGCGACCGGCACCAGCGTCAGCGCTTCGCCCGATGGCGAGGCGGGTCCGGATCACCGCGCGCTCGTTCTTGCAGAACAGCCGCTCGATCCGCTTCAGCGCGATCGGATTGACGTTCCAGGTGTCGCCGCTGATGAAGGTGACCTGCTCGATCCGGCCATCGGCGGGCGCGTGAAAGCGGTGATACATGCTCGAGGTCAGCCGCAGCGTGACGAAGCGTCCGTTGCGGTGCGCGTCCACCAGCTCGGGATCGCCGAGCAGGTCCAGCAGCGAATAGGCGGCGCCCTTGATCTGGAACAGCTCGGTATCCTGCGATCGCGCCGAATGGCGCCGATGATGGCGTCGCACGGGCTGACCACGATCGACGGGTCGGGGTCGAGCGGGCGCAGGCCCGGCTTGAGCTCGCGGGTGAAGCAGTCGTGCAGGCTCTTGAATTCGGTCTTCTTGGCTTCGGTCAGATCGAGGTCGGAGAACAGCCGCCAGCAGGCGATCGAGGCATCGCGCACCAGCGGATTCTCGATCTTGCTGAACCAGCCCATGAAGCGCGTCAGCGCCGCCCGCGGAATGCGGTTGGTCAACAGGAAGTTGAGGTCCTCCTGCTGGGTCAGGGCGGAGATCAGGCCCCGGACTGTCATGATTCTGTCAGATGGACCGGCTAGCGCTGGTGGCATGGATTCGTCTCTTCCGATTCTGTCGCTTTCCGCCGCCGCGGTCGCCGGCGCCGCGGCTGACCTTTCCCAAATTGCAGGCGCGCCTGGCGCTGTCGCGGGCCAAGCACCGCTCGCTGACCGGCCATTCGAAGATGTCGCGCCGCGTGGCGCGGCTGATCCCGTTCTACGAATTCGACATCGACGATTTCTTCTGTTCCGACGGCGCGCCGGCCGCAGATCGCCACCCAGCGCCAGGACGGCTTCTTCCGGCTCGCCGGCCTCTACCAGGAGCGGTTCGCCAGCAGCCGGCAGATGACGGCGCAGGCCGCAGCCGCAGATCTCCGACCTGCAATTCACCGAGACCTACCGGGTGCCGTTCCAGTACAGCCGGCTGGTGCGCGAGCATCTTGGCACCGGCGCCTTCGTGCAGTCGTCGGCCGGCGTCACCGTCACCGATCTCGACGGCAACGTCGTCCTACGACCTGACCGGCTCCTACGGCGTCAACGTCTTCGGCAACGACTTCTACAAGGAGTGCATCGCGCAGGCCGAGGCGCGCGCCCATGCGCTCGGCCCGGTGCTCGGGCCCTACCATCCCGTCATCGCCGACAATGTCGCGCGGCTGTGCCGAGATTTCCGGGCTCGACGAGGTCTCGTTCCACATGTCCGGCACCGAGGCGGTGATGCAGGCGGTGCGGCTCGCCCGCTATCACACCCGCCGCATCGCATCTGGTGCGCTTCGCCGGCGCCTATCACGGCTGGTGGGGCGACGTGCAGCCCGGCGTCGGCAATCCGGTCTCGCCGCACGAGACCTACACGCTGGCCGAGATGTCGGAGCGGACGCTGCATGTGCTGCGCACGCGGCGCGACATCGCCTGCGTGCTGGTCAACCCGCTGCAGGCGCTGCACCCCAACGCCAATGCGCCCGGCGATTCCGCGCTGGTCGACAGCTCGCGCAACGGCGCATTTCGACCGCGCGGCCTACAGCGCATGGCTGAAAGCGCTGCGCGAGGTCTGCACCGAGCGCGGCATCGTGCTGATCTTCGACGAGGTGTTCGTCGGCTTCCGGCTCGCCGCCGGCGGCGCGCAGGAATATTTCGGCGTGCGCGCCGACATGGTGACCTACGGCAAGAGCCTCGCCGGCGGCCTGCCGGTCGGCGTGGTCTGCGGCCGCAAGGATCTGATGCGCCGCTTCCGCGACGATCGCCCGGCCGACGTCTGCTTCGCCCGCGGCACCTTCAATTCGCATCCCTATGTCATGACGGCGATGGACGAATTCCTGAGCCGGCTCGCCAGCCCCAATTTCCGCGCGGTCTATAACGGCCTCGACGAGACCTGGAACGGGCGCGCCCGGCAGCTGAACGACAGGCTCGCCGCGCAAGACCTGCCGGTGCGGGTCGCCAACCTGTCGTCGATCTGGACGGTGCATTACACCGAGCCGTCGCGCTACAACTGGATGCTGCAGTACTATCTGCGGGCCGAGGGGCTCGCGCTGAGCTGGGTCGGCACCGGCCGGCTGATCTTCAGCCTGAACTACACCGACGCGGATTTTGCCGAGGTCGCCAACCGCTTTGTCGCCGCGGCCGAGAAGATGAAGCGGGACGGCTGGTGGTGGCACGACGCCTCGCTCACCAACAAGAGCATCCGCCGCCAGATCCTCAAAGAGATGCTGACAAGCGAAAGCGCTGAGCGCCGCTGACTCTCACGATCATGATGCCGGGCAAGCGCGGAGTGACGCGCGTTGCTTCCGCACAGATCATGCCCGAACATACCAGCGTATTGCGCGATGCCGATTTAACCGCAAAACGTGGATGGCCGCGACAAGCCCGGCGCATGACTGTGCTCGCGCATCGATGAAAGCATCAGGCGTGCTGCTCTTCGAGGCCGTGCTCGATGAGGTCGAGGCCCGGATCGATCAGCTCGCCCTTCAGCAGGAACAGCGGCGCCTTGTAGTACAGCTTGAAGATCGCTGAACGGGTCGGTCAGGATCTTGGTCATCCAGACGAGGCCGGTCTCGACGTCGCGGATGAAGAACAGGTGGACGGTGCGGAACAACAGCCCGCCGATGCCGATCGCCAGCCAGACCTTGGCGACCTGGCGCATGAAATCGGCCGGCGAGACCCAGGGCGTGAACAGGCCGAACAGGGTCGGATCGAGATACAGCACCAGCGGCGACAGCGCCCAGATCGTCATCAGCACGACCTTGCGCTGCAGATTGTAGCCGACCTTGATCTCTTCCTTGTGCTCGTGGGTCGCCTGGTTGAGGTGGTCGTAGCCCTTGGGCTCGAAGAAGAAGTGGCCGGCCTGGCGCGAGGTCATCGAGACCAGCCAGCCGATCAGCGCGCGACATCACCGGATCGAAGAAGATCATGACATAGCCGACCAGGAAGCTGACCGCGCTGACGAAATGCAGGCTCTGGTTGATGCGGCTGTGATGATAATAGCGATGGTCGTCCCAGCGCTGGGTTCGCAATTGCTCCAGGAAGTTCTTGATCATTCTCTCCCCCAGATAAGGTGGTTGACGTTCTGTGTACAGGGATTCGATGTACGGCGTGTGACATCATCATAATGACACATGCCGTTGCATGACGATGATGTTGCGCGAACGACGCTGCCGAACCACAGCGCTTTCGAGCGAAAGCCTGCCCGCGTTTGATGCGGTGGACGCCGGTTACCCTAAGCGGCGGCCGCCGCTTCGAGTCTTGCGGAAACGGACCAGCGAGAAGTGGCCGAGCGGCGGCACCGGGCGGCGCTCGACCAATTCCATCCCCTGCGCGCCCGGCCAGCCCACTGGGTATAGCGCGACCAGGCGAATTCGGCGGTCCGGAAGCCGAGCCGACGCACCACCGGCTGCAGCCGCTGCTCGATGAAACGGCGCATGCCGGCATCGGCGCTGACGCGGCGTGCAGAATGATCAGCTCGCCGCCCGGCCGCAGCACGCGGGCGAACTCGTCGAGCGCCACTTCCGGATTCGGCACCGCGGTGACGACATATTGCGCCATCACCACGTCGAAGGAGTTGTCGGGGAATTCGAGCTTCTCGGCATCCATGACCGCGAGACCCTCGACATTCTTCAGGCGCAGATCGGCGACGCGCTGCTTGCGCCTTGCGCAGCATCGCCTTCCGAAATATCGGTGCCGAAGATGCGAAGATTCGGCGCATATTGCGGCAACGAGATGCCGGTGCCGACGCCGACCTCGAGCACGCGGCCGCCGATGCTGTTGGTGGCCTGATGGCGGCGTTGCGGCCCTTTCCGAACACTCCGCCGAACACCAGGTCATAGATCGGCGCCCAGCGGTCATAGGCCTGCTCGACCATTTCGCGGTCGAAGTCCAACTGTGTCGTTTCGTCAAGCTTGATGATTTCGGCCATGGTGAAACTTACTCGCTGTTGCTGATGATCCGGTTAGCCGCGCACCGCGCTTCTGCCCGCCACGCGGCGGGCAGGCCGCAGCGAGCGGCTCGGCTGCAACGCTGCTCAGATTGCCGATGAACTGCCTGGCACTGTTCTCCCAGGAACGCTCCAGCGCAAAATTCCGGCATGCTTCGCGCGACATGCCGAGCGCGCGGAGGCAGGCGCTGCGCAAATCCTCATCCAGCGCGCCAATGGGATGATCGGCGATCACGTCGAGCGGGCCCGTCACCGGAAATGCCGCGACCGGCGTGCCGCAGGCCAGCGCTTCGAGTTGCACGACGCCGAAGGTGTCGGTGAGGCTCGGAAACACGAAGACGTCCGCCGCCGCCAGATGCGCGGTCAAATCCGCGCCGGTCTTTTCACCGAGAAACTTCGACCTTGGGATAGCGGCGCTCCAGCTCCGCCTTTTGCGGTCCATCGCCGATCACGACCTTCGATCCCGGCAAGTCCAGCGACGAGAAACGCCTCGAGGTTCTTCTCGACCGCGACGCGGCCCATGGTCATGAAGATCGGTCGCGGCAAATCGAGCTCGGCCGGATGATCCGGATTGAAGAGCTCGGTATCGACGCCGCGCCCCCAGAAGCCGAGCTTGCGGAAACCTCGCGCGGCTGAGCTCTTGCCGCAGCGAGGCGGTCGCGACCATGGTCATGGCGGCCGGCCGCATGAAAGTGGCGCAGCACCGCATAGCTCAAGTCAGCCGGAATGATCGAGCGAACCGCGATATATTCCGGAAAGCGCGTCGTATAGGACGTTGTGAAAGCGAGCTTGCGGCGGCGGCAATAGGCCCGCGCCGCCCATCCGATCGGTCCTTCGGTCGCGATGTGAATGGCGTCCGGCGATGCCGCCTCGATTCTGGCTGATATCTCGCGCCGGTTCGGCAAGGCTATCCGCAAGCCCGGATAGGTCGGAACGCCGAGCGAGGGAAATCCGTCGGGAGTGAGGAACTCGATTTCGGCTCCCAGCGCCGATGCGCTGCGGGCCAGCGAGGTCAACGTGCGCACCACGCCGTTCACCTGCGGATGCCAAGCATCGGTCGCGATCAAAATCCGCATCACGGAAGCCTACGTTGCTGATTCTCAATGCCCGACGTTCGACCAAGGATATTTCAGGCGTGTGACGACACAGATGTGTAGTCATTCTTTTTCGGGTTCGAGCTGTAGAAACTGCAGGCTAGGGTGTCCGCGAGGCTCATTCTTGTCAGGAAGATTGCCGTCCCATGACAGCGCGATGAAGGCGCTTGCCGATGAACCGCCGCGCCCGACGAGCCGAGCGGCCTGCCAGCGCCGGCGCGCTCTCCAAATTCGTTAACTCCCGTTCTCCAAATTAGTTAACACGTCGTCCCCGGCGAAGGCCGCGACGACGTAATCTGAATCGTCAATTTCCGTAGCCATTGTTGTTTCTGGGCGGCAACAAAAATTCCGGCATTGTTGCGGCCCCGCCCAAGGACCTGCACGGTATCGCCTCACATTCCTCGTAAAGTGACCGAGAAGTGCGGCTCGTCCGGCGCTCTGGCGCCGACAAACCCCACCCTGTAGACTCAACCGTTCAAATCAGTCCGGGGGGACGATGCGTCTATCGATGCGTCTCAAGACGATCCTGCTCGCGATCGCGGTGGTCGCGGTCTCGTTCTTTGTCAGCCTGAAGGCCATGGACTGGCTGTCGCCGCGCGGCACGGCCCCGGCGCCGGCGCTGGCCGAATTGCCGCCGCTGCCGCCGGCGCCGCCGCAGTTCGGTCATCCTGGCGCAGGTCACGATTCCGCTCGCCGCCATCCGCGACGCCGCCGAGCGCGGCGCGCCGCGCAACTTCGCCGGCAAGGCCGACAACCCGGTGTCGCAGATCCTGCAAAACGCCGACATCGGCTGGACCGCCTCGCGCGGGCCGATCGCGGCGACCGGCGGCCAGGATGTGCTGTCGCTGACCACGCCGCTGACCGGAAAGCTGAATGTGACGGGCTCGCTGTCGTCGAAGGCGACCGGCGCGGTCGGCGACGCGCATCGGCAGTCTGCTCGGCGGCAACGTCGCCAAGCAGATCGGCAGCGTGAATATCAAGGCATTCAACGCCAACGCCGAGATCAAGGGCAACGTCACCATCACCTCGCGGCCCAAGCTCGCCGCGGCCTGGCACCTCGAGCCCAATCTGGCCGCCCAGGTCACGCTCGGCGACACCAGCCTTTCGGTGGCCGGCGCGCGCGTCAACGTCCCGGCGCAGGTCAAGCCGCTGATCGACAAGACCGTCGCCGATCAGATCAGCGCGGCCGGCGGCAGCGAATCCGCAACGATCCCTCATTCGAGCGCAATGCGCGGGTACAATGGGCCAAGGCCTGCCGCTCGATTCCGCTGCAAGGCGCCGGCGCCGACTTCGACCTTGCCGGCGCTTTGGCTGGAGCTGCGGCCGACCCGCGCGATCGCGGTGCAGCCGCATGTCGATGCCGCCGGCGGTCACGCTGACGCTCGGCATCGAGGCGGAAACCCGCATCACCCCGACGCAGACCAAGCCCGACTGCCCGTTTCCCGAGAAGATCTCGATCGTCCCGCCGACCCCGGCGCAGGGTCGGCATCGGCATCCCGATCGACATGCCCTTTACCGACATCAACAAGATCGTGGAGGCGCAGTTCGCCGGCCGCACCTTCCCCGAGGACGGCTCGGGCTCGGTCGATGTCACCGTGAAGCATGCCACCGTCGCAGCATCGGGCGACCGGCTGTTGATCTCGCTGCTGGTGAACGCCAAGGAGAAGAAGAGCTTCTTCGGCTTCGGCGGCGAAGCCACCGTATATATCTGGGGCACGGCCGGTGCTCGATCAGGCGCAGCAGACCCTGCGGCTGACCAACATCCAACTCGCCGTCGAATCCGAAGCCGCGTTCGGACTGCTCGGGCGCGGCGGCGCGCGCGGCGATGCCGCATCTGCAAAAGGCACTGGCGGAAAAGGCGACCGTCGATCTCAAGCCGTTCCTCGGCGAATGCGCAGAAAGAGATCGCCGCCGCGATCGCCGATTTCCAGAAGAACGAGGACGGCGTGCGGGTAGCGGCGGAAATCACCAGCCTGCAGCTCGCCGATATCGCCTTCGATTCCAAAACGCTGCGGGTGATCGCGGAAGCCGACGGCGCAATCAATGTTTACGTGACGGCGCTGGGCGGGCTGTGAGCTTGCAACCCGACGCTTCATTGTCGGCGAGCGGCTGCCGGATTCAGAATAACGCAGGCGGCTGTGCCGCGATGGCAACGATTCGTTGTGCAGGGACCTCGTTCGCCGATCACCGGACCAGAGTATTTTCCAGTGAAAGCCTGCGCATGGTGCGGGCTGGATACCGGTTCGCGCTGGGGAAACGCGTCAGAATAAAGAATTGAGATTCCGTTCCGATTCAATCGGAACGGAAAAGGCCCTAGCCCTCGAATTTGAACGAGACGTTGAGTTTGGCGCGATAGGCTTCAATCTTGCCCTTGGCATCCAATTGCATATCAAGCTTGACGACTTCGGCGACGCGCAGATCGCGCAGAGATTTTCCTGCCCTGTCGACCGCTGCCTTGGCCGCCTCCTCCCATGATTCCGTGCTGGTACCGATGAGTTCAATGACCTTGTAAACACTCTCAGCCATATCGTCCTCCCTTCCATGTTAGGCAGGAAGCAGGTGGTCCTGCCGGCAACAAGCCTAACACCGCGATACCACCGCTGAAAGCGCAATCCGGGAGCGGCCGGGCGGCCGCGCCTGGTCGAAACTCAGCTTTGCGGGCGGCCCTCGAAGCCGCGTAGAAGGGTGCCCTGCAATAACCCCAAAAAGCCAGGGAGAAGAACACCATGAAGTCACTTGCTGCCGCTGGTCGCCGCCGGCCTCGTCTTCGCCGCGTCCGGCGGTGCGGCGAACGCGCAGATTTCCGACGACGTCGTCAAGATCGGCGTGCTCACCGACATGTCCAGCCTCTATTCGGACGCCACCGGCAAGGGTTCGCTGGTCGCGGTGCAGATGGCGGTCGCCGATTACGGCGGCAAGGTGAAAGGCAAGCCCGTCGAGGTGGTCTCTGCCGACCACCAGAACAAGCCGGACGTCGGCGTCGCCATCGCGCGCAACTGGTACGACAATGAAAAGGTCGATGCGATCTTCGACGTACCGACTTCTTCGGTGGCGCTGCCGGTCTCGGCGCTGACCCGCGAGAAGAACAAGATCAACATCAATTCCGGCGGCGGCAGCTCCGATATCACCGGCGCCCGCCTGCTCGCCCAACACCGTGCACTGGACCTACGACACCTACGCGCTTTCCAACGTCGCCGGCAAGGCGATGGTCCAGCGCGGCGAGGATACCTGGTTCTTCATCACCGCCGACTATGCCTTCGGCATGGCGCTGGAGCGCGACGCCGCCAACGTTGTGAAGGAAAATGGCGGCAAGGTGCTCGGCGAGGTTCGCCATCCGCTGAACACATCGGATTTCTCGTCCTTCCTGCTGCAGGCGCAAGCCTCCAAGGCCAAGGTGGTGGCGCTGGCCAATGCCGGCGGCGATACCACCAACGCGCTCAAGCAGGCCTCCGAATTCGGCCTGATAAAGGGCGGCCAGAAGCTGATCGCGTTGTTGCTGGAAATCACCGACGTTCATTCGATCGGTCTCAAGGATGCCCAGGGCCTGATCACGACCGACGCATTCTACTGGGACAGGGACGATGAGACGCGGGCGTTCTCGAAAAGGTTCATGGAAAAGGTCGGGCACATGCCGACCATGATCCAGGCCGGCCTGTATTCGGCCACCATGCACTACCTCAAGGCCATCGAGGCGACCGGCACCGACGAAGCGCCGAAGGTGATGGCCCAGATGCGGGCCACTCCGATCAACGACTTCTTCGCCAAGAACGGCAAGATCCGGATCGACGGACGCATGGTCCACGACATGTATCTGTTCGAGGTGAAGAAGCCGGAAGAGTCGAAGGGCGAATGGGATCTCTACAAGTTGCTCGCGACCGTGCCCGGCGATCGAGGCGTTCCGCCCGCTCGACAAAGGCGGTTGCCCGCTGGTCAAGACGAATTGAGATCGTAGGCAGTTGACGTGAACCCTCATGGTGAGGAGCGCATCTTGCGCGTCTCGAACCATGCGGGCTGCGAGGGTTCACCTTCTTCGTCATGGCCGGGCTTGTCCCGGCCATCCACGTCTTTGCTGCTGCCGCTGCAATAAGACGTGGATGCCCGGGACAAGCCCGGGCATGACGAACTTAAAGCCTCAGTCAGAGGTCATCTTGTGCCCACAGAAGCGCGCCCGGCGAAACCGGGCGCGCTTTGGTTTGCACGATCAGATCAGCGACGATCTATTCGACTTATTGCGTCGAATATTTGAATTCAGGCATCGCCTTGAGCTGATCCTTGGTGGCGTTGAACACGGCATGGTCCGGATACCATGGATTGGACTTCGTTGCCGGGACCGATCCGGTCGCAGCACCCGTGGTGACCGTCGAGGATGCCGGGCGGCTGCCCGCGCCATTTGGTGAGCCCGCTACGCCGGTGTAAGCGATCGGCTCATTGACGAATTTGATCTTGTCGAAGGGAACAGCGACTAGATGCGCACCGACGCCGAGGAAGCCGCCGACGCCGAGCACCACCCCCTTGATGTTTCCGCTCTTGTCGGTCAGCAGATCGTTGATCGAACCGACGCTCTCATTGTTGTCGTTATAGACGTTAAGGCCGACAACTTTCGACGTGCGCCAGTCACCACGGAACGAGGAATCCGACGCCACGGCCGGTGCCATGTTGGTGCGGTCGGTGGTCGCGGCCGGGCTTTGTGCAAACGCAACGGTCGCAAGCAATACGGCACCGGTCAAACCGGCGGTGACATGTTTTAAAAACATCTGGTTTCTCCATGATAATTGTCAGGAGAAAACACGCCGATCCGTCTGCCGTTCCCGCTGACGAAGGTTTTTCAAATTGTGCAATGCCGATGACTTGCCGATGACTTGGCAAGTTCCGTGGAACCTTTCAGTCATCGTCAAATCTTCAACCGAGGGATTTTGCGGACCGACCTTGCGATCGCGGCCCGTTGCGGGCCACGGCCAATCGCAGCGACGGCGTCGGCATCATCCCTTCCGTTCTGGAAAGGATGACGGCGGAGCGTCGGTGCGTGCGGCTCGCTGGGATCAGGTCTGGTAGTTGATCAGCAGCGCCGAGAATGACGAACTGCCGCCGCTGGCGTTGCTGCTGCCGGTCGCGCTGTAGGACGATGATGACGAGTTCGACAGCGAATTCTGCAGCGATTGGAGAAACTGCTGCAGAATGTCGCTGGTGGTGCTGGTGCCCGATGAACTGCTGGTGCTGCCGCTCGAGGACGAAGCTGCTCGGCCGGTGGCGGACCGCCATGGCCGCCATGATGGCCACCGTGGGCGCCACCTGGTCCACCCGGTCCGGCTGGCGCAACGCCGCCATCTGGAGCACTTGCACTGCTGGCGCTGGTTGAGTCCCCGGCGCCGCCGGGGCCGTTGGCGAACGCTGCCTTGAAGACCCCCTGCAGCTCGGTGGCCTGATCGCTGGTCAGCTTGCCGCTGGATACTTCGCCGGCAATCAGGCTGTCGATCTTCGACTTCAGATCGCCGGGAGAGGACATTGGTGCCGCTGGTGCGAATCGCCCGCGCTGCCGCTCTGCAGCGAGGAGTTGATGTCCGTCAGCGCGGAGGACAGTGCGCTCTGATCGGACGAACTGATCGCGCCGGAGCTCACTTCCGACTGCAGTTCGGTCCTGCAGCTGCTGCAGGGGCGACAGGTAATTGCTGCCGGAGGTCGGCGGAGATTGAGGTCATGATGGCTCCGAAGGTTCTTGCCAGATGCCTCGACGTTAAGGTTAATAGTCTTAACGAGAGTCTTTTTGTCGCCCGCTGGCGTGTTGCCTGGTGTTGCGCAGGCAAGCGTCAGAAACATTCAGAAACAAAAATGCGTCGTTGTTGTCCCAAATCACAGGACAAAGGATTCCGCATGGCCACGGCATCGCCGAACATTCTTGTCGTTGAAGACGACCGCGAGACGCGGGCGCTGATCGCGAAATACCTGCGCGGCAACGCCTGCAATGTGACGACGGCCAATGACGGGCGCGAGATGGTCCGGGCGATGGCCGACCATCGCGTCGATCTTCTGATCCTCGACGTGATGCTGCCGGGCGAAGACGGCCTCAGCCTGTGCCGCAAGGTCCGCGCGGAATCGCAGGTGCCGATCATCATGCTCACCGCGCGCGGCGAGGACGTCGATCGCATTCTCGGCCTGGAGATGGGCGCGGACGACTACCTGGCAAAGCCGTTCAATCCGCGCGAATTGCTGGCGCGCATCAACGCGGTGCTGCGCCGCCATGCCGCCGCCCAGACCGCGAGCGCCATCAATGGCGCGACCGCCCTCACCTTCCTGGGATGGCGGATCGATTTCAGGCTGCGGGAGCTGCGCAATCCGGCGGGCGCGCGGGTGGCGATGACCAGCGCCGAATTCGACCTGCTGCGAGCCTTCTGCGAGCGGCCCGGCCGCGTGCTGTCGCGCGACAGCCTGCTCGATCTCACCCAGGGCCGCAACGCCGGCTCGTTCGAGCGCAGCATCGATGTGCTGGTCAGCCGCATCCGGCGCAAGATCGAACCCGATCCGCAGGACGCCACCATGATCAAGACCGTGCGCTCCGGCGGCTACATGTTCACCCCGGCGGTGGAGGCGGTCGCCGTCCCCGCCGACGGCCGATCATGAAGCTGCTTGGCTTTCTGAACCTGCAGGGGCATCAGCGGACAGATCGCGGCACTGGTGGTCGCCTCGATCGTCGCCATTCACCTGATCCTCACCGCGATCTTTCTTGATCCACCGGCCGGATCAGCCCGATCCGTCGATCGACCGCGGACACGATCAGCTTGTCGCCGTGACCCAGCTTCTCGGCACCGCGCCCGCGGCGGAGCGGCCGCGGCTCCTCGCCGACATTGCGCGGGCCTTTCCGCAAATGGAGATCGAAGCGCTGCCGCCGGATCCGCCGCCGCGGGCGATACGGACGACCCCGAGCTTCGCAGCCTTGCGTCGCCGCCTCGGCAACAGCTATCGGATCTTTCCGCTTGCGAAGGGCGAAGATACCAACAAGGTCGGTATCGCGCTGCCGGACGGTGCGATGATTTCCGCCAAGCTGCCTGCGGCAACGTCCGTTCTGGCAGGGACCGTGGATGCTGACCCTGCTGTTTGCCGTCGTCAGCGTCACCTTGCTCGGCCTGTGGGCGGCCCGGGCCCTGACCGCGCCGCTGTCGTCGTTCGCGAAGGCCGCCGAAGATTTCAGCCTGAACGGCGCCGCGGCGCCGCTGCCCGAACGCGGCCCCGAAGAAATCCGGTCGGTGGCCAAGGCGCTCAACCGGATGCGGGAGCGCATCACGACCCTGATCGACGACCGCACCAAGATGCTGGCCGCCATCAGCCACGACCTGCGCACGCCGATCACCCGGATGCGCCTGCGCGCCGAATTCATCGAGGATGACGCGCACCGCAGCCGCATGTTGCGCGATCTCGAGCAGATGCGGTCGATGCTGGAGGCCGTGCTCTCCTTCCTGCGCAACGACCGCAAGCTCGAAGCCATGACGCTGGTCGACATCGCGAGCACGCTGCAGCTTGTCACCGATCAGTTCGCCGACATGGGACACAAGGTCGCCTATGACGGCCCCGAACACGCCATGGCCACGGTCCGGCCTGACGACCTGCATCGCAGCGTCACCAATCTCGTCGAGAACGCGGTCAGGTACGGCGCGGAGGCCACCATCCGCCTGCGGGTGTCACCGGATACCGCGACCATCGAGGTCGAGGACGACGGTCCCGGCATTTCCGACGCGCGCAAGGAGGTCATGCTCGAACCGTTCGTGCGCGGCGACGACGCCCGCAACATGGATGAAGCCGCCGGTTTCGGTCTCGGCCTCTCGATCGCGCGCACCATCGCGCATCGCGCATGACGGCGCGCTGTCACTGAATGACCGGAAGCCGCACGGATTGATCGTTCGTATTCAATTGCCGGTTCGCCAGCAGAGCCGGCAATCGGCCGCCTGAGCGCTTGATCCGGAGCGCCGGCGGGTTAGTCGTTTTCCAGCAAAAGCCTGCCCCGGACTTGATCCGGGGTGGATACCGGTTCGCGTGAAGAAAACGCGTCAAATAAGTAGAGCCTCCGTTCCGATTCAATCGGAACGGAAAAGGCTCTAGGCCGCCAAGCGATCGGTTTCCGAATCCTCGAAAAACGCCACCGCCTCGAAACGGTAGTCGCACGCCTGGCAATGCCAGAGATAGGAGATGCGGCGCGGGCCGTTTTCAATCCAGTCGGGCGCTGCGATCGGCTCACTGCATTGGGCGCAAGGGTTCCCGTGCGGCAAATAGCGGGCGTCTATTTTGGCCATGGCGCATCTCCCTTGCTGTTTTTTCTTGCGTTTTTTTGCTGTTGAAACGAATGGGACAGGCTCGCTGCCGGATTCACCTGTGCCGCGCTTTTGCTGGCAAATCTTGATGCGCAGTTCTTGATGCGTCAATGAGTCTTTTGAACGGCAAGGCGGCTGGATTACTTTGTCGCATCGCACAGCGATGACGGCGGTGCGCGCGTCAATGCACTTTCGGATCGATCACCGGTTCCAGGGTATGCATCGCGCCGGACTTGCGGACATGAATGGTGGCGATGTCGTCGGAATACACCTTCTGCCAGCCATCCATATGATCGAGCAGCTTGGTCGCCGCACTCTGCGTCCGCATCAACGTCGCCTCGATCTTGTACTGCTCCAGCATCCGGAACAGATTGTCCGGCTCCATCAATCCGCTGGCGGCGTTGTGATCGACAAAGAATTTCTCGCCATAAACGTCGGTGCGGCCGTCGATGAACGGCGCGACGCCGCTGTAGATCAGATAGCCGCCGAAATCGTAATCGTTGAACACGCGGGTGAAATTCATCTTCTTCAGCGCAGCAACCGCCGCGACCGGCGATTGCCGGGCATTGGGCTCGAAGCGGGCGACCGAGGCATAGGCCACCGTTCCCGCCACCAGCACGATGGCGACGGCGGCGAACAGCAGGCCGCGTGACGGCCTGGTCGCGCTCGACGATGGGGCCTCCGCGCCGCCGATCTGTTTGGCGAGCGGGACGGCGAGAACCATCGGCGCCAGCAGCGCCAGAATTTCGGTGGCCCGGCCCTGGGCCAGCGCCATGTGCAGCAATCCCAGCAGCAGCAGGATGCGCATCGGCGGCAATCGGATGCCGCGCAGCAGCGCCAATCCTATGGCCATCAGCAGGCAGATCTCGAACGGACCGATGCTGCTGAAATCCGCCGGCCGCCATTCCGTGATCAACGGCAGCGCGCTGCCCAACTCCAGGATGTTCTTCGACGCCAGCAGCGAATTCCAGCCATAGGGCGTGCAGCAAGCGGCGATCAATGCGCCGACCCCGAATGCCGCCCAGCGCAGCGCCAGCGATTTCCGCGACGCCGCATCGCGCGCTCACCACCGCATCGAGCGCGATCGGTCCCACCAGCACCAGGCCGAAGATAAAACCGCCATGCAGATTGGCCCACAGCGCAAGCAGCGGCAGCAGCCAGAATGACGGCGCGGCGCGCCGATCCGCCGCGTCGATCATTCCGCCGACCCACATCATCATCACCGGCAGCGCCAGCACATGCGGCCGCGCCAATATATGCTGCGCGGTGAGCGCCAGCGCCGCGGCGACGAACACAATCGTGGCACTTTGGCTCAAATGCCGGCTCAGGAATTTCGCCAGCAACGCAAAGGTCAGCGCGCTCGCCGCGGCGGCCAGCACCACCGGCCCGCTCCAGCCGAACAGCGCATAGGCCTTGGCATAGAGCACCTCCGCCACCCACTGCATCGAAATCCAGGGGTGGCCGCGCATGGTAAATGAATAGACGTCGGTATGCGGCACCGCGTGATGGTCCAGCATCCACTGGCCGACGGTGATGTGCCACAAAGTATCGGGATCGAGCAGCAGGCGGTTGCCGGCCAGTATCAGCAGCGCGTAGATGGAGACGCCGACCCATAGCGGCAGCAGGCCGTGCAGGGGGCTGGTGCGCTCGGCGCTATGGGTGATGGATAGGGTCATCGGCGCGGCCTGATCTCTTGAGGTAATTTCCCGGGGTAGTTTCCTGGGGTAATCTCTTCGGTCATCTCTTGGGATTTCCGCCCCGATCGAAGCATGCCAAGGCATAATTCTTGGTAAATCCGCCGCCTCCGGATACCGGGAAGGCTTAAGAAAGCCAGGATTTGGCCGCATCGTCGCCCCGGCGACTGCGAAAATCGAGGTGGTCCAGCCCCCAAACGCTGCATCGCGCCTGCCGAGTCCAGAACCTGCCGAGTCCAGAAAGAGGCCCTGAACCATGAGACGCTTGTTATCGCTCGGATGGCTCGCCGCCATGGCGGCGCTGCCGTTTCCGGAAACCGCACAGGCCCAGCACGCCGAATATGATGGGCTGGTCGCCACCCATGCCAGGGCCAATGGCGTGCCGGAAGCCTTGGTGCATCGCGTGATCGTGCGCGAAAGCCGCTATCAGCCCGGGCTGGTCGGGCGCGGCGGCACCATCGGCCTGATGCAGATCAAGCTCGCGACCGCGCGCAGCCTTGGCTACACCGGGACGCGGCCGGGCTGCGCGATCCCAACACCAATCTCACCTATGCGGTGAAATATCTCGCCGGCGCCTACCGCGCTGCAAACGGCGATCACAACCGCGCCGTCGCCTATTATGCCAGCGGCTATTACTACGCCGCCAAGCGCCAGCGCCTCGCACATATCGGGCATTCCGAACCGGTGCTCGCCGGCACCCCGACGAAAGAGGCGGTTGTCCGACGCCAGCGCACAGCAGGTTCCCAAGTAAGCCAGGGCTGGCAGGTGCAAACCGGCGGCGCGCGCGTTGACACCCTGCCGCATCGGCCTACATTAGCCCTGTTCCGAGGGGAGCTCCGATGAGGAGCTGAGAGACCGCAAGCTCAAACACCTGCTGCAATGCAGGAGGGCGAGACCGCGGTGACCCTTTGAACCTGATCCGGGTCATGCCGGCGAAGGGACAGGGATGTATCAGAGTTCAGAGAAGCAGCGCGGGCGATCGCCCGTTGCCCCACGGGGGAATCCCCCGTTTCGGTCATCGGCGCCGGCATCGCCGGCGCGTGGCAGGCGCTGTTGTTCGCGCAGGCCGGCCACGACGTCACGCTGCATGAGCGCAGCGACGAGGCGATGACGCAATCGACCAGCTACTGGGCCGGCGGCATGCTGGCGCCCTGGTGCGAGGCCGAGGCCTCCGAGCCCGTGATCGTCCGGCTCGGCCTCCGCTCGCTCGATCTGTGGCGCGAGAATTTTCCGCAAACGCCGTTCAACGGTTCGCTGGTGGTGGCCCATGCGCGCGACCGCGCCGATTTCGAACGCTTCGCCAAAATGACCTCGGGCCACCGGCGGCTTGACGCCGGCGCGCATGGCCGAACTCGAACCGTCGCTGGAGGGCCGCTTCCGCGACGGCCTGTTCTATGCCGATGAAGGCCATGTCGAGCCGCGGCGCGTGCTGCCCGAAACTGCACGCGCGCATCGTCGCCGCCGGCGGCACCATCAAATTCAACAGCGACGTCAGCCCCGAGCAATGCGACGGCATCGTGATCGATTGCCGCGGGCTCTCCGCGCGCGACACGCAAGCAGAGCTGCGCGGCGTCAAGGGCGAGATCATCCTGATCGAGACCGACGAGGTCGAACTCGCGCGTCCGGTGCGGCTGATCCATCCGCGCTGGCCGCTCTATGTGATCCCGCGCGGCGGACAACCGCTTCATGCTGGGCGCGACCTCGATCGAAACCGAAAACAACGGCGTCAGCGTCCGCTCGGCGCTGGAACTGCTCAGCGCGGCCTATGCGGTGCATCCGGCATTCGCCGAGGCGCGCATCGTCGAATTCGGCTCGGGCCTGCGGCCGGCGTTCCCCGACAACCTGCCGCGCATCGCGGTCGAATAATCAGAAGATCGCGGTCAACGGGCTTTACCGGCATGGCTTTCTGCTGGCGCCGGCGCTGGCCGAGCTGACGCTCGGCTATGTCGCAGCGCGGCGTGATCGACAATGAGGTGATGCAATGCGCGTGATCGTCAACGGCGAGGCGCGCGAGATCGCATCGAGTGCGGCGTCGATGCGCTGCTCGGCGAGCTCGAATATGAGGGCACGCATTTCGCGATCGCGCTGAATTACGACGTGCTGCCGCGCAGCCGCTGGGCGCGAGACGGCGCTCAAGAACGGCGACGAGATCGAGATCATCACGCCGCGGCAGGGAGGGTGAGATGATGGCAGAGACAAAATCTCTCCGCGAGTCGTCCCGGCGAAGGCCGGGACGACGGCTCGTTTGATGGGACGCTGACGCCATGCTGAACTTCTACGGCAAACCATTCACCTCCCGCCTCCTGGTCGGCAGCGCGCTGTATCCGTCGCCGGCAATCATGCAGGCGGCGATCCGCGCTTCCGGCGCCGGCATCGTCACGGTGTCGCTGCGGCGCGAGGCCGCCGGCGGCAAGGCCGGCGATGCGTTCTGGGCGCTGATCCGCGAGCTTGACGTCACGGTGCTGCCGAACACCGCCGGCTGCCGCAGTGTGCGCGAGGCGGTGACCACGGCGAAGCTCGCGCGCGAACTGTTCGCGACCTCCTGGATCAAGCTCGAGGTGATCGCCGACAACGACACGCTGCAGCCCGATGTGGTCGGCCTGGTCGAAGCCGCATCGGTCCTGATCAAGGACGGCTTCGAGGTGTTTCCCTATTGCACCGAGGATCTTTCGGTGGCGATGCGGCTGGTCGAGGCGGGCTGCAAGGTGGTGATGCCTTGGGCGTCGCCGATCGGCTCGGCCAGCGGCATCATCAACCGCGACGCGCTGAAGCTGTTGCGCGACCGCCTGCCCGACATCACGCTGGTGGTCGATGCGGGCCTCGGCGCGCCGTCGCACGCGGCGCACGCGCTCGAACTCGGCTACGACGCCGTGCTGCTCAACACCGCGATCGCCAAGGCCGCCGATCCGGTAGCGATGGCGGGCGCGTTTCGATCCGGCGTCGAGGCCGGCCGCGCGGCCTATGAAGCCGGGCTGATGGAGGCCCGCGACTTCGCCTCCCCTTCCACTCCAGTCATCGGGACACCGTTCTGGCATGCCGTATCCTGATCGCCACGCGTATCCTGATCGATTCTATCCGGTCGTCGACAGCGTCGCCTGGGTCGCGCGCCTTGCGCCCTTGGCGTCGGCACCATTCAATTGCGCGCCAAGGAGCTGAACGACTCCCAGGCGCTGCAACTGGTGACCGACGCGCTCGCCGCGATCAGCGGCACGCAGGCCAAACTCGTCGTCAACGATTACTGGCGCGCGGCGATCGTCGCAGGCGCCAGGCATTTGCATCTCGGCCAGGAGGACCTCGCCGAGGCCGATCTCGCGGCGATCCGCGACGCCGGATTGACGCTCGGCCTGTCCACCCATGACGACGCCGAACTCGAAACCGCGCTGCGCGCCGGCCCGGATTACATCGCGCTCGGTCCGATTTTTCCGACCACGCTGAAATCGATGCGCTTTGCGCCGCAGGGCATCCCGAAAATCACCGAATGGAAAAAGCGCATCGGCGACATCCCGCTGGTCGCGATCGGCGGCATCAAGCTCGAGCAGGCCGCCGAGATCTTCGCCGCCGGCGCGGACTCGATCGCCGTCGTCAGCGACATCACCCAAAACGCCGACCCCGACGCACGGGTGCGCGCCTGGCTCGGGCAGAACGTGGAGGCGGCGTGATGATGAGAACGAATTCCCCCACCGTCATTGCGAGGAGCGCAAGCGACGAAGCAATCCAGATTTGCTTTGTGGCCTGGATTGCTTCGCTTCGCTCGCAATGACGAAAACAAACGACAGTATTCAACGGAGGATCCCATGAACATCCGCTCCAATCCCGACACCACGCTTCCCGCCGTGACCACCGGCCCGTTGCCGGCGTCGCGCAAGATCTTCGTTACGCCGGAGGAAGCGCCCGATCTGCTTGTGCCGCTGCGCGAGATCATCCTGAGCGAAGGCGCCGGCGAGCCGAATTTGCCGGTGTATGACACCTCGGGTCCCTACACCGATCCGGCGGTGACCATCGACGTCAATGCCGGCCTGTCGCGCGGGCGCATCGCCTGGGTGAAGGAGCGCGGCGGCGTCGAGGAATATCAGGGCCGCGACATCAAACCGGAAGACAACGGCAATGTCGGCGCCTCGCATGCCGCGAAATCCTTTACCGCGCATCACAAGCCGCTGCGCGGCGTAGGCGACCACATGATCACGCAGCTCGAATTCGCCCGCGCCGGCATCATCACCAAGGAGATGATCTACGTCGCGACGCGCGAAAACCTCGGGCGCAAAGTTCAGCTCGAGCGCGCCGAGGCGGCCCTGGCCGACGGCGAAAGCTTCGGCGCCTCGGTGCCGGCCTTCGTGACGCCGGAATTCGTGCGCAGCGAAATCGCGCGCGGCCGCGCCATCATCCCCTGCAACATCAACCATGGCGAGCTGGAGCCGATGATCATCGGCCGCAACTTCCTCACCAAGATCAACGCCAATATCGGCAACTGCGCGGTCACTTCGTCGGTGGAGGAAGAAGTCGACAAGATGGTGTGGGCGATCCGCTGGGGCGCCGACACCGTGATGGACCTCTCGACCGGGCGCAACATCCACACCACCCGCGAATGGATCCTGCGCAACGCGCCGATCCCGATCGGCACCGTTCCGATCTACCAGGCGCTGGAGAAGTGCGACGGCGATCCGGTAAAACTGACCTGGGAACTCTACAAGGACACCCTGATCGAACAGTGCGAACAGGGCGTCGATTACTTCACGATCCATGCCGGCGTGCGGCTGCCCTACATCCACCTCACCGCCAACCGCGTCACCGGCATCGTGTCGCGCGGCGGCTCGATCATGGCGAAGTGGTGCCTGGCGCATCACAAGGAGAGCTTCCTCTACACGCATTTCGAGGAGATTTGCGACCTGATGCGGAAATACGACGTGTCGTTCTCGCTCGGCGACGGCTTGCGTCCGGGCTCGATCGCGGACGCCAACGACCGCGCGCAATTCGCCGAACTGGAGACGCTCGGCGAGCTCACTCAAATCGCCTGGAAGAAAGGCTGCCAGGTGATGATCGAAGGGCCGGGCCATGTTCCCCTGCACAAGATCAAGATCAACATGGACAAGCAGCTCAAGGAATGCGGCGAGGCGCCATTTTATACGTTAGGCCCGCTGACCACCGACATCGCGCCGGGCTACGATCACATCACCTCAGGCATTGGTGCGGCCATGATCGGCTGGTTCGGCTGCGCGATGCTGTGTTACGTCACGCCGAAGGAGCATCTCGGCCTGCCCAACCGCGACGACGTCAAGGTCGGCGTCATCACCTACAAGATCGCCGCCCACGCCGCCGATCTCGGCAAGGGCCACCCGGCCGCGCAACTGCGCGACGACGCGCTCTCCCGCGCGCGTTTCGATTTCCGCTGGGAAGACCAGTTCAACCTCGGGCTCGATCCCGAAACCGCGCGCCTCTACCACGACGAAACGCTGCCCAAGGAAGCCCACAAAGTCGCGCATTTCTGCTCGATGTGCGGCCCGAAATTCTGCTCGATGAAGATCACGCAGGACGTGCGGGACTATGCAGCGACGCTGAACGATCCGGCTTCGGTGGGGCTGTCGATCAGCGGTACGCTCGAGGACGGCTTGCCCGCCGAAGCCGTGGCGAAGGCGGGCATGGCGCAGATGAGCGCCAAGTTCAAGGAAATGGGCTCAAGCGTGTATCTCGATGCGGAGAAGGTGAAG
>CAVSOS010000011.1:0-29219 GCA_963729395.1 uncultured Pseudomonadota bacterium | reverse complement strand
GACTGTTTGGCCTGCCGTGAGCGCCTGGACAGATCCCCGGTGTTTGATCACAGCTCGGTCACGACGCCAAGATTTGTGTTCGATGTCGCCGCTATCACGCCAATATCGAGGGCCGGTGAGGCGGCTGGCTATCAAGCCTACGCAATTGGTTCTTGAGTTTGAAGGCTACGAGCCTGATACAGGCAAGGGACTTTAATGAAAGAGGCCGCCACCGATCTAGTCTACAAGCTACGGCATGTCCATTTCGGCCCGGCAATCGCGTGGCGCTCGCGGCTTGTTAAAGTGGAAGCTGGCCGATTTAGCCGCAGCTTCCGGGCTCGACCTGTCGACGGTGAAGCATGTTGCACATTCGCGGCGGAGGACAATCCCGGCGAATCTCCTTGCAATTCGCGGCGCGTTCGAGAAACGCCGGTATAGTCTTCGAAAACGACGGAAAATTCGTTGGTGTGAAACTGATTATCAGGCATGCAAAGCAATGACCCCCGAGCAATCCAACCGTCACTTGGAGCGCCTTCATCAGGCCAGAACGGTGCGATCAAGGATCCAATAGAAGCCCAGGACCGCGATGATGCCCGACAGGGTATAGACCAGCGCGGCGGTTCGCGCGGGAGCACCGTCACGGCCCGCAGCCTGAAGCCGATCCAGGCCGGCGAGCACCGGGATGACGATTGATACAATCGCGACCTGTCCGAACTCCACGCCGAGATTGAACGCCCCCAAAGCCGGCACCACGGCACCTCGCGGCAGCCCAAACTCCTGGAGCGCAGAGGCGAAGCCGAAACCATGGATCAACCCGAACACGAAGGTGTCGCGCCAGCGACGGTCGACGTTGCGGGAAAAAAAGTTTTCGACCGCCACGTAGACGATCGAGGCTGCGATCGCCGGCTCCACGATCGAACTCGGGATGACGACGATCTGCAGGGTCGCGAGTGACAACGTTATGGAATGCGCCAACGTGAAGGCGGTGACGATCTTGATGACCGGCCAGAGTGTGCGTGCCCACAACACGATTGCGATCAGGAATGCGATGTGATCGTAGCCGAGAAAAATGTGCTCGATGCCAACTTTGAGGTAGCTTCGGATTACGTCGAACGGAGCGGGTGGCGGAGCGGTCAGCTTCAGATCGGTCTGGGAGGCGTCCAGCAAAGCCTGCGACGCATTCGGTACTGCGCCGATGAGCACGACCTGCTTCGCCGATGAGTTGATATCGATGAGCACGGTCGATCGGTAAACCAGGTCACCGGTTACCTGCTGGCACGACCAGGCGAGGCGAGCGATGACCCCGTCCTGATCGGGATCGACCTTGACGGGCCCGGCCTGGCAGGGCGTGCCGTCGGCGCCCTGGACCAGAGCATGTGACGTGATATAGGCGGCGATCGGACCGGACGACGCGGCAAGCCGCGTGGCGTCAACGAGACCCTTCTGCTCGTCGAATACCTTCGTTCCGGCCACCCGGTCGGCGTCGCTGCCCTTGAGCGCGACCTCCAGCTTCACGATCCGGTCGGACCCAAGCTCGACGCGGGCATTCGACAGGTTGATCTGATGCGCCACTGCGCCGGGCACGCGAGCGCCTGCCAGGATGAGCGCGACGAGAGTAGCGGCGGCATAGCGGGCTACGACACGCCGAAGCTTCATGGGACAGCTCCAACAGCCTTTAAAAGCCCGATGAGCCGCTCGGCCTCGTAGGCAGCGATCTGCACCACATCGCCATCCTGGGACAGGCGGGCATAGCGACTGAAGCCGTCTTCGGCTATGCTGCCGATCTCGATCCGCGCCAGCGGCGATGAGCTGTCCCGGGCGTACAGCAGAGCGATGACGGTCGGGCGGCTCAAGCCGTAGCGATCGACGTCATTGGCGCCGGAATGGCGCGCGACCAGCGCCTCAATCTGGGTCTGATCGAAAGCCTCCAGCGCCGCCGCGATGATGCTGGCCTTTGCAGGGTCGGCGACGTGGGCGGAACTCGGAGCATGGGTGTGTTCGCCGACATGAAGAAACCAGTTGCCCGAGCCGTCGCGCTCGAAGCGATGCAGCACGCCGCCGTAAACAATCTCAACGGCCCAGACCCGATCGATCGATGTCGGCACGAACAAGCTCGAAAATCGGGCGGCGGAGGCCGGTGCGCCGGCTGGGCTGCCGGCGGTCGGCGGTCGCAGCCGCCTGGCCATATCGCCCGCTACTTGCCACTCTGCTCCCACATGGCGTGAGAGGAGGTAGAGCGTTGGTTGGCCTAACAGCCGGACGTATTGCGACGTCCCGGACGGATTGAGCGTGCCGAAGTCCACGACGACGTCAGAGTGGTCGGCCGCAACGAGGGAGACCACGTAAGCGGGCGGATCGAGTCCAAAATCGGCGAAGTTCGACCCCTGGTATTCAGCGGGATCGATCGTACGGGCCGCGGTCGAGACGTGCATGAAACGCAGCGCGGCCTCCAGATGCGACGCCAGTTCGTCCGGCAGTCGCGCCGGCGTCGATTGATCGAACGCCCACGATGTCGCGTCGACGCGATGGAATACCGAGCGATCGTTGCCCTGCGTGAGTTCGATCCGGACGATCGAGGATGGCGGAGACCCAACGATCCCCTGCGATTTGAAATTGCCGTCGTTCCAGCTGGGCGGCTTCCCCGTGAAGGCCAAAGCCCCGATGAATGCAACCATCAGGACGGCGGCGGCCGGCAGCAGATAGCCCCGGAGCGATCGCGTCAACGCCGCCTCCACCAGACGATCCCTCCCATCAGGACTAGGCTCAGCGGCAGGATCAGTTCGACCAGGATGAAGATGTTACGCATCTGCTCGCGCGTCAGCGTAATCCGCTCCAGGCTCAGCTTCTGGGGCCTTACCGCGGTGGCGGCCTCGTCGCCTGCGAGCCAGCGGACCATTCGGAGAGCTAGATCGCCGTTGGAGACATACGCGAAATAGGAATTGGCGGCGAAATTGCTGTTGCCGACAAGGATCAGCCGGAACGGCTTGGCGGCGGCGTCCGCCGGCGCATCGGGCCAATGTCCTTCGACCGCGACGGCCAGAATCTTCGGTCCTCGCCCGGCCGACCCCGCGTCACCGGCGTCGCCCGCTCTCGTGCTATCCGAGGTTGACATCAAGGGCCGCAAGTAGCTGTCCTTGCTGCTGGACGCAAGAACGCTGGCCGTCACTCCGGCCGGCGGAGCGTCGACGTGAATGGGACGCGCGTTTGGAAAGATCGTCATCGCCAAGCGGTTGGTGATCGGATGCGGCGGATAATACGGCACGGCAACCTTGTCGTCCTCGCTGCCGTAATGATTGAGCGGGTCGATCACGACAGCAGCCTCGGACGAAAGTCCCAGTTTACCGAGAAGGCCCTTGAGCTCCGAACCGATCTGGTATTGCGCGTCGATCATCAGGAGCAACCGGCCGCCGCCCGCGAGGTAGGCCGATAGCAGCTTGGCTTCGTCCGGCGCCATGGCCTGGCGCGGGCCGATCTCCGCAACAACCGCGCAGTCCGGCGGAATGACCGTCAGGGTCGCCGGCGAGATCTTGCGGACCACGTAGCCGAGTGTCGTCACCGCCAATTGCAGCCGATCGAGACCGTCCGGATCCCCTTCCAGGACGTCACCGGCCCCCGGCACGTCGTCACCCTGCAGGGTCTCTACGTGGCTGTAATGGACATGCGCTGAGTCTTCGGGAACGCCCTCGCCGTGCCCGGTCACAAGGCAGACGACATCGACCTGCTTCTTGAGCACGCGTAGCGCTGCATAGGCGAACTGCGCCAGATCAACGGTATTGTCCACGACCACACGGCGGTCCTGAGCTTGCAACACCGCGGTGTTGTAGGCGTGAACCCCGAACTTCCGGGCGGTCGCCGGTGCCTTGTCGAGGTCGACGGCGAGGAAATGGAAACGATGGTTCTCCCGCGACGCGATCGTCAGCAGGTCCACGGCCTTCAGCGCGTTCTCGTCGCCGGCATTGTAGAAATAGGTCAGCGCGATGTCGGACGGAAGCCCAGCGACGACCGCCTCGAACTGTGGAGGCGGCGTATTGGCGCGCTCGTGGCTGACGTCGAAATGGGCGTCATGGTGGTAGACGGCAACGTTGGCCAGACAGGCGACAAATATCGCGACGCCGGCCAGCAGCACATTCCAGAGCACCGCCCGGTATCGCGGGCCCTGGGTCCGCAGAGGCAACCGAAGCGCCAGCACGAATAGCAGGAGCACCGCCGCGCACCACGCCGCGAAGAACAGATTGTTCGACCCCCAGATGTCCCAATGTCCCGACACGCCGAGCGCCCCGAAAACGACGGCGAACAACGCGAGCGCGGCGGTCAGAATGATCCAGGCGGAGATGTGGAACACGTTCGGATCCTGTTCGGTTCAACGCCACGCCAGGGCGCGGACGCTGAGGAAAAGCGACAGCAGCATCGCCGTGACGTAAAAGGCGGCGTCGGACAAATACAAGGAGCCCGTCGCGAACGGCTTGAAGTGAATCGAAAGCGACAGGTTCGTGACCAACGCGTCGAAAGGATCGGGCAGCAGGTAGCCGAAATCGTCGATGATCCAGAGCAGGAGAAAGACGCTCAGCGACAGCAGCGCCGCGATGATCTGGTTCGTGGTCAGTGACGACGTGAGCAGTCCGAATGCGACCAGCGCGCCACCGAGCAAAACCAAACCGAGGTAACCGCTGAAGATTGGCCCCCAATCTGGATTGCCGTAGATCGCGATGATGATCGGGTATGCGCCGGACAGCACGAGCATCAGAATCGAGCAGACTCATGCTCGCGGCGAACTTCGCGAAGATGATCTGGATTTCGGTTACCGGAGAAGTCAGCAGGACCTCGATCGTCCTCAGCTTGCGCTCCTCTGCAACGAGCCGCATGGTGATGATCGGCACGGTCAGCAAGAACAGCACAAACATCTGAAAGAACAGGTGAACGAGGCTCGGCGAGTGGCCGATGAAGAGCGTCAGCAGGAAACTGTAGCCCATGATCAGCAGGAATACGGCGAGGACCACATAGGCGATCGGCGAGGAGAACAGCGCCCGTTCCTCCTTGAGCCACAGGACAGCGAATCCCCTCATGCCGCGGCCTCCTCGGGACGCCG
Organism: uncultured Pseudomonadota bacterium; assembly: GCA_963729395.1. GTDB lineage: Bacteria > Pseudomonadota > Alphaproteobacteria > Rhizobiales > Xanthobacteraceae > Bradyrhizobium. The sequence continues at coordinate 24,154 of CAVSOS010000011.1, read as the reverse complement.
GGTCAGGTCGAGAAAGATTCGCTCGAGGTCCGGCGGCACCGTGACCAGCTCCGAGAGCGCGAATCCGCGGGAGACCAGCGCCGCGGCGACTTCCTGCGCAAATCGCGGTCGCTTGTCCGCCTCCACGACATAGCGCACCGTCCCCGCCTCGGGGCCCGGTTCGAGGGCGATCGAATGTACCCCCGCCACGGCGCCGATGCAGGCGCGCACATCTGCCTCCCCGCCGACTACCTGCAACCGCAGACACTGGGTGCCCGCGCCGCGCGCCAGCGCATCGGTCGTCAGCAGCTTGCCGTCTAGCAGAATCATGACACGGTTGGCGATCAGTTCGACCTCCGACAGCACGTGCGATGCGATCAGCACCGTTTGCTTGCCGGCGAGCTCACGAATGAGATCGCGGACAACAATGACCTGGCTCGGATCGAGCCCGCTCGTGGGCTCGTCGAGAATCAGAAGCTTCGGCTCGTTCAGGAGCGCCTGGGCGATGGAAACGCGCTGCCGGTAACCGCGCGACAGCTTCCCGATCAGCAGACCGAGGACCTTCCCGAGTTGCAAGCGCTCTGCGACCGCACCGACTCTGATAGCGACCTCGGGGCCGCCCAATCCCTTGAGCTGCGCCATGAAACGCAGAAACTCCTCAACTCGCATGTAATCGTAAAGCGGCGCGTCTTCCGGGACGTAGCTGACAACCTGACGGAGTGCCAGGGATTCCAGGCCGGTGTCGTGCCCTGCCACCACGGCTGTTCCCGACGATGGAGCGATGTAGCCGGTCAGGATCCGAAAGATGGTGCTCTTGCCGGAGCCGTTCGGCCCCAACAGACCGACCACCTCGCCCTCGGCCACCGAGAACGAAACGTCTCGAACCGCCAGGCGCGGCCCGTACCACTTGACCAGATTTTGCGCCTGAATGATCTGCGCGCTCATCCCTCTGCCAGCCCTTGCTCATCATAGTTCAGGTGTTGGACGGACGTTCCGCCCAGGCCATAGGGCAAATTACCCTCCCCGCCGTTCATGGCAGGGTTGTCCGGCCGTCTACCATCTTGATTGGATATTTGATTGGACCGCAAAAAAGTCATGCGCGGTCATTCAACCCCGCGCATGACAAAGCCATCAACGACAGACCGTCGGCGATCGTTTTACTCGTAGTACTCCGGAGAGTGCTTGTGCGCGTTGAAGGTCTCGGGGTCATGCGCGAAGATAACGTCACCCTTTTCCCTGTCGCGTGCCTGTTTGACATACGCATAGCCATCGAGCATTCCAGTCGGATCGTAGGTCAGTCCGATGCTCGGCAGAATGTTCTTGTTGAGACTTTCAGCCAGGTAGCAGAGGTCGCTGGTCAGAATCACCAGGCCTTTTTTCGGCAGCCTGACGAGCGCGATCTGGCTTCCCGGCGTGTGCGATACGGCACGATGAATGAAGACGCTTCCATCACCAAACAGGTCCAGATCGCCATTGAGTTCGATCATCGGTTGCTTGTTCGCCATTCCATTGCCGATGCCGCTGCGGAGATTGGCGAAATCCTCCGTGATGTAGGGTCCAGCAGTGCCCGGTCGCGGCCAGAACGCGTTCTCGATCTCGTCTCTTTGCACGACGACGGTTGCGTTCGGGAATTTGCTGACATTGCCCGCGTGGTCAAGATGCATGTGTCCGAGAATGACGTAATTGATGTCGGTCGCCTTGACCCCAACCTTCTCAAGCTGGGTGTCGATCGCAAGGTCGGTGCTCGTGCCCAGATCCAGCAACCCGGCCAACGGTCCCCAGTAGGTCGGGTCCTTAATGACGCGATCGTTATCCCCTGTGTCGAACAGGATATTACCCTTCGGGTGCTTGATCAGGAAAAAAGCGACCGGGATCTTTATTTTTTCCGTCCCGCTCACCGAGCTCTGCAACGCAGATTTGGCGATGTCCAACGGCTGCGAAGTGAACACGTATAGCTTCATTCCCTCCGGCGACGCCGCCGGAGCTTGCGAGGCGAGACCCGCAACGGCACACGCACCAATTGCAAATTTGGCCAACAGTCGAGCGATACTGGTCATGAAAATCAGTCCTCCCTTGGGCACGTCTTGTTGACGCGACCCTTCGTTGACGGTCTCAAAGGCGGACAAACCGCCGATGGGGGAATCTGGACTGCGCTGCTAAAGGCTTCTTACTCTTAATAATTTTAATACTTTTGGGCCGCCGAGCCCCGCAACGCGTGACCTCTCCCTTTTAGAATTGTACATCTTTCGTCGTAATCCGCAACCTTACATGACAAAAAAGGGCAGTCGGCTCGAGCGACATAAAGCGCTGAAGCGGTGATGATCGTCCGGCTCGGTCAGCGGACGGTGCGATGGAAAGGCTGCGGCAGATGTTGGGGCGATCAGCAAACGTTTCTGTTTGAAGGTCTGATCCACTGCTGACGATCGGCTCGATGACATTTGGTTAGAATATTAATTGTCGCAGCAAATAGGCAGTTCGCTCCCGATGTCGATCGGCTGTTGGTACTGGAAGCGATCCACGAGACGCGCCGGGGGCCAACTCGGCCAACCGACCAACACACGCGCTGCGCAACACTCCAGATCGAAACACAGGTTGCCGAAGCGGCAACGAGAAAGTTCTGGCGCTCATCGCAAGACATGTTTTGGTGATCAACCAAGAAGACATCTTTTACGTGCCCTGTCTGGTATCCGGCTGGAACAGATTCGCAGCAAAACAGGTACTCTTCTCGTCGAGCACAAAGTCGATCTCATGCTTGATTTCGCCGACGGAGTTTATGTCATGGTCAACGGCCAGATATCCTATTTGGGCGAAACCGCCAGTCCGCGAGCCGACATCGCAACTCAGAACAGGCTTCTCGGAGTCGGCGCAAACGTTCTCTAGTCGTGCTGCCGATTGATCCGGCCTGACGATAGGGTGAAACAGGCACCGCCGGTAATCTCGCGCTGATCGAGCAAAATGACCACGATCGGCCCCGCTCGTTCGGCCCGGTGCGTCCAAAAGACCGCCGCGCCTACGGAATTGACAGTGTGATATCCGGCATGATCTAACTGGTTTGGTAGTCGGACCACTGGTTCAGATTTCAAGCCGATGAGCTTTACTGATGCCCTCCCGCTTCAAAACGCAGCCTGTTTTCGCGCAGGTTCCGGCTGTCTGGACCGAGATCAACAAGCGCACGGTCCGGGAAAAAATAAGCGACAAGCTGGGCTCGCTCATCGCTTCGGGCATCCTGCATTTGGGAGATGAGTTACCGAGCGAGCGGGAGCTCGCTTCGCTGCTATCGGTCAGCCGGGAAACCGTCAGAGGCGCCATTCAGACCCTTGCGGCCAAGGGCATCTTGGAGGTGTCTCATGGCATGCGAACACGCGTCATCAACCAGAACGTTGATACGCGAAAAATCGGGGTGACGAGCCCGAGCACGATCAACACTTACGATATCGAATTGGTCCATGGCGCTCGGCTGCTCGTTGAGCGCGCCATCGTCGCCGAAGCGGCGCACCGGATCGACGACGAGACGTTGCTGAGGCTCGAACGATCGCTGGCGATTTAAAAAGAGACGACCCGGGATCCCGTTCACTTCCTCATTTGCGACCGTGAGTTTCATCTTGCGATCTACCGATGCTCGGCCAATCCGCTGCTCGCGGACTTCGTCATCGATCTCTACACGTTCATGCTTGATCACCGCCGTGTCGCCATGTCTCAGCCCGGCGCGATCGAGAGGAGTTATCGCGATCATGTCGAGATCTTCGACGCCCTGACCGCGCGCGATTTGGACGCGGTCACGGCGGCATTTGGGCGTCATATCGACCGCATCTATTCAACGACCGTCGCGATCATGGATGCGAAGGCGATGAAATCGGGCCTGTAATTTACGGACTTTCGACCGGCACGGCTGAAACGCGGGTATCGGCTGAGAGAATTAGAAACTAACCGCCGGAACAACCGGCCAAAAGGAGGAAACGGAAATGAATTGACGTGTACTCGTCTCGATGATGGCCGCAATCGCGGCAACGGTTGGTCTTGGGCTCGGAGGCGCCAACTCCGCCTGGGCCCAGTCCAAGGAGATCGTTTATCTCACCCCCGGTCTCGATTTGCCGTTCTGGCGCTACCTCTCGAAGGGTATCGAGGCGGCCGCCAAAAAGGGCGGATACACCTATCAGGCGCTCGACTCTCACAATAGCGCCGACACGCAACTGAAGAATGCCCAGGATGCCATCGCGCGCGGGGTCGCGGGCATCGCGATTTCGCCGACCGACAGTTCGACGGCGCCCAGCGTTCTTGCGCTCGCGGCCCGCGCGCATATTCCGGTCGTGGTCGCCGACATCGGCACCAATAGCGGCGAATATGTCTCGTTCGTGATTTCCGACAACAAGGAGGGCGCGCACGGTGTCGGCCAGGCGCTCGCAGCGGCCCTCAAGGAGAAGGGGTGGACGGATGGATCGGTCGGCCTCATCACGATCTCCCAGGCGCGCAAAAACGGCCAGGCGCGGACCGGAGGCTTTCGCGACGCGATGAAGGAAGCCGGGATCACGAAGGAGGCAGGCCTGCAACAAATGCAATCCTACACCGCCGACGAAACATTCAGTTCACACAGGACATGCTGACCGCCAATCCCAACATGCGTGGTATGTTCATCCAGACAGACCAGCCGACGATCGGCGCCTTGCGGGCGATCAAGGCCGCGCATCGCGAGGGAACGCTGCTTGTCGCCGCTTTCGACGGCATCCCTGATTTCGTCGGCTTACTGAAAAAGGGCGAGATCGTTGCCTCGGGCATGCAACAACCTTACTTGATGGGAGAAAAGTCGGGGGAAGCCCTGTTGAGCGCGCTCTCCGGAGGCAAGCCCGACAAGCAGATCCTGGTTCCTATCGTGATCGCCACGAGCAAGAACATCGATCAAATCCTGCCGACCATCAAACAGACCGTGTTCGCGAACGAACTGCCCTGAAACTGCCGCCGGCCGGACCATCCCTCCGGCCGGCCCCATCTGGTGTAGAAGTGAATGGCGACTTCCGGCTCCGTTCTTCTTGAAGCTCGGGACATAACGAAAAGCTTCGCGGGAACGAAAGCGCTCGTCGGCGCGGGTCTGACGCTGCGCGCCGGCCAGACCCATGCGTTGCTCGGCGCGAATGGCGCCGGCAAATCGACGTTATCGCGGGTCGTCTCCGGGCACGTGCGCAGAGATAGCGGAACGATCCTGTACGAAGAGCGCCCCCTCGACTTCAAATCGCCTCGCGAGGCGCTTGATGCCGGCATCGCCATGGTGATGCAGGAGACGAGTTCTGGCGTCCGATCTGTCGGTCGTAGAAAATATTTTCCTGCCAGAGCTCCGTCGTCCCGGACGGCTTTCCTTTCCAGCGATGCGCCGCCGGGCCAACGAAATCCTGGCCGACCTCGGGCAGGATCGCGCGGTCTCGCTCGACGCCGAGGTGCGCGATCTATCCGTCGCTCAACGGCAACTCGTCGAAATCGCCAAAGCATTGGCGCTCAAGGCCAATCTCATTATCTTCGACGAGCCGACCGCTTCGTTGAGCCCCAGCGAGGTCGAGCGCCTGTTCGACATTATCGGCCGATTGGAAGACGCGGGCTGCGCGATCGTCTTCGTCTCGCATCGGCTCGAAGAAGTCTTCGCTATTGCTGACGAGATCACCGTGATGCGGGAGGGCCGGACAGTGGCCACGTCGCTCCCGACAAGCTCGCTCAATCAGACCGAACTGGTGCGCTTGATGGTCGGCCGCGATCTTGGCGGCATCTTCACCGGATCAGCGAGGATGAAAACACGCCCGGAGAACCCGATCCTCTCGGCGCGCCATCTCAACGCGCCACCGTTAGTCCGGGACGTCTCGTTCGATCTGCATCGCGGCGAGATTCTCGGCTTGGGCGGCCTCGTCGGGGCGGGCCGTTCGGAAGTCGCGGAAACCCTGTTCGGACTGCGCCAACGCGCGGGAGGCGATCTATTTCTGGGCGGCGAACCCTTCGCGCCGCGCTCGCCGTCCCAGGCCATTCGCGCGGGCCTGGGATTTGTCGCTGAGGATCGGCGGCGGCAGAGCATTGTTCCCGACCTTTCTGTACGCGAGAATCTCCTGCTTGGCCATCTGGGCGCGCGCCGCGGTTTTGGCCTCGGCTATCGTTCGCTCGACCGCAAGATCCGCGACCTGCTGCAGCGGCTGGAGTTGTCCTCTGACCGGCTCGATGATGACAATCTGCTGAACTTCTCCGGCGGTATGCAACAGAAGATCATCATCGCACGTTGGTTGTTGCTGGAGCCGAAGGTTCTGATTCTCGACGAGCCAACCAAAGGCGTCGACATCGGAACCCGTGCGTCCATCTACGCGATCCTGCGTGATATCGCCACGCGCGGGACCGCGATTCTGGTCATTTCCTCGGAATTCCAGGAGTTACTGGGATTAGCGGACCGGGTGATCGTGATCAGCGACGGCCTCTCGATCGCCGACGTGCCTAGCGCCGATCTCGACGAGGAGAAACTCACCCTGCTCGCCGCGCCCCGCAGTTCGATGGAGCGCAATCAACGCATTCTTCGCGACCTCGCGGCGGAGCACAATGGCGCCGCCTTCTGGGCGATCCTGGACGACGAGAGAATGTTTTGCCTCAATTCCGTAGCGGCCAATCCGTCCGCCGACCTGGGCTTTCATGCGGGCTCTACCGCCCGCTTCGCAGAAACGCCGATCGGGGCCGCGTTGGCCGCTCGCTCCGAAGACTTCGTGTTCGACTCCAGAAGCGGGCTCAGCAGCATTTTGGTCGATGTCAAGAGCCATCGAGGTCACGAATTAGGATCCGTGGGATTAGTGCTCGGCCCCTCTCAACCCGTTCCCGCCTCGCCTGCTCTTCGCGCTTCCATCATCGAGCGATTCCGCGCTGCCATTTGATTTTCAGGATTGAAATCCGCATGACGCCAACGACGCATTCGACCACACCCGAGAGGAAGAGCGCGCCGCGTTCGTATCGTAAGGCGTTTTCGCGTCTCGAGGTGCGGATGCTGGGTCTCGCGCTCGTCATCGCGATCGTGCTCTCGATTCTATCGCCATATTTTCTCAAGACCGCAAATCTTCTTAATCTCCTCGATCAATCCGTCGTAGTCGGCATTGTCGCGATCGGCATGACATTCGTTATTCTGACCGGAGGCATCGACCTCTCGGTCGGTTCAGTCGCCGGTCTCACGGGCGTCATACTCGGTCTTTCCCTTCGCCATTTTGCCATTCCCGTTTCCGTCTTCTTGGCGGTTCTCTCCGGGGCCGGAATCGGGCTCTTCTCGGGATTTCTGATCGCGTATTTCGACCTTGCCGCGTTCGTCATAACGCTCGGGGTGATGGCGATCGGCCGGAGCCTAGCCTATATTTTCTCCGGTCAAACGTCGATCACCGACATTCCGCCCGAAATCAACGACCTCGTCTATACGACGGTGTTCGGCATCCAGAGTAACGTTCTGACCCTGCTTGCGCTTTATGCGCTGGCCTGGGCCTATCTTACCTACACCAAAGGCGGCCGCACGATCTATGCGGTCGGATCCAACCGCGAGGCGGCCCGTACCGCCGGTCTCAGCGTGCTGTATTACAGCGTACTGCCCTATGTGATTTCCGGAGCTCTGTCTGCGGTGGCCGCGACCCTCATGTCGGCGCAGATCCTCTCGATTGATCCGCTCGCCGGCAATTTGTTGGAGCTTGATGCGATCGCGGCCGTGGTGATCGGCGGCGCCAGCCTCTATGGCGGTCGCGGCACGATTGTCGGCACGCTCATCGGTGTCTTCATCATGGTGATGATCCGCAACGGCCTCAATCTCTTGGGCGTTTCGCCGTTCTGGCAGGGGTCGGCTATCGGCGGAATCATCATCGCCGCCGTGCTGGTGGAAAGGCTGTTAAACCCTAAGGCGCGGAGATAGACCGCGCTGCCAAATGCGGCGAAACCGAACGGGCTTCGTCGTCTGCCATCCGATCGCTGAACTGGCGCGACACGGTTCGATCAGACGGTGAGCTCACGGTCTCCAGCCAGCAGCCGATCCGCGTGAGGGCGAGCGCGACCTCCATGCGCATAAAAGAACGCGTCGGCGTCGCGCCCCATCTGGGCCTGGGCTTGGATGCGGACGACGCGGAAACGACGCTGACGCATGCCGGGACGTTGGCGGATGTCGGAGCCTTTCACCTGCGATTTCGATCATCAGCGCGGCCATGATCGCGGCAGCGTCGAACACTTCCAAAGCATCCATATGTATCCAAAATACCCAATTTACGCGGAATGCTCGCCAAAAATACCGAGAGCGCACCGGACCGGGGATCGACGGGAATCGGCCGCTCTGCGGGCGCCAGATGGGGATATGGTCGGCACATCCGGTCAAGAACTTGAGATCATTGCGATCTCGTAGCAGGCCCGCACCCGGATGCAGCCGATGTTGGATCGGTTGGCCGCCCCTGATCACAGCTGCGAGCCCGCCAATGCCAGCTTGATTAGGACGCCATCGCCGATCTAGACTTGGCACCTCAACAAAGACGGCCGGTATCTGAAAAACCGAGCCGCAATAACAATGTCAGGGGAGGTGCCATTCAATGAGCGGATTCATTACGCGTCGCACGATGTTGGCCGGTGGTACGGCCAGCCTGCTGGCCGCCCCCTGGGTGGCCAGGGCAGAGGGCAGTACGTTGCGCATCGGAATGCAAAGCATCCTGTCAGGACCGATCGCGCTGCTTGGCACGTCCTCTCGCAACTCACTGATGATCGAACAGGATCGCATCAACGCCGCCGGCGGCCTTCTCGGCCGGCAGATCGAATTCGTCTTCCGCGATTCAAGGGGCCAGCCCCAGGAGGCCGCTCGCGTGGCACGCGAGCTGGTAAATACTACTGGTTGTGAGCTGCTGGTCGATGCCGAAGCCTCGTCCGCCTCCTTCGCGGTCCAGGAAGTCGTGCGCGATCTGGGCATCGCTTGCATCCACACCAACAGCGAGACCTCGTCGCTGACCGCCGATCCCAAGATCCGCGCGCCCACCGCCTTCCGCGTCGCGCGCCAGGGCGTCCACGACGCAGTGGCCGGCAGCATCCATCTCGCCGAATACGCCAATGCCAAGAAGCTCAACAAGTGGGCGACCTGCTCGCCGGACTATGCTTACGGTCGCGACACCACCGCGCAGTACCTGCAGTTCTTCAAGCAGTTCAAGCCGGACGTCGAGATCGTCACCGATGCATGGCCCAAGCTCGGCCAGCCAGACTTCACCGAAGTCATCACCAAGCTGATTCAGGCCAAGCCGCAGGCTCTGTTTACGCTGCTCTATGCCGGCGATCTCTCGGCGTTCGTGAACCAGGGCAACATCTATGCGCTGTTCTCGCAGATGACGGTGGCGACGCCCAATGTCGACTATCCGGTGCTGGCGGCCATCAAAAATCTGCCGGCCGGCATTCAGTCGGCGACGCGCTACCTCGAGACCTTTCCGGATACGCCCGCCAACAAGGAATGGGGCCAGGCCTACCTCAAGAAGTGGAACGAGCGGCCGACCAACTGGGCGTGGCAAAATTCGCTGGCGATGCATTTCTACGAGCAAGCCATCAAGAAGGCCAACTCGCTCGACGGCAAGGCTCTGGCCGCGGCGCTCACCGGCATGAAGATCAACTCGCCGTTTGGCGCCGACGGCACGATCACCATGCGCGATGATCACACGACGATCGGCTACGCCATCGGCTGGGGCCAGACCACGCCGAAGGAACCGTTCATCGTCGATGTGAAGGCCGCCGACTGGGGCAAGATCCTCGAGCTACGAGACGGAGTGGAAGAAGCAGCAGAAGTACATCTGAGATGGATCTCAGCGCGCTCGGCGCTTGCCTCGCGACGCCCGCCTGCGTGGTCACCCAGACCACCAGCGGGCTGATCGTGGGAATGTTGCTGTTCCTTGTCGCTGCGGGCCTGACCCTGATCTTCGGCGTATTGAAGATCGTGAACTTCGCCCACGGCACCTTCTACATGCTGGGCGGCTACGTCGCCTATACCGCGCTCGGCGCAACCGACAGCTACGCTGTTGCGGTGCTGTCGGGAACGCTGGCGATGGCGCTGTTCGGCGTGCTGTTCGAACGCGTCCTGATCAGTCGCGTGTACGGTTCCAACGTGCTGATGCAGCTCCTGATCTGTTACGCCGTGGTGTTGATCTTCGACGATCTCGTGAAGATCGTCTGGGGGCCCGAGTTCCACGCGATGGGGATGCCGCCGGCCTTCCAGGTGCCGCCGCTCTTCATCGCGGGCGGCGTGGTGCCGCCCTTTTACGCCGTGCTGATCGGCATCGCCGCGCTGATTGCGATCGTGCTTGGCCTCGGCCTGTCGATGACACGGTTCGGCAAGACGGTGCGCGCCGCCGCGATCAACCCCCAGATGGTTTCGGCGCTGGGCGTCAACACGACGCTGCTTTTCGCGATCGTCTTCGCTATCGGCGGCGGGCTGGCGGGGCTGGCAGGCGCACTCGCGGCTCCCGTGCGCTCGCTGTCGCCCGGCATGGGCTTCTCGATCCTGATCGAGAGTTTCATCGTCACGGTGATCGGCGGCATGGGCTCCATTGCGGGAGCCCTGGTCTCCGCGCTGCTGATCGGCATGGTCCGCGGCTTCGGCACCATCGGCTTCCCCAAATTCACGGATGGCCTGATCTACATCGTGATGATCGCGATCCTGCTCCTGCGTCCGCAGGGTCTGTTCGGTCGCCGGTCGTGAGGAGCCACCCTGCGTTGCGCGATATGGCGATCGCCGCCGTTGCCCTGATCGTCGTGCTGGCGATCCCGCTCTTCCATCGCAGCCCCGCCTTCGAAGATTTCGTCATCCGCCTGAGCGCCATGGCGCTGTTTGCCACCTCGCTCAACCTGCTGGTCGGAAACACCGGCATGGTCTCGTTTGGCCACGGCATGTTCTACGGCCTCGGCGCCTACGCCTTCGCACTGACGATGCAGATGACGAATCTCTCGCTGCCTGTCGCCGCTGTGCTCGCGGTTTTGATCACGGCCTTTGCGGCGTTATGTGTCGGCGCAATCTGTGTGCGCCTCGGCACCGACTATTTCGCCTTCATCACGCTCGCGGTGCAAATGCTGCTCTACAGCGTCATCATCTCCTGGCAGACTTTTACCGGCGGTGACCAGGGCCTGCGCGGCGGCATCCCGCGGCGGGAGATCTTCGGCTTCGAGCTCGCCTCGCAGCTTCATCTCTACCAGTTCTGCACCATCGTGGCGGTGCTCGGCCTGCTGGCACTGCGCCACGTCTCGGCGAGCCCGTTTGGCCAGACGCTGCGGATGATCCGCGACAACGAGAACCGCGCCAGCTTCACGGGCGTCGTTCTGTGGCGGGCCCGGCTTTGGGCATTTACGATTGCCGGCGCCTTCGCAGGGTTGGGCGGCGTGCTGGCCGCGCTGTTCGTCTCGGGCGCCTATCCCGAACTCGCCGACTGGCCGAATTCCGGCCAGGCGATCTTTGCCGTCATGCTGGGCGGCATCAACAGCTTCCTCGGACCCATCCTCGGCGCGATGATCCTGCTCGCACTGAACGATGTGGTGACACGCTTCACCGAATATCAAGGCCTGGTTCTGGGGATCGTGATCCTGGCCTTCACGCTCGGCCTGCGCCGCGGCGTGCTCGATTTTCTCAAGTTCGCCTGGCCCGGACGCTCGCGATGAAGCTCGAGATCAGAAATCTGACCAAGGCATTCGGTGGCCTGCGGGCCATCGACGATGTGTCGCTCGACTTTCCGTCGGGCTCGCTTTCGGCGGTGATCGGTCCAAATGGCGCCGGCAAAAGCACCTTCTTCAACCTGATCAGCGGCGCGTTCCCGCCCGACTCGGGCCAGGTGCTGCTCGACGGTCAGGACATCGTTCGTCTCTCCAGGAGCGAACGGATGCACCGGGGCATCGGGCGGGCCTTTCAGGTGGCAAGCTGCTTTCCGACCATGACGGTCAGGGAGAACCTGATGGCCGCCGTTACCGCCCATATCGGCCAGTGGGGCAATCTCTCGCATCGCTTTCCGCCGCCCGGCGTGCGGGCGCGAGCCGAAGAGGTGATGGAGCTGGTGGGCCTGACCCAGGTCCCGAATGTTGAGGCCGCGATCCTTTCCCACGGCGACCAGAAGCTGCTCGATATCGCGATTGCGCTTGCGCTCGAACCCAGGGTGCTTCTGCTCGACGAGCCGACGGCCGGCATGGGCCCTGAAGAGCGCTGGCGCATGATCGAACGCGTGCGTAAGCTGTGGGAACAGCGGCAGCTCACGCTGGTCTTCATCGAGCACGACATGGACATCGTCTTCCAGGTCGCCAGTACCATCCGCGTGCTGTGCTACGGCCGCGTCCTGGCCGAAGGCACACCGGACGAGATCCGGAACAACAAGGCTGTGATCGAAGCCTATCTCGGCACGGAGGAGCTCGCGACATGACGGACCTCCTGCGCGCCGAAGGATTGAGCGCCTTCTACGGCGCGAGCCAGATCCTGTTCGATGTCGATCTCGTCCTTCAGGAAAAACGCACGCTGGCGCTGCTCGGGCGTAACGGCGCGGGCAAGAGTACGACCATGAAGACGCTTGCGGGAATCGTGCCGGCGAGGCGTGGCCGCATCTTCTTCGCCGGCCGTGACATCACCCGCGCACCGCCGTATGCGCGTGCCCGGCTCGGCCTCGCCTACGTACCCGAGGACCGGCAGGTGTTTCCCGAGCACAGCGTCGAGGACAATCTCCTGATCGCGGCCAAGAACGGTCCCGACGGACGGCGAAACTGGACCCTGCCGCGTATCTGGGAGACCTTCCCGTTACTCGCCAAACTACGCTCGCGCGCGGCGGGTCGCCTGTCAGGCGGCGAGCAACAACTCCTGGTCATCGCGCGGGCCTTGATGGGCAATCCTCTGGTCCTGCTGCTCGACGAACCGAGCGAAGGGCTGGCCCCGATTGTCGTCGCCACGATCAGCAAGGTACTGCGGGAACTGGGAGCGAGTGGCGCCACCATCCTGCTCGCCGAGCAGAACATGCATTTCTGCCTGCGGATCGCCGAGGAAGCGGTTGTCATCGACAAGGGAAAGGTGGTGCATCGCCAGGATACGGCTGGCCTTGTCGGAAATGAAGATATCCGCCGACGTTATCTCGCAATGTAGCAATTCTCTGTCAGGTCACAGCAGCGGTTTGAAGTGTTGCTTTTGAGAATTCCGGAGCGTTGCACGGCGAAAATTGCATCCCTTGAGAGAAGGGCTGAGCTCCCAGCCGAGTTGTCCGGTCAAACCGAACGGCCGCTTTGCGTCCAGATGCGGTCACCGGGTGCGTCTGATAGCGCGAACGCACCGCGATCTCGCGCCACCGAGCGTTCAAATTGCCTCTGCGAACCTCAATTTGCCAGCGGATCGGGCCGAAACTGGATGTGCACGGCGCGTGGCATTGAGCCCTTGCCGCCTTCCTTGAGCCAGGGCGTGCGGTCGCCGCTCGTGCTCCACAATCCGCGGCCTTTCCAGCCGCCGTTCGGATCGTCGATCCGCCCGTCAAAACCCTTGGCGTAGAAGCCGAGCGGATAGGGAATCCGGATCGTGATCATCTTGCCGTCCTTCAACGCCACGAAGCCGTCCCCGAGATTGGCGGTGGACATCGGGATGTTCTCGCCAAGTCCGGACGTGTTGTGCTGGTCGACCCAGGTGTAATAGCTCGACTCGGCGCTGTTCTCGCCGATGCCGTCGAAGCCAGGGCCGGGATACTGATAGATCGCCCAGCCCTCGGGGCAATGATCGCCGGTGGCGGTCGGTCCATTGAGCGGGCCCTTGCACTTGCGGCGATCGAAGCTGCCGAGGTGGCCGCTCGACAACGACGCCCAGACCACGCCGTTCTTGTCGATATCGCCGCCGCGGATTCCGAACGCCGGCGCGGGAACGTTGTACACTTCCGACAGTCCGGTCGCCGGGTCAAATCGCAGGACCGCTGGCGTGCCGACGAAGATGCCGACGGTGTACCAGATCGAGCCGTCGACCGGCGACGGCATCACCGCATAAGGTCCCGAACCCGGGACGATCCGCTTGTCCTTGTTCGGATCGAGCGGGGCGTTGGGCTCGACATAATCGTCGCGCTTGCCGTTTCCGTTGGTGTCGAGCACGAACGGCGACCAGCCTTGCGACTTCGCCGCATCGCCGGTTTCGTCGAACATCTTGGTGTTGATCCAGCCGGCAACCGGGCCGGTGCCGCTGAGCCACAGCGTGTCATTGGCGTCATAGCCGAACTGCAGGTGATGGGTGGCAAAGCAGGTGTTGATAAAGCTGTACTTCATCGTCCTGGGATCGAGCATCGCCACCTGACGGGCCGACTTTTCCAGCGGGAACAGCTTGGCCGACGGATGGTCGGAACCCCGTTTGCAGAACGCCGGGTTATCGATGCCGCGCACGGTGGCGGAGAGCCAGAGCCGGCCCTTCTCGTCGAACATGCAATTGTGGTTGTTGGCTCGCGTATCCCAGAGTTTTTGCTGGCCCCAATAGGCGGACGGCTCCAGCGGCTTCACGCTGGCGGAATGCCCGGGACCCAACGATTCCGGCATCTCGGGGTCCGCGACCGGCATCTTGAAGAACGACACTTTATTCGTCTTCGGATCCAGGATCGGCATGTTGTCGGTCGAATATTCCGGCGAGGCGTAAAGCGGGCCATAGGCATTGACTGTCGGATTGCGCCGGTCTGATGAAATCAGATCGTGCAGGTATTTGTCGGGTGTCGACCACTCCCATGACGTGATCACGATATTGCGTTCGACGCCTTGCGGACGTGCCGGCTTGCTCTTGGGTAGCTCGCCCTTGGCGACGCGATCGGTCCAGTCGCCGAGATATTTAAAGGGGGCGCCGCCGAAATTGCCGGCAAGCTGGTTGGTCATCTGCTCGCCGGACTGCCCCGATTGAATGCGCCGCATCCAGGCAGCCTCACCGGAATCGAACTTGCCGAACGCAGCCGGTATCGTGCGGGTGGCTTCCTGGCCGATCTGATGACAGCCGATGCAGCCGATGTTCTTCATCTGCTTCAGCCAGTCAGTCTGCGTCAGCTTTTCGGGAATGTCGCTTTTGCCGCCGAACTCGCCGGCCGGTGGAATTTTCATCATCGCGTACCAGTAGATCGCCGGATAATAATGCACCGCCGCTGCTTCGTTCGGCGCTGGCACCGCGGTGTGGTTGAGCAGTTGGCCCGGCTTTGCGATGAGCTTGGGCGAATCCACCAGACCATAGCCGCGCACCCAGACGCTGTAGTCGGCTGTCGGCAGATCGGGAATGAGATAGCGGCCCTGATCGTCGGTAACGACGATCCGCGCGAACTTGGTCGGTAGCTCGGTGGTCTCGGCGATCACCCAGACCCCGGCTTCGGGACCCGACGCCCCGACAACGCTGCCGCCGATGTCGGTGGCGCCGACCGTTACGGCCTGCTGCGCATAAACTGCGGTGGGGATGGCATTTGGCAGCGCCATCAAGCCGGCAAACATCGTCAACCGCGCAAGCGCTTTTGTCACGAACATGGCTCACCTCCCGGCATTGAACCGGCTCTCTGGCCGGCTTACCGTCGCCGCCCTTTTAGCAAAACGGTCGGCAGCGTCCAATGGCTTGAATCAGCCTTTGTACTGACGTCGGCGTATGGCACTGGCTGACGCCCGCGGTTCGTCGGGCGTCAGCTCGGCGCCGATGCGGTGATTCGAGAATTGATAAGCTTTCCGCTAAAACCTCGGCGGTGAGCAGCGTTCGCAACTTCCAAAGACCATCAAGGGAGGCCAAGCTCCATCAAGGCGGAGCGTATTCCCTGCTGCGCGCGTGAAGCGACTTCTATTAATACTTACGAGCGGCGTTGGTAGCCCCATGCCAAGCAAGGGAGGTATCTGTAACCACATGTCGACCGCTATCATCAAGCATGCTGACGGCATGCCGCTGCCTCAGCGCAATTGGGCCATCCTGACGATTGCGCTAGGTCTAATCATGGCAGTGATGGACGGCGCCATCGCAAACGTTGCTCTGCCGACAATTGCCCGAGATCTTGATGCCAGCCCCGCATTTTCGATCTGGATCGTCAACGGCTATCAGTTGGCAATCACTATTTCGCTGCTCCCGCTGGCTTCCCTGGGCGAGATCATCGGCTATCGCCGCGTCTATTTGGCCGGTCTGTTGCTTTTCACACTGGCGTCGCTGTTTTGCGCCTTGTCACATACGCTGCTCCTGTTGACCGTGGCGCGGATTGTGCAGGGATTTGGCGCGGCAGGGATCATGAGCGTCAATTCGGCGCTGGTCCGATTCACATACCCTCACGCTCTGCTTGCACGTGGTATCGGCTTCAATGCGCTGGTGGTAGCCTTCTCTGCCGCGGTCGGGCCCACGGTAGCTTCGGCTATTCTGGCGGTGGGAACCTGGCCGTATCTGTTCGCGATCAACATACCACTCGGAATAGGCGCATTGGCGTTGGGCTGGCGTTGTCTCCCGCACACCCCGGGCGGCATTCATACCTTCGATTGGCAAAGCGCCGTGCTCAGCGCGGTCACGTTCGGCCTTGGAATAGCCGCCATCGACAGCGTCGGCCATGGCGAGAACCTCTCCATCTGTCTGACGGAATTTGGGATCGCAGCCGTTGCCTGCCTGCTTTTGGTTCGTCGGCAGACGGAAGTATCTTCACCGTTACTGCCTTTGGATCTTTTGCAGATTCCCATTTTCGCATTGTCTGTTTGCACCTCAGTTGCGTCGTTCTGCGCGCAGATGCTGGCATTCGTAGCGATGCCATTTTATCTCGAGACCCGGTTCGGATATTCCGCGGTGCAGATGGGGCTTCTCATTACGCCATGGCCGATTGCCATCGCCTTTGCGGCTCCGTTGGCTGGGCGGCAGGTTGAGCGCTACTCCGCCGGGCTTCTGGGTGGCATCGGGCTAATCCTGTTTGCAGCGGGCCTCGGCACTTTGGCCCTGCTGCCCGACCATCCCTCGGTTACGGATATTGTTTGGCGAATGGCCCTGAGCGGCGCCGGCTTCGGCCTATTCCAGACACCCAATAACCGCACCATGATCGCCGCAGCGCCGCGCGAGCGCAGCGGCGGCGCCAGCGGCGTCCTTGGTACGGCACGACTTCTTGGGCAAACGCTGGGCGCGTCGCTCGTGGCTCTGCTGTTGGCTCGTTATCCAGCGGAGGGCACTCAGATCTCTCTTATGGTCGGCGTTGGCTTTGCACTTTTCGGGGCGGCGCTAAGCATGCTCAGGCTGTCATCGGTGGGCGCGCGAGGTGCCGAGGCGATACGGGTCCACGAGAATCAACGTCTAAAAGGCGATTGACCTATAACTCGTTCTGTACGCTAACCGCCGGCTCGAGAGCATCTTGCCTATAACCGTTGCTCGCGCCGACATTCGCCAATCGGTTGTTATGGAATTTCACCCGCGCCGGATGTCCGATAACACCCCGCAAAGCAAACGTGGATTGGGAAGCGGCGGTGCCCGAGAAGTGCCAAACCCCGAAGTGGCAGGGGCGCGCTTCTGCTCCTTCGCCCTCCAGCTAGAAGCGCCCATCCAAAGGCGCTCGGGCTGCTGCACCTTCACCAAGGTCAGCTTGGGCACGGTTCAATCATATTTCGGATTATGCTCTTCCGTGGCAAGAACTACTGAACGACTGCTTTGCGCCCGCAACCGGACGCGCTCTTGGAGTCAGCTCGGTAGTCGACCGATCATCCTGGAAACGATGGGACTCAAACAGACAATCTCACAATCGCGGAGATGCGTCGCGGTTCGAATTATTTTTGCGAAGCGCAGACGCGGCTTTCCGTTCTACCGCACTGCGCTTTCCCCTAAGAACTTCGAATTGAGTCTCCTTGCCGTCACGCCAGAACCGGATATCGAACTGTCGCCGCCCTAGCCGCAGATCGATCAACGTCATGTCCGGCAACCAGTCCGGCAGCGCCGGATCAACATATAGCTTTCCGCGCGGAGCATCCAGCTGGAGGCCCAGCATTGCCTGCAGGAGCATGAACGGCGTGCCAGCTGCCCAGGCCTGCGGCACGTTGGCGCCGAGATACTGCACCGGGAAACCTGTCGGATCGCGCTGCAAGCCGGCATATAGTTCGGGCAACTGATTTAGCAGGAAATGGCTTGCGGCACCGCTGATGTCACGCGCTAACGCTGCCGCTTCTGCGTCAAAGCCGTAACGCCGCATGCCCAGCGCAATCAGCGAGTTGTCATGCGGCCAGACCGCGCCGGCTTGATAATTGTACGGGTTGAACGAAGGGTGGTCCGATGACAGCGTACGGATTCCCCAGCCGCTCCACATATCCTTTTGCATTAGGCGTTTTACCACGGTGGCTGCACGCTCTGGCGCGATGATGCCGGACCAGAGGCACTGCCCGACATTGGAAGCTACCGACAGCACCTTTTTCTTGTCGCCATCCAAAGCGTAGGCATAGAAGCCTGATCTTTCATCCCAGAATGCTTCATTGAATTTCTTGAATAGGATTGCCGCCTTCTTTCGCAGCCTATTGGCGCGTCGCTTGTCGTCGAGCACATCGTAGATCTCGGCCATGCGCAACCAAGCGTCGTAGACGTAACCCTGCAATTCACACAGAGCTTTCGGGCCGCGCACGAGCGTACCGTCAGGGTACATTACGGAATCTCCGGAATCCTTCCACGCCATGTTCTCGTAGCCGGCTTTCGACCGCGTCTGATATTCCTGAAATCCGTCACCGTCGCGATCACCGTATTTGTCGATCCAGATCAGGCACGCTTCGGCGTTCGGCAAATGCCGCTCGATCAGGGTCTGATCGCCGGTTGCCTTCCACGCCGCATGCAGCGCGATCAGATAGAGGGGCGTCGCGTCCGCTGTGCCGTAATATGGCGTGTGTGGGATCAGTTTAAAATGCGCCAGCTCGCCGTAGCGAAGTTCGTGCAGGATCTTACCCGGCTCGGCGTCACGGTAGTCATCGCGCTCCGTTGCCTGATACTGCGCCAAAACCTCCAGCGTACCCGCAGCAAATTCCGGATAAACAATCATCGTTTGCAACGAGACGATCAGGCTATCGCGGCCAAACAGCGCCACGAACCACGGCAATCCGGCGGCCGGCACGAACACCATGTGATCGGTACCCTGCAACGGAAGCCGCAAAGCCGCCATGTCCCGCACTCCCTGATTATAGCAGCGATAGAATTCCTCGTTGCTGGTCTCTATTTTTAGGACCGTTCGCTGCCATTCGTCCATGTTGCGAGAGTGGCCCGAAGTGATGCTGGAATGAACACATTCCTTGGATGCGCGAAAGCGTTTCGAGCCGTCCACGAGATCGTAGATCAGGCAGCGATGCCAGGCCTGCCCGGGCTTCAGCGCAATGTCGAAACTCAGGCGCCCATTGGCGTATACCGTCGGCCTGCCGTCCCCCTTGCCGGTCCGGACGTTCACTTCACGGTAAAAATCCTTGTTGCAATAAGTTAGCCGAAGTATTTCCCGCTTGGCCGACCATGAGGTGATGACGTGGCCGCGCCGCACGATGTTGTCGCCCTTCACCTCGAAAATGTCGGCAAAATCGGCGCGCATCGAGACTTCCAGGTTGAAGCGAACCGGCTTTTGGCTGTTGTTGGTGATCTCGATGTCTTCGTGCAATCCGGCCTCGACTTGACGGCCGATCACCAAGCCCAGCGTACGCGCCGCGACCGGCCCGTCTTCGGTCTCGAAAGCGCGGTTGGTCAGGAAGATACGAGCCGCGTGGGGAGCAATTGCGCCACCATTTAGCAGATCCCACAGTTCGCCGTTCGCATAAATTGCCCAGGCGCTGATCACCCTGGTATCGCGGAAATACAGTCCGCATTTGCTTGGCCAGCTCACCCGCCCGTCGGTTTCGGTGAGGAACACCGTCTGCCCCTGATGGATAGATATCTGAGCTGGGCCAACCTGAACCTTGAATAACATCCGGGAGTCCCTCATCGAAAGTATTTAAGACGCGATTGACGCAAACGGGCGTTCATTGGTCGAACGGCGGCATTCGTAGAGTTGCCGGGATTCTACCGTGCATGGGCTGCGAATGAGCGGTCATGGGTGCTCACTCCTATTCGACGGATGGGTTTCAGGCATTAGCAACCACAGGAGAAGCAGAGCGGCCAGGGCCACTGCTGCGATGCCGAGAAATCCTGCCGCACGGCCAAGGCTCCCGGCCACGAGACCTGAAAGGGTGGTGCTGAGCGAAGCGCCGATCCCGGATATCGTTCCGACGAATCCCTGCGCGAGATTAAACCGGCCGGTACCCGCTGTGAGGTCTGCGATTGTAAGCGCTGTGAGAACGCCCAACATCGTTCCGCTGACTCCGTCCAGTACTTGAGCGACGATGAGAATTGTTGGATTGGTAGTCCAGGCAAAAACCAGCGCACGGATCGGCAATGCCGCGAATCCGACGAGCAGCAGTGGCCGTCGGCCCCAGGTATTTGCCCGGCGTCCGGTCCACGGCGCCATGATCGCCACGATGACCTGGGGCACCATGATCAGTCCGGAGACGATGAGCGAGGAGAGCGCTGCCTTGCTGTACGCGAAAGCTTCGCCGGCGAGTGGCAGCATTGACGCGTTAGCCATCTGGAATAAGAACACGCAGCCGGCGAATATGAGCAGGCCGGGGATCTTCCAAAGGCTTCCGAGCCGGGCTCTCGGCGGCGCGCTCGGCCCTTGGTGATCCGGTATGCACGAGGCGCGGCCGAAATGGATATCTGAAGGCTGGATGCGGCCAAGAGCAACAAGCAGCGGAAGCACCAGCGCGGCAGCCACGATGAATATCGCGCGATACGACAGGAAATAGGCGATGAAGCCCATCAGGCCGGCCGCTAACACCCCTCCCGTCGAGGCGAAGCGCTGATTACGTCCGAGCCGCTCGGCGAGCGCTGCATTGCCAACCAGGCCAAGGCTGATGGCAGCAATCGCCAGCCCCAGGAAGCCGCCAGTGATCGCTTGGAGCACCAGAGCGGTTAACACCAGTGGGAAACTCGGCCAAATTGCTATAATCAGCGCGCCTGCCGCAACCATACCCGCGCCCAGCGCGACCGCGATGCGCTTCGATCGGATACCGTCAAGCAACGCACCGCCGGGCAGTTGGCTCAGCAATCCGGCGAAACCAGCTGCCGTCAGCACAAAGCCGATGTTCTGTTGGGTCCAATTTTGCTCGGCTAGAAACGCGGCGACGTAGGGGCCGAAGCCCGACAAAGCTCCAGCGAGAAGCAGGTTAACCTCATCAAGGCCACGCAAGCTGACGCTGGATGGCGATGGTTCCATTGCATTCGCTGCTCCTGCAAAGTCCGCAGCAATGGCCATTTCGCTCTACTCCGCAGCACGTCGTTGATCGCGACGAGGTCGGAAGATGTGGCATAGAAGGCTCTCAGGCCTAGACCAAGAAGTCCGCCGGTGCGGAGCGAACATCACGCGCCCACGCTTAGGGCGTGCCCAAACGGTTTCTCGATCACCACCCGCCGCCACTGCCCATCTCTTTCGCGGCCCGAAAAAGCTACAGGTCGGATCGTTTGCACCTCTGTCTCAATGCTTGGCGCGCCATTTCGGGCCGGGGCCACGCATGTAGTGCAGTTTTGGCCGGTAGCAGTCGCGCACGTCCTTGATCAGATTGCGAACCACGCTCGCGAAGTCTGAGGCTGACTCCGCCGCTTTTTGGGCAAGACCTGAGAATACGATTGTATATATGGCTGTCATCGGTGAACTCCTCGGATCGCCTCACCGCCCGACGCATCGGCGGCTGGAGCGAACCATAATCAAAGAGAAATGAAGCGGGCTATTGCACGGAAGGTTGATCCGGACGTTCCTTTTGGTTGAGAAGAGCATACCTAGGTTTAGGGCCCGGCCACCTGGGCCTTGCGACTGTTCACCCAGGGTCCCTATTTTTACGGTCAGACAATAAAAGACAAAAGGCCACGCGAGCATCACACCGCATGACCTTTGCGAGACTGTTCCCCTAGGCCCTCCAGAGATTCCGTCTCGGGGCGCAAAGTGTGCGGGTGGAGGTGCCCGTCTCGGGTGTGATGGAATTACCCACAGTTCAGGCGAACGCCTCAACCAACCCGTCCGCTTCAAACAGCGTCTTTAGCAACCTTCAGGGGTGACGCCTTGACCGACTTGCTGGCTGGCTTGGCCGCGAACTCCATAGGCTCTTTCGTGAAAGGATTTACGCCGCTGCGGGCTTCAGTAGCAGGCTTGTTCACGACCGACATTTTGACGAAGCCAGGAATGACGAACTCGCCGGATTCATTCAGTTCCTTATAGCCTACAGTCGCCATCTGCTCGATGACGGCCTTTACGTCTCCTTTGGAAACCTGCGTTCCTTCTGCAATTGCATCAATCAACTGATTCTTGGTCATCTTGGCCATGATGGATTCCTTTGCGGAGGCTCAGAACAGTGTAAAGCGCATGAGCGACCGGGGGTCCGTCACTCGTTTTAAAACGCGGCAAAGCCACGCAGTTCGCTTCTCGTTCATACCCTATCGTGATGAAGTCACCGGGCTTAAAACCTATCGAGGTCCAAAACGCAAGGAGCAGCTCGGCGTGGGTTCCTTACCTGGTTACTATGTGCCAGAAGTGGCCGTTAGGCAGGAATGACTGACCTCGAAGGTCGCAATTTTCGCCTCGTTGGATGGATTGCAGAGCGACATACCAAGGGAGCCGGCTCCTCTCGGACGGGTTTATTCTTAAGTATCAAGAAGTCACCAGACCGGAGGCAAGCCATGGAGCATCTCCGCTACCCGCAGCTGCAAGGTCCAAGTGTATCTTCGACCAATGCCATGTCTGATCTCAACGAGGCGCGCGCTGGCTCTTGAAATCTTCCTCCCGGCCCGCCCCCGTGAGCCGAATTCCGGCAGGAACGTTCGATTGGAACGTCGCTGGCGTGCTGCCGATATCGGAGGATTGATGGGCCGGCGGCTGCCCGCGCTGAACGAGCATCACCCGAGCAGCTTCCATGGCATCCCCCCTGTTTTGGCCGTAACACTCAAATGGAACAAAAGCTCTAGTTCCTGGTTAAGGAGAAATCGGGAGGATCTCATGGATCGAACAACGCGCTGCCCGAATTGCGAAAAGCGAATGGTCCCGGTTGTCACCATCTCCGGCCGCACCGTTCTCCAATGTATAAGTTGTGACGACCCAGCGGTGAAATGGTCTGAAAGTCCGCTCACAGCCCCTGAAAAGCCAATCGTGCAAGAACGCGCTTAAACCGTTCTGCCCGCCTCGGGCCGACGCGGGCTCGGATGGATCTTCAGGTGGAATTGGCTGCGCGAAAGTCTTGCAGAGCTGGAGTTCAAGGCGATGGGGAAATGAACGACCGGTTTTCATTTTCGGGGAGGTTTTTTACGTCGCGCAAATAGCGCACCTACCGCACTAGCTGCACTTCGCCAACATGATCACTGTTGTCAACCCGGTATTGGCCGTTATCGCCCGTGCTTAAGCATCTCCTGATCATTGAGGTCCCAGTCCTGCCACAACTGCAATGTCGCGAGCAGCACCACTAGTCCGCCTAGACTGGAATGCCAGAATCTGAGCAAGCCGTCGTCGAAGTAACCGAAGATGTAAGGCGAGGCGATTAGCCAGAGGCCGAGCAAGATCTCACATCCTTCTTGCCAACGCTGCAACGCAACATACTCGAGCTGCGCAAGACCGAACACCAAGACGCCGACCGTAATCGTATTCAAAACCACGAAGCCACGGTCTCCACCAACAAGCTCGTGGCTCGTTTGCGCGGGAAACCAGGGCGACAACGCAATCAGCATGCCAAGCAGCATGCCGCACCAGTCTTCCCATGTTCGATGTGTGTGAAAAAACCGAAAGTCCGACATTGTAAACCTCCCTTTGTAAAGAGGCATACGTCAGCGGCTGACGGGCGCGACATTCCCACTGTCCATCGACCAATCTGGCCACATCGGGGGCGTATGTCAGCTGTTCAGGTAACAACCGCGTCGGCTTCTGCAAGGCCGCGTCAGAGTTTTTTGCGGCGCACGGTCAGAGGTCAGCGGTCGACGGACAGAAGCGGGCGGCATTTTCCTGCACGCTGGGGGTCCCCCGAAAACGACGTTAACCGGAGTAAGTCGTGGCACTCCACCCAGAATAAACCCACGAACTCTTATATTATTGAAATCGCGATATAATCTTGAACGAAGCTCAATCATAGCGCCGCATCCGCGTTCGTAATTCCACTTCTCGGGGTCGGAAGCAGCGCTAGACCGCGGATTCGGGGCACTAGCTAG